>NZ_CP061080.1:3710000-4910000 GCF_014495845.1 Aquibium microcysteis
CCGGTGCCATCCTGACCGACGGCGAGGTGCAGCTCGCCGCGCTGCACTATGTGGACCCGCTGCGCTTCGGCGAATCGGCGGCGACCGCGACGCTGACGCAGTCCTACGGCGTGCGCATCGTCCAGGAGAACGTCTCGGTGGCGCACCGCAACAACGACGTCACCGCCGCGCCGAGCTTCGCGGAAGAGATCCTGATCGTCCGCAACGACCGCCCGACGGTCGACGTGCTGGCGGACGCAGGTTTCACCGAAAGCGATGCGACGGGCATGGCCGAGGCCATCGGCAGGATCATGAATGCGCCAGCGCTGAAGCCGGGCACGGTGCTGCGGCTCGGCATCGAGGCGGCGGGCGATCAGCCGCGGATCGTGCGCACCAGCCTCTACGACCGCCAGACGCATCTGGTCACCATCGCGCTCGACGACCGCAACCAGTACGTCCCGGCCGACGAGCCGGAGAAAAGTGCCGCCGTCATCGCCGCCTTCGACGACGACCGTCCGCCGGTCCGCATGCGCGGCGAGCTTCCGCGGGTGTATGACGGCATCTACCGGGCGGCCTATTCCTACGGCATGTCGAGCGACATGACCAAGCAGCTGATCCGGCTGGTCGCGGCCGACGTCGACTTCCAGTCGCGGATCAACCCGACCGACGCCATCGACGTGTTCTTCTCGCAGCCGAGCGAGGACGACACGGCCTCGGAGGAATCCGAACTGCTCTATGTGCGCGCGAACTTCGGCGGCAACGAGCGCGCCTTCTACCGCTTCCGGATGGCTGACGGCACGGTGGACTATTTCGATGCCGACGGCCGCAGCGCCCGCCAGTTCCTGCTGCGCAATCCGCTGCCGAACGGCAAGTTCCGCTCCGGCTTCGGCAAGCGCCGCCACCCGATCCTCGGCTACGTGAAGATGCACACCGGCGTCGACTGGGCGGCGCCGACCGGCACGCCGATCATCGCCGCCGGCTCGGGCGTGGTGAAGAAGGCCGGATGGGCGGGCGGCTATGGCCGGCAGACCATCATCCGCCACGCCAACGGCTACGAGAGCTCCTACAACCACCAGAGCCGCTTCGCGAAGGGCGTCGTCCCCGGCGCCCGCGTTCGCCAGGGCCAGGTGATCGGCTATGTCGGCTCGACCGGCATGTCCACCGGACCGCACCTGCACTACGAACTTCTGGTCAACGGCGCCAAGGTCGATCCGATGCGCGTTCGCCTGCCGAACGGACGCGCTCTGAAGGACGAGGAACTGGCGGCTTTCCAGGCCGAGCGGCAGCGCATCGACGCCCTGCTGTCCACCGGCGCCGCCGGGTCGCTGCGGCTGGCCAGCGCCGCGCGCTGAAGCATGTCCCCCGAACGTGGGCACCGGTTTCGGGTGAGAGACCGGCGCGAAGACGAAGACCTGAAGCGTGCGGAGCGGATCGGTTAGATCGCGACTCGCCTTGACGCGCCGCCGGAACGAGACAGGCGGCTGCCGTCCCCGGAACGACGAAGGGCGGCCCCGGGGCCGCCCCTCCTCTCGCCACTGCCCGCGCATCCGGCATGCCTGCCGGCTGCGGGCGCGCGCCGGTCGCCAGCCGGTCAGTCGATGAACTGCACGAAGATGCCCGGCTTGACCATCTTCGCGAGTTCGGCCGCATCCCAGTTGGTGAGCCGCACGCAGCCATGGCTGTTGGTCTTGCCGATGCGCGAGGGCTCCGGCGTGCCGTGGATGCCGTAGGTGGGCTTCGACAGCGCGATCCACACCGTGCCGACCGGCCCGTTCGGGCCGGGCGGAATGGTGAGAACCTTGTCGTTGTCGCCCTGCTTGAAGTTGATCTTCGGATTGTAGGTGTACTGCGGATCGAGCGCGATCCGCTCGACCTTCACCGTGCCCGACGGAGACGGCGTGTCGGTCGACCCGATCGTGGCCGGATAGGCGGCGACCAGATTGCCGTCGACGTCGTAGGCCCGCACCTGCTTGCGGCCCTTGTCGGCGACGATCCGCTCGACGGAGCCGGTCTTCGGCTTGCCGGGATTGGCGACCCGGACCAGCATGCCCGGCCGGTTGAAGTCGACGCTCGGATTGATCGCCTTCAGATAGTCCTCGTCCATGTGGAAGCGCTCGGCCAGCATCTCCGACGTCGAGGTGAAGGACAGCCGGTCGAGCGTGGCCTTATGGCCGTAGTCCTCCGGGATCGACGCGACGTAGGGGCCGGCGACGTCCTCGGCCGTCAATTCGTAGGTGACGAATGCAGGGCCGCCGGTATCGGCCAGCGAGGCCTCGATCGTCGCGGCATCGGTCGGGTCGAGCCGGTCGCCCGTCATCTCGGCCAGCGCGTCGAGCGCCTTCTGGACGTTCGAGCCCATCTTGCCGTCGATGACGCCGGGCGAGACGCCGGCGCGGTCGAGCAGGATCTGCAGCCGCGCCACCCGCTCGGTCTCGATCTTCGGCGCCTGGACGACGGCCGGCGGGCCTTCGCCGGGTCGGACGGCCGGCTCGACGCTCCGCGGCGGAGTCGAACCGGTGACCGGATTCTCGGGGAGCGGCAGACGCTCGGCGGGTTCGCCACGCGCGGTCCGTTCGTCGGGATGAGCCGGCAGCGGGCGCCGCTCGATCGGGCGATTGCGCTCGCGGTAGATGCGATAGTCGTCGTCGCCGAACGGATCGTCACCGAAATCGTCGAAGCCGTCGTTCCGGCCATAGCGCCGGTCGTCGTAGAGCGGCACGTCGTCCGGCCCCGGAGGCTCGCGCAGCCCGAGCTGCTGCTCGCGAAAGCGGCGGTAGCGCTCGACGGCTGCCGGATCGCCGGGAATCGACGACAGGATGCCGGCGTCGCGGAGCCGGTCTATGCCGGAGCGGCGCTCCTCCACCGCAATCACCTCGCCGGTCCGGGCGTCGACGAGGACCCGTCGGCCGCGCGAATCGACGTAGACGTCGACGCCGTCGCTCTGAGCGAGCTGCAGCCCGGGCGCCGCCAGCCGCGCCGCCGACGGCGCGCCGGTCTCCGACACGGCCGCCGATGCGATGGATGCCAGGCCGGCCGTCACGGCAGTTGCGGCGGAAAGGAGCAGGTGTCGTGGAATCATATCCCTCATCTCGGTCTGCGGCCACGTCGCGGAAAGGCGCGCGCAGCCTGGAAATGCGTCGTTACGATGCAGGGTTCCACATGAACGGGACATGAAGATGGCGGCGGCGGCGTGTGAGCGCGAATGGCGAATGCCGAATAGAGAGTAGCGAACAGGGCGCGGTGCGTGAAGGGCGGGGCGGGCGCGGGCGCCCGCCGTACGGCTCACCGCCGGCGCCGAGCACCTGCTCCAGGTCGGCCGTGCTCCACCCCGTCTCGTCGATCAGGGCCTTGCGGAAGACGCTCTCGGCATGGCGCTGCAGCGCGAGGTGGCGGAGGCGTGGACGGATTTTCCACAAGCGTTTGATATGGTTGACGCGGGTGGTTGCGGATGCGGCCGCAGGAGACCTTGCTTCCCTTCCTCTCGAAAAGGGAAGCGTTGGTGCTCGACGACACCCCCCTCTTCCTTGCCGCGCATCTCCCCCTCAAGGAGGGAGAACGGCAGCTTCGGCGTCGACGCCGGTACTGCAAGGGTGCCGATTGGGCCAAACCGGCCAAGCGTGATCTCCCCCCGAGGGGGAGATGCCCGGCAAGGCAGAGGGGGGCGTCGTCGAGCACTGAGCGTCGCCGCTCCGTCCCGGTCGCGCCCGTCCTCCAGCCCCTCGTTTCCATGGGGGAGAGGACGGGCGGTCGGGTCAGGCGGCTTCGCTCACCACCTGCGCCCGCGGCCGGAACAGCAGGCGGTCGGAGCCGGAGGCGATGACGACGGTCTGACCGTCGCGGATGTCGCCGAGCAGGATCTTCTCGGCGAGCGGATCCTGCAGCTCCTTCTGCATGACGCGCTTCAGGGGGCGCGCGCCATAGGCCGGGTCGTAGCCCTTCTCGGCCAGCCACTCGATCGCGGTGTCGTCGAGGTCGAGCGCGATCTTGCGGTCGGCAAGCAGCTTCTCCAGCCGCTTCAGCTGGATGCGCACGATCTGGCCCATGTCGGCGCGGCGCAGCCTGTGGAACAGGATGACCTCGTCGATGCGGTTCAGGAACTCCGGCCGGAAGTGGCCGCGCACCGTGCCCATCACGTCCGACCGGACGGCATCGACGTCCTGGTCGTCGCGCAGCGAGACCAGATATTCGGCGCCGAGGTTCGACGTCATGATGATCAGCGTGTTGCGGAAATCGACCGTGCGACCCTGCCCGTCGGTGAGGCGGCCGTCGTCGAGCACCTGCAAGAGCACGTTGAAGACGTCCTGATGCGCCTTCTCGATCTCGTCGAACAGCACGACCTGATAGGGACGGCGACGCACCGCCTCCGTCAGCGACCCGCCCTCCTCGTAGCCGACATAGCCGGGAGGCGCGCCGATGAGCCGGGCGACCGAGTGCTTCTCCATGAACTCCGACATGTCGATGCGCACCATGGCGTTCTCGTCGTCGAACAGGAAGGACGCGAGCGCCTTGGTGAGTTCGGTCTTGCCGACACCCGTCGGGCCGAGGAACATGAACGAGCCGATCGGCCGGTTCGGGTCCTGCAGCCCGGCGCGAGCACGGCGGACGGCCTTCGAAACCGCTTGCACGGCCTCGCCCTGGCCGACGACCCGGCGCGCGATCTCGTCTTCCATGCGCAGGAGCTTGTCGCGCTCGCCCTCCAGCATCCTGTCGACCGGAATGCCGGTCCAGCGCGAGACGACCTGGGCGATGTTGTCGGGCGTGACCTCCTCCTGGACCATGGACGACTTGCCGTCCTGCGCCTCGGCCTCGACGAGCTTCTTCTCGAGCTCGGGGATGCGGCCATAGGCGAGCTCGCCTGCCTTCTGGAACTCGCCCTTGCGCTGGGCGATGGCGAGATCGTTGCGCGCCTCGTCGAGCTGACGCTTCAGGTCGGCGGCCAGACCGAGCTTCTGCTTCTCGGCCTGCCACCGCGAGGTGATGCCGGAGGACTGCTCCTCCAGACCGGTCAGCTCCTGCTCCAGACGCGCGAGGCGGTCCTTGGAGGCCTCGTCCTTCTCGACCCGCAGCGCCTCGCGCTCGATCTTCAGCTGCAGGATGCGGCGGTCGATCTCGTCGAGTTCCTCGGGCTTGGAATCGACCTGCATGCGCACGCGCGAGGAGGCCTCGTCGACGAGGTCGATGGCCTTGTCGGGCAGGAAGCGGTCGGCGATGTAGCGGTTGGACAGGGTCGCGGCGGCAACCAGCGCGGAGTCCGAGATGCGTACCTTGTGGTGCTGCTCGTACTTCTCCTTCAGGCCGCGCAGGATCGAGACGGTGTCCTCGACCGTCGGCTCGTTGACGAAGACCGGCTGGAAGCGGCGGGCAAGGGCGGCGTCCTTCTCGACGTGCTTGCGGTACTCGTCGAGCGTGGTGGCGCCGACGCAGTGCAACTCGCCGCGGGCGAGCGCGGGCTTGAGCAGGTTGGACGCGTCCATCGCGCCCTCCGCCTTGCCGGCGCCGACCAGCGTGTGCATCTCGTCGATGAACAGGATGATCTCGCCCTCGGCCGACGTGACCTCCGACAGCACGGCCTTCAGCCGCTCCTCGAACTCGCCGCGATACTTGGCGCCGGCGATCAGCGAGCCCATGTCGAGCGCCATCAGGCGCTTGTCCTTCAGGCTCTCCGGCACGTCGCCATTGACGATGCGCAGCGCCAGGCCCTCGGCGATGGCGGTCTTGCCGACGCCGGGCTCGCCGATCAGCACGGGGTTGTTCTTGGTGCGGCGCGACAGCACCTGGATGGTGCGGCGGATCTCGTCGTCGCGGCCGATCACCGGATCGAGCTTGCCCGAACGGGCATCGGCCGTCAGATCGCGCGCATATTTCTTCATCGCCTCGAAACCCTGCTCGGCATTGGCCGAATCGGCCGTGCGGCCCTTGCGGATGTCGTTGATGACGGCGTTGAGCGCCTGCGCCGTGACACCGGCCCTGGCGAGGATGTCGGCCGACTTCGCCGACTTCTCGACGGCGAGCGCGGTGAGCAGGCGCTCGACGGTGACGAAGCTGTCGCCCGCCTTCTTCGCCATGTCCTCCGCGGTGGCGAACACCTTGGCGACCGGCTGCGACAGATAGAGCTGGCCATTGCCGCCCTCGACCTGCGGCAGCGCCTTGAGCGCCGTCTCGACGCCCGACTGGACGTCCTTCGGCCGGCCGCCGGCCCGCTCGATCAGGTTGGCCGCGAGGCCCTCCTCGTCGTCGACGAGGACCTTCAGCACGTGCTCGGGCATGAACTGCTGGTGGTTGCGCGACAGCGCCATGGTCTGCGCGGACTGGATGAAGCCGCGGACCCGCTCGGAGTATTTCTCGATGTTCATATGCCTGTCTCCATTCCCAACCCCGGCCCGCTTCGCGGCACCGGTTCGGCTCGAGGTGACGGACCGCTTCTCCTGAAGCCGGTCCAACTCGGGCTGATATGGATATTAGGACAGCGTTCCTCAAGATGGCTTGACGCGGGTCAAACCGAGGCGCCCGACCGCACACCGCGCGGGTGCCCGAAGCCGGATGCCCTGGCGCTTCACCGCGCCAGAACGTCGTCCCACTCCGGCGCGTGGCGGGCGATCTCGTCGGCGACGTACCAGCAGGCGGGCGTGATGGTGAGCCCCTGCGCCCGGGCATCCGCCACCAGCCGCTCGACCAGCGCCTCGGCGATGCCGTCGCCGCGATAGGGCACCGGCACGAAGGTGTGGTCGGCCACGATCCGCCCCTCCCCTGCCCGCACGAAGGTGAGGCGAGAATCCTCGCCGTTCGGCATGGGGACGAAGTAGCGGCCGCCGCGGGCGGTTTCCTCGAACTGGATGACGGGAGCGGTCATGGGCGAATCTCCGTGTGCACGAGGCAGCAGGCTAGCTCATGTCACCCGCGCACGCACAGGAAACCGAGGCGGCCGGAGCCCATGTCGCCACCGTTGCACTGCATGAACGGCGCCTCGGGGCGGCGGTGGATCCAGTAGTCGCCGCCGAACATGCGGTAGACGCAGACGAGCGATGGCTGGCCGCCGATCGTCTCGACACGGGTTCCGGTGACCCGGCTCGACTGGTTCGTCGCCGTCCAGGCCGCGTCGCCGGTGTGGCTGACGACGCCGCGCGCCTCGGGCGGGCAGTAGTGGACCTGCGAGGCGGCGGAGGCGGGCAGGCCGGAGGCCGCGAAGGTGGAAGCGCCGACGGCGGCAAGCACGAGAAGGCGATGCATCTTGAACTCTCCCCTTTGGCGGCGGGCGACGGCCCGGCGCGCGGGATGGAGAATCCGTCCGGCACGATGAATGCCGCATGAATGCAGGGGTTTCGGCGCATCCGGTGGTTAACGCCGGATTGCCGGGCGGGCCCGAGACCGAGACCGGGCGACGGCGTGAATGTGGGACAGGCGATGCCTGCCCCGCGTCTCACCCGTTCAGCACGTCGGCCCATTCATGGTGGCGGCGGAACTGTTCGCGGGCGAAGGGACAGAGCGGGATGATGGACTTGCCGCCGGCGCGGGCGTCTTCAACGGCGCGGGTGACGAGCATCAGGCCAATGCCCTGGCCCCGGAACGCGTCGGGGACCTCGGTGTGGTCGATGATGATTCGGCTTTCTCCCACCTTGGAGAAAGTCATCTCGGCCACGGCGCCACCCGGCGCGCGAACGAAATAGCGGCCCTTGGAACCGTAGTCCTCATGTTCGACGGTGACGGATGCTTCGGTCATGACGGGTTCCTTCCGGAGACGGCAGCGGCAAAATGGCGGGCGGCGGCGGCGACCTCGTCGGGCCGCAATTCGTGGCCGCCCGGGTGCCACTGCAGGGTGACGGAGGCGCCCGCTTCCTCGAGCCAGCTTTCCAGCCGGTGGGTCAGGGTCGGCGGACAGATCGGGTCGCGCTGGCCGGCGGTGATCAGGATCGGTCGGCCATCGAGCGAGCCGGCGATCGCCGGATGGAACGGGATCAGAGGATGCATCAGCACCACCGCGTCGAACAGATCCGGATGCGCGAAAAGCACGGTGGCGAGGATGTTGGCGCCATTGGAATAGCCGAAGGCAAGCACGCGCGACGGGTTTTCGGCCGCGACGTGCGCCTGCACGAACCCGGCCATCTTCGCCGTCGCCCGGGCGAGGTCGTCCATGTCGTAGACGCCCTCCCCCGTGCGGCGGAAGAAGCGCGCCGCGCCGAACTCCGAGACGTCGCCGCGCGGCGACACGATGGTGGCGCCCGGCACGAGTTCGCGGGCGAGGTCGACGAGCTGGTGCTCGTCGCCGCCGGTGCCGTGGAAGGCGAAGACCAGCGGCCCGCCGGGCGCGCCTTCGGCCCGGCGGTGGACGTAGCTGTCGGTGGACATCGGGTCGGTCCTTTCTGCGGTCAGTCGGCGATCGGCTGGAGATGGCTCTCCAGGATCTTGCGCAGATGCTCGTGCTGGGTCGGCAGCTTGAGCGCCTGTCCGAGATGCGCGGTGTCCTCGTCGCGGTCGAAGCCCGGCTCGTTGGTGGCGACCTCGAACAGCACGCCGCCCGGGGTGCGGAAATAGATCGCCCAGAAATAGTCGCGGTCGATCACCGGCGTCACCTGGTAGCCGGTGTCCATCAGCGCCTTGCGCACCTCGAGCTGCTTCGCCCGGTTTTCCACCGCGAAGGCGACGTGGTGGACCGAGCCGGCGCCGAGATCGGCGCGGTTGCCGGCGATCGTCTCGACGTCGATGACGTGCGCGCCGTTACCGCCCGGCACGGCTAGGCGCGTGACGGCGCCCGACTTGTCCACCGGCTGGTAGCCCATGAAGGTCAGCAGTTCCTCCGTCGCACCGCCGTCGCGCAGCCGCAGTGACACCGAGTGGAAGCCGCGGATCGCCTCGTCGCCGGCCACGCTGCCCTTCGTCCAGGGCCGGCGCGCGTCGTCCTTCGCCTCGACGAGCGCGAACTCGTCGTGGTCGGGTCCGGTGAAGGAAAGCCGCTTCTCGCCGAAGCTCTCGCCTTCCGAAAGCCCGGCGACGCCCTGGGCGGCCAGCCGCTCACGCCAGAACGGCAGCGATCCCTCCGGAACGGCGAAAACCGTGGTGCCGACCTCGCCGGCGCCGCCGCGGCGCGGGCCGATGTTGGGGAAGGGGAAGTAGGTCATCACCGATCCCGGCGTCCCCTGCTCGTCGCCATAATAGAGATGGTAGACGTCGGGCGCGTCGAAGTTGACGGTCTTCTTGACCCGGCGCAGGCCGAGCTTGTGGGTGAAGAAGGCGTTGTTTTCCTGGGCGTCGCGCGCCATGGAGGTGACGTGATGAAGGCCCTTGATCTGGTCGAGCATTGGTCTCGTCCTTTCGCTCGTCGCGGGCGGACCCGCTTGTTTCTGTTCAGGACGATATTTCGGCGTTCCGACGGGAAATGAAAGGCTGGGGATTCAGAATGGATCGTCTATTTTTTGTGAACGATGCCCCGCTCACTGTTTATAAGAACGCCGCCAATACGGGAAAGGCCCCGCCGCTTGCGCGACGGGGCCCTCCGGCATCGGCTCGGTCAGAGAGCCTGTGCCGATCGATCAGTTGGGGACGACCATCCGCATCTCGTCGCGGCTGTTGGCATAGTTCGTCTCGTCGTAAGCGGGCTGCGCCTCGAGCTGCTCCTGCGTGAACGGCGTGTAGAGGTAGCGGTTGCCGTTCTCGTCGAGCATGAACTCGAGATTGTCCATGCCGACCGCGACTTCCTTCTCGCCGATGCCGAGGAAACCGCCGACGTCGATGATGACCGCGTCGATCTGGCCGTCCTGGCTCATCACGAGATCGCCGACTTCGCCGACATTCTCCTCGTTGTTGCCGTAGACGGTGCTGCCGATGATGTTCTCGGCCGTCAGGTCCTCGGCAGCCATCGGCTGAAGCGTCGAGCGGTCGATCGCCGCCGTGCGGGTCTCGTCCGTGCCCGCAGCCGGAGCGGTCTGCTGACCGGCTGCGGTCTGCTCGCCGGCAGCCGGCTGCTCGGTGCCGTTCGGCTCGACGACGACCACGTCGACGTCGGAGTCCTGCTCGGCGGCCATGTTCTGGTTCGCCTGGCCCTCGGCCGCAGGCGCGGCGGTGGTTGCCTGGCGATCCGTCGCCGGAGCGGCAGCCTGGCCATCACCCTCGACCGGGGCCGCGGCGAGATCCTCGGCCGTTGCAGGCTCGGTCTGGCCGACCTGCGTGCCTTCCGGCATCGGCTGGTAGGCGAGACGGTCGAACTCGGGCTGCGCCTTCAGGGCATCGGTGGTCGTGGGAACGACGATCCAGCGGTCATTGTCACGCTCGACCCATTCGGCCAGATCGTACTCGATGGCCACGTCCTTCTCGCCGATGCCGAGGAAGCCGCCCACGCCGATCACCAGCGCTTCGATCGAGCCGTCCGCGCCGATGACGATGTCGTTGACTTCACCGATGCTCTCGGCGTCGTCGGCGGTGCTGTTGTAGACGGTCTCGCCGATGATGTTGGAAGCGAGGTTGCCGTCGGCCTGCGTGACCATGCGGTTCTCGCCCGCAGCGGTGTTCTGCATGGCCGGATCCTGCACGGTCGCGCCGGGCTGGGTGGTGGTCGGTGCAGTGGTCTGGGCGTAGGCGCCGGTGGACATCAGGGCTGCGAGGGCGGTGGTCGCCAAAAGCTTGCGGATCATGTTATGGTCTCCTTGTGCATTTTCGGATGCATGGGCCGCGCGACTGACAGAACTTGCAGGTGACGCCGGTCGCGTGGCCCTTTCACCTGCTCACAACGCCGTGACTTTGAAGTGGTTCCGCATGGTGCGGCGCGAGATTTGACGTCTCCCGCAGCATGAATCCGGCGGAACCCGTCACCCTTCCCGACGTTGGGACGCGCGCATGTCCGTGCGTGCTTCTCCCACCCTGACCGGACCCTGGAGCCCATGCAGTTTCTCGCGATCCTGAACCGCGACGGCGGCACCCTGCGCACGACCGACCTGGACGCCCTGTCGGATTTTCTCGTCCGCACGATGGAAAGAGCGGGACACGGCGTGGACATCGAGATCGTCCGTGGCCGGGAGATCGTGAAAGCACTCGAGCGTGCAACGGCGAGGCAGGACGTCGACGTGGTGCTGGCCGGCGGCGGCGACGGAACCATCTCGGCCGCGGCGGCGGCGCTGATGAACGGAAACAAGGCACTGGCAGTGCTGCCGGCGGGCACGATGAACCTGTTCGCGCGCGGCCTCGGAGTGCCGCTCACCCTTGAAGAGGCAATCGAGGGACACGCGCTCGGGCATATGAAGGCGGTCGACATCGCCACGGCGAACGGCCGTCCCTTCGTCCACCAGTTCTCGATCGGGCTGCATGCCCGCATGGTCCAGCTGCGCTCCCGCTTCGAATACGGGTCGCGCATCGGCAAGATCTGGGCATCGGTGCGAGCGGCCGTCGCGGTTCTGCGCCACCCGCCGGCCATCGACATCGCGCTGGACATCGGTGAGGCCGAGATTCGAACGACGACCACCGGCCTCGGTATCTCCAACAACCTGTTCGGCCAGGGCCACCTTCCCTACGCCGATACGCCCGATGGCGGCGTGCTCGGCATCTATGTCGCCGGCACCGCAAACCGGCTGGAACTGGCCTGGCTGTTCCTCGCGATGACGCTCGGCCGGTGGCAGGAGACGGAGATCGTGGAAATCCACGAATGCGAGAAGGCGACGCTGAAGATCCGGTCGCCGACGAATCGACACCGCTGCGTGATCGACGGAGAACTGGCGGCGCTGGAAAAGGAGACGGTCCTCGAAATCCATCCCAGGGCGTTGAAGGTTCTGGTGCCGGATCCGCACGCAGCGGTGGCCTGAACCTCCGCAACCCGTCGATGCTTCAGTCCAGGTCGTCGCGCGGACGCGGCCTGTTCTCCTGCCAGATCGCGAAGGCTGCGAGCGCCGCCAGCGGCAGCGCCAGCGTTCCGAGCACGCCGGCCTTGCGGACCAGAGCCGGGACGGCCGCCAGCGCCGCGGCGGTCGCGAAGGAGCGGAACTGCTCGGCCTTCTCGCGCTCGGCGCGCCGCCGGGCACGGCGGGCGACGACCAGCCGGTGTATCACCATGATGATGGCGCCAAGCGACAGGAACCCGAAGCCGAATCCCAGCGCCGCCTCGAAGGCCCCGAAGCGCGCGGCCGCCCAGATGAAGGCGGCGGCAAGCAGGAAGCCGACGCCGAGAAGGAAGGCGACGCCGGCAAAGGCGTAGTCGATCACGGCGCGACGAACCCGCCGCTTCACGCGAGATGTATCGAGCGAAGCGAGCGCGGCGACGAGCGTTGCGAGCACGCGGCCGCCCTCTAGCGGCGCGCGATCAGGGCGAACAGGAAGCCGACGCAGGCCGCCATGGCGAGCGACGTCACCGGCTTCTCGCGCACGCTGGCCATGAGCTGCGCCTCGACGTCACGCGCTCCGGCGCGCAGCTCGTGGAGGGCCGCCTCACCATGCTCGCGGAGGTTCTCCGCCCCGCTCTGCGCCGCCTTGCGCGCAGCCGATGCCGAGCGTTCCGAGGACCGTGCGAGCTGAGCCTTCAGCAGTTCCATCTCCTCCTTGAGGATCGCGATCTGCTGTTCGAATTCCTCGCGGGACGCGATCTTCGGACGCGCTGCGGTCCCGGCATCGTCGGGGCTTGCCTGGCTTGGGCTCATGAAGGTTCTTCCTCTTCTGCTGGAACCGTTCAACGCGCCGGTGCGGCCGCGGTTCCGCTTTCCCTTCGCGACGAAGGAACCCGGGCGCATGAAACGGCGTTTCGACCGCCGAGTCCAGCCGGAAAACACAGAGCATCATGCAGCAGCGGATCTTCAAGAAGCCGCCCATCGTGCGGCTCCCGCCGCGCTCCAACGTCGAGGTGCTCCTGTCGAAGGGTGCCCAGCTCGGCACGATCGCCGTCGGCCTTGTGGCCGTGGTGTTCGCACTGGACACCGCCGAATTCGTGCTGTCGCCAGTCCTCATGGCGGTCGTCATCGGCCTGATGTTCGGGCCTGTGGCCACCTGGATCGAGCGACGCGGCGTCAATCCCGCGGTCTCGGCCGCTGCAGTGGTTCTGCTCTTCCTGCTGATCCTGGCGCTCGGCATGCTGGCGCTGGCGGCTCCGCTGTCGACCTGGATCGACCGTGCGCCGCAGATCTGGAACCAGCTGCAGTTTCACCTGGCGCAGTTCCGCGAGCCTATGAATGTTCTGGAGGACCTTCGCGAGGAACTGCGCTCGTTCTCGGGCGACAGCGTGACGGTCTCCGTGGAGGAGGAGACCGCGGTGGAAAGCGTCGCGGTGCTGGCCCCAGCGATCATCGGCCAGGTGCTGCTGTTCCTGGCGAGCCTCTATTTTTTCGTGGCGACGCGCCAGCAGAGCCGCAATGCGGTTCTGCGCGTCTGCACCACCCGCAAGATCCGCTGGCGCGTGGCGCATATCTTCCGCGACGTCGAAGACCGCGTCTCGCGCTACCTTATATCGATCACCGTGATCAATCTCGGGCTCGGCGTCGCCGTGGCACTGGCGATGCTTGCGATCGGCATGCCCTCGGCCGCTCTCTGGGGGGCGCTGGCCGCCATCCTCAACTTCGTCGTCTATCTCGGTCCGGCGGTGATGGCGACGATCCTCTTCGCTGTCGGGCTGACGCAGTATGATTCGCTCGGCGGCAGCCTGCTGCCGCCGCTCGTCTATCTCGCGGTCAATCTTGTCGAGGCGCAGTTCGTGACGCCTCAGGTGATCGGGCGTACCATGGTTATGAATCCCTTCATCGTGATCCTGGCGATCGCCTTCTGGATCTGGCTGTGGGGACCGCTCGGCGGCTTCATCGCCATTCCGATGATGCTCATCTTCTACGCCATCGCCGGCAACATCGTGCCCGGCATGGACTGGTACGAGGGACACTGACGCGACCGGCTTGCCATGCGGTAGCCGCGTGCTAAGCCTTGGGTGACGCTGGCGGCCTGCGGAGGCCGCGGAACGACTCCCGGACCATGCCATGACTCGACCGCTCGACGGCCTGCTGGTCGTCTCACTCGAACAGGCCATCGCGGCGCCCTACTGCACGCGCCAGCTCGCCGATCTCGGCGCGCGCGTCATCAAGATCGAGCGGCCGGATGGAGGCGACTTCGCGCGCGCCTATGATGCGCGGGCGCGGGGTGTCTCCAGCCATTTCGCATGGACGAACCGTTCGAAGGAAAGCCTCGCGCTCGACCTCAAGCGGGCGGCCGACAGGGACGTCGTCCTGCGGCTGGCGGCGAAGGCGGACGTGTTCGTGCAGAATCTGGCGCCCGGAGCGGCCGATCGCCTCGGCCTCGGACACCGGACGCTGCGCGACGCGCACCCCCGACTGATCACCTGCTCGATCTCGGGCTACGGTACCGGCGGCCCTTACGAAACGCGCAAGGCCTATGACCTGCTGATCCAGGCGGAGGCGGGCTTCCTGTCGGTGACCGGAACGCCCGACCGGATGGCGAAGGCCGGCATTTCGGTCGCCGACATCGCCGCAGGCACCATGGCCTACCAGGGCATTCTCGCCGCATTGCTGCAGCGCGGCCGCACCGACGCCGGCGACCACGTCGAGGTGTCGATGCTGGAGGCGATGGCGGAATGGATGGGCTTCCCGATGTACTTCGCCACCGACGGCGCGCCCCCGCCGCCCCGCGCCGGCGCCGGCCATGCGACGATCTTCCCCTATGGCCCCTTCGCCACCGCCGATGGAACGGTGCTGTTCGGCCTGCAGAACGACCGCGAATGGGCGGCCTTTGCCCGGACCGTGCTGCAGCGCCCCGACCTGGCCGAGGATCCGCGGTTCGTCGGCAATGACGGCCGCGCCGGACACAGGGCGGAACTGCAGGCGGCCATCGATGCGGTGCTCTCGCGGCTGACCACGGCCGAGGCGATCGAGCGGCTGGAGCAGGCGGGCATCGGCATGGCACGGGTCAACGACATGGAGGGGTTGTGGCACCACCCGCAGCTCGCCGCGCGCAACCGCTGGACCACCGTCGCCACGCCGCTCGGTCCGATCCCGGCACTCAAACCCGTGGGCGGAAGCTGGGAGCCGCGCATGGATCCGGTTCCGGCGTTGGGCGAGAATACGGCCGCGATCCTGGCGGAACTCGCGCGGGAAGAGGAAGCACCGGACTGACTGACGTCCTCCGGCGCCGGGCGGCACGAAACGTCATATTTAAATGACACCACAATCACGCAGTGCAACAAATGACAATGGAACCGGAACCGGAGTCGAATGCTTTGCCCGAATCTCGACTGGACGGTCGCTCGATCCTGATTCTCGAGGACGAATATCTGATCGCGATGGACGTGGAGCAGTCCTGCCTGGAGCGCGGAGCCCGGGAGGTGACGATCCTGCGCAGCCTCGAGCAGCTGCGGGGACGGGCGTCCGAACAGGACCGGTTCGACGCGGCGATCCTCGACCTCAGGCTCGGCGGGGAATCGACGGTGCACTTCGCACGCGAACTCGTGGCGCGCGGCGTGCCCTTCGTCTTCGCGACCGGCATGACCGATGTCGGGGAGCTTACCGACAGCTTCCCCGACGTGCCGGTGATCGGCAAGCCCTATTCCGGCGACGAGCTGGTGCGCATCCTCGCCGGCGTCATCGAGCGGACCCGGTCAAGCTGCAGCGCCTGACCCCATCACCTGCGCGGCGATGGCGTCGGGGCCGTATTCGCCCTCGCCCTCGATCGACAGGAGTTCCTGCAGCCGCACCCGCGCCCGGCTGACGCGGCTCTTGATGGTGCCGACCGCGCACCCGCAGATTTCGGCCGCTTCCTCGTAGGAGAAGCCGGATGCGCCGATGAGGATGACGGCCTCGCGCTGGTCCTCCGGCAGGCGCTCCAGGGCGGCGCGGAAATCCTTCAGGTCGAGAGAGCCATGCTGGCTCGGATGCACGGCGAGCCTCGCCGTCATCGTCCCTTCGCTGTCCTGAACCTCGCGCCCGCGCTTGCGCATCTGCGAGTAGAATTCGTTGCGCAGGATGGTGAAGAGCCAGGCCTTGAGGTTCGTCCCCGGCTGGAAGCTCATCTGCTTGTCCCAGGCCTTGACCAGCGTCTCCTGGACCAGGTCGTCGGCCTTGTCGCTGTTGTGCGACAGGGAAACAGCGAAGGCGCGCAGGCTGGGGATGGCGCCGAGCAGTCCGGTCTTGAAATCGGCACCGTGGCTCATTCGGCCTCTCCGGAATTCTTCCGCCGGCTCTCGGCTGTCTCGAGCTGGCTGAGGAGTTCCGTGAAGCGGTCCGGAACCTCGGGGGTCATCAGGCCGTCGTAATATTCGCGCAACTTGCGGCCGATCTCGGAATTCGTTCCGAGCGGATCGTCACGACGCGGCTTGCCGCCTGCCGAGCGCGTCTTTTCTTCGTTCATATGCTGTATAACCCCTGCCTTTGGCCGGACACACCGCGACCGGCGCCACGCCTGCGAGTAAGATCCGCCGAGCGGCGCACCTCGTATCGGCTCATAAATGGGGACGATCGAAAAAAGTTCCGCGCCCCGGAACTCTTTTCCGCAGGGCTCGTTTATCGAAATCGAACGCGCGGCCCTCCGCGCGCTCACTCATGAGGGAGACACCGACATTATGAGCCTTTCCGCCAGTATAGCGCCCCATCTGCCCTATCTGCGTCGTTTCTCCAGAGCGGTATCCGGGTCGCAGGCGAGCGGCGACGCGCTGGTTGCCGCAGTCCTCGAGGCCATCATCGCCGACATCAGCATCTTCCCGGATGCGTCCAATCCCAAGGTCGGGCTCTACAAGATCTTCGCCAAGCTGTTTTCTTCCATCGACGTGAAGGTACCGGCGAGCGCGCCGGCTTCACCCTGGGAAGCGCGCGCCGCAGCCAGTCTCTCGTCCATCGCGCCGCGCCCGCGCCAGGCCTTCGTGCTCGTGGCGGTGGAAGGGTTCAGCGACCGCGAGGCCGCCGAAGTCCTCGACGTCAGCGAGGACGAGTTCTCCGACCTCCTCAACGAGGCCTCCGGTGAGATCTCGCGCCAGGTGGCGACCGACATCCTCATCATCGAGGACGAGCCGCTGATCGCGATGGACATCGAGGAGATGGTCGAGAGCCTCGGCCACCGCGTCGTCGGCACCGCCCGCACCCATTCGGAAGCCACCGCGCTGTTCCGCAAGACACAGCCGCGCATGGTGCTGGCCGACATCCAGCTGGCCGACGGAAGCTCGGGCATCGACGCCGTCAACGAGATACTCGCCAACACCCCGGTTCCGGTGATCTTCATCACCGCCTTCCCCGAGCGGCTCCTGACGGGCGAACGCCCCGAGCCGGCCTTCCTCGTGACCAAGCCCTTCAACCCCGACATGGTGAAGGCGCTGATCAGCCAGGCGCTGTTCTTCGATCGCCAGGCCAAAGCCGCCGCCTGACGTCCGGCGCTCGTCGTCGCGAAAGGCCGCCCTCCCCGGCGGCCTTTTTCGTTGGAACACGGGAGACGCAGAGGCGTTGTGTAAAGGTCGCGAAGGATGCGGTTCGAAACGGGAGCGGCACTCATGCTCTACTGGACGTTGATCTTTCTCGTTCTGGCCCTGCTTGCAGGCGCCCTCGGATTCGGCGGCCTGTCGAGCGCGGCGGCCGGCATCGCGCAAGTGCTCTTCTTCGTGTTCCTGGCGCTGCTCGCTTGGTCGCTGGTGGCCGGCCTGCGGCGTTCGACGAGGTGACCGAAGAGGTTTCGGTGGCCGGCTTTTCCCCCTCAGCCGGAGACCGTGCGCCGGTCCGTGGACTCACCATGGACCGGCGTCTTCGTTTTCACGGGAACCCTAAAGCATCCGCTTCGTTGCGAAAAAAACAAGAATAACACGCTGTTGGCAGGGCGATGGACGACATGACGAGACCCGGCGAGGATCAGGAGGGGATGACCCCGAGCGGGGCCGACACGGCATCGAGTCCGTCGCGATTCGACCGCGGGCTGCTCAGGGCGCTGCACAACACGAGCGTTTCCGTGCTCTATCTGGACAGGAGCCTGCACTGCCTGTGGGCGGAAAATCAGCCCGCCGGCTGGATCGGCAGCGTCCTGTGCGGCAACCAGGACGGCGCCGGACTGCTGTCGGCGGACGACGAGGATCGGCTGCGCGCGGCCCGCCAGGCGGCTTTGGCAGGCGGCGACCGCAGCCACCTCGAGGTCCGCTTTCCCGACGCGGGTGGCGTCCGCTGGTTCGAAATCTGGATCGATGCCGATCTGGACGGCAGCGAGGTGCTCGGCGTCATCACGACCGCAGTCGAGATCACCGAACGCCGCCGCCGCGAGGATGCATTGCGGATGCTGCTGCGCGAGGTGAGCCACAGGTCCAAGAACCTGCTCGCGATCATCCAGTCGATCGCCAATCAGACCGGCCGCTATTCCGGGACCATCGCGGACTTCCTGCAGCGCTTCCGCGGACGGCTGCAGTCGCTCGCGGCCTCGCAGGATCTGGTCACCTCCTCCAACTGGCGCGGCGCGGACCTGCACGAGCTCGTCGCCGGGCAGGTGATCCGCTTTTGCCCCGATCCCGTGCGCAATTTGCGGCTCGAAGGCGGCAATCCCTACCTGAACCCGAACGCGGCGCTCCATGTCGGCCTCGCCCTGCACGAACTCGCCGTCAACGCGGTGAGCCATGGCGCGCTGTCGCGGCCGGACGGACTCGTGACCATCGCCGCACGACCGCTTCTTGATGGGGAAAGCGACGACTCCGGCGGTGGCGCAGCCATGGAACTGACCTGGCGCGAGACGCTCGCGTCCGGACCGGCGCCGGCGGCTCCGAACGGGCGGTTCGGAAGCCTTGCCCTCGAACGTGTCGTTCCGGCTTCGCTGAACGGGACCGCGAGCCTGACCATCGGGGACGGGGAACTCTTGTACCGCCTGGTGATCCCGCCGGAGAACTACGAGATCGGCTGACCCGGACCATGAACGCGAAACGCCGGCCCGAAGGCCGGCGTGGAAAACTCGCGACGGAGACATGGGCGGGGGGCGTGTGCCTCCGTCGCTCGCCTTGCGAAGGGGGATATCGCAAGACGCCAGCAGCAAACGCCCGACCGCGGCAACTGTTCCATCGGCTTCTTCATTTTTCTGGATTTTTTTCGCAGCATCGGACAGTCGACGACGAAAGCCGAAACGCGGCGGAACCTAAGCCATCGCGGGGAGTTCAAGGAAGCGCCGGTGATGCGCCGGGTTGGCCGAATTTTTGCCGCGATCGCGGCGCTCGGACAAATTTGGGGCAAATTCTTCGGCGAAGCCTGTCGCGGGACGGGCAACCGGTCAATGAATCAGGAGAACGGGAAATGATGAAGATCGTCTACGCAGGGCTCGCAGCCCTCATGCTCGCCATCACGGGCTGCACCACCGCGGAGCAGGCCGGCACGGTCGGCGCAGTCGGCGGCGGCCTGATCGGCGCAGCCGCAGGCGGAACGCAGGGCGCACTGATCGGCGCGGTCGCCGGCGGCATCGGCGGCTATCTGATCGGCCGCACCGCGGACGGCCGTTGCCAATACCGGACCCGCGACGGGCGCACGGTCTACGACCGCTGCTACTGAGCAGCCTGAACCAGAACGAGAAAAAGCCCGGCGGCGTCGCCGGGCTTTTTTCGTTCTGGAACCACCGCGGATGGATCAGGCGGCCGCCGCAGCCATGGCACCGGGACCGGGTGTGGCGCCGGGCGGGCACTTGCCGAGGATGATCATGCCGAGCACCTCGTCCTTGGTGACGTCCTGCGTACGCGCGGTGCCCACGACCTGACCGTTCTTCATGACGCAGACGCGGTCGGCGAGATCGAAGACGTCGTGGATGTCGTGGCTGATCAGGAAGATGCCGATGCCGTCGGCCTTCAGCTGTTTGACGAGTTCGCCGACCTGCGCCGTCTCCTGCGGCCCGAGCGCAGCCGTCGGTTCGTCCATGATCAGGATGCGGGCATTGAACAGGATGGCGCGCGCGATCGCGACCGACTGGCGCTGACCGCCGGAAAGCTTGACCACGGGCTCCTTGAACCGGACGAAGCGCGGATTGAGCCGGCCCATGACCTTGCGCGCCTCCGCCTCCATGGCCACGTCGTCGAGCGTGCCCCAGGCGGTGACGAGTTCGCGGCCGAGGAACAGGTTCGCGGCGGCATCGACGTTGTCGGCGAGCGCCAGCGTCTGGTAGATCGTCTCGATGCCATAAGCCTTGGCGTCGCGCGGATTGGCGATCGTTGCCTCCTCGCCATTGACGCGGATCTCGCCCGAATCGCGCTTGTAGGCACCCGAGAGGATCTTGATCAGGGTCGACTTGCCGGCACCGTTGTGGCCGAGCAGCGCCACGACTTCGCCGGGATAGAGATCGACGGAGGCGTCGTCGACGGCGCGGATGCCGCCGAAGGCGATCGAGATGTTCTTCAGTTCGACGAGCGGTGGGCCCTTGCGTTCCATGACGGTCCCTCTCCCTACTGCATCCGCTTGCGGTACATGGTGTCGAGCCAGACGGCGACCACCAGAACGAGACCGACGACGATGTTCTGCAGCGGCGTGTCGACTCCGAGCAGGATCATGCCGGTGGCCAGCGACTGCATGAGGACGGCGCCGATCATGGCGCCGGCCACGGTGCCGGAACCGCCGGCGAGCGAGGTGCCGCCGATGACGGCCGCGGCGATGACGAGCAGCTCGTCGAGCGTTCCCTGGGCATTGGTGGCTGCGTTGAGGCGCGCCGTCGAGATGGCGGCGCCGATGGCGGCCAGCCCCCCCATGACCATGAAGATCTTCATCGTCACCCAGCGCGTGTTGATGCCGGCGAGTTCCGCCGCCTCGGGATTGCCGCCGATGGCGAAGACGTAGCGCCCGAAGCGCGTGCGCGTCGAGACGAAGGACATGATGACGCCGACGCCGATGGCGATCAGCACCGGAATGGCGATGCCGTGGGCGATGAAGAGACCGCCATCCGGAATCTCGATGCCGTTGTCGCGGGCGTAGGCCCGCACGATGCCGACCGGCCACGGATAGGAATTGGCGATCCAGACGGCGCCGAGGATGACCGCGCAGGCGACGGCGCCGAGGAAGAATTCCGCCCAGACCGGCCGCAGCGGGAAGCGGAAGCGCTTGCGCTGGCTGCGCCCGTTGAACAGCATCAGCACCACGGCAGCACAGGCGACGAGCCCGACGATCCAGCTCGCGGTCGCGCCGATCGAGCCCGCCGGACCGCCGCCCATGAGGCGGAAGGTTTCGTCCATGGGCGCGACCGTGCGGCCGGACGTGACCCACCAGGCCGCTCCGCGCCAGACCAGGAGGCCGCCGAGCGTGACGATGAAGGCGGGCACGCCGAGGAAGGCGATGACGTAGCCCTGCGCCGCGCCGATGAGGATGCCGACCAGAAGGCCGACGAGAAGCGCGATGACCCAGATGGCCGGATGGCCGAAATCGAGGTAACGCGGCAGGATCTCGGCCTGGGTGACGCCGACGATCATGCCCACGAAGCCCAGCACCGAACCGACCGACAGGTCGATGTTGCGGGTGACGATGACCAGCACCATGCCGGTAGCCATGACGGCCACCGAGGACGACTGCACGGACAGGTTCCAGAGATTGCGCGGCGTGAGAAACAGGCCGTCGGAAAAGACGTGGAAGCCGAGCCAGATGACCAGCAGCGCGCCGATCATGCCGAGCATGCGCGTGTCGAGTTCGGTGGCCCGGAGGAAGCCGGCAACGGGCCCGAGTTCGGTCGAGCGGGCGCGATCCGGGGATGCCGTGGACGTCGCGTCGGACATTGTTTCCTCCCCGTGGGGGTGCTTCGCCGAACCGTCTTCTGCGGCTGCCGGCGCGGATGTTCCGAGGTCAGATTAGGCTTGCGCCGCGGTTTTCGTCAAACCGCGGCGCAATTCAGGTCGGTTGGGTCAGGTCAGTTGCAGGCGGCGACGCTGCCGGCCGCGACGCCCTGGCAGAGCGCGTCCTTGGAGATCCAGCCCGCATCGACCACGACGTTGAGGTTGTCCTTGGTGATCGGAACCGGGGTCAGGAACACCGCGTCGACTTCCTTGCCGCCGGGGGTGGTGAACTTCACCGCATTGGCGATGGCACTCATCTCGGTGCCGTCGGCCAGAGCCGAGGCGATCTCGGCGGCGTTCTTGCCGAGTTCGCGCGCGTCCTTCCAGACCGACACGGTCTGGGTGCCGAGCGCGACGCGGTTCAGCGCCGCCTGGTCGCCGTCCTGGCCGGAGACCGGGATGCCCGCGAGGCCCTGCGCGGTGAGCGCAGCGACGACGCCGCCGGCGGTGCCGTCGTTCGACGCCACGACCGCGTCGACCGCGTTGTTGTTGGCCGTCAGGATCTGCTCCATGTTCTTCTGGGCGTTGGCCGGGAGCCAGCCGTCGGTGTAGGCCTCGCCGACGTTCTTGATCTTGCCGGAATCGATGGCTTCCTTGAGAACTTCCATCTGGCCGGAGAACAGGAAGTCGGCGTTCGGATCGGACGAGGAGCCCTTGATGAAGGCGTAGTTGCCCTCCGGCTTGACCTTGAACACCTCGCGGGCCTGCATGCGGCCCACTTCCTTGTTGTCGAAGGTCAGGTAGAAGGCGTTCTCGTTCTCGATCAGGCGGTCGTAGCCGACCACCGGAATGCCCTCGTTGACGGCCTTCTCGACCGCCGGGCCGATGGCCGAGGCGTCCTGCGCGAGGATGATCAGGGCATTGGCGCCCTGCGCGATCAGCGCCTCGACGTCGGTGAGCTGCTTGGCGGCAGAGGACTGCGCGTCGGCGGAGATGTACTTGTCGCCGGCAGCCTCGATGGCGGCCTTCATCGCGGCCTCGTCGGTCTTCCAGCGCTCCTCCTGGAAGTTCGACCAGGACACGCCGATGATCTTGTCCTTGGCGAGCGCGCCGCCAGCGAACGACAGGCTGAATACGGCGCAGCTGAGCGCCAGAATCGTCTTCTTCATGCTATCCTCCCGGTGCATCGTTGCACATGCAGAACCGGTACGGGTCCCTGCACGGCGGGACCGTCCGGCAACCAGCCCCTTTAATTCGAGGCTCGAAAAAAATAGTGACTTACCCGGCAAGCCGTGTCAACATGAATCTGGAGCGACCTAACATATTGCAATGCAACATTCTTTCTGTTGCATTGCAGTCGTGTGGTTCGCGAAGGAGGAAACGGCCGCAATGACGGCGATCACGCGATCCGACGACGTGCGGCGGCAGAACCGGCGCGTGGTGATTTCCGTGCTGCGGCGCCACGGACGCCTGTCGCGCACGGACATCTGCGCCACCACGGGCCTGTCGGCCTCCACCGTCTCGGCCATCACGGCCGACCTGATCGGCGAGACGATCCTGCGTGAGGTGCGCGACGCCGAGGCGACCGGCGCGCGGCGGGGCCGGCCGCAGGTTGCGCTCGGCCTCAACCCGGAGGCCGCGACGGTGATCGCGATCGTGCTTTCTATGAATTCGCTTTCGGCGGCGCTGATCAACTATGCCGGCGACGTGGTGGCGACGGTGCAGCGCCGGCTGCCCACGCTGACGCTGCCCCGCGACGAGCTGGTGCATGCGGCCGTCGCGGTCACCGGCGACCTGATCGCACGCTCGGCCAAGTCGGGGATGCGCGTGCGCCGCATCGTCTTCGGCGTGCAGGGCATCACCGATTCGGAATCGCGCATGCTCCTGTGGTCGCCGATCACCCAGCACACGGACGTCGGCTTCGCCGACGCGGTGGAGGATGCCTTCGGCATACCGACCACGATCGAGAACGACTGCAACATGATCGCGCTGGCGCTGCGCGAGCGCCGGCCGGACGCGCTGCGCGACAATTTCATCGCCGTCATGCTGTCGCACGGCATCGGCATGGGCCTCGTGCTGAAGGGTCAGCTCTTCATGGGCACGACCTCGTCCGGCGCCGAGTTCGGTCACATGAACCACGTTCCGGAGGGCGCGCTCTGCCGTTGCGGCCGGCGCGGCTGCGTGGAGGCCTATGCCGGCAATTATGCGATCTGGCGCAGCGCCAAGGGCCTTCCGGAAGAAGACGCGCCGGCGATCGACATCGGCGACGCGGAGATGCAGGCGCTGGCCGACGTCGCGCGCGACCATGACGGACCGGAGCGCGAGGCCTATCGCCGCGCCGGCGAGGCGCTGGGCTACGGGCTGGGCTCGCTGTTCTCGCTGATCGATCCCGCGCCGGTGATCTTCATCGGCCAGGGCGCGCGGGCCTACGACCTGATCGAGGCGCCGATGCGCGAGGCGATGGCGAAGACCGCGGGCGGCCAGCACCACCGGTTGCCGCGCTTCGAGACCGAGCCCGACGAGCGGCCGCTGATCCGCGAGGGCTGCGCCAGCCTGGCGTTGTCCGTCGTGGACCGCGAGATCTTCGCGGCCGGCGCGGCCGGTCCACAGGACCTCCAGCGCGAGATCGCCTGAGCGGCCCCGAAAGGCGTCAGCCCGGCGTCCAGGTGACGGCCGGGCGGCCGCGCTCGACGATGTAGAAGCCGTCGGCGTCGAGCCGCTGCCAGGCGCCGGCCTCGCCGTCCGGCCAGAGCACGCGCAGCTCGGCCGACGTCGCTTCGCCCAGCCCGAAATGCCGCCACCCGGCCTGTCCCGACGCGTGGCCGCCCCCGACCGTCACCTCGCGCCGCTGCACGCGGTCGCCGGTACGCACCTCGATCCAGGCGCCGATGGCGTCGCGGTTGGGACCATCCTGGCGCAGGTCCAGCTGCAACCAGCGTCCGGGCATCGGCTCCGCATTGCGCCAGAGCTGCGCCGACCTCCAGCGGTTGACCACCAGCATGTCGAGCCGGCCGTCGAGGTTGAAGTCGGCGAGCGCGCCGCCGCGGCCGATCGCCGTGCTGGCGACGCCGGACGTGTCGCCTGCTTCGAGGAAGGTCCCGTCCGGCTTCTGCAGCAGGAGGTTGTTGGGGTCCTCGGCCGCGAAGTCGGGCATCTCGGCGACGTTGCCCTTGACGACGAAGAGATCGGCGCGACCGTCATTGTTGACGTCGTCGAACTGCGCATGCCAGGCCGTCGACGGCTTGACCATGTCGCCGACATAGGGCCGGTGGGCCGTGACGCCGCGCGCGAAGGCGATGTCCTTGAAAACCGGCCGCAACCCGCCGGCCGCGCCGGGATCGGCCAGTGCCTGCAGCTTGTTGTCGGCCATGCTCGTGAGGAAGTATTCCGGGTAGCCGTCGAGATCGACGTCGTAGCCGGCAATGCCCATGCCCCAGATCTTCAGCGGCTTCCAGCCTTCCGCGGGTCCGTAGAGCAGCGGAGCTTTGCCCGGCGTCAGGTGCCAGAGCTGCTCCTGGCCGCCCTTGTAATATTCGCGGTCGTTCGAGACGCGCAGGTCGGGCCGTCCCGACCGGCTCCAGTCGGTGAACAGGATCGACAGTGCGCAGTAGCTGGGCGCGAGCGGCTGCGGCGCGGCGAAGCGGCGCGCGCCGGCCGCGGCGGGACGGTGCAGCCAGTTGTCGGTGCAGGAGCCCCAGGGAAAGGCCTCCTCGTTGCGGTCGATGTAGTTGCCGACGGCGAGCGTCGGCCAGTCCATGCCGCGTTCCCAGGTGGCAGCGAAGGCGGTCGACCATGCATCGCCGCCGTCGAAGCCCCAGGCCTCGTTGGCGCGCTCGAAGCGACAGCCACCAAGCCCGCGCATGACGAGGTTCTCGCCGACACGCAGCAGAACGACGTCCTGGATGCCGTCGCCGTCGACGTCGAGCGGCCAGGCGCCCGAGACGCCCTCGACGTCGAGGCCGCTTTGCAGACGCTCGAAGCGCAGCGGACCGCCGACGGCGCTGGCGTTGCGAAAGAGCGCCGCCGTCCCTGCCCCGCCCGCGACGAACACGTCGGCGGCGCGGTCGCCGTCGCAGTCGAACACGGCGGTGCCGCCGCCGACCATGAACTCCCAGTCGCCCGCATAGACCGTGTCGATGCCGGCGGTCGCGGTCGCCTCGACGAAACGGGGGACGGCGACGGCCTCATCCGCTGCGGCGGGCGCCGCAGCGAGCAGCAATGCCGCCACCAGCAGCGGCGGGATCGGTCGGGTGGCGCGCAAGGTCACCTCCGGGTCTGCAGGGCGGTCACATGGGCGCCGATACAGCGCCCCTGCTCCAGCCCGCGCTCGATGGCCGCGCGGAAATGGATGCCGCCATAGAGCCGCGACAGCGCCGCCTCCTCCGCGGCCGCCCGGAAGCTCGCATAGGAGCGGGCCGGCAGCCCGTCATCGACATGGGTGGCGTCCTCGAACGCCCTGTCCTCGCCGAAAAGCGCGGCCAGCACCGTTGCGGCGGCGCCCGACTGGGTGCTGTGACCGCTCGGGTATTCCGGGAAGGGCGGCGTGTTGAGGATCGGCTCCCATGCCGGATCGATGACGCGTCGGATGTAGGTGATCGGACGGATCAGGTCGTACTCGAACTTGGCGTGCCAGCAGCCGATGAAGGCGTCGGCCATGCTGACGCCGAGCAGCGCCAGCGTCTCGGCCGTGCGCCCGGCATCCGCGCCGTCATCCTCGAGCACCCGCAGCGCGATCGAAATCCAGTGGCCGGGCGGGGTGGGCGAGAGCATCGGATCGTCGGACCAGAAGCGCGCGATGGCGCGCTGTTCAGGCGTCAGGTCCAGCACCGTTCGGTGCACCTCCGCCGCCTCGCGGTAGAACGCGCTGCCGGGCTCCTCCGAATAGGCCGGCGGCGCGGGGATGCCGCAGGCGCTGCCGTCCGGCATGGCGAAGGTGCGGTTGGATCCCCAGAGAGGCAGGAGCGGCGCCTGCTGCTGCGCGACGAGGCTTGTGGGCACCCAGGCATCCGGCGCATTGCGCGGCTGATAGGTCGCCGGGAAGCCCATGTTCTCGACGACCGCGCCGCCGTCGCTGCGCGACCAGGCGAGGATGTGGGCGGCGACCGCCCGCCCGTACGCATCGCTGCGCGCGACCGTCTCGGCGGGAAGGCCGGCGGCCGCCTTCGCCTGCAGCTTCTTTCCGAAGGCCGCGATCGCGCGCTGGCCGGTCGGGCCGGTGTTGGCGAAGAGGTCGCCGACGACCGCGGCCATCGCCGCCTGCACGACGACCGCATCGTCTAAGGCCGCGCCGCTTTCCCGAGCCGGCAGTGGCGTAAGCCCGTTGAGCTGGCCCGCCAGCGTGTGGAGCCGCTCGTCGCCCGATGCCAGCGCCTCGAAGGCGGTGACGCCGAGATAGGCGAAGGCACGGCTGGCCACCGGCGGCGAATAGGTCGGCGTGTGGCGGACGAGTTCGAGGGTGAGGCGATACCAGTCGCGGATCGGATCGACGGCCGAGCGGTCGTCTGCGCGGGCAGCCGGGCCGAAATTGGGAAGAAGGAGCACGAGAAGCGTAACCGCTATCGGCGCCAGGACCTTGTACAAAGACCGCATCGACATCTCCTCCCCACCGGCCACGAATGACCGCTTGGCGAAGTAAGCATGGCCTGGTCGCGGAGAACAAGGGCAATGGGCGGCTGCGCCGCGGTCGAACGATCAGTCCCAGGAGAGCTGGTTCTTCGGGAGCCGCCCGCTGGGATCGAAGACGTCGACCCGATGGGGATGGGCGCGGCCCCATTTCCAGAGGACCAGATCTGCATCGCGACCATCGGCTCCGATGGCGAAACTGGGAACGAGAATGCCAGACACGCCTTCGAACGAAAGACGGTCATAGATCGCCCATGAGGGTGGACGGCGACCACGTGTGGTCAATTCCATCCAGCCGCAAGCCATGTCGTCGATCGACACGGCGTTGGAACGCCGCTTCGTCGGTGCGAAGATCGACGATCCCGTCGCAATCAACGTCATAGGAACAAAGCACCAGAGGATCGATCCGGCGCGCGAGCCCATGGCTGACTTCTTTTATCGCGGTAACGATTTCGAGGGACAGATAGAGGGCAGGCACGCCTTGCGGATTGAACCGTCCACCCCGGATCGCGGCCCCATCGCCGGAAATCGGCTTGAACGACCAGCGAGGATCATGGGCGCGGAAGCAGACCCCGCGAAATCTCACGCAAAGCCGCCGAGCGCGACGTGATCGAGGTATTCGCGCACCGCGGTGGCGCGCCCTTCCTTGACGAGAGACTCAGCCGTTCGTCCACCGAATGCGGGAATCGGCTGTGCCCTGTACCAGGACATGGCCTGTTTGGGTCCGCCGGACCATTCTTCCACGCGTCCTAGGATTTCGAGCATCTCACGAAGCCGGGACTGCGTCTTTCGCGAGCGACTGCGGGCTGACTTGAAGATGGATTCCGACGCAATCCCAGCGGTTTCCGCCAACTGCGACTTGGACATCCCGAAACTGTCTGTAATCCGATCGACCAGGATAAGGCCGGTCCCATCAGAGACATGGGCTATCAGAGCCGCATCGTGCGGCAAGACTGAAATGACATTCATTGCCTGCTCTCCTGCCTGCGTACGAGACAGAAGATAGGGCAATACCGACTGGACCCCAAGCGAACCTCCCGCGTCACGCCTCGCGGATGGCGTAGCCGGAGCCGCGGATGGTGCGGATGACGTCGGGCATGCGGCCGTTGTTCACGGCCTTGCGCAGGCGGCCGACATGGACGTCGACGGTGCGCTCGTCGATGTAGATCGTCTCGCCCCAGACGTTGTCGAGCAGTTGCCCGCGCGAGAAGACGCGGCCGGGATGCTGCATCAGGAACTCGAGCAGGCGGAACTCGGTCGGGCCGAGCTTGATCTCGGCCTTGCGCCGGTAGACCCGGTGCGCCTCGCGGTCGAGCACGATGTCGCCGACCTTGAGCACGGAGGACAGCACCTCGGGCTTGGCCCGGCGCAGCAGCGCGCGGACGCGGGCGACGAACTCGGGCGTCGAGAAGGGCTTGACCAGATAGTCGTCCGCGCCGGTCGAGAGGCCGCGGACCCGGTCGCTCTCCTCGCCGCGCGCCGTCAGCATGATGATCGGCAGGCGCTCGGTTTCCGGCCGCACGCGCAGGCGCCGACACAGCTCGATGCCGGAGATGCCGGGCACCATCCAGTCGAGCACCAAAAGGTCGGGCACGCTCTCCTGCAGCCGGATCTCGGCCTCGTCGCCGCGCGTGATGATCTCGACCTGGTAGCCCTCGGCTTCGAGATTGTATTTCAGGAGGACGCAGAGCGGCTCCTCGTCCTCAACGACCATCACCTTGGCGGCGATCATCTATCGTTCGTCCTTCAGGCCGTGGCGTCGGAGACGGCCGTCTCGTCGACGCGCGGGCGGGCCATCGGCAGCTGCCGGCCCGTCATGACATAATAGGCGTTCTCGGCGATGTTGGTCACGTGGTCGCCGATGCGCTCGAGGTTCTTGGCGCAGAACAGGAGATGCGTGCAGGCGGTGATGTTGCGCGGATCCTCCATCATGTAGGTGAGGAGTTCGCGGAAGATCGCCGTGTACTGGATGTCGATCTTCTCGTCATCGGCGCGCAGTGCCGGCAGTGCCTCGGCGCGGCGCTCGGCATAGAGCGCGACCACGCCGCCGACCTGGTCGTGCACCAGCGCGGCCATCGCATCGATGGAGTGCGACAGCGGCTTGGGCGTCGCCGACTGGCCGACCGCGCCGACCCGTTTGGCGATGTTCTTGGCGAGATCGCCGACGCGCTCGAGGTCGGACGCCATGCGGATGGCCGAGACGACGGCGCGCAGATCCTGCGCCATCGGCTGGCGCCGGGCGATCAGCGTGATCGCCTGCTCGTCGATCTCGCGCTGCTTGGCGTCCATGATCGCATCGTCGGATATGACGCGCTGCGCCAGGGCATTGTCCGACGACAGCAGCGCGCGGGTGGCGTCGGCGACCATCGTGGCCGACAGCGCCCCCATCTCGCGGATCAGCCGGTCGATGGATTCCAGTTCCTGGTCGAAGGAGGCAACGGTGTGCTCACCCATGATCTGTCCTCGTCTGTCTGGACCGGCGTCAGCCGAAGCGGCCGGTGATGTAGTCCTGGGTGCGCTTGTCGTCGGGGTTGGTGAACATCTTGTCGGTCGGCCCCTCCTCGACGAGATAGCCGATGTGGAACATCGCCGTGCGCTGCGACACGCGGGCCGCCTGCTGCATGGAATGGGTGACGATGACGATCGTGTAGTTCTGGCGCAGCTCGTCGATCAGTTCCTCGACCTTGGCGGTGGCGATCGGATCGAGCGCCGAGCAGGGTTCGTCCATCAGGATGACTTCGGGCGACACCGCGATGGCGCGGGCGATGCACAGGCGCTGCTGTTGTCCGCCGGACAGGCCGGTGCCGGATTCCGAGAGGCGGTCCTTCACCTCTTCCCAGATCGCAGCCTTGCGCAGGCTCTTCTCGACCACCTCGTCCAACTCGGTCTTCGACTTCGTCAGGCCGTGGATGCGCGGACCGTAGGCGACGTTATCGTATATCGATTTCGGGAAGGGGTTCGGCTTCTGGAACACCATGCCGACGCGGGCGCGAAGCTCCACCACGTCGATCGAGGGATCGTAGACGTCCTCCTGGTCGAGCGTGATCTTGCCGCCGACGCGGCAGCCGTCGATCGTGTCGTTCATGCGGTTGAGGCAGCGCAGGAAGGTGGACTTGCCGCAGCCAGACGGGCCGATCAGCGCCGTCACCTGCTTCTCGGGGATCTGCAGATCGACACCGAACAGCGCCTGCTTCTCGCCGTAGTGCACCGTGACCTTGTCGCCGCGCATCTTGATGGTGGGCTCGTTCTTCATGGGCGACAGCTTCTGCTCGATGGAGGCTTCGTTCAGCATGTTCATGTCTTTCTACTCCATTACCAGCGGCGCTCGAAGCGGCGACGGAGAAGGATGGCGCCGATGTTCATGACCGCCAGGAACATCAGCAGGATGATGATGGCGCCCGACGTGCGTTCCACGAAGGCGCGCTCGGCCTCGTTGGCCCACATGTAGATCTGAACCGGCAGCGCCGTGGCCGGATCGAGCGGCGTGGACGGATAGTTCGCCACGAAGGCGACCATGCCGATCAGAAGCAGCGGCGCGGTCTCGCCCAGCGCCTGCGCCAGCCCGATGATCGTGCCCGTAAGCACTCCCGGTGCTGCGAGCGGCAGCACGTGGTGGAACACCATCTGGGCCTTCGAGGCACCGATGCCGAGCGCGGCAGCGCGGATGGACGGAGGAACGGCGCGCAGGGCCGCCCGGGTGGCGATGATGATGGTGGGCAGCGTCATCAGGGTCAGCACCAGCCCGCCGACCAGCGAGGCCGAGCGCGGCAGGTCCATGAAGTTTATGAAGACGGCCAGGCCGAGCAGGCCGAACACGATGGACGGCACGGCAGCGAGATTGTTGATGTTGACCTCGATGAGATCCGTCAGCCGGTTCTTCGGCGCGAACTCTTCGAGATAGATCGAAGCGGCGACACCGATCGGCAGCGCAAGCACGAGGACGATCAGCATCATGAACAGTGAGCCGATCATGGCAACGCCCATGCCCGCGGTCTCGGGACGGCTGGAGGCACCGAAGGTGAAGAGACCGGTGTTGAAGCGCTGCTCGAGCGTGCCCGCCTGCTGCATCTGGCGGATCCACTCGACCTGAAGGTCGGATACCTTGCGGCGCGCCTCGTCGACGGTCAGGTCGACCTGACCCTTGACGACGGAGTCCACGTCGCCGGTGGCGAGCACCCAGACGGTCCGCGTCGCGCCGATCACGGACGGGTCGGCGACCACGATGTCGCGCAGCTGGCTGCGCACGCCGTTCGAGACGAGTTGCCCGGCGGCGCGCGCGGCGGTCCGGTCCTGCGGATCGACGCCCAGCTGGCGCACGATCGCATCCTGCGCGAGCTTGGGATAATTCGCCGTCAGCAGCGTGTTCGGCTCGGTCTGGCGTTCGCCTTTCGGGTCGATGACGCTCTCGTCGAACTGCACCTCGAGCTGGATCGAGGTCTGCCAGAAGGCGGTATAGCCCTTCGAGAAGACGGACCACATCAGTGCGACCAGGAAGAACAGACCGATGGCGATGGCGACGATGCCATACCAGCGGAAACGCTGTTCGGCGCGGTAGCGCTGCTTGATGCCGATGTCGCGGCGCGGTCGGGCGGCGGCCGTCGTGTCGAGCGTTGCGTCGGTCATTCGTACTGTTCCCGGTACTTGCGCACGATGTAGAGGGCGAAGACGTTCATGCCGAGCGTCAGCACGAAGAGCGTCATGCCGAGGGCGAAGGCGACGAGCGTCTGCGGCGACGTGAACTCCAGGTCGCCGGTCAGCTGGTTGACGATCTTCACGGTGATGGTGGTCATGGCCTCGAAGGGATTGGCCGACAGGTTCGCGGCGACGCCGGCGGCCAGCACCACGATCATGGTCTCGCCGATCGCCCGCGAGGCGGTCAGGAGCAGCGCGCCGACGATGCCCGGCAGGGCCGCCGGCAGGACGACGCGCTTGATGGTCTCCGACCGGGTGGCGCCGAGGCCGAGAGAGCCATCGCGCATGGCCCTCGGTACGGCCGTGATGATGTCGTCCGACAGCGATGAAACGAACGGGATGAGCATGATGCCCATGACGATGCCGGCGGTCAGAACGCTCTGCGCCTGGATGAAGGTGAAGCCGGCGATCGCCGTCGACAGGTCGCGCAGGAACGGCCCGACCGTGACGAGGGCGAAGAAGCCGTAGACGATCGTCGGGATGCCCGCCAGCACTTCGAGCAGCGGCTTGACCACGGAACGGACGCGCGGCGAGGCGTATTCGGCCATGTAGACTGCGGAGAGGAGCCCGATCGGCACCGCAAACAGCATCGCCACGAGCGCGATGTAAAGGGTACCGGCCAGGAGCGGGATCAGGCCATACTGGCCCTCGGCACCGCCGGAGCCGGCAGCGGCGAAGCGGGGATCCCAGACCGTGCCGAAGAAGAAGTTGGTGAGCGAGACCGACTGGAAGAAGCGGATCGTTTCGAAGAGCATCGAGAACACGATGCCGACGGTCGTCAGGATGGCGATGGTCGAGGCCGCCATCAGCGCGACCAGGACGACGCGCTCGACGTGGTTGCGGGCCCGCCCCCTCGGCTGGACGCGCGAGACCGCGAAGGCGGCGCCGGCGGCCGAGAGGAGGATCGCGACGATCGAGCCGATCCAGGACGAGGCGGCGCGCAGGCCGTTCATCTCGATCGCCATGGCGATCATGTAGTCCTGCGTCTCGCTGGCGAGCGCCACGCCGCGCTCGGCCAGCAGCGGGCGCAGTTCGGCGAATGTGGCGGGAATGGCCATCCCCTCGACCTGGAGGCGGGCGATGCCGTCGGCAAGGCTGCCGACCATGCCGAAGGCGAGACCGCGGCTGGCGATCGCGCTCTGGTCCGTCTGGGGCGGCAGCATCGCCTCGATGGCGTTCTCGATGTAGAACGAGCTGGCGAGCAGCCAGACGCCGAGGAACAACAGGGGCGGCAGTACGGCGAGGCAGAAGGCCCACCAGCCGTGATAGTGATTGCGGGAATGCGGCTTGATCGTCGCTGTGGCGGCATGCCCGGCGGCACGGCGCGTGGCAGCCACGTAACCGATCGCGCCGATGGCGACGACCAGCAGAAAGACGAGCGATGGTGTCACCGATATCCCCTCATCGGATCGCCGCTGCGACAGCGGCAGGAACGATGCCGCGGGCGGATCTCCGCCCGCGGCCTGTCATCCTGGCCCGAAGGCCGGATTACATGGTCTTGCCGGCCGAAAAGGCCTCGCGCTGGGCATCGCGCTCGGCATCCGGCGCCGGGACGAGGCCGTACTCGGCGAGCGGGCTCTCGGGGCCGACCATCTGGTCGTCGAGGAAGTACTCGACGTACTCCTTGAGGCCGGGGATCACGCCGATGTGGGCCTTCTTGACGTAGAAGTACAGCGGACGGGAAACCGGGTATTCGCCGGAGGAGATGGTCTCGACCGACGGCGTCACGCCGCCGACGGTGGCGACCTTCAGCTTGTCGGCGTTGTTTTCGTAGAAGGAGAGGCCGAACACGCCGACGCCGGTCTTGTTGGAGTCGATGCGGGCGAGCGTCTCGGTGTAGTCGCCGTCGATGTCGACCGCGCTGCCATCCTTGCGCACCTGCTTGCAGGCCGCGTCGGCAGCCTTCTCGTCGAGCCCCGAGGCCTTGCCAGCCTCGATGCCGCCGAGTTCCTTGCAGCCGGCGATGAGGAGCTTCTCCTCGAACACTTCGCGGGTGCCGTGCTTCTCGCCGGGAATGTAGGCGACGATGTTCCACGCCGGGAGGGCCGGGTTGACGTCCGCCCAGGTCTTGTACGGATTGTCGACGAGCTTGCCGTCGACGGCGACCTTGGCGGCGAGCGCCTTGTAGACGTCGGCGGGGGTCAGCGCCCAGTCCGGACCGGCGATGTCGGTGGCGAAGACGATGCCGTCATAGCCGAACTGGATTTCCTGGATGTCGGTGACGCCGGCCTCGGCGCAGGCCTTCACTTCCGATTCGCGGATGGCGCGCGACGAGTTGGCGATGTCGATGGTGCCTTCGCCGACTCCCTTGCAGAACTCCTTCAGGCCGGCCGACGAACCGCCCGACTCGACGATCGGGGTCTTGAAGTCCGGGAAGGTCTCGCCGAAGTTCTCGGCAACGATCTTGGCATAGGGCAGCACCGTCGACGAGCCGGCGATCTGGACCTGGTCGCGGGCGGCGGCGATGCCGGCCGACGCGGTGAGCGCGATGGCCACGGCCGACGCCGAGACGAGAAATTTCTTCATTGGGCCTACTCCTCTTGGGAATTCCTCTGACGCTGAAGTCTGGCGTCGCGGCCCGATTAGACCCGCCGTGTTACAGTTCGATGACACATTCGTGTCGCCTCGATTAAGGTTCGGATCCCCCTTGCGGGGCAGCCGGTCCCGGCGCACGGCGGCCGCCGCCGGAAGGCCGCGATTCTTTCGCCGGAATCAGACGCTTGCCCGATCCGCCGCGCGTCGGCCGGCCACCGCCTATAGACAGAAAGAAGGAAGGCCCTGCGGGCGAAGGCTCACGCGCTGGCCGCTTGGGCCTGGCGCGAATGTTCCACCCAGCGGCCGATCTTCTCGCGCAGCGTCCTCGGGCTGATGGGCTTCGACAGGTAGTCGTCCATGCCGGCCTCCAGACAGCGGTCGCGGTCGCCCTTCAGAGCATGGGCGGTGACGCCGACGATGGGAATGCGCTCGCCTTCCGCTTCCTCTGCGCGGATCGCCTGCGTGGCTTCCAGACCGCTCATCTGCGGCATGGAGACGTCCATCAGGATCATCGACGGGCGCTGGCTGCGCCAGGTCTGAAGCGCCAGCTCGCCATTGCCGACGATCTCGAAGGTGAAGCCGGTTTCTCCGAGTATCTGCGCGAAGACCAGCTGGTTCACCTCGTTGTCCTCGGCGACGAGGATGTCGAGATGGCTGGTCCAGCCGAGGGGATCGTCCTCGGGCTCGTCGTCCGGCAGGGCCGCAGCTGCCGCGCGCTCGGGAAGCCGGATGACGTCGCGCTGGCCGGCGGCCGGCTCCTCCGCCGGCGCGACGGCCGGCTGCATCGCGACATCGCCGCGCGCGAGACGCCGGCGCTGGATTTCCGCCTGAAGGGCCTCGAGCAGCGCGTTGGAACGGACCGGCTTGATGATCTGCATGGCGATGCCGAGGTCGCGGTGCTGCTTTCCGCTGAGAGGCTGATCGACCGAGGTGAGCATGATCAGCGGCGTGTCGTCGATCAGCGGCGTGGAGCGGATACGCGCCGCGACGTCGGCACCGTTCATTCCCGGCATCTGGTAGTCGAGCACGACGCAGTCGACGGAGAACCCGAGACGTGCCGTCTCGGCCAGCACCGCCAGCGCCTCGCGCCCGCTGCTGGCCGCGCAGGCATCGAAACCCCACGCGGCCATCTGCTCCATCAGGATGGAGCGGTTCACCGCGTTGTCGTCCACGACGAGAATGCGGGCGCCCGTGAGGTCCATCGGTGCCGCCCGCGGCGCCGCAACGACCGAGCCGACGGGCAGGTCGAGTTCGAACCAGAAGGTGGACCCTTCGCCGACGCGGCTTTCGACGCCGACCCGCCCGCCCATCAGGGCTACCAGCCGCGAGGTGATCGCCAGGCCGAGCCCGGTGCCTTCGTGCCGGCGCGTCGAGCTGGAATCGACCTGGCTGAACTTCTCGAACACCTGCGAGATCATGTCCTCGGGTATCCCGATCCCCGTATCCTCGATCTCGAAGCGCAGGCTCGCGACACCCTCGGCGACGGTTCCGGAAACGTCGACGAGGACGTGGCCGGCATCCGTGAACTTCACCGCGTTGCCGACGAGATTGGTGACGATCTGGCGCAAGCGCCCGACGTCGCCCACCACCACGGGCGGCAGCGCCGGATCGACCCGCACCACCAGTTCGAGATCCTTCTCGTTGGCGCGCGTCGACATCAGGGTGGCGACGTCCTCGACCGATTCCGCGAGGTTGAAGGGCAGCGGATCGAGCACGAGCTGGCCGGCGTCGATCTTGGAGAAGTCGAGGATGTCGTTGATGATGGTCAAGAGCGCGTTCCCCGACTTGACGATGATGTCGGTGAAGGTCTTCTGCTTCACGTCGAGATGCGTGCGCGCGAGAAGCTCGGCCATGCCGAGCACCCCGTTCATCGGCGTGCGGATCTCGTGGCTCATGTTGGCGAGGAATTCCGACTTCGCCCGGTCGGCGAGCACCGCGCGCTGCTCGGCGCGCCGCAGTTCGTCCTCGCGATGCTTCAGCTCGGTGATGTCGACGCGTACGCCGACGAAGTAACCGTCGCTGGTCCTCTCGTCGTAGACCTGCAGCCAGGTGCCGTCGGCATTCTGCTGTTCGCGCACCGCCTTCGTATCGTGATAGCGCCGGTGGCAGGCGTCGAGCCATCCGCGCGGATCCTCGACGTACAGGCGCTCCATCTCCGGTTCGCTGGGGAAGCGGAAATAGCCGGCGGCGTGCCCTGCCTCCAGCACCTCCCGCAGGTGGACGCCCGGCACGAGGAGGTGCGCGATCTTCGGCAGCCGCCGGACGATGTGCTCGTTGCACAGGACGAAGCGATCCTGGTCGTCGTAGATGACGACCCCGGCCGGAAGCGTCTTGAGGACGTGCGCGAGCCGGCGCCGTGCATCCTCGGCCTCTTGCTCGCGCCGCCGTACATCGGTGATGTCGAACAGGAAGCCCGACACGAAGCGCTTGCCGCCGTCGATGGTGACCAGCTGTTTGCGCAGGATGCGGAAGCGGCCGTCTCCATGGCGCTCGGGATCGTCTTCCATCTCGAGCGGTTCGCCGGTCTCGAGGATCCTGCGCTCGTCGGCCTCGGCCGGAAGCGCCCATCGGACGTCGAAGACGTCCTTCGATCGTTTCCCGATGAGGGATTCCGCGCTCTCGCCCACGAGCCGGGCGAAGGCCTCGTTGACGAAGACGTAGCGCAGGTCGGTATCCTTGACGAAGACCGGATCGCTGACGGCATCGAGCGCGGCTTCCACCAGTCCCGCCCGCTCGAGGGCGATCTCGAGTGCCGCCTCGCGCTGCTTCAGCGGCGTGATGTCGTAATGGACGAGGAAGGTGCGGCCCGCCGAAAGCGGCGTGATCGAATAGAGCAGGATCGAACCGTTGGACCGATGTATCTCGCCGGTGACGATCCGGCCGGTCTTCATCCCCTCGATACGTTCGTCGAAATAGGCGTCCTGCTGCTCGCGGGGCACGTCGTAGAGCGCCCGTACCGATTCCATGCCGAAAACCGTGCGCAGCGGCGTGCCGAGCGGCACCGCCTCCTGGTCGATCCCCCACAGGTCGCGGAAGGCACGGTTCACCGATTCGATACGGAGTTCCGAATCGAGGAGCATCACGCCCATGTTCATGGCGTCGAGCGCGGTCTTGAAGTCCCCGAGTACACCCTGCACCGCTACGGTGGCACGCGCCAGGTCGTTTTCGCGCTGTCTGGCGGCCGTGATGTCGTTGCAGATGCCGATGCGGCCGCCGCCCACCGTCACATATTCGCGGTGAAGGATCGAGCGTCCGTCGGCAAAGCGCAGGACCATCGGTTCCGGTGCATCGGATGCACGGTTGCGCAGGAAGGTCTGCAGCCACTGCGCCGGAGTTTCGCCCTCGAGGTCGAAGAGGCCCCTTTCCAGTCCGGCGCGAAGGAAATCGGCGATATGGATACCGGGACGGACGACGTCGGAAACCCCTTGATACATCGTCAGCAGCGCTTCGTTGTAGATGACGATGCAGTTGTCCGCGTCGTAGATGGCGACCGCGTCCTGAATGACGTTCATCGCTGCGCGCAGGGTCTCGGCGTCGCCGCTCGCGGCTGCACCCGACGACGGCGGCGGGAGCGGTTGCGTTTCCTCGTCCCGCGCGTGCCGCGCCGCGGCCTCGACCAGCGCCGTGACGTTGCGCGACGCGCCGCGATAGCCGCGGAAGTTTCCCTGCTCGTCGAGGATCGGCACGCCGGAAACGGAGATCCAGCGGCACCCCGGATTACCGGCGGGAAGTTCCATCAGGAAGTCGCGGAAAGGCTTGCACTGTTCGATGAGCGCCAGATGGGCGGCGACACGCGGATCGTCGAGCGCCTTGCGAGAAAACCCCTGCATGGCCGGACGCCCGATGATGTCGGCGCGCCTCAGGCCCGTTACTTCCATGCCCCGGTCGCTCACCCAGGACCAGCGATGCAACTCGTCCGTCTCCCACAGCCAGTCGGCCGAGAGCTCGAGCAGAGTCGCAAAGCCGTGCGCCCCGAACTGCCCCTCGATCTCGCGAAAGACGCCGGCCGCTCCCGCCGCATCGGTCGACGTCGGCCAGGCACCTGCCGCGGCCTGCGGCATGCCCGGCAACGAAGCCCTGCCATTGACACCTTCCACCCGCAATCCCCCGACAGCGCACGTGGAGACAGTGATGCAGGAGAAGTTTTAAGGAGTGACTAACCATTCGCGGCCGCGAAGACCGCGAATGGCAGGACGCGCAAGGATCAGGCCGCGTTGACGTCGAAGCGGAGCGGCTTGGCCGAATCGATCTTCGGATTGGCGCGCAGCTCGGCCAGCACGTCCTGCGGGAACGGCTCATCGAGATAGAGCAGCGCGATGGCATCGCCGCCCGGCCTGTCACGTCCGAGCTGGAAGTTGGCGATGTTGACGCCGTTGCCGCCGCAGATCGAGCCGAGCAGACCGATGATGCCCGGGACGTCGGCATTGGTGGTGTAGAGCATGTGCTGGCCCACCTCGGCGTCGAGATTAATGCCCTTGATCTGGATGAAGCGCGGCTTGCCGTCCGAGAAGCAGGTTCCGGCGATCGACCGCGTCATGTGCTCGGTCCTGACGGTGAGCTTGATGTAGCCGTCGAACACGCCCGACTTGTCGCGGCGGACTTCCGACAGGATGATGCCGCGCTCCTTCACCATGATCGGGGCCGACACCATGTTGACGTCGGAGACCTGCGGACGGATCAGGCCGGCGAGCGCAGCGCTCGTCAGGGCCCTGGTGTTCATCGTCGCCGTCGCGCCGTCGAACAGGATCTCGACCTCTTTGATCGGATCGTCGGTGACCTGGCCGACGAAGGCGCCGAGCACCTCGGCCAGCTTGACGAAGGGCTTCAGCCGCGGTGCTTCCTCGGCGCTGATCGAGGGCATGTTGATGGCGTTGGAGACGGCGCCCTTGATCAGGTAGTCGGCCATCTGCTCTGCCACCTGCAGCGCCACGTTCTCCTGCGCTTCCGACGTGGAGGCGCCGAGATGCGGCGTGCAGACGACGTTGGGCATGTCGAACAGCGCGTTCTGCGTGGCAGGCTCGACCTCGAACACGTCGATGCCGGCGCCGGCGACCTTGCCGGATTTCAGCGCCTCGACGAGATCGGCCTCGACGATCAGCCCGCCGCGGGCGCAATTGATGATGCGAACGCCGTCCTTCATCTTCGCGATGGCGGCCTTGTTGATGATGTTGCGGGTCTTGTCGGTCAGCGGCGTGTGCAGCGTGATGAAGTCCGCGCGGGCGAAGAGCTCGTCGAGCTCCACCTTCTCGATGCCGAGTTCCGAGGCGCGGCTCTCCGACAGGAAGGGGTCGAAGCCGACGACGTGCATCTTCAGGCCGATACCGCGGGCAGCGACGATCGAGCCGATGTTGCCGCAGCCGATGACACCGAGCGTCTTGCCCGTGATCTCGACACCCATGAACTTGTTCTTTTCCCATTTGCCCGCATGGGTGGAGGCGTTGGCCTCCGGGATCTGCCGCGCAACGGCGAACATGAGCGCGATGGCGTGCTCGGCCGTGGTGATGGAATTGCCGAAGGGCGTGTTCATCACGATGATGCCCTTGCGGGACGCGGCCGGGATGTCGACGTTGTCGACGCCGATGCCGGCACGGCCGATCACCTTGAGGTTCTCGGCCGCAGCGATCAGCTTCTCGGTGACCTTGGTGGCCGAGCGGATGGCGAGGCCGTCATACTGGCCGATGATCTCGGCGAGCTTGTCCTTGTCCTTGCCGATCTCCGGCAGGTAGTCGACGTCGACGCCGCGATCCCTGAAGATCTGCACGGCGGTTGTGGAAAGGGCGTCGGAAACGAGAACGCGGGGCATGGATGGGATCCTTCGTGGATGTGCGCCCCTCCCCCTTGCGGGGAGGGTGTCGGCAAAGCCGACGGGCGGGTGTGGTGATGCTTGGCTGGCGGATGCGGGAGGGCGACCGGGACCGGTCAGGTCCAGCGTGTGGCGACGACCCCCATCCGGCCCTGCGGGCCACCCTCCCCGCAAGGGGAGGGCAGGAAGGTTCAGGCCGCCGCCTTGAGCGCGGCCTTCTGTGTGGCGAAGGCCCAGTCGAGCCAGGGGAGCAGCGCCTCGAGGTCGGCCGTCTCGATCGTAGCCCCGGCCCAGATGCGCAGGCCGGGAGGCGCGTCGCGATAGGCGCCGATGTCGTAGGCGGCTCCTTCCTTCTCGAGCAGCGCCGCGAGGTTCTTGGCGAAGACGGCCTGCGCGTCGCCGTCGAGCGAAGCGATGTCGGGATCGACGATGGCCAGGCAGACGGAGGTGTTGGAGCGCGTCACGGGATCGACGGCGAGATGGCCGAGCCAGGACGAAGCTTCGACGAAGCGGTCGAGCACGGCGAAATTGGCGTCTGCGCGGGCGACGAGACCGTCGAGCCCCCCGACCGACTTCGCCCATTCGAGCGCGTCGATGTAGTCTTCCACGCACAGCATCGAGGGCGTGTTGATGGTCTCGCCCTTGAAGATGCCCTCGATCAGCTTGCCGCCCGAGGTGAGCCGGAAGATCTTGGGCAGCGGCCAGGCCGGCTTGTAGGTCTCCAGCCGCTCGACGGCGCGGGGCGAGAGGATCAGCATGCCGTGCGCGCCTTCGCCGCCCAGCACCTTCTGCCAGGAGAAGGTGACGACATCCAGCTTGGCGAAATCGAGCCGCTGGGCGAAGGCCGCCGAGGTGGCGTCGCAGATCGTCAGGCCCTTGCGGTCGGCGGGGATGAAGTCGCCGTTCGGCACGCGCACGCCGGACGTGGTGCCGTTCCAGGTGAAGACCACGTCGCGGTCGAAATCGATGGTCGAGAGGTCCGGCAGTTCGCCGTAGGGCGCCTCGATGGTGCGCGCGTCCTTCAGCTTCAGCTGCTTGACGACGTCGGTGACCCAGCCGGCGCCGAAGCTCTCCCAGGCGACCATGTCGACGCCGCGCTCGCCGAGCAGCGACCATAGCGCCATCTCGACCGCTCCCGTGTCGGAGGCGGGAACGATGCCGATGCGGTAGCCGGCGGGGACCTGGAGGATCTCGCGGGTGAGATCGATGGCGCGTTCGAGGCGGGCCTTGCCGACCTTGGCGCGGTGCGAGCGGCCGAGCGGCGCACCCTTGAGCGCCTCCGGCGACCAGCCGGGACGTTTCGCGCAGGGACCGGAGGAGAAATTGGGGGATGCCGGACGGAGTCCGGGCTTGGAGATGGTCATCGTGGTCTATCCTTCCAGATAGTAAGCCCGCTCGTTGGGGAGGGGTGGCCCACTCCGGGCAATACCGGAAGCCGCCGAATTCCGCAAGTCCTGTCGGCATTTGCTGTGCAGGTGCGGGTCGGATCGTGCGGAACGAAGCGGAAACCAGACGCTGCGAGTGGCACAAAACTGACACAGGCAGTTCCCCGGATGTTCCCGACGTTCGCGACCCCTTCCCTTCTCTGAAACGCGCGCTCTCCCAAGCTATCGAGGATCTCATGGCCGACCTGTCGGACGTCGACCCTGATGCAGTCGAGATCGCGGTTGACGCGCTCAGAGATCGCGTTCGGCTTGCCGTCGAAGCCGCCCAAAGGTCGCGCAGCTGATGGCTCGGCGCAAGAAAGCTGACCGCGAGGACATCGATCGGGTTGCCGCCTCGATGCGCTCGGCCGGGCATTCAGATGTGCCGACCGGCGATGACCTGGAGCCGGACGCGAACGGTTTCGACCTCGACGAATTCAATGCTGAATTCGCGGTCGTGCCGATCGGCAGTCAAGCCGTGATCTTGTGGGAAAAGCCGGACGCGCCAGCCGAGGAGCGGTTGCAGCTCCTGAAGCCATCCGCTTTCCAGCTCCTTCACGGCAACCGCTACACCGAGGTTCGTGGGGCGGACGGAAAGCCCAAGTGGAAAACCTTCGCCGAGGCTTGGCTCGACAGCCGGCGGCGTCGGCAGTTCAACGGCATCGAGTTCCATCCCGACCGGGAAAAAGTCGAGGGCCGACCCGGATATTATAACCTTTGGCGCGGCTTTTCCGTCGAGCCGAAGCCGGGCGGCTCCTATGCCATCTTCCGCGATCATCTTCTGACAAACGTCTGCGACGGCGACGAGGGAAACTTCGCCTGGCTCTTCGGATGGTTTGCGCAAATGGTCCAGCGGCCGCGCGAGAAGCCGGGCACCGCGATCGTGTTGCGCGGCGGGATGGGCGCCGGCAAGACGAAGGTCGGCGAGGTCTTCGGATCACTCGTACAGTCGCACTATTTCCACGTCGACAACCCGCGCTACGTCGTAGGGCAGTTCAATGCTTTTATGGCGGCCTGCCTCCTGTTGCAGGCAGATGAGGCGGTCTTTGCCGGCGACAAGGCCGCCGAAGGACACCTTCGCGGACTGGTGACGTCCGACAAGCAGATGATCGAGAGCAAGGGCGTCGACCCGATCCGAGTGTCGAACTTCGTCCGGCTGATGATGACCTCGAATGAGGCGTGGGTGATCCCGGCTGGCAAGGATGAGCGCAGGTTCGCGGTCTTCGACGTCAACCCGCGATGCGCGCAGAACACGGACTATTTCGCCGAGATGGAGGCGGAGCTTGATGCGGGCGGCCGGGAGGCGCTCCTGCATGATCTCCTGGCGCTCGACCTATCACGCGTCAACCTTCGCGAGATTCCGAAGACGGGGGCACTCCTGGAGCAGAAGCTGCGCTCCCTCGATGCAGTCGAGCAGTGGTGGTTTGACCGACTCGGCGATGGCGGGCCGCTTTCGCGGATGGAGGCCTGGCCCGAGTACGTCGAATGCTCTAGCCTATACGCCGACTATCTGGCACATGCTGAGAAGCTCGGCATCAAGCGACGGGTTTCCAGCCAGTCGTTCGGCACCCAGATCGCGCGGCTTATCCCCGATCTTCGTCGCCGGAAACAGACCGTGCCCGCCGAAGACGGGGCGTCGACCCGGCGCCCATGGGTGTACTTCCTGCCTCCGCTGGAAGTCTGCCGCGAAGCCTTCGATGGACAGGTCAGTCAGGGCAATGAATGGGGCACCGATGATGAAAGTGCCCCAACATGAGTTGGGGCACTTCATCTCGTTGGGGCGCGAAAAACCTCAAAGATATCAATAGGGTGCCCTATGTGCCCCAACTGCCCCAACGGTTTTCGCGCACCCGTACGCGCGCGCGTTCCCCACAAGAACCACGAGACGGAAAATTCCAACTACTTCTATTTTTGTTGGGGCAGTTGGGGCAGTTAGGGCAAGGTATTGAATTCGCTTGTGAATTTCGGTGCCCCAACGACATGCTAATATTCAATTCGTTGGGGCAGTTGGGGCACTGCTGATAGGGAAGGATGATAGGCCTTGGCTGATTGGCCCTACAATACCGGCACATGGCAGCGGTTGCGCAAGGCAAAGCTGGCCAGCGATCCGCTCTGCTACGCCTGCGGTTTGCGCGGGCGTGCGGTCGCGGCCGTGGCGGTCGATCATGTGAAAGCCATCAACGCAGGAGGCCATCCATTCCCTCCGCTCGATGGACTGATGAGCATGTGCGAGCGATGCCACAATGAGAAGACAAGCGCGGTTGATCGCGGACACCTGACCGCCGTGCCGCGCCGGTTCAAGGGCTTCGATGCGAACGGCAATCCGATCGATCCATGCGATGATTGGCATGGTGGGGGGGCCTCAAATCACGGCAATGGCCAACGGATTGGACCGTCGTCCTCAATGAACAAATACTTAGTTTCCAATGACTTAGATGAAGAAGGGCTTGCCTGATGTCACTTCGAGGCGTAGGGGCGAAGCCGCTTTCATCGCGCGGGAAGGTCGCCGGGCGGGCCGTGACGCCCTGGCAGGCGCCGGGTCTCACGCGGGCCGAGCGGGTTATCGCCTTCTGCGAGGATCTCCCGATCACGGCCGGCAAGCTCGCCGGCACGCCCATGCGGCTGCGCGAGTGGCAGCGGAAATTTGTCCGCGCGGTCTACGCCGAGGACGAGACGGGCAACCGGCCGGTGCGGACGGCGGTGCTCTCCATGGGCCGGAAAAACGGCAAGACGCAGCTCGCCGCGGCGCTGGCGCTCTGCCACCTGGTAGGACCGGAGGCCGAACCCCGCGGCGAGGTATATTCCTGCGCGCTGACACGCGACCAGGCGGCCAAGCTGTTCGCCGAGATGGTCGCGATCCTCATGGCGCATGACGAGCTGGCCGACCGTTGCAACATCGTGAAGTTCACGAAGACGATCGAAGTGTTGACCGGTGACGGGGCTGGCTCCTTCTACTCCGCGCTGTCTGCCGACGCCGGTTCGAAGCTTGGCCTATCGCCATCCTTCGTCGTCTATGACGAGCTCGGCAGCGCGCCGAACCGGGCGCTTTTTGACGCGCTCGACACGGCCACAGGCGCCCGGGAAAACCCGCTGATGATGGTCATCAGCACGCAGGCGGCGGCCGACCACGCCGTCATGTCGGAGCTTGTGGACTATGGCCTGCGCGTCCTCGATGGCGACGTCGAAGACCCGAGCTTTCACCTGACGATCTACGCTGCGCCGGAGGATGCGGACCCATGGCATCCCGACACGTGGGCACTGGCGAATCCGGCGATCGGCGACTTCCGATCCATGGAGGACGTCCAGCGGCAGGCCGCGCAGGCCCGGCTCGTCCCGTCCAAGGAATCGGCTTTCAGAAACCTGATCCTGAACCAGCGCGTTTCGGCCGTCTCGCGGTTCATCCATAAAGCCGAATGGGACGCCAACGCCGCGCCCGTGGCCGTGGACGAGCTTCCCGGCCGCGTCTGCTACGGCGGCCTTGACCTGGGCGCGACACGCGACCTGACGGCCTTCGTTTTGGTCTTCCCAGACGAGGCCGGGCGCATCGACGTGCTGCCCCAATTTTTCATGCCGGAATCGAACATCGAAGAGCGATCGAACGAGGACCGCGTGCCCTATGACCTGTGGGCGAAGCAGGGCTTTATCACGCTCATTCCCGGAGCCACCAACGACCCGGCATACATCGCCGAGGTGCTGGCGATGGCGGCGAACCGGTTCGACGTCCAGTCGATCGCTTACGACCGCTGGCGCATCGAGGATTTGAAGCGCGAGCTTGGCATTTTCGGCGCGTCGCTGCCGATCGTTCCCTTCGGACAGGGCTACAAGGATTTCAGCCCGGCCGTCGACATGCTCGAGCGGTGTGTCGCCGAAAAGCTGCTGCGGCACGGTGGGAACCCGGTCATGAACATGTGCGCGGCGAACGCCGTCGTCAGCCGCGATCCAGCCGGCGGGCGCAAGCTCGACAAGCACAAGGCGGCGGGGCGCATCGATGGCCTGGTGGCGCTGGCGATGGCGCTGTGCGTGGCAAAGCGGCATGAGCCGGAAGAGATGCCGGCATGCCTTCAGGAGCTCATGGAGTAGGCTTGGCAAGCGCGGCCTCGACGAGCCGGCGGATTGCTTCCGGGCGGCCTGGCATGTCGGTCTGCTCGCGGCGCCATTGATCAATCTGATGCATCATTTCCGCGTGCACGCGCACCGTAACAGCCGAGCTTTCAACCCTTGGCCGACCCCTGCGCGATTTTTTAACATTAGAATTTGACATAATAAATTTATAGTGTCATAAAAAAACGAGCCGGGCAAGCGCGCCAACGCTTTCCCGGCCCTAACCAAAACGATCATGAAGGGATCGATCATGGCTGACATTCACGATAGCACCTCCGCGCCCGCGCCGAAACTGGAAGACATCCTCAATGACTTCGACGACGTGATCGGCGACGCGTACCAACTCCGGGGCATGGTGATGATCCTGGTCGAACACATCGAGACCCTGTTCTTCCCGCCGGCACACCGGCATCCGACCAGCCCGGATTACTACCACATGTCGCGTCGAGACCGCGAGATCCTCGGCTTCGCGGCGAACCGCTCCTCGGAATGGGCTGACGCCCTCGACGCCCGGATCGGCCGGGTGAACGAGAAGTGGCACGCGGCGCTCCGAAATAATCCCGCCTAGCTATATCGGCCCTTGAATATTTTTGATTTGGATTGTAAAAATTCAAATCAGGAGGCCATATGGCAACGGTTCAGCAGCTCGTGGAAATGATGGCGACGGTAACGATGACGGAACGCAAGTCCGTCAACGTCTACGCGCGCGCCCTCATCGACGCGGGCGCGCTGCCGAAGAGCAGCGGGCGGGCTGTCGCGCACGTCCGGGCCGAACACGCGGCGAAACTGCTTCTGGCCCTCGCCCTGAAGCCGAAGATCAAGACGGTGGGCCTTTATGTCGACGTCTATTCCCGCCTCGTGGCGATGACGAACATGGGACCGCTGACGGCGATTGCCGTCATCCGTGACATGTTCGGAGCAGCATCGGCAGGCGGCATCCGCGATCGCGAATGGGGTGACGTGTCGATCACGGTCTATGACACGCGACTCGGCATTGACATCCACCTGCCCGCCTCGCCTGACGGCGGCAAGGGCGACCGGGTGTTGCGGTTCCGGCTTCCGGCCGGTCTCGACGTGGACGAAATTGAGAGGTTCGTTCTAGAACCGAACCCCTTCTTCGCCCGATCCGCGCATATCCCATTCGAGGCTCTTCTGTTCACCTGCCAGCTCATGCGAGCCAGGCAGCCCGAGGCGACGCCGGAGGGAACGAAGGTCGTCGACAGGCTTCGTTCGCTGGCTCCGATTGCGGAGAAATCCGCATGAACCCTTTCCCTCGCACCCACTCTTCTGCGGCCGTGCCGGCCGGCCAACAGCGGGAAGCCGTCCTGTGCGGGTGCGAGATCGTGGAGCATTCAAGGACGGCAAGCCGGCACCTTTTCCCCCGCCGTGAGGCGGCATGTCCCACCGATGGAGAACTTCAACATGCGTGACCTGATCTCGAACATGGGCGTGGAAATCGCCATCCCCGCCGCCAGCTACAGCGCCGACAACACGCCGCCGGCGATCGACCTTCGCGGCTTCGACGGCGCGATCTTCGCCATTCACGTCGGCGTCGGCGGCATCACCTTCTCCGGCACGAACAAGGTCGAGTTCAAGCTCACCCATGCCGACGAGGAAGACGGCACCTATACCGCCGTCACCATCGACGACGTGCAGGGCATCGACGCCGTCGGTTCCGGTGGCATCATCCACAGCCTCACTGCCGCCCATGCCGCCGCGACCGTCACCCGCGTCGGCTACGTCGGCGGCAAGCCCTTCGCCAAGCTTCTCGCCGACTTCTCCGGCACCCATGGCGCGGCCACGCCGATCGGCGCGGTCGCAATCCTGGGCTACCCGCGCAACGCGCCGGTGGCCTGATCTTCAACCCCGATTGAACGTCGCGACGACAGTACAGTCCCTTAGATGGAGATTTTTCAATGAGAATTCAGGAACTTCGCGAAAAGCGCGCCGCCAAGATCGCGGAAGCGCGCGCCCTCAACGACAAAGCCATGAACGAAAACCGCGACCTCGATGACGCCGAGCGCCGCCAGTTCGGCGCGCTGGATACCGAGATCCGCGCGCTCGACGAGCAGATCGGCCGCGCCGAACGGCTGGCCGCTTATGAACGGCTCGAGGCGAACGGCGAGCGTGTCGGCGGCGACGGCGAGATGCGCCGCGAGCTGCGGAACTACTCCCTCGCCAACGCCATCAACGGCGCGCTCGGCGGGCGGCTGAGCGGGCGCGAGGCCGAAGTACATCAGGAGCTTTCGCGCGGTCGCGAGCAGCGAACCGGCGCCGGCATCCACCTCGCCGTTCCGACCGAGATCCTTCTCGGCGAGACGCGCGCCGGGCAGACGGTCGGCAGCGACCCGGCCGGCGGCTACACCGTGGCGACGCAGGTTGCCGCCGTGGCCGACCGCTTCCGGCCGGCGCTTCGTGTCCAGTCCATGGGCGCGATGGTCATGGCGAACCTGACCGGCTTCCTCGACCTGCCGAACCTCGCCTCGTCCGGTGCGGCGGCGTGGGTGGACGAGAACGGCGACGCAACGCGCAGCGCCGTCGCGTTCGAAAAGGTCAGCATGGGGCCGAAGACGATCACTGGCGAGTATCGCCTGTCCCGGCGCCTGATGCTGCAGTCCGGCGCGTCGATCGAGGATCTCCTGCGCCGCGACCTCGGCTTCCTGCTGGCGCAGGGCCTCGACCTGGCGGCCATCAACGGCAGCGGGTCGAACTCCGAGCCGCTCGGCATCCTCAACACGCCCGGCGTCGAGAACATCGGGGGGGTGACGCTCGTGTCCAACGGCTTCGTCGACAGCACGTCCGACCTCATCGGCGCTCTGGAACTCGACGACGTGACCGGCACCGGGGCGTTCCTGACGAACCCGACCGTGATGAAGCAGGTCCGCAAGCTGCGGGACGCGGACGGCCATGTCATCCCCATGGCCGAGCTGTTCCACAATCAGCGGGTCGAATCGTCGACGCAGGTTCCCACCAACATCGGCAGCGGAGGGGACAAGTCGGCGCTGATCTACGGGCAGTGGGGCGAGCTGGTGCTCGGCTACTGGTCGGCGGTCGACATCCTGATCAACCCGTATCACCCCGACGTCGCCTCCAATGGAGGCGCGCTGATGCACGCCTTCCTCGATGCCGATGTGGCCGTGCGCCACACCGACGCGTTCGCCTTTGCGGAGTTCTGACACATGTCCGATCCCTTCGAGAACCTGGCGAGCAGCCTCACGGCGCCGGCCACCAGCGCCTTTGCGGTCGTTCCCGATGATGACGACATCCTTCCGTCCGTTCCGCGGGCGTTCTGGATTGGCGCGTCGGGCAACGTCACCTTCCTGATGAAGGACGACGATGAGCCGGTGACGCTTCTGAACGTCCCTGATGCAACGCTCCTGCCCTGCCGGGCCGTCAAGGTAATGGCGACGGGGACGACCGCAACCGGGATCGTGGGGCTTCTCTGATGGTTGACCTTGCCGCCGCGAAAGAGTTCTGCCGCGTCGATACCTCCGATGATGATGCATCGATCACGAGCATGATCGCGGCGGCAACCGACCATCTCGCAAGCATCGGCGTCGACACGGACGCCGATCCGATACCACCTGCCGTAGAACTCGCGGTGCTCATGCTGACCGCGTTCTTCTACGACCACCGCGACGATACCGACGCCACGCCGCAAGGCGTAGTCGACCGTCTCATTCGGCCATATCGCGAGGTTCACCTATGACACCCGAACGCCGCGCAATCGCGATGGACATCCGCGCCAAGGGGCGGCGGCTGGAAGGCTACGCCGCCACCTTCGACAACCCCGCGTCGATCGGCGGACGGTTCACAGAGACGATCGCGCGCGGGGCCTTCGCGGCCACGCTGCGAAGCCGGGGCGATATCCTCGCCCTCGTCGACCATGATCCGGGCCGCGTGCTGGCCCGCACCCGCTCCGGCACGCTGCGGCTCGCCGAGGACACGCGCGGTCTGTCCTTCGATCTCGACGTGCCCGACACGACCGCCGGCCGCGACGTGCTGGCGCTCGCCGAGCGTGGCGACCTCGGCGGCATGTCGTTCGGCTTCACGGCGATCGACGAGCACCGCGACGGCGACCGCCGCGAGCTGCGCGCGGTCGATCTGCACGAGGTGTCTGTGGTGCTGGCCTGGCCGGCTTATGACGGCACCATCATCCAGGCGCGCGCCTCCGAGGCGCCCGCGCCCTTCCGGCGCTATGCCGAGCGCACCCTCAAGCTTTGGGAGCTGACCCGATGAGCCTGCTTTCCCGGATCCTTGGCCGTGAGAGGCGAGCCGTTGAAACCCGCATCCAGTCCAGCGATCCGTTCATTGCGGAGTGGTTCGGGATGAATGGTGGAACTGGCGCCTATGTCGATCCGCAGCGCGCCAGCGGCCTCGCCACGGCCGGGGCCTGCATCTCGCTTGTGTCGCAGGCCCTGGCATCCGTGCCGCTCAACCTCTACCGCCGCACGGCCAACGGCGGGCGCGAGCGGGCGACCGAGCACCCGCTTTATGGCGTGCTCCACGATGCGCCGAACGGCGTCATGACCGCGTTCGAGGCCCGCGAGATGCTGATCGCGAACCTCCTGATTTCCGGCAACGCCTATGCCGTGCTTGACTGGAACGCACGTGGACAGGTGGTCGGGCTCGACCCGATCGACCCGGGCCGCGTCGTCGTCGAGCGGCTCGAAAGCGGGAGGCTTCGCTACCGCGTGACCGACCGCAACGGCAGCGTCCGCGTCTACCTCCAGGACGAGATCCTGCATCTTCGCTACCGGCTCGCCCGCGACGGCGTCATGGGTCTGTCGCCGATCCAGCTTGCCCGCGAGACGATCTCGCTGGCGCTGACACAACAGGACGCGGCGGCCGGCATGGCGGCGCGCGGCAACCGTCCTTCCGGGGCGCTCGTCTTTCCGCAGATGATCGGGCGGGAAGGCAAGGAAAGCGCGCTTGGCAAACTCAAGGCGAAGATCGAGGCCGACACGTTGACATCGAATGTGCTCGTGCTCGATGGCGGCGTGGAGTGGAAGTCCTTCTCCATGACGGCGCGCGATGCGGAGTTCCTCGAAAGCCGCAAGCTGACCAACCTCGATATTTGCCGCATATGGGGCGTGCCGCCGACGGTCGTCGGCATCCTCGATCACGGCACCTATTCGAACGTCGAGATGGAGAGCCGCGCCCTCGTCGTCCGGTGCCTTGCACCGGTGGCCCGGCGCGTCGAGCAGGCGATGAACGTGGCGCTGCTGCCGACCGGGAGCCGGCGCACACTCTTCGTCGAGCACGACCTCGCCGGTCTCCAGCGGGGCGACATGAAGGCTCGGTATGAGGGCTACAGGATCGGCCGCGAATGGGGCTGGCTTTCACCGAACGAGATTCGCGGATGGGAGAACATGCCGGCGATCGACGGCGGCGACGAGTACCTATCCCCGCTCAACATGACGCCGATCGACGCGCGTGTCGGAGGGCCGACCGAATGAGCGGAAAGCTTCTCCCTGCCTTCATCACGCCGGCAGAGCTGGCGGATCATCTCGGCATATCCGAGCGCAGCTTGCGCGAGACGGCGCGCGCGCTCGGCGCCTGCCGCCAGTTCGGGAAACGGATGATTCTGACCGAGGGCGACGTCACTACGATTATGGAGGCGACACGGCCATGCCACTCGAAATCTACCGCCGAAAAGGCGGCAAGGTCTGGCACTACCGGGGCACCGTCGCCGGAAGGCGGCTACGAGGCTCTACGCGCACTGAGGACAAGGCAAGAGCGCAGCGCATCGCAGCCGAAGCCGAACAGCGGGCGTGGACGCGTCATCTCGATGGACCAGGTGCGACGCTGAGATTTTCGGACGCGGCCATTGCCTATCGGGGCGCCGGCCGGTCTGACAGGTTCCTTGCCAAGGTCGAGGACCACTGGCGCGATACGCTCGTGCGCGACATCACGGACGGCGCGATCCGGACCGCCGCGATGCGGCTCTATCCGAAGGCGACCAACGCGACCCGGAATCGCCAGATGATCGCGCCGACGCAAGCCGTCATCAACTACGCTGCCGAACAGGGCTGGTGCTCCTGGCTGAAGGTGAAGCGCTTCAAGGTGGAGAAAAAGATCAGGGAGCCGGTGACGCTGGCATGGATCGACGCCTTCACGGCCGAAGCCTCACCGAAGCTTGGCGCCCTCGCCGTCTTCATGTTCGCCACGGGCGCCCGTCTCGGCGAGGCGCTGGCGCTGACATGGGGCGACGTCGACCTGTCCGGCCGATCGGCGAGGATCCGGCAAACCAAGGTCGGAGCGGAGCGGCTAGCTCATCTGCAGCCGCGCCTCGTGGCCGCGCTCGGCAACATCCCATCGAACCGGCATCCGGGCGACCGCGTGTTCGGCTACGACGATCGGCACAACCTGCGGAAGGTCTGGAACACGGCCGTGAAGCGGGCCGGCATCAAGCCCCTGACGCCGCACTGCTGCCGACACGGCTTCGCGACGACGATGCTTCATGCGGGTGTCGATGTGAAGACCGTCGCCGATATGGGCGGATGGGCCGACGTGGCGACGCTGGTCAAGAACTACGCCCACGCGATGACGGACAGGACCATCACCAACGTGATTTTTGGCACGGAATTGACACAGGAACCCGCCGCCAAGGCAGTAAATGATTGAAAAGAAAGGGAAAATCCGTGAAGAACCCGCGCCCTCGTTGGGGAGGGGTGGCCCACGGACGGCGATAGTCCCTCCCGCCCGGTGGCGTCAAGGGGAAAGTTTTCGTCGCAGGAAGGACGGATGGCGGCGGTCTGGATGCCGTGAAACAATGAGACGGCGGACCAGCCGCCGTCTTACAGGGATGCTAGATGCAAGGGCCGTCGCGAGCGCTCTACCAGAGATCGTAGCGGAGACCGACCTTGACCTGATGGATGTTCATGCCCTTGACGACGACGACGTCGTCGTTGCGGATCGCGACGGATTCGGCGCCGGGCGCGGTGATCCAGTTGTAGCCGACGTCCAGCGAGGCATTCTGGGACAGCTGGTAGCTGACGCCGGCGCCGAGCGAATAGAGCAGGCTGACCTTGTTGCGGTCGATCGACGTGCCGGGGTACTCCACGTCGGCGTCGGTCGCGCTCGTCTGGCCTTCGCAGAGCTGCGTGGTGGTTGTCTCGGAAACCCCGGCGACGGTCTGGACGGTTTCGCTGGCGCTGCAGGTCCGGTCGTTGAAACTCCCACGCACAGGCGTGTAGACGAGGCCGATGCCGGCGCCGACATAGGGGGTGAATCCGGCGACCGTCCCGAGATCCGCATAGACGTTGGCCATGCCGGTCCAGGCCGAGGCTTCGGCCGAGGATTCGGAATAGCAGTCGGCGTTCGCGTCGGTCGTCGTCACGGTCGGCGGGTCGATCGGGTCCCCCAGCTGATCGAAGGTCACGACGCTCACGGTCTGCTCGACGGCACAGGCATCCTCCCGGATGCCGAAGGAACTGGCCTTGCTGGCTCCCAGGAAGCCCGCCGTGAGGTCGACGCGGAAGATGTCGTTCACGTGGTAGCCGAAGCCGACCGTGCCGCTGACCACGGTCTTCGTCTCGTCGAAGCCGGTCTCCTGCGTGATGTCGAGCGGATCGGCGATGGAAAACGCGATGTTCGAGTAGTCCCGTTTGAAATCATAGCCGACGTCGCCGCGCAGGTACCAGCCAGAGCCGATTTCCACCGGGACGTATTCCGGCGCCTCCTCCACGTAGAGCGGCGCGTCGTAGTCGGCGGCGGCGGAAGGCGCCGACGGCAGGACCGAAAGCGCAGCACCCGACAAGAGCAGACGCGAAAGCAGTTTCATGGGCCTCACTCCGGTATCACCCGCCCGGGCGGGAAAGCGCCCGCGACCGGTTCATGAGGCACTATTAACCATAGTGGTTAAATGCGGGTTAAGCATAGCTGAACCGCCGCCGCAGTCTTTTCAAGGGTTTCGCCGGCCTGGCGGCGAGACGAACGAGAAGGGCCGCCCGGCTGGCGCCGGGCGGCCCTCGCGACGCGACGGTGTCGCGCCGACGCTACTTGTAGACCGGCTCGAAGACGGGCTCCGGCTGGAACGCGACCTGCTCGGGCGCGCAGTTGGCGTTGCCGCCGAAGCTCCAGCGCAGGCCGCCGCGGACCTCGTGGGTGTTGATGCCCTTGTCGAAGCCCGGACCGACGCCGATGGACGCGCCGGAGGGCGAGTATTCCTCGAACATGCGCCCGCCCTCAATGCGGCTGTAGCGATAGCCGAGGTCGGCCTGCAGGTTGTGGGTGATGCAGTAGGAGGCGCCGGCCATGACCGCGTAGGCAAAGCGCCAGCCGGACGTGCCCTTGTGGATGTCGGTACCGCTGCCGGTGGTGTTGCGCAGATCGCCCCAGCGGACATGCGCGCCGCCGAGACCCGCGCCGACATAGGGCGTCACGCCGTAATAGGTGCCGAGATCGACATAGGCGTTGGCGAGCAGCAGAAGCGCCGAGAGATCCGACTCGTCTTCCGAAACGCAGGGATTGCCGCCGCAGGTGCCGCTCGTGCTGCCCCGGAAGTTCGACTTGAACCAGTAGTCGCCGGTCAGATCGGCGCGGAAGTACCTGCTCATCTGGTAGCCGACACCGGCACCGAGCGACAGCGCGCCCTTGAGGCTCGTCGAATCGAAGGTGTTCGTGCCGGGCTCGGGATCGCAGCAGCCATAGGTGATGTATTCGGTGCCGCGCAGCTTCGGCGCATGATAGTCGATGTCGCCGCGGATGTACCACCCGCCGGCCTGTTCGTAGATCGGTGCCGGCGGCTGGTACTCGATGACCGGCGGCTCGTAGATGTCGGCGGCGAGGACGGGCGAAACGAGGCCGAGCGCGAGCGCCATCGCGCCGATGATCAGCCTGACGGGCTTCAGCATGAGGCTTATCCTTGGGATGTCCCGGGTTGGTCTGGCCGGGACGTGGTTGAACTCGCAAGGATAATGAAACCGAAAGGTTAAACAGGATTTAACCCTGTTCGTTTACCGTGAATCTGTCTGGACGGATGGCGGGCGGCCTCTCCCGGGAAGGGGGAGGAGAAGGCTTCCTCGAAACTGGAAGGAGCGCGCCCGGCACCGACCGGTGCACCATTGACCCCGACGCGGAATCAGGCGGCGGTCCGGATGCTGCCGATGGCGCCGACGATGTCGTCGACGACCGTCTCGACCAGCGAGGGATCGTCGCCCTCGGCCATGACGCGGATCAGCGGCTCGGTGCCGGAGGGCCGGATGACGAGGCGGCCGGCCGTGCCGAGGCGCTGGCGGGCATCTTCGATCATGGCCCGCACGGGTTCGCTCTCCAGCGGCCGGCCGCCGGTGAAGCGAACGTTCTTCAGCACCTGCGGCACCGGCTCGAACTTGCGGCAGACCTCGCTGGCCGGCCTGTTGGAACGCTTGATGCAGGCGAGCACCTGCAGCGCCGCCACGAGGCCGTCGCCGGTGGTGGCGAAATCCGACAGCACGATGTGGCCCGACTGCTCGCCGCCGACGTTGAAGCCGTGCGCGCGCATGTGCTCGACCACGTAGCGGTCGCCCACCTTGGTGCGCTGCAGGGTGAGGCCGAGCGAGCCGAGCTGGCGCTCGAGGCCGAGATTGGACATGACGGTGGCGACCACGCCGCCGCCGGCGAGGCGCCCCGCCTGGTGCCAGGATTCGGCGATGACCGCCATGACCTGATCGCCGTCGACGATCTCGCCGTTCTGGTCGACGATGATCATCCGGTCGGCGTCGCCGTCGAGCGCGATGCCGATGTCGGCGCGGACCTCGCGGACCTTGTCGCAGAGGCTCTGCGGCGCGGTGGAGCCGCAATTGTCGTTGATGTTGAAGCCGTTGGGCTCGTCGTGGATGGCGAAGACCTCCGCCCCGAGTTCCCACAGCGCCGCCGGCGCCACCTTGTAGGCGGCACCGTTGGCGCAGTCGATGACGACGCGCAGACCGGCGAGCGACATCGAGCGCGGCAGGGTGCGCTTGGCGAACTCGATGTAGCGGTCGTGCACGCCGTCGATGCGCTTGGCGCGGCCGAGCCCTTCGGAACTGGCGAGCTGCCGCGACAGGTCCTTGTCGAGCATGCCTTCGATGCGCGCCTCGATCTCGTCGGAAAGCTTGTAGCCGTCCGGCCCGAACAGCTTGATGCCGTTGTCGAAATAGGGGTTGTGCGAGGCCGAGATCATGACGCCGATATCGGCGCGCAGCGAGCGCGACAGCATGGCGACGGCAGGCGTCGGGATCGGGCCGAGCAGGAACACGTCCATGCCGGCGGCGCAGAAGCCCGCGACCATGGCGTTCTCGATCATGTAGCCGGACAGGCGCGTGTCCTTGCCGATGACCACCCTGTGGCGATGACTGCCGCGCTGAAAGGAGAGGCCGGCGGCCATGCCGACCTTCATCGCGACTTCCGCGGTCATGGGAAAGGAATTGGCCCGTCCCCGGATTCCGTCCGTCCCGAAATATTGCTTCGACATGCGTGTCGGTTCCTCACCGCCTCAGGCTTCCCCAGCCCCTCGGGTGTGCCATAGCGACGACTCATCCCGTAATCACAATATATGAGTTTGTGTAACCGTTCGGTTGAAATGCGGGAGGGCAAAGCGGTGCGCGGCGCGCGTGAGGACGGCAGCCCGGCCGCGCCGCATCCGCCGCCGGTTTGTGCCCGACGATACAGCCCGTCCGCCCCTTCAGCACCTAGTCTCCCCCATCTCCGCCGAAGTCCTAACTCCGGCGGTCGTCTCAGGCATGGAATGGAGAGGATTCACCCAATGGATGCAGGACAGACCATCCGCACGCTCGCAACCAAGCTCGGACTGAGCGACACAGCCTTCGACGCCGACGGGCGCCTGACGATCGAACTCGGACGAGGCGCCGTCCTCTATGCCGCACGCCTGGACGACCACGTCGTGGAATGGAGCGTGCCGCTCCCCGACATCGACTTCGCCGACCCGGCGATGATGTGGGTGATGCTGGAGGCCAACCTGCTCGGCTCGGGCACCGGTGCCGGCCGGCTGGCCGTCGACGGCGACCACGCCGCCTTCTTCTGCGAGCGCTGGGTGGTGCGCGGCATGGACGAGAAGGAGACCGAACGCCGCTTCGACGAGATGGCCGCAGTCGCCGCCTACTGGCTCGGCGAGGGTGCGGACCTTCTGATGGAGAAGGCGGAGCAGAGGCGCCTGCGCGGCGCCCGCGACGCGGCGCCGCCCGCCGCCGGCGAGGAGATGCTGGTGATGCGCGCCTGAAGCGGACCTCGCGGCCCTGTGTCGGACGTCACCCGCACGCATGCGCGGCGAAAGGGAGGTGACGTCCGGCACGCGGCCTACCCCGCGTCGGACGCAGGATGCGGAAACAGGCAGCCAACGGAGAAGATCGATGGTCGGTACAGTCAGCAGCGGTATCAGCGTCACGCAGACCTATACGCGCAACGTCGAAGACGCAGACTTCAAGAACGCGCGGAAGACCGGGTTCGCCCTGCCGAAAGCTCCGAACCAGAACGTCCAGGAGGGGAGTTTCGGCACGTTCAAGAGCAGCCTGTCCTACTTCAAGGACAGCCTCAAGGGTTTCTTCGAAGCGCCGCTGGGCAAGAAGATCGATTTCCTGAAGGACCGCATCGAACTGCGGTCGATCCAGAAGAACGAGGCGGGGCAGATCGCGCCGCTGGACCGCAAGGACGTCGCCATGTTGAGCGGCATGAAGATCGCGCACCACGCACTGCAGAACGGATCGGCGAGTTCGATGCTGAGAAGCAGCAGCGACACGGAGATCGCCCAGCTGAGCATTTCCCTCGGCGACTGGCTGAAGGAGATCGACGCCAACGTCAAGACCAACGGCACGTCGTTCGGCGTCGAACTGGAACGCGCGGCCGGCCACGTGACTGCCAACCTGACCGATCAGGACTGGGCGCATGTCGACGTGCCGGGGCTGAAGAAGCTCGAAGGCCAGCTCCGCTTCGAGGGACGGGTCGCCAAGGCAGACCTTCTGAAGGCGATCATCGGAAATCTCGAGAAGGAGTTCACGCCCGAGAAGGCCGATGCCCTGTTCGGCGGAAAGGCGCGCAGCTACGTTTCCGAGTATGCGGGAGAAGTCCATTCGTTCTGGCGCAATGCGACCGAGGGATCGAACGCGATGTCGTCGCTGGTGGCGCAGAGCTTCAAGAACCCGCTCAAGCACGAAGCCTATGGCAGCATGAAGCCGCTTCTCGACAAGGCTGCCCAGATCAAGTCGATGAAGGATCTGGGAGGCACGGAGAGCTTGACCAAGGACCAGGCGGCGACCCTGGGCAAGCTCGCCGAGCAGCTTTTCGGCGTTCTCGAGAAGATCGAGATCACGGATACCATGAAGAGCCCGCTGGAAAAGATCGCCAAGGACATCCAGACACTCCGTACCGACGACAAGAACAGCGTGACGCAGAAGTTCTTCGTCAACGGCATCCTCCTCAAGGCGCTGGCTCCGGAGTTCTCCCTCCAGAGTGGTTCGCTGGGAAAACTGACGGTCGCTCTGCTATACGACGCCGTCGTCGGATCCCGCTCCGACACGACCTCCCCCTACGGCAAGGAGATGCTGGCGCTCAAGGAGCGGATCGGCGGGAGGGTCGACGACATGCTGCAGCGTTTCGGCATGCCCGCCAGCGGGCGGACCGAGGCCGTGGTACTGGAGGGCATATCCAGGAAGGAGAAGCAGATCGACACGATCGCGGGACAGCTCAAGGAGGTCGATCTCTTCCTCGCCGAGAACCCGATCGAAGAGCCGAAGATCGAACCGGAGCGGAAGCCCGTCGACCTGGAGAAGATCCAGCAGCGCAACCGCCAGATCCTCGACAAGTTCAAGCTCTGAGGCGCCCGTCCGCAGCGCGGCGACGTCCGAACGCCACGCCACCCGGCGTGGCGTTCCGCATTCGAGCCTGCTCGTGCCGGCGGCACCGACACCTGTGCCGGTCGTCACCCGCGCTCGGGCGCTGCACGCGGGAGGTGACGCCCGGCACGCGGCACGCCCGCATTCCGCGACAGGATGTGCCCGACGAGACCGGACGGGAGAACATCGATGGTCGGCGGAATTGGCAGCAACTACAGCGTCACCCAGACCTACACGCGCAACGTCGAGCGGGCCGACGTGAAACATGCCAGCAAGCACGACGGCGAGAAGCTGGCCAAGGCGCCGAACCAGAACGTCGAGACCGGCACGCGCGGCGCCTTCAAGAGCAGCCTCTCCTTCTTCGGGGAAAGCTTCAAGGGGTTCTTCGAAACGCCCCTCGGCAAGAAGATCGAGTTCCTGAAGGACCGCATCGAACTCCGCTCGATCCAGAAGAACGAGGTCGCTGAGGCCGGACGATCGGACCGCCGGGATCTCGCGCTGGTGCAGGGGAAGACCATCAGGTTCGAACCGCCGAGTTCGAACGACACGGCCAAGGCCCTGGGGATGCTGAAGGATCGGGGCAGCGGCAACGAGCGGCTCGCCGCGCAGCTCACCGTCTCGCTCGGCAAATGGGTGGGAGAGGCCGAGGCCAGGGCCAAGGAAAACGGCACCGACCTGAAGACGGAGATGAAGCAGATCGCGGCCTCGCTCGCCTCGAAGATCGGTGACGAGGATTTCAAGATTCTGCACCTGCCGCAGCTGCGGGACATCGCCGCGCAGCTGCGCGGCGAGTTCCGCCACGAGAAGGCGGACATGCTGGAGGAGATCGTCGGAGCCTTCAGCGAGGTCGTCACGCAGGACAAGGCCGTCGAAAAGTTCCACGCCACGGCCAGGACCTATATCAGCGACTTCCAGGGCGAGACGAAGATGTTCTGGCGCAACAACAACAGCGAGGGCGAGAAGGCGCTGAAGTCGCTGGTGACGCACGGCTTCATCAACGAACTCGGCAATCAGATCGGCAAGGAAATGAAGCCGATGCTGCAATCTTCGGAGATACGATCGATAGACGACGGATCGCCCACCGTATTCAGTTTGACCGAAACGGAGGCCAAAGCCGTCGGGCGCCTGGCGGAAAAAATCCTTGAAAAGCTGGAGTTCATCCCGGTCAGCGACCGGATGAAGACGACGATGGAACTCGTCAAGGACGACATCGCCACGCTTCGCCCGCAGGACAAGAACGTGATGACGCGTCAGTTCTTCCAGAACGCCGTCTTGCTGAAAGGCATCGCGTCTTCCCAGGCCGGCAGCCCGACCTTCCAGCTTGCTTTGAAGATGGCGAACGATGCACTCAACCCGGAGCAAAAAGCGGAAACACATTTCGAGCGCGAGACGTCCGCCTTCCGCGAGAAGTTCGGCGCCCGGATGGAAGACGTGCTGATCCGTTTCGGCATGCCGGAGTACGGGCGCCGGTGAGGGTGCGGGGGGCACCGCGGTTCCCGACGCTGCGGGCCGAACGTCCAGCCGGTCCACGAAGCCGCCGGCTTGTCGTCCGTCACACCCCCTCGGTATCGCCCGTCACCCGCATCATCGTCGTGGCGAGCCAAAGTCTCAACGACCCGACAACAGGAGAAGCGCCATGGGCGACGGCCCGACAATCACCGGCGGCACCAAGACCGGATTCGTCGACAGGAGAAACATCGACGACAAGACGATGGACAAGGGCGACACGACGACGCCGCCCAGCAAGTCCTCCTTCATGAAGTCGGGCTTCGAGTTCTTCAAGGAAACCATGAGCGGCCTGAAGGGCAAGTCCTTCTCCGAGAAGATCCAGTTCATCGGCGAGCGCATCGAAATGCGCAAGGAGCAGAAGGCGTCGTTCAAGGAGGCGGTGGCCGACTACAACCTCTCCCTCGAGAAGAAGGCTTACATGGGATCGCTCGACCGCAAGGACGCGGAGGCGATGCGAAACGCGACGGCGCCGACCTCCTCGAAGGTGGGAAATGCGGCAAGCTTGCTCGTATTCGACCCCGCCAAGGACAAGGGCAAAGACCTTGGCGCCTCGGCGAACTTCCTGCTCGAAGCCCTACTGACCCAGACGAACAAGGAGACCAAGCTCACGGAGGTCGAACAGATCATAAGGGACAACACGACCGGCAAGAACGAGGGCAAGATCTTCACCAAGAAAGATGCCTTCGAGGTCATTGGCAAGAATCTCGCTCTCGGCTGCTCGCCGAAAGAACTCGACAACTTCAGTCCCAAAGCGATGCGCATGATTGCAAAGGTCTGGGCCGAGGACGGACGGACCGAGAAGGCCGAACTCCTCAACGTCATCATCGGCAAGTTCGAGGAGGCGCGGGACCCGAAGAACGCGGTGTCGAACTACAAGCAGGCTTCCCTCGACCATGCAAAGGATGCCGGCGATAGAGATTTTCTGCGCCTGGCCGGCGGCAGTGACGGAACCGTACAGAAGTATCTCAAGATGGCCGGCAACTCCGAAACGCTCGCCGACAACATGGTCCCGGTCTGGACCGACATGAAGGCAAGCAAGGAGTACAAGACCCTACAGGAAGCAATTTCCAATTTGCTGAAGGAGGGAGGCAAGCCGAACCAGCAGAACCTCCAGAAGCTCTCAAAGGAAGGCGTCGAGGCGCTCGGGAAGCTCACCACCACCTTCATCGCGAAGGCGATCGAGAAGGGCGTACCGAAGGAACTCAAGGCCGTCCTCGGCGAGTTGCAGGAAGCCATCAAGAAGGGAGACAAAGACGTCGGCGCGAAGATCGCCAATCTCTTCGTCAACGCCATCCTAAAGAACCTGACGCCCATCATACTCGATGATAAGGGTCTTCATCCCGGGTCCGACATCAAGGACAAAAACGAAGCGGACAGACTCGCCATCGCAATTGCGACGCTTCTGCAGGCGACCGTCACGTCGGCTTTCAACGGCACGGGCAAGGTCAGCGATCCGGTCCAGATCAAGTTCAAGAACGAGATTCTGATCCCGCTGAAGGCCAATATCGACGAGTTCTACAAGGCCGCCGGCATGCTGCCGGAAGGCATTGAGTTCCGCGGCAAATGAAACGCGCGAAGCCTGACGACGAGGGGACGACATCGTGAGCAACGCACATCATCTCTTCTCCATCCTGGCCGAGGCCGCCGGCGACAGGTCGCTGTCGCTCGGCCGGGACGGACAGGCCTCGATCCCGATCGGGCGCGACCTGACCGTCCACGTGACGCAGGTCGACGACCGGGCGCTGGAACTGAGCGTCCGGATCCCGCAGCTCGACCGGCCGGACCGCGCCGCCATGATCGAGATTCTGGAAGTCAACGCCGCGGCCTCCCCCCGTGAGGCGGGATCGCTGGCGCTCGACGGTCACGAGGTCATCTACCGCGAGCGCTGGATCGCCGGCGACATGCGGCCGGACGTCGCCGGGAGGCGCTACGACGCGCTTATGGCGCTCGCCCGCCGGTGGCGCGGCGGCGGCGCGGCAGATCTGCTCGAACGGGCGCGCCGGCGCCGGGAGGCGGACGCCCGCCCGCCCGCCTGGAGCGAGGAACCGCCGCTCGACGAGGACGGGGAGCCGGTGAACGCCGAACCGGTGATGATCCGGATCTGACCCGACGGACGGTACCGTGGCCCTGTCGCCGCAACGGACGGGCGGACGCGCGCCGTGCCGCAGAAGCAGAAGGACGAAGACACATGACGAAGATCGACACGCTCCTGCAGGCCGTCGGGATCCTGCTCGACCAGCCCGGGCTGGCGCTCGGCGAAGACGGCACTGCGACACTGACGCTGCTCGGCGGACGGCCCGTCGAGGCGAGGCGCATCGACGAAGAGACCCTGGAACTCGCCGTCGCCCTGCCCGACCTCGACTACCCCAACGAGGAGATGCTCACGCTGATGCTCCAGTCCAACGCCCTCGGCGCCGCAACCGGCTGCGGCGCGCTGGCGCTCGCCGACGGCCGCGTCTCGCTGCGCGAACGCTGGCACGCCGACACGGTCACCCCTGAAAGCGCGGCCGGACGCTTCGAGTCGTTCGTGGAATATGCGGGCTACTGGCTGGCCGTCGGATGCGACCAGTTGCTGGAGCGGGCCGCCGCGGCCGCGCCGCGCAGCGACGTCTCCGGCGCCGACCTGCAGCGGATGGGCGGCGACGTGGTGGTGATGCGCGTCTGAGCGCTGCCGGCGATCCTACGCCCGCGAAAGCAGCCGCTCGGCCTGCGCCAGGTGCAGCCGCTCGACCATGCGGCCACCGATCTGGATGACGCCCTTGCCGACGTTCTCCGGCAGCGCGAAGGCGTCGACGATGGCGCGGGCCTCGGCGATCTCGTCCGGCGACGGCGAGAAGGCCCGGTTGGCGGGCTCGATCTGTGCAGGATGGATCAGCGTCTTGCCGTCGAAGCCCATGGCGCGGCCGTCGTCGCATTCGCGGGCGAAGGCGTCGAGGTCGCGGAAGTCGTTGCAGACGCCGTCGAGCGCGTCGAGCCCACCGGCCCGCGCGGCGAGCACGATCTGCTGCAGCCAGGCGATCAGCCATCGCCGGTCCGGCGTCATCCGCACCCCGGTCTCCTTGGCGAGATCGTTGGTGCCGGCGACGAGACAGGCGAGCCGCGCGGCGCGGTCGCGGCCGAGTTCGGCGATGGGGCCGAGATTGAGCATTCCCTTCGGCGTCTCGATCATCGTCCAGAGCCGGATGGCGGGATCCGCGTCGAGCGAATCGAGGAGATCGTCGGCCGCCAGCACGTCCTTCGGCCCGTCCACCTTGGGCAGCAGGATTGCATTGGGCGCGCAGGCGGCGGCCGCGGCGAGGTCGTCCACTCCCCAGGGGCTCGACAGAGCGTTCACGCGGATCACGAGATCCGGACCGCCCTCGCCCCGGCCGGCGAAAACGCCCGCGAGGCGGGCGCGCGCCTCCTCCTTGGCGGAAGGCGCGACCGCGTCCTCGAGGTCGATCACCACGACGTCGCAGGCGAGCGAAGGCGCCTTGGCGAGCGCCTTCTCGTTGGCGGCGGGGACGTAGAGGACGGAACGGCGCGGGCGGAAGGACTTGCTCATGGACCAGTCATGGCAAGGCGAAAGGCCCCTTGCAAGAGCGCCGGGGTTCCGGCAGAGCCTGCGCGATCCGCATCGCCAACCGCCAGGAGATCGCCGTGCCCGGCTACGACATCGTCATCATCGGCGGCGCCATCGTCGGCGCCTCGCTGGCCTGGCAGCTGCGCGAAGAGGGGTTCGGCGGCACGATCGCGCTCGTCGAGCGCGACCCGCGCTTCGAGCATGCCGCCACGACCCTGTCCTGCGCCTCGATCCGGCAGCAGTTCTCGATTCCCGAGAACATCCGCCTGTCGCGCTACACGCTCGACCTGTTCCGGCGGCTGAAGGACGAGTTCGGCAGCGACGCCGACATCGGCTTCCGCGAGAAGGGCTACCTGATCCTCGCGTCCGAGGAAGGCCGGCCGGTGCTGGAGGCGAACCACCGGGTGCAGGCGGCCGAGGGCGCCGACATCCTGCTGGAGGATGCAGGCGCGCTGCAGAAACGCTTTTCCTGGCTGTCGACCGAAGGCATCGCCGCCGGCGCCTTCGGCCGCACCGGCGAAGGCTGGTTCGACGCGCATGCGCTGCTGTCACTGTTGCGCAAGGCGCTGAAGACGCGGTCCGTCGACATGATCGAGGCGTCCGCGACGGCGATTTCCCGCGAAGGCAACCGGGTGACCGCGGTGACGCTGGACAGTGGCGAGACGCTGGCCGCAGGCATCGTCGTCAATGCGGCCGGACCGAATGCCGGCAAGGTGGCGGCGATGGCCGGCCTCGCGCTCCCCGTGGAGCCGCGCAAGCGCTCGGTGTTCGTGTTCGAGGCGCGGGAGCGTTTCAACGACATGCCGCTGCTGGTCGACCCCTCCGGGGTGTATGTGCGCCCGGAAGGCTCGGTCTACATCACCGGCGGTGCAGAGCCCTACGAGACCGACGCGGCGGCCGACCCGACCGACTTCGAGCCGGACTGGCCGCTGTTCGAGGAGACGATCTGGCCGGTGCTGGCCACCCGCATCCCCGCCTTCGAGGCGATCAAGGCCACCCGCGCCTGGGCCGGCCACTACGACTACAACACGCTCGACCAGAACGCCGTGATCGGCCCGCATCCGGAAGTGGGCAACCTCCTCTTCGCCAACGGCTTTTCCGGCCACGGCCTGCAGCAGGCGCCGGCCGTCGGCAAGGCGCTGGCGGAACTGATCGTGCACGGCGGCTACCGGACGATCGACTGCTCCGTGTTCGGCTACGAGCGCGTCGCGGAGGGCCGGGCCTATCGCGAGCTGAACGTGATCTGAGGGACGCTCGCGTCCACCTTGCGTCGTACGCCGTCGTGACGTACATTCCGGCGTATTGATCGCGGGGAACGGGCATGCGCGCCATCGAGGAAACCACCGGCCCCATCGACGAGCGGAACGAGGCCCGAATGAATTTCCGGACCAAGCCTCGCATCAAGCATGCCATCCAGCAGGCGGCCGCCCTGTCGGGGGTCGACGATTCCGTCTTTACCATGAATGCGGCCTATCGTGCAGCGCTCGACACGATCGCCGCCCATGAGCGGACGACGCTGAAGCCGGTCGATCACGCCGCCTTCTTCGCGGCCCTCGACACGCCGCCGGCGCCGACCGATGCACTGCGGGCGGCATTTCGTCGGCATGGCGAATCCATCGATGCCAAATGAGTCCGATCGGGACCGCCGGCCGCTTCCGGATCGAGCCCTTCGATCCGGACCGGCATGATCGGACCGGTTTCTCCTGCGGAATAGAACAGGTCGACAACTACTTCAGGAAGACGGCGAACAAGCTCGCGAAGGCGGGGAACATCCGGCTCTACGTGATGACTGCATCGGACGGCACCGTCATCGGTTTCTACGCGATCAACGCCCATGCTGTTCACTATGCCGACCTGCCGAAATCCTACGCCCGGACTCGGCCCGGCCATGGCCAGATCCCCGCAGCCTACATCTCCATGATCGGCCGCGACAAACGCTATCGAGGCGCCGGGCATGGCGCGCACCTGCTGGTCGATGCCCTGAAGCGAATAGCGATGGCGGCCGATGCGCTCGGCCTCGCCATCGTCATGCTTGATGTGCTCGACTGCGGGAACCCCGAGAAGGTCGCCATGCGAAAGCGGATGTACATGGGCTTCGGCTTCACCGCGTTGGCGTCGGACCCTCTGCGACTGTTCCTGCCGATCGCCACGATCAGGACATTGCTTGAGGAGCAGGAACGGGAGCCGGACACGGAGCGGACCGAGACGCGCCCAACGCCCCTTTGATTTGTGCGGACAAGGCGTATAAAGCGATCCCAGCCATAAAGCCGCACCAGACCACGGGCCGAAAACGATGGACAAGTTCACCAAGCTCACGGGCGTCGCCGCGCCGCTGCCGATCATCAACATCGACACGGACATGATCATCCCGAAGGATTACCTCAAGACGATCAAGCGCACCGGGCTCGGCACCGGCCTGTTCTCGGAGATGCGCTACAACGAGGACGGCACCGAGAACCCCGACTTCGTGCTGAACAAGCCCGCCTACCGCAACGCCCAGATCCTGGTGGCCGGCGACAACTTCGGTTGCGGCTCCTCGCGCGAGCACGCGCCCTGGGCGCTGCTCGACTTCGGCATCCGCTGCGTGATCTCGACGTCCTTCGCCGACATCTTCTACAACAACTGCTTCAAGAACGGCATCCTGCCGATCATGGTCAGCCCCGAGGACCTCGACAAGCTGATGGACGACGCCTCGCGCGGCGCCAATGCCACGCTGACGGTGGACCTCGAAGCCATGGAGATCCGCGGACCGGACGGCGGCGTGATCAGGTTCGACCTCGACTCCTTCCGCCGCCACTGCATGCTGAACGGCCTCGACGACATCGGCCTGACCATGGAGAAGGCGCCGGCGATCGCGAGCTACGAGAAGACGCTCGCCGAAACCCGCCCCTGGGCGTGAGTCGGGCGCCGGTGAAGCCTTTCGTGCCGCGGCGGCTGGAGCCGGTGGCTTACGGGCTGCTGCTGACCGGAATGATGTCCTGCGTCGTCTCCGGCATTTCGACCGCCATCGCCTCGGGCGTCCACGGCGGGTTCTTTCTGCGCTGGATGTCGGCTTGGGCACCGTCCTGGGCCGTCGCCTTCCCCGTCGTGCTGGTGGTGGCACCGCTGGTGCGGCGCATCCTCAAGCGCATCGTGGCCGCCTGAAAAGCCTGCCCGCCGCCGCCGCGCTGGCGCAGCCGTTTGCGCTTGCGCGCACGCCGACCTGCCGCTAGCAAAGCCCCGAATTCCACGCTCATCGAGAGGTCCTGATCCATGGCGACGCGCAAACTCCTGCTCCTTCCCGGCGACGGCATCGGCCCCGAGGCCATGGCGGAGGTGAAGAAGCTGATCGCGGCCATGAACGACAGAATGGGTGCCGGCTTCGAGACCGAGGAAGGTCTGGTCGGCGGCTGTGCCTACGACGCGCACGGCCAGGCGATCTCGGACGCCGACATGGCGAAGGCCATGGCGGCGGACGCGACGCTGTTCGGCGCCGTCGGCGGGCCGAAGTGGGACGGCGTTCCCTACGAGGTGCGGCCCGAGGCAGGCCTGCTGCGCCTGCGCAAGGACATGGAACTCTTCGCCAATCTGCGCCCGGCGATCTGCTATCCCGCGCTGGCGCAGTCCTCGTCGCTGAAGCCGGAAGTGGTCGAGGGCCTCGACATCCTGATCATCCGGGAACTGACCGGCGGCGTCTATTTCGGCGAGCCGAAGACGATCACCGACCTCGGCAACGGCCAGAAGCGGGCGATCGACACGCAGGTCTACGACACCTTCGAGATCGAGCGCATCGCGGGCGTCGCCTTCGAACTGGCGCGCACGCGCCGGAACAAGGTCTGCTCGATGGAGAAGCGCAACGTCATGAAGTCGGGCGTGCTGTGGAACGAGGTGGTGACCGCCACCCACAAGGCGAAGTATTCCGACGTCGAGCTGTCTCACATGCTGGCCGATGCGGGCGGCATGCAGCTCGTGCGCTGGCCCAAGCAGTTCGACGTCATCGTGACCGACAACCTGTTCGGCGACATGCTGTCGGACGTAGCCGCGATGCTGACCGGCTCGCTCGGCATGCTGCCTTCGGCCTCGCTCGGCGCACCGGACGCCCTGACGGGCAAGCGCAAGGCGCTCTACGAGCCCGTGCACGGCTCGGCCCCCGACATCGCCGGCCAGGGCATCGCCAACCCCATCGCCATGATCGCCTCCTTCGCGATGTGCCTGCGCTACTCGTTCAACATGGTCACCGAAGCCGACCGGCTGGAGACGGCGATCGCCGCCGTGCTGGAAGACGGCTTGCGCACCGCCGACATCATGTCCGACGGCATGACCAAGGTGGGCACCGTCGAGATGGGCGACGCGATCCTGGCGAAGTTCCTGGCGCTTTCGGCCTGACACCGCCTCCCGGCGGCACGTCATCGAAGGCCGGTGCGGCGACGCGCCGGCCTTTTGCTTTCCCGGGAGCGGCCGAACGGGTGCGTCCGTGCCTCAGAGAACGTCGGCCGGCACCTCTCCCCACCGGTTCGGACGCTTCTGCGATGGGATCAGCGCAAAGACCAGGATGATCAGGCTGCCGACGCTCGGGATCAGCCCGAGCAGCACGAACCAGCCCGAAAGGCCGACATCATGGATGCGCCGCACCGTGACGGCGACCGACGGCAGGACCAGCGCCAGCACGGCGAGCGGCGCCAGGATCGCAAGCGCGATCGGCTCGTCGCGGTCCAGATTCCCGACGGAGGCGTCGAGGATGAGGGCGGCGAGCGCGACGGCCAGCACGGCAAGCACGGAAAAGAGCACGAAGCCCCAGTATTCCCTTCGGGTCGCGCGGCCCCGGAAGCGGACGTAGCCGGCGGTCACGCAGGACCGGAAATGGCCGAAGAGCGAGAGCGGCCGGGCACCGGCGAGAGGCGCTCCGGGAGCCGGCGCGGCCGCGACCGACGGCACTGCGCGGGTCGGCGCGGCTTCGACCGGAGGAACGGCGCCGGCCGGCCGTGCCTGACGCCCGGCGACCGCCTGTGTCGGCCCCGCGGCAGCGGGGGCCGCCGGTACGGCGGTCTGCGGCGCGGCGGCGATGCCGCCCTGCGGCACGATGGCGCCGGCGCGGTTGCCCGATGGCGTGAAGGCGATGCGCATGCCCTTCTGCGGCGAAAAGCCTGCCGGCAGGTCGGCGCGGTCGAAATGGTAGCGGTTGCCGTCGTCGCCGCTTGCGAAGCCGATGCCGCGCTCGGCGTCGAAATAGAGAACGTCCCCCTTCACCGGCCCCTCGTCCGCTGCCTGATCCTCGGGCGAGGATCGGGCGCGAGGCGGGTCCTGTCAATCGCGGCCGCCGTTCAGACGAAGCCGATGAAGCGCCCGGCGACGAGAATGGCCGGCCACAGCATCAGCGAGAGGGCCGCCGACAGACGCTCGGCGCCGGAGAAGCCCTCGCGCTGTGTCGCGGCGCGGCGGCGACCGGCGCGCAGGATCATCGCGAGGTTGAGCCCGGGCAGGGCGATCAGCGCGAGCTTGACCTGGAAGGCGGGGTTGAAGGCGTATTCGCTGGCCCGGATCGAAAACAGCGCCAGCCCCGTCGCGACCGCGCCGGCAAAGGCTGCGAGCGCCAGCGGCCGCAGCGCGGCGACGAAGAGCCGGCCGTCGAAGCGGGAGAAGAAGCCTAAAATGCGCAGATCCATCAGCCCTGCTGTCGACACGAGAACGCCGAGCGACAGGATATGCAGCGCGTTCACCAGCGGGTAGGCGACGAAGGAGGCGCGCAATGCGGCGGCAGGCGCGAGCACTTCGATCGCTCGGAGCAGGTCCAGGAGCGGCGTGGTGTCCACGGCGGCCGGCGCAGCGTCGGCCGAGCCGCCGTCAGGACGGCGCGCGGGAGGGGTAGACGTCGAAGGTCCGTCCTCCGACGATGACGCGCACCGCCTTCATGCGGTTCTCGCCCGCGTCCTGCGAACGGTTGCCGATCGCGGTGACCTCGTCGCCCACGTGCGCGACCTCTTCGGTGAAGCCGGCGGCGGTGGTACGCGACGGCGGCGCCAGTTCCACGCGCCAGATCGTGCCGTCGACGTCGACATCGATCGTGGCGTGCGGATTGCCGATGGAGATCCCGGCGATGACGCCTTTCAGCTGGAACAAGCCGTCCTGCGTCCACGACCAGCCGTGATGGGCCAGCGCGACCGCGGGCGTGAGCAGCGCGACCGTCATGGCGGCCGCGAAGCCGCGAAAGCGTCGAGACGACATCCCGATCATCGGCGTTCCTTCCAGCTGGTCTCCGTCGATCCTGAACATGGGGCGCTCGTCCGCAGCGTCAAATCACGCCGGGTTGATGATGGGATCGACCACCCGCCGCGGCCGCCGGTTTGCAACTCGCCCGTGGCATCGCTAGATCGGCCGGATTCGGGTGCGATGCGCTCGGGCGGCGGCAGGGAGCCTTCAGACATGATTTCACGTGAGTCGGCCTCGGCACGGATAGAGCGGCTGAGGCAGGCGACCTCGGAGCGCCTGACGCTGCTGGCCTTCAACGCGCCATCGGCCTTTCGCTTCGCCCGCCGCCGTCTGGATGCCCGCACCGCACTGCGGGGCCGTCACGAGCCCTGGCGGCGCTTCGCGGTGGTATCGATCGCCCTCATCGCGCTGGCGGCCGCCTATTTCGATCCCGTCTTCGCTGCGCTGCCGCGCGAGTGGCGCAGCCCCGCCTACGGGTTTGGCCGCATGATCACCGATTTCGGGCTGTCCGGGCCCTATCTGATCCCGCTCGCACTCTTCCTGGTGTGGACCGCGACGGTGGACTGGCCGGCCTTTTCCCGCCGCGCGCGCCTCCATCTGTTCAACGCCACGGCCGCCGCCTGGTATGCGTTTCTCTCGATCGCCGGGTCCGGCCTGCTGACGACGGTGCTGAAACAGATGTTCGGCCGCGCAAGGCCGAAGCTCGCCGGCGAACTCGGCGCCTTCCACTTCGATCCCTTCACCCTCGACGCAGCCTATCTCAGCTTCCCGTCGGGCCATGCCACCACCGTGGGGGCGGTCTGCTTCTGCGCGGCGATCCTGTTTCCGCGCCTGCGGCTGGCCGCGATCCTGGCCGCCCTGTGGTTCGGCTTTTCGCGCATCGTCGTCGGCGCGCACCATCCGAGCGACGTGGTGGCCGGCCTCCTGATCGGCGGCTGGTTTTCCTACTGGGTGGCGATCCGCTTCGGCAAGGCGGGTCTGGTGTTCCTCCTGCCCGAGGGGAGGCTGCCGCTGCGGCGACGTTCGTTCCACCTCCTGCCCCTGGCCGCACACCGCGCCTTCCGGCACATCGTCCACCGGACCGAGATGCAGGCGCATCGCATCGCAGGCAAGCGATACGACATGGTCTGATTGACTTTGCGGTACGGTTGTGGCTATGAGCGGCACGTTCTGCGGAGCATGACATGCGCGGCCTGACCATGGCTTTCCTTTCCTTCGGCACGACCGGCTTCCTCGCCGGCTTCGGCCGCATGGGCGCGCGCGTCTCCTCCCCGAAAACCCCGGCCAAAACGACGACCGCCACGGTCTGACCACCTCGGCCTGCTCGCCCCTCTCCCGGGTCCGGCCCGGGGAGAAACCCGCCGCGGCCAGCGGGTTCACCAATCCAGGCGAGAGGAGAGGGACAGGAGTTTCCAAGATGGGTTTCAAGATCGCAGTCGCCGGTGCGACCGGCAATGTCGGGCGCGAGATGCTCAACATTCTCGACGAGCGCGGCTTTCCAGCGGACGAGATCGTCGCGCTGGCCTCCCGCCGTTCGGTCGGCACGGAGGTGTCCTACGGCGACAGGACGCTGAAGGTGAAGGACCTCGCCACCTACGACTTCTCCGACACCGACATCTGCCTGATGTCGGCCGGCGGCGCGGTCTCGAAGGAGTATTCGCCGAAGATCGGCCGCCAGGGCTGCGTCGTTATCGATAACTCCAGTGCCTGGCGATACGATCAGGACGTGCCGCTGATCGTGCCGGAAGTGAACCCGGACGCCATCACCGGCTTCACCCGGAAGAACATCATCGCCAATCCGAACTGCTCGACCGCCCAGATGCTCGTCGCGCTGAAGCCGCTGCACGACGCCGCCACCATCACCCGCGTCGTCGTGGCCACCTACCAGTCGGTCTCGGGCGCGGGCAAGGACGGCATGGACGAACTGTTCACGCAGACCCGAGCGGTCTACGTGGCCGACCCGGTGGAAAACAAGAAGTTCACCAAGCGCATCGCGTTCAACGTCATCCCCCACATCGACGTCTTCATGGAGGACGGCTACACCAAGGAAGAGTGGAAGATGATGGCCGAGACGAAGAAGATGCTCGACCCGAAGATCAAGCTCACCGCGACCTGCGTGCGCGTGCCGGTGTTCATCGGCCACTCGGAGGCCGTCAACGTCGAGTTCGAGAAGCCGATCTCCGCCGATCAGGCGCGTGACATCCTGCGCGAGGCGCCCGGCTGCCAGGTGATCGACAAGCATGAGGACGGCGGCTACATCACCCCGCTCGAATCGGCCGGCGAGGACGCGACATACATCTCGCGCATCCGCGAGGACATCACCGTCGAGAACGGCTTGTCGCTGTGGATCGTCTCCGACAATCTGCGCAAGGGTGCTGCCCTCAACGCGGTCCAGATCGCCGAACTGCTGGTCGCGCGCGGCCTGATCCAGCCGAAGAAGAAGGCGGCCTGAGCCGCCAGCCCCCCGCAGGAATGCCTCTCCCCCGTCGTTCGCGAGGGGGAGGGCGTACGGCGGACGCTATTGGCACAGACGGTAGCCCCCGCGGCGCCCGGCCATGTCGAGATGCAGGTGGTCGTCGTGGAAGGCGTCCGACCCGGGTCCGAGCACGGTGGTGAAGTGCAGGCAGGCGCCGGCCTGCACCGCGCGCTGGAACGCCTCCTCGATGTCGCCCTTGCCCTGGCGGGGCACGATCGCGAGCGGTTCGTGGCCCTCGAACGTGAAGCGCGCGATATCGACGGCGTTTCCTTTCGCGTGCTCCGAAATCTTCGCGCCCGGCTGACCGTTGCGGCCGCGGCAGACATAGGTCGAGGCATGCGTGATGCCCGATAGCGTCACTTCGTCACCGAGCGCGCGGGCGGAAGGCTGGACGACGTCACGCACCCAGCGCGCGGTGGCGAGGGCAGCGGGACATGTGAGCTGCGTGTCGGGCTCGAGCGTCACACCCGGCGCCGGTTCGGGCAAGTCGTAGGGCTGCGGCACGCCGCAGCCGCCCTCCCCCTCCACGGGATCGAGCCGCATGAAGACGGCGCCCAGCCGGGTGAGTTCGGCCTCGCAGGCGGCGATCTCGGCCTCCGGCAACGGCTCCGGCGGTGGCGCATCGGCGATCGGGTCGGGCTTTTTTTCGGGAGGGGCCGGCGCCTCGTCGTCCTTCGCACGATCCGGATCGGCCGGAGCGCCCGAGCCGTCGCTCCGGCCCGATGGGCGCGGGTCGGCGCTCCCGTCCGGCTCTGCCGGCGATGCCGCAGCATCCGTCCGCGGCGGCGCGACCGGCAGCGGCGCTTCGTCCGGCAGATCGACCGCGGCCGCCAGCAGGACGACGGCGGGAAGAAGGATGAGCCGTCGCGGAAACCTCATGGCCGTCGCCCCTCGAACTGCTGGACGACCCTAACGCGCGGCGCCGACATTGGCTCCCCCCTGGGCGCCCGGCCGAGGACAGCGCGTGCGGAGCTCAGAAGCCGAAGAAGGTGCTGCCGATCCAGTAGGACGCGATCACGAGCAGCAGCGGCAGCGACAGGTCGACGATCCTGCGACCGAAACCCTTCAGCGGCCTTTCCGGCGGCGGGGCCGACCTTGCGGGTTCCCAGCCGATGTTCTTGGTCATGCGACGGTCTCCTCCGACGATCCCCGGCCTGACCGCCGACCTTGCGGCATGAGGATTAACCATTGCTTGTCGCAAAGGGCCGGAAGTCTCGGGATCGCGTCACTATTTCCGCCGGGGAGCGGGCATTGTGCGGACTGGCGGGCGCGGCCGGGCTGCCCGCCTTCCCTCTCCGCCGCTCAGGTGCCGATGTCGTCGTCCGAGCGGCGCTTGTGGGCTGCCAGCGCCATCAGCCGGCGGTCACGCCAGACCTGGCGCTCCGCCAGCCGGTCGGCCGGCAGCTTCGCGCGACGATCGGCCTCGACCGTCTCCAGCACGGGACCGGCCCAGTCCACCCGGCGCTGCATCTGGTGGAACATGGTCTCGTAGATGCCCTGGTAGCGCGCGACATAGTCGCGGACGCCGGCCGGCGCGTTGAGGTCGATGGTCTCGAAGGGTCCCATGAAGGACCAGCGCAGGGCGAGCCCGTCGCGGATACCGATATCGACGTCCTCGATGCTGGCGTAACCGTCGGCGACGAGCCGGAAGGCCTCTTCGAGCAGCGCGCCCTGCAGCCGGTTCATGATGAAGCCGTCGAGCTCGCGCTTCATCACCAGAGGCGCGTGTCCGGCGGCCACGAGCAGCGCGCGCGTGCGCTCGACCGTCTCGGGCGAGGTCCAGGGTGCAGGCACCACCTCCGCCGCCGGGATGAGATAGGGCGGGTTGAGCGGATGGACGACGAGGCAGCGGTGGCGCCCGGCGAGATGCTCGGTGAAGCTCGAGGGGAGAAGCGCGGAGGTGGAACTCGCAATCACGGCATCCGCGCCTGCCAGGCCGTCGATCAGCGAGAACACCTCGCGCTTGACGTCCCGTTTTTCGGGCGTGTTCTCCTGGACATGGACGGCGCCGGCCAAGGCCTCGCCGATGTCTGCGGTGACGGAGATCCGTGCCAGCACCGCCTCGGGCGACTGCCCGCGCAGGAGGTCGTTGGCCTCGAGGTCGCCGAGCACGCCCTCGATGAAGCCGCGGGCGCCCTCCGTCGCCGCCGCGACCTGATCCCACATCGCCACCTCGTTGCCCGCCCGCGCGAAACTGATCGCCCATGCGCGCCCGATGAAGCCGCTGCCGATGATTGCAACCTTTGCCATGAATGTCCTCCTGAGGAGCCTCCGGTTATCGCAGGCGAGCGGTGCTGTCGACGGGGAACGGCAAGGGCGCGGCGAATCCATGGTCGTGATGGAAGCGCCCGGGCGGCGGCCGGAGGGATCGCGGCGCGAGCGTCGCAAGGCTGCGGTCGCTGCACGCGGTCGACGTCTGCCGCCCCTTTCGTTGCCTTGCGGCAACCATGGCGATATGGGTGCGCCGGAACCGACCGTTCAGGACCCGTTCGCAGGAGTTTCCGATGCTGGGCGCCGTCGCGAAGGCAGTCGTCGATGCACTGGCCGCAGATCCCGATCGCCCGGTCGTCTCCGGCGAGGCGGAACTGAGCGCAGGCGGGCTGCTGGCCGGGTCGGCCGGCTTCGCCAACGCTCTGAAGGCTCACGGCTGCGGACAGGACAGCCGTGTCGTTCTCTACCTGCAGTCGAATGTCGACCTGCTCGCCGGACTGATCGGCAGCTGGATGGTCGGCGCCTGCGTGCTGATGATGGACTTCCGGACGCCCGGTACCCAGCGATCGGCCGTCGCCAGGCGGATCGGCGCGACGCTCTCCGTCGAGGGACGGCGCATGCCGAAGACGCCCGATGATTATCCGTGGGTCCCCTTCGACGAGACGTGGCGCCGACCCGCACCCTGGATGGACTTCGCCGCCGTCGTGAACCCGCAGAACTCGTTCGCGCTTTGCGCACTCTCGTCGGGGACGACCGGATCGCCGAAGATCTACCTGCAGAGCCATGCGATGGTCATGGGACGGATGGGACACGGGATAGAGCCGCTCAGATGGCCGGAGGATCTGCTCCTCGCGCCGATGAGCCTCTCGATCTCGGCGACACGCGTGCGGGTGCTGAACTACCTGATCGGCGGCGGGCGTATCCACTTCACGCCGCCGATGGCTTCGGCAGGGGAACTCATCGAAACGCTGTCGGCGACCCGCGCCTCTGGAACGGCGCTGCCGCCGAGCATCATTGCCACGATGGTTCGGGCGATCGGCGTGCGCCCGCAACCGTATTTCCCGCATCTCAGGACGCTGCGCAGCACCGGCGGTCCGGCCCTGCCGGAGGACAAGATCGCCGCCTACCGCTACCTCACGCGCGGTTACCGGATGGCCTACTCGTCCAATCTGACCGGGACGGTGACGATGCTGTCGGGCGAAGACGTCCTGAAGCGGCCGGAGACCGTCGGGCGCCCGATCAGCGGGGTGCGGGTCGAGATCGTCGACACTGCGACGGGCAGGCGACTGCCGGGCCGGCAGGCCGGGCTTATCAAGGTCATCACGCCCAACATCAGCGACGAGACGATCGAACCTGCGGACGCTCCGCCCGGGGGCCGCGAGCAGCGTGGTGCGGACTGGGGGATCGCCGGACATCGGCATCCTCGACGACGACGGCTTCCTGACGATCGTCGGCCGGGACGCGGACATGATCATCCGTGGCGGCGTCAACGTCGCGCCGCAGGAGATCGAGGCCGTCCTCGCGCGGCACCCCGCGGTGACGGAGGTCGCCGTGGCCGGGATCGACCATGCGATCTACGGCCAGGAGATCGTCGCCGCGATCGTGTGCAGCGGCGTCGGAGAGCAGGAGATCCGCGCCTTCTGCATCAACAACCTCGCCCCCGAAAGGCGACCGCGCATCATCCGGATCGTCAGGAGTCTGCCATACAATGCCGGCGGCAAGCTGATGCGCTCGGCGGTGGCGGCGATGTTCTCAGAAGACGCCTGAGGAGACCGCTCCGAGCAGGCTGCGCGGCCAGGGCGTCGAGATCAGCCGGTCGAAGATCAGGTGGACGACGAGCGCGACCATGAGGCCGCCCACGGTGGCGCGCGCGAGGCTCTCGCCTCCTCGCCGCATCGTCGCGGCTACGAGCAGACCGCTCGAAACCAGCGGCCCGACGACAAACAATCCGGCGAGGAAGATCGGCACGCCCATCACGACCGCGACACCCTCCCGCGTCAGGACCGGATCCGGCGGCTCTGGTGCCGGGGCGCCGCCATCGGCGCGTGCACGGTGCCGGACCAGCGCCCCGACCAGCATGACCACGCCCACGAAGAGAAGGAAGACCGCCGTGGCCGACGGGAACAGGGCCGCTTCGGCCGGCAGGTCGCGCGCCGTCACGAGCACGAAGCCCGCGACCGAGAACACCACGGCGGCGTTCGGGATGCTCGCCGGCGGCGATGACGGCCGGATGTCCCCCCGCCTGCCGCGGCCGAGGAGATGCCAGAGGATCTGGCCGGCGAGAAGCAGGGCGACGAGCACGAAGCTCGGCCGCAGGAAGGTCGACCAGCCGAAGATCTGCCAGGACAGGAAGAAGTTGCGCTCGACCAGTTCGCCGAGCACGAATCCCAGCGCGAGCGCCGGCCGCGGCCAGCCGCGGGCCTTCATCAGGATGCCCACGACGCCGAAGCATGCCAGCACCACCACGTCTCCGACGCCGGCGGAGGACTGGAAGGCGCCCAGGATGACGAAGACGAGGGCGATCGGCCCGATGATGTGCGAGCCGACCGTGGCAATTCTGGAAAGAGGATTGGAGAGCGCGAGGCAGATTCCCGCCCCGATGACGTTGGCCATCGCGAGGCTGAAGATCATGGCGACCGTGACCGAGGCATTGGCCTCCAGCATGTGTGGGCCGGGTACGACGCCATGCACGATGAGCGCGCCGAGCAGCAGCGCCGTGCCAGCGCCGCCCGGAATGCCGAGCGCGATGGTCGGGATGAGGGAGCCGCCTTCGTTGGCATTGTTGGCGCTCTCGGGGCCGATGACGCCGCGGATGTTGCCTTCGCCGAACGCCGGGCCGTCGCCGCGGTGGCGCCTGGCGAAGCCGTAGGCAATCCAGCTCACGACCGAGAGGCCGACACCCGGAAGAGCGCCCAGGAGCGCGCCGATGCCGCTGCATTGCAGCACCAGCCGCCACTCGCGCAGTGTGTTCAGGATGCCGTCGGTGACGCCGCCGCCGACCGCGGCACCGCGGTCGGCGATGGCCTGTCTCGACATCAGCGATGCCACCTCGGGAATGCCGAAGAGCCCGAGGAAAAGCGCACCGAGCGGCAGGCCGTCCCAGAGGTAGACCTGTCCGAAGGTCCAGCGGTGCGCGGCGGTCTGGTCGTCCACGCCGACGAAGGAGAGGATGAGACCGCCGCCGGCCGCCGCGAAGCCCTTGAGCGGATCGCGGCCGACCAGCAGGGCGACGAGCGAGAGGCCGAGCAAGGTGATCGCCAGGAAGTCGGGTGTGCGCAGCATGAGCAGCAGCGGCTGAAGGAGCGGCAGGCTGACCGCCAGGACGAACGCGCCGAACAGGCCGCCGAGGAGGGATGCCGAATAGGCGGCGCCGAGCGCGCGCCCAGCCTCGTTGCGTTTCGCCAGCGCGTGCCCGTCGACGACCGTCGCCATCGATCCGACCGTTCCCGGCACGCCGATCAGCACGGCCGGGATCGTATCCGACGTCGTCGTCACCGAGGACATGCCGAGCAGCAGCGCGATCGCCGAATAGGAATCGAGACCGAAGGACAGCGGGATCAGCAGGGCCAGGCCGAACAGACCGCCGATGCCTGGAATCACGCCGATGACGAGCCCCGCGCAGACGCCGACGAGCAGCATCGCCAGCCGCAGGGGCTCCAGCATCTCGGCGAGCGCCATCATGACGACGTCCACCACGGGGCCTTTCCGTGGCCGCTAGCGGATCATGTCGCGGGCTCTTGCAACCGTTTCGGGCGGCTGGGCGTAGAACGTCGCGACGATCTCGTCGATCCGCCTGCCCGACGTGGGCGCGATCTCCGCCTTCGTCCTCTCGGCATCGGCCAGAAACTCCGGATCGGCCACCATCCTGTCGAAGGCGGCGCGGTAGTCATCGACGATCTCCGGCGCGGCGGAGAACGGTAGCATGACCGGCTGATGGAACCTCAGCGTCCCGGTGACGATATCCGCGGCATCGCGATCGAGCTGCGATGCCGCGAAGTCCGACAACTCCGGTATGCCTGCCGCCTTCGTCGCATCGTCCGAGACGACCGAGACGATGACGTTGACGATGTCCGTCAGTCCCAGCGCCGGCAGCGAGGAGTAGGACGCGCTGCAGCGGCCCGCGATCTCGCCCCGCTGGATCGCCGCATCGATGTCGCTTATGCCTTGGAAGCCCGTGACGATGGTGAAGTTCGCGCCGAGCAGGGTCTTGACGAGCGCCGCGTGCATGTAGGTGGTGCTGGCCTTGCCGGACGCGCCGATCAGGATGTCCTTCGTGCGGAAATCGTCCACGGTCTCGATACCGCTGTTCTTCCCGGTGAAACAGACAGAGGCCTCGTTCCTGAGCCCGCCGATCCAGCGGATCTCGGAGGCTCTCAGATGCTGCAGGCCGGGGTCGAGAAGCGGCGCCGTGGCCATGGTAGGGCTGATCATGCCGACGACCGTGCCGTCGCCGGGCTCGGACTCCAGCATCATCTCCGTCAGCTTGAGACTGCCCCCGCCCGGAACGTTCTGCACGACGACCGTCGGATTCCCTTCGATGAACCGGCCGAAATGGCGCGCGAACAGCCGGCCGGAGAGGTCGAAGCCTCCGCCGGGCGGATAGCCGATCTTCAGCGTCATGGTCTCGCCGGCAAGGACCGGCGCCGCGAGCACCGCGGCGAGAGCCATCGTGCCCATCATGCGCGCAAACCGTCGCAGCATCGTCGTTCCCTCCCCACGCCCTCTGCCGCGGCGGGCGTCAGGCCGCGACGGCCACGCCACGCCTCGTTTGATGGCGCACGACCCCGTGACACCCTAGACCGTCCTTCCCACGCGCCGCAAGCACAGGGACCGAAGGAACGCGGCGGCGCCGGTGACGGAGCATCCGTGCCGCGGCCGGGCAGGTTCCATGCCTTCTTCCGGCTGCGCGCCCGAGGGATCGTCTCGGAGGACGATTGACATGAGGTACGTACCTCATCTAGCTTCCCTTACGTCGGCGCTCGGCGCCCATACGGGAGGATCATCATGAGACGTGCCCATCTGGCGGCCACAGCCGCCTTGTCGATTACGGCTGCCCTGACTGCGACGAACGCGCAGGCCGCCGACCTCACCCTGTGCTGGGCCGCCTGGGACCCGGCGAACGCACTGGTGGAACTGTCGAAGGAGTTCGAGGCGCAGTCGGGCCACACGATGAAGTTCGAATTCGTGCCGTGGCCCAATTTCGCCGACCGCATGCTCAACGAGCTGAACTCCGGCGGCAAGCTCTGCGACCTGATGATCGGCGACAGCCAGTGGATCGGCGGCTCCGCCGAGAACGGCCATTACGTCAAGCTCAACGACTTCTTCGATGCCAACGGCATCAAGATGAGCGACTTCATCGACGCCACCGTGACCGGCTATTCGGAATGGCCGAAGAACACGCCCAATTACTGGGCCCTGCCCGCCTTCGGCGACGTCGTCGGCTGGACCTACCGCAAGGACTGGTTCGAGAAGCCGGAACTCCAGGCGGCGTTCAAGGAGAAGTACGGCCGCGACCTCGGGGTGCCGAAGACCTTCGCCGAGCTGAAGGACATCGCCGAGTTCTTCCAGGGCCGGGAGGTCGACGGCAAGACCGTCTACGGCGCATCGATCTACACCGAGCGCGGCTCCGAAGGCATCACCATGGGCGCCATGGACGTGCTCTACTCCTTCGGCTTCAAGTACGAGAACCCGGACAAGCCCTACGACATGGAAGGCTTCGTCAACGGGCCGGGCGCGGTGGCGGGCCTCGAATACTACAAGGCGCTCTACGACTGCTGCACGCCGCCCGGCTCGTCCAACGGCTACATGTCGGAAGGCATCGACGCCTTCAAGTCGGGCCAGGTCGCGCTGCAGATGAACTTCGCCTTCACCTGGCCGGGCTTCGAGAGCGACGCCAGTGTCGGCGGCGGCAAGACCGGTTACTTCGTCAATCCGGCAGGTCCCGATGGCGAGCAGTTCGCACAACTCGGCGGCCAGGGCATCTCGGTCGTCTCCTATTCGGAGAAGCAGGAGGCGGCGCTGGAATACATCAAGTGGTTCGCCCAGCCCGCCGTGCAGGCCAAGTGGTGGGAGATGGGCGGCTTCTCGTGCCTCAAGGCGGTGACGCTGGCGCCCGAATTCCCGCAGAGCCAGCCCTACGCGCAGACCTTCCTCGACTCCATGGCGATCGTGAAGGACTTCTGGGCCGAGCCGAGCTACGCCACGCTGCTGCAGGCCAGCCAGCGCCGCTTCCACGACTATGTCGTCGCCGGCAACGGCACGGCCAAGGAGGCGCTCGACGGGCTCGTGGCCGACTGGACCGAGACCTTCGAGGACGACGGCAAGCTCTAGAGACGCTCGTCCGCAGGACAGTTCCCGGGCGGGATCCGAAAGGCTCCGCCCGGGCCGACCGACATCTCACCTCGCAGGCCCGGCGCCATGACGGACGACAACACCAGCCGCGGAACGGCGACGGCGCCCGCCAGGTTGCGGCGCCGGATCGCCGGCCTCTCCGACCGGACGCTGGCCTTCGTCTTCATCGTCCCGACCATCCTGCTGCTGCTCGCCATCAACATCTTCCCGCTGATCTGGACAATCCGGCTGAGCCTGACGAACTACCGCGCCAACCGGGCCAACGAGGCGATCGAATGGGTGGGGCTGCGCAACTACGAGCGCATCCTCACCGATCCCGACATCTGGAACTCGATGCAGGCGACGGCGCATTTCCTGATCTGGACGCTCGTGCTGCAGGTGCTGATCGGCTTCTCACTCGCCTACCTGATCAACAAGAAGTTCAGGGGCAACGACCTGTGGACGACGATCATCGTCCTGCCCATGATGCTCTCGCCCGCCGTGGTGGGCAATTTCTGGACCTTCCTCTACCAGCCGCAGATCGGGCTGTTCAACTACGTGGTGGCCTTCGTCTCGGGCGTCGACCCGGCCTCCTTCTCGATGATCGGCGACGTCAGGCTCGCTCCCTGGTCGATCGTCATCGTCGACACCTGGATGTGGACGCCCTTCGTGATGCTGATCTGCCTCGCCGGCCTGCGCTCGATCCCCGACTACATCTACGAGGCGGCGGAGGTGGACCGGGCCTCGCGCTGGCGCCAGTTCTGGACCATCACCATCCCGATGGTGCTGCCGTTCCTGATGCTGGCCGTGCTGTTCCGCGGCATCGAGAACTTCAAGATGTTCGACCTCGTGGTGCAGCTCACCGGCGGCGGCCCGGGCAGCGTCACGGAACTGACCTCGATAAACCTCAAGCGCGAGGCCTTCGAGAAGTGGCGCACGGGCTACTCCTCCGCCTATGCCATCATCCTGTTCGTGACGGTCTTCGGCCTCGCCTCGATCTACGTGAAGGCCCTGAACAAGGTGAAGGAACGATGAACCATTCCGTCACCGAACCGTCCCGGCTGCAAAAGTGGGTCGCCGGCATCCTGGTCGTGGGTTATGCGCTGGTCACGATCATGCCGCTGGCCTGGATCATCGCCACCGGCTTCAAGTCGCCCGGCGACGCCATCGCCTACCCGCCGAAGCTGATCTACGAGCCGACGCTGGAAGGCTACGTCAACCTGTTCACCACCCGCTCGCGGGCGACGCCGGAGACGCTGGCCCAGCTCGGCCCGCCTCAGACCTGGTACGACGCCATCGTGCGCCAGTACGACATGGTGATCTCGGGTCCCAGCCGCTACGGCGAGCGCTTCCTCAATTCGGTGATCATCGGTTTCGGCTCGACCTTCCTGTCGATCTTCCTCGGCACGCTCGCGGCCTATGCCTTCTCGCGCTTCAGGGTGCCTCTGAAGGACGATCTGATGTTCTTCATCCTGTCGACGCGCATGATGCCGCCGATCGCGGTCGCGATCCCGATCTTCCTGATGTACCGCCAGCTCGGCCTGTCGGACACGCATCTCGGCATGATCCTGCTCTACACGGCCGTGAACCTGTCGCTCTCGGTCTGGCTGCTGAAGGGCTTCATCGACGAGATTCCCGTCGAGTACGAGGAGGCGGCGCTGATCGACGGCTACACGCGCTTCCAGGCCTTCTCCAAGGTGGTGCTGCCGCAGGCGACGACCGGCATCGCCTCGACCGCCATCTTCTGCCTGATCTTCGCCTGGAACGAATACGCCTTCGCCGTGCTCCTGACCTCGGGAACGGCGCAGACCGCGCCGCCCTTCATCCCCACCATCATCGGCGTCGGCAAGGACTGGCCGGCGGTGGCGGCGGGCGCGACGCTGTTCCTGGTGCCGGTCATGGTCTTCACCATCCTCCTGCGCAAGCACCTCCTGCGCGGCATCACCTTCGGCGCGGTGCGCAAATGAGACGCTTCCTGGGGGGCCTGCTCCGCCTGCGGCGGGGTCCGTGGGAAACGGTCGCAACCGTGCTGATCGCGGCCGGAGTCGTCATGCTGATGCAGCCCTTCGCGCTTGCGGCCTTCACCTGGTCCTTCGCTGTGACGCTGACCGGCACGGTGATGTTCATCGTCGTCAGCCATTTTCCGGAGTAGCGCGTTGGCCGAGATCGTGATCCGCAACCTGCGCAAGGAATTCGGCAGCTTCACCGCCGTGAAAGGATCGAGCTTCACCATCGCCGACGGCGAGTTCTTCATGCTGCTCGGCCCCTCGGGATGCGGCAAGACGACGACGCTGCGCATGATCGCCGGGCTCGAACTGCCAACCTCGGGCCAGATCCTGCTCGACGGCCAGGACGTCGCCAACATGCGCGCCAGCGCCCGCGACATCGCATTCGTCTTCCAGATGTTCGCGCTCTACCCGCACATGAACGTGCGCCGCAACATCTCCTATCCGCTGGTCAGCCAGGGCGTGCCGCGCGCCGAGGTGAAGACGCGGGTGGCCGAGATCGCGCGCATCCTCGGCATCGAGGCGATCCTCGACCGGCCCGTCGGCGGGCTGTCGGCCGGCGACCGCCAGCGCGTCGCGCTCGGACGTGCCATCGTGCGCAGGCCCAAGGCCTTCCTGATGGACGAGCCGCTCGGCGCGCTCGACGCCGAGTTCCGCGAGCGCATGGCCGAGGAACTGCGCGCCCTGCACGACCGCATGGGCGCCACCACGGTCTACGTCACCCACGACCAGCTCGAAGCCATGCAGATGGGCGACAAGATCGTCGTCATGAACCATGGCGTCGTCGAGCAGTGGGGCACGCCGCAGGACATCTACGACGAGCCGGCGACGCTGTTCGTGGCGGAATTCATCGGCTCGCCGCCGATGAATTTCCTGCGCTTCGACGCCGCCGTGCCCGCAGGCGCGACCAGCGTGCGGCTGTCGGGCGTCGAGATCGCCGTGCCTGCGACGAAGGAGGCGACGGGCGGCGCGAAGGCCGTGCTCGGCGTCCGGCCCGAACACGTCCGGCTCGACGATGCGGCACCCTATCGCGGATCGGTCATTGCGGCGGAATATCTCGGCACGACCCAGATCGTCACCCTCGACACCGCCAACGGCATCGTCAAGGCGCGCATCCCGTCCTCCCTGAGCGTGCGCGTGGGCGAACCGGTCGGCCTGTCCTTCAACACGCAGACGCTGTCGCTCTTCGACGCCGGCACCGGCCGGGCGCTGTCGGTCGAGCGGCCGATGCGTCGGGACACGCGCCGGGAGAACGCCCATGGCTGACGTCGTGCTGAAAGGCGTCTCCAAGGCCTTCGGCGCCACGCTCGCCGTCGACGCCATGGATCTCTCCGTCCCCGACGGCGCCTTCGTTGTGCTGCTCGGCCCGACGGGCGCCGGCAAGACGACGACGCTGCGGCTGATCGCCGGCCTGGAAAAGCCGGACGCGGGCGATGTCCTGATCGGCGGGCGCAGCGTCCTGGCCGACACGCCGGCCGAGCGCAACGTGGCCATGGTGTTCCAGCAGTATTCGCTCTACCCGCATCTGACGGTGCGCCAGAACCTCGCCTTCCCGCTGCAGTCGCCGCTGCTGCGCACCCCGCCGGACGTGATCGAACGGCGCATCGGTGAGGTGGCGGAGGTGCTGCGCATCGCCCACAAGCTCGACAACAAGGCCACCGCGCTCTCGGGCGGCGAGATGCAGCGCGTCTCGATCGGCCGCGCACTGGTGCGCAAGCCGCAGGTCTTCCTGATGGACGAGCCGCTGTCGTCGCTCGATGCCAAGCTGCGCGCCGACCTGCGCATCGAGCTGAAGCGCATCCAGGCCGATCTCGGCGCGACGCTGGTCTACGTGACCCACGACCAGATCGAGGCGATGACCATGGCCACCCATGTCGGCGTGCTCGATGCGGGCCGGCTGGTGCAGTTCGGCACGCCGCGCGCGATCTATGAGGCCCCGGTCAGCCTGACCGTCGCCGCCCGGCTCGGCCAGCCGCGCATCAACGCGCTGCCGGCCAGCTTGTTCGGCGCCGCCCCCGCGGGTGCGGCCTTCATCGGCCTGCGGCCGGAGCACATCCGCCCGGACGCGGCGGACGGTCGCGAGGCGACCGTCACGCGCGTCGAGCATCTCGGCGACCAGACGCGCCTGCACCTCGTCGTCGACGGCCACCCGCTGGTGACGCTCGCCGACCCGCACACGCCGCTTTCCCCCGGTGCCACGCTGCGCATCGCGCCGCATGACCCGCTCTACTTCGCCGCCGACGGCGCCCGCATTGCTTCAGGAGACGACCAATGACCCAGTTTTTCAACGCCAAGGATACGGTCGTGGTGGAGGCCCTCGACGGCTTCCTGCGCGGCGCGGGCGGGCGCATCGCCCGGCTCGACGGCTATCCGCACATCAAGGTCGCCGTGCGCACCGACTGGGACCGCTCGAAGGTCGCGATCGTCTCGGGCGGCGGATCGGGGCACGAGCCGGCGCATGCAGGCTTCGTCGGCCAGGGCATGCTGACGGCCGCCGTCTGCGGCGACGTCTTCGCCTCGCCCTCGGTCGACGCCGTGCTCGCCGCCATCCTGACGGTGACGGGCAAGGCCGGCTGCCTGCTGATCGTCAAGAACTACACCGGCGACCGGCTGAACTTCGGCCTGGCGGCCGAGCGGGCGCGCAGCTTCGGCCTGGCGGTCGACATGGTGATCGTCGACGACGACGTGGCGCTGCCCGACCTGCCGCAGGCCCGCGGCGTGGCCGGCACGCTGTTCGTGCACAAGATCGCCGGTGCGCTGGCCGAGGCCGGCGAGAGCCTCGAGACAGTCGCCGCGGCGGCCCGGCGCGCCATCGACGGCGTCATCTCGATCGGCATGTCGCTCGACACCTGCACCATCCCCGGCTCGCCCAAGCACGACCGCATCGCGGCCGGCTTCGCCGAACTCGGCCTCGGCATCCATGGCGAGGCCGGCGCCGAGCAGGTGGCGTTCGAGAACGCGCGCCAGGCCATGGCACTGGTGATCGACCGGCTCGCCGCCCGGCTGAAGCCCGGCCCGCATGTGGCGCTGCTCAACAATCTAGGCGGCGCCACCCAGCTCGAGATGTCGGTGCTCGCCGAGGAGCTCGCCCGCTCGCCCATTGCCGACCGGATCCGCTTCATCGTCGGCCCCGCGGCGATGATGACCTCGCTCGACATGCAGGGCTTCTCGCTCTCGCTGATGCCGCTGACGAAGGAGGCCGAGGCCGCCCTCCGGGCGCCCGTGGCCCCTTGGGCCTGGCCTGGCCTCTCACCCTTCGGCAAGGTGGAGGTGATGCCGCTGCCCGACGGGCTGACGCCGATCCAGCCGATGCCCTCGCCGCATCCCGGACGGCGCGCGCTGCTCGAGACCTGCTGCGCCATCCTGATCGGCGCCGAAGCGGACCTCAACGCGCTCGACGCCCGCGCTGGCGACGGCGACACCGGCACCACGCTCGCCACCGCCGCGCGCGCGCTGGCTGCGGCGCTGGACCGGCTGCCGCTCGCCGACCTGACCCAGCTCTACCGGGCGATCGGCATGGAACTGTCGCAGACCATGGGCGGGTCGTCGGGCGTGCTGCTCGCGATCTTCTTCACCGCGGCGGGCGACGCTTCGGCCGGCGGCAGGGACTGGATCGCCGCGCTGAAGGCCGGGCTTGAACGGATCCGGCAGGTCGGCGGCGCCGAACCCGGCGACCGCACCATGATCGACGCGCTGGTGCCGGCGCTCGACACCCTGCCGCAAGGCATCGCGGCCGCTGCCGCCGCCGCGCGCACCGGCGCCGATGCCACCGGCGGCATGCGCCGCGCCAAGGCCGGCCGCGCCAGCTACATCTCGGAGGATCGGCTGAAGGGCATCAACGATCCCGGCGCCGAAGCCGTCGCGCGGCTGCTGGAAAAGCTGCGCGACGCGACCGGCGCCACGGCCTAGCGGCGGACCGCGCGGCGCCGCCGTCGCCTGCCCGCCGCGGCAGGGGACGGCGCAGCATGCGTCGAGCCGCTGGTCTACCTCCGCGTCATCGCCTCTGCTGCACTGGAGCATCGTCGGGCGGGCATCGAAGCCGACCCGCACGGTCCCCCGCATCGGCGTCATTCCGGGGCCGCGCAGCGGCACCCGACATCCAGAGTGGGGACCGAGCCGGACGGACCCGGATGCCTCCGCTTCGCTCGGCACCCCGCAAGCCGCCTCATCCGGCCGGCGCGCGCTCGTCCCCGGCAAAGACGATGCGGGAAGGGTCGAGCCGGAAGCCGACGCGCGTGCTGGGGCGGCTGCCGAAGGTGACGGGCAGATAGGGATCGGCAGCCGGCCCCAGCGCCTCCCGGATGGCCTTGCGCAGCCGCGACGCATGTTCCTGGAAGCGAACCCGCTCGGCCTCGCCGTCGAGGATGGAGAGGCGCTTGCTCAACGCTTCCCTCTGCGCCAGCGAGACGGTCTCCAGGGCCTCGTACTCCGCGAGGTAGGCAGGCCAGTCGACGTCCCTCCAGGTCAGCGCGGCTCTCTCGACGCCCATCGCCACGATGCGCCGCGCCAGCAGCGCGGCCAGCGCGAAAGTCTGCGGCGCCAGCGGAACGTCGACCCCCTGGCATTCGAGCGTTCCGCGGCGGGGATCGAACACCATGCGGCCGGGGGCGAGCGCGCCGCGCGCCAGGGCGACGGTCTCGGAGTAGCTCCATTTTCCGTCCAGCACTTCGGGCGGCAGCTGCGCCCGCAGGCCGACGAAGGGGATTTCGGCGAGCGTCACCTCCGCTCCCTCCGTGGAGACGGCATCCTGGCCGCGGCGCTGCAGCAGGACCGGGACGGCCGGCGGAAAGAAGAAGTCCGGATGGCCCTCGAAGGGCGGCGAAACCAGCACGTGCGAGAGACGGTCCTGGGGCCGGCCGTAGAGGGACAGGGCATAGCCGAGCAGGAAGCCCATGGTCTTGCGGCCGCCGGCGATCGAGACGTGGAGGGCGGCGTCGGCATCGGCCGCGAGGCCGCGCATGGTCTGTGTGATGAGATCGGCCGCGGCCGCATTGTGCTGCGGCGAATCGATGTCGTTGAGTTCCTCGCCGTCCGGCGTCGCGATGACGTGGATCCGCTCCGGCGCCAGCGCCGCGGCGAGCGCCGGATGGCCGGTCTCGCGCGCCAGCGCGGCGAGCTGGCCGCCGTCGGGCGCAGTGAGCGTCTCCCGCGCCCGGCGCGCGCCCTCGCGGGTCGTCAGCACGTGGATCTCGGTCGGAACAAAGGGCGGCGACTGGCGCGTGGCAAGGCACCAGAGCGTCTCCGTCAGCACCTGCGGCGCGAGGCCGAGGGTCGCCACCACCACGCGGCGCGGAAAGCTCGACGGATCGGACGGATCGCGCGCAGCCGCCGGCCTGGCCGGGGGCGCCGGTGCGTCGGAGGCGGCGGCAATCGGATCCGGCCCGGTCTCCGTCATCGTTCAGAGCGCCTCCATGGCCAGTCCGCCCATCCCGGCCATCGCCCCCTTGCCGGCATGCAGGAACAGGCCGAGCCACAGGAAGTCGAACAGGTCCTCGCAGCCGTCCATGTCGAGCAGGAAGGAGCCGACGAGGCCGTTTGCGGGAATGCGCTGCTCCTGCCGCGACGACCAGCGCGACAGATGCACCTTCTCCAGCCGTTCCGGCTGCCAGCGCAGGGCCCTCGCCTTCGCGGTGAGTTCGCGGAAGTCGGCGTCGAGGACGACGCCCGCCTCGCTGCGCATCAGCGAGGAGACGCGCCGGATCAGCGCGCCGAGGAGATCGGCCGGCACGAAGGCGGCGGGCTCGATCTCGCGCCCGCCACGGGTGAGACGAAGCGGCGTACGCAGCACGACGCGCAGGACGGACGGGCATTCCGGCGCCGGATGGATGCGCGGCGGCGGCGGCGGCCGCAGCCAGCCCCGGCCGTCGCCGAAGATCGTCTCGCCGTCGGCGGCGGCCTCGACCAGCCGGGCCCGGCCGCGCCGCCCGTCGAGCGCCACCGCATCGCCGAGGCCCGCGCGGGCGGCGCGGGCGAAGGCCAGCACGACGGCCTGGGCGGCATGTCCGGCGCGACCGGCCAGCACCACCCGGAAACCGGTGCGGTCGCCGCGGCGGACCATGCCCGAGGACGGATCGGGCGGCGCGTCGATGACGAGCGGCGACAGCGCCTCTCCGAGGTCCGGCGCGATCATGGCGGCGGCGGCGTCCGGCCGGAAGAACCAGTCGAACAGCGAGGCCGGCAGCGGCGCCGGCGCGTCCGGCCGCCAGCCGCCTTCGGCATCGAAGAGCTTGAGCTGCGGCCCGAGCACCGACCGCCACAGCGCCCCGCGGAAGGCCGGCAGATCGGCCACCTCGTCGAAGCGGACGTCGAGCGAAACAACGGTGAGCGGCAGGAACGGCCGCACGCTCGAACCGGGCTGCCAGGGCTGCCAGTCTTCCGCCAGGAGTTTGTCCATGGCGCCACCATGCCACGTGGCACAGCCCGCATGCAACCGCCGCAAGCCCGGCCGCGGGGCACGGGAGCGGCGGCGGGAGAAGTCGTCCGCCGGACGGAGAAGCCAGGCCGGGCTCTCCATGTCCGCTTCCCCGTGCGATCAGATCACGATGACGAGCAGGAAGAGCACGATGACCAGCAAGATGATCATGGCGGCGTGGTTTCCCTGCAGTCCCTCCGAGAAGAGAAAGAACAGGAGGGCCATCCCGCCAAGGAGCCAGATCATCGGACGCAATCTCCCGGAAAGTGACGTCGCTTCCGTCTCGAACGGGAGAAAGCCTGGACCGCGGATGACCGGAAGGACAAGAGGCACAAGGTTGCAGGCCCCTCTCGAACGGGGAAAGGCCGGGACGTGTGAAGCGGCTGAACGAACTCCTCGGCCGCGTTTCAATCCCCTCTCAAACGGGGAAAAGCCCGGACCTTCCCGATCGTGTCGTAGATGATCCCGTGCAGTTTCAATCCCCTCTCAAACGGGGAAAAGCCCGGACGGCACTGATTGCCTTTTCCGCGCGTTGCGGTGTTTCAATCCCCTCCCAAACGGGGAAAAGCCCGGACAGGAGATCGGCTTCGACAAGCTCGCGGGCGCCGTTTCAATCCCCTCTCAAACGGGGAAAAGCCCGGACCATGGGTTACGAACAGGCCGCTCCTGCGATGGTTTCAATCCCCTCTCAAACGGGGAAAAGCCCGGACAACTGCTCGGTAGTACTTCCCGTCCCCTCCGCACTTGTGCGGGGCGGGGACGGTTTCAATCCCCTCTCAAACGGGGAAAAGCCCGGACCGCCCCGTCGGGGCAGGTGGCCCGCGTGGGCAGTTTCAATCCCCTCTCAAACGGGGAAAAGCCCGGACAATCCGCGCCCACAAGGAGTTCGAGAATAACCGTTTCAATCCCCTCTCAAACGGGGAAAAGCCCGGACGGATAGCGTGCTAAAGCTGTGCGCGCATGCGCGTTTCAATCCCCTCTCAAACGGGGAAAAGCCCGGACGGCGGCGATGCTCTACCGCCTGGCGGTGGAGTTTCAATCCCCTCTCAAACGGGGAAAAGCCCGGACTCATCAGTGGGTACATGTTCCAGAGATCGGCCTGTTTCAATCCCCTCTCAAACGGGGAAAAGCCCGGACCGTCGAGGGGCAGGACGACATCGTCCTCGCGTTTCAATCCCCTCTCAAACGGGGAAAAGCCCGGACTGACCCCCTCGATTTATCCTCATGTTTTCAGCGGCTTGCAAGAGGTGATTCCAAAGATTTTTTTCGTTACGATTTTTGTGAAGAAAAGCCATCATCTGTTCACTCTCCGTTCGCGTTTCGCCGCCAGCCGGCGGGGCGGCCGGAGAGGCGCGCGAGGGGGGCGAGGTGGTCGGCGTGGATGCGTTCGAGCCGTTGCGAGGCCTCGCGCGCGGCGCGGAAGGCGGCGGCCTGGCGCAGGCGCGCCTGCCGGGCCTTCTCCTCGAGCCGCGTTAGGTCGGCACCGCCTGCAGGCACGAAGGGCAAGGTGGCGGCGGAGGCCAGTGCCAGCGCGAGCACGGCCGGCGCGAACCAGGGCGCCTGCGCGAGCGGCGGCAGGAAGAGCGCCGCCGCAACCGCGGAAGCGGCGGCCGCGATGCCGACGAGCGCGACCGCGAGGGAGGCCGCCACCCCGGCGGGACCGCGCCCGCGGAACGGTCCGGCGAGGCCGGTTCCCGCCAGATCGCCGGCCGCGGCCGCCGCGAAGGCTGCCAGGAACGGCAGCGACGCCAGGCGCCAGTCGCCGGCCTGCGCCAGCGGGTGCGCGGCGGCGCAGGCGGTCACGCAGGCGAACTGCGCCAGGCGAAGCGCGGGCCGCAGCACGGGAGCCGGAAACTGCGCGCGCTGCCGCTCCGCCGCGGAAGCCGCCTGGCCGGCGCGCTCGAAGGCACGGGCGGCCTCGTCGAGATCGGCGAGAGCCGCCTCGTAGGGATCGGGCGGGTCGCCCGGCTGCGCCGGCCGATCGCCGGGCAGCGGCGCGGTGAGGCTCCGCTCGATGTCTTCGACCAGCCTGTCCTTTTCCATGGTGCCGCTCCGCTTGCGCACCAGAGTCCGATGGCCGGGGGGCGGCTGCAACCGCAACAAGCTTGTGCCTGGCGCGCACGGCGGCCGGCCCGGCTAGACTGGCCGGCGATGACGCGTGCCGGCGACGACAGGAGCGAGATCTGCCGCAAGTCGGGCTGCCCCGGCGGCTGCGCGGCGCGGCTCGCCGACGTCGCGGCACCGGACGCACTGGCGGCGGCGCTGAAGCGCGTCGTCCGCGCCGCCGGCGGGGCGGGCGGCGACGGCCAGACGGCCGGCGGCTTCGCGCGCGGCGGACCGGCGGCGCTGGCCCGGCTGAGCGGCGGCCTGATCTCCGGCGCCTACCGGCCGGGAGGCCTGCGGCGCTTCGACATCGCCAAGCCGGACGGACGCCGGCGCGAACTGGCCGTGCCCTGCGTGCGCGACCGCATCGTGCAGACGGCGCTCGCCGAAGCGCTCGACCGCCAGTTCGACGCTGGCATGTCGTCGGGCTCCTTCGCCTACCGCAAGGGGCTGTCGGTGGAGCACGCCGCGGGGCTGGCGACGCTCTGGCGCCTGCGCCGCCTCGACCATGTCGGCGACGCGGAGATCGAGAGCTTCTCCGCAGGAGACGTCGTCGCCGGAACGCTTGCGGTGAACGTCGTCGCCCGGCTCAACGCCAGGGGCGTCCGCTACCTGCACCTGACGCTGGACCTGCCTCCCGCGCTGCGCGGAAAGGAACTCACGGCAGACGACATGGATGCCGCCGGTGCACGCCTCGAGGAGTATGCGGTCCGGCGGATCGGCTGAGCCGGAGGCGACGGGGCAAGGTTCGCGGACGCCGAACATGGCTTCCGTCCCTGTCCCCACCACCGACACCCGTGCCGGCGTCGCGCCCTTCGCCCCGCTGATTGACGTACCTCAGGGTTTTGCCGATAGAGTGCGGCGGGAGGTGCGGATGGCTCGACCGACGGTCAACGACATCGCGAGGGCGGCGGGCGTCAGCCTCGCAACGGTCGACCGCGTGCTCAACCAGCGGCCGGGGGTGACGGACAAGACCGTCGGCCGTGTCAATGCGGCGATCGACGCGCTCGGCTACGTCCGCGACGTGACGGCGGCGAACCTGGCGCGGCAGCGGCGCTACCGGATGACCTTCGTGCTGCCCGAGACGCCGGTGCTCTTCGTCGGCACGCTGCGCGAGGCGATCGCGGAGGCGGTGCGCGGTTCGGCGGACGACCGGACGGACGTGCGCATCGTGAGCTTCCCGGCCGGCAATCCGCACGCGCTGGTGCGGTCGCTGCGCACCATCTCGCGCGCCGACACCGACGGCCTGGCGATCTTCGCGCCCGAGACGCCGCACGTGCGCGACGCGATCGCCCGGCTGAAGGCAGACGGCGTGCCGATCGTGGCGCTGGTCTCGGACCTGCCCAACACCGACCGCGACCATTTCGTGGGTATCGACAACGTCGCCGCCGGCCGCACCGCGGGCGTGCTGATGGGCAAGTTCCACGGCGGCAGGCCCGGCTCCGTGATGGTGCTGGTGAGTTCCATGCAGGCCCGCGACAACGTCGAGCGCCGCCTCGGCTTCGACCACGTGATGGCCGAGCGGTTTCCCCTGATCGAGGTGCTGCCCTCGGTGGAGGGCCATGACGACGACGCCGTCACCGCGCGCGCGGTGAGCGCGGTGCTCGACGGCCGCCCGGACGTCACCGGCATCTACTCGGTCGGCCACGGCAGCCGTGCGCTGCTCGACGTGCTCGCCCCCCGCGTCGCGCCCGGCACGCTGTCCGTCGTGGCGCACGAACTGACGAAGGTGACGCGCCAGGCGCTGACGTCGGGAATGTTCGACGCCGTGATCAGCCAGAACGTCGGCCACATCGTCCGCAGCGCCATCCGCGTGCTGCGCGCCAAGAGCGACGGCCTCGGCATCGTGGCCTCGCAGGAGCGCATCCGCATCGAGATCGTCGTGCGGGAAAACCTGCCCTGACCGGCCGGCCGCGTCGCGCGGGCGGTCAGGGCTGGGGTTCGAACCGGAACGGAAGCCGGCGCCGGCCTCGCGGCGCGAGCGTCGCCGCCCGGCGGGTTGCGGACCGGCCGCCCCGCCGCCGGCGGCTCAGGTCCGGGGCCCGAAGATCCCCGACCAGCGCCGGCGGATCTCGTTGCTCTCGGCAATCCCGAGCGCGGTGGTGCGGGGATAGCTGTCGCGCAGGTGGTAGGGCACGCAGGCGTCGATGATCATCTTGGAGTTCGACGTCAGGCCGGCCGCACGCTGTTCGGCCGGGATCCGCGGATCGAGCGAGGAACTCCACGCGTTGCGGACGATGTCGACGTCTTCCGAGGGCTCCGCACGCGTCGTCACGGCCCACATGACGTCGGCGAGATTGGAAGGGTCGACGTCCTCGTCGACGAGCACGACGATCCTGCCCATGTAGCTGTTCGCCGCGGCGATCAGGCCGGCACGCTTGGCATGGCCGGCATAGCGCTGCCTGAGCGACACCACCGTCATGAGCTGGGACACGTGCTGCCACGCGCCGACGATGTCGCCGACGCCGGCGGCCTCGAGATTGGACCAGATGCTCGCCGCCCTGAAGGAAAGCCCGAAATGGAAGCGTGGCGGCTTCAGCGGCGGCGACCCGAACAGGATGGGGTCGGTGCGGTAGTAGGCGGCGTCGATTTCCATGACCGGACCCGGCCTGCGGTCGGCCGCGTAGTAGCCGGTGAACTCGCCGAAGGGACCCTCGGGCAGGCTCCTCTCGCTCATCGGAAGGAGCCGGCCTTCCAGCACGATCTCGGCGCGTGCGGGGATGGGCAGCCCGGTCAGCGGCCCGGCGAAGACTTCCACCGGAGCGCCGCGGATGGCGCCGGCGAAGTCGAGCTCCGACGCGCCCTCCGGCAGATATTCGAAGCCGGCGATGAAGAGGGAAGGATCCTGGCCGTTGACGATGGCGATCGGGCAGGCCTCGCCCCGGTCCCAGTACTTCTTCGAGATCATGGCGCCGTGGCGTCCGTTGTGATCGAACTGCACGGTCACCACGTTCCGGTCGTGCACCTGAACGCGGTAGATCGACGAGTTGACCCAGCCCGAGTCGGGATCGCGCGTCAGCACGATGCTGCCGGAGCCGATATAGGCACCGCCGTCGTGCTGGTGCCAGATGGGGCTCGGGAAGCGCGACAGGTCGACATCCTTGGCCGACATCGTGTTCTGCATGACCGGGACGTCGGTGGTCGTCTCCGGCGCCATCGGCTTCAGCGCGGTGCGCCGCTGCTTCCACGCCTTCAGCGCCTCCAGGGCGGGAAGATCGTGGTCGAGCCCCAGGGCGAGCGCGGCGCGCCGCGCGCTCACCGTCGCGTTGGTGAACACGCGGTTGCCCGCCGGCTGGCCCGGAATGTCGGAAAACAGCAAGGCCGGACAGTGGGGGTCGCCCGCGGCCACCTCGGTGATCGCTCCGATCTCCCGGTCGAGGGACGCGCCGGAGACGCGGCGGAGGTCGCCGATTCCCTCGACCAGGTCGATGAACCCGCGCAGGTCACGATAGCCGACGTTCAATGGGAGCCTCCGTATCGAGCGATTTTGCTACATTCTGAATATAACTGGGAAACCCCGCGAGGGAAACAGCATTCTCGGATCGTCACCCGCGGGCTTCCGGCCCGATCCGGCCGGGGTGGAGGCGACGAGCGCGGGGCGACGAACCCCTCCGGCAGCGGCGCGCCCATGGCAGGTCGCCCGAGACCGCAACCGGCGCCCGCGCGCCGAGCCTCGCCGCAGCTGCGCAGGATCGTTCCGGCGCCATTGCCGCCGGCGCCGGAAGGACGCTCCCGCCCGCCGGCCCATGCGCCCCGTGTCCCGCGATGCCCGGACGGCCCCGCCGCCGCTCGCGCGAGCCGCAGCCGACGGTCAGCCGTCTCCCCGATGGCGGGACGGCCGTCCGGCCGCACGCCAACAGTTCGCGACGCCGCCGCCTGTTTGGCTTTTCGGTTTCGCTGATGAGGTCATGGCGTTTCAGGCGATGTCGAGGGCGCCGTCGACGAGGGCCTTTGCGCGCTTCATGTCGTAGTTGCGGAACATGTTCTGCTTCACGATGAAGGAGGCGCCGCCGTAGAACTTCTCGTACTGCTGGTGGCGGTTTCCGAACTCCGAGCCGATGAAGTCCCAGGCCAGCCGCATGAGCTTGATGCGGTCGCGGGCCGAGCCGGTGCCGGACGCCATGTAGCGTTCGATGTCGGGCGCGGTGAGCGGGCTGTCGAGGTCCTTCTGCGAGGAGGGCAGGCTGATCATGGCGGCGCCCGTGAGTTCGCGCACGATCTCGATCATGCGCGGGTTGATCTCGGACTGCAGCGCCATGACCGCGTAGAGCGCCTGCCGGCTGGGCCACAGCACGCCGTTGGCATCGACGGTGGCGACGGTCTCCTGCGCCTCCAGCATGGTCTCCACGATCGAGATCAGCGCGGCCAGCTCGCCCATCTGCCCCATCACCGGCGGCAGCGCGGCGTTGCCGGTCGTCTCGTTCATCTTCGCCGCCAGCCCGATGAGGAAGCGCAGCTTGGTGGCGTAGCGCGCCTGGGCCTGGAGATTGCCGTAGAGATGCGACGGCGTCTTCCACCACTGGTCGCGGCAGACCTCGAGGTTGCGGTAGATGAACACCTCCTCCCAGGGCACGAACACCTTGTCGAGCACCACGAAGCAGTCGGACTCGTCGAAGCGGCTGCTCAGCGGGTGGTCGAAGACGTTCGACGCCTGCAGCGCGAAGGGGCGGCGCGGATAGAGCTTGAGGCCGGGCGCGTTCATGGGGATGGCGACGCCGATGGCGTAGTTCTCGTCGCCCGGCTGCAGCGGATGGATGCAGGACAGGTAGAGATAGTCGGAATAGAGCCCCGCGGTCGCCAGCTGCTGGGCGCCCGACACGATGATGCCGCCATCGGTCTCCTTGACCACGCCGGCATAGAGCTCCGGATCGGACTGCCGGTGGGCCGGCTTCGAGCGGTCGATCTGCGGCGGCACGATGGCATAGGTGGCCCACAGATGGTTCTCGCGCAGCTTCTCGTGGAAGGAGACGACCCGCTCGCCATATTCGGCACCGCCGGCGGAAAAGACCTCGGGCACGGCCGCGAAGCCGCAGAAGAAGGACGAGACGTGGTCCGGCGTCCGGCCCATCATGCCGAAGGAGGCCTCCGACCACATCTCGGAGGCGAGGCGCCGGGCGCGCAGGTCGGCATGGGTGCGGGGGATCTGGTAGGCGCGCAGGACGGGCTTGCCGGAACTGGGCGAGGTGAAGGTCATGCGCTCGGCATTGGCCGGATCGGCGGCGATGTCGAACAGCTTCGCCGCCGAGCGGGCGGCCGCCGCGAAGGCGGGATGGGTGGTGACGTCGGCGACGCGCTCGCCGTCGACGAAGACGGCGCGCCCGTCGCGCAGGGAGCGGAGGTATTCTTCGCCGGTGCGCATGGAGGCCGGCGCGGCGGCGGGCGCCTCGGCGGCAACCCTGACGGCGCGGATGTTCGCGTTCATTATCTGCTCCCTGACCTGGTCGGCTGGCCGACATTTAGCTACAACAAGTAGCTTCATGTTGTATATTTCGCAGGACCTGTCAAGATCGCAACTCCAGGCGCGCGCGGGCGCGGCGCTGGGCGACGGGCGCGGGACGTGGGAACATGGAGCTTGCGGCGTCGTGATTTTCGGCTACGCGGACGGGAGCGCAGGAGAGACAATGGACAGACGGCGGTTGATCATCGGAATCAGCGGTGCATCGGGGCTCGCCTACGGGGTGCGCCTGCTCGAGATGACACGCGAACTCGACCTCGAAAGCCACCTCGTGATGAGCCGGTCGGCCAAGGTGGCGGCCGCCTACGAGGGTTCGCTCAAGGTCAGGGAGATCGAGGCACTCGCCAGCGTCGTCCACCAGACCGACGACATCGCGGCCAGCATTTCGAGCGGCTCGTTCCGCACCCTCGGCATGATCGTCGCGCCCTGCTCGGTCCGCAGCCTCTCCGAGATCGCCTACGGCAACACCTCGACCTTGCTGACGCGCGCGGCCGACGTGGCGCTCAAGGAACGCCGGCGGCTCGTGCTGATGGTCCGCGAGACCCCGCTGCATCTCGGCCATCTCCGCGCGATGACCCAGGCGACCGAAGCGGGCGCCATCATCATGCCGCCGGTCCCGGCCTTCTATGCCAGGCCGGGGTCGGTCGAGGACATCGTGACCTACACCTGTGCGCGGGCACTCGACCTCTTCGACCTCTCCTTTCCCGGCATCAACCGGTGGAAGAGCGACGCTTCACCGGCATAGGGCGCGGATGTTCCGCCCGCGGGGGGAAGCCGCCGCGGGTCCGGAGCCGGCGGATCGATCAGCCGATATAGGACTGGAAGAGTTCGGCCTCGTCGTCGAAGCGGGCCCGGTCGCCCTCCGCCACGATCGCTCCGCCGCGGATGACGTAGACGTAGCTGGCGACTTCGAGGGCGAGGTGGACGTTCTGCTCGACCAGCAGGATGGAGGCACCGGCCTCGTTCAGCCGCCGGATCGTACGCCCGAGTTCGCCGACCACCATCGGCGCCAGGCCCATCGACGGTTCGTCGAGCATCAGCAGCTTCGGGCGCGAGGTCAGCGCGCGGGCGATCGCCACCATCTGCTGCTGCCCCCCCGACAGCGTGCCGGCGCGCCGGTGCAGATGCGACCGCAGTTCCGGCAGATAGTCGAGCACGCTCTCCATGCGCTCGCGAATCTCGCGGCGCGGCGCGCACTTGATCGCACCCAGTTCGAGATGCTCGCTGACCGACATCTCGGTGAACAGCTCGCGCCACTGCGGGACGAGAGCCACGCCAGCGCGGAACACACGATGCGCGGGCAGCGACTGGACCGCCTGACCGTCGACCGAGACCCTGCCGGCCCAGGCCGGGATCAGCCCCATGATCGCGCTGAGCGTGGTCGTCTTCCCGGCGCCGTTGCCGCCGAGCAGGGCCACGACCTGGCCCTTCGCGATCCGCATCGACAGGCCGTTCAGCACCTTGTGCGCGCCGTAACCCGCTTCCAGTTCAGAGACTTCAAGCATCGATCGTGCCCCCGAGGTAGGCCTGCTGCACGGCGCGGCTGCCCGATATCTCCTCTCCCTTCCCTTCCGCTATCACCCTGCCGCGATCGAGGACGGTGATGCGGTCGCACAGCCGGATGACGAGGGGGATGACGTGCTCGATCAGCACGATCGACACCCCCCAGTCGCCGGGAAGCCGGGCGATGAGGGCGTCCAGCTTCTCTACCTGGGCCGGCGAAAGGCCGGCCGTCGGTTCGTCGAGCATCAGCAGCCGCGGCCGGGCGACCAGGGCGCGTCCGATCTCCACGTAGCGCTGCTGCGCGATGGTGAGGGTATCGACGACGCGGTCCCGCAGGTCGTCCATGCCCAGGTAGGACAGAACCGCGTCGATCGCCGCATCGCCCTGCCGATCGCCGCCGGCGGCTGCCATGCGATGACCGACGATGAAGGCGGTCAGCGGGTTGCCGACCGCGGCATGCAGTCCGACGAGCAGGTTCTCGTAGACGGTGAAGCTCTGGACCAGCTGGACCGTCTGGAAGGTGCGGCGGATGCCGCGGGCAGCACGCTGCGGTGCGGCTAGCGCCGTGACGTCCTCACCCCCGAGCAGGATCGTGCCGTCGCTCGCCGCGGCAAGCCCCGAAATGGCGTTGAACAGCGTCGTCTTGCCGGCGCCGTTGGGTCCGATGAGGCCGCGGATCTCGCCTGGCTGCACCCTGAGATTGACCGAATCGACCGCGGTCAGGCCATCGAAGCGGATGGTGAGGTTCCGGATCTCGAGCAGGGGTTCCATCAGGTGCGCGCCTCCGCATCGCGACGCTCGTCGGCTCCGGAGGGAGGTCGGCGGAGCGGCGAGAATCGCTCCCGAGGGAGTATCCCCCGGTCGAAGAGAAAGCCCGCCAGTCCGCGCGGGAGGAAGATGACGAAGACGATCAGCAGGAGGCCGAAGCCGATCTCCTGGAGGGCCTGGGCGTTGCGCAGGATCTCCGGCAGCCAGGTCAGCACTGCCGCGCCGATGAAGGGCCCGATCAGACTTGCCGCGCCACCGACGATGACCATGCAGAAATGCATGATGGTCTGGTAGAGGTTGAAGTTCTCGGGCGTGATGTAGTGCTGCGTCAGCGAGAACAGGGAACCGCCGATGCCGGCGTAGAAGGCGCTGATCGCGAAGGCGAGGACCTTCGTGCGCGCGACGTCGATGCCGCTCGACTGCGCGGCGATCTCGCCGTCGCGGATCGCGACGAAGGCCCGGCCGAGGCGCGACCGGACGATGGACTGCGCCAGGATCGTCATCAGCACGGCAACCGCGAGGATGATGCTGAACGTGTGGATGTCGCTCCGGAACGCCACGCCGAAGATCCGCGGCGCGGCCACGCTCATGCCGTCGGTACCGCCGGTCACCGGTTTCCAGTGCCGAAGGATCCACTGCATGATCTCCGAGAAGCCGACCGTGACCATGGCGAGGTACAGACCGCTGACGCGGATGGCGGGGATGCCGATGACACATCCCACGGCAGCGGCCGCGATGCCCGCGGCCGGCAGGGCCAGCAGGTACGGCACGCCCAGTTTGGTGGCCAGCAGCGCCGAGACGTAGGCGCCGATGGCCATGAAGGCCCCGTGTGCGAAGGCGAACATGCCCGCGAAGCCGAGGATCAGGTTCAGGCCCTGGGCGATGATCACGTAGACCAGCATCAGGTTGATGAGGTACTGCGAATACGCATCGGTCACGAAGGCCATCGCCGCGAGCGCGACGAAGAAGATCGCATAGACGTTGTTCTGCAGAAAGCCGCGCATCGGTTCAGACCCTGACCGCGCGGCGCGAGCCGAACAGGCCCTGCGGCCGGAACAGCAGCACGACGATGATGATGATCGGCGCGAAGATATCCATCATCGAGGTTGCGAAGTACCGCCCGAAGAAAATCTCCACGACGCCCATGAGGACGCCGCCGGCAAGGACCCCGGACACACTGCCGAACCCGCCCAGGCACGCGGCGGCGAACCCCTTGAGCAGCATGCGGGTGCCCATGTCGGGATGCAGGAAGATCAGCGGCGCCGCCAGGATGCCGGCCACTGCACCGCAGATCGCCGCGAGCCCCCAGGTCGCCGAGTAGATGCTGCTGGTGTTGATGCCGATCAGCTTGGCGCCCACCGTGTTCTGCGAAGTGGCGCGCATCTCCTTGCCGAGGGCGGTGGATGCGAAGAACACGGAGAGCGCCGCCGTCAGCGCGACGGCGACGATGACGATCAGCAGGCGCTGGGTGGAAAGCTCCAGCCCGCCGACCGAGATCGTTTCCGTGGCGAACACCGGCGGCAGGTTGCGCATGCTGTCGCCCCAGGGGATGCGCGCCAGCCCCTTCAGGACTATCATGAGCCCCACGGTCGCCAGGACGATCGCGACCTCGGTGGAAGCCTTCCCGAGCGAGCGGTTCATGGCGATCGGCCGGATGGCCAGCACTTCCACCGCCGCACCCAGGAGCCCGCCGAAGGCCACGGCGATCAGCAGCGACCAGGCGAAGGGAATTCCAAGCAGGACGTTGGCCACGTAGACGGCGAAGGCGCCGGCCATGAAGAACTCGCCATGCGCGAAGTTGGGAATCCCCTGCGCGTTGTAGACGAGCACGAGGCCGAGACCGACCAGACCGTAGAGACAGCCGGTCGAGACCCCCACCGAGAGCAGGGCAGCGAATTCCATGTGCAGTCTCCAGTCATTCCCTAGGCGGCCGCATGCCGGGTCGCGGTTCTGAGAGACCCGGCCGGCGCTCCGGTCGGATGGCGTCGCGGGCCGCAGCGCACGGCGGGACAGCCGCCGGGCGTCCCGAAGCGGGACGATTTCCGAGGCTGGGCTGCGCGTTCCCGGAGCGTGGACCGCGGTATTGCGCCGCAAGCACTCGCGGCGCCGCCGCAGCGGCGCATCGCACACGAACGGCCATGTCAGCGGGTAGCCGCGCAAACCCGCGTGTCGTTTCGGCGCGACGCGATCCGGCCGCACGGATGCGACCGGACCGCCGGACGCCGCCCTACTTCCAGGTGTCGCCGATCGCGGTGACCTTGCCGTCGCGCATGCCCCACACGGAGCCCGTCTTGCAGCCTTCGAGGTCGGTGGCGGCGAAGTTCAGGGTGCAGGCCATCGGTCCGCCGTCGAGATTCTGGATCTCCGCCAGCGCCGCCATGAACGAGTCGCGGGTGAGGTCCGGACCGGCCCGCTTCAGCGCCTCCACCACCGCGATGGCACCCGACGTGCCGTAGAAGGCCGAGGCCTGGACCTTGTCGTCGGGATAATACGTCTTCAGCATGTCGATCCACGGCGCCATCGGCGCTTCGGTCAGCGGCGACTTGTAGAACGAGACCACATAGGTGTTCTCGAGCGGCTTGGTGTCTCCGACCCGGTCCACGAGGTCCTGCAGGTCCACCACGGTGGCGCCCATGGTGGGCACCGTGAGACCGAGCCGTGCCGCGTCCTTCAGGTAGACGGAGGCAGGAGCCGGACGGGCGACAAGGACGACCGCGTCGGGGTTCATCGACTTCACCTTGAGAACCTGTGCCGTCGCGTCCGTCGCCTCGACCTCGATCGGCTCGAGCCCGAGATACTCGATGCCGCGCGCCTTCAGGCTTTCCTCGAGCTTCGGATAGCGAACATTGGCGATCGCGTCGGTGTTGCCCACGGCCGCGACCTTCTTGATGTTCGGCATCGTGGCCAGGAAGTTCGCGATGATCTCGCCGTCGTAGCTGCCGGGCAGGAAGGCCCGGCCGATCTGGTCGTTGGGCTGCTGCACGATCTCGTCGGCGGTGGCGACGAGCACCATCAGCGGAACCTCGTCCGAAAGCACCATCTCGCGAACCGGCAGGGTCGCGCCGGAGCAGCTGCCGCCGTGAAGCATGAAGACGCCGTCGCGATGCACGAGCTTCTTGGCTGCGGCCAGCGCCAGCGGCGCCTGGCACTGGTCGTCCTCCACGACAACCTCGATCTTGCGGCCATGGATGCCGCCCTCGGCGTTGACCGCGTCATAGATCATCTTGGCGCCGTTGATCGTCGGCCAACCCCACGCAGCAGCCGGACCGGTCAGGGAGCCGAACATGCCGATCTTGATCGACGTGTCGGTGATGCCCGGATCTTCCGCCATGGCGGCGGACGGGACGGCAGCGGCGAAAATGGCCACTCCCAGAGCGCGAAACACTGACTTCGATTTCATCTGTATTCCCCTTTTATGTCGTTGTGTCGGTTCAAAGCGGACGGGCCTGCCTCATCGCCGCCCGAAATGCCCGCAGGCACTCCCGGCAGCCGCGGCGGCGCCTGCCCTTCCGCACGCACACGTCGGCCGTCCCCATGGGCATTCCCACGGGTCGATCCGGATCGGCTCTTTTCAGGGACGTCGACGGTATAGATACATTCTTTATGTTATTAATGTAGCTGTCAAGAACGCATTTACCGGAACAGTTCGACGAGCCCGAGGGAAATGGGCGCGATGGTGACGATGGCTGCGAGCGACAGGATCATCAGGATGACGTACGGGAGGACGGCCCGTATCATGAACGGGAAGGACTCCTTGAACGCCACGGAACCCACGATGATGTTCAGGCCGAAGGGCGGCGTCAGGTAGCCGATCTCCAGGTTCACGATCATGATGATCCCGAAGTGGACCGGATCGAAGCCGTACTCGTTGACCAGCGGAAGGAACAGCGGCGCGAAGATCACGATCGCCGAAAAGGCTTCCATGATGCAGCCCACCAGCAGCAGGGTGATGTTGATGGCCAGCATCATCGCCCATCCGCTGTGGACGTACTGCGTGATGAAGCTCACGAACTGCTGCGGCATGCCCTCGATGGCCACGACGTTGTTGAGACTGGATGCCACTGCGAAGATCGGCAGAATGACGCCCAGCATCGACACCGTCGACAGCGCCACAGTCCCGTAGTCGGATGGCTTCATCTCGCGGTGGATGAAGAGCTCGACGATCAGCGAATAGAACAGCGCCACGGCTGCCGCCTCGGTCGGGGTGAACTTGCCGGAGTAGATGCCGCCGAGCAGGATGACCGGCATCATGAGCGCCCATCCGCCACGCCGCAGGGCCGAAAGGACCTCGGCCGCGTCGAAGGCGTCCGGCGCCCGGTGTCGGTTCATGAAGACCACATAGATCGCGAAGACGAGGGTCAGGAGAATGCCGGGGCCTATCCCGGCGAGAAAGAGATCGACGACCGACGTCTCCGTGCTCATCCCGTAGAGCAGCAGCGGTATGGACGGAGGAATGATGATGCCGAGGGTGCCCGCTGACGCGATCGCGCCAAGCGAAAGCTTGCGATCATAGCCTTCCTTCAGCAGCGCCGGATACATGATCGCGCCGATCGCCAGCATCGTGACGACGGACGAGCCGGAAATCGCCGCGAAGACCGCGCAGGACAGGATGCAGGCGAGGGCGAGGCCGCCACGGATCGGCCGCGTGATGGCGACGACGATCCGGATGATTCGCTGGGCGATCGTCCCCCGCGTCATGACCGCGCCGGCCAGGATGAACATCGGGATCGCCAGGAGCGTCTCACGGTCGACCGCGAACCAGATATCCTGGATCAGGAACTCGATCGACGACCGGCTCACGAAGAAGGTGTGGATGACGGCCGCGACCACGATCAGGATCACGATGACGTTCTGCCGCAGGACGAGCAACAGCACGACCAGCGCGACGAGTGCCAGAGCGGTCATTGCGGGATCTCCGCTTCATCCTTGGACGGGGCAATCTGCGGGTAGGCAGCGTACGCCAGGTATCGCAGCGCCGCCGAGACGAAAGCGTAGGGAAGGATGACCTGCATCGGCCAGACGGGAAGGTCGAGGCCGACGCCCCGGTGGCCGTCGATGGCCGAGGCCTGGACGAAGAGGTAGGAATGGTAGGCCAGGAAGGCGAAGATGGCCGCCGAGACGAAGTAACCGATGCGGCCCACTGCAGGCCGCATCGCGGGAGGAAAGACGCCGTCCAGGACACGGGGCCGCAGATGCTCCCCGCTCTGGATGGCGATCACGAAGCCGAGCATTCCGGCGATGGTGGCACAGTAGACCGCGACACGCTGGGCCCAGGGAATTCCCTGCCCCATGACCTCGCGTCCCAGCACGTCCGCCATGAGCAGCGTGCCCGAGATCGAGATGGCGGCGATGGCGACCCAGGTTTCCGCGCGGCTGAGGCCGCGCAGCAAGGTTTCGACCACCGGTCGGGCGGCGGTGTCAGCGTCGGCTTGCATGGCTTCGTCCCGGTTGCGCGCGTCTACTTGGCCATGGCCTTGAATTCCTCTTTGCCCTTGGCGACCGCGTCGTAGATCTCCTTGGCGCGCGGGCCGAGGGCTGCGATCAGCTCGGGATGGCCGGGGGTCACCACCGCTTCCCACTTGGCGCGCTGCTCGGGCGTCAGGTCGTGAACGAAACCGCCCTGCTTCAGATGACGCTCGGCCGACGGCTTGTCCTCGTTTGCGACCCTCTGGCGGATCTCGGTGGTCGGAAGCACGGCGGCCTCGATGGCCTTGCGCTGTTCCTCGGTCAGCTTGTCCCAGTAGGCGGTGTGCGCCACGAGAAACATCGACTGATGTCCGTGCCGGGTGAAGACGTAGTGCGGCGCCGCCGACGCGGCGGGTCCGACCGCGTAGAAGCCGAAGGTGAGCGATCCCGCATCGACCAGGCCCTGCTGAAGGGACGGGAAGAAATCGGCGAGCGTCATGGTGACGTGGTTGGCCCCGAGCCGCGTGAACATCATCTGGTCGCTGGCGGTCGGCGAGATCCGGACCTTCATGCCCTTGATCTGTTCGGGATCGACGCAGGCGATCCGGCAGAACAGGTTCATCCAGCCGCCCTCGCCGTAGCGGACCAGCGTCAGGCCGTTCTTGGCGAGGGTCTCTTGCACCATCGGGACGATGTACTTGTCGGTGACGTAGTCGCGCTCCTCGGCGCTCGACCAGAGATAGGCGATGTTGAGGACGGCCAGTTCGGGTATCGCCGGGGCCAGGCCGATCGAGGAGATGTACGCCATCTCGTAGCGGCCGCGGATCACGTTCTGGGCGATCTCCTGCTCGTTCGGCTGCTGCAGGCGCTCGCCCTTGATGGCTCCGTTCGTGGCGGTGGTGATGGACTGGGCCATCTCGTCGACGATGACGCCGAGGGTGGAAGGCGGCGCGACGACGGTGCCGATCCGCCAGGTCTCCTCGGCGGCAGCGCTACCCGAATACAGCGCCACGCCCAGTGCGAACGCCGAGATGAAATTCCTGAAACCGATGCGATTCATGTTGGCCTCTCCTTAGCCGTTTGAATGCGTGAGTTCTTCCCGAGGGTATGCCCTCGTTGTCGTTCCCCTGTGTTGATGGTGCGGCGCCCGTGGCAATCGTCTCGGCCCGTGGCGACCGCCTCAGCCCTTCGTGTCGGGCTGTCCGCAGTATCCTTCCCTGACGGTTCGAGTTGCGGGCTTCACCGCATCGCGGTCCGCACCGAAGCGGGCGCCGGCATGCTCGCCCAGCGTCGGCGGCGCCTGGACGCTGCTCCGTTCGCCGTTGATGCGAAGCGGATTGCGGATCCCGACGACCTTGCCGGCCAGCACGTGATCGACTTCCGCGAAGGTGCCGAGATGTCTCACCTGCGGATCGTCCAGCACCTCGCCGATCGAGTTGACGGGCGCGAACGGAACGTCATGGGCGCGCAGCAACGCCGCCCATTCATCGCGGCTGCGCGTGATCCCGACCGCGGCGAGCTCGGCCGAGAGCAGCTGATAATTGGCGATCCGCAGCTCGGCCGTGAGGAACCGAGGATCGCGGCCGAGGGAGTCGCGCGCGCCGAGGGCATCGAGCAGCCCGAGCCAGAATTTCTCGGGAACGGACAGATGGATGGCGATCATGCCGCCGTCGGCGCATTTCCAGACGAAACTCTGCGAGGAGGCGACGCGCGAGTGCGGGCCGTAGGCCTCGCCTCTCTGGGACAGATAGGCGAAGGCGTCCGGCGCGAACGCGATCGCGCTTTCCAGCATGTTGATCTCGACCCGCTGGCCCTCGCCCGTCCGGCGGCGGGCATGCAGCGCGGCGAGCACGCCGCCGACCGCATAGAGCCCGGTGACGTTGTCGGCGAGCGTCGGTCCCCGCACATCGGGCTGGTCGCGATCGAGATACATATGCAGGATCCCGGACAGCGCGATGCCGACCGTGTCGTAGGCCGGGCGCTCGGCATAGGGACCGTCCGCGCCGAAGCCGGTGATGGAGCAGTAGACGAGCGCCGGATTGACCGCGTTCAGGACCTCGCGGGTCAGGCCGAGACGGTCCATCACCCCCGGACGGAAGTTCTCGATCAGGATGTCGGCATCGGCGACCAGTTCCAGCAGTTCGGCCCGTCCCGATCCCGACGCCAGATCCAGCTGGATGCTCCGCTTGTTCTGGTTGTACGCGATGAAGTTGGGGCTGTAACCGCCGCTCGTGGCCCTGCGGAAGGGGTCGCCTCCCGCAGGGTTTTCGACCTTGATGACGTCCGCCCCCATCTGGGCGAGCAGCATGGCGGCGAGCGGCGCCGTCACCATGGTGCCGATCTCAACGACCTTTATGCCGGCGAGCGGACGCATCGATTGCATGTCAGGCGCCCTCGGCCTTCTCGCGCGGATAGGGCTCGTAGCCGGGACGATAGGCCTTCGCGTCGATGAACTTGGAGATGCCCTGCTTGTAGCCACCCTCCGGATCGCGGAAGGCGAGCTGTCCGTTCTTGGCGATCAGATACTCGTGGGCCTGGTCGACGGTCATGTCGCGGGTCGCCTTGACCGCCTGCTTGGTGGCCCTCAGCGTCTCCGGGTTCATCGCCGCCAGATGCCGCGCCAGATTCATGACCTCGTCATGGAGCCGCTCGTCCGGAACCGACTCGTTGATCAGCCCCATCCGCGCCGCTTCCGGCCCCTTGAAGGGCTTGCCGGTGATCGAATAGTAGAGCGCGTCGCGGTAGTTCACGGCGATGTTCATGGCCTTGCTGACCAGACCGCCGGGAATGACGCCCCAGTTCACCTCGGACAGTCCGAAGACGGCGCTGTCGGCGGCGATGGCGAAGTCGCAGGCGACGAGCTGCGTGAAGGCACCGCCGAAGCAGTAGCCGTTCACCATGGCGATGGTCGGCTTGGGGAAATTGTAGAGGCGGTGCCATTTCCACTGGTGCCCGGCCCATTCCGCACGGACGTGCTTTGCCGCGTTGGCCGGATTGCCTTCGAGCTCCCGGAAGAAGAGATCGAGATCCATGCCGGCGCACCAGGCTTTCCCGGCACCCGTCAGGACCAGCACGAGCGTCTCGTCGTCGGCCTCGAGATTGAGAATGCAGTCGAGCATCTCCTCCTCGAGTTCAGGGCTCATCGCGTTCCGCTTTTCGGGCCGATTGAGGGTGACGGTCGTGATGCCGTCCTCCTTCCGGACGAGCACGTTCTTGTAGGTTGGCTGGAACGACATTCATACCTCTCTGCTGCATTCGAAAGCGGGTTCTGCCAGCGCTCTCGCCACGAAATTACATTAATAATGTATATTTCTGCGTTCCGGTTCGGCTGTCAAGAGGCATTCGCACCGCAAGGGTTCGGAACCTCAATTTATATAAAGTCTGTATGTAAAAACGCGTCGATGGCCGCGAGGAAGGCGTCGAGGTTGTCCCAGGGAATCATGTGTCCTGCGTCGACGCCGATGGCCAGGCCGAGCGGCAGCGTCCGTGCGATCCAGGCCGCGTCCTCGGCTCTGACGACCTTCGCCCGGGTGGCGTAGACGAGCAGCGTGGGACAGGCGATCCGCGGAACGTCGCCGTGGAAGTCCTCCTCGTGGAAGTTCCGGTGACTGGCGATGATGGCTTCCGTGCTGCAGGTCGGCAGCCATTGCAGCCGCAGCGCGACCTGCTCGTCGGTCCAGGTCGGGGTGAAGGCACGGAACTCCTCGACCGTGGCCCCGCGCGAGGCCGCATCGCGGGCGTCGAGGTAGGACGAAAGAGGCGTGGGGTAAGGTTCGCGCCCAGGACCGGACAGCGGCGGATCGGCGAGCACGAGCCGGGACACGACTTCGGGCGCGGTAACGGCCAGGCGCGCGCCGATCCGCGCCCCCATCGAATGACCGATCACGACGGGCGCCGCCAGGCCGGTCGCCTCGATGAGGCCGCGCGCATCGGCGGCGTAGTCGTCGAGACCGTAGCGGAGGCCGGGACCGTTTTCCGAAAGCCCTCGGCCGCGAATGTCGGGGACGATGACGCGGCGATCGGCAGCGAGACGCTCCGCGACGAAGGCCCAGGTTGCTGCGGGGCTGGTGATCCCGGGGAGCAGCAGGATCGGCTGCAGCGTCCCCCGCGGATTGAAGTCGAGATAGTGTAGTCGGATCCCGTTCGACAGGCAGTGAGCGCCACGCATCTCAACCATTCGCTGCTCCTCGCATCACTGAGACCGGATCGGGCCGACGGGCGGTCAGCCGCCCCTTCAGTTGAGGACGCCGCCGCCGTCCACGTAGATCTGCTGCGCCGTGATGAAACTGCCCTCGTCGCTGGCCAGCAGCGTGACGATCCCTTCGAGATCGCGGGGCTGGCCGACACGGTGGATGAACTTGGTCAGCGCACGGCTCTCCATCTGCTCGCGGCTGAAGGCGCCGGTGTCGACCTGTCCGGGATTGACCATGTTGACGTTGATGCCGTCCTTGCCGAGTTCCTTGGCAGCACAGCGCATCAGGCCGGTCAGCGCCGACTTGGACGCGGTATAGTGCGGGATGTGGGCCAGCGCCTCGCCGATGGCCGCGGAGCCGATGAAGACGATGTGGCCGGACTTGCGGGCGATCATGTGCGGCGCCACAGCCGAAGCGCAGTTGAAGGCCCCCTCGGTGTTGACCTTGAAGGTGTTGCTCCACTCGGCATTGGAGAGCTGCCAGAAGGGCCCGCGCGTCAGGTTCTTCCAGACGCCGGCATTGCTGACGAGAACGTCGATGCGTCCATACGTGTCGATCACGGCGGCGACCATGGCTTCGACGGAGGCGCGGTCGGCGACGTCGACCTCCACCGCCATGCAGCGCGCGGACGGATCGTCGGCGCGTATGCCCGCGGTCGCCGTCGCGAGATCGTCCGCCGACAGGTCGGCCAGGGCCACGGCAGCACCCAGTTTCGAGAAATGCGTCGCGAGGGAAAGCCCGATGCCCCGCGCAGCGCCCGTTACGAGTACGACCTTTTCGGAAAAATTCGTCATGACATCCCTTCGACCGGTGGCCCGCTGCCCCGCGCGTGACGTGTCGTTCGCCCGGGCGCCCCGTCGGCGGTATCGTCCGGGCGCCCGAGGATTGATGGGGTGCGCGGCAGATGCGCCGCGCGTGCCTAGCCGGCGCGCTGCGTTCCGCCGCCTGCCATGCCGATGATCGTGTCCTCGGAGATGCCCTGCGGCCGGATCTCGAACACGTCGGTGACCGAGGTGTAGTCGAGATAGCCCATACGGGCGAGCGGACGCGCCTTCAGCACGTCGAACCGGCCTTCCGGCGTGATGTAGTCGTCGTCGATGTGGATGCCGACGACCTGTCCGATGACGACGGAATTGAACAGCCCCGGGATGCGGTTCGCGAGGACGAGCGTCTGGTAGTGCCTGCACTCGAGGCTGACCGGACTTTCCTTGACCCTCGGCGGCCTGACCAGTCTCGATTCGACCGGCGTGAGCCCCGTCGCAGCGAGCTCGTCGACCGCCGGATCCATGATCATGCTCGTTTCGACGATCGCCTCGCGCTGATCATAGGTGGCCATGTTGAACACGAACTCGCCCGTGGTCTCCGCGTTGGTGACGCTGTCCGGGCGCGTTCCGCTCGCGCGGTTCTGTGCCGAGAACATGACGTAGGGAGGGTCCCAGCCCAGGATGTTGCTCTGGCTGAACGGCGCGAGGTTGACGATGCCGTCGGCGCTGACGGTGGATATCCAGGCGATCGGCCGCGGCACGACAAGGGACTTGAATGGATTGAACGGCAATCCATGGTCGTTTTTTTCCGGCTGGTAGAACATCAACAGACTCGCGGGTTGGAAAAACTCGGAAACATCTCGATCGGACGGATCAGGCGATGACCGCCTTGACCTCGTGGAACTCCTCGAAGCCGAACAATCCGACCTCGCGCCCGTTGCCGGACTGCTTGTAGCCGCCGAACGGGGCTTCGAATTCGTAGTTGGGCGTCACGTCCTGTGGCCGGTCGTTGAGATAGATTCGACCAGCCCTGATGCGCCTGCCGACAGCATCCGCTTCTTCCATGCTGTCTGCGGATACGAAGCCCGCCAGGCCGTACTCGGTGTCGTTGGCGATTTCGATGGCGTGTTCCACGTCGCGGTACGGCATGATGGCCAGCACCGGTCCGAAGATCTCTTCCCGCGCGATCCGCATGTCGGGCGTCACGTCCGCGAAGATCGTCGGCCGGACGAAATAGCCCTTGTTCATGCCGGCTGGCCGGCCCTCGCCGCCGACGACCAGCCGCGCACCCTCGTCGATGCCCGCCCGGATGAAGCCCTGGACCCGCTCGAACTGCCGGGCGTTGACCACGGGACCGTGCGTGGTTTCCTCCCGCCGGGGATCGCCGACGACCAGCGCCGACGCGGCCATCCTGACGAGTTCGACGACCCGTTCCATGTCGCTCTCGGGCACCAGCATGCGCGACGGAGCGATGCAGGACTGCCCGCTGTTGGTGAAGGCGCGAACCATGCCGTATGGAACCGACCCGTCGATGTGGCTGCCGGGCAGCATGATGTTGGCTGATTTCCCGCCGAGTTCCTGATGGACCCGCTTGACCGTCCCGGCAGCGTCGCGGGCCACCGCGATGCCGGCTGCGGTCGAGCCGGTGAACGACACCATGTCTATTCCGGGATGCTTGGAGATGGCACTGCCCACCGTGGGACCGTCGCCGTTGACGAGGTTGAACACGCCCCGCGGCACTCCTGCCTCGTGCAGCACTTCGGCCAGGATGATGGGACTGAGCGGCGCGTACTCGCTCGGCTTGACGACCATGGTGCAGCCCGCCCCGATGGCGCTGCCGAGCTTGGCCGTAATCTGGTTGATCGGCCAGTTCCATGGCGTGATGAACCCGCATACCCCGATCGGTTCGCGCAGGATGCGCGTCTTTCCGAGCATGTACTCGAACTTGAAATCCTTCAGGACCGCGATTGCCTCCCGGAGGTGCCCCAGCGTCGCGGGGGTCTGCAGGCCGCGGGAGAAACCGATGGGCGAGCCCATCTCCGTCGTGATCGCCCAGGCGATGTCGTCGAACCGACGCTCGTACTCGACGATGATCCGCTCCAGCAGTTCGATACGCTGCCCCACGCTCCAGGTGGAGAAGGTCTCGAACGCCGTGCGCGCCGCCCTGACCGCACGGTCGACATCCTCGGCGCTGCCCATGCTCGTCTGCGCGACCACTTCCTCGGTGGCGGGATTGACGACGTCGAACGGGACGGCGTTCGAAGGCGCGACCCACCGTCCGTCGATGTAGAAGTTCAATGCGTTTTCCATCCGTACCTCCGCGCGTTCGCGCCTAGACTTGCCGGACGCCATGACGGCGTCGGGAATTGAATGATGACCGGTTCCGGCACCGGCCCGCGGACGCGCCGCGCACTAGAGATCCAGCACCAGGCGCGGCGTTTTCGAACGCCCGCAGCAGACCATCATGATGCGGGCTTCAGCCTTCTCCTCATCGGTCAGGATCGTATCGCGATGATCCGGCACGCCTTCGAGAACGGCCGTCTCGCAGCTTCCGCAGTAACCTTCCTGGCACGAGAAGGGCACCGGCACCCCGGCATCGAGCAGAACGTCCCCCAGCCTGCGGTCCGCCGGAACGTCGAGGCTCAGGCCCGACCGCCGCAGCTCCACCGTGAACGCCGCGTCCCCAGCCAGACCCGCCGCCGGGACGGCATCCTCCGCCGCGCCGAAGCGCTCGACATGAAGCACCCGTGACCTGCCATGGCGCTCGGCCGCGGCTTCCAGCGCGCCGAGCATGCCGGCCGGCCCGCAGCCGTAGACCATCTCGCCCTCCCCGACGCCGGCGAGCAGCGCGTCCAGATCGGGTCGGCCGGACAGGTCTTCCGGCAGCAGCTGGACCTCGCCGCCCATGCGCTGGCCGATCTCGCCGAGAAACGCCATCGTCGCCTGCGTACGGCCGCCGTAGACGAGACGCCACGCTGCGCCGGCCGCCTCCGCCGCGAGGATCATCGGCAGTATCGGCGTGATGCCGATGCCGCCGGCGACGAACAGGTAACGGTCGGCCGGAACGAGTTCGAAATGGTTGCGCGGCCCCCGGACGGTGACCACGGTGCCCTCCCTGGCGATGTCGTGGAGCTCGGCGGAGCCGCCGCGGCCGGCGGGCTCGCGCAGGATCGCCACCCGATACCGGCTGCGATCCGCAGGGTTTCCGCAGAGCGAATACTGGCGGATCCTGCCCGAAGGCAGGATCACGTCCACATGAGCCCCGGGCGTCCATGACGGCAGGATCCCGCGATCCGCGCGGCGCAGTTCGAGGACGACGACATCCGACGTCTCGAAGGTGACGCGCTCGATGCTGAGAACCTGGTCCCTCGGATCATTCATGACGGCGGCTCCAGGTACGGCATCGCGCGGCGCGTCGGTCGACACCGACGATTGCAGCAGCGTCAGTTCCATGCGCTTGCCTCACGCCCTGACCGGGGGCGTCCATTCGGCCATGAGGTGATTGATGGTCGTGACGGTGAGGGTCGGCAGGTAGTCGAGCTTCTGGCCGGGCACCGCGCGGATGTCGGGAATCCTCCGGAGCAGCTCCTCGAAAGCGACGCGCGCCTCCAGGCGGGCCAGGGGATTGCCGAGACAGGAGTGACGTCCGTGACCGAAGGCGAGATGCTTGTCGCTGTTGGGACGGTGGATGTCCCATGCCTGGGCGTTCGGAAAATGGCTTTCGTCGAGACCGCCGCCGATGAAGAGCAGCCACACGAGCGAACCCTGCGGTATCGAGACGCCGCCGAACTCGACATCCCTGGTCGTGACGCGAAACAATCCGGGCGACGTCCCGCGGCGCCGCAGCGTCTCCTCGATGGCCTTGGGCAGAAGCGCCTTGTCGGCGCGGATCTGCGCATCCTGCTCCGGATGCTCGCCCATGTAGACGAGCATGTGGGCCATGAGATTGGCGGTCGTGTCGTTCCCCGCCGCGATGAGTTCGTGCAGCTTGCGCACGACACCGTGCTGCGTCATGGCCAGGCTGCCCGCCTGATCCTTCGCCTGCAGCATGACGCTCGCAAGATCGCCAACGGGACACCGGGCGCGCTCGGCGACGAAGTTCTCGAGGAAACCCTGCCCCTCGGCCAGCCGGGTCCAGCGCTCCCGCCGCTCGTCCTCGCCCATCGGCTTGCTGACGGCGTCCTTCGCCTTCGGCGTGAGCACCGAGAACAGGTCCTCCGTCCACAGGCGGTAGTCTTCGGCGCGCTCCGGCGGCATTCCGATGAGCCCGATGATGACGTTGAGCGACAGCGGGTAGCAGAACTCCTGCATCAGGTCGCAGCGACCCTTGTCGATGAACGCATCGATCAGGGTATTGGCGATGCGACGGATGTTCTCTTCCTGCTTCTGCAGTTCCCGCGGCAGGAACTGGCGTGCGATCGCGGTCCGGCTGCGCGTGTGTTCGGGTCCGTCCTGGGAGATGAAGTGATCCGCCAGGAAGGTGTCGGGGATCTTCGGCTTGATGTCGTCCGGCGGCGGGACGAATCCCGTGGCGTCCGACGAGAAGGTCTCGGCGTCGCGCGCCGCACGGCAGATGTCGTCGTACTTCGTGATCACCCACATGCGGAGCGGCTCGTAGTAGAAGACCGGCGCTGTCTCGTGAGCGCGCTTTATGGTGGCGGCAGGATCGCTGAGGAAGTCCTGACCGAAGGGATCGAAACCCTCGAGAACGGGAAAGGAAGCTGCGTTTGTCGACATGTCGGGATACCCCTTCTCCACCTTTGGCACCTCAGCAAGGCGACGAAGTCGCCGGACCGGACCCGTAATTTATATACATTCTGTATGCTCCCTGGGGTTCGGTCCCTTGTCAATCGCCGATCGCGAAAGGACGTTGGACCGGCCTGCGGTGACCCGGGCGGTCTCCCGCCTCCGCCCCCGCACCCGCCGGCGACCTTCCAGAGGTCGCCGGCAGTCTCAGCCCTGGGAGGCCTGTCTTTCGCGTCGCCGCCGCTCCACGTCCTCGATGGTCAGGGGAACGCCGCCTGTGGCCCAGAGACCGCTCGCGACCTCCGTCACCGTCACGAGCACGTTGTTCCGGATGCCGTCGCCCGACACGCGCACGAACGCCTCCGTGATGTCGCGGATGAGTGCCGTCTGCTGATCGCGCGTGAAGGCGCCGGCCAGATGCTGGACTTGCACGAGTGGCATTGTGATCTCCCTGTGCCTGCAGCCGCGGGACTTTCGCCCCCGTCGGCATGGTGAACGACGTCAGCGGCCCGGTACCCGCATTTCGGCGGGCAGTATCTCGCCGTCCCTGAGGATCTGCCGGCCATCGAGGAAGAGCGAACAGTTCTTCAGAGGGATGTCGAGGTGACATTCGGTGTTGTTGGTTCCGCCGAGCTCCGTGTTCGGTCCCGTCGAGAACAGAACGTTGCCGTAGTAGCAGCGACCATCGACGCCGAGGCTCTGCGAAGCGTCGGGGCTCGTGGCGAGGAACGTCCAGCGCGCGTTCTCGTCCAGCCCCCACCCGATGTGCGATACGGCATAGGCCTTCGGATCGCGGAATCCCGCCATGAAGTCACGCATGATGGCGCCTTCGGCGCCGCCGCCGGCGATTTCGGTGATGTAACCCTTCCTGATCGTCAGGACGATCGGCTCCGATACGTAGCGCAGGATCGGATCGAGAAGCAGATCGCCGGCATCGATGACGACGGTGCCGTCGACGCCGTCCTCGTCGCCGCCGGTCCACACGAACGACCCGGCCCAGGCATCCCATCGTCCGGGCTCGTCCGTGTAGCCGTACTGGCTCACCGTCCTGAGCTTGCCGATCTTGTAGGTGACGTCCGTGCCGCCGGGCGATGTCACCCGCAGCTCCCGGGACCCTGCGATGAGACGGTGGGCCGCCTCGACGCGCGTCCGGGACTCCGGCGAGGGCCGGAGCCGCGAGAGGACGCTCATCGGTTCGAGGACCAGGAGCATGCGCGGCCCACCCTCCGTGATCTGGTCCTGCTCCTTCGACCAGAGCAGTCCGATGAGGTCGATGACCAGGTCGGTGTTCTTCAGGGCCTCGATGGCGGCCGGCCTGCCGCGCAGCGAGTTTCCGGGCCCGAAGAAGCTACCCGGCCGCTTCGGGATATTGACGTGCAGCACATGCGCCCCGAGGTCCTCGGCTGCGGCGCTGAAAGCCATCGCGTAATCCCTGCGGATCAGATCTTCCGACAGGATGCCGACGCGCTCGCCCGGCTTCACCTTGCAGAGTTCCAGTTCCATCCGGAACAGATCGAACATGTCCTTGTCGACGCTCATTGCCTTCCCCTGTTGGCGATCGTTGGCGCGCGAGGCTTCAACCTCGCGCTCGAGATCCTGGACCTAGTCGTGGGCGAACAGCTTGCCGGCGGCGGGATCGCCGGCCGGAAGGTCGAAGAGCCCGTCGGGCAGGCCGTTGATGTAGCTGATGGTCTCGGGGCTGGAGACGACGTCTGCATACTTCGCGTTCATGTCGCACAGGTTGATCGCGTGGGATGCCTGCGAGCGGTCGGCGCAGCCGTCCTGGACGACCGCCACCCGGTAGTTGTAGCTGAAGGCATCCACGACGCTGGCGCGGACGCAACCGGACGTCGTCGTGCCGGTCACCAGCAGACTGTCGCACCGCAGGTGCACCAGATAGTCGAGGAGCGGCGTCCCGTGGAAGGCGCTCGGCTTCTGCTTGCCGATCACCAGATCCCTCGGTCCGGGCGCGATCTCGGGGACGATGATGTTGGAGCGCAGCGTCGCCGGCGACTTGCCGAGATAATCGCGGTTCACGCGGCTGTTCTTGTAGGCCCACGCGCCCTGGTCCCAGGCATCCGCCCGCCGCAGTCCGGAGGTGTAGATGACCGGGATGCCCTTCGGGCGAGCGGCATCCAGCAGCTGCCTGATCACGCCAACCGCAGCCCAGCCCTCCTCGCCGCAGGAATTCATCCAGCGCTTCACCGACTCCAGGATGGGCTCCGGCCGGTCGCCGACGAAGCCGTAGTTGACGTCGATGATGAGGAGCGCGGGACGGCTGCCGAAGCCGCCCTTCGCACCGTAGCCGGAAGCGTCGAAGACCTGCTTGTCGCGCTCCGTCAGGAAGGCGTTCCAGATCGGCTCGCCGGCAGACTTGTCAGACATCTCTGTACCTCTTTTGGTTGTCAACCGACCGGCCGGGCCCAGCGCCGGACGATCGGCCGGCGAGTTTTCGCCGGTCTTTTCTTCGGGTGCATCGGCGGACGGAATGGCCGGAACGGCAAGTCTTCGTCTAAGGGCCGACACCGGTCGCGCCCGCCGTGTTCACCAGATTTCATATACATTCTGTATATTTTTTCAGGCCTGTCAAGCGCGCCGGAACGCCCTATTTTACGGCGATTGAGGATGCCTACGAAGCGCGCTTTTGCCTAACTCTTGTATGCATTTTTTGAACAGTGCGGCTGGATCGTGTTGCCGGGCGGAGTCCGGGATGGTAGGTAAACCGGGCAAATGTCTTCCGGAGGCAGAACCGAACAGGATGCCTTGCCGGCCAATAAGGGATCGTGGATGCAGGACTATCAGCCGCCCCTCACCACTTCGCGTGAAGACTTCCTCAAGGACGGCACCGACCAGCTTTTCAGGGAAGCGATCTATACTTGGGTCCTGAGCGCGGACCGCCTGCTCAAGTGCAGGAGCGCGTTCGCCCGGATCCTGGGTCTGACGTCGTCCCAGTTTGCGGTCCTCATGGGCGTGGCTTCCCAGCAGCACAGCGATGGCGTCACGATCAAGGACCTCGCCGAGCACGTGGCGCTCGCCTCCACGCACGTGACGACCGAGATCGGCCGGCTCGAGGCGAAAGGCCTCCTCGTGAAGAGGAGCAACGCCAGCGACCGGCGCAGCGTTCTGGTCTCGCTGACGGCCAAGGGACGGGCGGAGATCGAGCGGATCACGCCCGTGGTCAGCGAAGTCAACGACATCCTCTTCCGCGGGGTCAAGCTGAACCGGCTGGTCAACGCCCACGTCTTCGCAAGGCAGGTGGTCGGCAACTCGCAGGAAGCGATGTCGTTCGTCCGCAGGACCGCGAATGCTTCGGCCCGGAAGGCCGCCCGCCCGGTTCAGGACGCTGAAGCCGGCCAGACCCAGCCGGGCTGAGCGACGCTCCGCCCGGCGGCACGCGGCGGCGGGGGGCGACGTGCCGATCCGTCGCTCCGGGCCACTCACCAGGCGTGGAGCCACATGTCGTCCCGCGAGACGTGCTCGTGTTCCATTCGAGGCGCGAGATGGCGGTACGCCCCGCCGAAGAACAGCAGCGGCTCGACGCTGCGGCCGGCTTCCGCGGCAACGACCCGGCCGAGGATGATGAGATGGTCGCCGCCATCGTAGCGGGCATAGGTCTCGCATTCGAACCACATCAGCGCCCCCTCGATCAGGGGAGCGTCGACGCATGACGCGGGGCGCGTGCCCACCCCGCTCCACTTGTCTCCGAGGCTCCGCGCGAACTGCGTCGAAAGATGAGACTGGGTACGGGACAGGACGCTCACGGCGAAGCCCGGCGCAGTCTCCCAGGCAGCCATCGCCCGGGCGTTGCGGGCGATGCAGAAGGAGACGAGCGGCGGCGCGAGGGATACCGAGTTGAACGAACTGACGGTCGCCCCGATGCGCTCGCCGCCGACGTCGGTCGTCACGATGACGATGCCGGTCGTGAAACGACCGAAGGCATCACGCAGCTGCCGCGTGTCGTCGATATCGATTTCCGTACCCATGGACCGCCCGCCGCCTGTTTGGCTTTTCGGTTTCGCTGATGAGGTCATGGCGTTTCAGGCGATGTCGAGGGCGCCGTCGACGAGGGCCTTTGCGCGCTTCATGTCGTAGTTGCGGAACATGTTCTGCTTCACGATGAAGGAGGCGCCGCCGTAGAACTTCTCGTACTGCTGGTGGCGGTTTCCGAACTCCGAGCCGATGAAGTCCCAGGCCAGCCGCATGAGCTTGATGCGGTCGCGGGCCGAGCCGGTGCCGGACGCCATGTAGCGTTCGATGTCGGGCGCGGTGAGCGGGCTGTCGAGGTCCTTCTGCGAGGAGGGCAGGCTGATCATGGCGGCGCCCGTGAGTTCGCGCACGATCTCGATCATGCGCGGGTTGATCTCGGACTGCAGCGCCATGACCGCGTAGAGCGCCTGCCGGCTGGGCCACAGCACGCCGTTGGCATCGACGGTGGCGACGGTCTCCTGCGCCTCCAGCATGGTCTCCACGATCGAGATCAGCGCGGCCAGCTCGCCCATCTGCCCCATCACCGGCGGCAGCGCGGCGTTGCCGGTCGTCTCGTTCATCTTCGCCGCCAGCCCGATGAGGAAGCGCAGCTTGGTGGCGTAGCGCGCCTGGGCCTGGAGATTGCCGTAGAGATGCGACGGCGTCTTCCACCACTGGTCGCGGCAGACCTCGAGGTTGCGGTAGATGAACACCTCCTCCCAGGGCACGAACACCTTGTCGAGCACCACGAAGCAGTCGGACTCGTCGAAGCGGCTGCTCAGCGGGTGGTCGAAGACGTTCGACGCCTGCAGCGCGAAGGGGCGGCGCGGATAGAGCTTGAGGCCGGGCGCGTTCATGGGGATGGCGACGCCGATGGCGTAGTTCTCGTCGCCCGGCTGCAGCGGATGGATGCAGGACAGGTAGAGATAGTCGGAATAGAGCCCCGCGGTCGCCAGCTGCTGGGCGCCCGACACGATGATGCCGCCATCGGTCTCCTTGACCACGCCGGCATAGAGTTCCGGATCGGACTGCCGGTGGGCCGGCTTCGAGCGGTCGATCTGCGGCGGCACGATGGCATAGGTGGCCCACAGATGGTTCTCGCGCAGCTTCTCGTGGAAGGACACCACCCGCTCGCCATATTCGGCGCCGCCGGCGGCGAAGACCTCGGGCACGGCCGCGAAGCCGCAGAAGAAGGAGGAGACGTGGTCCGGCGTCCGGCCCATCATGCCGAAGGAGGCCTCCGACCACATCTCGGAGGCGAGGCGCCGGGCGCGCAGGTCGGCATGGGTGCGGGGGATCTGGTAGGCGCGCAGGACGGGCTTGCCGGAACTGGGCGAGGTGAAGGTCATGCGCTCGGCATTGGCCGGATCGGCGGCGATGTCGAACAGCTTCGCCGCCGAGCGGGCGGCCGCCGCGAAGGCGGGATGGGTGGTGACGTCGGCGACGCGCTCGCCGTCGACGAAGACGGCGCGCCCGTCGCGCAGGGAGCGGAGGTATTCTTCGCCGGTGCGCATGGAGGCCGGCGCGGCGGCGGGCGCCTCGGCGGCAACCCTGACGGCGCGGATGTTCGCGTTCATTATCTGCTCCCTGACCTGGTCGGCTGGCCGACATTTAGCTACAACAAGTAGCTTCATGTTGTATATTTCGCAGGACCTGTCAAGATCGCAACTCCAGGCGCGCGGAGTGGTTTTTTCCGGCCCGGCGCAACCGGTCAGGCAGGCCGGGCCGACGCCGGCCGTCGCGGGGGCGTCTCGTCGATCAGCGGCCCTTCGCCGCGCGGGGGCGATATTTACGGGCCCTGACCCTTCAATCGCATAGCTTTCCCCTGTATCTATCCGTCGTGACCGCAGTCACGGTCCCGCTCCCGGTCGGATCGGGTCGAACGGACGGGCGGTGACGCGCACGCGAAGGCAGGCAGAGACATGGCGACATCCACGCCCGAAAAGAAGCGGAGCCGAGCGGCTGGAACGACCGGATCGGCCAGGCAGCCGCGTACCCTCGACAGATCGTTCACGCCGCCGCTGACGGTTTCGCACGCCGATCTCCTGGTCAACGGGAGCGATGACCGCTTTCGCCAGATGATCTATCTCTTCGTCGAGGTCCTCGGTCGCATGAACATGTGCCGGGAGGCGTTCGGCCGTTCGATCGGACTCACCGGTTCGCAGTTCGCGGTCCTGGTCGGGGTCGCCTACAGGCAGGGCGAGCAGGGCGTGACGATCAAGAAGCTCGCCCAGTACATTCATCTCGCACCGACCCACGTGACGACGGAGGTGGGCCGCCTGATTCGCAAGGGACTTCTTTCGAAGTGCGCCGACAGCGACGACCGGCGAAGCGTCCTGGTGAGCCTCACCGCGGAAGGTCAGGACACGGTCAACACCGTCAGCGTGTTCGTCCGCCGCGTGAACGACATTCTCTTCCAGGGCATTGTCGCGGCCGACATCGACAACGCGGAAAGCATGTTCAATCGACTGTCGCGAAACAGCGAGTTCGCCATTGCCGAGCTCAAGGTCGCGGAGCGGGACGAGAAGGGGTGGGGCTGATCCGCGCGATGTCGGAGGGAACGGCCGGGCCGTGACCGTGGGCTGCGCCGGACGGGTCCGGTCATCCGCCCGTCACGCCGGGTCGCATCCTCGCTGATCTCCAGGGGAGGCGTCGAAGCGGGCGTCATGCCGGACGGCGGAAAGGGTCGCGGACGCGTCGCCGCGTCGCGCAGTGGCTGCGAGAGCAGGTCAGATCTTCGTCCGCCGGCCGTTCTCGTCCCGGCCATGGTCGCGTGCGTTCATACAGCCGGTTCGCGGGCGAGGCCCGGGTGTACCACGTCTTCGTAACGCAGGTCCTTTTCGATCAGACCGAGTTCCCGGAGGAATCCGCTCATTCCGGCGATCGAATCCCGCGAGATCGCCGTGTCGTAAAACGGGAGATCGCGTCGGATCAGGTCGGTGATCAGTTCCGCCTCGCCGGGCGGAAAAAGGGCATCGCCGACCTTGCGTGCGAGCCCCACATCCGCGCGCAACGCTGCATGCGTCGCCGCTATGGCGGCGACTATTCCACGCGCCGCCTCGGGCTGTTCCTCGACGAAGGAGGCGCGCGAAGCGATGGACGCCATCGTGAAATGGAAGGATCGCGCAGGTCCGTCACCGCGGCGGGTGTCCAGCACGACCGTACCCACGCCCCGGCGCGTGGCGATCTCGGCCGCCATGCCGTTGGCCCAGAAACCGTCGATCTTCCGCTCCTCGAGCGCCCTCGCGGCGTTGAGGCCGAAGTTCACCGTCTTGCCGGCAGGAGCCGGCACCGGCGCGATCGACACCGCGTCGGCCTCGAGGTCGATGCCCGCCTCCACGAGCGTCCGCCGCAGACCCATCTCCACCCAGGGCGCGGCGCCGATGCGCTTGCCCTTGACGACGGACAGGTCGCCACGAACGGCCTTGAAGTCGGAATGCATCACCAGAAACCAGTACATGCCCTGCGCCTGCGCGCAGAGGAGCCTCACTCCCTCGAAGCCGGGAAACGCGGCGAGCGCGGAATGCGCCGAGCCCGCCACGATGTCGATCGTGCCGTCGCGAAGCGCCTCGTAGCAGCGGTCGACCGGGAAGATCAGCTCCAGTGAGACGTCCAGGCCCTGGGCGCGGAAGAAGCCGAGTTCGATCGCCGCCTCGGCCGGGAAATAGGAGTTGGAAACGAGGTCGGGGACCGCGAGCTTCAGCATTGTGCCTGTCTCCCTTCGGTCACGGCTGGAAGTAGTGCGTCTCGAGAAGCAGGCAGCCCGTCTCGGATCGGAACGGACCGTGATAGGCACCCGGCGGACGGACGGCGTAGGTATAGCCCACGAACTTCTCCCCGCCCTGGCCGTGCTCGTCATTGCCGACGATCAGGTCGCCCGAGAGCAGGAAGACCTCTTCCCAGTAGGTGTGGACGAATGGAACCGTGGTATAGACGCCCGGATCGAAACGCAGGAGGCGGGTCCTGTTCCCCCTCTTCCCTGCCTCGTCCAGCCCGCCGGCGATGATCTTCTGCTGGATGCCGGCCGGATAGCCCTCCGGCACGTGCCAGCCCTCGGTCATGTCGAGCGTGTGAAACTCGTCGTGCTTTTTCTCGAAGATCATCGTCAGCCTCGGACAGGAAGGGAAATGGTATCGTAGGCGGCCAGGATCGCTTCGCCCGTGGACGGATCGCGCAGTTCCATCTCGAAGCGGGGAGCGGGCGCTATTCCGCCATGCACGGCGAGCGTGCCGCAGAACATCGCAGAACCGTTCGGCATCCGGTCGGCACCGCGGTCGAGGCGCATCAGTTCGTGCGGGGGCCGCATGTTCGCCAGCGTGCCCTCCTGGTAGAGGCGCCGCTTGCCGTCGACCACCACATGCGATCGCAGCTCGAGCGTATCCCATCTGTCAGCGACGTCCTCGTAGAGCCACAGCGTGCTCGAGACCGGCTTCGCACAAAGCTGCTTCGACAGGGTGACCCCGATCGTCTCGGCCTTGCGGTCGGTGTGATCGGAACCGACCCCGACCCAGAGAGCATCGTCCAGCATGAGGACGACCGGCTCGATCTCGCCGCTCGACTCCTCGCCCATGACCTCGATCCGGTCGGCGGTCGTGAGCAATGGTGCGGCCACGCGGTAGAAGATGGGCGTCGATGCAGGGCGCGGGACACCGAGTTCCTCCAGTTCGCGGATATGCTTCTCGAGCGCTTCCTTGTTGCGGCCGGTCCAGCCGGCTATCGTCAGGTGGCTTATCGCACGCGGGTCCAGTTGGCGCTTGCGTATCATTTCCAGTCTCCGGTTTTGTAGAGCATGCCCGTCCCGGCCAATGCGGCCTCGACGCCTGTCGCCACCGCCAGCAGACGCCGGTCGGCATCGGGTCGCGCCATGATCGAGATTCCGCAAACGGTGCCGGCGTGAGAGATCGGAAGCGAGATGGCCGGCCAGTCGAAGAAGTTGCCGATGGCGGTGTTGCGAAGCAGCAGCAGGTTCCGGTCGGCGAAACGGGCCGGATCCGCCACTTCTGCGATGGTCGGCGCGGTGATCGGCACGGTCGGCATGGCCAGCACGTCGAAGCGCTCCCAATGCCGTTCGAAGCTCGCGATCAGTCTGCGACGCTCTCGCAGGAGCTCGATGTAGGTCGCCGCGGAGACGGCTGCGCCCTTCTCGATCCGAGCCGCGATGTTCGGATCCATATCCGCGAACCTCGCAGCGCGACCCTGATGGACCGAATAGGCCTCGGCCGCGACGAGGCCGCCCGTACGTGCATTCAGCAGCCGCATCTCCTCGATCTCGGGCAGGTCCAGCGACACGATCCGCATGCCGGCGGACGACAGGGCCGCGATCGCGCTCGCGAAGCCCGCCTCCACTTCGGGCGCGATGTCCCTGAACGGAAGACCCGTGACGATACCGAGCCTCAGGCCTTCCGGTTCCAGCGCGTCGATGTCGCGGCTCGTGCCGGACAACACGTCGTAGGCGGCCGCGCATTCGGCCACGCTGCGGGCGATCGGGCCAATGGCGTCAAGGGTTTCCGACAGCGGGAACGCGCCGTCCGTCGGCACCGCGGCCCGCGAGGGCTTGAAACCGGTCAGGCCGCAGAGAGCAGCCGGGATCCGCACCGAGCCGCCCGTGTCCGTGCCGATCGCGACCTCGCAGAACCCGTCGGCAACCGCGACGGCCGCGCCCGACGACGAGCCGCCGGGCACGAGAGAGCGGTCGAGAGGATTTCCCGGCGTGCCGAGGTGCGGGTTCGTCCCGACACCCGAGAATGCGAGCTCGCTCATGTTCGTCTTGGCGACGACAATCGCCCCGCCGGCGCGGAGCCGGCGCACGACCTCCGCGTCGCGGGGGGCCGGCTTCCCTTCCGCCTGCACGACGGCGGATCCGGCGCGCGTGATGTCGCCGGCGACGTCGAACAGGTCCTTGATGGAAACGATCACGCCATCGAGCGGACCGAGAGACAGGCCGAGACGGTTGCGTTCGTCTGCGGCAACCGCCTCCGCGCGGGCGCTCCGTTCATACACGCTGACGCAGGCGCGCGCTCCCTCCGAAGCCGGATCGGCGATGCGCGCCAGACTCTCGGCGAGCCGTTCCTGCGCCGACCCGCGGCGATTGACCCTTGCATTCATGAGTTATGTTTGCTCATTAGCTACATTCGGTATGTACATCTATAATTGGACACGCCCTCTCACGTCCAGCGATAAATGCGTTTCCCGATGAAGGAACCAGCGATCGATGACCTCCGCCGACAGCCCGCCCACGCTCTGGGACTTCTCGGTCGACCTGTACGGCCGTCCGGGCGTCTCCAGGGCCTGCCTGGTCCTGCAGGACAACCTCGGGGTCGACGTGAACCTGCTTCTGTTCTGTGTCTGGTGGAGCACGACGGGCCGTGGCGACATCGGCGAGGAAGCATTCGCAACGATCGTGCAGCGGGCGACGCGATGGAACCACGACGTGGTGCGTCCGCTGCGGACGGCACGCAAGGCGGTGAAGCGCGGCCACCCCTCCCTGCCGGCGACCGAGGCGGAAGCCCTCTACAGGACGGTGCTTGACGCGGAGCTCCTCATGGAACGGGCGGAGCAGACGATCCTGGAGCGAACGGCGGAAGAGCTTCTCGGCCAAGATTCTTCGACGAGCCGGGCGGGAGACGCTTCGCCGCGGCTCATCGAGCGCTACCTGGCCAAACTCGGGGCGGTTCCCGACCGCCAGGACCAGCAGGCCCTCGCGACCATTCTGTCGTTTGCGGGTGGGAGAGCTCCTGCCCCCGCGCCGCACCGCGATGCGTGATCAGGAACCGCAGCCGGAGGCTTCCTCGGCCATGGACATGACCTGCGGCGTGACCGCAAGCCCGCGACGCGAGGTTCCGGACGCGAGGATCTGACATCGATGACCCCGGAGGCTATCGCGATCGGTCTGCTCAGCGGCATGCTTGCGGCACTTCTGTGGGTTTATCTCGAAGGACGATGAGCGTCCTCACCTGAGTTTTCCGATGGCACTCGTCAGGCGCGTCAGCGGAGCATCGGCGCCGCCTCCGGCGGCTGCCTCCCCGGCCCGGCCACGGGGAGCGCAGGGCCCGCCCGCGCTGCGACCGGAACGGCGCGCATCCGCAGGAGCCTCGCCAGTCCGACGAGAATGTCGCTGCGCACGTCGGCGACGATGCGGGGGGAGGAGACGAAGGCGGTCACGACGTACAGTATCTTCTCGTCGACGAGCGACTCGAGCCTGACGTCGGGACGGGGCTCCGCGAGAACGCGCGGATGGGCGGCCACGAGCGTCCGGACCAGCGCGATGACCTCGTCGGCGTCCTCGCTCGAAGGCGTCGAGAACTCGACGCGGACCCGGCCAAGCGGGTCGGCCATCGACATGTTGCGCACGCTCTTGGTGATCAGCTCGGAGTTCGGAATGATCAGCGTCGAATGATCCGCGATCCGGATCTCCGTCGAGCGGACGCTGATGCGCCGGACGTCCCCCTGCTCCTCGCCCACCCGGATCGTGTCGCCGACCTTGACCGGCCGTTCTGCCAGGAGGATGAGGCCGGATATGAAGTTCTGGGTGATCGCCTGAAGGCCGAAGCCGATGCCGACGGAGAGCGCGCTCGCGACGAGGCCGATCCGATCCATTCCGAGGCCGATCGTGGATGCCGCCCAGACGAGAACGGCCGCGAACCCTGCATACCGCACGATCGTGCTGATCGACGTGCGTGTGCCCTCATCGAGCCGCGTCGTCGGCAGAAACGTGTCGCGGAGCCAGCTCGATACAAGGCGCAGGGACACCAGTCCGACCACCAGCACGCCTGCGCCACGCAGTCCGGCCCCGATGTCGGGGAAGAGGGCTTTGACCGTGCGGGTGACGAGTTCGGGCAGATCCGCGAGCGATGGGACGACGGCTCGCCCCGTGGGTGCGAGGACGAGGAGGATCGCCAGGCAGAAGACGAGGATCCTGATCGCGGCGGAGATCAGCAGCCCTCCCTGGGTCAGACGCCGCTCGGGAACGTTGAAGCCGCGGCTCAGAAACCTGCCGACGCGGCCCGACCGCGATAGGGCGCTCGAAGCAAGGCCGTCCAGCGCCGAAGCGGTGAGGTAGGCGGCGGTGGCAACGGTAAACATCCATGCCGACTGGACGCAGATCATCACGACGAGCGTAACGTTGCCCCGAACGAGGAGGCCGATGCAGAGCGCGATCACGATCCAGCCGGCGAGCATCAAGGCGCTGGCCAGCGGATGTCTGCTCGTGACGTTTCCGGCATCGCGGTCGCGAAGGAGCCGCAGCCTCCCCAGAACGATCAGCAGCCGCGCAAGGAGTGCGAGTTGCAGGACGGAGAAGACGAGTGCGGCGACGGTGCTGGCGATCGGACTCATGCCCATGATGCCGACGAGATCCATCGATCCGCCGCCCAGGGCGATGACCAGCGCCGACAGGATGGGGAGCGGCCTCAGGCTCGCGGCGTCACGATCGTTGATGGGCAGCAGCCGCCACGATCCCCGCCGGACCGAGAGCAGCGCCTCGCCGAGCGCCGCGACGATCGCGCCGAACGCGATCGATGCGATCAGAGCTTCGGCGCATTCCGTCGCCGGTCTTGTCAGAGCGCCCGCTCAGAGAAGGGCCTGCACGACCGAAGCGGCCGCCGCAATGGTCGTGGACGAATCCACGACGACGGACCAGACCGCGAGCCAGGACCGCCGGGCTCGCGTCTCGGGTGCGCAGTGCGTGGCGTGGAAGCGGCCCATCTCGCGCAGGCGCTTTCGCAGCGGGAAAGCCAGCAGGAATGCGACGACGAGTCCGGCTGCGAGAATCGCGCCGCCCCGATGGGACATGGCGCCGACGAAGCGGTCGCGGGCCTGGGCCGCCTGCCCTGCCAGCCTCGCCCTATCCTCGGGAAGCGCAGCATCGAGCTCGCTCCAGAACCGCCTGGACAATGGCGGGGCGACGCGCTCGAATGCGTCGCGCCGGAACGTGCTGGCGCCGGCCTGATCGACGAGGTCCACGCTCGCCCTCGCCGAAACCGCCAGCAGACGCGCCCGCTTCAGCGTCGTCTGCAGCGTGTCGCGCTCCGCAATCAGGTCGGAGCGCCGGCTGCGCAGGTCCGCGGGCTCGCCGTCGGTCGCCGCGCCGAGGGCGTCCAGTGCCGTCCGCATCGAGGCAAGGCGGCCGGAAAGTTCCTCGACCGCGGTCTCCGCCCTGGTGGCGACGTCGAGCGCACGACGGCGCAGCGACTCGTAGTCGGGATCGGAACCCGCCTCGCCGACCTTTCCGGACCCGAGCAGGAGCGCGCGGATGGATTCGAGCTCCCGCGCCTCCATGTCCAGAACCCCCGGCGCGTCGATCGACACGCCCGCCGCCCGGGCGGGATGCGGAACGGGCGGGACCGCGGCGAAGAACAGGATCAGAAGGCAGGCGGCAAGGCGCAGCGGCGTCATCATTCGCTCCGGTTGACCGGCAACGCCTGGAGGACGTGCGTCGCCGGCACGTTGCGGACGCATGGAGGGTTCGTGGAGACTGCCCGACCCGTGGTGCGGCGCGCCGGAACGCCGCAGTGTCCGGCTTAATCGCGGGCCGACGGTGCAGGGGACCGCGGCATCCGGAACACCATCTCGAACTGGGCACCGCCCTTCGGCGCGGTTCTGTAGCGGAGGCTCCCGCCATGCGCTTCCATGATCGCGCGCACGACCGACAGACCGAGCCCGTTGCCTCCGGCTTCCCTGGCCCGTTCGGGGTCGCCGCGCACGAAGGGCTCGAAAACACGACCGGCGAGTTCGGGGGCGACGCCCGGCCCCTCGTCGGCGATGGCGAGCACGGCCGTCGCGTCGACCGCCTTCAGGCTCATGGTGATCGTGCCCCTGCTGGCGTGCCGCCGCGCGTTCGAGACGAGGGCGAGGATCGCCTGGCGCACGCGCGTCGCATCCGCCTCGACGACGATGTCGTCGAGATCGAGCCTCAGGTCGAAGCCTCCGGCGGCCAGATCGGGCGCCATCAGCTCCGCGACTTCCTCGAGTTCTCTGGCCAGACGGGCCGGCACGATCCGCAGATCGAGGTGCCCGCTGTCGGCGAGGGTCACCGTGCGCAGGTCCTCGACCAGCCGCCCCAGGCCGTCGACCTGCAGGATGAGCCGGCGAAGCGTACGCTCGTCCGGCTCGAAGACCCCGTCGATGATACCCTGGAGGCGTCCCTTGAGGATGGTCAGCGGCGTTCGCAGTTCGTGTGCGATCGTGGCGTTCCAGAGTGCCATGTCGGCTGCCATATCCTGAAGCCGCTGTGCCATGGTGTTGAAGTCCCCTACGAGCGAAGCGGTCTCGCCCAGCGCGTTCTCGCCTGCCGCCGCACGGGCGGAGAGATCGCCGGCGGCGATCCGGCGTGCGCTGCAGGCAAGCGATTCCAGCGGATCGAGAATGCGGCGCGCCAGGCGCAGCGCCACGAATGCGGCGATCGGCAGCGTGACGAGGATCAGCGACGCGAAGATGACGAGGTCGAGAGACGTCAACCACTCGTCCGTTTCGGGCAGCGGATAGACGGCGACGATCGCCGTGTAGACGAGGAAGGTCCCGAAGAAGACGAGAATGCCTGCGAGGACCGTGATCGCCGACATGGCGAGGAGGATCTGGCGGCTCAGCCCGGCGCGCGTCTCCATCGTCACGCCGAGAGTCTGTAGCCTATCCCGCGAACCCCGGGCAGAAGACCGTGCGCGCCGGCCTGTTCGAGTTTCTTGCGCAGCTTGCTCACATGACTGTCCACGGTCCGGTCGAGTGCGTCGGAGCCGGGCAGGCAGGCATCGACGAGCTCGCTGCGCATGTACACCCTGCCGGGATTGCGCGCCATATGCGCCAGGATGCGGAACTCCGTCAGGGTCAGCGCCAGCGGCCGTGCGTCACTGCCGGTCCCGAAACTCGCCTGGTAGCCGTCGAGGTCGATGGAGAGGTCGCCGACGCGCAGGACCCCTCCGGCGCTGGCGAGCCCCGAGCGCCGGAGCACCGCCTTGGCGCGCGCCACCACCTCGATGGGATTGAACGGCTTGACGACATAGTCGTCGGCTCCGATCCGCAGCCCCTGAAGGCGGTCGATATCCTTGTCGAGCGCGGTGATCATGATGGCGGGGGTTGTGCCGCGCCGGCGCAGCTCGGCCAGGACCTCCCAGCCGTCAAGCCGCGGCATGGTAACGTCGAGCAGGACCAGGTCCGGCTTCAAGGCAAGGTGCAGATCAAGCGCAGTGCGGCCGTCGCGGGCGAGTACGGTCCTGAAACCCTCGCGCTGGAGATAGGCATCGAGAATCGATGCGATTTCGTCGTCGTCTTCGGCAATGAGAACAAGTGCGGCCATGGTGATCTCCTGAAGAAGGAATGCCATCGGCGGCGGCGACCGTCGAGAGCTTCGATTCCGCCTCCATCAGATCTCCACACACCCTCCACGCTTCGGCAACGCCGGGAATCGATAGGGACACCGTCGCCCCGGCGACTGCTCGCCTATGAGGGATGTCTCCATGATGCCTGCCCGCCGCCGTTTCGCCTGCGCCGTCCTCGGCTTTGCCGTGCTGGCCGTCGGCGCCTGCACGGACAACGTGAAGGGGGCCGCTGACGAGGCCGCCGGCTTGCCCGGAAATGCCGAGGAGGCTGCGCCGCGCGTCGCCACCATGACCGTCCAGCCCCACAACGTCGTCGTCTACGACGAACTGCCCGGGCGCGTCTCGGCGCTGCGGACCGCGGAGATCCGCCCTCAGGTCAGCGGCATCGTCCGCAAGGTGCTCTTCAGGGAAGGCTCGGAAGTCTCGGCCGGACAGCCGCTGTTCGAGATCGACCCCGCACCCTTCGCCGTCGATGTCGAGGCGGCTTCGGCCGTGCTGGCGCGCGCCGAGGCGGACGAACTCAATGCCTCCCTCAAGTTCGACCGGATCAGGACCCTGGCGGAGAACCGCACGGCGACTGCCGCAGCGCTGGGCGACGCGCGGGCGGCGCTGGCGCAGTCGCGGGCGAGCGTGGCCGAGGCGAAGGCCAATCTTGCCCGCCGCAAGCTGGAACTGGCGCATGCGACGGTCACCAGCCCGATCGCCGGCCGCGTCGGTCAGGCACTGATCACCGAAGGGGGGCTTGCCACGGCGGGCGCCACCGGCGCCATGGCCGTCGTCCAGCAGCTCGATCGCCTCTTCCTGGACGTCCGCCAGCCTTCGATGGGGCGCGAACGGCTCGAGGAGGCGCTGGCGAACGGGCAGGGGGACGAGGCGCGCGGGGTGCCCGTCGACATCCTGACGGTCACCGGCAAGCCGTATGAGTTCCAGGGCCGGATCCGGTTCTCCGACAGCACCGTTGATCCCGGCACGGGCAGTATCTCGATCCGGGTCGAGGTGCCCAATCCGCATGACCAGCTGCTGCCCGGAATGTATCTGCGCGCGCGCGTGCCCCGCTCCGTTCATCCCGACGCCTTGACGGTGCCGCAGGAAGCCGTCGTACGCGACGGTTCCGGCCGGCCGCAGCTGACCGTCGTGGCGGCGGACGGGACCGCCTCGCGCCGCGCGGTCGAGCTCGGCCCCCTGACCGACCGTCGCTACGTCATCCTGTCCGGCATCGCGGCAGGCGACGAGGTGGTCGTCGAGGGTCAGGATCGCGCGACAGAGGGAACGAAACTTCAGACGGTGGCCTACAAGCCCGCCGCCCAGACGGACGCAAAGTAGAGCACGCCGCCATGCCCCAATTCTTCATCGACCGCCCGATCTTCGCCTGGGTCATCGCCATCTTCATCACGATGGCGGGCCTCGCCGCGATCCCGCAGCTGCCGGTCTCGCGCTTTCCCGTGATCGCGCCGCCCAGCGTGAGCATCAGCGCGAGCTATGTCGGCGCGAATTCCCAGACGGTGACCGACAGCGTGATCGGCCCGATCGAACGCGAACTGACGGCGGTGAAGAACGTCCTCTACTCCGAGTCCACCGCGGATGCCACCGGCAACGCCACCATCACCGTCACCTTCAAGCCGGGGACCGATCCGGAACTCGCGCAGATCGACGTGCAGAACCGCCTGAAGGCGGTCGAGACCCGCCTGCCCGAACCGGTCAGGCGAGGCGGCCTTTCGGTCGAAGCAGCGTCATCGGGATTTCTCATGATCGTTTCGCTGCGGTCCACGGACGGTGCCGTCGACACCATCGCTCTCAACGACTATCTCGCCCGCGGGCTCTCGCCGGAACTGAAGCGTGTTCCGGGAGTCGGCCGCGTCCAGTCGTTCGGCTCGGAGGCCGCGATGCGCGTCTGGATCGATCCCGCGCTGCTCGTTTCCTACTCGCTCTCGATGACGGAGATCGTCCAGGCGATCCAGACGCAGAACATCCAGGTGGCGCCGGGAAGGCTCGGGGAGGAGCCGGCCGTCCCCGGTCAGAGGATCAGCGTGCCGCTCAGCGTCAGCGGTCAGCTGGAGACGCCGGAGCAGTTCGCGGCGGTGGTGCTGCGCTCGAATCCCGACGGCTCCAAGCTGACGCTCGGCGACGTTGCTCGGATCGAGGTCGGCCCCCAGTCCTCGGGCTTCTCCATCTTCGACGGCGGCAAGCAGGCGACGGCGGCGGCGATCCAGCTGTCGCCCGGCGCCAACGCTGTGAGCACGTCCGCGAACGTCCGCGCCCGGCTGGCCGAGCTGGCACCCTCGATGCCGTCCGGCGTCACCTACGCGGTCTCCTACGACACCGCGCCGTTCGTGAAGCTCTCCATCGCCAAGGTCGTCCAGACGCTCGCCGAAGCGATGGTGCTGGTGTTCCTCATCATGCTGCTCTTCCTCCAGAAGGTGCGCTACACCCTGATTCCTGCGATCGTCGCGCCCATCGCCCTGCTCGGCACCTTCGCCGTGATGTGGGCCATCGGCTATTCGATCAACGCGCTGACCATGTTCGGCATGGTGCTGGCCATCGGAATCATCGTGGACGACGCGATCGTGGTGGTTGAGAACGTCGAGCGACTGATGGTCACCGAGGGGCTTTCGCCCCGCGATGCCACGCGCCGCGCCATGGGGGAGATCACCGGCGCCGTCATCGGCATCACCCTGGTGCTGACGGCCGTGTTCCTTCCGATGGGACTGTCGACCGGCTCGGTGGGCGCGATCTATCGCCAGTTCACGGTCTCGCTGGCGGTCTCGATCCTCTTTTCGGCCTTCCTCGCCCTGAGCCTCACGCCGGCGCTCTGCGCAACGCTCCTCAAGCCTGTCGCGCCTCATCACGAACGAAAGGGGATCTTCGCCCGGTTCAACCGCGGGTTCGAGCGGCTGACGGTGCGCTACACCGCTTGGGTCGGCTCGCTGGTGAAGCGGGGAGCGAGGGTCATGCTCGTCTATGCCGGGATCGTGGTCGCGCTGGCCTTCGGCTACAGCGCCCTGCCGACCGCCTTCGTGCCCGACGAAGATCAGGGAACCTTCATGACGTCCTTCACCCTTCCGGCCGATGCGACGGCCCACCGCACCAAGGCGATCGTGGAGCGCTTCGACCGCCACGCCGCAACGCGTCCCGACGTCGCCAACAACCTGTCCGTCATGGGCTTCAGCTTCTCCGGGTCCGGGGCGAACGCGGCCATGTCGTTCACGACGCTGCGCGACTGGAGCGAACGCGAAGGCAGCGCCGACGCGGAAGTGGAGGCTGCAGCGGCTGCGATGGCGGAAGCGACGGAGGGAGAGATCCTCGTCATGAAGCCGCCCGCCATCGAAGAGCTCGGCACCACGTCCGGTTTTGCCATGCGCCTCGTGGATCGAGGCGGCAAGGGGACTGACGCCTTGCGGGCGGCCGCCGACGAACTGATCGGGCTTGCCGCCCGCAGCACGCTCCTGCGGGACGTCCGCGTCGATGGCCTGCCCAGCGGCCCGAGCGTGCGGCTCGACATCGATCGCGCGAAGGCCGGCGCGCTCGGCGTCAACTTCTCGACGATCAGCGACACGCTCGCGACGGCGATGGGCTCGACCTACGTTAACGACTTTCCGCGCGCCGGCCGCCTCCAGCAGGTCATCCTTCAGGCCGAGGCCAAGGACCGCATGCAGGTGGAGGACGTGCTGCGGCTTCATGTCCGCAACGACAAGGGGGGCATGGTTCCCCTGGCCGAGGTCGTCACGCCGAAATGGTCGGTCAGCCCGCTCCAACTCAACCGCTACAACGGGTATCCTTCTCTCAGCATCTCCGGCAATGCCGCCGCAGGCGTTTCGAGCGGCGTCGCGATGAGCGAGATGGAGCGCCTGGCCTCGAAACTGCCGACCGGCTTCGGCGTGGAGTGGACGGGACAGTCGTTCCAGGAGCGCCAGGCGGGCACGCAGGCGCCGATCCTGGTGGCGCTTTCCTTCCTCGTCGTGTTCCTCGTGCTGGCTGCGCTCTACGAGAGCTGGTCCATCCCGCTGGCCGTCATGCTCGTGGTGCCGCTCGGCATCGTGGGCGCGGTCGTCGCGGTCAACCTGCGCGGGCTGGAGAACGACGTGTTCTTCAAGGTCGGCCTCATCACGCTGATCGGTCTGTCGGCCAAGAACGCGGTGCTGATCGTCGAGTTCGCGCGCAAGCTGCGCGCTGACGGCTGGAGCCTGCGCGATGCGGCCATCGAGGCGTCCCGCCTGCGGCTGCGGCCGATCGTGATGACCTCGCTCGCCTTCACGCTCGGCATCGTCCCGCTGGTCATCGCCAAGGGTCCCAGCTCGGAAACGCAGAACGCGCTCGGCACGGGCCTCTTCGGCGGCATGATTTCGGCAACGGTTCTGGCCGTGCTCTTCGTGCCCGTCTTCTTCACGCTGGTCACGCGGCTGGCCGAATGGGCGACGGCACGCCGGGCGACCGAGGCGGTGACGTCATGAGGACGCCGATCCGTCGCGAAGCCGTGCTGCCCATGCCGGGCACCTGCCCTTCCACCATTCATGCAGGAGACGACCGATGAAGACCGCACTTGCCACGGGCCACGTGACCCTCGACATCGCGACCGAGGCTGACCTGCCGCGTTTCCGCGAGGAACTTCAGGCCGCCTTTGCGGTCGCCGTCGTCGAGACCTTCGGGTCGGTCGACGAGGGGCCGATCCCGTCGGACGAAGACGTGGCCGCGTCCTTCGAGGCTCCCGGCGCGGTCGTGCACCGCATTCTCGAAGACGGGAGGTGGGTCGGCGGCGCTGTCGTTTCGATCGATGGCGAGACGCAGCGGAACTCGCTCGACTTCTTCTACGTCCGCGCGGGCGAGATCGGCCGTGGCATCGGCCGCAAGGCCTGGGCCGCCATCGAGGCGGAGTATCCGCAGACGCAGGTCTGGATCACCCACACGCCCTACTTCGAGAAGCGCAACATCCACTTCTACGTCAACGTCTGCGGCTTCCATATCGTCGAGTATCACCACGCCGGTCATCCCGACCCCAACCGTCCGGAGGAGCCCGACCTGCCGGACGATGACGGCATGTTCCGGTTCGAGAAGCGTCTCTGACGCAACGCGCGGCGCAGCGTCAGACGCAGGCTCCCGCCGGAAACCGCTTCGCGCGTTGGCCGCGGGGACCTGCCACGGCCTTCCGGACATGAGCCATCGATGGCCGTGGCAGCCCCGCAGGCGCGTCAACGTCTGCGGCTGAAGATCCCGGAGCGCCGTCTCCACGGAGGCAGCGGGCGGGGCTCCGAGCCCGGTGTCGGATGCGCAGGCCGTCGAAGCGTCCGGCCGGGCGATAGAGCCAGGTCGCGATCCCCGGGAAGATGAGCAGGACGGTGAGGGGTCCAAGCGACAGAGCAGGCCATGCCCGCTGGGAGGGAGTGCAAGCGAACTCGCCTGTGGAGAACGAACACTTATGCAGAAGAAGGGGGAAGCTGGTACGCCCAAGGGGAATCGAACCCCTGTTTGCGCCGTGAGAGGGCGCCGTCCTGACCGCTAGACGATGGGCGCGTCCAAGATGAGGGCGATATAGACGGCTCCGGCGGGAATTGCAACCGCCCGCGGACGATCCGCGGCTCTTTTCCGCACTCGCGAAATCGTGACTCCGGCCGGGCGGTCCGGCGTGTCGTAATGCGCTCTGCCCCACGACGACGAAGGAGACCGCCATGCCCCTCCCCCGCGCCGCCGCCCTGCTTGCCGCAGTCTTGCTTTCGCTGCCGCTCGCCGCGGCGCCCGGAGCGGCCCGGGCGCAGGCGCAGACCGACCCCGTGCCGTCGAAGTGCCTCGCCATCGCGCAGGCGCTGCCGTCCGTGACCTATGCGAGCTACGTGCCGGCGCAGGCGACGCGCACGTCCGGCGAGGTGACGATCACCTATGCCGGACACTCGACCTACGTCATCGAATCGCCCGGCGGCGTCCGGGTCGCCACAGACTATTCCGGCATCTACGGCCGCGACCCGCTGCCGCGCGTCGTGACCATGAACAAGGCGCACACGACCCACTTCACCACGAGCCCGGATCCAGCGATCGAGCACGTCCTGCCGGGCTGGAACCCGGACGGCGGCGAACCGGCGCGCCACGCGGTGGTGGTTGACGACGTCTACATCCGCAACGTGACGACCGACATCCGCCGTTTCGGCACGATGGAGGAGAACGCCAATTCGATCTTCATCTTCGAGGTGGCGGACCTGTGCATCGGCCATCTCGGCCACCTGCATCACGCCCTGACGGACGCCCACTACGGCGCGATCGGCCGGCTGGACATCGTGATGGTGCCCGTCGACGGCGGGATGACGCAGTCGCTCGCCAACATGAGCGAGATCACGACGCGTCTCTCCTCCTCGATCGTGCTGCCGATGCACCGGCACTCGACGCCGATGGGAGAGTTTCTGGCGATGATGGGCAACAGCTACGCCGTCGACTACCGTGCGGAGCGCAGCTTCACGATCTCGCTGCGCGACCTGCCCCGCCGCCCGACGATCCTGATCCTGCAGGGCGTGTGACCGCCGCACGCGCCGGGAGCGCGCGTGCGGATCGGCGGGCGGGTCAGTGCCCGGCGTCGCCGATGCCGCGCGCCTTGTCTGCCGCCTTCTTGCGCCGCGCCAGCATGTTGAGCGTCTCGACCAGCGCCGAGAAGCCCATCGCCGCGTAGATGTAGCCCTTCGGCACATGGAAGCCCATGCCGTCGGCGATCAGCGTCATGCCGATCATCAGGAGGAAGCCCAGCGCCAGCATCACGATGGTGGGGTTCTTGGCAATGAAGCGCGACAACGGCTCGGCCGCGATGAGCATCACCGTCACCGCGCAGATCACGGCGATGTACATGATCGCGATCTCGTCCGTCATGCCGACGGCCGTGATGATGGAATCGATCGAGAAGACGAGGTCGAGCAGCAGGATCTGGACGATCGCGGCGCCGATCGACATCGACACGGCGCGGCCGACGATGTCTTCCTTGGGGTCCTCGGGATCGACCGTGTGGTGGATTTCCTTGGTGGCCTTCCAGACCAGGAACAGGCCGCCGGCGATCAGGATCAGGTCGCGCCAGGAAAAGCCGTGGTCGAACAGCGTGAAGACGGGGGTCGTCAGCGTCACGATGAAGGAGACGGTGGCGAGCAGGATCAGGCGCAGGACCAGCGCGGCGCCGATTCCGATGCGGCGCGCGTTCTTCTGCTGGTGGGCGGGAAGCCGGTTGGTGAGGATGGAGATGAAGATCAGGTTGTCGATGCCAAGCACGATCTCGAGCACGACGAGCGTGGCCAGCGCCACCCAGGCGGACGGGTCGGCGAACCAGTCGAGATGCGAGGCGAGAACGTCGGAGAACGGCATGGGACGGGGATCCTTCGAGCGCGGTGAAGGCACGGTTGCGCCGCTAAACGGCTGGGGTCAACCGCCGTTCCAGAAGACGGGCACGGTTTCTTGCAGCCGCGGCCCGAGCCTGAGCGGAGCGACCTTCTCGGCCAGCCCGGTGCGGTCGGATATTTCGACGCCGAGCCCGCAGATGGTCGCCGGTCCGCTCGCCGCCTCGAAACGGCCGCGCGGCACCTTCGACAGAAAGCGGTTGAGCGGCTCCTCCTTGTCCATGCCGAGCGAGGAATCATAGTCGCCGCACATGCCGGCGTCCGAGATGTAGGCCGTGCCGCCGTTGAGGATCTGGTGATCGGCCGTCGGCTGGTGCGTATGCGTGCCGACGACGAGGCTCGCGCGGCCGTCGACGAAATGGGCGAAGCACATCTTCTCGCTGGTCGCCTCGGCGTGGAAGTCGATCACCACCGCATCCGCCTGCTCGCCGAGCGGACAGGCGGCGAGTTCGCGCTCCCCCGCCTGGAAGGGATCGTCGAGCTCGGGATGCATGAAGACGCGGCCCATGATGTTGGACACCATCACGCGCGCGCCGTTGCGGGCGACGTAGAGGCCGGAGCCACGGCCGGGCGTGCCGCGCGGGAAGTTGACCGGGCGCAGGAAACGCTCCTCGTGCGGCGCGAACTGCAGGGCTTCGCGCTGATCCCAGACGTGGTTGCCGGTGGTGACGACGTCGGCGCCGGCGTCGAGCGTCGAGCGAAAGATGTCTTCCGTGATGCCGAAGCCGCCCGCCGCGTTCTCACCGTTGACGATGACGAAGTCGAGCCGGAAATCCGAGATGAGCCCGGGAAGGCGCTGCCAGACGGCCGTGCGGCCGGAGCGGCCAACCATGTCACCGAGGAAGAGAAGTCTCATGAATTGAGCTTTATCCCTCGATCTCGAACCGCCGCAAGCCACTTTCCGTCAGGATCGCCGGAAGCGGCACGTCGTGCGCCTCGGCCGGCACCCGTTCGACCTCCTGGCAGTCGAAGGCGATCCCGAAAAGACGCGGATGGAGTCCCCGCGCGTGAAGCCGCGCGATGGCGCGGTCGTAGTGGCCGGCGCCGTAGCCGATGCGGTGGCCGCGCGCGTCGAAGGCCGCGAGCGGCACCAGCATGATCGTCGGATCGAGCACCGCGGCGTCTTCGGCCGGACCGACGGTCCCGAAGCCGGTGTCGACCAGTGGCGCGCCTCGCACCAGTTCGCGGAAGACGATGGTTGTCTTGTCGAGGATCGCGGGAACGCAGACCCGCGCACCCTTCTCCGCGAGGGCTGCCAGAAGCGGTCGCGTGTCCATCTCGCTGCGGATCGGCATGAAGCCGGAGACCACGTCGCCGGGCTCGACGCCGATGGCCGAAAGACCGGCCTCGGCGATCACCAGCGCAGCCTCGATGCGCCGGTGCGGATCGAGCGCATCACGACGGGCGAGCGATTCGAGCCGAAGGGCCTTCTTCAATTCACGATTGGAGGAGTGGTGTTCTTCGGTCATCGCCAAGCTTTGGACGATGACGGCCCCGGGTTCAACCCGGCAGGCGACGGATAGATGACGATCCACGACAACCGGTGGAAAGGTTGATCCCGGGTGCCTACAACGTAGGTGGGCGCCGTATGGAAGGACCCACGGGTCCTCCCAGGGACAGCTCCCTTGGGATCAGTAAGGCCCCGGGGAATGTTATTCCTGCCGCGAAGCGCAGACCGCCGATACCAATATAGGACGTCACCCGGGCCTGCGCCATCCCATTCGAACGCCCCGCGCATGCCAGAGCACGACGAACGGCACGGCGACGAGTTCCATGGCCAGTCCGGCGAGGTGCCCGGCCGACGGCGCGCCGGCCAGACCGAGCGACGCGAGCCGCGCGAGTCCGCCGGCGAAGGTCATCGCCGCCAGCAGGCGCAGCCGCTCACCCTTCGTTTCGATCGACGGAATGCAGCTCCACCATGCGAGGCCGACGACCAGAAAGACGCCGGACAGGAAGCGCATATGGCTGTCGAGATCGACCGGCCAGGGTGACGTTGCGCCGAGGAAGCGAGGCCCCGCGACGATGCCCGCCGCGCCGGCGAAGACGGGCAGGCAGCCTGCGACGGCGATGAAGACCTGCAGCGCGCGCCGCGCGGTCGCGTCTTTGCCTGTCGCGATGGCGTCGGGGGCGTTCCCGGCTCTCTGTGTCATGCAGGGTGAACGGCGACGGGAGCGGCGAAGTTTCGCACCGCCGTCTTGACCGGGTGCACCCTTGCGCCTGTCGGTCTCGTTCCCTACGGTTTGCGACAAGTCTGAACAATCATCCGGGACAATCACGCATGCGTTTCGAAGGCACGGCAGCCTATGTGGCCGACAAGGATCTGATGGTGGCGGTGAATGCCTCCATCGCGCTGGAACGGCCGCTTCTGGTCAAGGGCGAGCCGGGCACCGGCAAGACCGAACTCGCCCGCCAAGTGGCCGGCGCGCTCGGCCTCGACCTGATCGAGTGGCACGTGAAATCCACCACGAAGGCGCAGCAGGGCCTCTACGAGTACGACGCCGTGTCGCGGCTGCGCGACAGCCAGCTCGGCGACGAGCGCTTCAACGACATCCGCAACTACATCAAGCGCGGCAAGTTGTGGGAGGCCTTCGCGGCCGGCCGCAAGGTGGTGCTTTTGATCGACGAGATCGACAAGGCGGACATCGAGTTCCCCAACGACCTCTTGCAGGAACTCGATCGCATGGAGTTCTTCGTCTACGAGACCGGCGAGACGGTGAAGGCGGTGCAGCGGCCGATCGTCATCATCACCTCCAACAACGAGAAGGAACTGCCGGATGCCTTCCTTCGCCGCTGCTTCTTCCACTACATCCGCTTCCCGGAGGCCGAGACGCTGCAGAAGATCGTCGAGGTGCACTATCCCGGCATCAAGCAGAATCTCGTCCGCGCCGCGCTGACCCAGTTCTACGAGGTGCGCGAGGTGCCGGGGCTGAAGAAAAAGCCCTCGACCTCGGAGGCGCTCGACTGGATCCGCCTGCTGGTGGCCGACGACGTCGACCCGGCCGACCTGCGTGGCGAGGCCAAGAATGCCCTGCCGAAGCTGCACGGGGCGCTTCTGAAGAACGAGCAGGACGTCCATCTGTTCGAGCGGCTGGCTTTCATGGCGCGCCGGCAGGGGTGAGCGTGAACGGGCGGCGCTAGCGCCGCCCGCGTAGGTTGCACTACCGAGTGTGACACTCGTTGCAGCACCAATAGCAACCATCAGCCATATAGTCATAGAGCTTGGCAGTCGAGACAGCCGAATGGCACGAGTAGTGCTCTCCAAGCGGTCTACGGTTGTGAAGTGCAGGGAGACGGTGGCAGGATTCACGATGGACCTCGTGATCGCCATTCGCCTGCGCGTTTGCATTCATATAGTATTGAGCCATTTCGGCCTCCATATCGGATTCGATATTGAACGGGAGCCGAAACCATGCGAATCTTGAATTGCTAGGTCAGTGTTCGCTTGGTTTCGAATTTCGAGCCAGCGCTTCGCTGAGGATCTGAACCACGTGGGCCTCCGGGCTTCACGTGGTTCGTCTTTCCATTTCAACCTCATTCGTTACATTTCAGTCAGCGACGAAACAGGTCCAACTGAGTTCGTTCACTTTCGCCTACAAGACTATCCCCCCTAGGAGTTAAGAGGTATGAGCCTTTTCCAAAGCGCTCCCCGCGCCGATAAATAGCCAAACCGTCCTTCTCAAGAGTTCGATGACTTACAAGATTCCTAACAACTTGGCTAAATCGATCGTCCTTTCTTCCTTTTAAGATTTCACGATCTTCGTTTGATAGATCAATCCGCTTTCGTAGATACTTAGTAATCTCGGTTATTGCGAGCCCTGAGTTCGGGTCTCCAAACTCCTTGATAAGCTGGAGAACCGGTAGAACGAGATCCCTCTCTCTGATACGCGATTCGTTAACCATCTATCTTGTGCATCTGCGTGACGAATCCCTAGATATTGCCTCGAATCCGATTCGTCAAGGATTCGTAAACCATGTCTGTTAACTCGCCTTAAATCCCATCCGATCTGAGGACAGGTTGCAGGCGCACTGGATTTTGCCAGTGAATTCGCTATGCCCTCCCCCCGGACTTATGAGGAGGACACACTATGAAGACCAAGCTCAATCTCTACTACGACCGCGCCGCCTGTTCGCTGGGCGTGCGCATCGCGCTGGAAGCGGCAGGGGCCGACTACGGGGACACCCGCGTCGCCATCCGCAAGGGCGAGGCGCAGGCGCCGGACTATCTGAAGGTCAATCCGGCCGGCCGCGTCCCGGCGCTGGCGATCCCGGGCGAGGCGGATGCGCTCGGCGAACTCGTGGCCATCTTCGCCTGGCTCGCGGAGCGTTTCCCCGAGGCCGGCCTCCTGCCGCCTGCCGGTATGGCGCGCGCGCGGGCGATCTCCTTCCTGTCCATACTCGCCACCCACGTCCATGCCGCTGGCTTCGGCCCCTTCTTCCGGCCGCAGCGCTTCGCGTCTGGCGAGGAGGCGCAGAAGGACGTGCAGGCGCAGAGCCTCGCCACCGTGGCCGACGGATACCGGCAGATCGAGGCGCGGCTTCCGGCGGACGGTTTCGCTCTCGGCGCCGCGCCGAGCGCGGTCGACTACATGATCTACGTCTACGGCCGCTGGGGCGCGGCGACGCCGATCAAGGTGGCGGAGGCGTTTCCGGGCATGGCCGCGCTGATGGCACGCGTCGAAGCCCTGCCGCAGACGAAGGCGGCGCTGGAAAAGGAAGCCCTGCCGACGGTGGCGGGCTGAAGCAACGCCCGCGCCGGAGACATCAGGACAGCAGCAATGACTGCCGGGCCGTGGCCCTGGCAAAAACCGGTCCTGTCGCTAGCTTCGGCGTTTCGAGGCAGGAGAGCGTATCATGGAAGGCATGGAACTGCGGGTCCCGACCCGGGACGACGAGGCCGACTGGCGGCGCCTGTGGACCGCCTATCTCGACTTCTACGAGACGAAGGTGCCGGAGGAGGTCTATCGTCTCACCTGGGAGCGGATCCACGCCGGCGGCGAATTCGAGCCGAAATGCATGCTGGCCGTGGTGAAGACGAAGCCGGTGGGGCTCGTGCACTACATCTATCACCGAACCTGCTGGTCGCCCGCCAACAACTGCTATCTCCAGGACCTCTTCGTCGAGCCGGATCTGCGCGGAACCGGCCTCGGCCGCGTGATGATCGAGGCGGTGAAACGCGAGGCGAACGCGATCGGCGTGACAAACGTCTACTGGATGACCCACGAGACCAACGCCACCGCCCGCAGGCTCTACGACCGCGTGGCGCGGCGGACGGGCTTCATCGAGTATGATGTGGGGTGAGGGGGATTCTGCTCTCAGACTAGAACTGATATGGTGACGCTATGGATAAGCGAACCCATGAACCAGCGATGACCGCACTCATTGGCGTAGGTCTCTATACGCCAGCAGAGGCGGCAAGATTGTTGCGCATCCCTGCCGGCAAGATCACGCGCTGGCTACGGGGACATGAAGTGAAAGGGAAGTGGTACGATCGGCTCTGGCGGCCGCAAGTGGACCTCGCGGATGGCAAGGTTTATCTCGGTTTCCGTGATCTGATGGAGATGAGAACCGTGAACGCCTTCATGCAGGCTGGACTAAGCGCGTTCATGGTACGTCGAGCAATCGATGAGGCGAAAAACCTTATCGATGACGAGCGCCCGCTATCTACGAAAAAATTCTTTACGGACGGCAGATCGATCTTCCTTGAGATCGTGGACGAAAGTGGCGACCCAAAATTACTTGATCTGTTCGAGCGACAGTACGCCTTCAAACGTATCATGGAGGCGAGCCTGAAAGATGTGGAGTTCGACGGCGCAGCACCTTCACGATGGTGGCCAATGACAAAAGCTCAGAAGATTCTCGTTGATCCGGAAAGAGCGTTTGGTCAACCCATAGAGGCGGAATCTGGCGTGCCTACCGCTGTTCTTGCGGCAGCGGCAAAGGCCGAGCAAAGTTCCGAGATTGCCGCCAGCCTTTGGCAGGTTTCGGTTCCATCTATAAAGCGCGCGATAAAATTTGAGACCGAACTGCTCGCAGCCGCATGAAGGTGCTGTTTGACAACTGCACTCCGCCGGTCATGGCATCGACACTTGACGGATTCATTCGCAGTTCAGGACATTCCGCAATACATGTTCGACAACTTCCGCTCTCCCATCCGAAGGACATCGAATGGATCGAACACATTTCAACAACAGGAGAGGAGTGGCTTGTATTCACAGGAGATCAGAAGATCAGAAAGAACAGGGCAGAATCAGAAGCATTCCGACGTGCTCGTTTGCGCGGAATTGTTCTCGCTCCCGCCTATCAGAAGACACCAATGAACCGGTGCTGCGCAGTCATCGTGGACCAATGGCCTCGGCTGCTTGAAACTATCGAGCGGTTCGATCCACCTTTCATGTTCGAGCTGAGCATCAACTTCACCGGCCGATTCAAGCAGTTGTCCATCTAACCCATGTTCATTCCCTTCTTCCTCGAACTCAAAGCCGCCCGCGTCCCCGTCTCGCTGCGCGAATACCTGCTGCTGCTCGAAGGCATGGACGCCCATCTCGTCGATTACGACGTCGAGGGCTTCTACTATCTGGCCCGCGCGGCGCTGGTGAAGGACGAGCGCCACATCGACCGCTTCGACCAGGTGTTCGGCCATGTCTTCAAGGGCGTGGAAGCGATCGGCGGGGAGAGCGCGATCGACCCGGCGAACCTTCCGGAGGAATGGCTGCGGCGGCTCGCCGAAAAGCACCTGACCGACGAGGAGAAGAAGCTGGTCGAGGCGCTGGGCGGCTTCGAGAAGCTGATGGAGACGCTGAAGCAGCGGCTGGAGGAGCAGAAGGGTCGCCACCAGGGCGGCTCGAAGTGGATCGGCACGGCCGGCACCTCGCCCTTCGGCGCCTATGGCTACAATCCGGAAGGCGTGCGGATCGGCCAGCACGAGAGCCGCCACCGCCGCGCGGTGAAGGTGTGGGACAAGCGCGAGTTCAGGAATTTCGACGACAGCGTCGAACTCGGCACGCGCAACATCAAGGTGGCGCTGAAGCGCCTGCGACGCTGGATCCGCCAGGGCGCGGACGAGGAACTCGACATTCCCGGCACCATCCACGCCACGGCGGAGCACGGCTATCTCGACGTGAAGACCAGGCCCGAACGGCGCAACGCCGTGAAGCTCCTGATGTTCTTCGACGTCGGCGGCTCGATGGACGACCACATCAGGGTGGTGGAGGAGCTGTTCTCGGCCGCGCGCGGCGAGTTCAAGCACATGGAATATTTCTACTTCCACAACTGCCTCTACGAGGGCGTCTGGAAGGACAACCGCCGCCGCCACTCCGAGGTGATCCCGACCTACGACGTGCTGCACAAATACGGTCCCGACTACAAGGTCATCTTCGTCGGCGACGCCTCGATGAGCCCCTACGAGATCGCCTATGCCGGCGGCTCGGTGGAGCACTGGAACGCGGAGCCCGGCATCGCATGGCTGAAGCGGGTGATCGACCAGTGGCCGAACGCGGTGTGGATCAACCCCGTGCAGCAGAAGCACTGGAGCTACACGCACTCGATCGGCATGATCCGCGAGATCTTCGCCGAGCGCATGTACCCTCTGACGCTGGCGGGCCTGGAAGGCGCGACGAAGGAACTGTCGCGGAAGCACTGACCCGCGTCCTTTCGGGCCGGGTGGCGACCGAAGCGAAGGTATCCGGAGCCGGACTCCCGTCCGCGACCGCCGCGGCAGGCGGCGCGACATCGCATACGTCAGGGAATGGATGCCGGACAGGCTTCACCGCGCTCCGCGCGGTTCACCTTCCAATATGACACGGGCATGGTTGCCGGGCGCGCGCCTTCGACAAGCAGAGATCGCCGCACTACATTGGTGCAAACACCGCAGGGAGACCCCCATGGACGTCCACACCTATCCCGTCACCCGCACCGACGCCGAATGGCGCGCGCGGTTGACGCCCGAGCAGTATTACATCATGCGCGAGCACGGCACCGAGCGGCCGGGCAGTTGCGCGCTGCTCTACGAGAAGCGCGCGGGCACTTTCCGCTGCGTGGGTTGCGATTCGCCGCTCTTCGAATCCAAGCTCAAGTTCGAGAGCGGCACCGGCTGGCCGAGCTTCAACGATCCCGTTCCGGGATCGGTCGCGACCACCATCGACCGCAGCCACGGCATGGTGCGCACGGAATGCCACTGCGCGACCTGCGGCAGCCATCTCGGACACGTCTTCCCGGACGGCCCGCCGCCGACCTATCAGCGCTATTGCATCAACGGCGTGGCGCTGGCCTTCGAGCCGGCATAACCGCAAGGGCGTCACAGCAGGATCGACAGCGCCAGCCAGCCGAGCACCGCACATCGGGTCGCCAGCGAAGCGAGCGGCCCGAGATTCTCCGCCTGCCGCCACACGCAGGCGAACAGGAACAGATTGTACGGCACCGGCAGCATGTAGACCGCGAACGCCACGGCGCCGGGCGTGTCGGCCGCCAGCAGGAGCAGCGACGCGGCGGCAAATCCGATGTTGATGGCCGTCGCGACAAGGATGGTATCGCGCCAGAACAGCGTGCCGAAGTCGATTTCGCCGTACCAGCGGCGGGCGAAGAACCCACGTTCCGGACGTGGGACGGGTCGGATGCTGGGAGGCCTGGCCATGCGGGTTATCCGAAAAATGCCCTTGCGCTTTACGGCAAAGGCAGTCCGGATGAAATCGCCGCGCCGGCCGGATGTCCAGCGGCTGGAATGGACGCTGCAGGAAAGGCCGTTTGCTAGGCGCCGCCGTCGGCGTGGAGCACGTAGAGCTTGCGCGTCGTCTCGTGGAGCGTCCACTCGCCGCGCCAGCCGCGCGGCAGGACGAGCATGTCGCCCGCCGCCAGGTCGCGGCTCTGCCCGTCGGAACCGTGCAGGGTGATCCTGCCCGAGATCAGGTGGCAGGTTTCCGACGCGGCCTGTCGGTCGGCCGAGAAGCGGCCGGGCGTGCATTCCCAGACGCCGATCTTCATGAGCCCGTCCGCAGAGCGGAACAGTTCGCGCGCCGCCTCCCATTGCTCGCAGTCGATCGAGGTGGGCTTGCGGGAGGGCGCACCGAGGTCGAGCGCGCCCAGGCTTTCGTTGAAGAGAAACTCGATCATCGGACGTCCTTCAGTTTGGAAACCTGCTCGGCGATCTGGTCCTGCCCCAGCTGAACCACCGAATGCAATCATCGATCGGAGCGTCCGAACAGTTGCGACAGGGCGAGCAGCAGCGACGTCAGGACGATCATTACCGTCGAGATGGCCGCGATCGTCGGGTCGATCTGGTCCCGCAGCGCGAGGAACATGTTGCGCGTCAGCGTCGAGTTCTGGCCGCCCGAGACGAACAGCGCCACGATCACCTCGTCGAAGGAAGTGAGGAAGGCCAGCAGTGCCGCCGTGACCACGGAAAAGCGGATCTGCGGCAGCGTGACCAGCAGGAAGGCGCGCGGCCGGGACGCGCCGAGGCTGCAGGCGGCGCGCTCCTGGTTCATGTCGTAGCTCTTCAGTCCGGAGGCGACGACGAGCACGACCAGCGGCAGCGCCAGCATGGAATGGGCAATCACGACGCCCGCCAGCGTGTTGAGCAGGCCGAACTGGACGTAGACGTTGAAGACGCCGATGCCGATCAGGATCAGCGGCATCATGATGGGCATCGCCAGAACCAGCATGGCGAGGCCGCCGAGGCGGGTGCGCGAGACGTGCAGCCCGTAGGCGGCGAGCGTGCCGAGCGGCGTCGCCACCAGCATCGTCAGCAGGCCGGCCTTCAGCGACGTCCAGGTGGCCTGCATCCATTCGAGCGAACCGAAGTAATTCTCGTACCAGCGCAGCGACCAGGCCGGCGGCGGGAAGCTGAGATATTGCGAGTCCGAGAAGGACATCGGGATGACGATCAGGGAGGGGAGGACCAGGAACAGCATGACCGCGCCGCCGACGGCATAGAGCCACAGCCTCCGGCCGTGCGTGATCTGGGTCTCGGAGGCGGGACGGGAGAGCCAGCCTGTCATTTCGCGCCTCCTGCCAGCCGGTCGAAGCCGACAAGCCGCGAAGCGGCGAAGAGGAGTGCCACGGTGAGCACGAGCAGGACGACGCCGAGTGCGCTGGCCGCCCCCCAGTTGAAGAACAGTTCGATGTCGGTGGCGATGCGCATCGACACGAGGATGACGCGCCCGCCGCCGAGCAGCGCCGGCGTGATGTAGAAGCCGAGGCACAGGATGAAGACGATGGTCGCGCCGGCCACCAGCCCGGGAAGAGACAGCGGCAGATAGACCGACCAGAAGGCCCGGCTCGGCGAGGCGCCGAGATTGGCCGCAGCCTTGAGATAGTCGCCGTCGATCGCGCGCATGGAGCCGTAGAGCGGCAGGATCAGGTAGGGCAGCATGATGTGCGTCATGCCGATCAGCGTCCCGGCGAGGTTGTGCACCAGAGGCAGCGGTTCCTGCCACAGGCCGAGGCCCATGCCCCAGTCATTGACGATGCCCTGGCGCTGCAGCAGCACCAGCCAGGCGTAGGTGCGCACCAGCACCGACGTCCAGAACGGCAGGAGCACCGCGATCATGCACAGCGCAGCGATCCGCCGCGGCAGCTGTGCGAGCAGGTAGGCGAGCGGATAGCCGAGCAGGACGCACAGCCCGGTGGTGATGAGGCTGACTTCGAAGGTGGTGCGGAAGATCCGCGCATAGGAGGCCTGGCTGGCCAGGCGGCGATAATGCTCGAGGCTGAACGCGCCTGCATCCGACAGGAAGGACAGCCAGAACAGCCAGCCGATCGGCACGACGAGCATGACGAAGACGAGCAGCAGGGCCGGCAGGCCGAGGCTGAACAGCGTCCAGTGCTCGCGAACCCCGTCGCGGTGAAGCAGCGCGGCATTCGGCGCCTGCGTGGTCGGGATGCCGTTCACGCCGGGTTCTCCTCCAGCGGAACCAGGAAGGTGTCCCCGCGATCGAGCGCCAGTTGCACGGGATCGCCGGTCTGCGGCAGCGAGGCCATCGCCGCGCTCGACGTCATGCCGCGGACGCTGACCGCCTTGCCCGACGGCAGGTCGACGTCGAGCACGAAGCTCTCACCCTGATAGATGAAGCGGGCGACGCGGCCGGCGAGCACGTTGACGTCGGGTCCGCTCTGCTGCCCGCCCGGGAGGATGCGCAGCTTCTCGGGCCGCACCATCAGGAACATGGCGCCATCCGGTGCCTCGACGCCATCGCCGAGCTTCAACGGCGCGCCGTCGAGCGTGGCGATGCCCTGCGAAACCGCCACCGGAAGGAACGCGGATTCGCCGACGAACTCGGCCACGAAGCGGCAGGAGGGTCGTTCGTAGATGCGGCGCGGCGTGTCGAGCTGCATGATCCGGCCCTTGTCGATCACCGCGATGCGGTCCGACATCGTCAACGCCTCGCGCTGGTCATGGGTGACGTAGACAGTCGTCATGCCGAGCTTCTCGTGCAGTTGCCGGAGCTCGACCTGCATGTGCTCGCGCAACTGCTTGTCCAGCGCCGACAGCGGCTCGTCCATCAGGAGGATGCGCGGCTCGAAGACGATGGCGCGTGCCAGCGCCACGCGCTGGCGCTGGCCGCCCGACAGCTGCTCGATGCGGCGCGAACCGTAGCCGCCGAGCTTCACCGTCTCCAGCGCCTGCTCCACCCGCCGAGCGATCTCGCCCCTGGCGACGCCCCGCAGGCGCAGCGGAAAGCCGATATTGCCGGCCACGTCCATGTGCGGAAACAGCGCGTAGCTCTGGAACACCATGCCGACGTCGCGCTTGTGGGGCGCGAGCCGCACGACCTCTCGGTCGCCGAACAGGACGCTGCCGGAATCCGGCCGGTTGAAGCCGGCAAGCACCATCAGCAGCGTGGTCTTGCCCGAGCCGGAGGGGCCGAGCAGGGTCAGGAACTCGCCGCTCCTGACATCGAGGTCCACGCTGTCGAGCGCGTGGAAGCGGCCGTAGGTCTTCGTGACCTTGTTGACGCTGATCGGAAGTGCGCCGCCCCGGTTCATGCCCGTTGTCCGCCCCGGTCACATTCTGCTGGAACTGCGAAGGCGATGTCGCAAGCGGCACCGCCTTCGGACTATGGTGTCGTGAAATCGCCCGACGTCACTCGGTCAGCATGTCCTGGTAGGCCGCGGAAGCCTCCGCTTCGTTCTTGATGTACCACTGCAGGTCGATGGGCAGCTGCTTGGCCGCGTTGTCGGGATGCGACGGCAGCAGGCGCGCGTAGTCGTCCTTGATCAGGCCGAGTTCGTAGGCCTTCACGTTGGTCGGGCCGTAGGTGATGTAGTTGGTGAAGTCGGCCTGATATTCCGGCTTCGAGATCTCGGCCAGGAATTTCATGGCCAGATCCTTGTTCGGCGCGCCCTTGGCGATGGCGTAGCAGTCGTAGTCGAGCAGCGCCTGGTTGAAGGTGTACTTGACCGCCGCGCCGTTCTTGGCGGCCACGTCGAAACGGCCGTTCCACCCGGTCACCATGTCGACCTCGCCGTCGACCATCAGCTGGGCATGCTGGGCGCCCGAGGACCACCACACCGCGATGTGCGGCTTCAGTTCGCGGATCTTGTCCAGCGCGCGCTTGAGGCCCTCCGGCGTCGAAAGCACCTCGTACACCTGATCGGCCGGCACCCCGTCGGCCATCAGCGCGGGCTCGAGCGCCCCGGCAACCGAGTTGCGGTAGGCGCGCTTGCCGGGGAACTTCTCGACGTTCCAGAAGTCCGCCCAGTTCTGCGGGCCGTTGTCGCCGTAGGTCTTGGTGTTCCAGGCGAGCACGGTCGAGAACACGTCGCCGCCGACGCAGAAGTCCTGGTAGAGGCCCTTCTGGAAGGTCGATACGTCGATCACCGAATAGTCGAGCGGCTCCAGGATGCCCTCGGCGCCGGCACGCGCCGCACTTCCGGATCCGCTGGCGACCACGTCCCAGGTGACGGCGCCGGATTTCACCTGCAGGCGCAGGTCGGCGATGCCGCCATAGGTCTCCTCGCGCACGGTGATGCCCATCGCCTTGGCTGCGGGCTGGAACAGCGCCTTGCTCTGCGCCTCCTGGTAGGCGCCGCCAAAGGACACGACCGTGATCTCCTCCGCCAGCGCCGGCAGCGCGAACACGGTCGCAGCGTGCAGGGCCGCGAGCGCGACGGTGCAGTTCAGCAGTTTCCGCTCAAGCATGTCACTCTCCCATTGTCGTTTCGGCCGCTTGCGGCTCTTGGGCTTCGCAGGACCGTAGCATCAGTCTGAGTTAATTTGGTCGCCATTCCAGTGCCATTCTGAATTGGCGGGCAGACCACTTGGCCCTCGAGCCGTTCAGCCATGGTCGGCGAGGATCAGGTCGGCGGCCTTCCAGCCCGTCATCATGGCCGGGCCGTTGATGTTGCCGGAGGGCAGGAGAGGAAAAATCGACGCGTCGACGACGCGCAGGCCGCCGAGACCGTGCACCCTCAGCCGCGCATCGACGACGTCGCGCGCCGGGTCCGGACCCATCCGGCACGTCCCGCTCGCATGGAACACCGAGCCCGCCCGTGCGCGCAGATCCGCCTCCAGCGCGGCGCGGGCGACCACTTCCGGTCCGGGCCACAGCTCGCGCTCGATGATCTCCGCCAGATGGCCGGCGGCCGCGATCCGCCGCAGCATGACGGCGCCGTCGAGCAGTTCGTCCACGTCCGCGCGTTCGGCGAGATAGTTGGGCTGGATCGACGGCGCGGCGAAGGGATCCGACGAGCGCAGCCGCACGTGGCCCCGGCTCTTCGGATGGCAGTTGGAGACGCCGAGCAGGAAGCCGGGTTCCTGGTCCGGCAGCATCAGCTGCCGCTTGCCCGGCGTCGTCCGGGTGTAGCTGAGCGGCGAGAAGTAGAGCTGCATGTTGGGCCGCGGCCGCGACGGATCGGAGCGGAAGAAGCCGCCTGCCTGGTTGACGCTGAGCGACAGAGGGCCGGTCCGCGTCAGCACATATCGCAGTCCGACGGCGAGGCGTCCCCACCAGGGCCGCAGCACGGAGTTCAGCGTCGGCCTGTTGGCGCGGTAGACATGGTCGATGCAGAGATGGTCCTGCAGGTTCTCGCCGACGCCGGCCAGCGCCTGCACCACCGCGACGCCCCGGGACTGGAGCAGGGTGCCAGCCCCGACGCCCGACAGTTGCAGGAGGTGCGGGGAACTGACCGCGCCGGCCGACAGGATCACCTCGCGGCCGGCCGAGGCGCGGTGGATCCGGTCGCCGATCCGGTACTCCACGCCCCCCGCGCGCCGCCCCTCGAAGAGAATGCGCGTCACGTGCGCATGCGTGACGACCCGCAGGTTCGGTCGCCGCATCGCCGGACGAAGGAAGGCCGAGGCCGACGAAGCGCGAAAGCCGTTTCGCGTGGTGATCTGGTAGAGACCAGCGCCTTCCTGCGTGGCGCCGTTGAAATCGGCGTTGCGGGGAATTCCCACCGCTTCGCAGGCCGCGATGAAGGCATCACAGGTCGGATGTTCCGAGCCGGCGATGCCGGTGACCGCGAGCGGCCCTCCCCTGCCGCGATGCTCGTCCTCGCCGGCCAGATTGTCCTCCATCCGCCGGAAGATGTCGCCGACGCCGCGCCACCCCCAGCCGGGATTTCCCGACGCCTCCCAGGACTCGTAATCCTCGCGCTGGCCGCGGATGAAGACCATGGCGTTGATGGCGCTCGACCCGCCGAGCACCTTCCCGCGCGGCCAGTAGGTCTCGCGGTCGCCGAGCCCGGGAACCGGCTCGCTGACATAGCGCCAGTTCAGCGTCGGGTGGTGGAAGGTCTTGCCGTAGCCGATCGGCATACGGACCCAGAAATTGCGGTCGCTGCCGCCGGCCTCCAGCACAAGAACGCGGTGGCGCCCGCTTTCCGTGAGGCGGTTCGCGAGCACGCAGCCGGCCGAACCGGCGCCGACGATGACGAAGTCGTAGCTGTCCATCCCATGGTTCTACGGCGTCGGGCGCCGCCTGCGCAGCGGCCATTCTGGAAACGCGACGAGACCATTCACGCCCCGAGCGAGTCGATCGCCTCGGCGAGGCGCTCGACGCCCGCACGGATCTCGGACGGCGGCGAGGTGCTGAAGCCGATGGCGAAGCCCTTCGCCGCCACCGGCGCGATGCAGAAGCGGGCCAGCGGTGCGACGATGACGTTGCGCGCAGCAGCAGCCTCGGCCACCGACGCCTCGTCATGGGCGGTCAGCAGATGGCCCACCGTCTGGATGCCGCTTTCGGTACGCTTGACCGCCACCGCGCCCGCGAGCCGGCGCGCGGCCGCCTCGACAAGCACCTCGTGCCGCTCCGTGTAGACCTTGCGCATGCGCCGGATGTGGCTGGCGAAGTGCCCTTCCTCGATGAAGCTCGCGACCACCGACTGCAGCATCGTGGAGGCGCCCTGGAATGCGGCACCGGCGATGCGGGCGAACACGTCCGACAGCGGCGCGCTCACCACCATGAAGGCGATGCGCAGGGCTGGGAACAGCGATTTCGAGAAGGTGCCGACATAGATCACCCGTCCGGCGGTATCGACGCTCTTCAACGTCGGGGGCGGGTGGCCGGAATAGTAGAACTCGCCGTCGTAGTCGTCCTCGACGATCCAGGCATCGGCCCGGTCTGCCGCCTGGAGCAGTTCGAAGCGCCGCTGCAGGCTCATCACCGCCCCCAGCGGATGCTGGTGCGACGGCGTGACGAAGGCGAGCCGGAAGTTCGGCTCGGTCGCCAGCCCGGCGGCGACGTCGACGCCCTCGTCGTCCACCGGCACCGGCACCAGCTTCGCGCCGCAGGCCAGCAGGCTGTTGCGCGCGCCGATCGCTCCCGGATTCTCGAACCAGACCGCGTCGCCGGGATCGAGCAGCGTGCTGCCGATCCGGTTGAACGCCTCCTGTGCCCCGTTGACGATGAACACCTCCTCCGGGTCGCAGACGATGCCCCTGTTGGCGCGCAGGTGCGCGGCGATGGCCTGGCGCAGTTCGCGCAACCCGCCCGGCTCCGGATAGCCCAGCATGTGGCCGCGGGCGGAACGCCAGTGGCGTGCCGTCAGCTTGGCCCACAGCGGCATCGGGAACATGTCCAGCGCGGGCAGCCCCGTCACGAAGGGTCGCGGCTTCGTGGGATGCGAGAGGCGGGGAAAGAACTGCTCCGACGCGCGGCTCGCCAGGCTTGCCAGCCTTGTCGGCTGCTTGACGTCGCCTGCACTGTCCGGCTGGACTGCCTTCGCCTTCAGCACGTCGCTGACATAGGAGCCGGAGCCGACGCGCGAGACGAGCAGTCCTTCGGCCGTCAGCGACTCGTACACGCTGATGGCCGTTGTGCGCGAAATGCCCTGATCGTGCGCGAAGGTGCGGCTGGACGGCAGCCGCTGCCCCGGCGCGAGAACCCCCGACAGGACGAGTTCGCGGATCGCGCTGACGAGTTGGACGGCGATCGGCCGCCCGGACTCGCGGTCGACACGCAGCGTGGGCAGAAGGGCGCCCCCGGCATATTTCATGCCTTCACCACACGGAATGTCGATGCGCGATCGAACGGAACGGTCTCAAATGGCCCTCCAGAATATTCAAAGTGGCTCTTATCGGCAGACCAATATGAACGGAATAGTTCGGGACGCCAAGGCGAACGATGCTGCGGCGCGGCCGGGAGCGTCGCGCCGTCCCCCATTTCGGGCATGACAGGTTGCGTGGATCATTTCATATGAAGATCAAGATCTTAGAGAGCTTTTCCAGCCCCTACGTGGCCTTCGTCAGGGTAACCGCGGAAGACGGCTCGACCGGCTGGGGCCAGATCGCCCCCTACCATGCCGACCTCTCCGCGCTCGTCCTGCACCGGCAGGTCGCACCCTGGGTGCTTGGCACCGAGGTGGACTGCGACCTCGACGACCTGATGGACCTCGTGGGCGAGCGCGAGCACAAGTTCCCGGGCTCGCATCTGCGCCGCGCCATGGGCGGCTTCGACACCGCGCTGTGGGACCTGCGCGGCAAGCTGGCCGGCAAGCCGGTCGTCGAACTCCTCGGCGGCAAGCCCACCACGCTGCGCGCCTACGCCTCGTCGATGAAGCGCGACATCACGCCGGCCGACGAGGCCGAACGCTTTCGCAGGCTGCAGGGCGAGCACGGCTTCGACGCCTTCAAGTTCCGCGTCGGCGCAGAGGTCGGGCGCAATGCCGACGAGTGGCCCGGACGGACGGAGGAGATCATCCCGACGATCCGCCGCGCGCTGGGCGACGGGGTCGACCTGCTCGCCGACGCCAACAGCTGCTATTCCCCGGCCCGCGCCATCGAGGTGGGCCGGCTGATGGAGGCACATGGCATGGTGCACTACGAGGAACCCTGCCCCTACTGGGAACTGGAACAGACGCGGGAAGTCACCGAAACGCTCGACATCGACGTCACCGGCGGCGAGCAGGACTGCGAGTTCTCGGTCTGGAAGCAGATCATCCGCGACCGCGTCGTCGACATCGTCCAGCCCGACATCCTCTATCTGGGCGGAATGGCGCGGTCGATGCGGCTGGCCGCGATGGCGGCTGCCGCGGACATGCCGGTGACGCCGCACGCCGCCAACCGCAGCATGGTGACGATCTTCACCATGCACTACCTCGCCGCCATCCCGAACGCCGGCAAATACCTGGAACTTTCCATCGAGGGCGAGGACTACTATCCCTGGGAGCAGGGCTTGTTCCGGAACGATCCCTACCGGGTCGAGGACGGTCGGGTCCGCATCTCCGACGCGCCGGGCTGGGGGCTGGAGATCTCCCCCGAATGGCTCGAAAACGCCACCTATCAGGCAAGCAGGCTGGACGCATGACCGAGGAACTCGAAACGCTCGTCGCGCGCTACCGGGCCGGCGGCGGGGTCGAAGGACTGCCGGCGAGACACTTCATCGGCGGCGAATGGAGCCCGTCGGCGTCCGGCCGGACGATGGAGAGCCTCGACCCCGGCACGGGCCAGCCCTTTCACAGGTTTGCGTCCGGCGACGCCGGAGACGTGGACCGCGCGGTGCGCAGCGCTGATGCCGCGCTGAAGGGCGCCTGGAGCCGCGTGTCGCCTGCCGCGCGCGGCGCCGTGCTCGCCCGCGCCGCCATCCTGATCCGCGAGGCCGGCCCGCGGCTCGCCTTCGCCGAAACGCTGGACAGCGGCAAGCCGCTGCAGGAAGCCGAAGGCGACGTGCAGGGCGCGGCACGCTGCTTCGAGTACTATTCCGGTCTTCCTGACAAGCTGGAGGGCCGCACCCTTCCGCTCGGTCCGGACCATCTCGGCTACACGAGCTGGGAACCGATCGGCGTTACCGCCCACATCATTCCCTGGAACTATCCGTTGTCGACCTTCGCGCGCGGCATCGCGCCGGCGCTCGCCGCCGGCTGCACGGTCGTCGCCAGACCGGCCGAGCAGACGCCGCTGACGGCCTTGATGCTGGCCGAGATCCTGATGCAGGCCGGCCTGCCGGCGGGCGTGCTCAACGTCGTGACCGGAACGGGCGTCGAAACCGGCGCGCCGCTGGTCGCCCATCCGCTGGTTCGCCAGGTCACGTTCACCGGTTCCACCGCGACGGGCATCGAGGTCATGCGGGCCGCGGCGCGCAACGTCACCAGCGTGCTGCCGGAGCTCGGCGGCAAGTCGCCGGTGGTCGTGCTGCACGACACCGATCTCGATGCCGCGGTGGACGGCGTGATCGGCGCGATCTTCGAGAATGCCGGCCAGATCTGTTCGGCCGGCTCGCGTCTCGTGGTCGAGCGCGCGGTCCACGCCGACATGCTCGAACGGCTGGTCGCCCGTGCCCGCGCGATCCGCATCGGCCACGGCTTGCGCCGCCCCGACATGGGACCGATCACCTCCGCCGAGCAGCGCGCCAGGATCGCGGCCTTCGTCGATGGCGCCCGCGCGCGAGGTCTCGAAATCGCCACCGGCGGGCACGCCGTGACGGACCCGGCGACCGGTCTCGGCTGGTTCTACGAGCCGACCATCATCGACCGCGTTCCGGTCGACGATCCGATCGCGCAGGAGGAGATCTTCGGTCCCGTGCTGGCGGTGCAGGTGGTGGAGGATGCCGAGGAAGCGCTCGCGGTGGCGAATTCGACCCGCTTCGCGCTGGTGGCCGGCGTCTACACGCGCGACTTTTCGGCCGCGCACGATCTCGCCCGCCGGATCGACGCCGGTCAGGTCTACATCAACGAGTATTTCGCCGGCGGGATCGCGCTTCCCTTCGGCGGCAACAGGATGTCGGGCTTCGGCCGGGAGAAGGGCGTCGACGCCGTCCGCACCTACATGAAGCTGAAGAGCGTCGCCGCGCGCGTGTCGTCCGGCCGGTGACCGCCATGGCCGCAGTCGAAACCTTCACCCCGGACTTCAAGACCGATCCCTACTGGTGGGAGGCCTCGCCACGCCCCGACCTGCCCGAAACGGCGCTGCCGAAGAGCGTCGACGTGCTGGTGGTCGGCTCCGGCTACACCGGCCTCAACGCCGCGCTGGTGACCGCGCGCGGCGGGCGGTCGACGCTCGTCCTGGAGAAGGACCGCGTCGGCGAAGGTTGCAGCACCCGCAACGGCGGCCAGATCAGCACCAGCGTCAAGCCCTCCTTCGCCGAACTGTCGAAGCGGCACGGGCCCGACACCGCACGCGCGATCCTGATGGATGGACGCGAGGCGCTGCGCTGGATCGGCGACTTCACCAGGGACGAAGGCATCGACTGCGGCTTCGCCGTCTGCGGCCGCTTCCATGCGGCACATTCGCCGAACGCCTTCGAGGTCATGGCCCGTGACGCGAAGCAGCAGACGCCCGGCCTCGAGGTGGAGTTCGACGTCGTTCCGCGCGCCGAACAGCACGCCGAGATCGGCACCGACGCCTATCACGGCGGCATCGTGCTCAAGCGCCACGCCGTGCTGGATCCCGGCCGCTACCATGCCGGCCTGCTCGCCCGCGTCCGCGCGGCGGGCGTGGCCCTCGCCGAGCGCTGTCCGGCCACCGGCATAGAGCGCGACGGCAAGGGCTTCGTCGTCGTCACGCCGCGCGGCCGGATCGCTGCGCGGGAGGTGGTGATCGCCACCAATGGCTACACCGGCGCCGTGACCCCCTGGCTGCGGCGCAGGGTGATCCCGATCGGCAGCTACGTGATCGCCACAGAACCGATGCCGCGCGAGACCATGCAGGCGGTCATCCCCCGGGATCGCATCGTCTCCGACACCCGCAAGGTGGTCTATTACTACCGCCTGTCGCCCGACGGCACGCGCATGATCTTCGGCGGTCGCGTCAGCCACGCCGAGACCGACCCGCGCGTCAGCGGCCCGCTGCTGCGTGCCGAGATGGCGAGGCTCTTCCCGCAGCTCGAAAAGACCCGCATCAGCCATTCCTGGATGGGCTTTGTCGGCTACACTTTCGACACGCTGGCCCACACCGGCAGCCATGACGGCATGCACTACGCCATGGGCTATTGCGGCTCGGGCGTCTCGATGGCGAGCTATCTCGGCATGCGCACTGGCCAGAAGGTGCTGGGCCTGAAGGAAGGTCGCACCGGCTTCGACGCCGCGCGCTTCCAGACCCGACCGCTCTACACCGGCAACCCCTGGTTCCTCGCGGCCTCGGTGCGATACTATCGCTGGCTCGACGCGCGAAGCTGAGGCCGGGAGAACGGTCCGCCCGGCGGGGCGGACCATTCGTCGCTCTCCGAACGCCGACACGAGGTCCTTCGTGAAGGGTCGGCGCCTCGGCCGGCGCGGCAGCAGGGGCTCGACCGCGCCGCGGCGCAGCGGATCCGATGCTACGCCGCGCTGTCCCGGACGAAATGGCCCGGAGCCGCTTCGAGGAGGCGCGTTTCCGGCCGCGCTTGGGGAACGGCCGGGACGGGCTCCGATGCCCTGCGCCGGCCCGACGGATCGGGGCGAGGCACCGAGGCGAGCAGCCGGCGGGTGTAGGCATGGCGCGGATCGCGCAGCACCGATTGAGATGGCCCCGTCTCGACGATCTCGCCGCGGTGCATGACGGCGATGCGGTGGCTGACGCGCTCGACGACGGCGATGTCGTGGCTGATGAACAGGAACGAGATGCCTTCGCGCCGCTGCAGGTCGAGCATCAGGTCTGTGACCTGGCGGGCGATCGAGACGTCGAGCGCCGAGACCGGCTCATCGGCGACGATGAGCTTCGGCTTCACCGACAGCGCACGCGCGATGCAGAGCCGCTGGCGCTGGCCGCCGGAAAACTGGTGCGGAAAGCGGTCCACGGCATCCTCCCCCAGCCCGACCGAGCGCAGCAGCTGCGCGGCGAGGCCGCGCTGGTCGCGCGCCGACACGACACCGTGGATCCGCGCCGGTTCGGTGACGAGATCGTGCACCGGCAGACGCGGGTTGAGGCTGGCATAGGGATCCTGGAAGATCATCTGCGCGTGCCGGCGCATGGTGCGAAGGGAGGAGCGGTCCGCCCGCATCACGTCCTGGCCGTCGAGCAGGATGGCGCCGCTCGACGGCTCGATCAGCCGCAGGATCGAACGCGCCAGCGTGGACTTGCCGCAACCGGATTCGCCCACGAGGCCGAGCGTCTCGGCCCTGCCGAGGCTGAGCGAGACGCCGCGCACCGCTTCGATGCTGCGCCGTCCGGCAAGGAAGCCGCTGCGAATCGAAAAGCGCGTGGTGAGGTCGCGAACGTCCAGAAGCTTCGAGCCCCCCGCCGGCGCGGCCGGCGAACCAGCCCCCAGTTTCGGGGTCGCCGCCATCAGTTGCTGCGAATAGGCATGTTTCGGCGCGCGGAAGACCTCGGCGACCGTGCCTTCCTCGACTTTCCGTCCCTCGCGCAGGACCACGATCCGGTCGGCGATCTCGGCCACCACGCCCATGTCGTGCGTGATGAACAGGACCGCCATCCCGATCTCGGCCTGCAGCTCGCGGATCAGGGTCAGGATCTCCGCCTGGGTGGTGACGTCGAGCGCCGTGGTCGGCTCGTCGGCGATCAGCAGCTTCGGCCGGCAGGCCAGCGCCATGGCGATCATCACGCGCTGGCGCAGCCCGCCGGAGAGCTCGTGCGGATACTGCGACAGCCGGCGCTGTGGTTCCGGAATCCGGACACCGTCGAGGGCGTCCCGTGCGGCCGCCAGGGCTTGCTTGCCGTCCATCGCGCGATGGCGGACGAACACCTCGGCGACCTGATTGCCCACCGTCAGCACCGGATTGAGCGAGGTCATCGGCTCCTGGAAGACCATCGAGATGCGGTTGCCGCGCAGCCCCCGCAAATGCCGGTCGTCGAGCGCGGTGATGTCGACGGGGCCGTCGTCCTCGTGCAGCGTGATGGTGCCGCCGGCGATGCGCCCGCCCTCGCGCTCGATCAGCCGCAGGATCGACAGCGCGGTGGCGGACTTGCCCGAGCCCGATTCGCCGACCAGCGCCAGGGTCGCGCCCTTCGGCACGTCGAAGGAGAGGTCGCGCACCGCCTCCGTCTGGCCGAAGCCGACCCTGAGGTTGCGGACGGACAGGAGCGGCGTCACGAAGCCGCCCTCCGCATTCGCGCTCCGATCTCGGGGTGATCGGCGAAGACGGGCAGCGGCGGCGTCCACCGCGTCGCCGATGGCGCGAAGCCGAAGGCGATGGGATCGCGACCGGTGACCTGCCAGTTCACGGTCTCTCCCAGTTCGAGCAGCCCCATCGCGCCGGCCGGCTCTCCCTGCGTGGTGAAGCTCTCGGTCAGCGACTGCTGCGTCAGGTGGGTGATGCCGTCGACCGTGGTGATCGTGTTCCAGTGGACGTGGCCGGCGAGACAGACGACCGGCACGCGGGCCTGGGCCAGCGCCGCGCGCGCGCGCTCGGCCATCGGATAGGTGGCGACCGACGGATTGCGCTCGAAGTAATAGTTGCCGGTCTGGGCGTGGCCCGAGATCGGCACGTGGCTGACGACGAGGAGCGGCCGGTCGGCGGCCTGCGCGGTGCGCGACAGCCACAGGAGGTCTTCCTCGCGCAGGACGAATCCCTGGTTCGCCGGATCGCGATGGATCTTCGCGTCCGCGCGCCACAGCGCGATGCGCCAGCCGCCGACGTCGAGCGTCATCGACTTCATCGGCTGGCCGAGGATGGTCTCGTTGTCCACGACGTCGAGGTGGTCGCGGTCGTGGTTGCCGTTGATGTGGTGGATCGGCGCCGCGACCGGGCGGAACGCGTCGGCCACCTCCTTCTGGAGGACGAGATCGGTCTCCCGGTTCTCGTCGGAGATCCGGTCGCCGAGGTCGAGCACCAGATCGGGGCGGGCATCGCCGGTGAAGCGGGCGAATTCCGCCATCAGGGACAGCGCGGCATCGCCGCGCTTCGTGGCGGACGGTTTTCCGTGGTGGATGTCGGCTACGACGCAGATGCGGACGGACATGGGTTTGGTTCCGTTTCTCGGCTGGACAAGTGGAGGACGCCGCCGGCACGGGCCGGCGGCGCTTCGATGACGGGCGTCAGTTCGTCGCGAAGGAGATCGAACCGGCACGGAAATCGAGCACGTAGGGGATGTGGCCGGGCTTCGGCGCCCAGTTGACGTTCTTGTTCATCGCCCAGGACTCGAACGGCCGGTAGAGCGGCAGCACGGGCGGATCCTGACGGATGCGTTCCATCAGTTCGGCATAGGCCGCCCTGCGCGCCTCGACGTCCTTGGAGAAGCGGAAGCGCTCCCAGCTCTCCGCATAGGCCGCATCGGTGTTGAAGCGGCCTTCCGATTCGGACGGCCCGTTGGGCGCCCACATCACGCCGAATGATCCGAACGGGTCGGCGAAATACATCGGGTTCGACCAGTTGCGGGCCATCATGTCGGCATCTCCGCCGGTCCACTTGTCGACCACGTTGACCTTGCCGTTGATGCCGACCTCCTTCCACATCTCGACGATCGCCTGCGCGGCGAGCAGGCCGTTGGTGTAGTAGGTCGGGAAGCTCGTGTAGACGATCTCCTCGCCCTTGTAGCCCGCCTCCTGGAGCAGCTGCTTCGCCTTCTCGGGGTCATATTCGAAGGTCGTCAGCTCCGGCATGTAGAGTTCGCCGAACTCCTCCATCGTGTGGGTCGACGGCACGATCGCCTTGCCGAGCCACAGCGCCTCATTGAGCGTGTCGCGGTCGACGGCGAGGCTCATCGCCTGGCGGATGCGCGGGTCCTTCAGAACCGGATTGTTCACGTTCATGATCATGACGTGGAACAGCGCGGTGGCCGAGCCGGCGGCCTTGAGCGCCGGATCGGACTCGATCAGCGACAGCTGGTCGGGTGCGATGTTGGTGACGAGGTCGGCCTCGCCGGTCTTCAGCGCCGTGATGCGCGAGGCGGTCTCGGGCATGTGCTTCACGGTCACCTTGTCCAGCGGCGCCTTTTCGCCCCAGAAGCCGTCGAAGCGCTCCCAGACCAGTGTCTCGCCGGGAACGAGCTGGGTGATCGCATAGGGGCCGGTGCCCACCGGCTTCAGCGAGAAGGCTTCGAAATCGTCGTTCTCCGCCACCTTGGGATCACCGGTGAGGCCCTTGGTGTACTCTTCCGGAATGATCATCACCTGCTGCAGGTTGAGCAGCGTCTCCCACAGCGGCTCCTCGCGCTTGGCGTGGATGCGCACCGTGTAGTCGTCGATCTTCTCGGCCTTGTCGAAATTGGCGAGACGGTCGCGGGCCCGCACCTGGTAGGGCGGGAAGGTCGCCTGGTACATGCGGTTGAGCGAGAACACCACGTCGGCGGCGGTCATCGCCTCGCCGTTGTGGAAGGTCACGCCCTGGCGAAGCTTCAACTCCATCACGGTCGGCTCGACGAGCCGCCACTCGGTGGCGAGTCCGGGGCGGAACTCGCCCTGGAGCTTGTCGTAGTTCTTCTCCACCAGCGTGTCGAAGCTGTTGTAGTAGAACTGCGACCCGACGTTGGAATGGTCGCGGCCCGGATCGATGAAGCCGGTCACGTTGGCCGCGCCGACGGTCAGTTCGACGGCGAAGGCCGAGCCCGCGAGCACGGTGGCGATTGCGGTCGTCGCAAGGAACCTGGTCATGTCATGCCTCCTGAAAGGACGGTTGGGTGTGGGATCGGCGGGCCTCGAAGGCCTCTTCTTCTTGAAGGGGAAGCGGGTCATCTGCCGCGCAGCCGCACGTCGGCCCGGTCGCGCAGCCAGTCGCCGAGGATCTGGACGGCGAAGGTGACGAGGAGGATGGTCACGGCCGGCACGATCACGATCCACGGCGCCGTCGGCAGGTAGTCGCGGCCGATGCCGACCATCGATCCGAGCGTCGCCGTCGGCGGCTGCACGCCCATGCCGAGGAACGAGAGAGTCGATTCGAGGAGCACGATGTTGGAGATCGACAGGGTGAACTGGACGACGAGCGGCGAGACCGCGTTGGGCAGCACGTGCCGGAATGCGATCCGGGTGCCCGATGCGCCGGCCGCGCGCGCCGCCTCGATGAAAGGCATCGCCATCAGCCGCCGGACCTCGCCGCGCAGGATGCGGGCATAGTGCTCCCAGCCGTAGAGGCCGAGCACCAGCACCATGACCTCTATGGAAGAGCCGAAGATCGCCAGCGTCAGGAGCGCGATGAGGGTGAAGGGAATGGCGATCTGGGCGTCGACCGCGCCCATGATCACGTCGTCGACGATCCCGCCGGCGATGCCCGAGACGAGGCCGAGCGTTCCGCCGAGCAGGAGGCCGATGGTGGCGCCGAGGGCCGCGAGGATCAGCGTGAGCTGCAGGCCATGGAGCGAGCGCGAAAGCACGTCGCGGCCGAGTTCATCGGTCCCGAGCAGATAGCCGTCCTTGTAGCGCTCGAAACCGAGCGGCGGGCGCAGCCGCGCGATCAGGCTCTGCGCGGTCGGCTCGTGCGGCGCGATGACCGATGCGAAGGCCGCCACGATCAGCAGGAGCACGGCGACGATGATCGCCGCGCGCTGGATTCCGTTCGCTTCCGCCCAGACCCGCCGTGGGCCTGAAAGGAGACGGGAGCCGACCTCGGTCGTTCCGATCGCTGCCTCGGCCATCATGCCCTCCCCAGCCGGATGCGGGGATCGGCATAGGCATAGGCCATGTCGATCGCCCCGTTGACGATGACCACCGCGAAGGCGACCGCGAGCACGGCGAACTGCAGCACCGGGAAGTCGCGCAGGATCGCCGCGTTGACGAGCAGGTCGCCGATGCCGGGCCAGGCGAAGATCGCCTCGACGACGACGTTGCCGGCCGCAGCCAGTCCCGCGATCTGCAACCCGAGCACCGACAGGATGGTGATCGAGGCATTGGAGAAGCCGTGCTTCAGGATGACGACGGCTTCGGGCAGGCCCTTGGCTCGGGCAGTGCGCATGAAGTCCTGGCTGAGCACGTCGAGCATGGCGTTGCGCGTGAAGCGTGTCAGCGCCGCGATCAGCCCGGCGGCGAGCGTGATGGTGGGCATGATGAAGTGCCACGGCGTCGCATTGCCGACCACGGGCAGCCAGTTCAGCGTGAAGGCGAAGACCAGCACCATGAAGACGGCGAGCACGAAGTTCGGCACCGCATAGCCGATAAAGGCGATGGTCATCACCGTGCTGCCGATCCAGTTGCTCCTGTGGATCGCCGCGAGGATGCCGAGCGGGACGGCGACGAGGATGGTGAGGCCGACGCCCGACAGGAGCAGCTGCAGCGAGGGCCAGAGGCGTTCCGCGACGATGTCGGCCACCGGCCGCCGCTCGACGAAGGACAGGCCGAACTGGCCGTCGACGAAGGAGCCGAGAAAGCGGACGTACTGCTCCCATATCGACGCATCGAGACCGTAGTAGCGCGTCAGAAGCTCCCGGTCCTCCTGCGTGATCCCCTGCCCCACAACGTAATCGATCGGATCGCCCGAGAGGCGCGTGGCGAAGAAGACCAGCGTCACGATCACGAACAGCGTGACGACCATCTTGACGAGCGTGCGGGCGACGTGGCGCAGCATCAGATCGATCCCCCGGCGGCGGCCGCGTCCGGCATCGCCAGCGCACCGGCAGCCGGCGGTCCGTTCGCGGTCATGCGCCGCAGATGGACGAAGCGGACGCCCGCCGCCGAAGCCGCGACCCCGTCGGTGCCCGCATTGTCGCCGATGAAGACGCAGGCGGCGGGTATAGCGCCGCTGAGCCGGAGCCCGAGTTCGACCAGGTCCGGCGCCGGCTTGCCGATGCTGGTGAAGCGGATCGACGGAACGCAGGCCCGGACCGCCGCGACGATCGCTCCGGTCTCGGGAACCGGTCGGCCCCGGTCGTCGGGATGTACGGTGTCGACGTTGGTGACGACGAGGCGCGCGCCGTCCTGGACCTCGTCGATCAGCCGGGCGAGGTCACGAACACTGAAGCCGGGATCGCGTGCCAGAAGCACGAAGTCGGGCCTGCGGGTCTCGATCCGCAACCCGAGCGATCGGGCGAGATCGCGGATCGGCGCCTCGGCATAGACCAGGACGGCCGCACCCGGCCGCCGCGCCGCGATCCGCCGCACCGCCTGCTCCCCGGCGAGCAGGATGCGGCCCGCACCGACCTCAAGCCCGAGCAAGCGCATCCGCGCCGACAGCGTATCGGCGGTGTCGGACGAATTGTTCGACACGATCCAGAGGCGGTCGGAATGGCGGGTGACGAAGTCCCGGACGTTGGGATAGACATGTCCGCCCGAAACGAGGCATCCGTCGAGGTCGCAGAAGATCGCGGCGCATCCATCGACGGACGCCTGTGCGATGTCTCCTATCCTGATCGTCTCGTCGGTCACGTGTCGGCTCCGCTGCCGGCGGGCACGACGAAACCGTCCGTCGGCGCAAGCGCGCCGCGTCGGGTTCGTCCCGTCCGCCCCGGGTCTGTTGAGCAGCCGGCACGTCGCCCGCTGCATCTGCAAACTGGGCCTTCTCTGTGACACAGGCTTTACAGACGACAGCTAGACTTGGGTTCGATCAAAGCCACGCTTGTGCCGAGGGAGATTTTCCTTGTCCGTTTCGCCCACCCGCATCCGCGCCGTGAACGCCGTCGCCGCATCGGGTTCCTTCGCCGCAGCGGCGCGTCTGCTCGGGATCTCCCAGCCGGCGGTCTCCCAGCATGTGAAGGGGATCGAGGAGAAGTTCGGCGTGCGCCTGTTCCTGCGCCGCAACGGGGCGCTGCACCCGACGCCCCTGTGCCTGGAACTCTGCGACGTGGCGGAGCGGTTGACGGAGGCGGAAAGCGCGGCGACCCGCATCCTCACCCGCCGCAACGCGCTCGCCGACGGCCATCTGTCGGTCGGGCTCGGCAATTCGATGCCCGGCATGGCGCTGATCGCGCTGTTCAACAGGCGCCACCCGTCGGTGTCGATCTCGGTGCAGACCGGCTCCTTCGAAGAGATCACCACCGCCGTCATCACCCGCCGCGTCGACGTCGGCGTGCTGCCGAACCTGCCGGACGACGGACGCTTCCGGCGCGAACTGCTGGTGCGCCAGCAGGTCGTCGCGATCGTCAACGCCGACAGCGAACTGGCGACGGAGGCGTTTCTGACCTGCGAGCAGCTGATCGCCGCACCGCTCGTCTTTCGCACACGGGGATCCTCGACCCAGCGTGTCGTGGATCGGGCGTTCAGCGCAGCGGGATTGAACCCCGTCCCGCTGCTCACCCTCGACACGCGCGACGGCGTCTACGAGGCGGTCGCCAACGGCATCGGCGTCGGCTTCATGTGGCGCGAAGGCACCGGCCGGACGGATGCGATCCGGCGCATCCCGGTGCGCGAGATGGAACGTCTCTACGACGAGGTGGTGTTTTCGCCGCGGGACGACGCCGGACAGGTGACCGAAGCCTTCTTCGCCGCCGCCAGGGTCTTCGCCGGTGCGGTCCGGGCCGAGATGGCGGCGAAGGGCCTGCCCGAGGCGGCCGCTTTCTGACCGTCGGGCGGCTTGTCGGGACGGTTCCGGCGGTCGAAGATGGCGGCATGAAGAGCGCCGCACAGCAACCCGCCGTCAGGATTCGCATCGTCTTCGGAGAGGGCGAGATGATCGGCCCCGGCAAGGCCGATCTCCTCGAACGGATCGAAAGCACCGGTTCCATTTCGGCGGCCGGCCGCGAGATGGGCATGAGCTACAAGCGCGCCTGGATGCTGGTGGAGACTCTGAACGCCATGTTTCGCGAACCGCTGGTCGAAAGCACGCGCGGCGGCCCGCACGGCGGCGGCGCGGTGCTGACCGGAACAGGCAGGCGGGTGCTCGGACTCTACCGCCGGTTCGAGGCCAATGCCGCCGCCTCGGGCGAAAGCGGCCTCGCGGAACTGCAGGCCATGCTGCGCGCTTCCCCCGACAAAGGCTGACGCGCGGACCCGCTCGTCCGGCTCAGATCGCCAGGTATTCGTTGCGCAGCTCGACATTGTCGAGCACCGCCTGCGCCGTGCCGTCGAAGACGATCTGTCCCATGTCGAGGATCAGCGCCCGGTTTGCCAGTTCGAGCGCGGCCACCGCGTTCTGCTCGACGATGATGGTGGTGATGCCGAGCGCCTTGATCTGCTCGACGATGCGCTCGATCTCCTGGACGATGACCGGAGCGAGCCCCTCATAGGGTTCGTCGAGCAGAAGCAGCTTGAGGTCGCGGGCGAGCGCGCGGGCCACCGCCAGCATCTGCTGCTCGCCGCCGGAGAGCGTCACGCCGTCCTGACGGCGGCGTTCGGCCAGGCGCGGGAAATGATCGTAGATCTTCTCGATCGACCATCCCTTCGGCTCGGCGATCTGCGCCAGCTTCAGGTTTTCCTCCACGGTCAGGCCGGGAATGATGCGCCGGTCCTCCTGGACGAGCTGGATGCCCTTCCCCGCCGCCTGAAAATCGCGCAGCTTGTGGATCGCCTCGCCGTTGAGCCAGATCTCGCCGCTCTTCAGCTGCGGATCGAGCGCACGCGCCAGCGTCCGCAGCGTCGAGGTCTTGCCGGCACCGTTGCGTCCCAGCAACGCGACGATGTCCCCCTCCTGGACGTCGAAGCTGACGCCCTGAACGATGTAGCTCTCGCCATAATAGGCGTGGATGTCTCGAACGCTGAAGAAGGGGCGGGCACCGGTCGCGGCGGCCGCCGGAGCCGGCATGGTCATGGCGTTCATCAGTGCGCTCCCCCGAGATAGGCTTCCTGGACGACCGGATTGCCGCGGACCTCGTCCGGCTTGCCGTCGGCGATGATCCGGCCCTGGGCGAGGACGGTGACGCGGTCGGCGAGCGAGAACACGACGTGCATGTCGTGCTCGATGATCACCTTGGTCATGCCGCGCTCCTTGAACTTGCGCAGGAGATCGATGGTGGAATTGGTATCGTGCCGCGACATGCCGGCGGTCGGCTCGTCGAGCAGCAGCAGGCGCGGGTGCTGGACGAGCCCCATCGCCAGTTCCAGCCGGCGCTTGTCGCCGCGCGACAGGCTGGCGGCGAGCGTGTCGCGCTGCTTGTAGAGTCCGACATCCTCCAGCCAGTGCTCGGCCTCCTCTCGGATCGCCGTCTGGCGCGACGTCGCCTGCAGGGCGTTGAGGCGGAACGAGCCGTCCCGCTTGGCGAAGGCGGGAACCATCACATTGTGCAGGAGCGAGAGATCGGGAAAGATCTCCGGCGTCTGGAACACCCGCACCACGCCCATCTGGTTGATCTCGTGCGGCTGCTTGCCCGTGATGACCTGACCGTCGAAGACGACCGCACCGGTGTCGGGCGCGATCCGGCCGATACAGACGTTGAGCAGGGTCGACTTGCCCGCGCCGTTCGGACCGATGATGGCATGAGTCGTCCCCTCCATCACCTGGAGGTCGATGTCGGACAGGGCTCTCAGCCCGCCGAAGCTCTTGTGGACGTCGGCGACGTGAAGAACAGCGTTTGCCATCAGGGTTCCGTCCTCATTCTGCCGGAGCGAGCCTGCCGGTCTCTTCCCGACCGGCCGGCTTGCGGTTGAAGGCGTTTCTGATCTTGCGCACGCCTTCCATCAGGCCGCCCGGGAGGAAGATGACGATCAGCATGAACACGACACCGAGCGTCAGGTGCCAGCCCTCCCCGACGAAGGGTGCGGTGATGGTGACGAGGAAGTCTTCGAGCCCGTCAGGCAGGAAGGAGAAGGCCTCGTGCAGCTTGGCCTCGTGGAAGGCCGAGAAGATGTTCTCGAAGTACTTGATGACGCCGGCGCCGACGACCGGGCCGACCAGCGTGCCGACGCCGCCGAGGATGGTCATCAGCACGACTTCGCCCGATGCGGTCCACTGCATGCGCTCCGCGCCCGCGAGCGGATCGGTCGCGGCGAGCAACCCGCCCGCGAGCCCCGCATACATGCCCGAGATGATGAAGGCGGCGAGCGTGTAGGGCCGGGTGTTGAAACCCGTATAGGCCATCCGGGTCTGGTTGGACTTGATGGCCTTGAGCATCATCCCGAAGGGCGACCGGTCGATCCGCATCGCGAGGTAGAAGCCGAGAATGAGAAGGACGGCGCAGAAGAAGAAGCCGCTCAGCCCGCCGAGCTGCTCGCCGAAGAGGTTGGGCGGGGGGATGCCCGGCCCCGCGGTCGCGAACGCGGCGTCGAGGTAGCGCGGGTCGTCGAGCGCGAGCTGCAGGCCGGTCTCGCCGTTGGTGATCGGCGTCAGCACCGAATAGGCGAGATTGTAGGACATCTGCGCGAAGGCGAGCGTGAGGATGGAGAAGTAGATCCCCGACCGGCGCAGGCTGACGAAGCCGATCGCGGCTGCGAAGAGCCCCGCCACGACCACCGCGAAGAGCACGGCCGGGATGACGCTCATCGTCAGGAGCTTGAACGACCAGACGGCGGCGTAGGAACCGACGCCGAGAAAGGCGGCATGGCCGAAGGACAGGTAGCCGGTCATGCCGAAGAGGATGTTGAAGCCGATGGCGAAGATCCCGTAGATCGCGATCTTCTGCATCAGGTCGGGATAGGCCGCGCCGATGGGCGCGAGCCAGACCGGCATGGTCAGCACGACGAGCGCGAAGAGTGCCAGCCGGACGAGGTCGTTGCGAAGTATCGCCATCTCAGCGCTCCATCACGCCCTTGCGCCCGAGGAGACCGCGCGGCATCGTCAGCAGCACGATCACCGCGACCAGATAGATGATGACCTGGTCGATCCCCGGGATGATGTTCTTGATCTCGTTCATGGCCGCGAAGGACTGCAGGATACCGAGCAGGAAACCTGCCAGCACGGCGCCCGACACCGACCCCATGCCGCCCACCACCACGACGACGAAGGACAGGACGAGGAAGTCCATGCCGATGTTGTAGTTGGGCGGCACGATCGGCGTGTACATGACCCCCGCGACGCCCGCCACGACCGCGGCGATGGCGAACACCACCGTGAACCGCCGCTGGATGTCGATTCCGAGGAAGCCGACCGTCTGCCGGTCCTCCATGCCCGCGCGCACGACCATCCCGTAGGTGGTGAAGCGGAGGAAGGAGATCACGAGGCCGACGACGACGACCGCGAAGCCGAGATAGATCAGCCGCCACCACGGATAGTAGATGCTGCCGAGGCCGATCCACGAGCCGACGTCGGCGCTGCCCGAGAGCGCCGGCGGAGTCGCGACCGGGATCGGGTTGGCGCCGAAATTCGCCTTGACGATCTCCTGCAGCACGATGGCGAGGCCGAAGGTCACCAGGATCTGCTCGGCATGCGATCGACGGTAGAAGAAGCGGATCAGGCCGCGCTCCATGGCGATGCCGATCAGCAGCATCACGGGTATCGCGAACAGGATCGACAGCGGCACCGACCACTGGACGAGGAAGGCGCCGAAATCGCCGAGCCAGGCCTGGACGAGCGGCGTGCGGATCTCCATCGGCGAGCCCCAGGGCGTGAGCTTCTCGGGATCGACGGTCACGGTCTCGAGCTGGAGCAGGCGGCTGAAGACGACGGCGCAGAAGGCGCCGATCATGAACAGCGCGCCATGCGCGAAATTGACGACTCCGAGCGTGCCGAAGACCAGCGTCAGGCCGAGCGCGATGAGCGCATAGGCGGCGCCCTTGTCGAGGCCGTTGAGCAGTTGCAGAACGAATTGGTCCATGATCTTTCCGCCCCGTGCGGGGAGAGGGAGAGGCTGCGCGCCGTCCGCAGGCGGCCGGCCTGACCGGCCGGCCGCCTGCGTTCAGCGGTTCAGCACTTGCTGGAGACGGGGCCGAGTTCGCCGCCGAAGATCGACGGATCGTAGGTCACCACGTCGGTCGGCACTTCCTTGACGACCTGGAGCAGGTCGTACTTGTCGCGCGGGTTCTCCTTGCCCTGCACGACGAGCACCGGCTTGAAGCACTGGTGATCGGCGGCGCGGTAGAGGGTCGGGCCGTTGCCGAGACCGTCGAACTCGAAGCCCTCGAGCGCCTTTACCACACCTTCGGGATTGAAGGTGCCGGCCATCTCGCAGGCATTGGCGTAGAGTAGCGCCTGCACGTAGCCGGTCTGCGCGGCCTGCGAGGGCGGCGTGCCGTATTCCTCGCCGAACGACTTGGTGAAGGCCTTCGTCCCGTCATTGTCGAGCTGCCAGTCCCAGTTGGCGGTGCCGTAGATGCCCTTGATGGCGTCGCCGGCGCCCTGCGCCATGAGTTCCGAGAAGAGCGGGACGACGATCTCGAAGTTCTTGCCGTTCGCCTGCTTGTCCCGGAGGCCGAACTGCACCGCCTGGCGCAGCGAGTTCACCATGTCGTTGCCGTAGTGGTTGAGGATCAGCACGTCGGCGCCGGAATTCAGCACCGGCGTGATGTACTGCGAGAAGTCGGCGGCGCCGAGCGGCGTGCGTACGGCCGTGACGGTCTGCCAGCCGAGGGCTTCGGTGGCGTTCTTGATGGACTCCTCCTGGGTCCAGCCCCAGGTGTAGTCGGCCGTGAGGTGGTAGGCGCGGCGGTCCTTGCCATAGGCGTCGGCCAGCACCGGCGCGATCGCCTGGCCGGACATGTAGGCGTTGAAGAAGTGGCGGAAGCCGTTCGCCTTCTTGTCCTTGCCGGTGGTGTCGTTCGAATGGGTGAGGCCCGACATGAAGATGACCCCCATGTCCTGGCACAGCGACTGCACGGCGACCGCCACGCCGGAGGACGAGCCGCCGCTGATCATGATGGCCTTGTCGCGCTCGATCATGCGCGTCGCCGAGGCGCGTGCGGCGTCGGACTTGGTCTGCGTATCGCCAGTGACGTACTCGACCTTCTTGCCGAGAATGCCGTTGCCCTTCAGGGCAGAGCCCTTGAACGTGGCGAGCATGCCGCCGTCGCCCTCGCCGTTGAGGTGCTTGACCGCGAGCTGGTAGGCCTTGAGCTGGTCCTTGCCTTCTTCGGCATAGGGACCGGTCTGCGGCACGTTGAAGCCGAGCACCACGCTGGAGCCCGTCGGCGCGTTGCAGAATTCCTGCGACCAGGCGCGGCTGGTGAAGATCGTGGGCATGGCGAGGCCGGCGCCCGCGAGTACGCTGCTGCGCAGGAACGAACGGCGGTTCATCTTGTCGAAGTTCATGGAAGTCCTCCCTGGGTGTCGCTTCGAAACGTGAAACGGACGCGGCGACGCGAGCGGCGCCTGGGACACTATCGGGGACGCTTGTAAAGCAGGCAATAAGCCTTTGGTTTAACAACGTAATTTTGTAATTGTTTGCACGTTTGCAGTCCCGTGTGTGATAATGTTTTACAAAATGTTGGCTGCGAAGGGAGGCGGCGACCATGGGCAGCGTTCTCAGAGGATGGAAAATCAGGAACGCCCGCCTGTCGGCGGGCCTGTCGCAGGCGGAACTCGCGCGTCGCACGGGTCTCTCGGCGCCCTACCTGAACCTGATCGAACGAAACAAGCGGCGCGCCACCGCGGCCATCCTCGCCCGTATCGCCGAGGCCCTCGACGTTGACCGTTCGGAACTCGACGGGGATGCGGAACGCCGCCTTTCGGAAGAGATCGGCGAGATCGTGGTCGACCCGATCCTCGGTCAGACGCCGATGACGGCCGGCAGCGCCGAGGAACTGGTCGGCCGGGATCCCGGGTGGGCCGAGCTGATCCGGCGCCTCTATCGCGCCTATCAGGACCAGCGGCAGTCGGTGCTCGCGCTGGCGGACCGGCTCAATCACGATCCCTTTCTCGGCGAAAGCGTCCACCGCGTCCTCAACCACGTCACGTCCATTCGATCGTCCGCGGAGATTCTGGCGGGGCCGGCACCGCTCGACCCGGCCGACCGCGACCGCTTTCTTTCGATCGTCACCTCCGACAGCGCGAAGCTATCCGACGCAGCCCGATCTCTCCTCGCCTTCTTCGACGACACCGGCATTCGTGTGCGGTCGGCAACGACGATGGAGCATGTCGACGCCTTCATCTTCGAGACCAACAACTATTTCGGTTCCCTGGAGATGGCCGCGGCGGAGATCCGGGCGGGTTTCCGTCCTGGCGAGACGCCCCTCGCCGCGGCGGAGCGCGACCGGGCGGTCGCGACGGACGGCGCCATATGGAACCCCGCGAGCCGCGGCTTTCAGGCCGTACGCAGCATGGTCGCACCGGGCGTCGAAGGCGAGATCGGGCGCATCGTCTCGAGCCATCCGGCGCTTCCGTCGCCCGAGTCGCGAGACCTCGCCCGCTCCGCGCTGACCAGCTACGCGACGGCAGCGGTGCTGATGCCCTATGAGGATTTCCTCGGCGCAGCCCGCGCCTGCCGCTACGATCTCGACAGGCTGAGCGCCCGGTACGGGGTCTCCTACGAACAGGCAGCCCATCGCCTCGCCACGCTGCGCAAGCCGGGCGCCGAGGGCGTCCGCTTCGCGTACATGCGCTCCGATCCATCCGGCTTCGTGACCAAGCGCCTGCCGCTGTCGGGCCTGCCGCTGCCGCGCTATGGAACGGCCTGCCCGCTCTGGGTGATCTACGGAGCCTTTCAGTCGCCGGGAGCGACGGTCCGCAGCTTCGGCGAACTGCCCGGGGGCGAGCAGTTCCTGTTCTTCGCCCGTGCGGTGGAGAAAAGCCCGGCCGTGATTGGACGACCGCGCCACCTCCTCTCCATCATGCTCGCCTGTTCGGCCGCCGATGCAGCGCAGGTGGTCTACGGGGACGGGCTGGACAGGAAGACCGCCATGGTTCCCGTCGGCACCATCTGCCGTCTCTGCGCACGGCTCGAATGCGGTGCCAGGCAGGAGGCGCCCCTGATCGCCTGAGCAGCGGTCAGGCGCCGGAACGAAAGACCTATGGCAGTCGCCTCTCGCAGGTTGTACTGCTAGACGAGCTTGGGAGGGCATGACGGATTTGACACAGGCGAGAATCCTGGTCGTCGAGGATGAACCGAACATCGTCGAGTCGCTGCGGTTCATTCTGGCCCAGGCAGGATTTGCGGTGGACGTGTCGGGCGACGGCGCGGACGCTCTGCGGCGAATGCGGAGCGGTCACTACGATGCAGTCGTGCTCGACGTCATGCTGCCGGGACTGAACGGCTTCGACGTGCTGAAGGCCGTCCGGGCCGATCCAGGACTATCGGGGCTCCCGGTGATCGTGCTGACGGCGAAGGGGCAGGCGACGGACCGCAAGAGCGCCGAGGAGATGGGCGCAAGCGCCTTCATCACCAAGCCCTTCGCCAATGCCGACGTGGTGGCGCAGGTGCGGAACCTGGCGATCAGGACATGAAGACCCTCGAGCGGGAGAACCGGGGTGCGCGCGACGCCGCGGCGATCCTGCCCTTCGTGAGCGTCGTCCTGCTGTTTCCGCCGATCGTCTACATCTTCGCGGCGCCGGTATCCGTCGCTGGCGTGCCGCTGATCGTGCTCTACCTGTTCGGAGTGTGGGCCGCCATCATACTCGCTGCCTGGATCGTCTCCCGGCGGCTGCAGCCGGAGGGCGACGAACCCGCAGACCCGGCGGGCACGGCTGGCAGGCGATGATGCTGCCCGCCGACGTCGTCATCCTCGTCTGCCTCGTCTACGTGCTGATCCTGTTCGCGGTGGCGTTCGCCGGCGACCGCCGCGCCCGCAAGGACCAGGGCGGCTGGCTTTCCTCGCCGCTGGTCTACACGCTCTCCATCTCGATCTACTGCACGTCCTGGACCTTCTTCGGCGCGGTCGGCTCGGCCGCGCGCAACGGTCTGGAGTTCGTCACCATCTATCTGGGCCCGACGATCGTCTTCGTCGGCTGGTGGGTCTTCCTGCGCAAGCTGGTCACCATCGGCCGGATCCACCACACGACGTCGATCGCCGACCTCATTTCGGCGCGCTTCGGCAAGAACCCCGTGCTCGGAGCCCTCGTCACCGTCGTCGCCCTCGTCGCGACCGCCCCCTACATCGCGCTCCAGCTCAAGGCGCTGACCGCCAGCTACCAGGTCATCACCTTTCACGCCGGAGCGGTGACCGCCGCCAACATCCCGCTCGCGCCCGACTATTCCACCGCCTTCTGGGTGGCCGCGGGGCTGTGCGTCTTCTCGATCGTCTTCGGCGTGCGCAACATCGACGTCAACGAACGGCACCAGGGGGTCGTGGCGGCGATCGCGCTGGAGGCGGTCGTCAAGCTGGTCGCGCTGCTGGTGGTGGGCGTGTGGGTCGTCTCCAGCGTCGGCAACCTGCCCGCGGGCGCCTTCGCGCACGCGCCGGTGAGCCTGCTCGATCCGGAAGACACGTTCGGCACGCGCTGGGTGACGCTGTGCTTCCTCGCCGGTGCCGCCGTGATCTGTCTGCCCCGCCAGTTCCAGGTGACCGTGGTGGAGAATTCCAGCGAGAGCCAGTTGTGCACCGCCTCATGGCTGTTTCCCGCCTACCTCTTCCTGATCTGCCTCTTCGTCGTGCCGATCGCGCTGGCCGGCCTCGGCCGCCTGCCCGCGGGGTCGAACCCCGACCTCTTCGTCCTGACCCTGCCGCTGAGCGCGGGGCAGGAGACGATCGCCATGCTGGCCTTCCTCGGCGGCTTCTCGTCGGCGACTTCGATGGTCATCGTCTCGTCGATCGCGCTCTCGACGATGATCTCGAACCACCTCGTCATGCCGCTCGCGCTGCGATTCTCGCTGGTGCCCGAGGCGAGCGCGCAGATGATGCGCAGCTTCATCCTCGGCGCCCGGCGTGCGAGCATCGTCTTCATCATCCTGCTCGGCTTCCTCTACTTCCGGCTGAGCGGCACTTCCGAGGCGCTGGCGGCCATCGGCCTGATCTCGTTTTGCGGGGTGGCGCAGTTTCTTCCGAGCCTCGTGGGCGGGTTGTACTGGCGCCGGGCAACCGAGCGCGGCGCCATCGCCGGCATCGCGGCCGGCTTCGCCGTCTGGCTCTACGCCCTGTTCCTGCCGAGCTTCGGCGACAGCTTCGTGATGAGTGCGACGATGATCCGCGACGGACCCTGGGGACTGGAGTGGCTCCGCCCGCACGCCCTGTTCGGGCTCGACCGCTTCGACAGCCTCGTCCACGCCGTCATCTGGAGCATGCTGGCCAACGTCACCCTCTTCGTCGGCGTCTCCATGGCGACCGAGCCGACGCCGCTCGCCCGCTATCAGTCGCGTCTCTTCATCGACGTCTTCCGCCGCCAGACCGAAGGCGAGATCAGCGTCATCCGGCGGATCGCACGCGTCGCCGAACTCCGGCAGATCGCCGACAGGGTCCTCGGGACATCCGAGGCCCTCGCGCTGTTTCCCGCCGGCACGACGCGCGACCCCCATGCGGTCGCCAGCGACGATCTCATTTCGCAGGTCGAACACCGGCTCGGCGCCAGCGTGGGCGCCGCGACGGCGCGCGCACTGGTCTCGAGCGTGGTGTCCAGCGAGAGCATCAGCGTCGACGAACTCCGGCGTCTCGCCGACGAGACCGAGCAGATTCGCGCCTACTCCGCCGAACTGGAACGCAATTCCCGGCAGCTGGAGGCTGCGGCCGCCGAACTGACCCGCGCCAACGCGCGGCTGCGCGAAATCGACACGCAGAAGGACGACTTTCTCAGCCATGTGAGTCACGAGGTGCGCACGCCGATGACCTCGATCCGCTCCTTCAGCGATATCCTCCTGTCGAACCCGGACCTTCCGGCCGCGGACATGGACCGCTACCTGCGCATCATCCAGAACGAGAGCCTGCGGCTGACGCGCCTGCTCGACGGCATCCTGGATCTGAACCGGCTGGAGAACGGCGCCTTGGGCTGGGACAGCAGGCCCTTCGATCCTGAGGCCGCACTGGACCGGGCGATGGAAAGCTGCGAGGCACTGGCACAGGCGGCCCATGTGGCGATGAGGCGGCGCGCACGCGCGACAAAGGCCGTCGTGGACGGCGACGAGGACCGGCTGGCGCAGGTCTTCATCAATCTCATCTCGAACGCCATACGCTACAACACCAGTGCCAGCCCGCAGGTGACCGTAACCACAGCCTTGCGCAAGGGCGTCTACGAGGCCCGCATCGCCGACAACGGCCCCGGCATTCCCGAGGGAGAGCGGGAACGGATCTTCGCCAAGTTCGCCAGGGGTCCCATGCCGCGCCAGGTCGGCGCCGGGCTCGGGCTGGCGATCAGCCGCCAGATCGTCGAGCGCTTCGGCGGCACGCTGGACCTGGCGAGCCCCGCCAGCGGCGGCGCGGAGTTCGTGCTGACGATTCCCCTGCACCAGAACCCGCCTGCCAGGCGACCGTCCTGAGGGTCCCGGGGACCGCGAAGACGACCGGTCCGGAGTCCATCTCCCGTTCGAACGTCATCATCGCCCGGCTCGGGCGGTCGAGGGCTTCACGGTCGACACGTCGGACAACCCCAGGCTCCAGGATTTCGAACGGACACACCCGTGTCGGCGGCGGCCTCGTCGATTTCGTCAGGCAGCTTCTTCAGGCTGCGGTTGGCCGACCGTGTGGTAGCCGCGCCGATAGTAGATCAGCGCCGGGTCCTCGCCGCCCTCGCGCACGTCGAGCACGGTGCAGAACAGCACCTGATGGGTGCCCACGTCGACGCTGCTGGCGACGATGCAGTCGAAGGAGACGATCGCACCTTCGAGGATCGGCGCGCCGGAGACGCCGGTGGTCCACCTGGCGGCCGCGAAACGCTCCTCGACCGGCGTCTTGCCGCCGAACAGGCCCGACAGCGCCTCCTGGCCGCCGCGCAGCGTGTTCACGCAGACCGCCTGGTTGCGCGAGAAGGCCGGATAGACCGAGGCCGACCGGTTGAGGCAGACGAGCAGCGTCGGCGGCGCGTCGGTGACGCTGGTCACCGCCGAGGCCGCGAAGCCGGCCTTGCCGCCCGGCCCGTCGGTGGTGATGATGTTCACCGCCGCGCCGAGCCGCGCCATCGCGTTGCGGAACGCGGCCGCGTCGATCCCCGGGGTCGTCGTCTCGAGCGACTTCGGATCGGGCATTGAGTTCATGGTCATGTCCTTCAGTCCACAGGTGAGAGATTCAGGCCGCCGGCCGCAGCGTCAGCGGGCGCGCGAAGCTGCCGAGCGCCAGCGCGGTTTCGAGCCTTGCCGCCACGGATGCGGCGAGGTCCTCCCGCCAGGGCGCGGCGACGATCTGCAGCCCGACCGGCAGGCCGCCGGCGCTGCGCCCGCCGGGCAGCGTCACCACCGGCAGGCCGAGATAGGAGAAGGGGCGCGTGAAGCTCGTCATCGCCGAGACCACCGCGTTCATGCGCGGATCGTCGCCGACGTCGACCTCGGCCGACAGCGGCGGCAGGAAGGGCATCGCCGGCACCACCAGCACGTCGCAGCGCGAGAAGACGGTGTCGATGAACTCGGACAGCATCACGGCGCGGATCTGCAGCGCCCGCACGTAGAGCGGCGCGGGAATGGCGAGCGCCTGCGCGAGCCGCATGCGCGGCTGCGGGCCGTAATCCTGCGGCCGGTCGCGCAGCCAGTCGAAATGCACGGCGGCGGCTTCCGACATGGCCACCACGTTGGCGAGTTCGGCGACCGCCGAGAGGTCCGGCATCCCGACCGGCGCGACGGTGGCGGCGAGCGGCGAAAGCACCCGCGCGGCATCCGCGATGGCCGCGGCGACCTCCGGCGCGAGGCCTTCGGCGAACATGCCTCCGCCGATGCCGATGTGCAGGTCCGACAAATCCTCGCGCAGCGCGCCGAGCGGGGCCGCATCCATGCAGGTCGGGTCGAGGCCGTCGGGTCCGGCGATCAGGCGCAGCACCAGCCAGGCGTCCGCCACCGAGGCGGCGAGCGGGCCGATGCAGTCCTGGCTGAAGGAGAGCGGCATCGCGCCATGCCGGCTGACGCGCCCTTGCGTGGCCTTGATGCCGACGACGCCGCAGCAGGCGGCGGGTAGGCGGATCGAGCCGCCGGTGTCGGAGCCGAGCGCGGCGCGCACGATGCCCGCGCCGACGGCGGCACCCGACCCGCTCGACGAGCCGCCGGTCACGCGCTCGGGATCGGCGGGGTTGCAGGCTCGGCCATGATGGGCGTTGAGGCCGGTCGGTCCCATGGCGAATTCCGACATGTTGAGCCGGCCGATGCTGATGGCTCCGGCCGCCTCCAGCCGCGTCATGGCGGTCGAGGTGGTCGACGCGACATGTCCGGTGCGGATCGCCGAGCCGCAGCCGGTGATCCGGCCGGCGCGGTCGTACATGTCCTTGTGGGCGAACGGCACGCCGTGCAGGGCGCCGAGCGGCCGGCCGGCGGCCACGGCCTCGTCGGCCACCTGCGCGGCGGCGCGTGCCGCCTCCGCCTCGATGGCGATGAAGGCGTTGAGCGCGGGCTGCAGCGCTTGCGCGCGCGCCAGCGCGGCCTGCGTCAGTTCGACCGACGAGATGCGGCGCTCGCGGATCGCGGCGGTGGCCTCGGCGAGGCCCGCGGGTTCGCCCGGGGCGACGGCGGCGGCGGTCATGGCTTCGCCCGCTCCCGCATCGCGGCGACCCAGTGCGCCGGCTCGACGGCGAAGAGGGGATTGTCGCTCCCCGCGCGCCAGCCGCCGATCCGGTGCGCGGCGCGCTCGGCCTGGCCGGCCATGGCGCCCTCTTCGGCCGGGTTGGGATCGCGGCCGAGATGCAGCCGGCAGATGGCGGTCCAGATGTCGGGTGTCATGGCGCTGCGCCTCAGCTGAAGTCCTGCGGCTGGCGGTTGCGCACCAGCTGCGAGAGGGCCACCGCGATCACCAGCGCGCCACCGTAGAAGAGGTTCTGCACATAGGCGTCGGCGCCCATCATGGTGAGCCCGGTGATGCCGGTGACGAGGAAATAGACCGCGATCACCGCGCCGAAGGCGTTGAAGCGCCCCGGCGATATGGTCGTGGCGCCGAGGAAGGCGGCGGCAAAAGCCGGCAGAAGGAGGCTCAGCCCCGACAGCGGGTCGGCCGAGCCGGTCATGCCGGCATACATGACGCCCGCCAGCGCCGCGATCACGCCGGACACGACGAAGGAGACGGCACGCACGCGGTCGACGTCGATGCCGCTCAGCCGCGACACCTCGCGCCCGCGCCCGACGAAGAGCAGCTTGCGACCGGGAATGGTGAATTCGAGCACGTACCAGATCGCGGCAGCCAGGATCAGGGCGTAGAAAAAGGCGAGCGGGATGCCGAACAGGCGGTAGATGATGACCCACGAGACGAGGTCCATCGAGACGCCCGAGATCGTCTGCGAGGCGCTGAGCCACAGCACCATGCCGTTGACGAAGGTGCCGATGCCGAGCGTCACGATCAGCGAGTGGATGCGGAAACAGAGCACGAAGAAGGCGTTGACGGCGCCGATCACCGCGCCGGCGAACAGCGCGATGACGATCACCGGCACGATGGGCATCCCCTCGCGCACGTTGAGCACGGCGATCAGCATCGAACTCATGGTCAGGATCGAGGCGCCCGACAGGTCGAAGTCGCCCGAGGTGAGCGGCACGACCAGCGCCAGCGTGAGCATGACGAGCACGGCCTGCGAGCCGAACATGGTGGAGAAGTTGCGCCAGCTCAGGAAGGAGTCCGGCATCAGGATGCCGAAGATGACGACGAGCAGCAGCCAGGCCCCGACGAGGGCGAAACGCTCGGTCTCCTTCTTCCAGTTGAAGGCGCGCCGGGACGCGGTGCCGGCCAAGGGCTTGTCCGTGGGAAGATCGATCGACGTCATTCGGCGGCCTCCGTGAGAGGGGCTTCGCTGTTGAAGCAGGCTTCGGCGATCGCCTTGCGGGTGATCGCGTCGCCCGACAGTTCCGCCACCGGGCGTCCGCGGGCGAAGACGATGATGCGGTCGCAGATCTGCTCCAGCTGTTCGTTGTCGGTCGAGGCGCAGAGGATCGCCGTGCCCTGCGCGGCGGCCTTGTCCAGCGCCTTGAAGATCTGCTGGCGCGCCCCGTAGTCGACGCCCTGGGTCGGCTCGTCGAGCAGCAGCAGCTTCGGCCCGAGCTGCAGCCATTTCGCCAGCAGCACCTTCTGCTGGTTGCCGCCCGACAGCGCGCCGAGCGGCAGGCCGGGGTCGAGCGGGCGCACGTCGTGCTCCCGCGACAGGCGCAGCGCCTCGCGGCCCATGCCGCGACGGTCGAGTCCCAGAGAAGAGAGATGCGCGGGCAGCACGGGCAGCGTGATGTTGTCGGTGACGTCGAGCGTGCCGACGCCGGCCGCGCCCAGCCGGTCGCCCGGCAGGAAGGCGATGCCGAGGCCCTGCGCCGTGTGAGGCGTCATGCGCGCCAGGTTGGCCGTAGCCCCGCCGACTGAGATCGTGCCGACGCCGCGCCGGGCGCCGTAGAGGAGATAGGGCACCGCCGCGAAGCCGGAGCCGATGAGGCCTGTGACGCCGAGCGTCTCGCCCTCGCGGATCGTCAGATCGAAGGGAGGGTGACGCCCGTCCGACAGCCCACGCACCTCGACCGCCGCGGCGGCCCGGCCCTCGGCCATCCGCGCCTTGGCGAAGGCGTCGACGCGCAGGCCGACGATCGTGTCGAGGATGGTCTGGCGCTGCGTGGTGCCGGTGTCGAGGACGTCGACCAGTTCGCCGTCGCGCAGGATCGCGACGCGGTCGGTGATGTCGAGCACCTCGTCGATGTCGTGGGTGACGATGATGACCGAGGCGCCGGTCTTCACGATCGAGCGGATCAGCGAAAACAGGCGCTGGACGTCGGCCGCGGGCAGGAAGGGCGTCGGCTCGTCGAGGATCAGGATGCCCTCGCCGCCATGGCCGGCATCGGACGCACGCAGATCCTCGAAGGCGCGGATGATGGCCACGAAGGCGCGCTCGACGGGCGGCAGGTTGGCGACAGTCTCGAAGGGATCGATGGACAGGCCGAACTCGGCGAAGAGTTTCGCCACCCGCGCGCCTTCCTTGCGCCAGGAGACGAACCAGGGCGTCTTCTGCCCGAGCGCCGCCACGCGCATGTTCTCCACGACCGTCAGCGAGGGTACGAGGCCGAGATGCTGGTGGACGAAGGCCACGCCGCGCCGCTTGATGTCCACCGGATCGAGCGGCAGGGGCATGGGGCGCCCCCACAACACGATCTGCGACCCCGGCTCGGGCTGGTGAAAACCGGCGAGCACCTTGATCATGGTGGACTTGCCCGAGCCGTTCTGCCCGAGCAGGCCGAAGACCTCGCCGCGGCGGACCGACAGCGACACGCCCTTCAGCGCGTAGTGGCTGCCGAACCGCATCCGGATGTCGTTCATGTCCAGCACGGCGTTCCGGGTCATGGTCTCGCTTTCCGGAAAGGGACCGTTCGGGGTGTTGCCGCGGCTACTGCAGCTTCCAGAGCTTGCGGAAACCGTCGAGATGCGCGTCGCCGTAGCCGTCGTTGAAGTTGGCGGGCACCCCGGCGGTCTCGACGTTGCGCTCGTCGAAGATCAGCAGCGGCACGTTCATCTTCGCCGCTGAAGGCAGCCCGCACATCATGCGCATGATGTTGTCGATGGCGGCATAGCCGGCCCAGCCGAGGCTTTCGCCGATGTCCATCTGCACCTGGCCGTCGCGCACCATGTCGAGCACGAAGGGCGTGCCGTTAAAGCTCGCGAGCTTGACCGCCTCTTCCGAGCCGGTGATGCGCAACGCCGGGATGACGAACTGCGACATGGAATCGTAGATCGGCAGGATGTAGTTGATGCCGGGATCGGCGAGCAGCGCCGACTGGACGCCGGGCTGGATCTTGGTCGCCCATTCGGAGACCGGCACGTCGAGATGCTTCTGTTTGCAGTCCGGGCAGAGTTCCGTGAGCTTCTTCTGGATCGCCTCGACGAAGGGGATCGACGGCAGCACGTCCGAAGAGCCGATGATCAGCACGTTCGGCTTGCCGTCGGTCTTGGCGAAGGCCCAGGCGGCCAGCAGTTCACCGGCACCGGTAAAGTCGACCTTGGCCGAATAGTCGACGGCGGCGATCTGCTCCTGCGTGACGTCGTAGAGATGCGTCGTGGTGACCTTCAGGCCAGCGTCGCGCGCTTCCTTCAGCTGCGGCCCGAGCCATTCCGGGTTGAGCCCGCCGGCGATGTCGACCACGTCGTATTTCTGGCTGATCGCCTGGGAGACGCCCTGGATCCACTGGTCGACCTTCAGCTGGTTGTCCCAGGTCGTATAGGTGAAGCCCACTTCCGCTGCCGCGGAGGCCATCGCCTTCTGCAGTTCCACGTTGAACGGGATGGTCATGGAGATCGGGATCGACAGGACCTTCTTGCCGGCCATGCAGGCCTTGGCGTCGAAGGCATCCCCCGGCGCCTCGAAGGCCGGCATCCTCTCGTGTTCGGCGATGAGCGCCAGCGCATCCGCCATCGGATCGGCAAGGGCCGGTACGGCCGGAACGACTGCCCCCGCCAGGGCGAAGGCCGCATGGAAGACAAACGAACGCATGAGTATTCCCCTGTTCCCCGCCCCTGATCGGGCTGTTGTACGGCTGTAGTGCAACGTGATGTCTGACAATGTACGTACATAAACCGCAACGAGTCAACGTGATCTGAATGCAATTTTTGCACTGCACAAATCACGGGCAGATGCCGTAAGGCAGGCTCAAGATGCGGGCTACGTCGAAGATACGGACGACAACGGAGAGCACAAGAGACGCACGGCTACCGCAGCGCAGCATCGGTCGCCGGATGCTTTGTACGGACTTATTCCTGCAGGGACGACATCCGGCGACGGCACTGCCGGAAATGCGCCGCAAAGCCGATCGCCATGCCCGCGAAGCCGAAGAGCGAGAAGACGAGGAAGCTTGCGCCATAATGGTCGAGGAGCGTGTAGAGGGTCGCGAAGCTGGACGGTCCCACGATGACGCCCAGAAAGGTGTAGACCAGCGCGGCGCCCGTGATGGCGCCGACGCCGGAGGCCGGCGCGGCATTGGCGAGCTCCCCCAGCAACACGCCGTTCCAGCCGATGCAGACGAAGCCGATCAGCAGGAAAAGCGCGGCCTGAAGCGACGCAGGCATTGCGCCGAGCCAGTAGAGCGATGCGCAGCCCGCACCACCGATCAGGCCGAGCAGCCCGAGCGTCAGGAAGCCGCCGCCGATCCTGTTCGCGACGCCGCCCCAGAAGATGCGGCCGCAGGCGCCGGCGAACTGCATCACGGCGGCGAGCGACCCGGCGGCCAGCACCGGCCAGCCGCTGTCATGGACCAGGGTCACCACGGCGAAGGCCGAGATGGACAGCTGCAGAGCGGAATAGACAAAGCCGAGCAGACTGAGCGCGCGCAGGCCCGGATCGCGCCAGATCAGCCTCTGCTCGGCGAGCAGGCCCCTGCCCCACTCCCCCGCGCCGGCCGCCAGCGGCTCGGCGGCTGTGAGCGTGAAGCAGAGCACCAGCACGAAGGCAGGCGCCGCGGCACCGATCATGAGCGCGGCGTGCCAGCCCAGGAGGCTGGTCAGGAAGGGCAGCGCGAAGCTGGCGAGGATGCCGCCGAGCGGCACGCCGCTCTGCTTGATCGAGAAAACGATGTTGCGCCGCTCCGGTGGCGTGACGCGGCTGAGCAATTCCGACGCCGCCGGATTGTTGAGGCCGTAACCGACGCCGATCAGAAGCGACGCGAGAACGATGACGGGGAAGCGTCCGGTCGCGATGCCGAGGAAACCGAGGATGAAGCAGACGAGCGCCATCTGCTCCACCCGCACCGGCCCGTGCCGCCGCACGAGGCCGCCGGCGACCGCCGACGCGATCATGCCGGAGGTGTAGATCAGGCTGATCTGGTAGCCGATCCAGTGCGCGCCGACGCCGAGATCCCCGGCGACGGCCGGCGCGATGGCAGTCAGCGCGAGCACGCTCGCGGTGGCCGCGACCTGAACGAGAGTCGCAGCTCCCAGCACCGGCAGAAGCCGTGACGCGCGCGCACTGTCCGCGCTGCCGGCGGTGATTTCGGCCATGAGAAGAGTGCCTGCAAACCATGTCTTCGGTATAAGTACGTACTAACCGAAGGGGCCGCAAACTGCAACAGGGCCGATCGAAACGGACACTCGTACCCATTTTGAATTGCGCCGGCCCCCGAAAGCTGGTCAACACGTCAGCCGGGAGGACGGAATGACGGAAGCGGAGACGTCGGCGGCGCAAGCCCATGACAGCGAACCGCGCGACGATGGCAGCTGGAAGCCGGAGGTCACCACGGCTCCGCTCTACCTCCAGGTCGCGCATCATCTGGAAGCGCGCATTGCCAGCGGCGAGTTCGGCATCGGCTCGCTGCTGCCCACCGAGAACGACCTGGCGGTATCGCTGGGCGTCAGCCGGCAGACGGTACGTCAGGCGATCGGCCTCCTGCGCAGCCGCGGCCGCCTGTCGGCCCGCAAGGGCGTCGGCACGCGCGTCGAGGCGGGCGCCGACCTCGGAAGCAAGCGTTTCATCGCTCATTCCCGATCGGAGCTGTTCGAGATCGCCAGCGAGACGGAGCTCGTTTTCTCGAGCAAGCAGGAGATCTCCGCGCAGGGGAAGCTTGCCGTGGAGCTCGGCTGCCGGCCCGGCCGGCGCTTTCTTCACATGACCGGCGTCCGTTACCCACCGACCCGGCAGCGCGCCTTCTCCTGGAACGAGGTCTATGTCGACGCCCGTCTCGCACCGGCCGTCAGGAACCTCTCGGTCGCCAAGTCGGCGATCTTCCACCTGATCGAGGAATACACTGGCGAGAAGATCCAGGAGATCCAGCAGGACATCAGACCGGTGGCGATGACGGGTCATGTCGCCGCAGCGCTCGGCTGCGCCGACGGCGATCTCGCACTGCAGGTCACGCGCCGCTACTACGGCTCCGGGCGCAGGCTGATCGAATACGCCTTCCAGATTCTCCCGGCCGACCGCTTCACCTACACCACGACGCTTCGCGCCGGGACCTGACCGGCCGACCATCCCGGGCGCCCGCCGCAGCCACGGCCGGCGACTCCATTCCGCCGGTCGCCTCGCGAGCCCGGCGCCGGCACGCATCGTCCGGGGCTCTCCGTCACCCCTCCGCCCACGGCTTCAGCAACCCGTTGTGCATCGCACAAGCGACTGCCCATTTTGCAGGCACGGCACAAAATTACGTCAGATTTCGTCTGGACTCGCGGAGCGAGATTTGCATTAGTGCGTACATATTGGCTTTCGCACCACCGCCCGCACGAGACCAAGGGGAACTGACCATGGACATCGGTGTCTTCATTCCGATCGGAAACAATGGCTGGCTGATCTCGACCGAGTCGCCGCAGTACAAGCCGAGCTTCGAGCTCAACAAGCAGATCGTCCAGAAGGCCGAGAGCTACGGGCTGGAGTTCGCGCTGTCGATGATCAAGCTGCGCGGCTTCGGCGGCAAGGCGGAGTTCTGGGACTACAATCTGGAATCCTTCACGCTGATGGCGAGTCTGGCGGCCGTCACGAGGAGCATCAAGCTCTTCGCCTCCACGGCCGTGCTGACCCTGCCGCCGGCGATCGTGGCGCGCATGGCGACCACGATCGATTCGATCGCGCCGGGCCGCTTCGGCGTCAACATCGTCTCGGGCTGGCAGATGGCCGAGTACGACCAGATGGGCCTTTGGCCGGGCGATGCCTATTTCGGCTACCGCTATGACTATTCGAGCGAATACGTCCACGTCATGCAGGAGCTCTGGGAGAAGGGCTCGTGCACCTTCGAGGGCAAGCACTTCACCATGAAGGACTGCATGATGAAGCCCACGCCCTCCAACAAGATCGAGATCGTCGCCGCCGGCCAGAGCCCGCGCGGCATGGCCTTCGCGGCCGAGTACGCCGACTACAACTTCATTCTCGGGACGGGCATCAACACCCCGACGGCGCATGCCGAGAGCAACCACCGGCTTCTCGAAGCCGCCGCCAGGACCGGCCGCGACGTCGGCTCCTACGTGCTGTTCATGGTCATCGCCGACGAGACCGACGAACTCGCCCGCGCCAAGTGGGAGAAGTACCGGGCCGGGGCGGACGTGGACGCGTTGGCCTGGATGGCGGACCAGGGGTCGAAGGATCAGTCGGCCGCCGACTCCTCGACCGCCAAGACCATCAACCTCCCCGAAGGAGCCGTGAATTTCAACATGGGCACGCTGGTGGGTTCCTACGCCACGATCGCGAAACTGCTCGATGAGGCAGGCACCGTGCCGGGCACCAAGGGCATCATGCTGACCTTCGACGACTTCCTGATCGGGCTCGACCAGTTCGGCCAGTACATCCAGCCGCTGATGGTCTCGCGCACGCCGGCGGCGCTCGCCGCAGAGTGAGCCAGCGCCGAAGCGAACCCAGCTGAAGCGAGGTCGGCATGACCGCTATGCGTCCGCTGCCCGGGGTCGAGCGGTTCGAGCCGCTCGACCTCGTGGACCCGACGCTGGCGGACAGGCCGTATCGCTGCGATCCCGCACCGGACGGTCGTCCCTCCGCGTCCGTCGACCTGCCGCCGGCACCGCTCGCGGTGCCGGCGCGCATGGCAGGCTGCGCCGACCTGCTGGCCGCCTATGCTTCCGGCACGCTGACGCCCGCCGCCGTGCTGTCCGACCTCGCCGCCGCCGCCGCGGTCGATCCGTCCGGCGCCGAGGCGATCCTCTGCGTGGCCCCCGATGCGGCGGATCTGGCGCGCGACAGCGAGCGACGCTGGCGCGAGGGCCGGCCGCGGCCACTCGAGGGGCTGCCCTTCGGGATCAAGGACATCGTCGACGTCGCCGGGGCGAAGGTCACTTCGGGCTCCCTCTTCACCGGCGAGCGCATCGCCGCACAGGATGCCGACGTCGTGGCGCGGCTGCGCGCCGCCGGCGCGATCCCCTATGCGATGACTGCGACGACCGAATTCGCCTGCGGCTCGCCCCACAATCCGCGCCACGGCACCGTCACCAACCCGTGGGACGCCTCCCGCTGGACCGGCGGATCGTCGACCGGCTCGGGCGCGGCGCTGGCGGCACGGCTGGTGCCCTTTGCCCTTGGCACCGATACCGGCGGATCGATCCGGGTGCCGTCCTGCTGGTGCGGCACGACCGGCCTGAAGCCCTCGCGCGAACGGGTCTCGCGCACTGGCGTGGCGCCGCTGTCCTGGACGCTCGACCATGTCGGGCCGATGACCCGCAGCGCCCGCGACATCGCGCTCGTGCTGCCGCACATGGTGGCTGCACCCGACGCCACATTCGCCGCGCGCTGCGCGCAACTCGTCACCGACACGCCCGACCTCTCCGGCCCGCGGATCGGCGTGCCCGCAGACTGGTTCACCGATCTGGTCTCCGCCCCGGTACTCGCGAACTGGCGCGCCGCATTGGACGTCCTGGCGGCGCTCGGCGCGGAACTCGTGGACCTGCCGCCGGTCGACGTCGCGCCGATGCACGAGGCGGGCTGGACGATCCTTCTCTCCGAACTCGCCGCCCACCACGAGGCCCGACATCCGCAGGGCCATCTCTTCGACAGGGGGCTGCTCGCCCGGCTCGAGCAGGGGATGCACATCTCCGCCGGCGCCTATGGACGCGCCCTCGCCACCCGCCGCCGGGCGCAGGAGGCCTTCCTCGCCGCCATGGAGTGGGCGGGCGCCGACCTGATCGCCACGCCCGGCCTCGGCGGCGAGCCCGGCGACCTCGCCACGCTGACCTTGGACGTCGACGGCGTCGCGCACGGCTTCCAGCAGGTGTTGTCGCGCAACACGATGATCTTCGACCTGACCGGCTTTCCGGCGCTCATGCTGCCCTCGGGGTTCGGTGCGATGGGTCTGCCGACCGGATTGCAGATCGTCGGACGTCCGGGCGCCGACGCCGTGTGCCTCGCCGCCGGCGTGGCCTTCCAGGCGGCGACCCCACACCACAAGACGCTGCCGCCGCGGCTCCGGTCATGATCGAGCCGTTCCGCCTGACCGCCACCGGGGCGCTGGCCCGCCTCGCCGAGGGCAGCCTGACGTCACGGGCGCTGGTCGAATCCTGCCTCGCCCGGATCGCGGCGCGCGACGGCGACCTGCGCGCCTGGCTGGCGATCAGTGAGGACGCGCTGGAACAGGCGGACCGCCTCGACGCGCTTTCCGCCGAAAGGCGCGGCCTGCTGCACGGCCTGCCGGTCGGCGTGAAGGACGTGTTCGACACAGCCGACCTTCCGACGACGCACAACTCGCCGCTCTACCGGGGTTTCCGGCCGGCAGCCGACGCGCCTTCGGTCGACATCCTGCGGTCGCACGGCGCCATCGTGCTGGGCAAGACCGACACCACCGAATTCGCAGCGGCCGGCCGAAACGCCGCGACCGCCAATCCGCACGACCTGTCGCGGACCTCCGGCGGCTCGTCCGCGGGCTCGGCCGCGGCGGTGGCCGACTGCCACGTCCCGCTGGCGCTGGCTACCCAAACCGGAGGCTCGACGATCCGCCCGGCCTCTTTCTGCGGCATCTACGGCTTCAAGCCGACCGCGGGGCTGGTGAGCCGCGAGGGTGTGAAGCTCTATGCGATCAGCTTCGACACGGTGGGCTGGTACGGCCGCAGCGTCGACGACATCGCACTGCTCGCCACCGCCTACGGCATCGTCGAGCCGCTGACGCCGCTGCCTGCACCGGGTGCGCGGCTCTCCGTGGCGATGACCTTCGGGCCGCATGCGGACGAACTCGAGCCGGAATCGGTCGCCGCGATGGGCCTCGCGGCCGATCGGCTGCGCGAGGCCGGTCATGCCGTCACCAGGATCGACCTGCCGCGGGATTTCGACCAGCTCGACCTCTGGCACCGCACGATCCTGCACCGGGAGGGCGCACAGGCCTTCCGCAATCTCGCGCTCCGCCATGGCGCGGCGCTGCACGACGACTTCCATCATCGGGTGGAGAACCGCGACGGCCGTTCGCTGGCCGACCTGAAGGCCGCCTATGACGGCGCCGCGCGGGCGCAGGTCGATTTCGACGCGATCGCCACCGGCTACGACCTCGTGCTCGCGCCGAGCGCGCCTGGCATCGCGCCCGTCGGCCGAGTGCCGGGCAACCCGCTGTTCAACGCGATGTGGACGCTGCTGCGCGTGCCCTGCCTGAACCTCCCCGTTGCCGGCGCGGGTGGCGGGATGCCGGTCGGGGTGACGGCGCTGGCGCAGCGCTTCGACGACAAGGCGCTGATTGCCCGCGCCGCGATCCTCGCGCCGCTGCTTTCCGCCCATGTCGGCAAGGCGAAGGCGACCGGGGGAACGTCGGCATGAGACCGCAAGAAATGGACAGTGCGTCACCGTTGCCGCGCTTTACGCGACCGGCCCACGACGCCTAAGTCCCCGAAACAGCAGACCGAAAGGAATACCATCATGGACGCGATGATCGACGCCGGAGTAGCCGGCATGGAGGAACTGCTCTTCACCAGGGCACGAACCTTCAACAAGTGGCAGGACCGGGCGGTGACGGACGCGCAGATCCCAGCGATCTACGACCTTGCCCGGATGGGCCCGACCTCGGCCAATTGCAGCCCGGCGCGCTTCGTCTTCGTCCGCACGGCCGAAGGCAAGGAGAAGCTCAGGCCGGCGCTGTCGTCGGGCAACCTTGAAAAGACCATGTCGGCGCCGGTGACGGCGATCGTGGCCCATGACACCACCTTCTACGACAAGCTGCCGCAGCTCTTCCCGCATGTCGACGCAAGGCCCTGGTTCACGTCGAGCCCGGCTTTCGCCGAGGAGACCGCCTTCCGCAACGGCACGCTGCAGGCGGCCTATCTCATCATGGCGGCGCGGATGTCCGGCCTCGATACGGGGCCGATGTCGGGCTTCAAGGCCGATCTCGTCAACGAGGCCTTCTTCGCCGGCACGACCTGGAAGGTGAACTTCCTGATCAACATCGGCTACGGCGACGATACCGGCAATTTCGCCCGGCTGCCGCGGCTGGCCTTCGACGAGGCCTGCATCCTGGCCTGAGGCCGGGACCCGACTTTGCGCAGCGTCAGGGCGACGCTGCGACGCGAAGGTCGGGCAGGGCGTGGCTCGGCCGGACCTTCGACGACCCGTAGGCATGCCCGCCCGTCGTCACGCGCATCTGCCTGCGCAGCCGGGCAAGAGCCGGGCGACCGCAGTGCCCGGACCGCCGTTCAAGCCATGCCGAGCGCGGCGAGGTAGAGATCGAGGATCGCCTCTTCTTCCTGCCGCTCGTTCGCGTCCTTCTTGCGCAGCCGGATGATGGTGCGCACCGCCTTCGCATCGAAGCCGGTTCCCTTCAGCTCCGCATAGACGTCCTTGATGTCGTCGGCGATCGTCTGCTTCTCCTCCTCGAGGCGTTCGATGCGCTCGATGAAGGCGCGCAGCTGGCCTGCGGCGATCGTCTGGGAGGATTCTTCGGTGATCTCGTCGGCCATGTCGGTGCTCCGCTTTGAAGATGGCGCCGCGACTCTGTGCGGGCGGCGCCTGAAATCGAGGCGTCTCGATGCATCAGGCTGTCTGAAGGGTCAAGCCGCCCGGCGATCAAAAGCCCGAAGCCGGCCAAATGCGGCAAGCCGCAGGGCGTTCAGCTCAGCCGGCGGGCACATCCTTCGTCGTCAGTCGGGACGAAAGCGCCTCCATTCGGTCCGCCAGCCCGGCAAGGGCTCCGATCACGGCCGCGTCGGTGCGATCGGCCTTGGCGAGCGCCTCGTCGCGGGTCTTGCGCAGCGTGGCGACTTCGGCCTCGAGACCCTTCACGCGATGCTGCAGCTCCGACAACTCGTCCATCACCATGATGCCCGCCATCACGGCCAGCCGGTGGTCGCCGATCTCGCCGAAGGACGCCTTCAGGTGCCCGACGTAGCGATCGAACTTCTGGGCGAGGTCCAGAAGGTGATCCTCCTGGCCCTCGTCGCAGGCCATCCGGTACGATTTTCCGTCGATGACGACGGTGACCTGCGCCATTGGACCCCTACCTGTCGAGGACGGCTCGGATGGTCTCCATGGCGGTGACCAGCCGGCGCGACACTTCCTTGTTGGCGTCCTGCAGACGCTCGGCACGTGCCTCCGAAGCATCGAGCTCCTGCGCCAGCCGGGAACGGTCGGCGTTCATGCGCTGGACCTCGGCCTCCGCCTCGGCATAGTCCTGGCCCTGCTCGATCCGCGCCATCGCCGCGTTTTCGAGCACGTCCATGGCCTTGCCGAGCCGGTTGATGACCTCTTTCAGTGTCGCTTCCACGGCCGTTCCTGCGCGGAGAACCCGAATCGTGCGCGTTGCGAGCGCGTTACCCGTGAAAGATTAGACGCCGCATGAAAGGGGCGTCAACAAACTCCGCGTCCCGGTCCCCAGCAAAGGCGCCGACAGGCATGGGTCGCTCCGCCCCAAAGCTGCAGACGCAGCCCCGCGCCGAGCCGGGATTTGTTGACTCGCAAATGGCACCTGCTATGTGTCGCCTCGCCTTTTCGGGGGCATTTCGCGGGCCTTTGCGTGGTCCGACCCAGCCGTTTCGCGACGAGAGAGCCACCATGCCCGTTTCCGATCATCATGCCCGCATGGCCAATGCGATCCGCTTCCTGTCCGTGGACGCCGTGGAGAAGGCCAATTCGGGACATCCCGGCCTGCCGATGGGGGCGGCCGACATCGCCACCGTGCTCTACACGCGCTTCCTGAAGCACGACCCGCATCACCCGCACTGGCCCGACCGTGACCGCTTCGTGCTGTCGGCCGGCCACGGCTCCATGCTGCTCTATTCGCTGCTCTACCTGACGGGCTACGAGGACATCACGATCGGCGAGATCGAGAAGTTCCGCCAGCTCGGTTCCCGGACCGCCGGCCATCCCGAGTTCGGCCATGCCGCCGGCATCGAGACGACGACCGGCCCGCTGGGCCAGGGCCTCGCCAACGCCGTCGGCATGGCGATGGCCGAGCGCATCATGAACGCCCGCTTCGGCGATGATCTCGTCGACCATCACACCTACGTGCTGGCCGGCGACGGCTGCCTGATGGAGGGCATCAGCCAGGAGGCGATCGCGCTGGCCGGGCACCTCAAGCTGTCGAAACTCATCGTGCTGTTCGACGACAACGGCATCTCCATCGACGGCCCGATCTCCCTGTCCGACTCGACCGACCAGTGCGCCCGCTTCGAAGCATCCGGCTGGCACGTCCAGCGCTGCGACGGCCACGACGCCGAAGCGATCGCCCGTGCGATCGAAGCGGCCAAGGCGTCCGACAAGCCGTCGATGATCGCCTGCAAGACCACGATCGGCTTCGGCGCTCCCACGCGCGCCGGCTCGAACAAGGCACATGGCTCGCCGCTCGGTGCCGAAGAGATTGCCGGTGCGCGCAAGGCGCTCGGGTGGGACGCCAAACCCTTCGTCGTGCCCTCCGACATCCTCGACATGTGGCGGCTGGCCGGTCTGCGCTCGACCAAGGAGCGCAAGGAATGGGACGCACGCCTCACCGCAGCGAGCGGCGAGATTCGTACCGAGTTCGAGCGCCGCATGCGCGGAGAACTGCCCGGCGGATTCGAGAGCGCCATCGCCGACTACAAGAAGAAGCTCGCCGCCGAGAAGCCGAAGCTGGCGACGCGCAAATCCTCGGAGAACGCCCTCGAGGTGATCAACGCGGCGATTCCGGAGACGATCGGCGGCTCGGCGGACCTGACCGGCTCGAACAACACCAAGACCAGCCAGACGAAGCCTTTCTCAGCGGAAGATTATTCCGGACGCTACGTCTATTACGGCATTCGCGAGCACGGCATGGCGGCGGCCATGAACGGCATGGCGCTGCACGGCGGCGTCATTCCCTATGGCGGCACCTTCCTCGTCTTCACCGACTACTGCCGTCCCTCCATCCGCCTGTCGGCGCTGATGGGCCTGCGCGTGATCTACGTCATGACGCATGATTCGATCGGTCTCGGCGAGGACGGCCCGACGCACCAGCCGGTCGAGCACATGGCCGCGCTGCGCACCATCCCCAACCTGCGCGTCTTCCGCCCGGCCGACGCGGTCGAGACGGCAGAGTGCTGGCAGCTGGCGCTCGAGGATACCACCGGTCCCTCGGTTCTGGCGCTGACCCGCCAGAACCTGCCCGCCGTGCGCACCGAGCACGTCGAGGAAAATCTCTGCGGCTTCGGTGCCTACGAACTGGAGACGGCGAGCGACGATGCCGTGGTGACGATCTTCGCCACGGGCTCGGAAATCGAGATCGCGCTGGCTGCCCGCAAGAAGCTCGAGGCGAACGGCCACCCCACCCGCGTCGTGTCGGTTCCGTCGATGGAGCGCTTCGCGATGCAGACCAGGCAGTATCGCACCGCCATCGTCGGCAATGCACCGATCCGCGTCGCCATCGAGGCCGGCATCCGCCAGCCCTGGGACGCGCTGATCGGGCAGGACGGGATCTTCGTCGGTATGAAGAGCTTCGGCGCCAGCGGCCGCTACGAGGATCTCTACGCCCATTTCGGCATCACCGCCGAAGCGGTGGTGAAGGCCGTCGAGGAACGACTGCACGAAGCGGCCTGAGCGTCCGCGCGCGGCGCCCGGCAACTCCGATGGCGTCGCTGCCGGCCGCGACCTGCCGGTGTTTGTCGATTGACACGGGCCTGGCCGAACGGATTTGCCGGCGGCGCCGCGGTGGCGCGGCTGGATTCTTGGCCGCCGCGTCGTTAAGAAGCGGCAACCATCAAGCGAGGGCGTTCGCACGCCCGCAGTTTCCCTCCAGGAGGTATCCAGCATGTCGGTAAAGATCGCCATCAACGGCTTCGGCCGCATCGGCCGCAACATCGTCCGCGCCATCTACGAATCCGGCCGCAAGGACATCGACATCGTCGCGATCAACGATCTCGGCCCGGTCGAGACAAATGCGCACCTCCTGCGCTACGACAGCGTGCACGGCCGCTTCCCCTCGCAGGTCACGGTGAAGGGGGACGAGATCCATGTCGGCGGCGACTCCTTCAAGGTCTTCGCGGAGCGCGACCCCTCGAAGCTGCCCTGGGGCGAGCTCGGCGTCGACATCGTGATGGAGTGCACCGGCATCTTCACCTCAAAGGACAAGGCTTCCGCCCATCTGACGGCCGGCGCCAAGCGCGTCATCGTCTCCGCCCCCGCCGACGGCGCCGATCTGACCGTGGTCTACGGCGTCAACCACGACAAGCTGTCGAAGGACCACGTCGTCATCTCCAACGCGTCCTGCACGACCAACTGCCTCGCCCCCGTGGCCATGGTGCTCAACGACGCCTTCGGCATCGAGAAGGGCTTCATGACCACCATCCACTCCTACACCGGCGATCAGCCGACGCTGGACACGATGCACAAGGACCTCTACCGCGCCCGCGCTGCCGCGATGTCGATGATCCCGACCTCGACGGGTGCCGCCAAGGCGGTCGGTCTCGTCCTGCCGGAGCTGAAGGGCAAGCTCGACGGCGTCTCGATCCGCGTGCCGACCCCGAACGTCTCGGTCATCGACTTCAAGTTCGTGCCGAAGCGCGACGTGACCATCGAGGAAGTCAACGCCGCCCTCGTCGCGGCCGCCGACGGCAAGCTCAAGGGCATCCTGGCCTACACCCATGATCCGCTCGTCTCGATCGACATGAACCACGACGCCGCCTCGTCGACCGTCGCCCTCGACCAGACCAAGGTGATCGAGGGCAACCTCGTGCGCGTGATGTCCTGGTACGATAACGAGTGGGGCTTCTCGAACCGCATGTCGGACACGGCCGCGGCCTTCGCCAAGACCATCGCCTGATCTGCGGATCGCCATGGACGGCAACCAACCGTTCTGGCTGTTTCTCGGCGTGGCCGCCCTGCTGGCGGCCTTCGCCCTGATCCGGAAGGCGCGTCGCCGCCGCGAACGTACCGGTGCCCCGCGATGGGGTCGGGACGGCGGCGGCGTCGACGTACGGCCCGCGAGACCGGGGCCGCTACCCGGCTTCCTCGAGAACGGTTCGGGCCAGGGCCCCGGCGACGGCGGTGCCAGCGACGACGGCCGCTAAGGCATGTCTCCCGAAAGTGGGCACCGGTTTTCGGGTGAAGGACAGGCGCGCGGACAAAAACCTGAAGCGTGCGGAGCGAATCTGAAAGATCGCGACACGCTTTAGGCGGCGGCTGGCGGCCGGCCGTTTCTGCGGCCGCCCGCCTTGCTTTCCGCAAGCCCTCCGGCGGGCGCCTTCCGAAGGTCGCTCCGCAGCTTTTCCGAGCATGCCGGACTTGCCCCTGCCATGCCTTCGCCGCACTGTGCGTGGAGAGCACGAAGGAGGGTTCGGGACATCGGCATGGACAGCATCTATCTGGCGATCATGATCGGGACGGCGCTGGTTCTTGCCGCCGCCTTCTCCAGTCTGATCGCGCTCCGATACGGTGCGCCCCTGCTGCTCGTCTTCCTCGGCATCGGCCTGGTCGCAGGAGTGGACGGTCTCGGGCTCAACTTCGACAACGCCCCGGTCGCCTATTTCGTCGGCTCGCTGGCTCTCGCGGTCATCCTGTTCGATTCGGGCTTCGGCACGAAGATCTCCGCCTTCCGCCAGGCGGCCATGCCGGCGCTTTCTCTGGCGACGGTCGGCGTCGTCCTGACGACGAGCGTCTTCGGCGTCGCGGCCTACTACATCACGCCGCTGTCCTGGCTCGAGTCCTTCCTTCTCGGTGCCACGATCGCCTCGACCGACGCGGCGGCCGTGTTTTTCCTGCTGCGCGTCGGCAACCTCAACCTGCGCGACCGCGTGCGTTCGACGCTCGAGGTCGAATCGGGCTCGAACGACCCGATCGCCATCTTCCTCACCATCACGCTCGTCTCCGTCATCGCGGCAGGCGGTTCGACCGAGGCGGACTGGCTGCTGGTGGACATCCTGCGGGGCTTTGCCGTGCAGATGGGCCTCGGTCTGGCCGCGGGCGTTACGGGCGGTTTCCTGATGGCGCGGCTGATCGAACGGCTCGAACTCGATATCGGGCTGATGCCGATCTTCGTCATCACGCTCGCCCTGCTGCTGTTCGGCGTGGGTGGCGCCATCGGCGGTTCCGGCTACATTGCCGTCTACGTCGCAGGCATGATCGTCGGCAATTCCCGCATCCGGTCCGCGGCCCGGCTGAAGCGCTTCCAGGATGGGATCACCTGGCTGGCGCAGATCATCATGTTCCTCGTGCTCGGCCTGTTCGCGACGCCGTCGCAGTTCGGCGCGATCGCCCTGCCCGCCGTCGGCCTCGGCCTGTTCCTGATCTTCGTGGCGCGTCCGCTCGCCGTCTGGCTGTGCCTGATCCCGTTCCGGTTCGATCGCGCCGAAACCGCCTTCGTCTCCTGGGTGGGTCTGCGCGGCGCCGTGTCGATCCTGCTCGCCCTGACGCCGCTGCTCGACGACCTGCCGAACGGCAGCTACGTCTTCAACAGCGCCTTCATCATCGTCCTCGTCTCCCTCGTGGTTCAGGGCTGGACCATCGGGCCGCTGGCGCGACGGCTTGGGCTCGTCGTGCCGCCGCGGATCGGGCCGCTCGACAAGGTTGAACTCGAACTGCCGGGCGCGGCCCACCACGAACTCCTCGCCTACCGCGTGGCTGCCGGAAGCCCGGTCGCGCGCGGCGTGCGCATCCCTCGCTGGGCACGACCGTCGCTGGTCGTGCGCGAGGGGCGCTCGATGGCCTACCAGTATGCGGGTCGACTGGCGGTCGACGACAATGTCTACATCTTCGTTCCCGACCGTTATCCGCCGCTGCTCGACCGGCTGTTCGCCAGCCGCGCCGATCTCGACGAGGACGACGCCGACTTCTTCGGCGAATTCGCCATCGACGCGAGCCGCCCGGCCTCCGACCTCGACTCCGCCTACGGAATAGGCCTCTCGGACGACGAGGCCAGGCTGACCATCGCCGAACTCGTCATCGCCCGCCTGGGCGGCCGCGCCGAATATGCCGACCGCGTCATCGTCGGCCCGATCGAACTGATCGTCCGCGACGTCGGCGACGACGGCACGCTGGCATCCGTCGGCCTGTCGACCGAGCCGCACCACGCCGCACCGCAGGTTCCCGTCTTCCTCAGCGCCGGCGAGATGCGCGATCGCGCGGTCGATGCCCTGCGCCGCTGGCGCGCGCGCAGGCGGGAAGCCAGGCTGCGCAAGAGCGAAGTGGAGGCCGCGCGCCAGGCGGATGCTGGACGCGCTCCCGACGTGATCCTGCCGCGCGAGCCAGAGTGACGCTCCCTTGCGCGCGGCGGGGCAAAATGTATGGTCCCGCCGATTGCACCAGGGAGATGGCCATGTCCGACTTCAAGACCCTCGACGACATCGGTGACGTGACCGACAGGCGCGTCCTCTTGCGCGTCGACCTGAACGTGCCGATGAAGGACGGCGTGGTGACCGATGCGACCCGGATCGAGCGGGTGGCGCCGACCATCGCGGAACTGTCGGACAAGGGCGCGAAGGTGATCCTGCTCGCCCATTTCGGCCGCCCGAAGGACGGGCCGGACCCGGCCCTCTCGCTGGCACCCGTCGCCGCCGCGACCGAGGCAGTGCTCGACCGGCGTGTGCATTTCGCGCCCGATTGCGTTGGCGACGTGGCGACGAGCGCCGTCGAAGCGATGGCCGGCGGCGACATCCTGCTTCTGGAAAACACCCGCTTCCACAAGGGCGAGGAAAAGAACGAGCCCGGGTTCATCCAGGCGCTGGCGAAGAATGGCGACGTCTACGTCAACGATGCTTTCTCCGCCGCGCACCGCGCCCACGCCTCGACCGAGGGACTGGCACACCTGCTGCCGGCCTTTGCCGGCCGCACCATGCAGGCCGAACTGGAGGCACTTGAAAAAGGCCTCGGCAATCCGCGCCGTCCGGTGGTGGCGATCGTCGGCGGCGCCAAGGTGTCGTCCAAGATCGATCTCCTGATGAACCTGGTGAAGAAGGTCGACGCGCTGGTGATCGGCGGCGGCATGGCCAACACCTTCCTCGCCGCGCGCGGCACCGACGTCGGCAGATCGCTCTGCGAGCACGACCTCGCAGGGACCGCCAAGCAGATCATGATCGAGGCGGCGACCGCCGGCTGTGCCGTGGTGCTGCCCGTCGACGGCGTCGTGGCACGCGAGTTCAAGGCCGGCGCGGCGAGCGAGACGGTCGCCATCGACGCGGTCCCCGCCGACGCCATGATCCTCGACGTTGGGCCGAAGACCGTCGAGACCGTCAACGCCTGGATCGATCGCGCGGCGACCGTCGTCTGGAACGGCCCCCTCGGCGCCTTCGAGATCGCGCCCTTCGACGCCGCGACGGTGGCGGCGGCGAAATTCGCCGCCGCACAGACCGGCGAAGGCCGGCTCGTCTCGGTGGCCGGCGGCGGCGATACGGTGGCGGCGCTGCACCATGCCGGCGTTGCCGATGCCTTCACCTATGTCTCGACGGCCGGCGGCGCCTTCCTCGAATGGATGGAGGGCAAGCCGCTGCCCGGCGTCGACGTGCTGAAGAGATAGATGGCGGCAGCACGGGCCGCCCGCTGCCTCAGTCGGCTCGTCCGGCACGCGTACCGAGCAGGGCGAGCCCGGCGAAGGCGATGACGGCCCCAAGAACCTCGCGCCCCGGATAGATCTCGTTCAGGGAGAGGATGGTCGCGACGACGGCCATCGAGACTTCGACGGCGATGACCAGAGCGACGACTGGCCCGAAGCGGAACCGGCTGGGCGATGCGGTCTCGATCCATGCGCTGGCAAGCATCGTCACCGCCGCCAGCGGTATCAGGATCAGATAGGGCGAGCCGCCGAGCGGCTCGAGGACCCAGGTAGCGACGACGTAGACGACGGCCGCGCCTGAACCGAAAAGGGCAGTGGTGACTGGTGACATCGGAAAGCTCCCAGACAGGGACGGACCCGGTCTGCATATGTTCGTTGGCCTGCCTGAAAGCAGGCCGGGGACGTTGCTGATGGAGCCAACCTATCGCGCCGCGCGCCAGCGTTCCGTTAACTGCTTAACACTCCGACGAAGGGGTTCGCTCCCGCTAAACCGATTGAATATTTTTCAATCGGTTCAATGGTTTGCAGCAGCGTTCCGTTTGCCCGACGCTTCTGTTAGAGGCCGGACAACCATGTTTCAGGAGGATCAGATGAGCGAAGGACCGAACGGGGTGGCGAAATCGGCGCGTGCGGACATGGCGGCCCAGGTCGCCGGCAAGGACGGCTTCATCGCCGCTCTCGACCAGTCCGGCGGCTCCACGCCGAAGGCGCTGAAGCTCTACGGCGTTTCCGAAGACGCGTGGTCGACCGAGGACGGGATGTACGACCTCATCCACGCGATGCGCTCCCGCATCATCACGTCCCCGGCCTTCACCGGTGAGAAGGTCATGGGAGCGATCCTCTTCGAGCAGACCATGGACCGCACCGTCGAGGGCGTTCCGACCGCCCGGTATCTCTGGGAGAAGCGCGGCGTCGTGCCCTTCCTCAAGGTCGACAAGGGCCTTGCCGACGGCAAGGACGGCGTCAAGCTGATGAAGCCGATCGGCGGGCTGGACGACCTGCTGAAGCGGGCCGTGGCCAAGGGCATCTTCGGCACCAAGATGCGCTCGGTCATCGACGCCGCCGACCCGGCAGGCATCAAGGCGATCGTCGACCAGCAGTTCGAGGTGGGCCGCCAGATCCTGGCGCACGGCCTCGTGCCGATCCTCGAGCCCGAGGTCACGATCTCGATCGCCGACAAGGCCGAGGCCGAAGACCTGTTGCTGGCCGAGATTCGGAAACACCTCGACGATCTGCCGGCGGGCGAGAAGATCATGCTCAAGGTGACCATCCCGACGAAGCCGAACCTCTACAAGCCGCTCATCGACGATCCCCGCGTCATGCGCGTCGTGGCGCTGTCGGGCGGCTACACGCGCGACGAGGCGAACGCGAAACTGCGGGAGAACGACGGCCTGATCGCCAGCTTCTCGCGCGCGCTGACCGAGGGCCTGTCGGCCGGCCAGAGCGACGCCGACTTCAACGCCACGCTTGCGGCCACGATCGACAGCATCTTCCAGGCGTCGCGGGCCGACAAGGCCGCGGCCTGACCAACGCAGGCCCTGACATCCGGCCTGCTCGAAGAGGCTCCGTGTTCAGCGGGGCCTTTTCCATTCCGCTTGAATGGCTGTAGGGGAGTGCGATCGACAACGCGCCGCAGCGAACGCCATGTCCCCTCTGCTTCCGCTCCTGTCCTGGCTCGCCTTCCCGATCTACGCCTGGCAGGGCATCGGCGTCCGGCTGCGCACGCAGCGCCTGCTGCCTGCCGAGGGACCGGTGACGCATACGATCCCCGGCCAGGGCGTGGCGGTTCGCCTCCTCGTCCTGGGCGATTCCTCGGCAGCCTCGGTCGGCATCGCCCGCACCGACGCGGGCATGGCGGCGTTGCTGGCCGGCATGCTTGCGCGCGACACCGGACGTCCGGTGACGTGGCGTGCCGCCGGCTTCAATTCCGCCACCGCCACGCAGTTGCGCGACGTCGTCGTGCCCAACCTCGCCCATGACGACTGGACCCACATCGTGGTCTCCGTCGGAACGAACGATGCCAAGAACTTCCACACCGTCTCCCGCTTCAAGCGCGATTTCGGCGGGCTGCTCTATGCCCTGCGGGCGAAGTTCCCCGGCGCGCGCATCGTCTGGTCGCCGGTGATCGACATGACGACCGTCCCGGCCCTGCCGCCGCTGCTCGCCCGCATCCTGGAAGTCCGCGCCCAGGCGATCAACGCCATGGGCACGCGCCTCTGCCACGAACGCGGCGCCGTGCCGGCCAGCCGCCTGCCGGTCGAGGACCCGGCGCGCGGTTTCTCCACCGACGGCTTCCACGCCTCGGAGGCAGGCTACCGCGCCTGGGCCGAGCACCTTCTGCCGCTGATCGAACTGCCTGCGGCCGAGGCACTCGCTTCAGCTTCCGTGGCTGAGGACGACCGTCAGTGAGATCAGCGCGAGCGCGCCGAGCGCAAGCTTCCAGAAATCGCTGCGCCGGCGCAGTCCCGGCAATCCGAGCGGCTTGATGATCTGTACGGCCATGAGCAGGATGATGACGATCGAGAGGGCTTTGGTCATGCCGTCGGACGGCTCCTGCTTTTCGGGCGAGTTGCCCCGATACCCCATTGACCAGCCTGCTTGACGGAAGTCAAAGCCTCTTCCCCAAGCGGCGCCTATCGACACATTGTCCGGTGGACGCGCGACGGCCGTTGCCGCTAGAACTCGCGCACCGACGACAGGGAGGATGTCATGGTGTCGCGCTATCACGAGGTCTACGAAGGCTGGAAACGCAATCCCGAAGGCTTCTGGGCCGAAGCGGCCGGAGCCATCGACTGGGTTTCGCCGCCGAAGCAGATCTTCGATGCGACCGCGGGCGTCTATGGCCGCTGGTTTCCGGACGCGACCTGCAACACCTGCCACAATGCCGTCGACCGCCACGTCGCGAACGGACGTGCCGAGCAGGCGGCCCTGATCTACGACAGCCCGGTCACCGGTTCGAAGCGGACCTTCACCTACGCCCAGGTGAAGGCCGAGGTCGAAGCCCTGGCCGCCGTTCTGAACGACCAGGGCGTGACGAAGGGCGACCGTGTCATCCTCTACATGCCGATGGTGCCGGAGGCGGTGTTCGCCATGCTCGCCTGCGCCCGCATCGGCGCGATCCACTCCGTCGTCTTCGGCGGCTTCGCGGCACGCGAACTGGCCACCCGCATCGACGATTCCACGCCGAAGCTCATCGTCTCCGCCTCCTGCGGCATCGAACCCGGCCGGGTGGTGGCCTACAAGCCGCTGCTCGACGGCGCGATCGAGATCGCCCGGCACAAGCCCGACGCCTGCGTCATCCTCCAGCGTGAGCAGCAGCGCTGCGGCCTCGTGGCCGGCCGCGACATCGACTACGCCGCGGCCGTCGGCGCGGCGAAGGCGGCGGGCCGCACCGTGCCCTGCATCACCGTGGCGGCAACGGACCCGCTCTACGTGCTCTATACGTCGGGAACGACAGGCCAGCCCAAGGGCGTCGTGCGCGACAATGGCGGGCACATGGTCATGCTCGCCTGGACGATGTGGAACGAGTTCGGCGTGAAGCCCGGCGAGGTCTTCTGGGCGGCCTCCGACGTCGGCTGGGTGGTCGGCCACTCCTACATCGTCTACGCGCCGCTGCTGCACGGCTGCACGACGGTCCTCTTCGAGGGCAAGCCGGTCGGCACGCCGGATGCCGGCACCTTCTGGCGGGTCATCGCCGAGCACGGTGTGGTGGCGCTGTTCACCGCGCCGACCGCCTTCCGCGCCATCAAGGGCCAGGACCCGAAGGGAGATTTCGTCGCCGGGTACGACCTGTCGAGATTCCGCACGCTCTTCCTCGCCGGCGAGCGCGCCGACCCCGAGACGATCAAGTGGGCCGAGAACCAGCTGAAAGTGCCGGTGATCGACCATTGGTGGCAGACCGAGACCGGCGCGCCCATCAGCCAGAACCCGATCGGACTCGGCCGGCTGCCGGTGAAGTACGGCTCGCCCGCCGTGCCGATGCCGGGCTACGAGATGCACGTCGTCGACGATGCCGGGCACGAAGTGCCGCGCGGCACGCTCGGCAACGTGGTGGTCAAGCTGCCGCTGCCGCCCGGCGCCCTGCCGACGCTGTGGCATGCCGACGGCCGTTTCCGCGACGCCTACCTCGCCGAGTTCCCCGGCTACTACAAGACCGCCGACGCCGGCTACATCGACGACGACGGCTACCTCTTCATCATGGCCCGCACGGACGACATCATCAACGTCGCCGGCCATCGCCTCTCCACGGGCGGGATGGAGGAGGTGCTGGCCGAGCATCCCGACGTGGCCGAATGCGCCGTCATCGGCATCGCCGACGCGATGAAGGGACAGGTGCCCTGCGGCTTCGTCGTGCTCAATGCGGGCGTCACGCGCGATCCCGCCGAACTCGAGAAGGAAGTGGTGGCGCTGGTGCGCGACCGGATTGGTCCCGTGGCCGCCTTCAGGACCGTCGTGCCAGTGAGGCGGCTGCCCAAGACCCGCTCGGGCAAGATTCTGCGCGGCACGATGCAGAAGATCGCCGACCACGAGGAATGGAAGATGCCGGCGACGATCGACGATCCCGCGATCCTCGAGGAAATCGCCGAGGCGCTGAAGACGAAGGGCCTCGGCTGAGCCGGACGGCACCCGCCCTCTGGTCCGCCAATCCGCCGAGGTCTATAAGCGACGCTCCATCAGGCTCAGGAGCGCGCCATGCCACTCGACGGGAAAGTCGCCATCGTGACGGGAGGCGCAGGCGGCATCGGCTATGCCATCGCAGAGCGCTTCGCGCGCGAGAGGGCCAAGGTGGTGATCGCCGACATCGATACGGAGAAGGGTGCGCGCGCCGAGCGCGACCTCGCCCGCTACGGCGACGTGCAGTTCGTCAAGGCCGATGTCGGCCGGCGGCTCGACGTGCACAATCTCGTCGCCGCGACGATCGATTCGTTCGGAGACATCGACATTCTCGTCAACAATGCCGGCATCGCGCACGGGGCGGATTTCCTCGACGTGACCGAGGAGGATTTCGACCGCGTGCTCGCCGTCAACCTGAAAGGATCCTTCCTCACCGGCCAGGCGGTGGCGAGGCACATGGTCGAGCGCGTGAACGCGGGCGGACCGGCGGGATCGATCGTCAACATGTCGTCCATCAACGCCGTGGTCGCGATCGCCAGCCAGTTGCCCTATTCGGTTTCGAAGGGTGGCGTCACCCAGCTCACCAGGGCGATGGCGCTGTCGCTCGCCTCCCACGGCATCCGCGTCAACGCCATCGGCCCCGGCTCGATCCGGACCGACATGCTGGCGAGCGTCAACGCCGATCCCGCCGCCCGCGAGCGGATCCTGTCCCGTACGCCGCTCGGGCGGATCGGCGATCCTTCCGAGATCGCCGCGATCGCCGTCTTCCTCGCTTCCGACGAGGCCAGTTACGTCACCGGCCAGACGATCTATGCCGACGGCGGCCGCCTGCCGCTGAACTACACGGTTCCCGTCCCGGCGCAATGAGCGGGCTCGCCGATCGCTCCTGACGCGATGTCGTCAGGAGGGGGATGGCACAGTGTCTCCATCGCAAGTCAGCCGATGGAGAGAACCATGCCCCCCTTACCCACCTCGCTGCTCGGCCGCTGGGCGCAGAGATGGCGCGCGACCCGCGACAGGGTCCGGACGGAACGGGCGATCGCCCGGCTGTCGCCGTCGCTTCGCCGGGACATCGGCTGGCCGGATGCGGTCTCGCATCAGACCGGCTGGCGCGGCCAACTCGTCGACGGCAAGTGACGCGCACGTCCGATGCGCCGGGCGGGTCTTCCTCGCAGTGTTCCCTCCCGGTCGCCGCGGCCCTGCGGCCGCCCTGAACCGTTCGTCGGGACGTTCGTCCTTGAACTGACATCTCCTGACAGCAGGTTGTCAGGAGCACCGTGCCACTGTCTAATCCAGCAAGAAAGAAATGCCGATGTCCTTTACTCCGCAGAATTCCATCGTGTGGTTCGAAATCCCGGTCACCGACATGGCGCGCGCCAAGTCCTTCTACGGCGCCGTGCTGCAGAACGAGCTGGCCGACGAGACCGGCGGCCCGAATCCCATGGCCATGTTCGTATCGGCCGGAAGCGCCGCCGTCTCCGGCCACATCTATCCCGGCAAGCCGGCCGCAGCGGGAAGCGGCAGCACCATCCATCTCGCAGTCGCCGCGCCCCTGGAGGAAGCCATGGAGCGCGTGACCGCCAATGGCGGCCAGGTCGTATCGCCTCCGATCCAGATCCCCGCCGGCCGCTTCGCCTATTGCCTCGATCCCGACGGCAACTCCATCGGCCTGTTCACCACCTGACCTGCTCGACGAAAGAGTATCCGCCATGCGACGAGCCGACCGCCTGTTCCAGATCGTCCAGCATCTGCGCGGCGGACGGCTCGTCACCGCGCGCATGCTCGGCGAGTGGCTGGAAGTGTCCGAACGCACGATCTACCGCGACATCGCCGACCTCCAGTCGACGGGCGTGCCGATCGACGGGGAAGCCGGCGTCGGCTACCTCATGCGCTCCGGCTACGACCTCCCCCCGCTGATGTTCACGCGCGACGAGATCGTGGCGCTCGTCGCCGGAGCCCGCATGGTGCGGGCCTTCGGCGGGGCGGCCATGGCGCGCTCTGCCGAGGAGGCGCTGGTCAAGATCGCCGCGGTGCTGCCCGACGCCGAGAAGGACCGCATCGCGCGGACCGAAATCCATGCGCCGCTCTACGTGGTGAGCCAGCCGGACCGGGAGAAGATCGATTCCATCGAGCGGGCGATCGAGCTTCGCACCGTGCTGACGCTCGACTACCAGGACGAGGCCGACAAGAACTCCGTCCGGGACGTGCGCCCGCTCGGCCTGTGGTTCTGGGGCAAGGTCTGGACGCTCGTCGCATGGTGCGAGCTGCGCGAGGATTTCCGAGCCTTCCGCATCGACCGGATCACCCGCCTCGCACCGGCGGACCGGAACTTTCGGCACGAGCGCGGCAAACAGCTCGCCGATTTCTATCGCCAGATGGAAGAACGGGCGCCGCACGATGCGGCCACGCTTCGCCGGCGCGCAGCGCACGAAGGCTGACGGAGCCCGCCGCCCTCAGCCGACGTCGAGGACGATCTTGCCGATGTGGTCGCCCTCCTCCATGCGCTCATGCGCCCGCCAGGCGTCGCGCAGCGGGTAGATCATGTCCATGACGGGCGCCACCTTGCGCTCGCCGAGCAATGGCCAGACCAGTCGCTCGAGCTCGGCCGCGACCGCGCCTTTGAACGCGACGGTGCGCGGCCGCAGGGTCGAGCCGGTGTGGACGAGCCGCTTCATCATCAGCTTGGCGAAGTTCACCTCGGCCTTCGCGCCTCCCAGGAAGGCGATCTGGACGATCCGCCCTTCGATGGCGGCGGCCTCGTAGTTGCGGTCGATGTAGCTGCCGCCGACCATGTCGAGGATCAGGTCCACGCCCTTGCCGGCGGTCGCTTCCTTCGCTACCGAAACGAAATCCTCCTCGCGATAGTTGATCGCGCGCGCGGCGCCGAGGGTCACGCAGGCCGCGCACTTGTCGGCCGAACCGGCCGTCGCCAGCACCGTGGCGCCGAAGGCGGAGGCGAGCTGGATCGCCGTCGTGCCGATGCCCGACGAGCCGCCATGCACGAGGAAGGTCTCCCCCGCCTTCAGGGCGCCGCGCTGGAAGACGTTGTGCCAGACGGTAAAGTAGGTCTCCGGCAGGGCGGCCGCCTCCGTCAGCGTGAAACCGTGCGGCACGGGCAGCGCATTGCTCTCGTCGGTCAGGCAGTACTCCGCATAGCCGCCACCGGGGGTGAGCGCGCAGACCTGGTCGCCGACGCGCCAGCGGCGGGCTTCGGGCCCGACGGCGGCCACCGTGCCCGCCACCTCCAGGCCCGGCAGGTCGGACGCGCCGGGCGGCGGCGGATAGGCACCGGTCCGCTGCGCCACGTCCGGCCTGTTCACGCCCGCGGCGCGTACGCGGATGAGGATGTCGCTGCCGCTTGGCCTCGGTACGGAGCGCGTTTCCGGTTTCAGCACGCGGGGGCCGCCCGGTTCGCTGATGGCGATGGCTGTCATCGTCTCTGGAAGGGCGTCTGCCATGGGATCTCCTGTGGATCGGCGGTCCGGAGCCGGCGATTTGATTCCCGACCCCGCGCGACTGTATCCTCCCCGCCACGAACGGCAACCTGAGGAGACGGTTCATGGGTATTCTCGATGAAGAAAGGCCGCGCAAGGCCCGGCCACACGAGATCGGCCAGGATCTGTCCCTGCTGTCCGTTGCCGATCTGGAGGAACGCATCGGTCTGCTGCGCGCCGAGATCGGACGCCTTGAATCCGAGCTGAAGGCGAAAGGATCGACGAAGCAGGCCGCCGAAGCGCTTTTCCGCCGCATTTGACGGGTTGACCACGCTGCCCGGCGGCCGAAGCTGTCGTACCGCTTCGAAACCGTCCCGCGATTCGTTCGACACCAACCGGAAGGTCCCCATGTTCGCGAGCTACAGACCGATCCTGTCGCTGCTGCGCGGCACTGCTTTCCTGCTGGCGGCGTCGGGGCTCCACAGCCTGCTTCTGCCCTTGCGTGGCCAGGCGGAAGGGTTCCCGACGACGTCCCTCGGCCTGCTTGGAACGGCGTGGGCGGCGGGCTTCGTCGCCGGCTGTCTCATGGCACCCCGGCTGGTGCGGCGTGTCGGTCACGTCCGGGCCTTCGGCGCCTTCGCCGCTTCGGCAGCGATCATCGCCCTCCTGACGGGTCTGATCATCGACCAGTATGTCTGGATCGCGCTGCGCGTCTTTACCGGCTTCTGCATGGCCGGCGCCTTCATGGTGATCGAGAGCTGGCTGAACGAGAGCGCTACAAACGAGAACCGCGGCACCGTCTTCGCCATCTACATGATGGTAACGAACGCGTCCCTGATGGGCGGACAGCTGATCGTCGCGGCCGGCGACGTGACGACGGCATCGCTGTTCATGGTCACCGGCATCTTCTTCTGTCTGGCGCTCATTCCCACCACGGTCTCGACGCAGGCGACCCCGAAACCGCTGGTGGGCGTCTCGCTCGATCTGAAGGCGCTCTACGCCAACTCGCCGGTCGCCTCGGCCGGCTGCCTGCTGGTGGGCGTCGCCAACGGTGCGTGGGGAACGCTCGGCGCCGTGTTCGGCGCCGAGATCGGCATCTCGACCGCACAGATCGCGTTGATGATGAGCCTCGCCGTCGTTGCGGGCGCCGTGTTCCAGCTTCCCGCCGGCCGTCTCTCGGATCGCACCGACCGGCGCTACGTTCTGGCCGGCGCCGCCTTCGCGGCCGCCGCCATCGGCCTCCTCATCTTCGTCGTCGGCGCGCGCGACGGCACCACCGTCATCGCTCTGACCGCTGCCTACGGCGCCATGGCCTATGTGCTGTACTCGCTGGCCGTCGCCCATGCCAACGATCACGCCCGACCGGAGGATTTCGTGAAGGTGTCCGGCGGTCTCCTGTTGCTCTACGGCTTCGGCACGATGATCGGCCCCATCGTCGGCGGGGCGCTGATGGACCGGATGCGGCCGGAGAGCCTGTTCCTGACGACTGCACTCGCCCACCTCCTGATCGCCGGCTACACGCTCCTGCGCATCACGCGTCGTGCCCCCGTGCCGGTCGAGGAGCGCGAATCCTTCAGTTCTCTCCCGCCCGAGCGCGCGACCACCCCCGAAGTACTGCGCCTCGATCCGCGCGGCGACGGCGGCCTGGACGGCGGCGAGAACAGGAAGGACGCAGCCTGACAGGGTGCCTGGCGAGCGGATCGTGCGACGCGGCCCTGCGTCGCGCGCCGCGGCCGTGGGACGGGTTTGAGTTTGCCCGGGGAGCGGCTATCGTGAGTCCATGGTCACGATCGACGCGTTCATGGCGATTTCCGACGCCAACCGCCGCCACCTCCTCGAGGAGTTGCGCCGGGGGCCGAAGACCGTCAATCAGCTCGCCGCGGGACTGCCGGTCTCGCGGCCGGCGGTCTCGCAGCATCTGAAAGTTCTTCTCGACGCCGGGCTCGTGATCGCGAGCCGCGATGGAACCCGACGGATCTACGCGCTCAGCCCGGACGGGTTCACGCGTCTCAACATCTGGATCGATCAGTTCTGGACCGAATGACCTTCCCCGGGGAAGGGACCGGCGGCAGGAGGATCCGCCGGTCTTGGCTCGCCCGGCTCCGGCGCAGGGACGCGGAGCGCGGGCGTTGGCTCGTCAGTGGGTCGTGCGATGCGATCCGAGCTTCTCGATCGCATCCTTGAGGGCGAGCTTGCGACGCTTGAGCTGGCGGACCTCGATGTCGTCGGTGGACGGACGTGCGATCGCTTCCGCGATTTCGCGGTCGAGCTGGCTATGCTTGCGCTTCAGTTCCTCGATGTGCGACGTCAGAGACATGCGTGGTGCTCCCTTTCCTCGTTCGGACGTCAGGAACCGCGTCCCACCGCAGGTCGCGATTCATGACAACGCGATGACAGTGTGCCACCACTGCGCCGCCCTGTCGAATGTGCCGTGGTAGCATTTTCTGTCGGTTCGAAATGTGATATAGGGCTGCGGCCCGGGCCAGAGCCCGGTCCTGCCATTTGGGCGCGGACTCCTGCGCCGGGGAAGCATGCATGTCGGAACAGGAACAGGCCGAAATTCGTCTTGAATTTGCGCGCTTGAAGCAGGAACACGCCGATTTCGACGCGGCGATCAACGCGATGATCGCCACCGGCTGCGACCCGCTCCAGATCCAGCGGATGAAGAAGAAGAAGCTGGTGATCAAGGACAGGCTGACGCATCTCGAGGACCGCGTGATCCCCGACATCATCGCCTGATGCGGCAGCCCCGGGCCGAACTCGCCGTTTTTCTTGCGGCATGGTTGGTATTCCGTTAAGGCGCGGCTTTGGTGGGAAAGGTCGGATCCTTGGAAAGCGCACGTCCCGAAGTCGCCATCATCATGGGAAGCCAGTCGGACTGGGGCACCATGCGTCATGCGGCCGACACGCTCGCCGAACTCGGGGTCACGCACGACTCCCTCATCGTTTCGGCCCACCGAACGCCCGAACGGCTCTTCGATTTCGCCAGGGGAGCGAAGGCGGCCGGCTACAAGGTCATCGTTGCGGGCGCCGGCGGGGCCGCGCATCTGCCGGGCATGGCGGCGTCGCTCACGCCGCTTCCGGTCTTTGGGGTTCCCGTCGAATCGAAGGCGCTGTCCGGACAGGATTCCCTCCTGTCCATCGTTCAGATGCCCGCCGGCATTCCGGTCGGCACGCTGGCGATCGGGCGGGCCGGCGCGGTCAACGCCGCGCTGCTCGCCGCGGCCGTCCTGGCGCTGTCCGACGAAGCCCTGGCCGCACGGCTCGACCGCTACCGCGCCGCCCAGACCGGGAAGGTCGCCCTGCGGCCGTCGGACGACGCATGATCCGGCCTCTCGTCCCCGGCGACATGATCGGCATCATCGGTGGCGGCCAGCTCGGCCGCATGCTCGCCATGGCGGCCGCCCGTCTCGGCTTCCGCACCGCCATCCTGGATCCGCAGCCGGACTGCCCGGCCGCGCAGGTGGCGAACGGCCAGATCCTCGCCGCCTATGACGACCGCGCGGCGCTGACGTCGCTTGCGGCGCGCTCGGCGGTCGTGACCTACGAGTTCGAGAACGTACCGGTGGGCGCGGCCAGGCACCTGACCGATCACGTGCCGGTGTTCCCCCCGCCGCTGGCGCTGGAGACGGCGCAGGACAGGCTGGCCGAAAAGAGCTTCCTGAACCGCCAGGCGATACACACGGCGCGTTTCGAATCCGTGGACGACGACACCGATCTCCGGCTGGCGCTCGCGGCTTTCGGCGGCAGCGGCGTGCTGAAGACCCGCCGGCTCGGCTATGACGGCAAGGGCCAGCGCGTGCTGCGCAACGCGACGGACGGCGACATCGACGGCACTTTCGAAGCCATGGGCCGCGTCCCGCTGATCCTGGAGGAGCTGGTCGCCTTCGATTTCGAGTTCTCGATCATCGCCGCGCGCGGCCTCGACGGCACGATGATGGCCTATGACGCGGCCCGCAACGAGCACTCCGACGGGATCCTGCGGCGCTCGACCGTCCCTGCCGGTCTCGATCCGAAGATGGAGCACAGGGCCCGCGAAGCCACCTTCGCGCTGATGGCCGCGCTCGGTTATGTCGGCGTGATCGGCGTCGAGTTCTTCGCCCTGCCCGATGGCCGCGTGCTGGCCAACGAGTTCGCGCCGCGGGTCCACAATTCCGGCCACTGGACGGAAGCCGCCTGCATCGTCTCGCAGTTCGAGCAGCACATCCGCGCCGTGGCCGGCCTGCCGCTCGCTCCTCACGGCCGCCACTCCGCCTGCGTCATGGAAAACCTGATCGGCGACGACGTCGAACGCATCCCGGACCTTCTGGGCGAAACGGGCGTGCTTCTCAATCTCTATGGCAAGACCGAGACCCGACCCGGTCGCAAGATGGGGCACTTCACCCGGCTGATCTGAACCCGTGGCCCGCGTCGCCGCAGGCCCCCCGGTCCCGCGCGGATGACCCCGCCGCACGATTGCTGTATGGTTTTCCGAGGACCGAAGGTGCGGAGGTGCGACGTGAGGAAGATCGACGCCTTGATCGGCCGGCGCACGGAGGACCATCGCAGGAGGGCACAGGCTTGCGCGACGAAGGTCCTCGAGGCGGCGCGGGAAAACGGCTACCGCGTGTCCCTCGTCGGATCCCTCGCGCAGGATCGTTTCCGTCTTCATTCCGACGTCGACTTTCTGGTCCATGACGAGCCGGCCGTCGGCATGCGGTCGGCGGTCGAACGCCTGGTCGCCGACCATTTTCGCGGGACGGACATCGCCTACGATCTGATCTTCGCATCCGACCTGACCCCGAACCGTGTGCGGGACATGCTCCATGAACACGTTTAGGCATTCCGCCTCTGCGAAGCTGTCGTTGAAGCTGGACAGGGCGGAGAACGAACTCCGCCAGCTCGAACGCTTCGCGGCCGCACACCCTGAAGAACTGTCAGACGGAGAATGGGGCGCTCTGGGCGCCGTTTCGCTCGGTATCCACAACGTCTACAACGGCATTGAGGACATCCTGCTCAGTCTTGCAAACGATGTGGACGGCCTCGTTCCACGCGGGTCTTCCATGCATCAGGACGTTCTCGACCAGATGTCCGCACCGATTGCCGGTATCCCTCCGGCCGTGTTGGGGCCGGTCCTTCACGAAGCTCTCGGTGAGCTGAAGGGGTTTCGCCACCTCGTCCGGCATCGCTACGGTTTCGATCTGAAGCCTGAGAAGGTTCGCGAGAACCTCGATAGGCTCCTGAAGGCCTGGCCCGCCGTCGTCGATTCGATCCTCCTGTTGGAAAAGCGGCTGCTCGACGAGTCCGATCCGTCTGGTTGACACCGATCGACCTTTGCGTCTATGACCGCGCGACCTTTCCGGCGCGCCTTCTGGCGCGTCTTTCAATTCTGGCCCGCGCGGGCCGTACACCACGGGCTGAGACAATGAAGATCAAGAATTCGCTCAAGTCGCTCAAGGGCCGTCACCGCGACAACCGCATGGTTCGCCGCAAGGGCCGCATCTACATCATCAACAAGTCGGCACCGCGCTACAAGGCGCGCCAGGGCTGACCTGTGGGGAACCGCTTGCGGTTCCGACACCCATCACGGCATTTTCAGTTTGACGTTCCGCGCCGCAGGATTAGGTTCTGCGGCATGCGGAACGTTTTTCATGTCCTGATCCCGGCGCTCGTCGCCGCCCTCGTCTCCCTGTCGCCCGCCGCCGCGGTCGAGGATGCCGCCCCGACGGACGAGGCCTCGCGGCTCGACCGGCTCTTCGCAGACCTGAAGCGGGAGCGCAACGAGAAGGCGGCCGAACGCATCGCCAGCCAGATCTGGGCCGAGTGGCGCAAGTCTGGCAGCGCTTCGGTGGATCTCATGCTGCAGTGGTCGAACGAGGCCGCGGAGAAGAAGAAGTTCGACGTGGCGCTCGATTTCCTCGACCAGGTGATCACGCTGCAGCCCGGTTTCGCGGAAGGCTGGAACCGCCGCGCCACCGTCCATTTCATGATGGACAACTATGCGAAGTCGATGGCCGACATCGAGCATACGCTGCGGCTGGAGCCGCGCCATTTCGGGGCGCTGACGGGCCTCGCCGCGATCCTCAAGGAGACGGGACGCAAGGAACTCGCGCTCGACGCCTACGAACGCACCCTCGACATCTACCCGATGATGCGCGACGCCCAGTCCGAAGTCGCCACGCTCTCCGAAGAACTCGCGGGCGAGGGCATCTGACGCCGAACCCGGCGCGCGACCCGACGCCGCATGTCGCGCCGCCGACCGTTCTCCCTCTCCCGTCCGCATCCGGCCTTCATGAACCTCGTCTATGCCCTCGTCGCATTCCTGCTCGCCCTCCTGCTGATCCTGGCCGGCGCGACACGCGTCGGCGCCTGGCTGATCGAACGCCGGCATCCGCCGGTCGGCAGCTTCGCCACCGTCAACGGCACCCGTGTGCACCATGTCCACGTGCCCGCGGGACCGGGCGCCGATTTGCCGCCGCTGGTCTTCGTCCACGGCGCCAGCGGCAACCTGCTCGACCAGATGCTGCCCTTCCGGCCGCTGCTGGAAGGCCGCGCGGAGATGCTCTTCGTCGACCGGCCGGGGCACGGCTGGTCCGGCCGCGGCCCTGCCGTCAACGACACGCCGGCCGGGCAGGCTGAGACGGTCGCCGCGCTGATGGACGCCTACGGCATCGAGAAGGCGATCGTCGTCGGTCACTCCTTCGCCGGTGCGGTGCTCGGCGCCTTCGGCGTGCTGCGCCCGGAACGGGTCGCGGGCCTCGTCTTCCTCGCCCCGGCGTCGCACCCCTGGCCCGGCGGCGAAACGTCCTGGTACTACGACTTGTCGGAAACACCGGTGATCGGCCGGCTGTTCACGGAGACGCTCGCCTGGCCGGGCGGCGTGATGCGGCTCGACGCGGCGACGGCCTGCGTCTTCGCGCCAAACGCCGTGCCGGAGAACTATGCGCAGGATGCCGCGATTCGCCTCGTGCTCCGGCCGGCGGCCTTCCGTGCCAATGCGCGCGACGTCGCGGGCCTCTTCGATTTCGTGGAGAAGCTTGCACCGCGCTACGGCGAGATCACTGCGCCGACGGTGGTGATAACGGGCAACCGCGACACGGTCGTCTACGAGGAAATCCATTCCGCCGGTCTGGCACGCGACATCCCGGGCGCAGAACTGCTCTGGGTCGAGAACCTCGGTCACAAGCCGGACTGGATCGCCACCGGCCTCGCGGTCGCGGCGATCGAGAAGCTGGCGGGGCGGGATCGCGACCTGCAGAATCTGGCGCGGCAACTGGAGACCCGCATCGCGGCGGATGCCTTCGGTCCGATCGAGGCCTGCGCGGATGGACCGCCGACGCCCGCGCCGGCGCTTCAGCAGTAACCTCGGCCCACACCGCCGCCGCATCGCACGGGACAACGGCGCGGCATCAGATGCCGCCGAGACCGTCCGAGCCGATATAGGCGATGCGCAGCATGTTGGTGGCGCCCGGCGTGCGCAGCGGCACGCCGGCGGTGACGATCACCCGGTCGCCCGCCCGGCCGAAACCTTCCGAATAGGTAATGCGACAGGCACGGTCGACCATGTCGTCGAGATCGCTCGCGTCAGGAGTCACGACGCAGTGAAGGCCCCACACCAGCGACAGCCGCCGCGCGGTCTCGACCACGGGAGAGAGCGCGATGATCGGCACCTGCGGCCGCTCGCGCGCCGCGCGCAGGCCGGTGGTTCCCGATGCCGTGTAGGTAACGATGGCCGAGAGGTTGAGCGTCTCGGCGATCTGGCGTGCCGCCAGCGAGATCGCGTCGGCGCCCGTCGCCTCCGGCGCCGTGCGCTGCGCGTTGATGATGGTCGGGTAGTTCGGATCCTTCTCCACCTGCACCGCGATGGCGTTCATCATCGCCACGGCCTCGACCGGGTACTGGCCGGCCGCCGACTCCGCCGACAGCATGATCGCGTCCGCGCCTTCGAACACGGCGATCGACACGTCCGACACCTCGGCGCGGGTCGGCACCGGCGCCGTGATCATCGATTCCAGCATCTGGGTGGCCACCACCACCGGCTTTCCGGCCTTGCGGCAGGCCCGGGTTATCTGCTTCTGGATGCCGGGGACGGCCTCCAGAGGCATCTCCACCCCGAGATCGCCGCGCGCCACCATCAGCGCGTCCGACACCTCGATGATCTCGGCGAGCCGCGCGACGGCCTGCGGCTTCTCGATCTTGGACAGGAGTGCGGCCCGCCCGCGGGCGATCTTGCGCACCTCGGCAAGATCCTCCGGCCGCTGGACGAAGGAGAGCGCGATCCAGTCGACCTCCGCCTGCAGGACGGCGTCGAGATCGCGCCGGTCCTTCTCGGTCAATGCGCCGAGCGGCAGATCGGTATCGGGAAGGCTCACGCCCTTCTTGTCCGAAATCTTCGTGCCGGCCACGACGACCGTCTCGATCGCCTTGCCGTCGTTGCGGACCGCCTTGAGCTGCAGCTTTCCGTCGTCGATCAGCAGCCGGTCGCCGGGCTTCACCGAAGCGAGGATCTCGGGATGCGGCAGGTGCACGCGGCTGGAATCGCCGGGCGCCGTGTCGTCGTCGAGCACGAAGGCATCGCCCGCCTTGAGCGCCACGCTGCCCTCGGCGAACTTGCCGACGCGCAGCTTCGGCCCCTGCAGGTCGGCGAGGATGCCGATCGGACGCCCGACCTGGCGCTCGACGTTGCGGATCATGGCCACGACCTTGCGCATCAGGTCGTGATCCGCATGGCTCATGTTGATTCGGAACGTGTCGGCGCCGGCTTCGTGCAGCTTGCGGATCATCTCCTCGCTCGAGGACGCGGGGCCGAGCGTGGCCAGAATGCGGACGTTGCGCTGGCGCTTCATTCCGGCGCTCCCGTCACGGCTGCGGTTCCGTCGGCGGCGGGCTGGTCGGTGAGCTGGACCATCCAGCTGGCCTGTTCCCCGGTGTCGTACTCCTGGAAACCGGCGCGCTGGAAGCCGCGCTTGATGCAGTCGCTGACCCCCACGATCTTGAACTCTTTTTCGGCGATGCACATGTTGATCGGCCCATCCCAGCGCCCGCCGCGCTCGGCATCTTCTGCATAGAGATAGTAATAGCGCGATGACAGAGGACCCTCGATCAGCGTCTTGCAGGTCGAGCCTTCCACGTGCCACCACCCTTCGGTGATCCATCCGGCCGGTGCACGATAGCCGATCGCCACACCGACGAGCGTCTGCGTGGCGTTGCACACGCGGAAGTCCGCGTGTGCCGCACCCGTCGTCGCCACGACTCCGAGCAGGGCAAAGACGATGGAACAGGCGGCCGCGAGGCGTGACGCACCCTCGACACCCGGCAGTACCATACTCGTGCCCCCTGCCCCTGGACGAAACATTGCTTGGATGCTCCTTTTCGGAAATGCGCGCGCGCATGTCAACGCGCCGTGGCGATATGCTCAAATCGGTTTATCGCGCAAGCAACGAAGCCATCCGACACGAGAATGTCGAAAGGACGGCATTGCGGCATCCGCTTCGCCATGAAAGGAAGGAAGGCGCCGCCCCGCCCGGCGAGCGCACGACATTTCGCCGATCCGCGACCGGAGACCATGAAACGTACCGCCGTCTTTCCACCCTACGAGCTCGTCGATGGCCCACGAGACCGGGGCTTGCTGCTTCTCGCCGACCATGCCCGCAATGCGCTTCCGGAAGAATACGGCGATCTGGGGCTGCCGGCGGCGGAGTTCGAGCGCCATATCGCCTATGACATCGGCGTCGAGATGGTCACCCGCGCGCTGGCAACGCAGCTGCACGCACCGGCGCTGCTCTGCGGCTTCTCGCGCCTGCTGATCGATCCGAACCGGGGCGACGACGATCCTACCCTGATTCGCCAGCTGTATGACGGCACGGTGATCAAGGCGAACTATCCGCTCGCGCCGGAGGAGCGCGAGAAGCGGCTGGAGCGCTTCTACAGGCCCTGGCACGACGCGGTGGGGGCGCTGACCGCCTCCGTCCATGCCGCGAGCGGCGCCGCGCCCCTGGTCGTGTCCATCCACTCCTTCACGCCCTGCATGCAGGGCGTGAAGCGCCCGTGGCACGTCGGGGTGTTGTGGGATCTCGACGACCGCGCCGTCGCGCCTCTGCTGTCGGCGCTGCGCGCCGACCCCCACCTCGTGGTCGGCGACAACGAGCCTTATGACGGCGCACTGCGCGGCGACACCATGTACCAGCACGCCATCACCCGCGGCTATGCGCATGCGCTGATCGAGATCCGCCAGGACCTGATCGCGACCGAACAGGGCGCGCTGGCCTGGGCGGACCGCCTCGCTCCGATCCTTGACGACATCAATCGCCGGGACGATATCCATCGGGTGCGGTTCTTCGGATCGCGCACCGGGCCGGTCGCGGAACACCGTTGAGGACCTGCCGACGAACGAGGAGACGAGCATGGCCGATCTGACGAAGGACCAGCAGCGCGACTTCGAGGCCGCAGCCTTCCGGCGCCTGGTCGAGCACCTGCGCACGCGCTCCGACGTCCAGAACATCGACCTGATGAACCTCGCCGGCTTCTGCCGCAACTGCCTGTCGAACTGGTACCGCGACGCTGCGGCGGCGGACGGGGTGGAGCTTTCGAAGGACGAGAGCCGCGAGATCGTCTACGGCATGCCCTACGCGGAATGGCAGGCGAAGCACCAGACGGAAGCCTCGCCGCAGAAGCAGGCGGCGTTCGAGCAGAACCGTCCGAAGGATCACTGAGGCCGGCTCAGCCGCCCTCGATCTCCTCGCGCAGCATTTCCAGCTCGAGCCATTCCTCTTCCATCGCGGCGAGCGCCGCGCGCTCCTTGTCGAGCGTCTCGGCCGTCTTGCCGAAGCCTTTCGGATCGCGGGCGAACAGCCGCGGATCGGCCAGCGTCGCCTCGAGCCTGGCGATGGCGGCCGCCGCTTCCTCCATCTTCTTCGGCAGGCTCTCCAGCGCGAATTTCTGCTTGTAGGACAGCTTCTTCGCTGCAGCCCTGGCGGCCGCCGGCTCGCCGGAACCGGATTCACGTGTAACTTTCTCGGCAGCCGCCCTGGCCTCGCCGGCGCGCTTGACGAAGCGCGTGCTGCCGCGCTGCGCCAGCAGATCGCTGTAGCCGCCCGCATATTCAACCCACCGCCCGTCGCCGTCCGGCGCGATCGTGCTGGTCACCGTCCGGTCGAGGAAGTCGCGGTCGTGGCTGACGAGGATGACGGTGCCCGCGAAGCCAGACACCAGTTCCTGCAGCAGGTCGAGCGTCTCCATGTCGAGATCGTTGGTCGGCTCGTCGAGGACGAGCAGGTTCGACGGACGGGCGAGGACGCGGGCCAGGATCAGCCGGGCCTTTTCGCCGCCAGACAGTTCGCGCACCGGGGTGCGGGCCTGCTCCGGCTTGAACAGGAAGTCCTTCATGTAGGAGACGACATGTCGTTCCTCGCCGTTGACGACGACCGTCTCGCCGCGGCCGTCGGTGAGGAAATGCGCCAGCGTCTCCTCCGGGTCGAGCGCGGCGCGGCGCTGGTCGAGGGTGGCGATCTCGAGGTTCACGCCGAGGCGCACCGAGCCTGAATCAGGCTCGAGTTCCCCGGTGAGCATCCGCAGAAGCGTCGTCTTGCCGGCACCGTTCGGCCCGACGAGGCCGATGCGGTCGCCGCGCTGGACGCGGATGGAGAAGTCCCTGACGATGACCGCCTCTCCATAGGTCTTGGCGATCGACTTCGCCTCGATCACGAGCTTGCCCGATTCGGCGGCCTCGCTCGCCTCCAGCTTGGCGGAACCTTCGGCCCCGCGATGGCCGCGGAACTTGGCGCGCATCGACTGCAGTTCGCCCAGCCTCCGCATGTTTCGCTTGCGCCGGGCGGTGACGCCGTAGCGCAGCCAGTGCTCCTCGCGCACGATCTGGCGGCCGAGCTTGTGCTGGTCGCGCTCCTCTTCCTCCAGCACCTGGTCGCGCCATTCCTCGAAATGGGCGAAGCCTTTGTCGAGCCGCCGGGTGACGCCCCGATCGAGCCAGACGGTCGCACGCGTCACCCGCTCGAGGAAACGGCGGTCGTGCGAGATGACGACGAAGGCCGACGAGGTGCGCGACAGTTCCTCTTCCAGCCATTCGATGACCGAGAGGTCGAGGTGGTTGGTCGGCTCGTCGAGCAGCAGGATGTCGGGCTGCGGCGCCAGCACGCGCGCCAGCGCGGCGCGCCGCGCCTCGCCGCCCGACAGCGTGTCCGGCTTCTCCTCGCCCGTCAGACCGAGGTTCTCCAGGATGTAGGTCGCGCGATAGGGATCGTCCGTCGGTCCGAGCCCCGCCTCGACATAGGCCCGGACGGTGGCGAAGCCTTCCGTGTCCGGCGCCTGCTGCAGGTAGCGCACGGTCGCGGACGGCTGGCGGAAGATCTCGCCGTCCTGCGGTTCGATGAAGCCGGCGGCGATCTTGAGCAGCGTCGACTTTCCCGACCCGTTGCGGCCGACCAGCGCGATGCGGTCGCCGGGCTGGACCGAGATCGACGCCCCCTGCAGAAGCGGCGTGCCGCCGAAGGTGAGGCCGATGTCGTCGAGTCGGAGGATGGGAGGCGCCATGCGGTGTCAGCCCTTCGAGGCGGAGGATGTTTCGGGGCGGGCGAGCAGCAGCGCCCGGCCCTGGCGCAGCGACACGCGCAGGCGCCCGCGCACCGCGTTGGACAGCGTCAGCGACGAGCCGAAGGCGAGTTCCACCTCGGTGAGCGGCCATTTCGCGCCGGAGACCGAGAGGCCGGCGAGCGGCGAGAAGGCCAGGATCGAGAACAGCGTGCCATCGGGGTAGTCGAAGCCATGCTCGCCCGGCAGCAGGGGCGCGCCTTCCTCCGATCCGCTCGACAGGAGCACCGGCAGGCCCCTCTCGGCGAGGCGGATGGCGGCGGTCATGTGCAGGAAGGCATGGTCTGCGCGCTCGCCGCCGAAGGCTCCGACCATGATCAGGCGGGTGGCACCGCGGGCGATCGCAGCCTCCGCCGCAAGTTCGCCGTCGGTGCTGTCCTTCTCCGGCGGATGCATGTCGCGTTCGATCCCCGCATTCTCCGCGATCTCGGCGGCGGTGACGGAATCGAAATCGCCGATCCACAGTTCCGGCGTCAGCCCGAGCGTCGCGGCATGGCGGATGCCGGAATCGGCCGCGATCACGCGCGCCTGCGAAAGGGCAGCGTCGAGGCGTGGCGTGCGAACGAGATCGCCGCCGAGCAGGATCGCGAATGTGCTCATGGGCGTCGCCTCTATCACGGGCCGGGCGCCATGCGAAAGGGCAGCCGCTCATGCCGCAGGAGGGCCGTCGCGCGCCGCGCGCCCGAAAACGCTTGCCGCCCGATGTTCCCCGTCCTAGATGTCGAGGTGCTCTAACGGGGTGCCGGCGGTCGCTTGACCGGCCGGCTGAGAGGCCAAGGGGAAACCCGGCCAACCCGCTGAACCTGATCCGGCTCGTACCGGCGGAGGGATTAGACGCTCATCCGATGGCGCCTCAATTCCTTTCATTCGAACAGAGGAGGCGCCTGATGCGCACGATATGGATACCGACTGCCGCGGCCCTCGCCGCTTCCCTTTCCGTCCTGCCGGCCTTCGCCCAGACGAACGGAACCCTGACCGTCTACACCTATGAGAGCTTCACCGCCGAATGGGGTCCGGGTCCGCAGGTCGAGAAGGCCTTCGAGGCGGACTGCGGCTGCGACCTCGCCTTCGTCTCGGTGGCCGATGGGGTCGCGCTGCTCAACCGCCTGAAGCTGGAGGGCGGGCGGACGAAGGCCGACATCGTGCTCGGCCTCGACACCAACCTGACCGTCGATGCGAAGGCGACGGGACTGTTTGCGCCGCACGGCGCCGACGTCTCTGCGGTCGACGTGCCGGGCGGCTGGACCGACGACACCTTCCTGCCGTTCGACTACGGCTATTTCGCCGTGGTCTACGATACGCAGGCGCTGTCAGCGCCGCCGAAGAGCCTGAAAGATCTCGTGGAAGGCGACCCGGAACAGAAGATCGTCATCCAGGATCCGCGCACCTCCACACCCGGTCTCGGCCTGCTGCTCTGGGCGAAGGCCGTCTATGGCGATGACGCGGCGGCGGCGTGGGGCAAGCTGAAGGACCGCGTTCTGACCGTGACGCCCGGCTGGAGCGAGGCCTATGGCCTGTTCACCTCGGGAGAGGCGCCGATGGTGCTGTCCTACACCACCTCGCCGGCCTACCACATGATCGCCGAGAGCACGGACCGGTATCAGGCAGCGAGCTTCGAGGAAGGCCATTACCTCCAGGTGGAGGTGGCGGGCATCACGACGAAAGGTGCCGATAACCCGCTCGCCACGCGCTTCATGGCCTTCATGACCGGCCCCGGCTTCCAGGACGCGATCCCCGAAGCCAACTGGATGTATCCCGCCGGCGCCACCTCGCAACCGCTGGATCCCGCCTTCGAGCGTCTCGTCGAGCCGACGAAGACCCTGATCCTGCCGCCCGAAACGGTGGCTGCGAACCGCGAGGCCTGGGTGGACGAATGGCTGTCCGCGATGACCGAGTAGCGGGCGTCCCACCGCGATGCGCGCCGCCTCCAGGTCGTCCGTCGCAGCCGGGATCGGTGCGCTCGGTTTCGTGGGGCTGCTGGCGGCCGGCGCACTCGGCGGACTGCTGATCGAAGGCGCCCGCGACCTCGGCGGCGCGGTCGCGGGCGTCGACGGCTATCTGCTGCGGGTGGCGCGGTTCACGCTCTGGCAGGCGCTGCTGTCGACGCTGGTTTCTGTCGGGCCGGCGATGCTGGTGGCGCGGGCATTCTCGCGCCACCCGACCTTTTTCGGGCGGCGCGCCCTGCTGATGCTGTTCGCTCTGCCGCTCGCGCTGCCCGCGCTGGTGGCTGCGCTCGGCGTTCTCGCGCTTCTCGGCCGGTCCGGCTTCGCCGCCGAACTCCTCGGCTGGCTTGCCGGCGGCCGGTGGCCCGGCATCTATGGGATGCCGGGCATCCTCGTGGCCCACGCCTTCTTCAACCTGCCGCTCGCGACCCGGCTGTTCCTGAATGCCCTCGATACCATCCCGACCGACCAGTGGCGGCTCGCGAGCCAGCTCGGCATGGGCCCCGGCGCACGCTGGCGTTTGATCGAATGGCCGGCGCTGCGTTCGACGCTGCCAGGCGTGGCTGGCCTCGTGTTCATGCTGTGTCTCGCCTCCTTCACCATCGTCCTGACGTTGGGCGGCGGACCGGCCGCGACCACGCTGGAGGTGGCGATCTACCAGGCGCTCCGCTTCGATTTCGACCCAGCCCGGGCACTCGCTCTGACGCTGCTGCAACTCGGCCTCACCGCCCTGGTGCTGGCGCTGCTCATGCGGCTGGGAGCGGACATGGCCGGCGACGCAGTCCCCTCTGTCTCGTCGCGTCGATACGACGGTCCGAGCCGGATCGGATCCCTCTTCGACGCCGCCATCGTCCTCGTCGCCTCGATCTTCGTGGCAGGCCCGGTGGTCGCGATAGTGCTGGCCGGGCTGCAGGCGGATCTCCTGCGCCTGTCGGGCGAGAGTGCGGTGCGCGGTGCGGTGGTGACGAGCCTCGCGCTGGCGACGGGTTCGGCAGGCCTGTGCGTCGTTCTCACGCTCGCAATGACCGGCGCGCGCCACCGGCTCGCCTCGGCGCGGCGAGGAACCCGCGCCAGCGCCCTGGAGCGGGCGCTCGACGGCGGTGCGAGCCTGATCCTGGTGATCCCGCCGATCGTCATCGGCGCGGGCTGGTTCATCCTGCTGCGCCACGCTGCCGACGCCTTCGCGCTCGCGCCGGTGATGGTGGTGGCCGTCAACGCGGCGATGGCGATCCCTTTCGCCATGCGGGCGATCCGCCCGGCCCATGATCAGGCCGCGGCTCGTCACGACCGCCTCTGCGCGCAGCTGGGAATACGCGGCTTCGACCGCTGGCGCCTGATCGACTGGCCCACGCTGCGGCGTCCGCTCGCCGGCGGTTTTGCCTTCGCCATGGCACTGTCGCTGGGCGATCTCGGCGTCATCGCCCTGTTCGGCAGCGACGCCCTGCAGACCTTGCCCTATCTTCTGTTCCAGCGCATGGGCAGCTACCGGACGGCCGACGCGGCGGGTCTCGCGCTGATCCTGGCGCTTCTCTGCCTGTGCCTGATGGTGGCGGCCGAACGGCTGGGCGGGAGGAAGGCATGACGCGAACGGCCGGGGGAGCGGATGTCGTGCTGGACAGCGTCTCGTTCGGATGGCCGGGCGCCCGGCCGATGCGGTTCGACCTGTCGGTGGCGGCCGGCACGATCCTCGCAGTCATGGGGCCGAGCGGTTCCGGAAAGTCGACGCTCCTGTCCCTGATCGCGGGGTTCGAAACGCCGCTGTCCGGGAGGATCCGGATCGGCGGCGCGGACGTGACGCCGATCGCTCCTGCCGCCCGGCCCGTCTCGATGATCTTCCAGGAGAACAACCTCTTCCCCCATCTGGACGCGGCGGCCAATGTCGGCCTCGGCCGCTCGCCGTCGCTGCGGCTGACGGCCGGCGACCGCGCGCAGGTCGAGCAGGCATTGTCCCGCGTCGGCCTCGCCGGAAAGGAGCGCCGGCTCCCGCGCGAACTGTCCGGCGGGGAACGGCAGCGCGTCGCACTGGCGCGCGCGCTCGTGCGCGACCGGCCGGTCCTGCTGCTCGACGAGGCCTTCGGCTCGCTCGGTCCGGCCCTGCGCGAGGAAATGCTCGACCTCATGGTCGATCTTCACGAATCGAAAGGAATGACCATAGTGATGGTCACGCACGATCCGGGCGACGCCCGGCGGATAGCCGAGACGACGGCGTTCCTGGATGACGGCCGGATCGCAGCCTCCGGGCCGACCGGCGATCTGCTCGCGGGCGCGTCCTCTCCGGCGCTCGGGCGGTATCTGGGAGAAGGAACCTCGCGATAACAAAGAATTGCCAGGATCGGGCCATATTTGTTCCGCAGCGCTCGGGCAATGGCGTAGAAGCTTTGGTAACCGTCGTCCTCGACTATGGCGGACTGCGGCCCGCTGGCGGCGGCGCCCTGGTGATTCGGGCATCGCAGCGATCGGCCCCGAAGACCGGGAAGGATCAGGTTCTGAAACAGGTGAAGGCTGAGGCCATGCACGACGCGGGCGCTTCTCTCCCCGCCGGACGCTCGCTGCGGCTTCTGGTCGCCGGCGCGGGTGCGATGCTGCTCGCCGGCTGCCAGGTGCTGAGCCCGGGCGTCAGCGAGCAGGGCTTCGTGCCATCCTCGAATCCGGTGACTGTCGACACCGTCACCCGCAACGACCGGATGGTGGCGCTGGCGCGTGCCCAGCATCCACGCATCCTGGCCACCTACGGCGGCGAGTACTCGGACCCCAAGCTGGAGCGCATGGTCGCCAAGGTCGTCGGCAGCCTCACGGTCGCCTCGGGCAATCCCGATCAGACCTACCAGATCACGCTGCTGGACTCGCCCAACGTGAATGCCTTCGCGCTTCCCGGCGGCTTTCTCTACGTGACGCGCGGCCTTCTCGCGCTCGCCAACGATTCGGCCGAACTGGCCGCGGTGATCGCGCACGAGATGGGGCACGTCACGGCCAATCACGGCATCCAGCGCCAGCAGAAGGAAGCCGAGGAGCAACTCGCCTCCCAGGTGGTCGACGACGTCCTGACGGACAACCAGGTGGCGCGCGCGGCGGTGGTTCGCGGCAAGCTGCGGCTGGCGCAGTTCTCGCGCAACCAGGAACTGGAGGCCGACGCGATCGGCATCAAGACCATCGGCAGCGCCGGCTACGATCCCTATTCGGCGGCGCGCTTCCTGCAATCGATGGCCTCATACTCGGATTTCCGCAGCATCAGCGGCGCCACCGACGCGAGCCTCGACTTCCTGGCCTCGCATCCCAACGCGCCGCAGCGCATCGATCTCGCCCTGCGCCACGCCCGCCAGTTCGGCGCGCCGGGCGCCGGGCGCCGCGACCGAGACTCCTATCTCGCGGGCATCGACGGCATGCTGTTCGGCGACACGCCGGAGGAGGGCTATGTGCGCGGCCGCACCTTCGTGCATCCGACGCTGGGGGTTACCTTCAGCGTTCCTGAAGGCTTCGTCATCGACAACTCGGCCGCGGCCGTCACCGCAGCCGGTCCCGGCGACGTGGCCGTGCGGTTCGACGGCGTTGCGCTCAGCCGCAACAAGAAGCTCGACGACTACATCCGCAGCGGCTGGGTGGCCGGTCTCGACCCGTCGACCGTCCGCACGGTTTCCGTCAACGGCAACGAAGCGGCCGTTGCCTATGCCCAGGCCGACAAGTGGAGCTTCCACATCGCGGTGGTTCGGGCCGGCGGGCAGGTCTACCGCGTGCTCACGGCTGCCCCGCGGGGCAGCGCGAGCCTCGAGACGACCGCGGCGACCGTGACGGCGAGCTTCCGCCTGCTCGGCGAGGACGAACGCAAGGAACTCAAGCCTCTGCGCATACGCGTGGTCACGGTTCAGCCCGGCGAGACGGCAGGGAGCATCGCGGCCAGGATGACCGGGGTCGGGCGGGCGCTCGACCTGTTCCGGCTGCTCAATGCGATGCCGCCCGGCGGAAGCGTTTCCCCGGGCGACAAGGTCAAGATCATCACCGATCAGTAGCCGCCGCAAAGCGGCTGCAGGCTTCGTCACATCATGGCCGGAGCCATGTCGGGGTTGATCTTGAGAAGAGCGGTACGCAGCTTCTGCATCGCGCGGTTCTCGATCTGGCGTACGCGCTCCTTTGAGATGCCGAGCTTCTCGCCCAGCGACTCGAGCGTCGCGCCCTCGTCGCGCAGCCGACGCTCGCGGATGATCCGCAGTTCCCGGTCGTTGAGCACCGCCAGCGCACGGTTGAGCCAGAGCACCCGGCGCTCGTCGTCGACGGAAGCCGTGACCACCTCGTCCGGCGTCGGCGCATCGGATACCAGGAAATCCATCCGCTCGGATCCCGCATCGCCATCGTCCGAGAGCGGCGCGTTGAGCGACGTGTCCGGACCCGACAGCCGGGAATCCATCAGCGCCACGTCCGAAACAGACACGCCGATCGCCTCGGCGATTTCCTTGTAGACCGCGTCCCCGCGCAGCGGCTCCGATCCCTGCGCCAGGCGGGCACGCAGCCGGCGAAGGTTGAAGAACAGCGCCTTCTGGGCGGAACTCGTCCCGCCGCGCACGATCGACCAGTTGCGGAGGATGTAGTCCTGCATCGAGGCACGGATCCACCAGGTGGCATAAGTCGAGAAGCGCACGTCTCGATCCGGCTCGAACCGGGCGGCAGCCTCGAGAAGCCCGACATGCCCTTCCTGGATGAGATCGCTGAGCGGAAGGCCGAAGTACCGGAACTTCGTCGCCATCGAGATCACGAGGCGCATGTGCGCCATCGTGATCCGGTGCAGAGCTTCCTGGTCGCGTTTTTCTTTCCAGCGCACCGCCAGTTCGTGTTCCTCGACCCGGTCGAGGTAAGGCGCCTTCCGCGCCGCGCTGATCATTGACGTTCCGGCTGGCTCGCCATTCATGGACCGCTCCTGAACTTGCGATGGCATTCACTGCGCTTTACGCTTGCGCCGTACCACTGGATCAACGCAGCGCGGAGGAGCCGTTTCCGCCGTACCGCCGGAGCCTGGCGCCCGGTTGCAGCTGATCCCAAACTCCACCCATCGGAGAACGTTCCATGATAACCATCGATCGGGCCGACCTGGCTTTCCAGCTGCACGACGTCCTCAAGGTCGACAGGTTGGGCGCGGTGCCGCGTTTTTCCGACTATGACCGCGCGGCCGTCGATGGGGTGCTGGACACCGCCGAACGGATCGCGATGGAGCATTTCCTGCCGCATGCGGCGCGTCTGGACGAGCATGAACCGCGCTTCGTCGACGGCAGGGTCGAGATGGACGCGGCCGTGGCCGGCGCGCTCGCCGTCTACCGCGACGCGGGCTTCTTCGGCGGCGCATTCGACTCCGAATGGGGCGGCTCGCAGATGCCGGAGACGCTGCGCGTCGCCGCCGCCTTCGTCTTTTCGATGGCCAACATCTCGACGTCGGCCTATCCCTTCCTGACCGTCGGGGCTGCCCGCCTGATCGAATCCTTCGGATCGGCCGAGCAGAAGGAGCGCTATCTGCGCCCGATGGTCGCGGGCCGGTTCTTCGGCACGATGTGCCTGTCGGAACCGCAGGCCGGCTCGTCTCTCGCCGACATCACCACCCGGGCGGATCCGCAGGAGGACGGCTCGTTCCGGCTGACCGGCAGGAAGATGTGGATCTCGGGCGGCGACCAGGAGATCTCGGAGACCATCGTCCACCTGGTTCTTGCCCGCATTCCAGGCGGCCCGGCAGGCGTGAAGGGCATTTCGCTCTTCATCGTGCCGAAGCACCTGGTGAACGCCGACGGTTCGCTGGGCGAGCGCAACGGCGTCACGCTTGCCGGGCTGAACCACAAGATGGGCTACCGCGGCACCACCAACACGCTGCTCAACTTCGGCGAAGAGAGGCCCTGCGTCGGCCATCTTCTCGGCGAGCCGCATCACGGCCTCGCTTACATGTTCCAGATGATGAACGAGGCGCGCATCGGCGTCGGCATGGGGGCGACGGCTCTGGCGTCTGCCGGCTACCGCGCCTCGCTCGCCTATGCGCGCGAGCGGCCGCAGGGCCGGCCGGCCGGTGCCAAGGACCCCGCCGCGCCCCAGGTTCCGATCATCGAGCACGCCGACATCCGCCGCCTGCTCCTCGCACAGAAGGCTGCGGTCGAGGGGGCCCTCGGACTCTGCCTCTATTGCGCCGATCTCGTCGACCGTACCCATGGCGAGCGCGAGGAGGCGCTGGCCAGGGAGGAGGCACTCCTGCTCGACCTGCTGACGCCGATCGCCAAGTCCTGGCCGTCGGAGTTCTGTCTCGAAGCCAACAAGCACGCCATCCAGATCCTCGGCGGATATGGCTACACGCGCGACTATCCGGTCGAGCGACTCTACCGCGACAACCGGCTGAACCCCATTCACGAGGGCACGCACGGCATCCAGGGACTGGATCTCCTCGGCCGCAAGGTCGGCATGGGCGGCGGGGCGAGCGTCAAGGCGCTGGCCGGACGCGTCATGGCGGACGTCTCGGCCGCGCACCAGGTGGCGTCGCTGGAGGCCTTCGCGGAAATGCTGGCGACGGAACTGGCCGAAACGGTCGCCACCACCCGCAAGCTCGCGGTGGCGACGGCCGACGATCCGAAACGGGCTCTCGCCAACGCCACCATCTACCTCGACATGTTCGGCCACGTCGTGATCGCCTGGATGTGGCTGCGCCAGGCAACGGCGGCCGCGCGCCTTCTGGCGGGCGGATCGGGCGACGCCGGCTTTCTCAACGGCAAGCTCGCCGCCTGCCGCTACTTCTTCACCTACGAATTGCCGAAGGCCCGGACGCAGCGCGCGCTGCTGGAATCGCTGGACGACACCACGCTCGCCATGCAGCCGGAATGGTTCTGACGCCCATGCGGTCCGCGGCTGCGCCTATCCGTCCCGAGACTGCGAAGCTGAGACCGCACCCGCGACGGCCACGGCGAGCCAGCCGAGGATCATGAGCGACCCGCCGAGCGGCGCTGCCATGGGAAACAGGCGAATCCCCGCGAAGTCGCGCATCAGGAGGTCGCCGCAGAACAGCGCCAGCCCGACGACGACGACTGTTGCGGCGATGCGCAGGGGCTGGCGTGATCGCATGAGGCCGACCGCCAGGAAGGCACCGGCATGCATCAGAAGGAAGGAGGCGGCGGTGGCGGTGTTGCTCCCGCCGGCATGGGCCGCAGCCGCGGACAACGCCACACCGGCCGCGCCGCTTGATCCGCCGGCCACCGTCAGAAGTCTTGCGAGTGCCATCGTCGATCCCCGTTCACCGAAGGCTGAACCGGCAGCCTGAGTGCATCGCGTTTACGCTTCCGCCGGTTCGTGGCATAAGCGGCGGATTGCCGCCCCCGCCCCGTTCGAGCCGAAGAGCCGCCACGATGAGCGATGCCGTCACCACGCCGCGAACGGTCGTCAAGCCGAAGACGGAGCGGCCGCGCCTGCACAAGGTCATCCTGTTCAACGACGACTTCACGCCGCGTGACTTCGTCGTCAGCGTGCTGAAAGCCGAGTTCCGGCTGAACGCCGAGCAGGCGCGGCGCGTGATGATCACCGCCCACCAGCGCGGCGCCTGCGTGGTCGCCGTCTTCACCAAGGACGTCGCAGAGACCAAGGCCACCCGTGCGACGGACGCGGGGCGGAAGATGGGATTTCCGCTCCTCTTCGGCACCGAACCGGAGGAATGACGGGCTCGGCTTCGATCCGGCAACGCCAAAGCGCGTCGCAATCTTTCAGAGTCGCTCCGCACGTCTTCGGCCTGTGTTTTCGCGCATGTCTCTGGCTCGAGACCGGGTCCCACGTCCGGGAGACACGCTTTGGCGCAGCCTCGGCCGCCGACGTCGCGGCCGCCGGCGGCCAGTCATGCGGACAGCCGCGAAAAGGAAGAAGCCCGGCCTGTCTCCAGACCGGGCTTCGGAACGGGTACGGAGAAGCCGCCCTCAGGCAGCCACTTCCTGCTCGGTGTCGTCGCCCTCGTTGTCGGCCTTCACGCCGCGCCGCGGACCCTTGTTCAGGTTGGTCTCGATCAGACGCACCGCCTCGGTGTCGGACATGCGGTTGACCGCCGCGATCTCGCGCGCCATCCGGTCGAGCGCGGCTTCGTAGAGCTGGCGCTCGGAATAGGACTGCTCGGGCTGGTTGTCGGCGCGATAGAGGTCGCGAACGACTTCGGAGATCGAGATCAGGTCGCCGGAATTGATCTTGGCATCATACTCCTGCGCACGGCGCGACCACATGGTGCGCTTCACGCGCGCCCGGCCCTGGACGACCTTCAGCGCCCGGTCGACGTAGTCCGTCTCGGACAGCTTGCGCATGCCGATCGACGCCGCCTTGGCGACCGGAACCTTCAGCCGCATCTTGTCCTTCTGGAAATCGATCACGAACAGTTCCAGCTTGTGGCCGGCGACTTCCTGCTCCTCGATCGCCACGATCTGGCCGACGCCGTGCGCCGGATAGACGATGAACTCCGCGGTCTTGAAGCCGTTGCGCGCTGCTGTCTTCTTCTGCTGGGTTGCCATACGCCCTGAACTCCTTAGTTTCGGCAGCGACTCTCTTGGGCCGCGCTCATGCTGCGGCCGAATGCCGCGAGGATGCCAACCACGCACGCGAACGCACAATCTCCGGTCGAGCTGCAGACGACGCAGGCACAGGCCTTCCAGCCTGAGCCAAGTCACCTTGGACCGGAAACTGATCGCACCTTTCGAGATTTAGGGCGTATGCGCCGCAAACGGACGTTGTCTCACCTGCATGATGTTTTTATGTAACATAAATATGCGAAAGAATCAACAACTTGCTGCACAAGCGAACGGCAGCGCCGCTCCCGCGGCTTGCGCTGCGGAGCCGAAACCCGACTGACGCTGCGTCAGGTCGGAGCGATCAGTCGCCCGTTCCGGGTTCCGCGGAGAAGAATTTCTCGAACTTGCCTTCGACACCGTCGAAGTCCTTCGCGTCCGCCGGCGGCTCCTTCTTGGCCGTGATGTTGGGCCACTTCTCGGCGAAGTCGGCATTGACCTTCAGCCACTTGTCCAGCCCCGGCTCCGTGTCCGGCCGGATCGCGTCCGCGGGGCATTCCGGCTCGCATACGCCGCAGTCGATGCACTCGTCCGGATGGATGACGAGCATGTTCTCGCCTTCGTAGAAGCAGTCGACCGGACACACCTCGATGCAGTCCATGTACTTGCACTTGATGCAGTTGTCGGTGACGACATAGGTCATTCAGGCGGCTCCGGCAGCGTCTTCCAGCGTCCAACGCGGTTGAGGTAGCCCCGTTGCGACAACGGCGCAAGGGGCCGTTTGGCGCGCGGGCGCGGCTTCGCGGAAAGATTTACCCGAGGTCGCGCGCTACTCGCCGCGCCAGCGGTCGATGAGCCGCCGTTCCTTCTTGGTCGGCCGTCCGGCCCCCGGCTCCCGTTCCGCGGCCGGCGCGGGTGCGATGGGCGCAGCCGCGCCGTCCGCCTTCGGCGTCAGGTCCTCGTAGAGGCCGCGAGCTTCCTCCGCCGGGCCGCGCCGCATCCCCGTGTCGAGCACCCGCCAGACAAGGATGCGTCGGTCGAGCGTGATCGTCAGACCGTCTCCCGCCTTCACGGAATGAGCCGGCTGGTCGACCTTCTCGCGGTTGACGCGGACGGCGCCCGCGTGGATCAGCCGCGCAGCCAGCGAACGCGACTTCACTGCCCGCGCGTAGAACAGCCACTTGTCGAGCCGCTGGCGTTCCGGTCCCGCCATCCCGCCTACTTCTTGAGCTGATCCCGCAGGGCTGCGAGCTTGGCGAAGGGCGAATCCGGGTCGAACTTGGCGGGCCGTTCCTCGCGCGGCGCCTGCTGGAAGGACGGGCGGCGATCGCCGCGATCCCCCTTCCCGCCACGGTCGCGCTCCGGCTTCCCGCCCGGCCCGCCCCGGTCGGGCCGATCCCCGCGCGGACGATCGCCCTTGTCTCTGAAGCGGTTCTCGAACCGGCCCTTGCCGCCTTCGCCCTGGCGCCCGCCCGGCCTTTCGGCCTGCCCCTCTCGCGGCTGCCTCTCGCCCGGCTGCCTGTCGCGCTGCGGCTGGCCCTCGCGCGGCTGCTGGTCCCGGGCCTGGCCTTCGCGCGGCTGGCCACGACGGCCGCGCCCGCGATTGTCCTGCCGCTGACGATCGCCGAAACGGCCCGGTCGCCAGAGCATGATCGGCTTCTCGGCCTCTGTCGGCTCCGCTGCAGCAGCCGGCCGGACGGCGCTCTGCGCAGCGGCCTCTGCGGGTGCGGCGTGTTCCGGCGCGGCGGAGGAGTCCAGGGCCGCCTCGCCCAGCGACTGCGGGCCTTCCGCGTCCGCACCGAGCGCCGCGGCGGCGGCCTCGGCAAGCGGTTCGACCGCTGCGGCGACCGGATCGGCAGCGGGCGCTGCCGCATCCGCCCCGGACGCGACGGGGGCGGTCTCCCCGGCGTCGCTCGTCTCCGCATCGACTGCAGCAGCCACCGGTGTTTCTGCTTCTTCGACCGCGATGTCGGCCGCCACGTCCCCGAGCGACTGCGGCGCGCCGTCCGAACCCTCGCCGAGCGCGGCGGCGGCGGTCTCGGCAGCCGGCGAAGCGGCGGCCTCGGCGGCCGCCTTGCGGCGCGCGGCCTCGGCAGCGGCCGCCGCACGCGCGGCCTGATCCAGGCTCTCCAGCCTGGACTTGACCTCGCCTGCCGGCTTGGCCTCGCCGCGGTAGCCGAGCCCCTTCAGGATCTCTTCCATGTCGTCGGCATTGGCGCCGAGGATCGACATCATCGCCGGGGTGACCAGGAAGGCGGCGCCGTCGAAACCGCCTTCGGGCCTTGCGCCGGTTCCCGGGCGCCACGAAAGGGCCGGGCGGATCAGATCCGCCAGCCGCTCGAGGATGTCGACGCGCACCGCGCGGCGGCCGAGCAGCCGGAAGCCCGCGAGACGGTAGAACTCCTTCTCGTAGGTGGGATCGACGACCAGCGACGTGCGTCCCGTCGCCAGCGCATTGACGACGTCGCCGAAGCCCGGCTTGTCCTTGCCGTCGTTGGCGAGCGCCCAGAGCAGCGTCAGCAGGCCGGCCGGACCGGGCTTCAGCAGCGCGGGCAGGAACACGTGATAGGCGCCGAAACGCACGCCGAGCCGGCGCAGCGCCGCACGCGCCTCCTGATCGAGCGACTTCACGTCCTCCGCGATGTCGCGCCGGTTGAGGATGCCGAGATTTTCCAGGAGCCGGAACGCCACGCCCCGTGCCATGCCCGACAGCTGCTCGGCGTTCTTCAGGTCCGCGAGCGGCTTCAGGAGGCTCTCGACCTGATAGGCGACGTAGCGGTCGATGCGGGCGGCCACGCGATCGCGCGCCGGCCCCGTCAGCTGCTCGTCGGCCAGCAGGATGGCGCGCGGCTTCAGCGTGTCCTCGCCGGACACCAGGGTGGCCACGGGTGCGCCGATCCAGCGCAGGACCCCGTCCGACCCGAGCGCCAGATCGCCATTGGCGGAAGCGGCGAAACGCTCGGCGCGGCTTTCGAATTCCGTCGCCAGCGCCTTCTGCGCCGCCGCCTTGACGGCCTTGGCATCCTCGCCGCCGGCAGACTGGTCTGCCGTGAAGCGGAAGCCTTGCAGCTCCCCGACGTGGTGACCTTCGACGAGCACCTCGCCGGCGGGGTTTATTTCTGCCTCAAGCATCGTGTTTTCTCTCAGGCGCCTCATGAGCACGGATGTCCTGCGGTCAACGAAGCGTTTCGTCAACCGTTCATGCAGGGCATCCGAAAGTCTGTCCTCGATCTCGCGTGTTTTTTCCTGCCAGTGTGCCGGATCGGCAAGCCAGCCGGGCCTGTGCGAGACGAAAGTCCAGGTCCGGATCTGGGCGATGCGCTGCGACAGCGTGTCGATGTCGCCCTCCGTGGAATCGGCCCGGCGCACCTGCTCAGCCATGTAGACTTCGTCGACATGGCCGCGTTGCGCGAGGTCGGTGAAGATCGACGCGATCAGGTCGGCGTGCTGCGCCGGCGCGATCCGCCGGTAGTCGGGCAGCGCGCAGGCGTCCCACAGGAGCGACACCCGCTGCGGCCGGTCCGCGAGCCTGCGGATGTCGTCGTCGCGGCAGACGTGGTCCAGCGCCTGGGCGTCGACCGCAGGCAGCGCCTTGGTCAGGCCTTCGACCGGCGCGGGCGTCTCGATCGATCGCTTCAGTGCGTCGAGGCTCGAATAGTCGAACTGCGCCGTGCGCCATTGCAGCACCCGCACCGGCTCGAAATCGTGGCTCTCGATCTTCTCGACGAGTTCGTCGTCCAGCGGGTCGACCTGACCCGTCACTCCGAACGTCCCGTCACGCAGGTGACGTCCCGCGCGTCCGGCGATCTGTCCGAGTTCGGCCGCCGTCAGGTCGCGGTACTGGAAGCCGTCGAATTTGCGGTTCTGCGCGAAGGCGACGTGATCGACGTCGAGGTTCAGGCCCATGCCGATGGCATCCGTCGCCACCAGGAAATCGACGTCTCCCGACTGGTAGATCTCCACCTGCGCATTGCGTGTGCGCGGCGACAGGGCGCCCAGCACCACCGCCGCGCCGCCGCGCTGGCGACGGATGAGTTCGGCGATGCCGTAGACCTCGTCGGCCGAGAAGGCGACGATGGCGGAGCGGCGCGGCAGCCGGGTGATCTTCTTCGAGCCGGCATAGGCCAGATGCGACATGCGCGGCCGCGTGACGACGGAGATGCCCTTGAGCAGCTTCTCCAGGATGCCGCGCATGCTGGCCGCCCCGAGCAGCAGCGTCTCGTCGCGGCCGCGCAGATGCAGGATCCGGTCGGTGAAGATGTGGCCCCGCTCGAGATCGTTGGCGATCTGGACCTCGTCGATGGCCACGAAGGAGGCACTCGTCTCGCGGGGCATCGCCTCGACGGTGCAGACGGAATAGCGCGCCCCGGGCGGCTGGATCTTCTCCTCGCCCGTGATCAGCGAGACGTTTCCGACACCCACCTTCTCTGCGACGCGCCCGTAGACCTCGCGGGCAAGGAGCCTCAGCGGAAGCCCGATGATCCCCGAGGGGTGCGCCACCATGCGCTCGATCGCCAGATGGGTCTTGCCGGTGTTCGTGGGACCGAGAACGGCGGTCACATCCCGGCCCGACAGGATCAACGGCGATGACTTGGAGGGGTGCACGTTCATGAACTGGAGATGCGGCCCTTCGTGCCTTAGCCCCTACACTGCGCCCCCGCAGGAGTCCGGTCCGGCACGACCGGTACCACACGCCGCCGAGACATAGGGACTCCGGCCCGCGATGACAATCGCAAAACGGAGGCCGCGGCCAGATTCGCTGCAACTGGAACGAGTCTCGAACGAAAGGGAGACGAATCGCTGACTATGGGTGATTCATGCTTTGTTCGACGCATCATCTGGTTGGTCGTGTCGCCCGCGCCTACCATATCGTGAATCATTTGAATCACTTGTGCCTGCCGCGGCGATGGCCGCCGGCACCGCTCCGAAATCGCGTCAAGCAAAAACAGCGGCGGCCGGTCGCTCGCGCGAACCGGCCGCCGCAAATCCCTTCGCCTGCGTCAGATGAAGTACTGGCCGCCGTTGGCGGTGATCGTGGAGCCGGTGATGAAGCCGGCGTCGTCCGAGACGAGGAAGACGACGCAGCGCGCGATCTCGGCAGCCTCGCCCAGCCGGCCGACGGGGATCTGCGCGATGATGCTCTCGCGCACCTTTTCGGGCACCGCCATCACCATGTCCGTCCCGATGTAACCGGGGCAGACCGCGTTGACGGTGATGCCGACCCGCGCGCCTTCCTGGGCCAGCGCCTTGGTGAAGCCGAGGTCGCCCGCCTTGGCGGCCGAGTAGTTCGCCTGCGCGAACTGCCCCTTCTGGCCGTTGATCGAGGAGATCGTGACGATGCGGCCGAATTTGCGTTCGCGCATGCCGTTCCACAGCGGATGCGTCATGTTGAAGACGCCGTCGAGATTGGTCCGCATGACGTCGGTCCACTGCTCGCGCGTCATGCGGTGGAAAGGCGCGTCGCGGGTGATGCCGGCATTGTTCACCAGCACGTCCACCGGGCCGAGATCGGCCTCCACGGCAGCGATGCCGGCCGCGCAGGCGTCGTAATCGGCCACCGACCATTTGTAGGTCTTGATGCCGGTCTCGGCGGTGAACCTGGCCGCCGCTTCGTCATTGCCGGCATAATTGGCTGCGACCCTGTAACCCGCATCCTTCAGCGCCATCGAGATGGCCGCGCCGATGCCGCGCGATCCGCCGGTGACGAGTGCTGTCCTTGGCATTCCGTGTCTCCTCCTCGGTTAGGGCAATCGGCAGTCGGCAGTCGGCACCTGGACTTCCTGCCCCTTTTCCGACTGCCGACTGCCGAAACCCGACTGCCTTAATTCATCGCTTCCACGCACATCGCGACGCCCATGCCGCCGCCGATGCAGAGCGTGGCCAGGCCCTTCCTCGCGCCGCGGCGCTTCATCTCGTGCACCAGCGTGTTGAAGATGCGCGCACCAGAGGCGCCGATCGGATGGCCGATGGCGATGGCGCCGCCGTTGACGTTGACGATCTCCGGGTTCCAGCCCATGCCCTTGTTGACCGCGCAGGCCTGCGCCGCAAAGGCCTCGTTCGCCTCGACGAGATCGAGATCGGCGGCCGACCAGCCGGCCTTCTCCAGGGCCTTCTTCGACGCGGGGATCGGGCCGGTGCCCATGATCGACGGGTCGACGCCCGCCGTCGCCCAGGAGACGATGCGGGCGAGCGGGACGATGCCGCGGCGCACCGCCTCCGCCTCGCTCATCAGCAGCACGGCGGCCGCGCCGTCGTTGATACCGGACGCGTTGGCGGCGGTCACGGTGCCGTCCTTGTCGAAGGCGGGCTTCAGCTTCTGCATGGCGTCGAGGGTCGCGCCGTGGCGGATGTACTCGTCCTGGTCGACGATCGTGTCGCCCTTGCGGCCCTTGATGGTGACCGGCACGATCTCGTCCTTGAAGCGCCCGGCCTTCTGGGCGGCCTCGGCCTTGTTCTGCGAGGCGAGGGCGAATTCGTCCTGCGCGTCGCGGGTGATCTGGAACTGCCTGGCGACGTTCTCGGCCGTGTTGCCCATGTGGTAGCCGTTGAAGGCGTCCCAGAGCCCGTCCCTGATCATGGTGTCGACCATCTTGTAGTCGCCCATCTTCACGCCGGCCCTCAGATGCGCGCAGTGCGGCGACAGCGACATCGACTCCTGCCCGCCGGCCACGATGATGCCCGCGTCGCCGGTGGCGATCTGCTGCATGCCGATGGCGATGGTGCGCAGTCCCGAGCCGCAGACCTGGTTGAGGCCCCAGGCGGTGGTCTCCTTCGGCAGACCGGCGGCGATCGACGCCTGCCGCGCCGGGTTCTGGCCCTGGCCCGCCGTCAGCACCTGGCCGAGGATCACTTCGTCCACCTCTGCGGCGTCGACCCCGGCGCGCTGCAGCACCTCCCGGATGACGATGGCGCCGAGGTCGTGCGCGGTCGTGTTGGCAAAGGCCCCGTTGAAGGAGCCGACGGCGGTGCGCGCCGCGCTGGCGACGACGATCGACGGTGTGGCGGACATGGAGAACTCCCTGGGTGGATGGGGCGATGGCCGCTCGAACCGTGGCCCGAACGGCACGTATAGTCCCGACTTTTCTTGCCCGTTCGTTGATCCGAGTCAAACCGGAAATCGACGCGCCGCCCTTTGCCACCCGCCCGGCGGCCGAATTCCTCGCCCTGCCGCGACGATACCGTCCACCCCCCGGGCGCGCCGGTTCCTGCACTGCACAATTCGCTTTCATTTGGCCGGCTTTTGCGCATATCCTGCCCCACAGACAGGGTGTGACGGTCTTCCGGCGCTTCACACCGATAAGAACTGGGAGAGTCGCGTGGCATCCAAGGACGATCCGGTGGTCATCAAGAAATATGCCAACCGACGCCTCTACAACACCGGCACATCGACTTACGTGACGCTCGAGGATCTCGCCGAGATGGTGAAGAAGGGCGAGAACTTCACCGTTCAGGACGCGAAGTCCGGCGACGACATCACCCACCCGGTCCTGACGCAGATCATCTTCGAGCTTGAGAACAAGGAGGGGCAGAACATGCTGCCCGTCTCCTTCCTGCGCCAGCTCATCTCCTTCTACGGCGACCAGATGCAGATGGTGGTGCCGAGCTTTCTCGAACAGTCCATGATCGCCTTCGCCAGGGAGCAGGAGCGCTTCCGCGAGCAGATGAAGTCCGCCCTCCCCCGGACTCCGATGGACATGATGAACGTCGCGACGCCGATGAAGGCGCTGGAAGAACAGGCCCGCCGCAACGTCGAGCTGTTCCAGAACGCGATGCGCATGTTCACGCCCTTCCCGCCGCAGGGCGGCGCGGGCTCTCCCGCCCCCGAAGAACCGGCCAGAGGGCCGGCCGGCCAGAGCGGCGAGGAACTGCGCGAACTGAAGGAACAGATCGCCGCGATGCAGCGCAAGATCGACCGGCTGGGCTGAGAGGATGTGAGGGAATGCCCGTTCCCGCTCAGCTTGAGCCAAAAATCTCCAGGATTTCAGCGGGCATTCTTTCGCACCCTCGATCGGTTCACCCACTCTGAGCGCTTCTTCCCGCTCTGCCGGCCGAACCGTCCCTACCAGCCCGCCGCGCAGCCGTCCTTGCGCGGATCCGAGCCGCCGACCAGGAAACCGTTCGCGTCATCGATGGCGATGATCTGGCTGCCGCCGAGCGGTGCGGATGCGGCACGGACGGCGTGTCCCCTGGCTTCCAGTCCCGCGCGGACCGCTTTTGCGACACCCGTCTCCACCTCCAGCGCTTCGCCGTCGTCGCTCCAGAAGAGCCGCGGGTAATCGATCGCCGCCTGCGGGTCCATGCCGTGGTCGAGCATGTTGGAAAGGACGAGCGCGTGGCCCATCGGCTGGTAGGCCCCGCCCATCACGCCGAAGGCGATCGACGGGCGCCCGTCGCTGGTCGCCAGGCCCGGAATGATCGTGTGCATCGGCCGCTTGGACGGCCCGATCTCGTTGGGGTGCCCCGCCTCCAGAGAGAAGCAGGCTCCCCTGTTCTGCAGCGCGATCCCGGATTCCGGCGTCACGATGCGTGACCCGAACCCGGAATAGATGGAATTGATGAAGGAGACGGCGCGGCGGTCGCGGTCGACCACGGTGAGATAGACCGTGTCGGCCTGCGGCAGCGGCGGCAGCGAGAGATCGGGATTGCGCCGCTGCGGGTCGAACCCCTTCGCAAGCGCCCGCGTGAAGTCCCCTGCCAGGATCTGCCCGGTCGAACCGGACATGGCGGAGGGGTCGGCGACCTCGCGGTCGCGCACGGCATAGGCCAGCCGCGCCGCCTCGATCATCAGGTGATGCCGCTCCGCGCTGCCTGGCGCGAGCCGGTCGGCGCCGAGTTCGGTCATCAGGTTCAGGATGATCAGCGCGGTGATCCCCTGCCCGCTCGGCGGGATCTCGTGGACGGTGTGGCCGTGATAGTCGGTCGTGATCGTGCCGACCCAGTCGGCGGTGACGGCCCCCAGGTCGGCCTCGTCGAGAAAACCGCCCTTCGCCCGCACCGTCGCGGCGATCTCGGCCGCGATCGGCCCCTCGTAGAATGCCCGCGACCCCTCCGTCGCGATCCGCCGCAGCGTCGCGGCGAGCGCCGGCAGCTTCAACCGCGTGAACGCCTCGGGGGCCCGGCCATCGACGAGATAGTGCCTGCGCCCGCCCTCGTCCGCGGCGAGGTCCGCGACGTGGTGCGGCCAGTCGCGGGCGACGCGCGGGTGGATGGCGAAGCCCTCCTGCGCATAGCGGATCGCATCGGAGAAGAGCCCGTCGAAGCTGCGCGTGCCGAAGCGCTGCGCCAGAACTTCCCAGGCCTTCACGGCCGCCGGCACGGTGACTGCGTGCGCGCCGTAGGCCGGCACCTTCGGGAAGCCGCGCTCGCGGTACCAGGCCGCCTGCGCGCCCGCCGCCGACCGCCCGGACCCGTTCAGCCCGTGCACGGTGCCGTCCGGCTCGGCCAGGATGACGAAGCAGTCGCCGCCGATGCCGGTCATGTGCGGCTCGACCACCGCGAGCACCGCGCTGGCCGCGATGGCGGCGTCGACCGCGTTGCCGCCGTCGCGCAGCATCGACAATGCGGTCGCGGTGGCGAGCGGATGCGACGTCGCTGCCATGCCGTTCTCGGCGATGACCGGCGACCGGCCCGGCAGGTCGAAGTTTCGCACGGGAGGCCTCTGTCCGTCCGGGATCGTCAATTGAAGCTCACGTCTCGCCCGGCCGACCGGATCGAGACGGAGAAGCCCGCGATCAGGTCGATGAAGGCGATGACCATGAGGATGAAGAACACCGAGTGCGCCGCCTGATCGACGAGGAGGAACTCCACCAGATAGGCGACGAACACGAAGGTGGACAGCAGGTGATCGACCACGGAAGCATTCGACGTGCGCGTCGACTTCATGATCTCGAAGAAGAGCAGGAAGAGCGCGACGACGATCAACAGGTCGCCGAGCGTCATCGCGAAAGCACCGCCCGACATCATCGGGATGGAAAAGAGCACCTGCTCCCACGGACCTGTTTCCCCGCCCCCCAGCAGACCGGTGAGGCCGAGGTTGAACAGGATGAAGGGGATGATGAGCAGCGGGACGATCGCCATGGCACGGCTTCCGGTTGATGCGGTGGCGCAAACTGTCGCGGTGGCGCGACCACGTCAAGCCGGCTCGATCGTTCGGAGCGTCGTTCTGCAAAGTAAAAGACCGGCACGAGGCCGGTCGGTCTACGTCGGCTGAGGTAGAGGATCAGCCTTCCTTGGGCTCCAGAACCTGGCGGCCGCGATACATGCCCGTCTTCAGGTCGATGTGGTGCGGACGGCGCAGTTCACCGGAATTCTTGTCCTCGACATAGGTCGGGGCCTTGAGCGCGTCCGCCGCGCGACGCATGCCGCGCTTCGACGGCGAGGTTTTCCTTTTCGGGACAGCCATGGTACCTGCTCCATCATCGGTCAAAGACCCGTCGCGCCCTCGGAGAAGGGCCGAGGCGACAGGCCGTCTTGTGAAAGTCGCGTGCCTATACACGCTCGTGCGCCGCTTGGCCAGCCGCAGGCATCGATTTTTTTCCGCCATCCTGGTGCCTGCGGCGGCTCACCCCACGCAGGCGACGTGACTTCCGGCCTGCCGCGCCCGCCTCTCGATGATGTCGGCGAGGCGTCTCAATCCGGCTGAAGGCTTGGCCGGATCGCGCTCGTGGGGATTGGGAAGCGTGACCGCCAGCAGGGCCGCCTGTCGTCGCGACAGATCGGCAGCCGACACGCCGAAATGATACAGCGACGCCGCCTCCGCCCCATAGATGCCGGGAGCCCACTCGACGATGTTGAGGTAGATTTCCATCGTCCGCCGCTTCGGGACCACGAAATCGAAACCCAGCGCCAGCGGAACCTCCAGTGCCTTGCGCACGAAGGAGCGGCCCTGCCAGAGATAGAGGTTCTTGACCGTCTGCATGGAGATGGTGGAGGCGCCACGCGTCGGTTCACCCGCCAGCGCGTCGTCGATGACCGACGACAGCGCGCTCCAGTCGATCCCGCCGTGCGCGCAGAACTGCCCGTCTTCCGACATGATGACGGAATGGACGAGCAGCGGCTCGATCTCTTCGATATCCACCCAGTGCCGCTCGAAGGCGCGCATCGTCACGAAGTCGCGAACCATCAGGGTCGAGACGGGGTGCACGAAGGGCAGCAGGCCGATCAGCGTCAGCACGACGGGCGCAAGGACGAGCATGACGAGAACGAGCCCGCCGCGCCGCAGCCATCTGGCGGCACGGCCGCGCGCCCGGCCCGGCTTCCGGCGCATGCTGCGGCCCTTCGCGGCCATGGAACTGTCGTCTTGCGTGTTCAAATCCAGCCTGACCGGGTCGTTCCAAGGCTGAATAGAGCCTGCGGGCTGGTCATGCAACGGCGCATCTCGGCGCGGGCGCCGGCACGCTTGACCGGCGACCAATTTGCAGCCATCGCTCGCACCATGCAAGCCGACGCCCTCGCCCTCTTCGAAGCCGCGCGCATGAGCCACGCCGACGCCGTGGAGCGGCGCCTGCGCTCGCTGCTCGATGGCCGGCCCCGCGATGGCGAGGTTGCGCGGCCGGAACGACTGATGCAGGCGATGCGCCATGGCGTGCTGAACGGCGGCAAGCGCCTGCGGCCGTTCCTGGTCATGGAAAGTGCCGCGCTCTTCGGTGTCGAAGGCGAGGCGCCGCTCCGCGTCGCCGCCGCACTCGAATGCGTCCACTGCTACTCGCTCATCCACGACGATCTGCCGGCGATGGACGACGACGATCTCCGCCGCGGCCAGCCGACGGTGCACAGGGCCTTCGACGAGGCGACGGCGATCCTGGCCGGCGACAGCCTGCTCACCTATGCCTTCGACATCGTTGCGAGCGAGGAGACGGAATTGCCGGCCGCCGCCCGCGTGGCGCTGGTGGCTGCGCTCGCCCGCGCGTCGGGCCTCGGCGGCATGGCGGGGGGACAGATGCTCGACCTCGCGGCGGAACGCGACGCGCCCGACGAGGCCGGCATCCTGATGCTGCAGGCCATGAAGACCGGCGCGCTGATCCGCTTCGCCTGCGAGGCCGGCGCCATCGTCGGCGGCGCGGATCCGGCCGAGCGGGCGCGACTGGCCGAGTTCGGATCGGCCGTCGGGCTTGCCTTCCAGCTCGCCGACGACCTGCTCGACCTGACCTCCGACGCCGCGACGCTGGGAAAGGCGACCGGCAAGGATGCAGCCGCGGGAAAGGCGACGCTGCCCGGCCTGCACGGGGTCGACTGGACCCGCCGGCAGCTCGACGGGCTCGTGGCGCAGGCCGAGGAACTGCTCGAGCCGTTCGGCGAAACGGCCTCGATGCTGCGGGCGGCGGCGCACTTCATCGCCCGGCGCGATCACTGACCGCCGGACCGGCCGCGATCTACCGGTTGCGCAGCACGATGCAGGAGCCGCCGGCCGCTCGCAACTCCCGGCAGATCCTGTCGGCGCTCGCCCGGTCGTCCACGCCGATCCGGACGGCATGGATGCCTCGCCGCCCGAGCGGTGAGCGAACGCGGCTCACCACCGGCTCGTGCTCCGCGAGCAGGCCGGGAAACCGGCCCTTCACCCGCTGGTACTGCCGGATCGCCACGTCGCGCCGGAAATGGCCGGCGAGCTGGACGCCCCAGGGCTTCAGCTGGACGCTCGACATCGGCACCGTCGCGGTGCGGGTGGCGGGCAGCGCCTCGCAGGCCTCCTGGAAATCCTTGCCTTCGGCGAGCGGCGGAACGTCCCCCGGGCCCGCCTGGCCGATGAAGCTGTCGGCCGGGGCCCCGAGGATGTCGAGCACGTAGTTCTCCGTCTCGAGCGGCAGGAACCCGCCGGACGAGAGCCAGCGCGAGACGCGGCTCTCGCCGGCATTGTAGGCCGCCGCCGCGAGCCCGAGGTTGCCGAAGCCCTCGGCCAGTTCCGCGAGATAGGCCGCGGAAGCGGGAATGGCCTTCGCGACGTCGAAGCTGTCGTCGAGCCCGCGCATGGCCGCAGTGCCGGGCATGAACTGGGCGATCCCTTCCGCGCCGGCCGGACTGACGGCGTTCGGGTCGAACCGGCTCTCCTTCCAGATCAGACGCGCGAAGAAGTCGCGCGACAGGCCGTTGCGATCGGCGTGGGCGCCGATCAGCGCGCAGATCCGGGCCACTGTCACGGGCCTTGCCTGCGGCGGCGGTGGCGGGACCGCCTGTGCGGCGGTCGCGAGGCCGAGGAGACAGACTGGAAGAAGCCGCGAGAGGCTTCTCCGGACGCCCATCGGCTATTCCGCCGCCGCGGTCCGGCCCGCGCCGAAGCGCCGCTCGATGTAGTCGGCCACCATCTTCTGGAAGTCTTCGGCGATGGCGGGTCCGCGCAGCGTCGCCGCCTTCCTTCCGTCGATGAAGACGGGCGCCGTCGGCGTCTCGCCGGTGCCGGGCAGCGAGATGCCGATGTCGGCATGCTTGGATTCGCCGGGTCCGTTGACGATGCAGCCCATCACCGCGACCTTCAGCATCTCGACGCCGGGATAGCGTGTCTTCCAGACGGGCATGTTGCGGCGCAGGTCCGCCTGGATGGTCTCGGCGAGTTCCTGAAAGACGGTCGAGGTCGTGCGCCCGCAGCCCGGGCAGGCCGCGACGATCGGGACGAACTGGCGGAAGCCCATGGTCTGCAGCAGTTCCTGCGCCACCTGGACTTCCCGCGTGCGGTCGCCGCCCGGCTCGGGCGTCAGCGAGATGCGGATCGTGTCGCCGATGCCCTGCTGCAGCAGGATTCCCATCGCCGCCGAGGACGCGACGATTCCCTTGGTGCCCATGCCGGCCTCGGTGAGGCCGAGATGCAGCGCATGGTTGGAACGCCGCGCGAGATCGCTGTAGACCGCGATCAGGTCCTGCACCTGGCTGACCTTGGCCGAAAGGATGATCTTCTCGCGCGGAAGCCCGATCTCTTCGGCAAGTTCGGCCGAAAGCAGCGCCGACTGCACGATCGCCTCGCGCATCACGGCGTCGGCGGTCAGCGGGAAGCCTTTCGCCTGGTTGTCGTCCATCAGGCGCGTCAGCAGCTCCTGGTCGAGCGAGCCCCAGTTGACGCCGATGCGCACCGGCTTGTCGTGCCGGATCGCCGTCTCGATGATCGCGGCGAACTGCCTGTCCTTCTTGTCCTTGAAACCGACGTTCCCCGGATTGATCCGGTACTTCGCCAGCGCTTCCGCACAGGCCGGATGGTCGGCCAGGAGCTTGTGGCCGATATAGTGGAAGTCGCCGATCAGCGGCACGAAGATGCCGAGGCGCTCCAGCCGCTCGCGGATCCGGGGCACGGCTGCGGCCGATTCGTCGCGGTCGACCGTGATGCGGACGAGTTCGGAACCGGCGCGATGGAGTGCTGCAACCTGCGCGACGGTGGAATCGACGTCGGCGGTGTCGGTATTGGTCATCGACTGCACGACGATCGCGGCACCGCCGCCCACCGTCACGCCGCCGACGTCGACGCCGACGGCTGCACGGCGCGGCGCGGGACCTGCACGATCCGTCTCCTGGGTGGGTCTGGCAGCCGTCAGGGAGGCGGCGGGCATGGGGGCGGCGATCGTCATGGGCGGTCTCCTCGACCAGAAGGGACAGCCATCAGGTGGCGGAGCCCCCTCGCCATGTCAAGCGCGCACCCCGCTTCAGCCCGTCGCTCAGGCCTGTCGACCGCAGCCCGCCGCGTGGACGCGTTCGAACAGGATCGCCCGTTCCTCCGCGGTCAGGAGTTCGGTGTCGAACAGCTTCAAGCATTGCAGCCCTTCCATCGCCATGAAGACGAGGAGGATGTCGCCGAGATCTCCGCCTTCGGCGCGCAGCCGCTTGAGCAGGTTGCCGCGGAAGCGATTGATCGGCTCGAGAAAGCCGGGGTCCTCGGCAATCGCGGAAAACAGCCAGGCCGCCGGGGGACGTTCTTCCGCCGAGCTTCTCTCCATGACCCGCAGGTAGGACGGCAACAGCGGTTCGCCGCGCGAGGAAGCCTCGTCGAGTGCCGCCTCCATCTCGCTCAGGTGTTTCTCGACCAACCCCTGCAGGAGCTTCGCCTTGCTCGGAAAATTGTAGAGCAGCCCGCCCTTCGAGACTCCCGCACGTTGAGCGACGGCGTCGAGCGACAGGTGTCCGGGACCCGCGTTTCGAGCCACTTCCGCAGCGGCCTCAAGGATTCGTTCACGTGAATTTGCCTTCTGGGAACTCAAGACGATCCTCCCGGCCTCCTCCGGCGATTGACATTACCGTCCAGACGGTACAGTAGTCATCCACTGTTAGATGACAGGTTAACTCCCGACAAGCAATACCTTCGTCGGTCGACACGCCCGGAGCCCCTCGTGATCAAGCGTTTCCTCATCGCCATCGTACTGCTCGCCATCGTGGTGGGCGGGGTCGTCGGCTTCAATCTCTTCCGGGACAACGCGATCAACCAGTTCTTCGCCAACATGCCGGTGGCGCCGTCACCGGTCTCCACCGTCGAGGTGGCACCGATCACGTGGACGCCGGGCATCCAGGCGATCGGAACGGTCGGCGCCTCGCGCGGCGTCGACCTGACGGTCGAGACCACCGGCATCGCGAAGGCGATCCGCTTCGAGGCCAACCAGCGTGTCGAGGAAGGCGAACTGCTCGTCCAGCTCGACGACACGCAGCAGCAGGCCGAACTCCAGGCGCAGCGCGCCCAGGCCGCTCTCGACGTTCAGAACCTGACCCGCGCTCAGGAACTGCAGAAGCGCGGGGTCGGCTCCGAGACGACCGTGGAACAGGCCCAGGCGTCGGCGACGGCCTCTGCCGCGCAGGTGGAGAAGCTGGAAGCCGTGCTCGAACAGAAGCGGCTGGTCGCACCCTTCGCCGGAACGCTCGGCATTCCCCGGATCGACGTCGGACAGTACCTGGCGCCTGGCACCACCGTGGCCACGTTGCAGAACCTCGACGTCCTGCGCGCCGACTTTTCCATCCCCGAACAGAGCCTGGCGCTGGTCGGCATCGGCCAGCCGGTCCGCTTCGGCGTCACCGACGTCGACATGCCCTTCACCGGGGAGATCGTCGGCATCGAGCCGAAAGTCGACCCCGCCACCCGCCTCGTCCTGATCCGGGCGGAAATCTCCAATCCCGAAGGGAAACTCTCTCCCGGACAGTTCATCCAGGTGCGCATCCAGCTGCCGGAGGAGAGCGACGTCATCGCTGTCCCGCAGACCGCGATCGTGACCAGCCTCTACGGCGACTATGCCTACGTGGTCCGTCCGGCCGAGGGTGAGGGCGCCGAGGGTCTCGTCGCCCGGCAGGTCTTCGTCAAGACGGGCAGGCGGTCCGACGACCGCGTCGAGATCACCAGCGGACTTGACGCAGGCGACGTCGTCGTCACTGCCGGTCAGAACCGGCTCAGCAACGGAGCGCCGGTCGTCGTCGACAACACCGTCCAGCCGCAGGCGGTGGCCGCGGGAGCGGCGGTGTCGAAATGAGCTTCTCCAACATCTTCATCCGCCGGCCCGTCCTGTCGACGGTCCTCGCCTTCCTGATCCTGCTCCTCGGTCTCCAGGGCATCACCGGCCTGTCGGTCCGCCAGTATCCGAAGGTCGAGGAGACGGTCATCACCGTCACCACGACCTATCCGGGCGCCAGTGCGGATCTGATCCAGGGCTTCATCACAGCCCCGATCGCCGCATCGGTCTCGACGACCGAAAACATCGACTACGTCACGTCGCAGAGCAGGCCGTCCGCCTCGGTCGTCACCGTCCAGATGCAGCTCGGCGCCGACCCCGACGCCGCGCTGACGGAAGTGATCGCCAAGGTCAACCAGGTGCGCGGACAGCTGCCCTCCGATGCCGACGATCCCGTCATCGTCAAGGGTACGGGTCAGCAGTTCGCCATCATGTATCTGGCGTTGCAGAACCCCAACATGACGGCCGAGCAGCTGACCGAATACATCAAGCGCGTCATCCGTCCCCGCATGTCCACCATCGAAGGCGTCGCCGAGGTGCAGGTGCTCGGCGCGAAGGAATACTCGATGCGGGTCTGGGTCGATCCCGTGAAGCTCGCTTCGCGCGGGCTGACGGCGTCCGAGGTGCTGGCCGCCATCCGCGCTTCGAATTTCCTCTCGGCCCCGGGCAAGACCAAGAACACCTTCGTGGCCAATTCGATCACCGTGAGGTCCACGCTTCAGGACCCCGCCGCCTTCAGCCGGTTGCCGCTCAAGTCGGACGAGGATGGCATCGTGCGCCTCGCCGACGTTGCATCCGTCGAGCTGGCGGCGGAGAGCGAAGACACGGTCGTCCGTTTCAACGGCCAGGAAGGCACCTTCGTCGGCATCTTCCCGACTCCGTCCGCCAATCCCCTCGACACCTCCGCGGGCGTCATCGCCGAGCTTCCGGACATTCGCGCCAGCCTGCCCGACGGGATGTCCATCGAGCTGGTCTACGACTCGACCGAAACCATCAGCGCCTCGATCGAGGAGGTCTTCAAGACCATCGCGGAGGCGGTGGCGATCGTCATCGTCGTCATCCTGCTCTTCCTCGGCTCGTTCCGCTCGGTGCTCATGCCGGTCGTGACGATCCCGCTGTCGCTCATCGGCGTCTGCTTCCTCCTCTACATGATGGGCTACTCCATCAATCTGCTCTCCCTTCTGGCGATGGTGCTTGCGATCGGCCTCGTGGTGGACGACGCGATCGTGGTGGTCGAGAACATCCACCGTCACATCGAGGAAGGCCTGTCGCCGCTCCAGGCGGCCTACAAGGGCATGGCGGAGATCACCTCCTCGGTCGTCGCCATGACGATCACGCTCGCCGCCGTCTTCGCGCCGCTGATGTTCATCGGCGGCCTCACGGGCTCGCTGTTCCGCGAATTCGCCTTCACGCTCGCCGGAGCGGTGATCATCTCGGGTGTCGTCGCCCTCACGATCACGCCTATGATGTCGGCCCGCATTCTCAAGGCCGGCAACCACAGCCGCTTTCAGAAGGCGATCGACCGCTTCTTCGATCGTTTCGCCAATGGCTACGAGCGATGGGTAGCCGGCTCGCTCAAGTACCGGCCGGTCACGCTGCTGGTGGTCGTGTCGCTGGTCGCCGTCTCGGGCTTCATGTTCCTGAAGACCACGACGGAACTGGCACCCGAGGAAGACTCCGGTGCCCTGTTCGCGCTCGTCACCGCACCGCGCTACGCCACGACGGAGTACACGCAGCTCTACATCGACCAGATCCGCGGGCTCACCAGCGACATTCCGGAGGTGGCCGCGAACTTCTCCATCGCCGGAGCCGGCGGGCAGACGAACTCGGCCTTCGCCGTATGGGCACTGAAGGACTGGTCCGAACGGGAGAGATCGCAGAAGGAGGTTCAGACCGACCTCCAGGCGCGGCTGTCCAAGGTCGCCGGCGTCCAGGCCCTGGTGTTCGCCCCGCCGTCATTGCCGGGAACCGGCGGCGGTCTGCCGATCTCGATCGTCATCCGCTCGACCGGCGACGCCTCGCGCGTGTACGAAGTCGCCGAGCAGATCCGCCTCGAGGCGCAGAAGTCCGGACGCTTCATCGTCGTCCAGAACTCGCTCGCCTTCGACGCGCCGCAGGTCACGGTCACCATCGACCGCGACCGCGCCGCGGCGCTCTCCCTGCCGATCAGCGACATCGGCACGACGCTGGCGCTGCTCGTCGGCGGCGGCTCCGTCGCCCAGTTCGACCGGGACTCCAACAGCTACGACATCATCATGCAGGTGCCGGAAGCGTTCCGGAACAATCCCGAGCGTCTGGGCGAGTTTTTCATCCGCTCGGTCTCGGGCGAGATGGTGCCGCTGTCGGCCGTTGTCTCGGTCTCGACCAACGCCTCGCCGGCCTCGATCGAGCAGTTCAACCAGCTCAACGCCGCGACCATCTCCGCCCTGCCGCTGCCGACCGTCTCCAGCGGCGACGGCCTCGCCACCATCGAGAACATCGCCCGGCCGCTGCTGCCGGACGGCTTCTTCATCGACTATTCGGGTCAGTCCCGACTGGAGAGCCAGCAGGGCAACACGATCGCCATCGCCTTCGCCCTCGCCGTCGTGGTCATCTATCTGGTGCTCGCGGCGCAGTTCGAAAGCTTCCGCGACCCGCTGATCATCCTGATGTCGGTGCCGCTCTCGATCTTCGGCGCCATCCTGCCGCTCAATCTGGGCATCGGAACGCTGAACATCTACACCCAGGTTGGACTGATCACGCTGGTCGGCCTCATCACCAAACACGGCATCCTGCTGGTCGAGTTCGCCAACCAGCAGCGCCACGCGCACGGCTATGACCGGCATGCAGCCATCATCGCCTCGGCCAAGGTACGCCTGCGCCCGATCCTGATGACCACCGCGGCCATGGCGCTGGGCGTGGTCCCGCTCATCCTCGCCTCGGGCGCCGGTGCCGCGGCGCGCTCCGCCATGGGCATCGTCATCTTCGCCGGCCTGATGGTCGGCACCATGTTCACGCTGTTCGTGGTGCCGATGTTCTACACTTTCCTCGCCGCCCGCGATCTGCCCGCGGAGCCGGAAAGCCCGAATTTCGGAAAGGCGGCGGCGCCCGCGGAATAGAAGCGGACCGCTTCGCCCATCCTCCTGAAACCGCCTTCGGGGCGGTTTTTCTTTGATCTCCAGTCGAAGTCAGGGAGGAGGGCATCGCCTCGGCAGCCGTCGCCACCCTGTTTTCCTCGGGGACACCTCGCTCCGGCAGACGCCCTTCCCGGCTGAGGTTGCGGAAATCGTGATGATGGCCTTCGCGGTCGGCCGGGAGAACACGAGGTCGCCCGCGTACCGGGCATGGACATGCAGCAGACGTTGCCTTGGTCCCGGCCCCAACGCACTGGGATAAGAGTGACGCACTATGGCGGTCAGGGACGCCGAAGGGTTCGGCGCGGCCGGCATCTTCGTCGGCCGTCCCGGCGTCCGGCAGGTCGTCCCGCCGGACACTTTCGTCCGACGCCACTTCGACGTCCTCCCGCATCCTCACCGACGCCCGCAGGCTGACGCGAGGCCCGCCGCGGCCGCGTCGCGCACGTCGCCCCCGCCCAGTCCCCCCGCTCTCGAGAACGCCGATGCGAGGAACGGCGTCCTCCGCTTGCCCGGGGCGCCGGTCGGAGGCGCGGTGTCCGGCCGGATGAAGACACACCGGACCACCGCGAGGCCGTCGTACGCGACGGCTCGGACGGCCGACGGCTGACCGGTTCGACGGCGCGGAGCAGATCGCGCCACCCCGCCCCGGATCCGCTCGATAGCCGCGTGCGGGGTCGGGGGCACCTGCGTCTCCGGCGGCGGCTGGATGGCGCGGCACGCCACCGGCCTGGCAACGGGCGCACGCACGAAAAAAGGCCGGGAGCATGTCCCGGCCTTTTCAGTGCATCGGATCTTCGAAGGCTCAGCCTTGCGGCTGCGGCTCCAGCGGCGCGTCGGGCTCTTCCCCGCCCTTCGGCTTGCCGCGCGTGGTGCCGGCCTTGGGCACCGCGGAGCCGCGCGAGGGCGGATTGTCGTCGCCGGTGTCGCGCGTCGGCTTGGTGCCGGCGAGCAGTTGACGGATTTCCTCGCCCGACAGCGTCTCGTACTCGAGCAGGCCCTCGGCGATCGCGATCCATTCCTTGTTGTATTCGGTCAGGATGCGGGTCGCCTCGACATAGGCCTCGTCGATCAGGCGGCGCACTTCCGCGTCGATGATCTGCGCCGTCTCTTCCGACACGTTCTGCGTGCGCGCCACCGAATGGCCGAGGAAAACCTCCTCCTGATTCTCGCCGTAGGCCACGTGGCCGAGCTTGTCGGAGAAGCCCCAGCGGGTCACCATCGCCCTCGCGAGCTTGGTCGCCTGATCGATGTCGGACGAAGCGCCCGAGGTGATGTTCTCCTTGCCGAACTTCATTTCCTCGGCGACGCGGCCACCCATCATGATGATCAGTCGGGAGGTCATCCACTTGTAGCTCATCGAGTAGCGGTCGCCCTCGGGAAGCTGCATGACCATGCCGAGCGCGCGGCCGCGCGGGATGATCGTCGCCTTGTGCAGCGGATCGGCTGCCTGCACCTTGAGCGCGGTGATGGCGTGGCCGGCCTCGTGGTAGGCGGTCAGTTCCTTCTCGGCCAGCGTCATGGCGGTCGAGCGACGCTCGGCGCCCATCATGATCTTGTCCTTGGCGTCCTCGAACTCCGCCATCGTGACGAGACGCTTGTTGCGCCGCGCCGCCATCAGCGCCGCCTCGTTGACGAGATTGGCGAGGTCGGCGCCCGAGAAGCCCGGCGTGCCGCGCGCCAGTACCTTGAGATCGACGTTCGGCGCCAGCGGCACGTTGCGCGAATGCACCTTGAGGATCTTCTCGCGGCCGGTGATGTCGGGGTTCGGCACCACCACCTGGCGATCGAAGCGGCCCGGACGCAGCAGTGCGGGGTCCAGCACGTCCGGCCGGTTGGTGGCGGCGATCAGGATGATGCCCTCGTTGGCCTCGAAGCCGTCCATCTCGACGAGCAGCTGGTTCAGCGTCTGCTCGCGCTCGTCGTTGCCGCCGCCGAGACCGGCGCCGCGATGACGGCCGACCGCGTCGATTTCGTCGATGAAGATGATGCAGGGGGCGTTCTTCTTGGCCTGCTCGAACATGTCGCGGACGCGGCTCGCGCCGACGCCGACGAACATTTCGACGAAGTCCGAACCCGAGATGGTGAAGAACGGGACGTTGGCCTCACCTGCCACCGAACGGGCGAGCAGGGTCTTGCCGGTGCCGGGAGGGCCGACGAGCAGGACGCCGCGCGGGATCTTGCCGCCCAGCCGCTGGAACTTCTGCGGGTCGCGCAGGAACTCGACGATCTCCTCGAGGTCTTCCTTGGCCTCGTCGACGCCGGCCACGTCCTGGAACGTCACCCGGCCGTGCGCCTCCGTCAGAAGCTTCGCCTTCGACTTGCCAAAGCCCATGGCGCGTCCGGAGCCGGACTGCATCTGGCGCATGAAGAAGATCCAGACGCCGAGGATCAGGATCATCGGCAGCCACGAGATCAGGTAGCCGAGGATCGAATTGGACCCGTCGGTCTCCGGTCGGGCGTTGATCGTCACGCCGCGTTCTTCCAGCCTCGAGACCAGCGTGGGGTCACCGGGAGAATAGGTCTGGAACGAGGTGCCGTTGTCCACGTAGGTGCCGGTGATCCGCTCGCCGGCGATCGTCACCGACCGCACCCGGCCCGCCGAGACGTTCTGAAGGAACTCGGAATAGGCGATCTCGCTGGCGTTGCCGCGCTGCTGCGGGGTCTGGAACAGATTGAAGAGCGCGATCAGGAGGACGGCTATGATCGCCCACAGCGCAAGATTGCGGTAGTTCGGATTCATCTTTGGGTCCCGTACGCACCTTCTGGAGGCGCGCGTCCATCGTGGAGAACTCGGCTTAACATAGGGTTGGTGCGGGACCTTGCCAAGCAGAAGCCCGCCGTTCGGTTAAGCAGCTTATGCGGCATTGTGACTGTCCCAAGGCGAAGCCGGAAAAGAATGGCCGTCGAGCAGTGCGCGCAGCGCCTCCGCAGGCGCCAGATCGAAGCTCGGCAGGTAGCGCGCATAAGGCGCCGCCACGCGCCGGAGCAACAGGCCGTCGCGCCGGGAGCCGGACAGATCGAGGCTGGCTGCCGCTCCGCGCACGTGCAGCAGCGGCTCCGCCGCCAGGGCCGCACGCACCAGTGCGGGTGGCGCCGCGGTATCGGCCGACGAACGCGCCCTGGCCTCCGCCAGCGTCCTGCCCGCGGCCTCCACGACCGCGTTTGCGGGGAACGGCCGTTCCGCGAGCCGGAAACGCCCATCCCAGACGGCGCCCGCAACGGCGGGGGCAGCCCCGGTCCATCCGGCCCGGATCTCCCGGTGCAGGTAGAACGCCCCCTTGCGCCGCTCGGCGACGGCGCCGCCGAGCGAACCGCGCCCATGTCCGCTGGCGAGGCGTTCGAACAGGCCTCGCGCGCGGGGGGCGTCCGGAAGATGCTCGCGCCCGCCGACGGCTGCGACCAGCAGCCGGAACGCCAGCCGCGCTGCCGCCGCGTCCTGCGCCGCAAGAAGTCCGGCATCGACGCGCACGAGCCCCGGCGCGGCGAGGCCGGCGTGGCGCTCGATCAGCGAACCGGCGCGCCGCCCGAGGTCGACCCGCTCCAGCGCCGCAAGCCGCCCCTCTTCCAGCAGTGCCCCGACGATCCCTTCCTCGCCCGGACCCGCGAGCGCGCGGCGCGCCCGCGCGCGCTCGTAAGCCGTCTGCTCGTTGGTCGGATCCTCGATCCAGGTGACCCCGGCGCGCGCCAGCATCCCGCGCAACGCCGAGCGCGCGTGCGAAAGCAGCGGTCGGACGAACCACGTCGCACCGTCGTAGAGCGTCGCGGGCGCGATACCGGCCAGCCCGCGTCCGCTGCCGCGCGCGCGGCGCATGGCGATCGTCTCGGCCTGATCGTTCGCGGTGTGGCCGGTGAGCACCATGGCAGCATCGAGCGACCGTGCGGCTTCGGCGAGCAGCCGGTGACGCGCCTCGCGCGCCGCGGCCGGCACGCCGGACGACGGCTTGCTGCCCTCCCAACGGAGGGTGCGGTGAGGAATGCCGTGCGAATCACAGAAGGCGGCAACGCGATCGGCCTCGTCTGCCGCTTCTGGCCGCAGGCCGTGATCCACGGTCATCGCCACGAGGTCGCCGAACGGTCGGCGGACGAGAAAGGCCTGGAGCAGGACCAGCAGCGCCATCGAGTCGCTGCCTCCGGACACGGCGGCGACGACGGGGCGCCCGGGCGGGAAGGACAGGCCGGAAAAGATGCGGTCGGGCTGGATGTCGTCGATCGGACGCCCCTCCTTTTGCCGACAGGCCGGTTGCCGGTACGCTGCAGCACCCAGGTCCCGGGCGTGCGCGGCGATGGACCGGCGGCAGCGCGGTCTTCGTGTCAGCAGCCGGCGAGCGCCTGCTCTGCCCGCACGCGCTCCTTGAGCGCGGAGGAAACGTTCTTGTAGCGCTTGCCGATCTCGGCATAGGTCGCGCAGGCGACGTCGCGCTGCTGCAGGGCGGCCAGCGAGACGCCGAGCTTCAGCAGCATGTCGGGCGCCTTGGACGAGTCGGGGAATTCGCGGTTGGCCGCCAGGAACGTCTCGGCGGCGCTGCGATACTGCTCCATGCCGAGCAGCGCCTCGCCGAGCCAGTAGCGCGCGTCGGAGGTCTTCGGATCGTTGGGGAAGCGTTCGATGTGCTCGCGGAAACCAGCCTCCGCGGTCGGATAGTCGCCGGACAGGATGAAGTTGTAGGCGTTCCGGTAGAGTTCCTCGGGATCGTCGGTCGGCGGCAGTGCCGCCACCTTCGTGTCGTCCGTGTCTGCCCCGCCCTCGTCCATCATCGGCGCGGCCGCGCCTGCCACGCCCCCGTTGGTGTCCAGGGTGCCGCCGGTCGGGTTGCCGTTGGCGTCGAAGGTCACGGTTCCCAGCGTCCGGGGCGGGGTCCCACGGGCCGGTGCGTCCGGCTGGACCGAGGGTGCCGCGGGCGTGGCCGGGTCGGCCGCCGCGACCCGGCTGCCCGTGCTCCCGGCCGCATCGCCCCGCTTCTCTTCCAGCTGCTGCAGGCGGAACTCGTTGTCTTCCTGCATCTTGCGCATCTGGTCCTGCATCTGCAGGAGCAGGAAGTTGAGCTCCTCGACACGACCGGTCAGGTCGCGCAGCTGCTCCTCGAGCGCCGGGATGCGCGGGTCGCCCGTCTGGGCGAGCTGAACGGTCGCGGTGTCGTTCGACCGGCCGAGCCAGTTGGGTGGAAGCAGGCTGCCGATGCCGCCGCCCTGCGTCCCGGTCTCGGCCTGGCCGAAGGGAAAGGCATGCGCACCGCCCGTCAAAAGCAGGGGCACGACGACGGCCGCACGAAAGAGTGTCTTCAGTCTCATCGAGAATCTCGCTTCGGGAAATGCGAAAGGACGGAGCGCTGGCGCGCCCCGGATTCCGATCCTATCAAGACTTGCGACTTCGGCCAAATTTTGTTTCGCGCGCGGCCGTGATGCCTTCGCGCAGCCCCCGGCGCCCCCGGGACGCCGGGTCGCCGGCCGGATCAGCTTCCGGCGCCGCCGAGCAGCGTCACGGCGCGGCGGTTCTGAGACCAGCAGGAAATGTCGTCGCAGACGGCGACCGGACGCTCCTTGCCGTAGGAGATGGTCCTGAGGCGATTGCCGGCGACGCCGCGCGACACCAGGAAGTCGCGAGCGGCCGCGGCGCGGCGTGCGCCCAGCGCGATGTTGTATTCGCGCGTTCCGCGTTCGTCGGCATGGCCCTCGATGGTGATCGAATAGGAGGGATACTGGTTCAGCCACTGCGCCTGACGGGCGAGAATCTGCTGGGCGTCGGCGCGGACCACGGACGAATCCGTGTCGAAGAAGATGCGGTCGCCGACGTTGACGGTGAAATCCTGCTGCGTTCCCGGCCGCGCCGCGCCGCCTGCGCCGGCCCCGGCGCCGAGGCCGATGTCGGCCGCGCTGTTGGGAATCTTCTTGGACGCGCAGCCCGTCACGGCAAGCGCCATGACCAGTGCGAGAACGGCGGGATTGCGGGTCAGTGCTGCGATACGGCGCATGCGCCACTCCTTCGCATTTGCGTTGTTCCTTTGACCTTCCAGTAACCACGTCGGGGTTAACCGGCGCACAATGAACGTGGTTAACGAAGTGTTGCCGATGCCCCGGCGGCGCGATTCCCGGAAGGTGGCGCCATGGGCACACTAGGTCCAATTGCGGCGGAAACGGGACGCCGCGCCGCCGCAATCGCGGACTTGCGCCGGAGAGCACCTCGTCCGCGAAGGAAACCGCAACCGAAACGAGTTTGGCGGCGGGACGTCCGCCGCCACCCGCGGCACGGCGTCAGTCGAGCAGCGGCGACCAGGCCGGATCCGAAGCGAAATTCGGGCTCGCGATGGCCTGTTCGTTCCGGCCGGTCAGGTCGATCGAGTAGAGCTGCGGGCCGGGAGAGCCGGCAGCCTGCCGGAAGAACATCAGGACGCGGCCGTTGGGTGCCCAGGTCGGTCCCTCCTGGCTGAAGCCCGAGGAGAGGATCCGCTCGCCCGAACCGTCCGTGCGCATCACGCCGATCTGGAACTCACCGCCCGTCTGCTTCGTGAAGGCGATGAGGTCGCCGCGCGGCGACCAGACCGGGGTCGAATAGGTGCCCTCGCCGAACGAGATGCGGCGCTGGTTGGAACCGTCCGAGTTCATGACGTAGATCTGCGTCCGACCGCCGCGGTCGGAGGTGAAGACGATCTGCGAGCCATCCGGCGAATAGGATGGCGAGGTGTCGATCGCATTGGAATTGGTCAGCCGCGTCGTGGCGCGGCTGCGCAGGTCGAGCACGTAGATGTTGGAATTGCCGTCGTCGCGCAGCAGGCTCATGATCACCTTCTGGCCGTCCGGCGAGAAGCGCGGCGCGAAGGTCATGCCGGGGAAGTTTCCGACCAGTTCCCGCTGGCCCGTCTCGAGCTGCAGCAGGTAGACCTGCGGCTGCCCGCCCTCGTAGGACATGTAGGTGATCTCCTGCCGGCTCGGCGAAAAGCGGGGGGTCAGCGCGATCGACCGGCCGTCGGACAGGAAGCGCGCATTGGCACCGTCCTGGTCCATGATGGCGAGGCGCTTCATCCGCTGGTTCCTCGGCCCCGACTCGTCGATGAAGACGATCCGGGTGTCGAAATAGCCCCGCTCGCCGGTCAGGCGCTCGTAGATCGCGTCGGAGATGATGTGCGCGACGCGGCGGACGTTCGACTGCGAGGCGAAGAACTGCTCGCCGGCGAGTTGCTGACCCGCGAACGTGTCCCACAGCCGGTACTCGGCGCGGACGCGGCCGTCCGCTTCCCGGGTCACCCGGCCCGTGACCAGCGCCTGGGCGTTGATCACCTTCCAGTCGTCGAAACGCGGAGCGGCGTCCGGATTGGATATCTTCTCGATGAACGCCGCCTTGGCGATCGGCGCGAACAGCCCGGACCGCTGCAGGTTGGCCGACACGATTCCGGAAATCTCGGCACCGAGTGCGTCGGCGGACAGGAAGTCCGTGATGGCGATCGGCAGCGGCTCGACGACGCCCTTGTTGACGTCGACTTCGAGGACGGCCCGCGCCGGAGCCGTCATCACTCCCGACACCGACACCGCGACGGCGGCTGCGAGGAGGAAGGCTTTGAATGTGAAATTCATGGCATGACCTTAATTCGTGACTTGCGGGGCGGACTAGCCGCGAATCGTGCTCAGAACATGTCGCGGGGATCGAAGTTGACGATCACCTCGGCCCAGGTGTCGTACTTGTCGGCCGGAAGATTGAACGGCTCGCACTTCTGGACCGCGCGCACCGCGGACTCGGCCGCGATGCGACCGGCGCCGGAGCTCGAGCCGCCGGCCACCACTTCGGGACGGCCCTCGAGATTGCCCGAGCGGTCGAGCCGGAAACGGACCGAGACACGCAGCGCATCGCCGTCCTCGGCGCCCGCCGGGATGCTCCAGCACGAGCCGAGACGCTGGCGCAGCGCATCCATCTCGCTCTGCGACAGCTTCTCGCCCGTCGTCCTGCGCTCGCCGCCCAGGGCGGCCTGCTCGTTGGACCGCTTCGCGCCGCCGCCAGAGGCCTTCTCCTTGTTGAGGAGCGCCGCCACGTCGTCGAGCACGTTGTCGTCGGCCTTCTCGGCCGTCTTCTGCGCCGGCTGCGTCACGGGCTTCTGCGGCTTCTCGGGTACCTTCCGCTCGGCTTCCTTCGCGGGCTGCGGCGGGCGGGGCCGCGCCTCGGGCCGGGGTGCCGTGTCGGGCAGCGCAGGCTCGGCCGCGACCGCGGTCTCGACCGGCTTGGGCTCGGGTTCGGGCGTCGGTTCCGCCTTCGGCGCGGGTTCGGGCACGGGGGCGGCCTCGACGGGCGGCGCGGGCTCGGGGGCTGGCGGCGGAACGGGCGCGGGCGCGGGCGCCGGTTCCGCCACCGGCTCGGGCCGCGGTGCGGGCTCCGGCGACGCCTGCGGCAGCGCTGCGGTCTGCACTTCGCGCGGCTTCGGGTCGGGCGTCGGCGGCGCCTGCGTGTCCTGCGAATTGTTGCCGAAGCGCTGGGCGTCCGGAACGACGGACGGACGCGTGGTGGGCGTCGGCGCGGGCGTCTCCGCGACGGGTGCCTTCTTGTCGCCTTCGAGGACGCGCGTGATCTCCTCGATCGGCACGATGTCGATCGGCAGGGACTCGACGTCGATCACGTCGTGCGGCTTGGGCGACGACAGGGACACCAGTCCCGCGCCGATGACGAGAACGTGCAGGACCGTTGAAGTGACCACTCCGAAACGCATCTGCGTCAGCTGTCCTGCTCCTGCAGCGTCACGAGGCCGAGATTGCGGAAGCCGGCGGCCGAGATGCGCGCCATGACCCGCATGACCGTGCCGTAGTCCGCGTTGCGGTCGCCGCGCACGTAGATGCGCTCCTCGTAGCCGGTCTTCGATATGGCCTCGAGCTTGGGCACCACTTCCTCGATCGGGATCTCGGTCTCCTGGAGGAAGATCCGACCCTCTTCGTTGATCGATACGGTGATCGGCTGCGTCTCGGCGTTGAGCGCGCGCGCCTGCGTTTCCGGCAGGTCGATGGGAACGCCGACGGTCAGCAGCGGCGCCGCCACCATGAAGATGATGAGCAGCACCAGCATCACGTCGACGAAGGGCGTGACGTTGATCTCCGACATCAGGGCGTGCTTGCGCCCGCGGCGCCTGTGTCCGCGACCGCCGCCGCCTGTTCCGACCGACATGCCCATGGCGTTGCTCCGTCAGGCGCGTTGCGCGACCTTTTCATCGATCTGCCGCGACAATATGGCGGAGAACTCGTCGGCGAAGCCTTCCATCCGCGAACCCAGCTTGCTGGCGTCGGATGACAGCTTGTTGTAGGCGATGACCGCAGGAATGGCGGCGAGCAGGCCGATGGCCGTGGCCAACAGCGCTTCCGCGATGCCGGGCGCCACGACGGCGAGGCTGGTGGATTTCGACCCGGCGATGGCCTGGAACGACGTCATGATGCCGACCACGGTGCCGAACAGGCCGATGAAGGGTGCCGCCGAGCCGATGGTGGCGAGGAAGCCCAGCCGGCCCTCCAGCTTCTCCATCTCGCGGGTGAGCGCGAGGTCCATCGCCTTGTCGATGCGCGTCTGCAGACCCATCGGCGCCCGGGCGCCCTTCTCGAAGCTCTTCTTCCACTCGCGCATGGCGGCGACGAAGATCGAACTCATGCCGCTGGTGCTGCGGTCCGCGAGGGTTCGGTAGAGCTCCTCCAGCGACTGCCCCGACCAGAAGGTCTTCTCGAAGCGGTTGAGCGCGACCTTCATGCGGCCGAAGGCGACGACCTTGTCGATGATGATCGCCCAGGTCCAGACGGACGCCAGGAGCAGACCGATCATGACGAGCTTGACGATGAGGCCCGCCTGCATGAAGAGGGCCCAGAGCGAAACGTTGGCGTGCGGCTCGATGAGAGCGGTGGTTTCCATCGACGTCCAATCCTAGGGTGTGTGCGGCGGCCGGTCGGTGCGGCCCCTTTGCGGAAGCCCTTCCCGGTGACGATCCGGCGATCACCCCGGCTTCGCCGCCTCGGGGTTTATCCGGTGAATCTTGGTCAAACGAAGGCGTGCCCGCCCGCTTGCATTTTCCCGAACGAATTCATGAATGATTATGGTTAATCATCCGTTAGGAAAGACCGTTGCCGCGGTCAATCCCGCGCCGGCAGGAATCGCCCCGTCCAATCCTTGGGAAAGCGCCGCGGCCGGCCGTTCATGCCGATGATCGCCGCTTCCACGCGGGCTTCGATCAGCAGGTCCGCGCCGCGCAGGATCCGCTGTGCCATCACGATGCGGGCGCCCGATATCTCCGCTGTGCGCGTCTCGATGGTCAGCACGTCGTCCATCCGTGCGGAGCCGCGAAAGTCGATCTCCATGCGCCGGACCACCCAGACGATCCTCTCGCCATGGGCGCCGTCGGCCAGTTCCGTATGATGGACGCCGCACAACCGCAGATAATCCGACCGACCGCGTTCCAGGAACTCCAGATAACGTGCGTGATAGACGACGCCGGAGAAGTCGGTATCGGCATAGTAGACCCGCGCCGAGAGACGGTGTCCCTCCCGCGTCAGTTCGCCGGAAAGGCCGGTCACGATCTCACCATCATCCGCCATCGCGCTTCCCTTCGCAGGTCATCTCTGCCATGCGTCGCCCCATGTTGCGACATTCGATCTCGATTGCATTTCGGTCTTCCTCGATCAAGGCACGGTTCGCCCGGGTCCTCGCGCTGGCTCTTCTGGCGGCGGGTCTCGTCCTGCCCGCCGGCGCAGCCACCTTCGAGGCCAGGCGCGGTCTCAACCTCGACATCTGGGTCACCTGGCCGGAGGAGCGCCTCTGGCACGAGGAGGACGCCATCCTTCCCTTCCCCGAATGGCGCCGGTCCCTCGACGAAGCGGGTCTCGCCCGCCTGAAGGCGGGCGGCTTCGACTTCATGCGCATGCCGGTCGATCCCTCGCCCTTCCTGTCGCCGGCTGCGGCGGCGTTTCACGACCGTCTGTACGAGGAGGTGCTGGAAGCGGCCCGCACGGTCAACCGCGCCGGCCTCAAGGTGATCGTCGACCTGCATCTCTTCCCGGCCGGCACCAACCGCTCGATCGGCATGAGCGAGGTCATGGACGATCCCGCGCTGTTCGATCGCTATCTGGAGGTGGTGCGCCGCCTCGCCGCGACGCTGAAGCGCGAGGATCCGGCGATGCTGGCGCTGGAACTGATGAACGAGCCGGTGATCGACTGCGAGCCGGGAGAGAACGCCTGGCCGGAGCGCCTGCGCCGCCTCCACGCAGCCGCCCGCTCCCAGGCGACGCGCCTGACGCTGGTCCTGTCGGGCGGCTGCTGGGGCTCGGCCGAGGGTCTGGCTGCGCTCGACCCGGCCGCGATCCCCGACGACAACGTGCTGTGGAGCTTCCACTCCTACGCGCCCTTCCTGCTCACCCACCAGGGCGCGACCTGGACGGGCGACTTCATCCCCTACATCACCGGCCTGCCCTTCCCGCTGCACGCGGCGGGCAAGGCCGAGCTGGACGCTGCGCTGAAGGCCATCCGCGACCGGATCCGGGCCGAGGCACCGCTCCTGCGCCAGCCCGGGCTGCTCGCCTATCTCGACGAGCAGGTCGCCACCGTGGATACCGAGGAGAAGCTGGAAGCCGTGATGGACGAGCCCTTCCGCATCGTCGAGGACTGGGCCCGCCGGCACGGCATCGACCCGGGCGACGTCCTGCTCGGGGAGTTCGGCATGATCCGCCAGGAATGGCAGGACGACCACGTCATGTCCCCCCGCTCCCGCGCCGCCTACTACCGAACCATGATCGCCCACGCCGAACGCCACGGCTTCGCCTGGTCGATGTGGAGCTACGGCGGTGCGTTCGGCGTGGTGGAGGAATTCGAGGGCCGGAAGGCGGAGCCCGACGTGCTGGAGATGGTGCGGGGGCTACGGTAGCGAACCAGCGGAATTGCGGGTACAGCTTATGTAACTCGGCTGTTCTCCGCCGCGCCGAAGGTCGAGGCCGACGCTTAGTTGCGTAAATTGTCCCCGCAATTCTGCCCCCCGATTCACTCCTCCTCGAACAGCCGCCCCTGCACCGCCGCCATGCTGCGCGGCGGCTCCAGGCCCATGTGGGTCCAGGCATTGGCAGTGAGCACGCGGCCGCGCGGGGTGCGCTGGATGAAGCCCTGCTGGATGAGATAGGGCTCGATGATGTCCTCGATGGCGTCGCGCGGCTCCGACAGGCCGGCCGCGATGGTCTCGATGCCGACCGGGCCGCCGCCGAAGTTCCGCAGGATCATCGACAGGTAGCGCCGGTCGAGATTGTCGAGGCCGAGCGCGTCGACCTCGAGCCGGAGCAGCGCCTCGTCGGCGATCGTCCGCGTCACCGTCTGCGCACCCGCCACCGTCGCGAAGTCGCGCACCCGGCGCAGCAGGCGCCCGGCGATGCGCGGCGTGCCGCGGGCGCGCCTGGCGATCTCGGTCGCACCGTCGTCGCTCATCGGCAAGCCGAGGATGCGCGCGCCGCGCCGCACGATCAGTTCCAGTTCCTCGACGGTGTAGAAGTTGAGCCGCACCGGAATGCCGAAGCGGTCGCGCAGCGGGTTGGTGATGAGCCCGAGCCGCGTCGTGGCGGCGACCAGCGTGAAGCGCGCGAGGTCGATCTTGACCGACCGTGCCGCCGGTCCCTCGCCGATGATCAGATCGAGCTGGAAATCCTCCATCGCCGGATAGAGGATTTCCTCCACGGCGGGCGACAGCCGGTGGATCTCGTCGATGAACAGCACGTCGCGGTCTTCGAGATTGGTGAGCAGCGCGGCGAGATCGCCCGCCTTGGCGATCACCGGGCCGGAGGTGGAGCGGAAGTTCACGCCCATCTCCTTGGCCATGATCTGCGCCAGCGTCGTCTTGCCGAGCCCGGGCGGGCCGACGAAGAGAACGTGGTCGAGCGCCTCGCCGCGGCCGCGTGCCGCCTCGACGAACACCTTCAGGTTCGCCCGCGCCGCCGCCTGGCCGACGAACTCGTCGAGCGTCTGCGGCCGCAGCGTCGAATCGACGTCCTCGCCGCGCTTTTCCGACGAGATCAGGCGGGGGGACGTGGTCATGTCAGCAGCCTCATGCCTGGGACCGCCTTCGCCGCCGGCGCATCGAGCGTATAGGTGAAATCGCAGCCCGCCTCGAGGTTGATCTGCGAAATCACCAGGTCCGAATAGTCGCGGTGGCCGCTCGCGAGCGTGTCGGCCCAGTGGCGAAACGGATTCGTGTCGAGCACGCGCAGTTCCTCGCTTTCGAGAAGCCCGGCAAGCGTGGATCGCGCGGTCGTCCGGTCCACGCCGGCCTTCCTCTCGAGGACCCAGAGGCTCTCCGCGACGACGACGACGTTCACGAGGAGCGGGTCGTCCGGAGAGGTCCGCCCGATCAGCGCCGCCGCCCGCTGGAACATCGCTTCGTCGTCCCTCAGCAGCAGCCGCACGACGACGTTGGTGTCAATCCCGATCAAGGTGCCGCTCGTCCCGCTCCATGGCGGCGATCGCCCCTGCCGACTTGATGTCGGCCTGGGTCAGCGGCTTGCGCCCGGGATCGTGCAGTGCGCCCGCGAAATCGAGCGCCGAGCGCCGCGGCCTGGCTTCGAGGACGTACTGGCCGTCCTGCTTGCGGAAGACGAGCCGATCGCCGGGCCTGAGGTTCAGGTCCTCGCGCACCTGCTTCGGCAGCGTCATCTGGTTCTTGGAAGTCAAGGTGGTCGAGGGATGCACGCCGAACTCCTTTCACGCACAGGATAGTAAGGAGAGAGCGCTCACGCAAGGCATCACCGTGCCAGCTCCTTCAGGCCGGCCCGGATCAGCTTCGACGAATCCGCGCCGTCGCCGGCCGTCTTCAGCGCCGCGGCGACCGCGGTGGCGGCGACGTCGCGCGAATAACCGAGGTTGACCAGCGCCGACACCGCGTCGGCCACCGGCGCGGGCGCCACGCCTTCGCCCAGCTCCTGCTTCAGGCCCATCGCCGCGGCGGCCTCGCCCGTGTAGGCGGGTGCCTTGTCGCGCAGCTCGGTGACGATGCGCTCGGCGACCTTCTTGCCGACGCCCGGTGCGCGCGCGACCATGGCGATGTCGCGCAGCGCCACCGCGTTGGCGAGTTCGGAAGCGGTCAGCGTCGACAGCACCGCCAGCGCCACCTTCGCGCCGACGCCGGGAACGTTGTTCTGCAGCAGGCGGAACCACTCGCGTTCGAGGGCGGAGCCGAAGCCGTAGAGCCGGATCATGTCTTCGCGCACGTAGGTCTCTATGTGCAGCACCACCGCCTCGCCGATGCCGGGGAGCTTGGACAGGGTGCGGGCGGGGCAGTAGGCGACGTAGCCGACGCCGTGCACGTCGACGACGCAGTGGTCCTCGGCGATCTCGTCGAGCGTTCCCTTGAGCTTCCCGATCATCGAATCGATCCCGCGCGGTGTTGGAGACGTTCGACCGCTGTATCACCGGCGCCGTGCTTTCGGCAAAGCGCAGGTCCCCAGGCTCAGCTCATGCCGGGAAGCGCGGAATCGACGGCGGCTCCGGCAGCAGGCGCCAGACCAGCCAGGACAGGATCGCCATGAACCCCATGGCGGGAATGACGGTGGCGGCGGCCGTCACCGGCTCGCCGATCATCGCCGCCGCCGTGCCGCCGACCAGACCGCCGGCCATCTGCATGAACCCGGAGATCGAGGAGGCGGCGCCGGCGATGTGCGGAAACGGCGCGATGGAGGCCACCATCATCGCCGGCATGATGAAGGCGATGCCGAAGGCGAAGAGCCCGACCGGTGCCATCACCGACAGGAATGTCGGCGGCGCCATGCGCAGCAGCACGGCGAGCAGGATGCAGGCGACGGCGACGCAGGCGAGGCCGAAAGGGACCAGCCGCGACGCCGGCATCAGCTGCAGGCAACGGCGCACGATCAGCGAGCCTGTGAAGAAGCTTCCGGACTGCAGCAGCATGCCGAGCCCGAACTCGGTCGCCGACAGGCCGACCCGTTCCATGAGCAGGAAGGGCAGCACCGTGGCCAGCGTGTAGAGCGAGCCGACAGTGCCCGCTATGACGAGGCTGCACAGCACGAAGTAGGGACTGCCGAACAGCGTCGCGTAGGATTTCGCCAGGGCCGCGGGCCGGATCCGCGACATGTCGCGCGGCACCGTCTCACTGAGGCCGAATTGGACCACCAGCACGACGACCACGCCCAGCGCCACCATGGCGAGAAAGATCGCGTGCCAGCCGGCGGCGATCATGATGAGGCCGCCGATGGTGGGCGAGAAGGCCGGACCGACGGCGAGCACGATCGCCTGGAGATTCATGATGCGCGCCGCCCGGTCGTCGTGGAACAGGTCGCGGATCAGCGCCCGCGAGATCGCCACGCCGACGGCCGATCCGACCCCCTGGAAGAAGCGGGCCGCGATCAGGATCTCGACCGACGGCGCCACCAGCGCCACGAGGCTGGCGATCAGGTAGATCGTCATGAAGCCCAGCACGACCGGCTTGCGGCCGAAACCGTCCGAGAGCGGACCGCACACGAGCTGCGACAGCGCGAAGCCCGCGAAATAGAGCGACAGGCTGAGTTTCACAGCCGCCTCGGTGCTGCCGAAGGCATGCACGATCTCCGGCATCGCCGGCGTGTAGAGCGCCATCGACACCGGACCGACAGACACCATCAGCGCGCCGATCAGGCCGACGCGGCGTTCGCTCATCACGACGGGCGGGCGGGACAGAGGTGCGTTCACGCCGGTTCTCCCGGCCGCGGCGCTTCGCCCTTCATTGCGGACAGATCCTCGCGCAGCGCCTTCAGCAGGCCGATCAGCTCGTTCCACCGCTCGGCGCCCAGGGTGCGGGTCAGGTCCTGGCGGATAGCCGCGCCGATCGAACGCACTTCGGCGAGCACGTCCTCGGCCTCGGGCGTCAGTTCCACCAGCTTCGCACGGCGATCGGCCGGATCTGCCGCCCGGGTCACGAGCCCGCGGCCTTCGAGCCGGTCGAGATAGCCCGACAGCGTCATCGCCTCGACGCCCATCCGCTCGGCGAGCACGTTCTGGCGCACGACGCCGCAGCGCGCGATGTTGGCGAGTGCCCGTCCTTCTCCCGGCGTCACCGCCACGCCGGCGGCCGCGATGCGACGCTCGATCTCGGCGCGAACGAGGCGCGCGACGTCGGAAATCAGAAACCCGAGCGAATCGGGATCGGCAGGCAGGGTCATGTCGGACAGACCTAAATTGATAAGGCGAACTTATAATAAGGTGCACGTATCAATCGGGCGCTGCGCCGTCAATCCCGTTGCGCGCGGGCCGGGACCGCCTTACATCCGGGGCTGGCCCGAAGGAACCCCCCATGACCGACACCGCGTCCGCGCCCGTCCCCTCTCCGCTCGTCCGCTGGACCGGCCCGATGGGACTTCCGGACTTCGCGCAGATCACCGACGACGCCTTCGAGGCTGCCTTCGACGCGGGCTTTTCGGCGCATGCGGCCGAGATCGAGGCCATCGCGGCCGACGCGGCGGCACCGACCGTCGCCAACACGCTCGCTGCGCTCGAACGCGCCGGTGAAGCGCTCAGCCGCGTCTCGGCGATCTTCTGGTGCAAGGCGGGCGCCGATACGAACGATACGATCCAGGCCCTGGAGCGCGCCGTTTCGCCGCGCATGGCGCGGCATTATTCCGCGATCGGCATGAACGAACGGCTCTTCGCCCGGATCGACGACCTCTACGCGCGCCGCGCCGACCTCGATCTCGACCCCGAGACCGCCCGCGTGCTGGAACTCACCTGGAAGGGCTTCGTCCGGTCCGGCGCGAAGCTGGGTGACGCCGACAAGCAGCGTCTCGCCGCCATCAACGAGGAACTGGCCTCGCTCGGCGCCCGCTTCGGCCAGAACGTGCTCGCCGACGAGCGCTCCTGGGCGCTGTTCCTCGGGCAAGACGATCTCGCGGGCCTGCCGGACTCGCTGCGCCGCGCCATGGCCGAGGCGGCGGCCGCGCGCGGCCGCGAGGGCGCCTTCGCCGTGACGCTGTCGCGATCCATCATGGAGCCCTTCCTCACCTTCTCCGATCGCCGCGACCTGCGCGAGACGGCCTTCCGTGCCTTCGTGGCGCGCGGCGAGAACGGCGGCGACACCGACAATCGCGGCATCGTGGCCGAGATGCTGCGGCTGCGGCAGGAGAAGGCCCGGCTGCTCGGCTATCCGTCCTATGCCGCGTTCAAGCTCGACAACACCATGGCCAAGACGCCAGACGCCGTGTCGCGCCTGCTCGACCCGGTCTGGGAAAAGGCGCTGGAGAAGGCTGCTGCGGACCAGGCCGAACTGACGCGGATCGCGGTCGCGGGCGGCCTCAACGCGCCCCTCGCGCCCTGGGACTGGCGCTACTACCAGGAGAAGCTGCGCGCGGAACGCTATGCCTTCGACGAGCAGCAGCTGAAGCCCTATTTCCGGCTCGACAACGTCATCGCCGCCTGTTTCGACGTCGCCGGCCGCCTCTTCGGCCTCGGCTTCGAGGAGAGGCAGGGCATCGCCGCCTGGCATCCCGACGTGCGCGTCTTCGAGGTGAAGAATGCCGACGGCACCCGTCGCGCCGTCTTCCTTGCCGACTATTTCAACCGCCCGTCCAAGCGCTCCGGCGCCTGGATGAGTTCGCTGCGCGGCGGCTGGTCGCTCGGCGACGGATCGAGCCCCATCATCTACAACGTCATGAATTTCGCCAAGGCGCCGAAGGGCGAGGCGGCGCTGCTCTCGATCGACGAGGCGCGGACCCTGTTCCACGAGTTCGGCCACGCGCTGCACGGCATGCTGAGCGAGGTCGTCTGGCCCTCGGTCTCCGGCACCGGCGTCCCGCGCGACTTCGTCGAACTGCCCTCGCAGCTCTACGAGCACTGGCTGACCGTTCCCGACGTCCTCGAGAAGCATGCCCGCCACGCCGAAACCGGCAAGCCGATGCCGCGCGACCTGATGGAGCGGATGGAAGCCTCGAGAACCTTCGGCGCCGGCTTCGCGACCGTGGAGTTCGCCGCCTCCGCGCTGATCGACATGGCCTACCACTCCGCCGCAGAAGCGCCCGCGGACCCGATCGTCTTCGAGCGGGAGACGCTGGCGCGGCTGAAGATGCCGGACGCCATCGCCATGCGCCACCGCACGCCGCACTTCGCGCATGTGTTCTCCGGCGACGGCTATTCGGCCGGCTACTATTCCTACATGTGGTCGGAGGTGCTGGACGCCGATGCGTTCTCGGCCTTCGAGGAGACCGGCGACCCCTTCGACCCGGAAACGGCGGCGCGGCTGCGCAGGCACGTCTATTCCGCGGGCGGATCGCGCGATCCCGAGGAGCTCTACACCGCCTTCCGCGGCAAGATGCCGTCGCCGGAGGCGATGATGCGCAAGCGCGGCCTCGCCTGATCGGTCGGGGCGGGCACGGCACCGCCGCGCCTCGGCGCCGCTTGCGTGAACCCGTCCGCCTGCTATGTCGCCTCCAACGAATCCGGCAATGGGAATGACAGAATGAAACGGCGCGCACTCGGCAGGAACGGTCCCATGGTCGGCGCGGTCGGCCTCGGATGCATGAGCTTCGCGGGCGCCTACGGCCCGGCCGACCGGCGCGAGAGCCTGGCTGTCCTGGAGCGGGCGCTCGATCTCGGCGTCACCCATCTCGACACGGCCATCATCTACGGCAACGGCCTGTCCGAGGAGATCATCGGCGCGTTCGTCCGCGATCATCCCGGCCGCTTCACCATCGCCACCAAGGCCGGCATCCGCACGCAGCCGACCCGCCACTTCGACAACAAGCCCGGCTACCTTCGGGAGGCGCTGGAAGGCTCGCTGAAGCGGCTCGGCGTCGAGCACGTCGAGCTGTTCTACCTGCACCGCCGCGACCAGGAGGTGCCGATCGAGGACGCGATGGAGACGCTCGTCCGCTTCAAGGAGGAAGGCAAGATCGGCGGCATCGGCTTGTCGGAGATCGCTCCCTCCACGCTGGAGCGCGCCTGCGCGGTGCATCCCGTGATGGCCGTTCAGAACGAGTATTCGCTGTGGACGCGCCTGCCCGAACTCGGCCTCATCCAGGCGTGCGAGCGGCTGGGCGTGGCCTTCGTCCCCTTCTCGCCCGTCGGGCGCGGCATCTTCTCGGATGCGCCGGTCGATCCGTCGACCTTCGGCGAGACCGACTTCCGGAAGGCCAATCCGCGCTTCATGGAGCCGAACTTCTCCGCCAATGCCCGCTTCGTCGACCGCTTCCGCGCCTTCGCGCAGGAGCGCGGCTGGTCGGTCCCGGCGCTCGCCATCGCCTGGACGCTGCACCGCGGCGACCACCTGATCCCCATCCCGGGCACCCGCACCGTCCGCCACCTGGAGCAGGACGCCGCCGCAGCCGACATCGTTCTCACCGCGGAGGACATGGCCGCGATCGAGCGCATCCTGCCGGCGGGCTTCGCCCACGGCCCGCGCTATTCGGACGCGCAGGCGGTCGGACCCGAGAGCTACTGCTGAGGTCTGGCCGCGGGTCCCGGTCGGCGCTATTCTGATCGCCGGGAACCAGGGAGCCGATCCATGGGCGACATTCTGATCAGGAACCTCGACGACGAGGTCATGGCGAGCTTCGAATGGCGCGCGCGCATGTCCGGCCGCTCGCTGGAAGAGACCATCCGGGTCGCGCTGGCCGCCGCCGCGCCGCTCACGTCCGAAGAGCGCGTCGCGCTTTCGGAACGTCTGCGTGAGGGGATGCCGAAGATGGACAACGACGTTCTTCGCTATATCCGCATGGGCCGTGACGACATGATTGAACCGGATGCCCCCCTTGATCCGGAAGGATAGGCCGTGCCGGTCGTCGTCGATGCAAGTGTCGCATACCACTGGACCATCCCTACCGACCATACCGCGGCGGCTGTCAGCCTGCTTTCGACGAAGGTTGGACTGATCGCTCCCGACCTGATCATTCCCGAGGTGTCGAATGCCCTGTTCACGACGGCGAACCGCGCCCCCGAATTCGCGCAGCGGATCGTCGACGGCATCGAATTCCTTCCGCGCTGGTTCAGCGAAATCGCCCCGACGTCGCCGCTGCGCTTCGAGGCCTGGAGATTGGCGAGTGATCTGAGACATCCGGTCTACGACTGCTTCTACCTGGCGCTCGCCGTTCAACGCGGCGTGAAGATGATCACGCTGGACACCCACTTCATTCGTAAGGTTGAACAAAATCCCGCGTTGGCCGATACCGTCCTGCATATCGACGAACACCTGCGCGCCTGAGATCCTTGCTCGAGGCAGAATGCCGGTGGAGAAAGGGCATCGCCTGCATCGAGCGGGACGCTGCGTTTCAGGAGCACCCTCCCCATGAAATGGTCATTCCCGATCGGACACATCGCCGGCAGCGAACTGCGGATCCACCTGACCTTCTTCCTGCTGCTGCTCTGGATCGGCATCGCCGCCTACCGGAGCGGCGGCACGGCTGCGGCCGTCGATGGCATCGCCTTCATCGTCGCGGTCTTCGCCTGCGTCGTCCTGCACGAATTCGGCCATGCGCTGGCGGCACGCCGCTATGGCATCCGTACCCCGCGCATCACGCTCCTGCCGATCGGCGGCGTCGCCGAACTGGAACGGATGCCGGAAAAGCCGTCCGAGGAAATCGTCGTGGCGCTGGCCGGGCCGGCGGTCAACGTCGTCATCGCCGCGATCCTGATCCTCGTGCTCGGCGCGCAGGTCTCCGGCGACACGGTGGCCGCCATGGAGAACCCCTCGGCCGGCTTCCTCGCGCGGCTCGCCTCGGTCAACGTCGTGCTCGTGCTCTTCAACCTGATCCCGGCCTTCCCGATGGACGGAGGCCGCGTCCTGCGCGCGCTGCTGGCCACGCGCTATTCCCGCGTCCGCGCGACCGAGATCGCCGGCGCGGTCGGCCAGATCGCCGCCTTCGGCTTCGGGTTCCTCGGCCTCGTCGGCGGCAACCCGCTGCTGATCTTCGTGGCGATCTTCGTCTATCTCGCGGCCACCGCCGAGACGCAGGCGATCGGCCTGCAGGATGCGGCCCGGTCGGTGACCATCCGCGAGGCGATGATCACCAGCTTCGAGACGCTCGGTCCCGACGCGACGCTCCAGGACGCCGGCGACGCCTTGCTGCGCACGACGCAGCACGAGTTCCCGGTGGTCGATGGTGCCGGTCGCCTGCGCGGCATCCTCACCCGTTCGGCGCTGGTGCAGGGGCTCGCCCAGGGCGGCCCCGGCACGCCCGTCCTCGACGTCATGACGACGGACATCCCCACCCTCGCCGAGGGCGGCAGCCTGACGGAGGCGCTCGCCGCCCTGCAGACCGGGCGCCCGCCGGCCGTCGCCATCGTCGGCGCGGACCGCCGGCTGGTCGGCTACGTGACCTTCGAGAACGTGAGCGAACTGATGATGCTGCGCGCGGCGGTCGCTTCCCGCTGACGCGCAGCGGTCCCTGCGGTCACTTCGGGAAACACACGTCCGGGATGTTCGGCCAGACGGCGCTGTCGCATCCGGCCCGTTCGCGCAGGCGCTGGTAGGCGGGCGATACGGGTCCCGTCACGATCGGATCGACCCAGGCCATCTCGTCGAGCCCCTTCGATCCGGACGACGGTGCGTCGCGCGCCGGTTCATCGGCCTGCCGCGCGCTGCCGCCCACCTGCGAGACGGCAAGAATGCCGGCGGCGAGAACCGAAAGTACCGCGAGGCGGTAGGTGAGCCTGTTGCTGATCATGGTGACCATTAACCGCCCGCTACCGTTAATGTTCCGTCTACTCCCGAGAAAATACGCAGGCGAGGGGAAGCGCATTCGTGCGTGCCTCTTTCGCAAATGCGAAAAAGCCTGTATGAGCGCGCCCAACACGAACTGCGGAGCGCCGCTGCCGCGCCCGCCATGCACCCCCGAGTGATTTGATGAACCTCCGCAACATCGCGATCATCGCGCACGTCGACCATGGCAAGACCACGCTCGTCGACAATCTCCTCAAGCAATCCGGTTCGTTCCGCGAGAACCAGCGCGTGGCCGAGCGCGCCATGGATTCCAACGACCTCGAGAAGGAACGCGGCATCACCATCCTCGCCAAGGCCACCTCGGTCGAATGGAAGGATACCCGCATCAACATCGTCGACACGCCCGGCCACGCCGACTTCGGCGGCGAGGTGGAGCGCATCCTTTCGATGGTGGATTCGGCCATCGTGCTGGTCGATGCCGCGGAAGGCCCGATGCCGCAGACCAAGTTCGTCGTCGGCAAGGCGCTCAAGGTCGGGCTGCGTCCGATCGTCGTCATCAACAAGATCGACCGGCCCGATGCCCGCCATGTCGAGGTGGTCAACGAGGTGTTCGATCTCTTCGCGGCGCTCGACGCAACCGACGAGCAGCTCGACTTCCCGATCCTCTACGGCTCCGGCCGCGACGGCTGGGTGGCTGCGAATCCCGAGGGGCCGAAGGACCAGGGCCTCGGTCCGCTGTTCGACCTCGTGGTCAGGCACGTGCCGGCACCGACCGTCCATCCCGGCCCGTTCCGGATGATCGGCACCCTGCTCGAGGCCAACCCCTTCCTCGGCCGCATCATCACCGGCCGCATCGAGTCCGGCTCGCTGAAGCCGAACCAGGCCGTGAAGGTCCTGGCGCGTGACGGCTCGCTCGTCGAGAACGGCCGCGTCTCCAAGATCCTCGCCTTCCGCGGCCTCGAGCGCCAGCCGATCGACGAGGCGCAGGCGGGCGACATCGTCGCCATCGCCGGCCTGTCCAAGGGCACCGTCGCCGACACGTTCTGCGACCCGGCCGTCAGCGAGCCGCTGCAGGCGCAGCCGATCGATCCGCCGACGGTCACCATGTCCTTCATCGTCAACGACAGCCCGCTCGCCGGCACCGAGGGCGACAAGGTGACGAGCCGCGTCATCCGCGACCGGCTGCTGCGCGAGGCCGAGGGCAACGTCGCGCTGAAGATCGAGGAATCCTCCGAGAAGGACTCCTTCTTCGTGTCGGGCCGCGGCGAACTGCAGCTCGCCGTGCTGATCGAGACCATGCGCCGCGAGGGCTTCGAGATCGCCGTCTCGCGGCCCCGCGTCGTCATGCAGAAGGACGAGAGCGGCCAGCTGCTCGAGCCCATCGAGGAAGTCGTCATCGACGTCGACGAGGAGCATGCCGGCGTCGTCGTCCAGAAGATGAGCGAGCGCAAGGCCGACATGGTCGAGCTGCGCCCCTCCGGCGGCAATCGCCAGCGTCTCGTCTTTCATGCTCCGACCCGCGGCCTGATCGGCTACCAGTCGGAACTCCTGACCGACACGCGCGGCACCGCGGTGATGAACAGGCTCTTTCACTCCTACCAGCCCTACAAGGGCGAATTGCCTGGCCGCACCAACGGCGTGCTGATCTCCAACGAGCAGGGCGAGAGCGTGGCCTACGCCATGTGGAACCTGGAAGACCGCGGTCCGATGGTCATCGACCCGGGCGTCAAGGTCTACCAGGGCATGATCATCGGCATCCACTCCCGAGACAACGACCTCGAAGTGAACGTGCTGAAGGGCAAGAAGCTCACCAACATCCGCGCCGCCGGCAAGGACGAAGCCGTCAAGCTCACCCCGCCGATCCGCATGACGCTGGAGCGCGCGCTGGCCTGGATTCAGGACGACGAGCTGGTCGAGGTGACGCCGAAGTCGATCCGGCTGCGCAAGCTCTATCTGGATCCGAACGAGCGCAAGCGCTTCGAGAAGCAGCGGTCGGCCGGCGCGGCGTAAGCGCGCTCCGGTACCGGCCTCGGGCGCGGCGGGGCCGCGCTCGGGGGTCCCTCGGCGGGGCGCCTCAGTCGTAGAAGACCTGCTTGCTGCCGCGCAGCTCGTACCAGCGGTCGAAATCGGCGAGCGCCAGCGCCTTGCTCATGAAGTAGCCCTGCCCCGCGTCGCAGTCCCAGCCGCAGAGCAGCCTGAAGGCCTCGCGCGTCTCGATCCCTTCGGCCACGACTTCGAAATCGAGGGCGTGGGCGAGCTGGATGATCGAGCGCACCAGCACCTGCTTGCGCCGGTCCGTCTCCAGTGAGCGCAGCAGCGACCTGTCGATCTTCAGCACCTGCGCCGGCAGCGCCCCCAGCGTGCCCATGTTGGAATAGCCGCTGCCGAAGTCGTCGATCGCGATCTGGAACCCGAGCCGCCGCAGCCGCGCCATCTGTTCCAGCATCAGGCCCGCGTTCGACGCGAGCGCCCCCTCCGTGAACTCGAGTTCCAGCAGGGCGGGGTCGACGTCGAAGCGATTGAGTTCGGCATGGAGGAAGTCGACGAAATGCGGCTCCTCCAGATTGCGCGGCGAAACGTTGATCGACAGTCTCAGATCGTGGCCGTTCGCCTGCCAGTGCGCCGCGGCCCTCAGGCCGTGGGTCACCACCCAGCGCGTCAGCGAACCGATCAACGCCGTGGGTTCCGCCAGGGGTACGAACTCGCCGGGCGGCACCGGACCGAACTCCGGATGCATCCACCGCACCAGTGCCTCGGCGCCGGTGCACACGCCCTCCTGCATGGCGATGCGCGGCTGGAAGTGCAGCGCGAACTGTCCCTCGCCGCGCAGCGCGCCAGGCAGGTCGGAGAGCAGCCGGAAGGCGCGCATCTGCGCGGCATCGGAACCGCGGTCGTAGACCGCCCAGCCGTCGAAGCCCTTGCGGCTCTCCTGAGCCGCCGCCAGCGCTGCGCGCAGAACCTCGCCCGGCGCTGCGCCGGGGGTCATCGCGGCGAGACCGACGCCGGCCCGGGTATCGATGGGGATGTTGTTGCAGACGATCGACGGCCGGAAAGCCCGCACGATGTCCTCCACCAGCGCGGTCGGGGCCGACGGTTTGGCCGTCTCCCGTCCGAACAGCACGAAGGTCAGGAGGCTGACGTGGTAGAGCACCGTGTCCGGCGGCAGCAGCGACTGCAGTCGTTCCGCGCCGGCGCGGATGAAGTTCTCCGAGTAGGCGTGTCCGAGGGCGCGCTGCAGCTCGTTGAAATGCCGCCCGTCGGCGAGCGTCACCAGCACGAGCGACCGGTGGCCGTCGTCGACCGCCCCGGCAAAGTCGTCCATGAACTGCGCCCGCGTCGGCAGGCCGGTGATGGGATCGAAGCGTCCGAGCTGCGCGGCCGCGCGCTCGCCGGCCGATGCGAGCCTGACGAGGCTTTCGCGCAGCCGAGTCTCGTCGTCGGTCGCGTTGTGCGGATCGGCGATGCGCCGGGCCGCGGGATCGAACCTGTACATGGCATAGTCCCCTGGAGCGCCCGATGCTGCCCGGATTCGCTGAATTTTACCTTAATGCATGCTTCGGGGCGTATCAGACGAAAAGGCCGCGCGCCTTCTCCACCTCTGCGCCGATGAAGGCCGCGACCGCCTGGATGCGCCGCAGCGGCCGCACCGTCTCGTGGTAGACCAGCCAGTAGGCGCGCCGGATCGGCGGTGCGGCCGGAACCGGCACGAGTTCGGGATGCATCCGGGCGATGAAGGTGTGCAGGATGCCGATCCCCGCGCCTGCCCGCACCGCTTCCGTCTGGCCGAGCGCCGACGAGATCTGGAACCGGGCGGACCAGGCGGGATCGAACTCGGCCGCGTAGTCGAGGCTGGGGCTGATCGTCAGGTCGCCGACATAGCCGACCAGCCGGTGCGCCGCCAGCGCGGCGGCGTCGGCAGGCAGGCCGTGCGTCTCCGCATAGGTTTTCGACGCATAGAGCCCGAGCGAATAGTCGACCAGCTTGGAGGCGACCAGCCGCCCCTCGGTCGGGCGCTCGACGGTGATGGCGATGTCGGCCTCGCGGCGCGACAGCGAGAAGGAGCGCGGCACCGGCACGAGCTGGATCGACAGGTCGCGGTGGCGTTCGGTCAGCTGGCCGAGCCGCTGCGCCAGGAAGGCGGTGCCGAAGCCGTCGGGCGCGCCGATCCGCACGATGCCGGACACCGCGTCGCCCTCCCCGGCCAGTTCCGCGCGGGCGGCGATCATGTCGGCTTCCATCCGCTCGGCCACGGCCAGGAAGCGCTCGCCCGCCTGCGTCAGCTCGCTGCCGGTGGTCAGCCTGCGGAACAGCTTGGTCTTGAGACTGTCCTCCAGCGCCGCCACCCGCCGCGACACGGTCGCGTGGTTCAGCTCCAGACGGCGCGCGGCGCCGAGGATCTGCCCCGCGCGCGCGACCGCCAGGAAGATCCGCACGTCGTCCCAGTTCATCGCCTCGCCTCCCTGTGGGCGGAGCTAAGCATTTGCACCGCTTCAAGTCCAGAAATGCCCGCGCTCTACTCGGTGCACAACGGATGCTTTGCCCGTCGCATTGCAATCGCGCCCGCGACGCATGACAATGCGCACCAGAAAAAATCCGCAAGATCCGCATTCCGAGGGAGCGTCACCATGCAGGTCGTAGGCCACTTTATCGGCGGCAGGCACGTCGCCAGCACCAGCGGGCGCGAGCAGGACGTCATGCAGCCGATGGACGGAACCGTCCGCGGACGCGTCGCGCTGGGCTCGAAGGCCGAGCTTCGCCAGGCCGTCGAGAACGCCAGGGCGGCACAGCCGGCCTGGGGCGCGATGAACCCGCAGCGCCGCGTGCGCGTGCTGATGAAGTTCCTCGACCTCGTCCAGCAGGAATATGATTCGCTTGCCGAACTGCTCGCCCGCGAGCACGGCAAGACCATCGCCGACGCCAAGGGCGACATCCAGCGCGGTCTGGAGGTGATCGAGGTCTGCATCGGCGCCCCGCATCTGATGAAGGGCGAGTTCACCGACGCCGCCGGCCCCGGCATCGACGTCTATTCCATGCGCCAGCCGCTCGGCGTCGTCGCCGGCATCACGCCGTTCAACTTCCCGGCCATGATCCCGCTGTGGAAGATCGGCCCGGCCATCGCCTGCGGCAACGCCTTCATCCTGAAGCCCTCGGAGCGCGATCCGGGCGTGCCGATGCGCATCGCCGAGCTCTTCATCGAAGCGGGCCTGCCGGCCGGCATCCTCAACGTCGTCAACGGCGACAAGGAGGTGGTCGACGCCATCCTCGACGATCCCGACATCAAGGCCGTCGGCTTCGTCGGCTCCACGCCGATCGCGCAGTACATCTATTCCCGCGCCACCGCCAACGGCAAGCGCGCCCAGTGCTTCGGCGGCGCCAAGAACCACATGATCATCATGCCGGACGCCGACATGGACCAGACCGTCGACGCGCTCATCGGCGCCGGCTACGGCTCGGCCGGCGAGCGCTGCATGGCGATCTCGGTGGCCGTGCCCGTCGGCAAGGAGACCGCCGACCGGCTGGTCGAGAAGCTCATCCCGCGCGTCGAGAGCCTGAAGGTCGGCCCCTCGACCGACAGTTCCGCCGATTTCGGCCCGCTGGTCACGCAGCAGGCGCTGGACCGCGTCAAGGGCTACGTCGATCTCGGTGTCCAGGAAGGCGCCAGGCTCGTCGTCGACGGCCGCGGCTTCAAGATGCAGGGCTACGAGAACGGCTATTACATGGGCGGCTGCCTCTTCGACGAGGTCACGCCGGACATGCGCATCTACAAGGAGGAGATCTTCGGCCCGGTGCTCTCGGTCGTGCGCGCCGCCACCTACGAGGACGCGCTGAAGCTGCCCAACGAGCACGAATACGGCAACGGCGTCGCCATCTTCACCCGCGACGGCGACGCCGCCCGCGACTTCGCCTCCCGCGTCCAGGTCGGCATGGTCGGCGTCAACGTGCCGATCCCGGTGCCGATCGCCTACTACACCTTCGGCGGCTGGAAGGGTTCTGCCTTCGGCGACCTGAACCAGCACGGCCCCGACGCCTTCCGCTTCTACACCAAGACCAAGACCGTCACCTCCCGCTGGCCCTCCGGCGTCAAGGACGGCGCCGAGTTCGTCATCCCGACGATGAAGTGAGGTTACCCCGGGGACGGTTGTAAGACTGTCCCCCGATGTCAGCCCTGACCGGGACGACGGCCCGCGGACTTCCGCGGGCCGTTCGTCGTCGTGACGCATGCGCGGCCTCAGTGCGCGCCGAGCGCGGACGGTGCGACGTGGCAGAGCACCAGCAGAAGGTAGAGCAGCGCACTCCCGACATAGATGCGGCAGAAATCGCCATGGCCGTCGTGGCGGGCGATCTGCGCGGCAAAGATGTAGTTGCTGGCCAGCGCGAGATAGACGGACAGCGTGGAGTCGTGAGAAAGAAGAAGCGAGAGCATGTCGTCGGCCTTTCCTGTTCGAGTTGCCGACCACCCAGAAATACGAAGCCGCGACCGATTGGGAGACATGCCTCGGAAAGGCGGAAACGGGACGGACCGGTTCGGAAAGGTTTGGAAAGGTGGCCTCGAAGAAACCGCCGACGGGTCGGGACGAATCCGCGCCGCCCCCCTTTTTCGAATGCCTCGATTTCCATCTGAAGTTCGGAACCCGCCCCGGCGGCTCGCCCGACCGGGCGGGCGTCGAATGGACGGTGAAGGCCTTCGCGGAGGCGTCCGGCGTCGACGAGCGGACCGTCCGGAACTGGCGAATCGGCGCGACGAAACCGGGTTCCGACGACGTCGCTCGGATGGAGGGCATTCTCTTCGGCGACGATCCGGCCTTTGCCGAATGGCGAGCCGAATTCCGGACCGCTCCCCGCGTCAGGCGCGTGAAGGCCAAGACGGCTCCGGCAGCGGCCGCGGAAGCTAAATCCTCACCGCACAAGCCGCGCAACCTCCCCTTCGCCTCCCTCGGCAGCCTGTTCAAGGGCCGCGCGGACGAACTGGCGCGCCTCCACGCGGCCCTTTCGGCCGGCGGCTCCGACGGCATCGCCATCGCCGGCCATGCGCTGCATGGGCTCGGCGGCATCGGCAAGACGCAGCTTGCGATCGAGTATGCCCATGCCCATGACGAGGATTATCGCGCGCTGCTCTTCCTTCCTTGCGGCAGCCCGCAACTCGTCGCATCCGGCCTCGCCGCTCTGGCCGGGTCCGACGTGCTGGATCTGCCCGAGCAGCACGAGACCGACGAAGCCCGACGGGCGAATGCCGCCCTGCGCTGGCTGAGCGCCAATCCCGGCTGGCTCCTGATCCTCGACAACGTGGACGACGAGGCCGCGCTGGCCGCGATGGAAGCCCTGCGGCCGAGGCTAAAGGGTGGCAGCGTGCTCATCACCGGCAGGCTGAATGCCTGGCCGGCCGGCGTGGCCTCGATCGAGCTGGACGTGCTCGACCCGGATTCGGCCGCGGCCTTCCTTCTCGACCGGACCGAAGGCGCCCGCCGGAAGACCCCGGATGATGGAGCCCGCGCGGCCGACATCGCACGGGAACTGGACGGGCTGGCCCTGGCCCTCGCCCAGGCCGCCGCCTACGTCTGCGTGACCCGGATCTCGCTCGGCCAGTATCTCGATCGGTGGCGCAGCCGTCGCGACGAGGTCGCCCAATGGTTCGATCGCTCGCTGGTCAGCTACAACCACGACGTCGGTTTCGCGGCCACATGGGCCACTTCCGTGGAGCACCTGTCGGACGCCGGCCGGGCCTTGCTGGAGCGTCTGGCCTTCATGGCCCCGGAGCCGATTCCCGACGTCCTTTTCGATGCCGGGGGCGCGAGCAAGGCCCGGGACGAACTCATGCGCTACTCGCTGGTGAAGCGGACGGACCTCAGCGGCGGCACCCTGCCCGGCGTCGGCATGCATCGGCTGGTGCAGCAGCAAAGCCGGTCCGCAATGCCGGCTGGGCGCCGAGAGGAGGCCCTGAAGGAGGTACTGGACTGGCTCTTGCCTATATTCGCCTCCGGCTCGACCGCCAGCGACGCCCTGCCGCTGTTGACGCTGTTGGTCCCGCATGCCGAGGCCGTCACCGCACACCTCGATGCGAGCGCCGGGCCATTCGACACCGGCCTGCGTCGCAAGCTGCTGATCCTACACGGCACGCTCGGCGACGTTCATGCCAACCGCGGCAATCTTCGGCAGGCAGCGGTTGATTTCGACCGCGCCGTACGAGATGCGGAACGACTGGTCGATATCGACCCGGCGAACACCGAGTGGCAGCGCGATCTCTCGGTCAGCCTCAACAAGCTCGGCGACGTCGAGCTTCGACTCGGCAACGGCGACGCCGCCCTCGACGCCTGCCGCAAGGGCCTCGCCATCCGCGAGATGCTCGCTCTCCGCGACTCGACAAACACCGACTGGCAGCGCGATCTCTCGGTCAGCCTGAACAGGATCGGCGACGTCGAGCTTCGGCTCGGCAACGGCGACGCCGCCCGCGACGCCTTCCGCAAGGGCCTCGCCATCGCCGAGGCGCTCGCCCTCCGCGACCCGGCGAACACGCAATGGCAGCGCGATCTCTCGGTCAGCCTGGACAGGATCGGCGACGTCGAGCTTCGGCTCGGCAGCGGCGACGCAGCTCTCGACGCCTACCGCAAGAGCCTCGCCATCCGCGAGATGCTCGCCCGCCGCGACCCGGCGAACACGCAGTGGCAGCGCGATCTCTCAGTCAGCCTGACCAAGATCGGCGACGTCGAGCTTCGGCTCGGCAATCGCGACGCCGCCCTCGACGCCTACCGCAAGGGCCTCGCCATCCGCGAGATGCTCGCCCGCCGCGACCCGGCGAACACCGTCTGGCAGCGCGATCTCTCGGTCAGCCTGACCCAGATCGGCGACGTCGAGCTTCTGCTAGGCGACGGAGACGCCGCCCTCGACGCCTTCCGCAAGAGCCTCGCCATCCGCGAAGCGCTCGGACGCCGCGACCCGGCGAACACCGAGTGGCAGCGCGATCTCTCGGTCAGCCTGAACCGGATCGGCGATTTCGATTTGCGGCTCGGCAACGGCGACACCGCTCTCGACGCCTTCCGCAAGGGCCGCGCTATCGCCGAAGTGCTCGCCCGCCGCGACCCGGCGAACACGGAGTGGCAGCGCGATCTCTCGATAAGCCTTAACAAGATCGGCGACGTCGAGCTTCGGCTCGGAGACGCCGACGCCGCCCGCGACGTCTTCCGCAAGGGCCTCGCCATCGCCGAGGCGCTCGCCCGCCGCGACCCGGCGAATACCGAGTGGCAGCGCGATCTGATCATCTCGAACGTCAAGCTCGCCGAAGCTGGCGACCGGCCCGCCGAGCGATACCGAGCCGCGCTGGCGATCGCCGAGGAACTGCAGGGCGCGGGCCGGCTGGCGCCGACTGACGGTGGGATGATCGACGAACTGAAGCGGCGGCTGGCCGGTGCCGGCAACAGCCCGGAAGGCAGCGCGTGAGCCCTGCGCCGCCGGGCTGCAGCCCGGTTCCATGTCCATGCGTCATCAATTCGTGAACGCGCCGATGGAACGGTGCGGGCCGGTCGCGACTTGATGGGGCAACTCGCCGCCACGGCGAATGGAATCAGACTGAATCGCAACCGCGCCGGACGGCGCCGCGACGCCGCACACAAGCGCGGCGACAGGAGACCTGTCCCATGAAGCACCTCACGATCGCCGCCGCCTTCACCGCCATCGTCGCCGTCAGCGCCGCAGCCATTGCCGCGCAGGACGACGCCCGCCCCGTCGGCGAGCCGTCGCCCGAACGTTTCGCCTACACCGAGACGGCCGCCCCGTCCGTCCCCGCCCCGCCCGCATCGAGCCTGAACCTCTGCGGCGAGCGCGAGCGGATGGTGCGCGATCTCGACCGCGAGTTCCACGAGCTGCCGCTCGCCTCCGGGCTGGTCGACGAGGACGCGGTGATGGAGATCTTCGTTTCGGCCGCGGGCACCTGGACGATCCTCGCCACCGGCACCGACGGCCTGTCCTGCGTGATGGCAGTGGGCGAAGGTTTCGACGCGGCTGCCCCGCGCGTGCTGGGCGTCGGCGCCTGAGAGGATGTGAGAGAACGCCCGCTTCCGCGCAGTCGACCCGGCGATTTCGAGGATTTCAGTGGACACTCTGTCGCATCCTCGATTCACACACCCCCACGCGGCGCGAACGCGGAGCGCGCCTTCAGCGGCGCGCCGCAGCCTCGGCATGGCCGCGGATCAGCGCCATGAGCCGGCCCGCCTGCCGCCCCGCCTCGTCCGCGTCGCCGTCGAGGATGGCGCGGATCACGGCCACGTGCCGCTCGGCCGCGACGGCGAGCCCCGTCTCGGCCTTGTAGCGGAACCAGAAGCGGCGGCTGTGCGTCTGCAGCGGCGCGGCGATCCGCGCCGCGAACGGATTGTCGGCGGCGAGCGCCATCGCCTCGTCGAGGCTCTTGTCGGCTTCCATGAAGGCGATGACGTTGCCGCTGACCACCGCGCGCTGCATGGCGCTCGCCGCCTCCGAGAACAGGAGCGCCGCCTCCCGCGTCGCATGCCGGGCGGCGGCGCGTGCCATCGCCACCTCCACGCCTTCGCGCGCCTCCACCACGCGCAGCCAGTCGCCCGGATCGAGCGGCGCCACCGCGATGCCCGCGCGCGGCCGGATCTCGAGCAACCCCTCCCAGGCCAGCCGCTGGATCGCCTCGCGCACGGGCGTGCGGCCGAGCTGCAGCCGCTCGATCAGCGCGCCCTCCGTCGTCGTGGCGCCCGGCGCCAGATCGAGGATCACGATCATCCGTTCCAGCGCGCGATAGGCGCGCAGCGCAGCGGTCTGCCGGGCGGGATCGCGGGTCCGAGGCATGGGCTGTCGTCCTGCTCCCCTTGCTCCACGGCGGCGCCCGGTGTTTGACGGCGGGTCATACGCCAGATATATCAGTGATATATCAAACCGGGACCGGGTGCGAAAGTCATGGATGCGAGAAGCCCGGCCGCAGCGCCGGCAGGCACGGTGATCGTCGGCGCCGGCATCGTCGGCATCTGCACCGCCATCCGCCTCGCCGGCCAGGGCGCCGCCGTCACCGTGATCGACCGCACCGGCATCTGCGAGGAGACGAGTTCGGGCAACGCCGCCGCCTTTGCCTTCTCCGACGTCCTTCCTCTGGCGCAGAAGGGCATGATTCGCAACCTGCCGCGCTGGCTGGCCGATCCGCTGGGGCCGCTCGCCATCCCGCCTGCCTATTTGCCGCGCCTGGCCCCCTGGCTCGTCCGCTTCTGGCGCGCCGGCCGCGCCGCGGTCTACGAACCGGCGCTCGCCGCGCAGGCCTCTCTCATGACGCTCGCGGAGGCCGAATGGATGGCGCTGATGGCCGAGAGCGGCACGCGTCCCATGCTGCGCGAGGACGGCTCGCTCGAACTCTACGAGAGCGAGGCCGAATTCGCCGCCAGCCTGCCCGGCTGGGCGGCGCGCAAGCGCTTCGGCATCGAGTTCCGCCACGTCGACGGGGCCGATCTCGCCGCTTTGCAGCCCGGCCTCTCGCCGCAGTTCGTCCGGGGCACCTTCGTGCCGGGCTGGAAGACGGTCGCCGACCCGAAGCTGCTCGGCAAGGCGCTGTGGGCGCATGCCGAGAGCCTCGGCGTCCACTTCCGCCCGGGCGAGGCAACGGGCGTCGAGGCGGGACCGTCTGGCGCCCGGCTGACCCTGCGCGACGGCACCGTGATCGCCGCATCGAAGCTGGTGATCGCCGCCGGCGCCTGGTCGCACCGCCTCGCCCGCCAGCTCGGTGACCGCATCCCGCTCGAGACCGAACGCGGCTACAACACCACGCTTCCCTCCGGCGCCTTCGACGTCCGGCGCCAGCTCATCTTCTCCGGCCACGGCTTCGTCGTCACGCCGCTCGAGACGGGCCTGCGCATCGGCGGCGCGGTGGAACTCGCCGGCCTCGACGCGCCGCCGAACTACGCCCGCGCGCAAGCCATGCTGGAGAAGACGAAGCGCTTCCTGCCCGGCCTGCGCACCGAGGGCGGGCGCGAATGGATGGGCTTTCGCCCCTCGCTCCCCGACTCGCTGCCCGTGATCGGCCGCGCGTCGCGCAGCACCCACGTCCTCTACGCCTTCGGCCACGGCCATCTCGGCCTGACCCAGGCCGCCGCCACCGCCCGCCTCGTCGCCGACCTCGCCGCAGGCCGGCCGGCGGCGCTCGACCTGTCGCCCTTCAGCCCGCACCGCTTCTGAGACGATCCCGCAACCGAACCTCCGCGAGTCCGCCCATGGCACGCCATTCCTTCCACTGCATCGACGGCCACACTTGCGGCAACCCGGTCCGCCTCGTCGCGGGCGGCGGGCCGCTGCTCCGGGGCACCACGATGATGGAGCGGCGCGCGCATTTCCTGGCCGAGTTCGACTGGATCCGCACCGGCCTGATGTTCGAGCCGCGCGGCCACGACATGATGTCGGGATCGATCCTCTATCCGCCGACCCGCGAGGACTGCGACGTCGGCATCCTGTTCATCGAGACGTCGGGCTGCCTGCCGATGTGCGGCCACGGCACCATCGGCACCGTCACGATGGCGATCGAGCACGGCCTCGTCCGCCCGAAGACCCCGGGCGTGCTGCGCCTCGACACGCCGGCCGGCCTCGTCGTCGCCGAATACCGCCAGGAGGGCGAATATGTCGAGGAGGTGCGCATCACCAACGTCCCGTCCTTCCTGCATTCGCAGGGCCTGACGGTGGACTGTCCCGACCTCGGCACCCTGACGGTGGACGTCGCCTATGGCGGCAATTTCTACGCCATCGTCGAGCCGCAGGCGAACTACCGCGACATGGCCGACCACACGGCGGGCCAGCTGATCGGCTGGAGCCCGGTGCTGCGCCGGCGGCTGAACGAGGCCTACGCCTTCGAGCACCCGGAGAATCCGTCGATCCGCGGCCTGTCGCACATCCTGTGGACGGGCCGGCCGACCGTCGAAGGCGCGCATGCCCGAAACGCGGTCTTCTACGGCGACAAGGCGATCGACCGCTCGCCCTGCGGCACCGGCACCTCGGCCCGCATGGCGCAGCTTCATGCCACCGGCCGGCTCGCCGTCGGCGAGGACTTCGTCCACGAGTCGATCATCGGCTCGCTGTTCAAGGGACGTGCGGAGCGCGAACTCGACCTCGCGGGCCGCAGGGCCATCATCCCCTCCGTCGGCGGCTGGGCGCGGATGACCGGCTACAACACCATCTTCATCGACGACCGCGACCCCTTCGCCCGCGGATTCGTCGTGGCGTGAGGACCGGGCGCCCGTCATGCGGGCGCCACAATCGGGCCACCGCACGCAATCTTCTTCGAAGGACGACGTCGGCTGCAGGCTTTTCTTCCGACTTTCCGCTCGCTGCGACGTTTTTAGGCAAGGACATTGCCATGGGCCAGTGCTAGGGTCCGCGCTGGTCCAGCCGCTACGGACGCAAAGGCAGGCGGGTGATTTCCCGTTGCAATCGCGATTCTTGGGGCTACGACTAGGGGAACATCAACAAGGTGCGGGCCACGCAGCCAGCGCCAGGGGAGTCACAGAGACGATGGAATATTTCGTCCAGCAGCTTATCAACGGGCTGACGCTGGGGTCGATCTACGGGCTGATCGCAATCGGTTACACGATGGTCTACGGCATCATCGGCATGATCAATTTCGCCCATGGCGACATCTTCATGGTGGGCTCCTTCATCGCGCTGGCGACCTTCCTGATCCTGACAACCGTGTTCGGCTTCGTCTTCCTGCCCGTCATCCTGCTGATCGTGCTGATCGTGGCGATGCTGTTCACCTCCGCCTGGGGCTGGACCGTGGAGCGGCTCGCCTACCGGCCCCTGCGCGGCTCGTTCCGCCTGGCGCCGCTCATCACCGCCATCGGCATGTCGATCGTGCTGCAGAACTTCGTCCAGGTCACCCAGGGCGCCCGCAACAAGCCGATCCCTCCGCAGATCCAGGGCGGCGTCACCATCATGGAGGGCGTCACCGAGAACGGCCCGATCGCCGTACAGCTCTCCTACATGCAGATCATCATCATCGTCACCACCGTGCTGCTGATGATCGGCTTCACGCTCCTGATCAACCGGACCCCGCTCGGCCGCGCCCAGCGCGCCTGCGAGCAGGACCGCAAGATGGCGGCACTGCTCGGCGTCAACGTCGATCGCACCATCTCGCTGACCTTCGTCATGGGTGCAGCACTCGCGTCCGTGGCCGGTCTGATGTTCCTCCTGCTCTACGGCGTGATCGACTTCTACATCGGCTTCCTCGCAGGGGTTAAAGCCTTCACCGCGGCCGTGCTCGGCGGCATCGGCTCATTGCCCGGCGCCATGCTCGGCGGCCTGCTGATCGGCCTGATCGAAGTCTTCTGGTCGGGCTATTTCACCATCGAGTACAAGGACGTCGCCGCCTTCTCGATCCTCGCCATCGTGCTGATCTTCCTGCCCTCCGGGCTGCTCGGCAAGCCGGAAGTGGAGAAGGTCTGATGGCTGCCGGAACGCCCGCCGCCCCCACGTCTGACATGCGCCCGCAAGGCGCGCAGCGCAGCCTGGAAAAACGCGGCGACGCGCCCGTCGTGGCGCCCGCCAACGACCCCAATTCGATGGCCAGTTCGGTGCGCGACGCTGCCATGGCCGCCGCGCTCACCTTCGTGCTCGGCTTCTTCTTCCTCGGCGTGCGCTCCGACATCGCGCCGGGGGGGCTGGCGCTGGAGTTCCGCTGGGGCCTGCTCTTCATCGCGGTCGCGATCATCTTCGTCGCGCGCCTGCTGCTCAACCTCCTCGTGTTCCGCACGAAGCAGCCGCTGACCCAGCGCATGGGGATGAGCTTCAAGTCTGCGGGTGCCGCTTCGGGACTGGGCAAGTGGCTCGGCCGCGCGCTCTTCGCCTTCGCGCTGGTCCTGCCCTTCTTCTTCACCAGCTTCTTCCCCGGCCAGAGCCGGCAGTACATCGACCTCGCCATCCTGATCATGACCTACATCATGCTCGGGTGGGGGCTGAACATCGTCGTCGGCCTCGCCGGCCTTCTCGATCTCGGCTACGTCGCCTTCTACGCCGTCGGCGCCTATTCCTTCGCGCTGCTCGCCCAGTATTTCGACATCGGCTTCTGGATGGCGCTTCCGCTCGCCGGTCTGCTGGCCGCCTTCTGGGGCATCATCCTCGGCTTCCCGGTGCTGCGCCTGCGCGGCGACTATCTCGCCATCGTGACGCTCGCTTTCGGCGAGATCATCCGCGTCGTGCTGCTGAACTGGTACGAGTTCACGGGCGGACCCGACGGCATCTCCGGCATTCCCAAGCCCACGCTGTTCGGGCTCGAGTTCAAGCGCGGCGAAGGCGGCTTCGCCGATTTCTTCGGCATCCCCTTCGACAACATCCACCGCTTCATCTTCCTCTACTACATCATCTTCATCCTGGCGATCATCACCAACCTGGTGACGCTGCGCCTGCGCAAGATGCCCGTCGGCCGCGCCTGGGAGGCGCTGCGCGAGGACGAGATCGCCTGCCGCTCTCTGGGCATCAACACCACCAACACGAAGCTGACGGCCTTCGCGCTCGGCGCGATGTTCGGGGGCCTCGCCGGATCCTTCTTTGCAACCCGGCAGGGCTTCATCTCGCCGGAAAGCTTCACCTTCCTGGAGTCGGCCATCATCCTCGCCATCGTCGTCCTAGGCGGTCTCGGGTCGCAGATCGGCGTGGTGATCGCGTCGGTCGTCATGATCGGCGGCATCGAGATGCTGCGCAATCTCGGCTTCCTCACCCAGGTCTTCGGGCCCGGCTTCGAACCGACCCAGTACCGCATGCTGATCTTCGGCGTGGCCATGGTGCTGATCATGGTGTGGAAGCCGCGCGGGCTGGTCTCGACGCGCGAGCCCACCGCCGTGCTCAAGGAGAAGAAGCGCATCGGCGCCGACATGGTCGCACAGGGTGAAGGTCACTGATGGTTTCCGCAAGTCAGAGCGCTGCCGCTGCAGCCGCGCCGATGCACGGCGCGCCCCGCAACTGGGACGTCGACCCTGTCCTCACCGTCGAACACCTGACCATGCGCTTCGGCGGCCTGGTCGCGGTCAACGACCTGTCCTTCAACGTCGGGCGCGGCGACATCACCGCGCTCATCGGCCCCAACGGCGCCGGCAAGACGACCGTGTTCAACTGCGTGACGGGCTTCTACAAGCCGACCGAGGGCCGCACCGTGATGCGCCACGGCGAAGGCCTGCTGCAGGATCTCGTTGAGGAAGTGACCGCCGGCGGTCTGCGCTCTGTGCAGAAGGGGGACAGAGCCGTCTTCCTGCTGGAGCGCATGCCCGACTTCGAAATCTCGCACCATGCGAAGGTGGCCCGCACCTTCCAGAACATCCGCCTGTTCGGCGGCATGACGGTTCTCGAGAACCTGATGGTGGCGCAGCACAACGTGCTGATGAAGGCGTCCGTCTTCACCATCGGCGGTCTTCTCGGGCTACCCCGGTACCGGGTGGCCGAGAAGGCGGCGAGGGAGAAGGCGGTATACTGGCTCGAGCGGACGAAACTGATCGACCGGGCCGACGATCCCGCCGCCGACCTGCCCTACGGCGACCAGCGCCGGCTTGAAATCGCCCGCGCGATGTGCACGGAGCCGCATCTTCTGTGCCTCGACGAGCCGGCGGCCGGCCTGAACCCGCGCGAATCGCAGGAACTGAACGCGCTGCTGAAATTCATCCGCGCCGAGCACGGCACCTCCATCCTGCTCATCGAGCACGACATGGGAGTCGTCATGGAAATCTCCGACCACGTGGTGGTGCTCGACTACGGCGTGAAGATCGCCGACGGCGACGCCTCTGAGGTAAGGAACGATCCGAAGGTCATCGCCGCCTATCTCGGCGTCGAGGACGAGGACGAGATCGACATTCCCGAAGTGAAGCAAGATCTGTCCGCCGCTGAAAGGCAGGCCGGGCAGGACGGGGGCATGGCATGAACGGACAGGAGCCCCTCCTCAGCGTCCGCGGCGTCGAGACCTATTACGGCAAGATCGTCGCGTTGCGCGGCGTCGACGTGGATGTCCATCCCGGCGAGATCGTGACGCTGATCGGTGCCAATGGCGCCGGCAAGTCGACGCTGATGATGACCATCTGCGGCAGCCCGCAGGCGCGCACCGGGCGGATCGTCTACGACGGGCAGGACATCACCGCCATGCCGACGCACGAGATCATGCGGCTCGGCATTGCACAATCTCCCGAAGGTCGGCGTATCTTCCCGCGCATGACCGTGATGGAGAACCTGCAGATGGGTGCGTCGCTGGTCGCCCCCGAGCATTTCGATGCCGACCTGAAACGCATTTTCGAGCTCTTCCCGCGGCTGAAGGAGCGCGCCGGGCAGCGGGGCGGAACACTGTCGGGCGGAGAGCAGCAGATGCTCGCCATCGCCCGGGCCCTGATGGGGCGCCCGAAGCTGCTGCTGCTGGACGAGCCCTCGCTCGGTCTCGCGCCGCTGATCGTCAAGCAGATCTTCGAGGTCATCAAGGAACTGAACCGCAGCGACGGGCTGACGGTCTTCCTCGTCGAGCAGAATGCCTTCCATGCACTCAAACTCGCCCATCGCGGCTACGTCATGGTCAACGGCAACATCACCATGAGCGGCACCGGCGCGGAGCTCCTGAAGCGCGAAGAGGTGCGCGCGGCCTATCTCGAAGGCGGGAGACACTGATCATGGAAAAGGAATTCGGTCTCCTGTGGGAAGTCTCGGCCTCCGAATTCGTCTTCGTGACGATGATCCTGGCCGGCGGCGCCGCCTACATGACCGGTCGTGCGGCGGCGCGCGGCTGGATGCCGAACTGGCAGCTCGTGATCTACATGGTGCTGCTGGCGGCCGCGACGCGGTTCATCCATTTCGCGCTCTTCTCCGGGTCGCTCCTGTCGCTCTACTACTATGTGGTGGATCTGGTCGTGATCCTCGTGATCGCCTTCATCGGCATGCGTGTGACCCGCTCCGGACAGATGGCGACCCAGTATCGCTTCGCTTACGACAGGAGCGGCGTGCTCGGCTGGAAGAAGCGCTGAGCATAGGGACGATATCTGGCCGGCGGGCCAGCGACGAAGTTCGATGCGAAGCCTTTATTTCGGTGCGGAATTGGGCTTTGATGTCGACAAGCGGGAAAGGGAACGCCCGCACACGACCGGACCGGGACGCCAGAACACCATCCCGGCCGGTTCCCAGAATTCCAAGGTGTTTGAGGGAGTTACCATGAAGAAGGCACTCTTTGCTGGGGTCGCGATGACCTTCGCCATGTCGACGGCCGCCTATGCGGACATCGTCATTGCCACCGCGGGTCCGATGACGGGCCAGTATGCGTCCTTCGGCGCACAGATGAAGGCTGGCGCCGAGCAGGCCGTCGAGGACATCAACGCCGCCGGCGGCGTCAACGGCGAGATGCTCAAGCTCGAGATCGGCGACGACGCCTGCGACCCGAAGCAGGCGGTCGCCGTGGCCAACCAGATGGCCGGCAGCGGCGTGGTCTTCATGGCCGGCCACTTCTGCTCGGGCTCGTCGATCCCGGCATCGGCCGTCTACGCGGAGGAAGGCATCGTCCAGATTTCCCCGGCATCGACCAACCCGAAGTTCACCGACGAGCGTCCGGGCCCCGGCATCATGCGCGTCTGCGGACGTGACGACCAGCAGGGCGACGTGGCGGGCAAGTTCCTCGTGGAGAATTTCGCCGAGAAGAAGGTCGCCTTCGTTCACGACAAGACCGCGTATGGCAAGGGCCTCGCCGATGCCACCATGGCGGCCTACGAGGCAGCCGGCGGCAAGCCCGCGCTCTACGAAGCCTATACGGCAGGCGAGAAGGACTACACCGCGCTCGTCTCCAAGCTGAAGGCCGAGGGCATCGGCGTGCTCTACGTCGGCGGCTACCACACCGAGGCCGGCCTGATGGCGCGCCAGATGAAGGAGCAGGGGATGGATACCATTCTCGTCTCCGGTGACGCGCTGGTCACCGACGAGTACTGGGCGATCACCGGCGATGCCGGCGAAGGCACGCTGATGACCTTCTCGCCGGATCCGCGCAAGAACCCGGATGCAGCCCCCCTGGTCGAGAAGTTCCGCGCCAAGGGCGTCGAGCCGGAGGGCTACGTGCTCTACACCTACGCCGCCATCCAGGCCTGGGCACAGGCCGCCTCGACGGCCGGCTCGGTCGAGTTCGACGCCGTCGTGAAGGCGCTCGACGAGGGCACGTTCAACACCGTGCTCGGCTCGCTTGAGTTCGACGACAAGGGCGACGTGACCCTGCCGGGCTACGTCTTCTACGAATGGAAGGACGGCAAGTACGACTACCTCGTCCAGTAAGGACGACCGCCCCTTCGGCGGAAGGCCTGGCGCAGCGATGCGCCGGGCCTTTCTTTTTTGGCCGGCACGGCGGCCGATGGTTGCACTGCAACATTTTCCGGCACATCATGCGCCGCGATCCCTCCCCTCTTTTCCCCCCGGAGCCGGACCTTGCCCATATCCAAGATCCTCGTCGCCAACCGATCCGAGATCGCGATCCGAATCTTCCGCGCCGCCAACGAACTCGGCATCAGGACCGTCGCCATCTGGGCCGAGGAGGACAAATACTCGCTGCACCGCTTCAAGGCGGACGAATCCTATCCGATCGGGCGAGGCCCGCATCTGGCGAAGGACATGGGCCCGATCGAGAGCTACCTGTCGATCGAGGAGGTGATCCGGGTCGCGAAACTGTCCGGCGCCGACGCGATCCATCCGGGCTACGGCCTGCTTTCGGAAAGCCCGGAATTCGCCGAGGCCTGCGCGGCGGCCGGCATCGTCTTCATCGGTCCCCGGCCCGATACCATGCGGCGGCTGGGCAACAAGGTCGCCGCGCGCAATCTCGCCGTCGAGGTGGGCGTTCCCGTCGTTCCGGCAACCGAGCCGCTGCCCGACGACATGGCAGAGGTCGCCCGCATGGCCGCCGCGATCGGCTATCCGGTCATGCTCAAGGCCTCCTGGGGCGGCGGCGGCCGCGGCATGCGCGCCATCCGGTCCGAGGCCGACCTCGCCCGCGAGGTGATGGAGGCGAAGCGCGAGGCCAAGGCCGCCTTCGGCAAGGACGAGGTCTATCTCGAGAAGCTCGTCGAGCGTGCACGCCACGTCGAGGTCCAGGTGCTCGGCGACACGCACGGCAACGTCGTGCATCTCTTCGAGCGCGACTGCTCCATCCAGCGCCGCAACCAGAAGGTCGTCGAGCGCGCGCCGGCACCCTATCTCGATGACGCCCGGCGCGAGGAACTCTGCGGCTACGCGCTGAAGATCGCCCGCGCGACCGATTACGTCGGCGCCGGCACCGTCGAGTTCCTGATGGATGCCGACACCGGCAGGTTCTATTTCATCGAGGTCAATCCGCGCATCCAGGTGGAGCACACCGTCACCGAGCAGGTGACCGGGATCGACATCGTCAAGGCGCAGATCCACATCCTCGACGGCCACGCCATCGGCACGCCGGAGTCGGGCGTCCCGCCGCAGGAGAAGATCTGGCTCAATGGCCACGCCCTGCAGTGCCGCATCACCACCGAGGATCCCGAGCAGAACTTCATCCCCGACTACGGCCGCATCACCGCCTATCGCGGCGCGACCGGCTTCGGCATCCGCCTCGACGGCGGCACGGCCTATTCGGGCGCCGTCATCACCCGCTTCTACGATCCGCTGCTGGAGAAGGTCACCGCCTGGGCGCCGTCGCCGCAGGAAGCGATCGCCCGCATGGACCGCGCGCTGCGCGAGTTCCGCATCCGCGGCGTGGCGACGAACCTGACCTTCCTCGAGGCGATCATTTCGCACCCGAAGTTCCGCGACAACAGCTACACGACGCGGTTCATCGACACCACGCCGGAGCTCTTCACCCAGGTGAAGCGGCGCGACCGCGCGACCAAGCTTCTCAACTATCTTGCCGACGTCACCGTCAACGGCCATCCCGAGGCGCGTGGCCGGCCGAAGCCGAAGGCCGACGCAGCCGCTCCCGTCGTGCCCTTCGTCGGCGGCGAGATGCCGGACGGCACGAAGCAGCGCCTCGACGCGCTCGGTCCGGTGAAATTCGCCGAATGGATGCGCGCGCAGCCGCAGGTGCTGGTGACCGACACGACCATGCGCGACGGCCATCAGTCGCTGCTCGCCACCCGCATGCGCACGCACGACATCGCCGGCGTGTCCGGCGCCTATGCCCGCGCCCTGCCGCAGTTGCTCTCGCTCGAATGCTGGGGCGGCGCCACCTTCGACGTCGCCATGCGCTTCCTGACCGAGGATCCCTGGGAGCGGCTCGCGCTGGTACGCAAGGGCGCGCCGAACCTGTTGCTGCAGATGCTGCTGCGCGGCGCCAACGGCGTCGGCTACACCAACTATCCCGACAACGTCGTGCGCCACTTCGTGAAGCAGGCGGCGGCGGGCGGCATCGACCTGTTCCGCGTCTTCGACTGCCTGAACTGGGTCGAGAACATGCGTGTCGCGATGGACGCGGTGATCGAGGAGAACAAGCTCTGCGAAGCCGCGATCTGCTACACCGGCGACATCCTCGATCCGGCACGCGCCAAGTACGACCTGAAATACTACGTCTCGCTGGCGAAGGAGCTGGAAGCCGCCGGCGCCCACATCATCGCGCTGAAGGACATGGCGGGGCTGCTCAAGCCCGCCGCCGCCCGCGTGCTGTTCAAGGCGCTGCGCGAGGCGACCGGGCTGCCGATCCATTTCCACACCCACGACACCTCCGGCATCGCGGCCGCGACCGTCCTTGCCGCGGTCGAGAGCGGCGTCGACGCCGTCGACGCGGCGATGGACGCGTTGTCGGGCAACACCTCGCAGCCCTGCCTCGGCTCGATCGTCGAGGCGCTGAAGGGCACCGACCGCGATCCCGGTCTCGACCCGGCCTGGATCCGCCGCATCTCCTTCTACTGGGAGGCGGTGCGCAACCAGTACGCCGCCTTCGAGAGCGACCTGAAGGGGCCGGCCTCCGAGGTCTATCTGCACGAGATGCCGGGCGGCCAGTTCACCAACCTGAAGGAGCAGGCGCGTTCTTTAGGGCTGGAGACGCGCTGGCACGAGGTGGCGCAGGCCTATCACGACGTCAACCTGATGTTCGGCGACATCGTCAAGGTGACGCCGTCGTCCAAGGTGGTCGGCGACATGGCGCTGATGATGGTCAGCCAGGACCTCACGGTCGCCGACGTCGAGAGCCCGACCCGCGACATCGCCTTCCCGGACTCCGTGGTCTCCATGCTGCGCGGCGATCTCGGCCAGCCGCCCTCCGGCTGGCCGGCGGCCCTGCAGAAGAAGGCGCTGAAGGGCGACGCGCCGATCGACGTCCGGCCCGGATCGCTGCTGGCCGACGCCGACCTTCCCGCCATCCGCAAGGAGGTTGAGGCGAAGCTCGGACGCGCGATCGACGAGTTCGAGTTCGCCTCCTCGCTGATGTATCCGAAGGTCTTCGCCGACTTCGCCGCCGCACAGGACAATTATGGCCCGGTCAGCGTCCTGCCGACCCCGGTCTATTTCTACGGGATGGCGCCGGAAGACGAGATCTTCGTCGACATCGAGCGCGGCAAGACGCTGGTCGTGCGCTGCCTGGCCATCGGAGAGCCGGACGAACAGGGCATGGTCACCGTCTTCTTCGAGCTGAACGGCCAGCCGCGCCGCGTCAAGGTACCGGACCGGGCGCACGGCGCCGGCGGCGGCAAGGTCCGCCGCAAGGCCGAGCCCGGCAACGAGGCCCATGTCGGTGCGCCGATGCCCGGCGTCGTCTCGACGCTCGCCGTCGCGGCGGGTCAGGCCGTCATGGCCGGCGACGTGCTCCTGTCGATCGAGGCCATGAAGATGGAGACGGCCCTGCACGCCGAACGCGACGGCACCGTCGCCGAGGTTCTGGTGCACGCCGGCGACCAGATCGACGCCAAGGACCTGCTGGTCGTCTACGCCGCCTGAAAGGCAAAGGGCCGCGCGATGGCGGCCCTCCCGAAACGGACGTCGCGCCTCGGCGGGCGCGGGTTCACCCGTCGATCTGCTTGCCCATGATGGCGATCGCCTGCTGGTAGACGCTGGCGGCGTTCCAGCCCTGGATCGCGCCGTAGTTGGGCTGGCCGGGCTGGTAGCCGGCGCCGGCGCGCCAGCCGTGGGCGCGCAGGAAGTTCGCGGTGGATGCGAGCGCGTCGGCGCGGGACCGGACGAGATCGATCTTGCCGTCGCCGTCGCCGTCGACGCCGTAGCGCAGAACGCTGCCCGGCAGGAACTGCGTCTGACCGAGTTCGCCATGCTTGGCGCCGACGGAACTGGTCGACACCACGCCGCGGTCGACGAGCTGCAGCGCCGCCATCAGGTGACCCGTGAAGAATTCCGAGCGGCGGCAGTCATAGGCCAGCGTCGCGGTGGCCGAAATCAGGTTGGTGTCGCCCATGTAGCCGCCGAACGCCGTCTCCATGCCCCAGATCGCCAGCAGCGGACCGGCCGGCACGCCGAATCGGGCCTCGAGGTTCGAGAACAGCTGCGCGTTCTGGGCCTTCAGCTTCTTCCCGCGCGAGACGATCGTCGCCGCGCCGCGCACCTGCATGAACTTCTCCAGCGAATACTTGAAGCTCTTCTGGTTGCGATCCGCCGAAATCGTCGAGCTGGAATAGCTGGCGCCCTGGAGGGCCGCGAGGCCGCGCTGGCCGACACCGGCCCTCGATGCCTCCTGCGCCATCGACTGCTTCCAGGCGTCGAAGCCCGACGACGTGTTCCCGCACTGCGCTGCGTGAGCGCCACCGGTCCCCAGCACCACCGCCAGCAGAGCCGACGCGATCAGTTTGCCATTCGGCATCGATTTCCATCTCCTTCTCGAGAGCGACCATCGGTGAATCGGAAAAGCGCGCGGCCGGCCGGCAGGGCCCGGAGACGCACGGTACCGAATCCGCCGACATCAGTAGCAGATCAAAAGCTAGACTATTCTTTGACGCGTTAACGCCGGGTTAGGAAATGGGCGATGTTGACGCAGTTGTGATCGGGCCTGGTACACCGCAGCCGCCACCATGAAGAACTCTGCCGCGAAGAAGAACGGCAACGTCGCAGCTGCCGCGAGGCGCCTGCGTCCGTGCGGGGCAGCGCGGCGAACGGTCAGGAGGCTGCGGTCGCGGTATCCCGGGAGAAATCGAGGTCGAGATCCCAGTTCTGCCCGACGAGATCCCGACCGAAGCTGCGGTGCCGCTCCTCGGCGACCAGCCTGAAGCCGGCCCCCTCATAGATGCGCCGTGCCGAATGCAGGATGTCGTTCGTCCACAGCGTCATGCGGCGGTAGCCGGCCCCGTGGGCGAAGCCGATCGCCTGGCCGACCAGCCTCCTGCCGACACCGAGGCCGCGGGCCGCCGGCTCGACGTAGAGCATGCGCAGTTTCGCCGTGCCCTCGCCGGCATCGACGACGAAGACCGACCCGAGCACCTCGCCGCCGCGGGCGGCCACCCAGCAACCTTCGCGCATCGGGTCGTGCTTCATCACGAAGGCGCCCGCGATCTCGGCGACGAAGCCCTCGAAGCTTCCGTCCCAGCCGTGTTCCTCGTGATAGAGGACTCCATGCCGCGAAATGATGTGGCCGATCTCGCCGATCCGGAACGGCCTGACGATCACGGGCTCCGCCACGGCGACCGGATCGAGAAGACGTCGAATGGTGCGCATCGCTCCCACCAGCGCGTCCGTCTCTCGTCCTGCGAGCGGCGCGACCAGCGCTGCGACCTCCTCGTGCGAGGCTCTGTCGAGCGTCTGGAAGGCAGCAACGCCGGCCGGTGTCAGCGACAGGATCTGCGCGCGGCCGTCGTCGGGGCTGGAGACGCTTTCCACCAGCGCACCGTCGCGCAGCTTCCGCAGCAGCCGGCTGAGATAGCCGGGATCCATGCCGAGATCCGCCGCGAGGTCGGCCGCCGTCGTGCGGCCGCGGCTCCCCAGTTCGTAGAGCAGGCGGCTTTCCGGCAGGCTGTAGGGCGATCGCAGCAGCCCTTCGTTCAGCGCGCCGAGCAGGCGGGTGTAGAACCGGTTGAAGCTGCGGATCTCCGCGATGCCCTCGGCATCCTCCGTCACGACCATCCGTCACCTCCGCTCTTCGAACGATCAGGCACGGGATGGTTGCTTTTGTCAACCATATACGCCCGGAACCGCTTCGACGGTCGCGCGTTGCCCGCCGTCCCCTTCCCTGGAGCCTGCGATGAAACTGTTCTCCTGCCCGGCCTGCGGCAGCCGCCTCTATTTCGAGAACGTCCGCTGTCTCGCCTGCGGCACCGACGTCGCGTTCGCGCCCGAAGAGTCCCGTTTCGTCGCGGTCGGCGTCGAGGCGCCCGCATGCCGCAATGCGACCGAGTGCGGCTGCAACTGGATCGCCGCGCCCGAGCATGACGGCTATTGCCGCGCCTGCGCCCTCAACCGCACCATCCCCGACCTCGTGGTCGACGGCAACCGGGACCGCTGGGCCCGGATCGAGCGCGCCAAGCGGAGGCTGGTCTACGCCTTGCTCGGTTTCGGTCTGGAGGTCCGCCCCAAGGCGGATCCCGACGATGCCGCCGGCCTGGCTTTCGAATTCCTCGCCGATCTGCCGGGCGAACGCGTGCTCACAGGGCATGACGGCGGCCTGATCACGCTCAACGTCATCGAGGCGGACCCTGCCGAGCGCGAGCGCATGCGCCTTGCCATGGGCGAGCGCTACCGGACGCTCCTCGGCCATTTCCGCCACGAAGTCGGTCACTACTACTGGGAACGGCTGATCCGCGACGACCCCGCCGAACTGGAAGCCTTCCGGGCGTTGTTCGGGGACGAGCGCGCCGACTACGGCGATGCTCTTCGCCGGCATTATGACCAGGGTCCGGCGGCCGGCTGGCAGGACGATCACGTCACGCCCTACGCCGCCAGCCATCCCTGGGAGGATTGGGCCGAGACCTGGGCGCACTATCTCCACATCGCCGACACGCTGGAGATGGCGGACGCCTTCGCCATTCCGATCGACCGGATCGACGCCGCCGCCAATGCCGACGCTCCACCGCCCCGCGACGGCATCGACGACGTCCTGCGGCGCTGGCTGGCCTTGACCGAAGTGGTCAACGGCATCAACCGCTGCATGGGGGTGCCCGACCTCTACCCCTTCGTGATCGCGCCGGCCGTTGCGCGGAAGCTCGACTATGTCCGCCTGCTCCTCGACCGGCAGCGGTGAACCGGCGTCCGGTCGAATCGGGCGGCACTGTTGCAGTCCGGTCCTAGCGCTCGCCCGCGAGGACTGAGACGCTCCGTCCGACGATCCATCGTTGGGCGAGATCCATGGCACGACATGCTCGGACGGCGCTTCTGGCGCTTTGGGTTCTGGTCGCGGCAACCGCAGGCACGGCAGCCGGGCCGAAGGTCCAAGGGACCGCGGAAGCGATCGCGACGGCAATGCTGGGCACGCCGGCGCATCCGGATGGACCTGCGTCCGCATCCCGGCTCACGAAGGCGGTCGATTTCGCTTTCGAGATCGTTCGGCCGGAGCGGCCGGACGGCCGAACCATGGTGCTTCTGCACGGCTCGGGCGGCAACGAGACGAGCCTCGTCGATCTCGCCCGGCGCATCGCGCCCCGCGCCACGCTGCTCGGGGTCCGCGGCCGCGTCGTCCAGGACGGCCGGTCGCGGTGGTACCGGCGTCTGACCCCCGTCACCTTCGACCAGGCCGACATCAGGGCCGAATCCGCGGCTTTCGCCGGCTTCCTGAGTCGCACCGCGCCGGCGCTGGGCATCGACCTCGACCGGACCATCTTCCTCGGATACTCCAACGGCGCCAATCTGATCGCAGCGACTGCCCTGCTGCATCCCGGACTGGTGCGCAAGGCTGCCCTCCTGCGTCCGATGTCCGTGCTCGACCAGCCGCCGACGCCGCCGCTCACGGGTGCCAGCCTGCTGATGATCGCCGGCGAGGCCGACCGCACCTATGCGCCGTTCGCGCCGGCGCTGGAGACTCTTCTGGAAAGCTGCGGCGCCGTCGTGGACACGCGGTCCATCTCTGCCGGCCACCTGATCGGCGAGGAGGATGCGCGGATCGTGGCCGAGTGGCTGGCGGCCGCGCCGCCGCGCTGATCCTCGCCGGCGGAGGGGCAGGAACCACTGCCTTGCGAACGGAAGAACCGGCAAAACTTGACTCCCGGCCCGTTTTGCTGTCTAGACCCTCGCAAATCCGCGACGAGTTGAAGACTCCGAGCAGCCGACCGGGACGCCAAGCGGCATAGATCGATCCCGGAGGCCAACACCCGGCAGCGCGAAGCGCCCCCGGGTGCTTTTTGGCTTTGGGCGGTTCGGTACGGGGACAGTTCGCCTGTTTCCGGCATTTCATCCCGGGCGCGGACGCATTACCTCTCGGGCATCGTGCCGATGCAAGAGACTGAGGAAACCGGATGTTCGAATCCCTCCAGGAGCGCCTTGGCTCCATCCTGAACGGGCTGACCGGCCGCGGCGCCCTCTCCGAGGCGGACGTCTCGGCGGCGCTGCGCGAGGTTCGCCGCGCGCTCATCGAGGCCGACGTGGCGCTCGACGTCGTGCGCTCCTTCGTCGAGAAGGTGCGCGAGAAGGCGGTCGGCGCGGCGGTCCTGAAGTCCATCAAGCCCGGCCAGATGGTCGTCAAGATCGTCCATGACGAACTGGTCGCCATGCTCGGCGAGGAAGGCAAGGCGATCGACCTCAACGCGCCGGCCCCGGTCGTCATCATGATGGTCGGCCTGCAGGGCTCCGGCAAGACGACGACGACCGGCAAGATCGCCCGGCGGCTGACCGAGCGCCAGGGCAAGAAGGTCCTGATGGCCTCGCTCGACACGCGCCGCCCGGCCGCGCAGGAGCAGCTGCGCCAGCTCGGCGAGCAGGTGAAGGTGGCCACCCTGCCGATCATCGCCGGCCAGTCGCCGGTCGACATCGCCAGGCGCGCCGTTCAGGCCGGCAAGCTCGGCGGCCATGACGTCGTCATCCTCGACACCGCCGGCCGCACCCACATCGACGAGCCGCTGATGGTCGAGATGGCCGACATCCGCAAGGTGTCGTCGCCGCACGAGATCCTGCTGGTGGCCGACGCGCTGACCGGCCAGGACGCCGTCAACCTCGCCCGCAACTTCGACGAGCGTGTCGGCATCACCGGCCTCGTGCTGACCCGCATGGACGGCGATGGCCGCGGCGGCGCGGCGCTGTCGATGCGCGCCGTCACCGGCAAGCCGGTCAAGCTGATCGGCGTCGGCGAGAAGATGGACGCGCTGGAGGAGTTCCATCCCAAGCGCATCGCCGACCGCATCCTGGGCATGGGCGACATCGTCTCGCTCGTCGAGAAGGCCGCCGAGACCATCGACGCCGAGAAGGCGGCGGCGATGGCCAGGAAGATGCAGTCCGGCAAGTTCGACCTGAACGACCTCGCCGAGCAGCTGCGCCAGATGCAGAACATGGGCGGCATGGGCGGCATCATGGGCATGATGCCCGGCATGGGCAAGATGAAGGACCAGATGGCCTCGGCCGGCCTCGACGACAGGATGTTCGGGCGCCAGCTCGCCATCATCTCGTCGATGACCAAGGCCGAGCGCGCCAATCCGGACATCCTGAAGCATTCGCGCAAGAAGCGCATCGCGGCGGGCTCGGGCACCGACGCCGCCGAGATCAACAAGCTCCTGAAGATGCACCGCCAGATGGCCGACATGATGAAGGCCATGGGCGGCAAGGGCAAGGGCGGCGGCATGATGCGCGGCCTGATGGGCGGCATGGCGCAGAAGATGGGCCTCGGCGGCCTGATGGGCGGCGGCCCGATGGGCGGAATGCCGGACCTGTCGAAGATGGATCCGAAGCAGCTCGAGCAGCTGAAGAAGCAGGCGGAAGCGGCCGGTCTCGGCGGCCTGCCGAAGGGCCTTCCGGGCATCGGCGGCGGCGGCCTTCCGGGTCTGCCGGGCGGACCGCGCCTGCCGGGTCTCGGCGGCGGCTTCCCCGGCCTGCCGAAGAAGAAGTGAGCGGGAGGAAGGCTTGAGCCACGCACACCACACCGACGATACCGCTGCGCGCGCCCGCGAGATCCTCGCCGGCTACCGCGCCTCGATCGACAACATCGACGCCGCGCTCATCCACATGCTGGCCGAGCGCTTCCGCTGCACCAAGGCCGTCGGCGTGCTGAAGGCGGAGCATGGCCTCCCGCCCGCGGATCCGAGCCGCGAGCAGCAGCAGATCGAGCGCCTGCGCCGGCTGGCGAAGGATGCCCAGCTCGACCCCGACTTCGCGGAGAAGTTCCTCGCCTTCATCGTGAAGGAAGTGATCCGCCACCACGAGATGATCGCCGCGGCCTCGGCCTCGGCCGACCAGGACAGCGCCCCCGCGGGCGCGTGACGAACCGGCCGCAAGGCCATCGAAGACAGACAGGACATCAGGAGAAAGAACAATGTCGCTGAAGATCAGACTGGCCCGCGCAGGCTCCAAGAAGCGCCCCTACTACCACGTCGTCGTCGCCGACGCCCGCTCGCCGCGCGACGGCCGCTTCATCGAGGCCATCGGCGCCTGGAACCCGATGATGCCGAAGGACGGCGAGCGCGTGAAGATCGACGCCGAGCGCGCCCAGCACTGGATCGCGCAGGGCGCCCAGCCGACCGACCGCGTGCTGCGCTTCCTCGACGAGGCCGGCATCGCCAAGCGCCCGGCCCGCTCGAACCCGAAGAAGGCCGAGCCGGGCAAGAAGGCCCAGGAGCGCGCCGCGATGCTGAAGAAGACCGAGGAGGCGCTCGCCGCCAAGATGGCCGCCGAGCGCGCCGCGTCCGAGGAAGCCGCTTCCTGATCTTCGACCACCCCGGCCGGACGTGCGAACGGCGGGCCTCGGCCCGCCGTTCCCGCGTCGAGGGTCAGGTGCGGGATCGTCCCGGTCCGGGACGGCACCTGCGTGCATCTTGACGATGGTGGGCGGCAGGACGACTATACGGACGACAGGAGCGCCATCATGACCGTGAAGACCGGTGTGAGCCTGACCGAGCGCCACCATGCCTTCGCACTGGCGAAGGTGAAGGAAGGGCGGTTCGCGTCCATCAGCAGCGTCGTCGCCGCCGGAATCGAGCAGATCATGCACGACGAGGAGGAGCGGGAGATCGCCCTCGATGCGATGCGCGAGACGATCACGCAACGCATGTCCCTTCCGCGAGACGAATGGATCGACCTCGAGGAGGATGACCTTTTCGAGCAGGCACGGCAGCGTCTCGCGGCCCGATGAGCCGGAATGGTCTACCGCCTGTTCCGTCATCCCGACGTGGCACGCGACCTGCGCGCCATCGAGGACTTCGTCGCCGGCTAAGCCGGCACGGCGGTGGCGCTTCGCAAGCTCGGCGAGATCGAGCGGTCGTTTCGTCGCCTCGGCGAGAACCCGCACATCGGTTCGATCCGGAACGAGATCCATCCCGGGCTTCGGGCGATACCGACGGCGCGTAAAGGCGTGATTGCCTTCGTCGTCGACGACGAGGCACAGGCGGTTTTCATCGTGAGCGTCACCTACGCCGGAGCGGACTGGTTCGCGACCGTCGCAAACCGCGTCGGTCCATAGCAGGCCGCTAGGCTCACGCTCCGGCCTGCCCTCCGCCCCGTTCCTACCCCTCCACCGCCAGCGTCACCACCCGCACCAGCCCGCGCGCGGCGCGGCGCTGCTGCTGGGGGTCGGGGATGCGCAGCTTCATGCCTTCGAGGCCGTCGATCGTCAGCGAGGCGAGGAGGGTCGGCGACAGGTCGCGCGCGGCGAGGTCGACGCCCGTGCGCGCCACCTCCTCCGCGATCGCGCCGCCGATGGCCCGGCAGAGCCCATCCTTCCAGCGCGCCACGAGATCGGCGGCGAGGTTGTTCTTCATGTCGAGGATGTCGCCCGCATGCGGCGAACCGGCCAGCCGCTCGTGCAGCGAGAAGACCGCGTCCTCCATCAGCCCGGTGAGCCGTTCGCCGAGGTCGCCCGGCTGCGCCAGCGCCCGTTCGGCGGCCGCCACCGACTGGTCCATGATGTCGGCCGCGATCGCGCGGTAGATGTCCGTCTTGTTGCGGAAGGAGAGGTAGAGCGCCGGGCGCGACATCTCGGCTGCCCGCGCGATGTCGTCCATCGTCGTGCGCTGGTATCCGTAGGCGAGAAACACCGACATCGCCCCGTCGAGGATGCGGGCACGCTTGTCGGCCTCGCGATTGCCCGTCTCCGGCGGGCCGGCACTGCTGTCCATCACGTTCCCTGATCGTCCATGACCCTCATTGACAAAATGACGATTTTTGTCAACATGTATCCTCATCCAGGGCCGGAGAACGGCCCCGCACGAGACGACAACGAAGGGTATCCCTCATGCGCCTGACAGTCGACGGCAGACCGATCGAGATCGATGCCGACCCGGAAATGCCGCTTCTCTGGGCGCTGCGCGACCTGGCCGGCGTGCTCGGCCCGAAGTTCGGCTGCGGCATCGCGGCCTGCGGCGCCTGCACCGTCCTGATCGACGGATCGCCCGTCCGCTCCTGCGTCCTGCCGGTCGGCAGCGTCGAGGGCGAGGTCACGACGATCGAGGGGCTCGCGCGGGACGGCACGCTTTCGGTGGTCCAGCAGGCCTGGCTCGACGAGCAGGTCGCCCAGTGCGGCTATTGCCAGGCCGGCCAGATCATGAGCGCGACGGCGCTCCTCGACGAGATCGAGAACCCGACCGACGAGGACATCGACAACGCCATGTCGGGCAATCTCTGCCGCTGCGGCACCTATCCGCGCATCCGCGCTGCCATCAGGCGCGCGGCGGCGACCAGACTGGCGAGGGCCTGACCATGGCGAGCCTCGGCACCATCACCCGCCGCGCCTTCCTGATCGGCGCCGCCGCGGTCACCGGCGGCATCGCCGTCGGCTATTATTACTACCGGCGACCCTATCCCAATCCGCTGGAAGACGACCTCGCCGCGGGCGAGGCGACGTTCAACCCCTATGTGAAGATCGCGCAGGACGGCAGCATCACGGTCATCGCTCCGCGCGCAGAAATGGGTCAGGGCATCTCCACCACCCTGGCAGCCCTTGTGGCCGAAGAACTCGACGTGCCGCTCGCGGCGGTCACCGTCGAGCATGGTCCCGCCTCCTATGCCTACTACAATTCCGAGATGCTGGCGGAAGGCGGACCCTTCCCCTTCTGGGACGAGAGCATCATGTCCGAGGCCGTTCGCGGGGCCATGGGTGGCGTGGGCAAGGTGCTCGGCCTGCAGGGCACCGGCGGCTCCTCCTCCACGCGCGACGGGTTCGACCGGATGCGGCAGGCGGGAGCAGCCGCCCGCCAGATGCTTGTCGCGGCCGCTGCGACGTCGCTCGGCGTCCCCGCCCGCGACCTTGCCACCGGCGGCGGCCGCATCTCCCATGCCGCCTCGGGCCGCTCCCTCGGCTATGGCGATGTGGCGGTCGCGGCTGCGAGGCTCGACCCGCCTGCGGACGTGGTGCTGAAGCGGCCGGCGGACTGGACGATCCTGGGCAGAGCTCAGAACCGCGTCGACATGCGCGACAAGGTCACCGGCGCTCCGATCTTCGGCGTCGACGTCATGCAGCAGGACATGCTCTTCGGCACGGTGCGCATGAGCCCGCGTTTCTGGCAGAAACCCACGCGCGTCGACCTGTCGAAGGCGCAGGCGATGCCGGGCGTGGTCAGGATCGTGCCGATCGACACCACCTACGGCAGCGGGTTCGGCGTCATCGCCGACAACACCTGGGCCGCCTTCAAGGCTGCCGAGGCGATCGAGGTGGAGTGGGGCGAAGCCGACTACCCGGTCGACGGCGCCGCCATGACCGCACGCCTGATCGAGGCGCTCGCCAGCCCCGGCGGAAACGCCGCCCGGGACGATGGCGACGTCGACACCGCCTTCGCCGACGCGCCGGGCGAGCGGCTGGTCGAGGCCGAGTACCAGGTGCCGTTCCTCGCCCATATGTGCATGGAGCCCATGAATGCCACGGCGCGCCTGAAGGACGGCGTTCTCGATGTCTGGTCGCCGAACCAGTTTCCGACGATGACGCGGCAGCTCTGCGCGGCCGTCGCGGGTGTCGAGACCGAAAGCGTCAACATCCACACCACCTCGCTCGGCGGCGGCTTCGGCCGGCGCGGCGAGATGGATTTCTCCCTCTACGCTGCCGCCCTCGCCCGGGAGGCCGACGGCCGTCCGGTCAAGGTCACCTGGACGCGCGAGGAAGACACCCGCCACGATGCCTACCGTCCGGCCGCAGCCGGACGCTTCCGCGCCCGCCTCGGCGCCGACGGCCTGCCCGAGGCGGTCGACATGCGGATCGCTTCGCCCTCCGTCATCGCCGGCATCCTGCGGCGCACCTTCCCGTCGATCTCGCCGATGGGACCGGACAAGGCGATCGTCGACGGCGCCTGCAACCAGCCCTACACGATCCCGCACTACCGCGTGACCGGCATCGAGGCGGAACTGGGCGTGCCGGTCGGCTTCTGGCGCGCCGTCGGCAACTCCTTCAACGGCTTCTTCCACGAGTGCTTCATGGACGAGATTGCCGTTCGGGGGGGCCTCGACCCGGTCGAACTGCGCCGACGCCTGATGAAGGATTTCCCGGCTGCGATCGCCGTCGTCGACAAGGCGGCAGCGATGTCGGCCTGGGGCGCACCGCTTCCTGAAGGCACGGCGAAGGGCTTCGCCTTCACCCTGTCCTTCGGCTCCTGGGTGGCCGAAGTGGTCCAGGTGTCGCAGACCGGCGCCGGACTGCGCATCGACAAGGTCTGGATCGCGGCCGACGTCGGCACCGCACTCGACCCGGGCATCATCGAGGCGCAGCTCGTCTCCGGCGCCGTCTATGGCCTCTCGGCCGCCATGGGCCAGGAGATCACCTTCGCCGACGGGATGGTCGAGCAGTCCAATTTCCACGACCACGATGCCATGCGCATGCACCAGTGCCCGGACTTCGAGGTCGCGATCCTGGAGAACTTCCACAGGATGGGTGGCGTCGGCGAGATCGGCACGCCGCCGGCTCTCCCTGCTCTCGCCAATGCCGTCTTCGCCCTGACGGGCAAACGCATCCGCAGCTTGCCGCTGTCGAAGGAGGTCGCCTTCGCATGAGGCGCGCGATATTGCTGACAGTCACTGCCATCCTGCTCGCGGGCGCTGCCGGCGCCCAGGAAGCGGCGTCACCCGCGCCGATGCCGACCGTCGAGGCGTCCCCCGTCGATCCTGCCGCCGGACTTGCCGCCTGGGAAGAGATCCATGCCGTCCTGTCCCATCCGCGCTGCGCCAACTGCCACGTCGAGGACGAGCGTCCGCGCTGGTCGGGCGCCCACTACGGCGCGACCCGCGTGCATGCCTTCAACGTGATGCGCGGTGCCGACGGATCCGGCTTCGGCAATCCCGGCCTGCGCTGCACGACCTGCCATTTCGAGAGCAATTCCAGCGTCCTGCACGGCCCGCCGGGAGCCCCGGGCTGGCATCTGGCGCCGGTCGAAATGGCCTGGTTCGGCAAGAGTTCGGCTCAGATCTGCGCCCAGATCAAGGACCCGCAGCGCAATGGCGGCCGGTCCGTGGCGGACGTGGCCGTGCACGTGCGCGACGACGCCCTCGTCGGCTGGGGCTGGGCGCCGGGACCGGGTCGTGAACCGGCCCCTGGTTCGGCGCAGGAAACCTTCGCCGCGCTGGAGCGATGGAACGCGGCCGGAGCGCCCTGCCCGGTCGAATGAGTATTCGATCAAGAAAACTGACTGTTTCCCGTCTCCACTTTGGAGTACACAGCGCCACGAAAGTGACCGCGGCGGTTGCGGATTGAACGCGACTGTCTTCGGCCCCACATGAGGGCGGCGCATGCGTCGAAGGAACGCCGGTTGCGCAGGCCGCGCAGGAACGGGACATGCCGAAAGTACGTCTGCACAAACTGGCGGCGCTCGTCGTCCTGGGGGCATCCGCCGCGTGGATCCTGACCGGTGAGTTCTCCTCCGTCGGAAGCGCCCAGTCCGGGAACTCGCCCCCGGCGGCGGGCAGCCCCGACACGCCGGACGCAGGACAGCGCCCCATCCGCACCGTCGGCGTCGTCACGCCGCCACGTCGCGAGCATGCGCGTGCCATCCGCATTTCCGGCACCACGGAGGCAAACCGCCGCTCCACGCTCGCGTCGCGCACCGCAGGCATCGTGGCGGAACTGCCTGCTCGTCAGGGGACGATGGTATCCGCAGGCGACATCGTCATGCGTCTGGACAGCGAGGACAAGCGTTCGGCGGTCGAGATGGCCACCGCCGTCCTGGCACAGCGACAGGCCGAACTCGATGCCGCCGAAAGGCTCGCCTCGACCGGCAACGTGGCCCGGCTGCAGCTCGACAGCGCCCGCGCGGCCCTCGCGACCGCTCAGGCACAGCTCGATTCCGCCAATGCCGAACTCGACAGATATTTCCTTCGCGCGCCGTTCGACGGCCTCGTCGATCGCGTTTCGGTCGAGGAGGGAAGCGCGATCGCGCAGGGGGCGGAGGTCGCCACCGTCCTCGACCTGGATCCGGTTCTGGCAGTCGGCCAGGTGAACGAGCAGGATCTGGACGACCTGAAGCTTGGCGAAGCGGCCGACATACGCCTGGTCGGAGGCAAGGTGGTGCAAGGCACCCTGCGCTATGTCAGCCGCGACGCCTCCGTCCAGACTCGCACCTATGCCATCGAGGTGTCGGTGCCCAACGCCGACCGCTCGATCCCGGCCGGCATGACCACCGAGATCACGCTGCGATCCGATCCCGTCGATGCGGTCTTCCTGCCGCGGTCCGTGGTGACCCTGTCGCAGGCGGGCGATCTCGGCATCCGCATCGTCGGCCCGGACGACGTGGTCGGCTTCGTGCCGATCGACCTGATCGACGACACGCCGCGCGGTCTGGTGCTCGGCGGCGTGCCCCGTGACGCACGCATCATCGTCGCGGGACAGGATCTCGTGGTGGAAGGCGAGACGGTCAAGCCCGTGGAGGCGGACGCCGAGACCGTTCGCCGCCTGGTCGGCGAGGCCATGGGAACGACGAATTGACGGACGCGCGCTGACCATGGGCCTCGTCGAGTACTCCATACGCCATGCGCGGCTGACGATCTCCATCCTGCTGTTCTTCCTGATCGCGGGCACCCTCGCCTATCGCGGCATCCCCAAGGAAGCCGAGCCGGACGTCCAGATCCCGATCATCTATGTCAGCCTCTCCTACCAGGGCATCTCGCCGGAGGATGCCGAGCGACTGCTGCTGCGGCCGGTCGAGACGCGGCTGAAATCCATCACCGGCATCAAGGAGATGCGCTCCACCGCCTACCAGGGAGGCGGCAACGTCATCGTCGAGTTCCAGGCCGGCGCCGATCTCGACAAGGCGCTGGAGGACGTCCGCAACAAGGTGTCGGACGCCGAGCAGGATCTGCCGCAGGGCGTCGACGAGCCGAGCGTCAACGAGGTCAACATCTCCGAATTCCCGGTGCTGGTCGTGACGCTCGCCGGCGACGTTCCGGAGCGCGCCCTGACGACCGCCGCCCGCGCCTTGCGCGACCGCATCGAGGAGGTGCCGGGTGTGCTCGACGCAGCCCTCCAGGGTGCCCGCGACGATCTCGTCGAGGTGATCATCGATCCGGTGAAGCTCTCCTCCTACGACCTGCGCCTCGACCAGCTGGTCGGCGCGGTCGCGGCCAGCAACTCGCTGGTCGCGGCCGGACAGCTTCAGGGAGAGGAAGGCCGCTACGCCGTCAAGATCCCCGCCCTGATCGAGACGGTGGAGGACGTCGCCAACCTGCCGATCGTCGCCAGCGGCAATGCGGTGGCGCGCGCGCGCGACCTCGCCACCATCCGCTCGACCTTCAAGGACCCGGTGACGATCACGCGCCTCGACGGCAAGCCCGCCATCGCCATCGAGGTGTCGAAGCGCACCGGGGCCAATCTCGTCGAGACCGTCGACGCCGTGAAGGCGGCCGCGACCGATTTCCAGCGGCTCCTGCCGGAGGGCGCGACCGTCGCCTTCAGCCAGGACAAGTCCACCGTCATCCGCCAGCTCCTGGGGGATCTCGAGAACAGCGTTCTCACCGCGGTGATCCTTGTCTTCGTGGTCATCCTCTATTCGCTGTCCGGCCGGGCCTCGATGCTGATCGGCATGGCCATCCCGGCCTCCTTCCTGATGGGCATTCTCTGGCTGTCGCTCGCCGGCTACACGGTCAACATCGTCGTCCTGTTCGCCCTCATCCTGGCGGTCGGCATGCTGGTCGACGACGCCATCATCGTCACCGAATTCGCCGAGCGCCGCATGTCGGAGGGCATGCACAAGCGCGAGGCCTTCGCGCTCGCCGCCCGCCGCATGGCCGGCCCGGTGGTCGCCGCCACCGCCACCCGCGTCGCCGCCTTCTCGCCGTTGCTGTTCTGGCCGGGCATCGTCGGCGAGTTCATGAAGTACATGCCGATCACGCTGATCGTCACGCTGTCGTCGTCGCTGATCTACGCGCTGCTGTTCACGCCCGCGCTCGGCGCGCTGATCGCCAAGCCGACGGTCGAGGCGGAGCACCGGGACGGTTGGTACATGCGCTTCGTGCGCCATGCGGTGCGCCACCCCTTCATCGTCACCTTCGCGACGCTGGCGGCGCTCGTCGCCGTTCCGGCGGCCTATGTCCAGTTCGGCAAGGGCGTCGAGTTCTTCCCCAGCGTCGAGCCGGAATACGGCCTGCTCTACGTCCACGCCCGCGGCAACCTCTCGCTCGCCGAGCAGGATGCGATCGTCAGTCAGGCGGAGAAACGCATCCTCGGCTGGCCGGGCATCGAGACCGTCTACACCCGCGTCGGCCAGACCCAGGGCGGCGGGGCGCAGCTCGACGAGGACGTGGTGGGAGTGATCCAGTACGAGTTCGTCGACTGGCGCGAGCGCAAGCCCGCGAGCCAGATTCTCGACGACCTTCGCATCGCCATGACCGGCATTCCCGGCGCCGAGATCGAGGTTTCGGTGCCCGAGAGCGGGCCGCCCACCGGCAAGGCGATCCAGCTCCGCCTTTCGGCGGTCGATCCCGCAGGACTCGACGAGGCCGCCCGTGAAACGGCGGCCATGCTGCAGACCGTCCCGGACGTCATCGACATCTCCGACGGCCTGCCGCCGCCCGGCATCGACTGGGAACTCGACGTCGACCGCACGAGGGCCGCGCAGTACGGCATCGGCCCCGGCTCCGTCGGAACCGTCGTCCAGCTGGTGACCACCGGGCTGAAGCTCACCGAATACCGGCCCGCGGGATCCGACGATGCGGTCGACATCCGGCTGCGGCTTCCGGAGGACCGGCGCACGCTGTCGGAACTCGACCAGCTCCGGGTGCAGACCGCGCTCGGCGCCGTGCCGATCTCGAACTTCGTCGAGCGCAATCCGGCGCCGCGCACCGGAACCCTGAGCCGCATCGACGGCGTTCGCACCGTCATCGTCGCCGCAGGCATCCGCGAGGGCGTTCAGGCCAATCCGGTCCGCGAACAGGTGATCGCCAACGTCGAGGGCATGAACCTCGACGAACGGGGCATCCGCTGGCGGCTGGCCGGCGAAGACGAGGAGCAACAGGCGGCCGGCGAGTTCCTGTCGAAGGCCTTCGGCGCCGCGATCTTCCTGATCTTCGTTGTTCTGCTCGCGCTCCTGAACAGCTTCATGTCGGTGGCGCTGGTTCTATCGGCGGTGGTCATGTCCACCATCGGCGTGTTCCTCGGACTCATGATCATGGGACAGCCTTTCGGCGTGGTCATGACCGGCATCGGCATCATCGCGCTCGCTGGCGTCGTGGTGAACAACAACATCGTTCTGATCGAGACCTACGACGTGCTGCGCCAGTCCGGCATGGACAAGCTCGAGGCGGTGCTCCAGACCTGCCGCGAACGCGCGCGCCCCGTGGTGCTCACCGCCGTCACCGCGATCCTCGGCGTCCTGCCGATCGCCTTCGGGCTCAATCTGGAGATCCTCAATCACGAGACCACCTACGGCGCGCCGTCCACACAGTGGTGGATCACGCTCTCCAGCGCGATCGTCTACGGCCTCGCCTTCTCCACGGTGCTGACGCTCGTCGTGACCCCGTCCCTGCTGATGATCGTCACCCGAAGCAACGAGTCGCGCCTGTCGGCAAGGCTCGGCCGGATTCTGCCGTGGCGCCGGAGGCGTTCGGCCGCCTCACCGGAAGGACGCCCCGACGAGGAACCAGCGGGAGCGGACGGCCGCGGCAGCTTCCCGAAGGCCGCGGAATAAACCCGCTCGAAGCGGCGGACGAATGGAACCCGCAGGTTACTGGCGCATTTCCGGGCAGCATCTGCACCGCTGTCCCGGAGGGCTCAAGTCATGTCGCTCGGCACCATTCTCATCATCATCCTGATCCTGCTTCTGCTCGGGGCGATCCCGACCTGGCCGCACTCGCGCAGCTGGGGCTACGGACCTTCCGGCCTGCTCGGCGTGGTCGTGATCGTGCTGCTGATCCTGCTCCTGATGGGCAGAATCTGACGGCGGCGGCCGTCGGCGCGCCGCGCCGACGGCTGTCAGGCCGCGCTCGAAACCGGCGATCCGTCGAGATACTGCTCCACCAGCCCTCGGCGGATCGCCTGCACCGGATCGGTGACGGGCAAACGACCCACGAGCGCCTCGAACTTGCGTCCGTCCAGAGAATGCGGCGTGGTCCACAGGTAGGACGCGGCCGCGACCTCGCGCAGCATGGGCATGAAGAGTCCCCCTGCCCGCAGCAGCGGCCATGGAACGCCGCGCCGCTGCAGGCGCCGTCCCAGCGCGAGTTCGGTGGCTGCCATCACCTGGGCTCCGTTCAACGTGTGCCCGGCGAAATGGAAGACGTCGAAGGCCGGTAGTCTGCGCCTCGCTTGTGCCAGACGCACGAAGCCATGGGCGAGATCGGGCAGGTAGGCGAAGGCGCGCGGCGCATCCATCGGGCCCGGCCAGGTGAAGACGTCCTTCTGCAGCTTCCCGAGGATGAAGAGCTCGAGCCAGTTCCCCAGCTTCGTCCCGCCATAGAAATCGCCCGCGCGCAGAACCAGCGTCTGCACGCCCGCCGCTTCGGAACGGCGTCGGAACAGGTTCTCCATCGCGATGTGCACACGCGCCTTCGACGTCGAGGCGACCTGCGGCATCTCCTCCGTCATCCCGAATCGGAGGCCATGGCCGAAATTGTGAATGTTGCCGGGCAGGAGATGGGTGGCGCCCGTCGCTTCGCAGGCGGCGATGACGTTCTCCGCCAGCGGCATCGCCTTCTGTTCCCAGTCCGTATTGTCCGGGTCGAGCGCGTTGAGGACGACGTCGGCGCCGGCGCAGGCCTCGATGAGCGCGGCGCGATCCGCCGCGTCGGCCCTGATCCATTCGACGTCCAGGGGCAGCTGCGCGCCCTTGCGGCCCCGGGCGAGACCCTTGACCTGCCATCCGGCCGAAACGAAAGCCTGGCTCGCAGCGTCGCCGATACGGCCGGCAGCTCCCAGGATGACGATCGTCTTCACGAACTTTCCCTTTTCCCGCGCACACACGGGGAGTGGTAGTCTTTTCGCTCCTGAATGATAATGTCCCAATCATGCATCTTGGATGTTCAGAAATGAATGGGTCATGCTCGACATCGACTGGAACCTGATCCGTAGCTTCGCCGCCGTGGCGGAGACCGGCAGCTTGTCCGCTGCCGCACGGAAACTGCGGGCGAGCCAGCCGACGCTCGGCCGGCACATCACGGAGCTGGAGCAGGTGCTCGACGTGACGCTCTTCCGCCGCGGCCGCGCCGGCTACAAGCTCACCAGGCAGGGGGTCGAGCTTCTCGGCCGCGCCCTGGAGATGCGCGAACAGGCGGAAGCCTTCTCGAGGCTCGCGCTCGGTGCGACGGAAGAAGTCGCCGGCACGGTGCGGATCGCGGCGAGCGAGATGGTCGCCATCTACGTGCTGCCGCCGATGCTCGCCCTCCTCGCCGCCGAGGAACCGGGCATCGAGATCGAGATCGTCGCCTCGAACCTCGTCGAGAACCTGCTCGGCCGCGATGCCGACATCGCCATCCGGATGATCGAGCCGTCGCAGCTCGATCTCGTCGCCAGGAAGGCGGCCGACATCCCGATCGTCGTCTGCGCGGCGAAGAGCTACATCGCGCGCCGCGGCAGACCCGAAGATCCCTCGCAGCTGCTGCAGCACCAGATGATCGGGCTCGATCGCGCGATGGACATCATCAACGGCTTCCGCAATGCCGGCATCCCCATCGACAGGCATGCCTTCCATATCCGCTGCGACCAGCACGCGGTGATCTGGGAGGCGACGCGTGCCGGCGCGGGCGTCAGTTTCCAGCAGCGGCCGATCGTCGAGCGGGCCCCCGAGGTCGAGATTCTCCTGCCCGAACTGGAGATACCGCTGCTGCCGTGCTGGATCGCCATGCACCGCGACCTGCGGTCGAGCGTGCGCATCCGCCGTGTCGCGGACTTCCTGATGGAGTATCTGAAGGCCTACTGCGCCGGGCGTCCGCTCTCGCCGGCTGCCTCGAACTCCGCGGCCCGCGCCAGACCCGCCATCAGGCAGACCACCACCAGCAGGACCGAGACGGCGACGTAGACCGGCGCGAAGCCGAAGCGTTCGCCGACGAAGCCGATCGCCGAAGGCGCCACGAGGATGCCCGAGTAGCCCATCAGCGTCACCGTGCTGAGGGAGGCACCGGACGAGCTTCCCGGCTGGTTTCCCGCCGCCGAGAAGGCGATCGGCACCATGTTGGCGATGCCGAGACCGGCGAAGCCGAAGGCGGCGATGGCGATCCACGGCTCCGTCGAGAAGCCGGCGACCAGCATGCCCGCAGCCGCGACGAGGCTCGAGGCACGCAGCGTGCGCACTGCGCCGAACCGGTTGCGCACCTTGTCGCCGACGAAGCGCATCACCGCCATGGTCGCCGAGAAGGCGGCGAAGCCCAGCCCGGCCGTTGCGAGATCCGCGCCGCGCTCCTCGCGTAGATAGATCGCGGCCCAGTCGAGCACGGCGCCTTCGGGGATCATCGAGAACAGCGCGATCAGCCCGACGAGATAGACGACGGGATTGCGCGGCAGCGAGAACCGGTGCGGGGCATGCGACTCCGGCCGCGGCTCGGTGACCATGAAGCGGACTGCCGCGAGCATCGCCACGAGCGCGATCGCCGTGACGATCACGGCATGCACGCGGTGATCGGTGGCCTGGATGACCGCGCCGCCCGCGCCGCCGCCGATGAAGCCGCCGACGCTCCAGAAGCCGTGCGAGGACGACATGATGGCGCGGCGCATCTGCTTTTCGACTTCCACCGCATTGGCGTTCATCGCCACGTCGGTCCCGCCGATCAGCGCGCCGAGCAGCACGAGCGCGGCGGCCGCCGTCCCGATGCCCGGCGCCAGCGCGACGACCAGCAGGCCGAAGGTGCTGGCGAGGCCGAACAGCTTCACGGTGGCACGCGAGCCGATGCGGCCGATGAGATAGCCGCAGGCCGGCATGGCGATCAGCGCACCGAGTCCGAATCCCAGGATGAGCAGCCCGAGCGAGAACTCGCTGATCTCCAGCCGGTCGCGCGTCACCGGGATCTGCGGCGCCCAGCTGCCGATCAGGAAGCCGTTGACGAGGAACACGGCGGCAACGGCCCACCGGCCGCGGATGGCCTGTTGCATGCGATCGTCGGGCGTCATGAGGAAGGGCTCCGTAGGTCGCAGCTTCTTTAAATCGATTTAGATCGCAGCGAAAGACAAGGGCGGCCAAACCCTTTGGTCCAGCCGCCCGGGGAAACGCGGATCAGCCGCGGCGGTTGCGCGCCGCCAGCGTGCGCAGGCGCAGCGCGTTGAGCTTGATGAAGCCGGCCGCGTCCTTCTGGTCGTAAGCGCCCTGGTCGTCCTCGAAGGTGACGAGCTTGTCGGAATAGAGCGACTTCGGGCTCTCGCGGCCGATCACCATGACGTTGCCCTTGTAGAGCTTCAGCGTCACCTCGCCCTCGACGTCCTTCTGCGACAGGTCGATGGCCGCCTGCAGCATCTGGCGCTCCGGCGAGAACCAGAAGCCGTAGTAGATGAGCTCCGCATAGCGCGGCATCAGCTCGTCCTTCAGGTGCGCCGCTCCCCGGTCGAGCGTGATGCTCTCGATGGCGCGGTGGGCGGCAAGCAGGATGGTGCCGCCCGGCGTCTCGTAGACGCCGCGGCTCTTCATGCCCACGAAGCGGTTCTCGACGAGGTCGATGCGGCCGATGCCGTTGTCGCGGCCGAGGTCGTTGAGCCTGGCCAGCAGCGCAGCCGGGCTCAGCCGCTGTCCGTCGACCGACACCGCGTCGCCGCGCTCGAAGCCCACCTTGATGACCGTGGCCCGGTCGGGTGCGGCCTCCGGAGAGATCGTGCGCATGTGCACGTATTCCGGCGCCTCGACCGACGGATCCTCGAGCACCTTGCCCTCGGAGGACGAGTGCAGCAGGTTGGCGTCGACGGAGAACGGCGCCTCGCCCTTCTTGTCCTTGGCGACCGGGATCTGGTGCTTCTCGGCGAAATCGAGCAGATCCGTGCGGCTCTTGAAGCTCCAGTCGCGCCAGGGCGCGATGATCTTGATGTCGGGGTTGAGCGCATAGGCCGACAGTTCGAAGCGCACCTGGTCGTTGCCCTTGCCGGTCGCGCCATGCGCGATCGCGTCGGCCCCGGTCTTCTCCGCGATCTCGACGAGATGCTTGGAGATCAGCGGCCGCGCGATCGAGGTGCCGAGCAGGTAGACGCCCTCATAGACGGCATTGGCGCGGAACATCGGGAAGACGAAGTCGCGCACGAACTCCTCGCGCACGTCCTCGATGAAGATCTCCTTGATGCCCAGCATCTCGGCCTTGCGGCGCGCCGGCTCCAGCTCCTCGCCCTGGCCGAGGTCGGCCGTGAAGGTCACCACCTCGGCGCCGAGCTCGGTCTGCAGCCATTTCAGGATGATGGAGGTGTCGAGCCCGCCCGAATAGGCGAGCACGACCTTCTTGACGTCTTTCCACTTGCTCATGGGTCTGCCGGTCGCTCGCGATGAGGGCGCCCGTCGCGCCCGTTGAAATCGCCGGAACTAATAGCAGGAAAGCGGCGCCGGGCAAGGTTGCGGATGCCGGTCGCCTGGCGAAGCCGCAGGCGCCGCCCGCACCGGGACCGGCGGGCAGACGCCTGCCACCGCGCGCGATCACATGCCGACGAGCCGTCGAACCCACCGCGACGCGGCCTGCGCAAGCGGCAGCCCGCTGCCTTCGATCCTGCGGTCGATGGCGCGCGCATTCCGTCGCATCCACCGCCACAGCGCCACCGCGACCAGCGCCACGATGAGCCACGACACGACGACGTCCGAGAGGAAGTGTTTGCCGAACGCGACCCGCAGCATCGAGAAGAGGATGGCGACCGGAACCAGCGACCAGAACAGCGGCGTGCGGATCGAGGCCGGCGCCAGCATCACGCAGGACAGCATCGCGGCCGCCGAACCCGCCTCGCCGCTGGAGAACGAGCAGTTGCGTGCGCAGGCATCGACGATCTGCCAGGGAAGGGTGTAGGGTTGCGCGCCACCGAACGGGACGATGTCCTGCGGGCGGGCACGACCGACGACCTCCTTGAGCAGGTTCACGACGAGGCCCGAGCCGATGGCGTAGACGCCGACCACGTAGAGAGCGAGGTGGGATCTCGGCAGCCAGATGGAACGCGCGCCGAAGGCGCGGGCGAGAAGGATCGCCGCCATCGCCGTCAGGACGATGTGCGGGATCTGCCGGTTGATGTCGCGGATTGCGATCAGGATCGGGTCCCGGGCATGCGGGAAGGCACCGCTCGGGGAGGCGAACCAGCTGGAAACGGCAAGATCGATCGACGGCAGGGCGACGAAGAGGAAGCTCGCCGCGATCAGTCCGTAGGCCAGGAAACGCACCGGCTCGCGCAGGACGCCGTCGCGGATGGAAACGGCCTGCCGCCGAAGACCTACCCCCCAGTCGTGGAGGATGCGTCGCCCGCCGCCGGATGGAATCCGGGCGAACGATGGCTTCGATGGTTCGACGACACCCTCATCCGCCAACACGCATTCTCCCCGGTTCGACTGAACGATAGGAGACACCGATGACATCGGGATGATGGCCGGATTACGGTGGCAGCGGATTTGCCGCCGACGCGCCGGCCGATCGACCGCCGCCGGTTAGCGATGGCGCTCGTGCCGGCGAAACGGTAGGAGAGACGGCGCTCCCTGCGATCGAAAGCCGTCGCCATGGTCCTGCCTCCATTCGCACTGTCCTGCAGACCGCCCGTGGGGACCGGCGCAACGGCGAACATCGTGGCGGATGTGCGTGCAGACCGCGGGGCGGTCGTGTCATGACGGCGACGGGCGGTACCGCCGATTCCCCGATCGCGCTTCCCTTCTGGGCTCGCCCGTCGGGCGTGGTGTTCTTCGCCGGCCTCTGGACGGGGGCCTTCCTGTTCATCGCGACGATCCTGCGGTCGAACATCGGCAACGACGATGCACTCGAGGTCTACCAGTCGCAGTCGCTGGAACTCTTCTACCGGGCGCGCAACCCCGCGCTCTACGACTGGATGCTCTACGGGTTGAACGGCACCACCGGATCGCCCTTCGTGTCGGTCGCCATTCTCAACTACGCCTCCATACTGGCCTGCGCGCTCCTGCTCTACAGGCTCGCCCGGCACGTGCTCGCCGATCCGCGCCTGCAGGCGCTTTCGGTCTATTCCCTGGCGCTCCTGTGGGTCGTTGCCTACGACAGCCATCGCATCCTCACCCACACCAATCTCAACATCGTCGTCATCGCGGCCACGCTCCTCACCCTCCACGCGCTGGGACGGAAACGGACGGTGGCGGGATATCTGCTGCTCGGCCTGCTCTTCGTCGTCGGCATGCTCGCGAAATATGCCTATGGCGTGTTCTTCGGCGCACTGGTCGCCGCAGCCCTGCTGGAGAGCCACTACAGGCGCGTGATCCTCGATCCGCGCTTCCTGTTGACGCTCCTCGTCGCGGCGACGCCTTTCGCGGTCCTGGCGAGCCTCTACGCCGACGAGCTTCGAACCATCGCCACCACCGTCGACGGGGTCGTCCAGACGGGAACGCAGGCCCCCTTCATCGACAAGCTGGCAGCGCTTGCCGCCGCCTTGGTCGGCTATCTGCTGCCCTTTCTGGTCGTCTACGGCGGCGCGTTCTTCCTGCGGGACACCGCGCCGCCCTCGCCGCACCGACCCGGAGATCCCTTCCTGCGCCTGCTCGGCATCATGCTCCTCATCGCCATGTTCGCGATGATCGTCTGGGCCTTCGTCGTCGGCAGCACGCAGCTGCGGTCGCGCTACATGCACGGCGTCTGGCTGCCGGCGCCGCTTTTCTTCATGATGCTGCTCGACCGTACCGCCCATCCGCCGCGCGCCTTCCGGTCGTTCCTGACGGCAACGGCCGTCATCACCGGCGTCGTCGTGGCCATCTACGTCGGGTCGCGGCTGGCGCCCTCGGAGGCGCTCTGCGGCAGCTGCCGCCCCAGCATCCCCTACCAGCAGCTCGGCGATGCGCTCGAGGCCCGCTACGGGCCGTCCCCCACGCTGGTCGGCTATTCCGCCGTCGACGCCGGCTATCTGCGGGCTGCGGTGCCGGGAGCACGCACCCTGCCGCTGGAGGAGCATCCCTACCGCCCGCCCGCCCGCGGCGGCGGCGACTGTCTTCTGGTCTGGGAGGCGACGTCGCGCGGACAGGACCGGCTCGCCGACGCGATGGCCGGCCGCGGACTTCCGCTCCTCCCCGACGAGGAGCTGACCGTCGACTGGTGGGCGCCGCTCTTGCCCTACACCCGCCAGACGTCGTTCCTGATCCAGAGGCTTTCTCCCGATTCCGCGCTTTGTGAGTAGGAGCACCCTTCGCCATGGCCTTTCTCCCGGATGCCGCCGTCTTCGCCCAGTTCGCGGTCGCCACCTTCATCATCGCCATCACGCCCGGCCCTGACATGACGCTCTTCGTCGGCAGGGCGCTGTCGGAGGGCCGGGCCGCAGGTCTCGCCTGCATGGCCGGCGCGCTGACGGGCTGCGCCATCCACACCACCCTGGTGGCGCTCGGCCTTTCCGCGCTCATCGTCGCGTCGCCGCAGGCCTTCCTCGTCCTGAAGATCGTCGGCGCGGCCTATCTGATCTGGCTCGCATGGCAGGCGATCCGCAAAGGCTCGGCCTTCTCGCCGGACATGCACCGGCGGAAGGCGCGGCCGCTCTGGCGGAACTGGGCAACGGGGATCGGCATCAACCTTCTCAACCCCAAGATCATCCTGTTCTTCATGACCTTCCTGCCGCAGTTCGTCTCGGCCGACGACCCGCACGCGGCCGGAAAGCTCCTGTTCCTCGGCCTGTCCTTCATCCCGCTCTCGCTGCCGGTCACCATCCCCATGGTGCTTGCGGCCGACGGCTTCGCCGGCCTGCTCTCCCGCAGCCCGCGCGTCACCCGCGTGATCGACTGGCTCTTCGCGGGCGTCTTTTCGGCCTTCGCGCTGAAGATCCTGACCGCCCAGGCGCGGTAGCGTTCTCCCGTCCCCGGCACATGTTGCAGTCATGCAACTTGTTGGACGCCCGCTGTCCTGCTACCAACGACCTGCGGCGGGATTCGAGGAGTTAACATGCTGAAACTTTTGTGTGCCTCGGCGGCACTGGTCGCGCTCGCCTCGGGCGCGCAGGCGCAGAGCTACGAATGGAGCGGCCTCTATCTGGGCGCCGAAATAGGGGCAGGCCGCTCGGCGGTCAGCTTCGATGCGTCCGCTACCGACTACGCCGGCAATCATGACGGGGACGCCATGATCGGCGGCGTCTTCGCCGGATACGACTGGCAGTTCGGCCGCTTCGTCTACGGTCTGGTCGGTGATGTCGATGCCGTCCATTCGGCTGATCTCGCCTTCGGCGATCCGGATGCGCTCACCGGCGGCAAGGGCGAGGCCTACACCTACGACATGGACTGGGTCGCCACGGCCCGCGCCAGGCTCGGCTACGCGCCGACCGAGCGCCTGCTGATCTACGGCACCGGTGGCATGGCGGCAGGGCATTTCGAGGCGACGAGCTATTCCTACCCGACCTTCGGCTCGCCCTCGGCCGCGGATTACTCCGGCGTCAAGCTGGGCGGCGTCCTCGGTGCCGGCATCGATTACGCGCTCCCGAACGACTGGACGCTGAAGGTCGAGTATCTCCACTACGAATTCGAGTCGTTCACCTTCGGTGGCGACGGCGTCCCCGACACCGTCTTCAATCCGAAGCTCGACGCGGTGAAGTTCGGCCTCGCCTACCGCTGGTGAAGTTCGGCCATCCCTGCCGATTCTGAGGCCGCGGCCTCAGCGGGAACCGGCCGGCTTCCAGCCGGCCGCGGTGAGATGGTCGACGACGTGGCGGGAGGCCACCCCCGGTCCCGTGAACACCGGCGGCTCGACCATGGCGGTCATGCGCTGCCGGAACTCGTCGAGCGTCATCGCGAAGAGCATCTGGTCGACCCGCTCTCCCGTCCGCCCGTCGATGCGGTGCGACTTCAGCTCGCCTTCCAGCCGCAGCATCCCGATCCGGCAGGCGGCGACCGCGGCGCGGTTGCGCGACAGGGGCGCGAAGGTCAGCTTCTCCAGCTTGCGCTCGGTGAAGACGTGCCACATCAGCACCCGCGTCGCGTCGTAGACGACGTCCATCCGCCGGTGCTCTCCCTCGCCGATGACGACATGTGCCGATCCCAGCCTGTGGCGGAGGTCGACGTCGACGAAGAGCAGGCCGAGAGGCTTGCCGCCGGCCAGGTCGCTGATGAGGATCAGATTGCGGCGCAGGTTGTCGAAGCTGGCCACATAGGCCCGGAAGGCATCCAGCCCCATGGCGCTCTGTGGGGCGTTCAGACCCTCCATGATCGCCGGATCGCTCAGCCATTCGGCGATGCCGGGAGTGACCGCGTCAGCGCGCAGGGTCTGGAGCCGGACGAGCGCTCCGCTCCGGTCGACGGCGACGGGCTTCAGCTTCATCGCCGCCAGCGGCGTCACGAGCGGCATCTGGCGAGGCGGTTTGGGCATTTTGGGCATGTTGGCGATATGCCGCCCGCAGCCGGCCGGGTCAAGGCAGGGGCGGGATCCGGGCACGCGGCGGGCGCCGCCAGCTCCCCGCGCCGCGGCCGGCGACCAGCCAGTAGGCGATGCCGCCGACCATGCCGGCCGCAACCGTCTCCACGAGGGCTCCGGGTCCGCCCGGAAGGCCTTCGCGCGGCCGCGGCGGCCCGGGCGGTTCGATGAAGACGGTGCCATCGACCCCGTAACGGCCCGCCGCCGTCACCAGGATCGCGACCGCGGCACCGGCCAGCGCATAGGCCAGCCAGTCCCGCCAGCCGGCCAGTTCCGAGAGGCCGATGAAGACCGCTGCCGGGAAGAAGGCGAAATTGGCGAACATCACCGCCAGGATGCCGGCCGAAACGGCGAGCGAACCGATCACGAAGCCCGAGGCCTCGCCGCCGAGGTCCGCGCCGCTGGACCAGACCAGATGCAGGAAAGCGCTCGCCGCGAAGGTCGCGGCGGCATAACCGATCAGGATGGCGAAGAGCCGCCCCATCAGGGCGAGGACCTGACTCATGACGCCTCCCGGTCCGCGAGCGATCCCGCCGAAGCGGCAAGCCTGAAACCACTGCCCGTCGACGTCGGTCGTCCCCGCAGCCACGGGCATGCGCGCCGCATCCCCCCGCGCTGCGGCATCGGCGTCGGGCGGGGCGGGCGGGGCTCGGTCGGCATGGCTGCGGTATGGCGCCGGCGACCGGCGCGGTCAAGACGCCCGCGGGGACTGCGGACGGCGGCTCCGGCGCCAGCCGCCGGCGGTGCGACCGGCGACGAGCCAGTAGGCGAGGCCGCCGACGATTCCGGCCACCAGGAGGGCTGCCGCCAGAAGCGGTTCCGACACGCCGTCGGCGGCCCCGAGCGGCGCTCCCGGACCGTCCGGGCGTTCGCCGAGCCGGGCGCTCCAGAACGCCGGCAGCGCGACGATCGCGACGACACCGCCGGCGAGGGCATGGATCGTCCGGCTCCGCCAGCCCGCGACCTCGGCCACGCCGATGGCCACGGCCGCCGGCACGAACGCGACATAGGCGACGAACAGCGCGACGAAGGGCACCGAGAAGACGACGCTGCCTGCCGCCACCCAGGGCGCCTCGGCGACCCCGAAGCCGGCGACGGCGAAAAGCGCGACGTGGAGCACGGCGCTCGCCGCGACTGCGGCGCAGCCATAGCCGGCGACGATGAGGCAGAGACGGACGAGGACGAGCCCGATGCGGCTCAAGCCTCTCCGTGCCCGGCGATCATCATCGCCTCGAGCGCGAGCCGGTCGCTCTTGCGCATCCGCTCCGATTCCGACTTCAGCTGCCCGCAGGCGGCGAGGATGTCGCGACCGCGCGGCGTGCGGATCGGCGATGCGTAGCCGGCCGCATTGACGGCGTCGGCGAACTTCTCGATCGTCTCCCAGTCCGAGCACTGGTAGTTGGTGCCGGGCCAGGGGTTGAACGGGATCAGGTTGATCTTGGCCGGGATGCCCCTGAGCAGCCGCACCAGTTCGCGTGCGTCGGCCAGGCTGTCGTTGACGTCCTTCAGCATCACGTATTCGAAAGTGATGCGCCGCGCGTTGGAGAGGCCCGGATAGGCGCGGCAGGCGTCCATCAGATCCTTCAGGGGATACTTCCTGTTGATCGGCACGAGCATGTCGCGCAGGTCGTCGCGCACCGCGTGCAGCGAAATGGCCAGCATGACGCCGATCTCCTCGCCCGTGCGGGCGATCTCCGGCACCACGCCCGAGGTCGACAGCGTGATGCGGCGCTTCGACAGCGACAGCCCGTCGCCGTCGGAGGCGATCAGCAGCGCCTTCTTGACCTCCTCGAAATTGTACAGCGGCTCGCCCATGCCCATCATGACGATGTTGGTGATGCGGCGTCCCTCCGCCGGCACGATCGCACCGGCCGGCGTGTCGCGGTCGGGAAAGTCGCCGAGCCGGTCGCGCGCCGTCATCAGCTGGGTCAGGATCTCCTCGGCCGTCAGGTTGCGCACCAGCTTCTGCGTGCCGGTATGGCAGAACGAGCAGGTGAGCGTGCAGCCGACCTGGCTCGAGATGCACAGCGTGCCGCGCCCCTCCTCGGGGATATAGACCGTCTCGACCTCCACCGGGCGCCCCGCCCCCCGCGGCGGAAAGCGGAACAGCCATTTGCGCGTGCCGTCGGACGAGATCTGCTCCTCCACGATCTCCGGACGGGCGACCGAGAAATGCGCATCCAGCGCCGCGCGCAGATCCTTCGAGATGTTGAACATCTCGGAGAAGTCGGAGACGCGGCGCACATAGAGCCAGTGCCAGAGCTGGCTGGCGCGCATCTTCGCCTGGCGCTCCGGCACGATTCCGGAGGCCACCAGCGTGTCGGCCAGTTCCTGGCGCGACAGGCCGATCAGCGGAGGCTTCTCCTTCGTGGCGGGACGAAGGGCGTTCCGCGTCTCGGCGGAAGTGAGGTCGAACGAGAGGGCCATGGTCGCGCTGAGATAAGGTCGGCCGCAGCCGAATGCCAATGTGGCGGGCCTTCTAGCAGGAAATGTCCTGCCGGTCACGCCCGCCGCGGACGACGCTCGGGCGCCGCCCGGAGGCAGCCCGTCGGCCTCGATTCATCCGGTTCCGGTCACGCGCGTTCGCTTTCGCGATCCGAGGCCGATCCTGCGCCACGTCGGGGAGGATTCCGGTCAGGCGCTCGGCCGAGGCGGCCGACATGGGTCGGGCGGGCCCCGCTCATCTTCCGGACGGGCCGGTCGCCAGCCGCGGCGCCCGACCGCTCGCCCGCGCCGGGGCGGCCGGCTGCCTATTTGCAGGCCGAGATCGAATCGAGCGCCGCGGAGATTCCGCGCAGCGAGAAGGAGTAGTTCGTCGGATTGCCGCGGCCGGACGTGGCGCTCACCTGCATGGCGGAGCCCGACTTCATGGCCGCGACCAGCTGCGGCTCCTCGGCGGCATTCTCCAGCCAGGCCGATTTCCCCTTGGTGAACAGCAGGAACGACTTGTCGCCCACCTTGACCGTCACCTTCGAGTTCTCCCGGAAGGCGTAGGAGGCGATGAACTGCGGCTCGAAAGCGACGTTCTGGCCGGGCTTCTGGCTGACGAAGAAGAAGATGTCGCCATGGTCCAGCGTCGACGGCTGCTTCTCCTTCGGGACCGAAAGCACGTAGCAGACCTTGCCCGCGTCGGCCTGGTACGAATAGGTGCCCCAGTCGTTGTACTGCCCGACCTTGGTGGCCGACTGCGCCAGGGCAGGCCCCGCCACGGCCATCGCCACGATGCCAGCTGTGATCGAAATCAGTGCACGCATTTTGTCCTGCCGTTGTTCTGGTGTGTCCTGATCGAGCGAATCCGAAGGCGTCCCCCCGGGACCGACTCGCTTCATATTGAATTAATCGCGGTTACCAAATGGTGAACTTCATGCTCATCATCCCGATTCCGCGATTGCCGGTGCCTGGTTGGCGCAGGATGCGCACGGGCTGAACGGCCTTCACGAAATGTGAAACGGATGAAAACGGCAACAGTTTGTCCCCGCGCCGGGCCGGTGACCGGCCCCGATTCCGGTCCGCTCGGAGAAGCCGTATTGCGCCGCGGCGTCGAGCTACGTAGTTTCAGGCGAAACGACTGCCCGGCGACCGGGCCAAGAGCCTGAGGACGATGACTGGGCCGCGAGAAGAATATGCACGCCTTGCGGCCCTGGTTGCGGAACGGCGCGACCGCGAGGCGTTCGCCGCGCTGTTCGATCATTTCGCGCCGCGCATCAACGGCTATCTGCAGCGGCTGGGCATGGACGGCGGCTCGGCGGAGGACGTCGCGCAGGAGGTGATGGCCGTGCTCTGGCACAAGGCGCATCTCTTCGATCCGTCGAAATCCTCGCTGGCCACCTGGCTGTTCCGGATCGCCCGCAACCGGCGCATCGACGGGCTGCGCCGCGACCGCTCGCACCTGATCGATCCCGACGACCCGATCCTCCACCCGGAGGGCGAGGAGGCGCCCGACGTCGCCATGGACGCCGGCATGCGCGACGAGCGCGTGCGCGTCGCCATCGCCACCTTGCCGGGCGAGCAGGTCGAGCTGATCCGGCTCGCCTTCTTCGTCGGGCTCTCCCACAGCCAGATCGCCGACCAGACCGGCCTGCCGCTCGGCACCGTGAAGTCGCGCATCCGGCTCGCCTTCGGCCGGCTGCGCAAGGCGATCGAGGCCGATCCCAGGGTCGACGTCGACGCCTGATCCGCTACCGCGGGCCGCTGCCGGGGTTTTCGTCCCGCGCCAGATCCTCCAGGAAATCGCGCGCGGCCGTCCGGTGGGCCGGCCGGATGTGCGCGCGGATCGCGCCGAGCGCGGCGAGCAGGACCGACATGTCGTCGGTGAAGCCGAGGCCGAGGATGAAGTCGGGCAGGAAATCGAGCGGGAGCACGAAATAGGCGAGCGCCGCGAGCAGCGTTCCGCGCACCCGCGTCGGTGTCCGTTCGTCGAGCGCGCAGAAATAGCCCGCCACGACCTCGTCCATGAAGGGGATGCGGCCGGCCGCCCGGCGCACGGTGCGCCACAGCCCCTCGCGGACGCGCCGTTCGCGCCTGCGCTCCTCGGCGGCAGGCACGGGGGCGAGGATGTCGGCGATGCGCTCCTGATCAAGGGTCCCGGTCATGCGGATGATGTGGGGACGCCGCATTTCGCGCGCAAGAACGGGGGCGTCAGGTCCGGGCGAATCCGTCCATCTTGCGTGCGAGCCTGACGTCCAGTTCGGTGATCCCGCCGGCGTCGTGGGTGGAGAGCGTTACCTGAACCGTCCTGTAGACGTTCGACCACTCCGGGTGGTGGTCCATCTTCTCCGCCGCCAGCGCCACGCGGCTCATGAAGCCGAAGGCCTCGTTGAAGGTGCGGAAGGTGAAGGTCCGGGTGATCGCGGATCGCCCCTCGACCAGGCTCCATCCGTCGAGTTCGGTGAGCGCCTGCACGATCGCGGCGTCGTCCAGCCGGGCGGACGCCATCTCAGCGCCACACCTGATGGGGTTCGCCCCCGGCATGGGCGCTGCCGGTTCCCGACCGGGCGCCGTCGAGCGGCCAGGCCTCCTCGACCACGTAGGGACCCCCGCCCACCGAATCGCGCGACGACATCAGCACGAATCTGCCGACCTTGAAGGGCATGCTGGCGAAACCGCCATGCCCGGAGAGGTAGGGCGCGAGTTCGGCCGGGCTGATGTTGCGCAGCCGTGCGATCGTCACGTGCGGCGTGAACTTGCGCGCGTCGGCCGGGGCGCCGTTGCGCAGGCAGATGCGGTCGATCTCGCCCTGCAGCGCGGCGAGTTCCGCCGAGGGAGCCACGCCGGCCCAGAGCGCATGCGGCTTCCTGTTGCCGAAGGCGCCGACGCCCGACAGCCTGATCTCGAAGGGGGCGCGGCTGATCCGGTCGAGGCCGTTGGCGATGTCGTCGGCGACGTGACCCTCGACGTCGCCGATGAAGCGCAGCGTGACGTGGTAGTTCTCGACGTCGATCCAGCGGGCTCCGGGAAGGCCGCCGCGCAGCAGCGACAGGGAGAGAGCCGCGTCGCGCGGGATCTCGAGGGCGGTGAAAAGTCGCGGCATGGCAGCCTCCTCGAATCGCTCCGTCGACCCAGCGAACCACCGATCGCCCCCCACGGCAAGCCCCGCCCCCGCCCCGCGCAGCGATTCATGCTGCACCGCACACGCCACTCCCCCACCGCCGCCCCGCCGTCCCGTGACCCAAGGCCCTCAACACCCCCCACCTTCGTCATCCCGGAACGGCGTCCAAGCGCAGCGCAGGACGCCGTATCCGGGATCCATGCCTCGCCGGCCGCGCCCCGCGATCCGGTGCACGACGAGGCATACGCCGCCGACCGCCGGCGCCGTCCACGGTCGTCGCCGTGGTCACCGTCGTCGCCGCATCCGCCAGCCTCGCGCCCCCCCTCCGTCGTCGCTGCGCGACGCCACCTCCGCCCCCACTGCGTGGGGTGGAGGATAGCCCGCCGCCAGCGCTGCCGCCCATCCTCCAACCCCACGCAGTGGGGGGGAGGTGCCGAGCGCAGCGAGGCGGAGGGGGGGACCGCGCCGGACCAGTCCGGGACGGTCGACGTCCGGCACGACGGACGTGGCGTGCAGGAAGAAACGTCCGCGTCACCGCCAGCGAAATCAACCGCTTGCACGAAATTTCGGCCGCTCTTTCCACACCCCCGACCCCTGGCCCCATACTGCACCCCGGTCGAAGGAGGACGACGACGTGGGCGGGTCGCGGGGGGATGGACGGAAGCTGAGACGGATCATCGCGACGCTGGTCGCGCTGGCCGGCCTCGCCGACGCCGCCGCCGGCCGCGCCCATCCCGTGCGCTGGCTGGTGCTGTTCTTCCTGCGCCGCGGCGAACGCGTCGCGCTCGACCACGTCGCCTGGGAGCTCGGCGTCAAGCCGGCGGTTCTGGCGGCCGAACTCGCGCCCGCGGCCGGCCCCGGCGACGCCGGCCCGATGGATGCCGTCCTGATGGCCTGGCGCCTGCGCTGGCTCGCCATGGTGCTCGGCGCCCTGCTCGAACGCTCCGGCGGCCGCGACCGGGTGCCCGGCCGGACCGCCTGCGGCCCGGGTACCGGCGCGCTCACGCTCGAACGCGCGCCCGTCCTGCCGCCGCGGGCACCCGACACGTCGTAAGGCGAGCCGTTCCGCCGCGGGCGCCCGACACGTCCTTGCGCCGGCCGCGCCGCGGCCAGGGCCATGACCGTCCCTGCGCCGGCAGCCCCGCAGATCCCCGCACCCCGACAGGCCGGGCGGCAAAGCCGCCTCCCGGCCCGCAGGTGTTGGCGAAAAAGCGGGGACGGTTTCCGGAATTGGGGGTCGTCCGTCGGAAACGGCAGCCCCCGGCGCCCGAATTCGAGAAAACGTCCCTGCGTTTCCCCCTCGGTTCAGCGCCATCCGGATCGCCGGCCCCCCTCGCCCGAATTCGGTACCAAAGCTGTCCCGGATTTCCCCGTCGCTCCACACAAGCCGCGGCGGCGGCGATGCGTCAGTCGAGCGCCGCCAGCGCCTGCTCCACGGTGGGCAGGGCCTTTTCGACCATGCGGTCGACGCCTTCGGCATTGGGATGCATCCCGTCGTCGAGGAGCAGCGACCCGTTGGCTGCGACGCCGTCGAGGAAGAACGGGTAGAGGATCAGCCCGTGTTTCTCCGCCAACCGCGGGAAGATGCCGTTGAAGGAGGCGATGAAGTCCTGGCCGAGATTGGGCGCGGCCACCATTCCGGCGAGCAGGACGGCGATGCCGCGCTCCTTCAGGCGCGCGATCATGGCGTCGAGATTGCGCTCGGTGATCTCCGGCGAGATCCCGCGCAGCATGTCGTTGGCCCCCAGTTCGAGAATCACGAGATCGGTCCCGTCCGGCACCGACCAGTCGAGCCGCGACAGGCCGCCGCTCGTCGTGTCGCCCGAGACGCCGGCATTGGCCACCGTCACGTCATGGCCCTTCGCGCGCAGCGCCGCTTCCAGCTTCTCCGGAAAGGACTGCCCGGCATCGAGCTGGTACCCCGCCATCAGGCTGTCGCCGAAGCCGACGATCTCCACCGGTTCGGCCGCGGCCGCGAGAACCGAACCCGCCCAGACCAATCCGGCAGCGGCGAAAACGCGTAGCATCTGTTTGAAAGCCATTGACGACCACCCATATCTGACCGGGCCGACCGCTCGCGCCGCCGCATCCGAACCACGTCTTCTCCAACCATATAGGGTCCGCTTCCGGTGACAAAAGCAGTGATCGACCTGAAGAACGTCTCGCTGACGCTCGGCCAGGGCGCCTCGCGCGTCCACGTGCTGAAGGAGGTCAGCCTGCAGGTCGCGGCCGGCGAGACGACCGGCATCGTCGGCCCGTCCGGCTCGGGCAAGTCCACCCTGCTGATGGTCATCGCCGGTCTTGAGGGCACCGACTCGGGAACGGTGAGCATCGCCGGCGAAGTGCTGACCGGCCGCAGCGAGGATGCCGTCGCCGCCTTCCGCGGCCGCAACGTCGGCATCGTCTTCCAGTCCTTCCACCTGATCCCGAACATGACGGCGCTGGAGAACGTCGCCGTCCCGCTCGAACTCGCCGGCCGCCGCGACGCCTTCGAGGTCGCCGCGCGCGAACTGGCGGCCGTCGGCCTGAAGGAGCGCGTCACCCACTACCCGGGCGAACTGTCCGGCGGCGAGCAGCAGCGTGTGGCCATCGCCCGCGCGCTCGCGCCGGACCCCAAGATCCTGATCGCCGACGAGCCCACCGGCAATCTCGACCAGGCCACCGGCCGGCAGGTCGCCGACCTGCTCTTCGCCAAGGCGGCCGAGCGCGGCATGACCCTGGTGCTCGTCACCCACGACCCTGCGCTCGCCAACCGCTGCGCCCGCCAGATCGCCATGCGGTCCGGCCGCATCGAGAGCGGCCAGATCCCCGCCGTTCCGGCGTGAGGCGGCGGCGATGAGCGTCACGCGCACCCTCGATCTCGCCTGGCGCTTCTCCCTGCGGGAGATGCGCGGCGGCCTCTCCGGCTTCCTGATCTTCCTCACCTGCATTGCGCTCGGCGTCGCCGCGATCGGCGGCGTCAACTCCGTCGCCCGCTCCATCACCACCGGCGTCGCCAGCGAAGGCCAGACCCTGCTCGGCGGTGACGTCCGCTTCGAGCTCGTCCACCGGCAGGTCACCGAGACCGAGGCCGGTTTCCTCGGCAGCTTCGGTCCCGTCGCCGAAAGCGCCAACATGCGTTCGATGGCGCGGCTGGAGGACGGGTCCGACCAGACGCTCGTCGAGGTCAAGGCCGTCGACGGCCTGTACCCGCTCTACGGCAGCCTCGAGACCACGCCCGCGCTCGACCATGCGGCGCTGTTCGGGCAGCGCGACGGCGCCTGGGGCGCGGTAGCGCCGCAGTTGCTGTTCGACCGGCTGGGGATCGAACCCGGCACCCGCATCCGGCTCGGCGGCGAGGTCTTCGAGCTGCGTGCCGTCATCGGGACCGAACCGGACCTCGTCTCCGACGGTTTCGGCTTCGCGCCGCGCCTGATGGTGTCGATGGAGGGCCTGACCGCCTCCGGCCTCGTCCAGCCCGGCAGCCTGGTGGAATATGCCTACAAGATCAGGCTCCCCGCCGGTGCCGGCGAAGGCGTCATCCAGGACATCCGCGACCGCGCGGCCGCCGAGTTCCCGGAGGCCGGCTGGAGCATCCGCTCGCGCACCAACGCCGCGCCCGCGCTGTCGGCCAACATCGAGCGCTTCTCGCAGTTCCTCACGCTGGTCGGCCTCACCTCCCTGGTCGTCGGCGGCGTCGGCGTCGCCAACGCGGTCCGCGCCTATCTCGAAGGCAAGCGCGGCGTCATCGCCACCTTCAAGAGCCTGGGCGCCTCCGGCAGCTTCGTCTTCACCGTCTACCTCGTGCAGATCCTGCTGATCGCCGCCGTCGGCATCGTCGTCGGCCTCGTGCTGGCCGCGCTGCTGCCCTTTGCGGCCAGTGCGGCGCTGGCCGGCGTCCTGCCGGTGCCCGCCCAGGCGTCGATCTACTGGGACGCGCTCGGCATGGGCGCGCTGTTCGGCCTCCTCGTGACGCTGGCCTTCGCCATTCTGCCGCTCGGCCGCGCCCGCGACGTGCCGGCGACGGCGCTGTTCCGCGAGATGGGCTTCGAGGCGAGCGGCCTGCCCCGCTTCGCCTACATGGCCGCCGCCGGCGTCATCGCGCTCGCGCTCGCCGGTCTGGCGATCGGCTTCTCCACCGATCGCCGCATCGCCACCATCTTCATCGTCGCCACCGCCGCGGCCTTCCTCGTGCTGCGGGTGGTGGCCTCGCTCGTCCAGTCGCTCGCCCGCCGCAGCCCGCGCGTGCGGTCCACCGCCCTCCGGCTCGCCATCGGCAACATCCATCGCCCGGGCGCGCTCACCCCGTCGGTGGTGCTGTCGCTCGGTCTCGGCCTGACGCTGCTGGTGACGCTGGCGCTCGTCGACGGCAACCTGCGCAACCAGATCGGCGGCAGCCTGGCCGAGCGCGCGCCCAACTTCTTCTTCGTCGACATCCAGAATGGCGAGATCGACGATTTCTCGCGCCTCGTCGAGGGTCTCGCGCCCGACGGCAAGCTGGTCGAAGTGCCGATGCTGCGCGGCCGCGTCATGGCGCTGAACGGCGTCGACGTGCAGAAGATCGAGGTGCCGCCGGAGGGGCGCTGGGTGCTGCGCGGCGACCGCGGCATCACCTATGCCAAGAACGTCCCCGAGAACTCGACGCTCTCGGAAGGCGAATGGTGGCCGGCGGACTATACGGGCGAGCCGCTCGTCTCCTTCTCGGCTGAGGAAGGTGCCGAGATCGGCCTGAAGCTCGGCGACACCATCACCGTCAACGTGCTCGGCCGCAACATCACCGCCCGCATCGCCAATTTCCGCAACGTCGAGTGGGAATCGATGGGCATCAACTTCGTCATGGTGTTCTCGCCCAACACCTTTGCGGGCGCCCCGCACGCCTGGCTGGCGACGCTGCTCGACCAGGGCTCGACCGCAGAGCAGGAGGCGCGCATCCTCAACGAGGTGACGCGGGCCTTCCCGGCGGTGACGACGGTGCGCGTGAAGGACGCGCTCGACATCGTCAACCAGCTCGTCGGCCAGCTCGCCACCGCCATCCGGGCGGCGGCCGCCGTGGCGTTGATCGCGTCGGTGCTCGTCCTCTCCGGCGCGCTCGCGGCCGGCAACCGCGCGCGGGTCCACGATGCGGTGGTGCTGAAGACGCTGGGGGCAACGCGGACCACCCTCATCGGCGCCTTCACCCTCGAATACATGCTGATCGGCCTCGCCACCGCCACCTTCGCGCTCGCGGCCGGCGGTGTGGCGGCCTGGTTCGTCGTGGCGCGCATCATGAGCCTGCCGGCGAGCTTCCTGCCCGAGGTCGCGGCCTCGACGGTCGTGATCGCGCTGGTGCTGACGGTCGGCTTCGGCCTGCTCGGCACCTGGCGCGTCCTCGGCCACAAGGCCGCGCCGGTCCTGCGCAATCTTTAGGAGAACCGCCCCGGCGCCGTACCGCGGGGGCTTCCCGCTCCGCCGGATTGCCTCACGACGGATTGGGGGCCGAAACGGGCCTTGTCCCGGTTGGCATCTGCTATCATATTCATGCGCAGGCAAGCTGGAGTCCCGCCAGCGGCGCCTGGGGTCCTGCGCGAGAGCCGGGGCCGCCCGACACCGGACGGGACGAGAGGCTGTAAGAGGTAAACATGGCTGACTTCCGCAACTACAATGCGCGCGTCGCCGGGGCCGGCACCCGCGCCGATGCCGGAATCGACGAAGGCCTGCGCAGCTACATGCTCAAGGTCTACAACCTCATGGCGCTCGGCCTCGCCATCACCGGCCTGGCCGCCTGGGGGAGCTTCAACCTGGCCGTCGCCGACGGGCAGCTGACCGGCTTCGGCCAGCTGATCTACGCCAGCGCCTTCCGCTGGGTCGTCATCCTCGCCCCGCTCGCGATGGTCTTCTTCCTGTCGTTCCGCGTGCACAAGATGAGCGTCGCCGCCGCCCAGGCGACCTTCTGGGCCTATGCCGCCCTGGTCGGTCTGTCGCTGTCGACGATCTTCCTCGTCTACACCGGCGAGAGCATCGTCCAGACCTTCTTCATCACCGCCACCGCCTTCGGCTCGCTGTCGCTCTACGGCTACACGACGAAGCGCGACCTGACCGGTCTCGGCTCGTTCATGGTGATGGGGCTGTTCGGCATCATCATCGCGATGGTGGTCAACATCTTCCTGCAGTCGTCGGCGCTGCAGTTCGCGATCTCGGGCATCGGCGTGCTGGTCTTCGCCGGCCTCACCGCCTACGACACGCAGAACATCAAGGAGATGTATTTCGAGGGTGACGACGACGTCGTCGCCGGCCGCAAGGCCATCATGGGCGCCCTGCGCCTCTATCTCGACTTCATCAACCTGTTCATGTTCCTGCTGCAGTTCCTGGGCAACCGCGAATAACGGGTCCTGGACCAACGGAATGTCGGGGGCGGCCTTCGGGCCGCCCCTTTTCGTCGGGGGTCCTTCCGCGTCACATTTGGCCGTCGACACGCCTGTCCGAAAGCCCATGAGCCTCATCGCAGTCCGTCCCGCATCGCGCGCCGACGTTCCGGCCATCACGGTCATCTACGCCCACGCCGTGACGACCGGCACCGCGAGCTACGAACTCGACCCGCCCTCCGAGGCGGAGATGGCCGCCCGTTTCGACGCGCTCGCCGCCGGTTCCTTTCCCTATCTCGTGGCCGAGTCGCCGGACGGCGTCGTCGGCTATGCCTATGCCGGACCCTTCCGCCCGCGCCGCGCCTATCGCTTCATGGTGGAGGATTCGATCTACCTCGCCCCGGCCGCGCAGGGCCGCGGGACCGGGCGTCTGCTCTTGTCGGCGCTGATCGGGGAATGCACGCGGCTCGGCTTCCGCCAGCTGGTCGCCGTCATCGGCGACGGCGCGCGCAACCAGGCATCCGTGCGGCTGCACGAAGCGACCGGCTTCCGCCATGCCGGGTTGCTCGAAGGCTCGGGCTACAAGCACGGCCGCTGGCTGGACACGGTCTTCATGCAGCTGTCGCTCAACGGCGGCACGACGGCGCCGCCCGACCCGCTCTCCCTGCCCGAGCGCAGTTTTGCCGCGGGCAGATAGCCGCGTGGTCAGGCGCCGACCAGCCGCAGCGTCGGTTCGAAGACGTTGAGCACGCGGGCAAGTTCGTGCCCGCGCTTGAGGATCTGGCCGCTGGCGGCGACCACCGAATAGGCGCCCTGCTTGCGTGCGAGCTTGGGGTCCTTGACGATCTGGAACAGCGGCACCTCGCTGGTGCGGCGGAAGACGGAGAACACCGCCCGGTCCTGCAGGTGGTCGATCGCATAGTCGCGCCACTCGTTGGCAGCCACCATGCGCCCGTAGATGCGCAGGATCTGGTCGAGCTCCCGCCTGTCGAAGGTCACCGCAACAGCCTCCCGCTCGCGGCGGACGGCCTGCAGCGGGATCAGCATCGCGGACCCCTCGCCGTCCTCCGACCCGTTCGCGCGATCGACCATGCGGCACCCTTCCATGACAGTTCTGCGACAGGACGAAGTTTGCCCTTTCGGTGCTCGATTTCAACCCCTGCGCCGAACGACCGGCGCATGGCGTCCCTCCGCTCTGGGAAGCCGCTTCTCCGGATGCAAGAGAGGACTGGGGGACCTTCGGTCACGTTGGAGGACACAGGGACCGAATTGGTGATCGACCGCCACATTCCCGCCCCGAATTGTCCCGCTTGCAGCCCCAATGCGGGGCGAACATCCGATCGTTGCCTGAGACGGTTCGGTTCGGCGGTGGTTCCGTAACCCCCAAGCCCCCCGCCCACGGTGCCCTCGTCGGGCCGAACCACTCGGCAACAACCCATTTTCGGGCGCTCTGGCCGACGGGCCCGCCCTCTTCCAGGCTACATGCCGGGGTTCCTGAGGACGGCAGCACCGATGATCCGGCCCGGCGTGCCGTCCTTTCCGAGCGTCTGGAGCAGCGCCGCGCAGCCGCCGGAGCCCTTGCGCCGAACCTCGCTCATCGGGATCTCGAGACGAAGATCCTCGCCGTGCCACATGCCGGCGGCCTGGATGCCGGTCACCGCATTCCAGTAGACGACATCGCGGCCGGCATTCTCGCCACGCAGGATCTTCACCACCGTCTTCGCTTCGAAGAACACGAGGAGCAGGTTCGCCTTGACCGCGGCAGCGGTTCCGGGCGCGCCCTCCCTCGCTTCGATGACGATGCTGTCGTCACTCTTGCGGATCGACACGTCGACCTGCATCGACTGCGACGTCGTCTCCGCGAGCAGCCGCTCGATGGCCGGTCCGTCGGCGCCGTTGCGGTGGGCCATGCCGTTGACGATCACCTGCGGCGTGTAGACGGTGCGGTTTCCCAGCGCCGTCGCATAATCGCGCTGGCGTTGCGTGTTCTCCGGGCTCGCCAGTGTGTCGCTCCAGCCGAGATAGTCCCAGTAGTCGACGTGATAGGCGAGCGCGATCACGTCGTCGCGCTGGGCGTAGCCGGCGAGATTGGCGTCGGCCGGCGGGCAGGAACTGCAGCCCTGGCTGGTGAAGAGCTCGACGACGCCGCGCTGCCTCTCGCCAGCCTCCGCTGCTGCGGAATGCGTGACGAGCAGGGTGGCGGCGGCAAGCGCCAGCCTGAGGCGACGGCTGAGTGTCATGTCGATCTCGGTGCTTCCGGGACGATCGCTGTCCCGTTCCAGCGCATTCAGACAATAGTCGGCGGGCAAGTTCAACAGGAAGTCACGTTGCGGTGAGACGATGATCGGGCATACTGCGCCCGCACGTGGCGAGGACCGGATGGAAACGCTTCTCACGGCTATCGATTCCTACTGCGAGCGAACCGGCCCGGAAATCTGGTCGGAACCGCTCAACGCGGTCTCCAACCTCGCCTTCATCCTGGCCGGCCTGTGGGGGCTCCGCGAGGTTCGGCGGCACCGTGCCGGCGCGTTCGCCGAGGTGCTGGCCTGGTGGGTGATCGCCATCGGCGTCGGGTCGGCGCTGTTCCACACCTTCGCCAACGTGCTGACCGTGTGGATGGACGTGGTGCCCATCGCCGTCTTCACCCTGGCGCTGACCGTCTTCAACCTGCGCCGGTTCGTCGGCCTGTCGCGCCCGGCGACCCTCTTCGCCTTCGTCGCCTTCTATGCGGTGGCCGCAGTTCTGACCGCGGCGCTGCCGGACGGGGTGCGGGAGGCGAGCAACGGCACGTCGGGCTACCTGCCGGCCTTCCTGGCGCTCGCCTTCTTCGGCGTCCTGCTGGTGCTGAGGGGCCACCCGGCCGGATGGTACGACCTCGCCGCCGCCGCGATCTTCGTCGTCTCGGCGGCCTTCCGCTCGGTGGACGCCGCCCTGTGCGAGGCTTTGCCGATCGGCACGCATTTCCTCTGGCACCTGCTGAACGGGCTGATGCTCGGCGTGCTGCTCGCCTCGGTCGCCCGCTACGGCCGGCCGGGCGGCAGCCCTGCCGCCGACCGCGTGCCGGCTGCAGCCTGACCGCAGCACAAGAAAAGGCCGCCGGGATTGCTCCCGGCGGCCGCGATGGTCCCGACGTTTCGGCCGGTCAGGCCGCGAGATCGCGCAGCACGTACTGCAGGATGCCGCCGTTCCGGTAGTAGTCGAGCTCGTCCAGCGTATCGATGCGGCAGACGATCGGCACTTCGCGCGTCGATCCGTCCGCATAGGTGACCTTGGCCGCCATGGTCTGGCGCGGCTTGATCGTCTCCAGCCCGTCGATCGTCACCGTCTCGTCGCCCTTCAGCCCGAGCGAGGCCCAGGAGGTGCCCTCCTCGAAGACGAAGGGGATGACGCCCATGCCGACGAGGTTGGACCGGTGGATGCGCTCGAAGGACTGCGCGACGACCGCCTTGACGCCGAGCAGGTTGGTGCCCTTGGCCGCCCAGTCGCGCGAGGAGCCGTTGCCGTATTCGACGCCGGCGAAGATGACCAGCGGCACGCCTTCCTGCTTGTACTGCATGGCGGCGTCGTAGATCGACATCTCCTCTTTCGAGGGATAGTGGATCGTGTAGCCGCCCTCGCGGCCGTTCTCGCCCAGCATGAAGTTGCGGATGCGGATGTTGGCGAAGGTGCCGCGCATCATCACCTCATGGTTGCCGCGCCGCGTGCCGTACTGGTTGAAGTCGGCGACGCCGACGCCGTGGTCGGTCAGGTACTTGCCCGCCGGCGAGGCGGCCTTGATCGAACCGGCCGGCGAGATGTGGTCGGTGGTGATCTTGTCGCCGAACAGGCCGAGGATGCGCGCGCCCTTGATGTCGCCGACGTCGACGGCCTTCTGGCCCATGCCGACGAAGTAGGGCGGGTTCTGCACGTAGGTCGAGTCGTCGTCCCAGGCATAGGTCTCGCCGGCCGGCACCTGCACGGCCTGCCAGTTCTCGTCGCCCTGGAACACTTCGGCGTATTTCTGCTCGAACAGATCGCGCGTGACGTGCTTGTGGATGAACTCCTGGATCTCCTGGTTGGAGGGCCAGATGTCCTTGAGGAAGACGTCCTTGCCGTCGCGGTCCTGGCCGATCGGCTCGGTGGTCAGGTCCTTCGCCACGGTGCCGGCGAGCGCGTAGGCCACGACCAGCGGCGGCGAGGCGAGATAGTTGGCCTGCACGTCGGGCGAGATGCGGCCCTCGAAGTTGCGGTTGCCCGACAGCACGCCGGCGGCGATCAGGCCCTTGTCGTTGATGGTCTTCGATACCGGCGCCGGCAGCGGGCCGGAATTGCCGATGCAGGTGGTGCAGCCGAAGCCGACGAGGTTGAAGCCGATCTGGTCGAGCTCCTTCTGCAGGCCCGACTTCTCGAGATACTCGGCGACCACCTGGCTGCCGGGGGCGAGCGAGGTCTTCACCCAGGGCTTCTGCTTGAGGCCGAGCCGGTTGGCGTTGCGCGCGAGCAGGCCGGCGCCGATCAGCACCGAGGGGTTCGACGTGTTGGTGCAGGAGGTGATCGCCGCGATGGCGACGTCGCCATGGCCGAGGTCGAAATCCTCGCCCTCGACCTTCCAGCGCCTGTCGGCCTCGGAGGCGTCCTTCTTGTACTCCTTGACCAGCGACTGAGCGAAGCCCGAGGCGATGTCTTCGAGCGGGATGCGGCCCTCGGGACGCTTCGGGCCGGCCATCGACGGCACGACCGTGCCGAGGTCGAGTTCCAGCGTATCCGTGAACACCGGCTCGACGGCGCCCGGCATCCAGAACATCTCCTGCGCGCGGCTGTAGGCCTCGACGAGGGCGATGCGGTCGGCCTTGCGGCCGGAGACGGTGAGGTAGTTCAGCGTCTCCCTGTCGACCGGGAAGAAGCCGCAGGTGGCGCCATATTCCGGACCCATGTTGCCGATGGTGGCGCGGTCGGCGAGCGTCATGTTGGCGAGGCCCTCGCCGTAGAACTCGACGAACTTGCCCACCACGCCCTTCTTGCGCAGCATCTGCACGACGGTGAGCACGAGATCGGTGGCGGTGACGCCTTCCTTGAGCTTGCCGGTGATCTTGAAGCCGATGACCTCCGGCAGGAGCATGGAGACCGGCTGGCCGAGCATGGCCGCCTCCGCCTCGATGCCGCCGACGCCCCAGCCGAGCACGCCGAGACCGTTGATCATGGTGGTGTGCGAATCGGTACCGACGCAGGTGTCGGGATAGGCCACCGTCTCGCCGTCCTCGTCCTTCGTCCAGACGGTCTGGCCGAGATATTCGAGGTTGACCTGGTGGCAGATGCCGGTGCCGGGCGGCACGACGCGGAAGTTCTGGAAGGCCTGCTGGCCCCACTTCAGGAAGCGGTAGCGCTCGCCATTGCGCTCGTATTCGAGATCGACGTTGCGCTTGAAGGCCATCGGCGTGCCGAACTCGTCGACGATGACCGAATGGTCGATGACGAGGTCGACCGGCACCAGCGGGTTGATCTTCTGCGGATCGCCGCCGAGCGCCTTGATGCCGTCGCGCATCGCCGCGAGATCGACCACGGCCGGAACGCCGGTGAAGTCCTGCATCAGCACGCGCGCCGGGCGGTAGGCGATCTCGTGGCCCGCGGTGCCCTTGTCGACCAGCCAGGCCTTGATGGCCTCGATGTCGGCCTTGGTGACCGAACGGCCATCCTCGTTGCGCAGCAGGTTCTCCAGCAGCACCTTCATCGAGAAGGGCAGCCGCGCGATGCCGTCGAGCCCGTTCTTCTCGGCCTCCACGAGGCTGAAATAGGTATAGGCCTTGTCGCCGACCTGGAGGGTCCGGCGGCAGTTGAAGCTGTCGAGAGAATTTGACACGTACGATCCCTAACTGTTCGTTGCCGATGTGGAAACGGACGCCAGTGCATCACGCGCAAAGGTGCGGGTACGGTCATTTCCGCTGTCCGCTTCCGGGCGCTCCCCTCCTCGCGGAAGATGCGCCGGTCCGGCTCGATTGGTCTCCATGCCGACCGCTGGCACGGTTGCTGACCTCTTAGAGAATTTCTAAAGAGAGTGCCAGTGTCGCGCGCGGGAATTATGCTGCGACGCACATGCGACTTTCAGCCCAGAAAGGGACGATCCGCAATGCGCCTCGTGGCGGACCAACTGGACGGCGAGCGGGGCGGCGAGACGATCTTCTCGGGCATCTCCTTTTCGCTGTCGGACGGCGAGGGGCTGCTCGTCACGGGCCCCAACGGATCGGGCAAGTCGACGCTGCTGCGCATCGTGGCGGGCCTGCTGCCGATGGCCGGTGGGACGGTGCGGATCGAGGGCGGCGAACCGGACTGGCCGGACGTGATGTCGGCCTGCCACTATCTCGGCCACCAGAACGCGCTGAAGCCGGCGCTGACCGTCACCGAGAACCTCTCCTTCTGGCGCGACTATCATGGCGAGCCGCATCTGCCGGTGGCCGAGGCGCTGGAGATGGTGGGGCTGGAGGAGATCGGCCACCTGCCGCTCGGCTATCTCTCGACCGGCCAGAAGCGCCGCATCGCCATCGCGAAACTGCTGGTCTCCTACCGCCCGGTCTGGATGCTCGACGAGCCGACCGCGGGGCTCGACCGCGCCTCGGAGGCGCAGTTCGCGAAGCTGATGGCCGCGCATCTGGAGGACGGCGGCATGATCCTCGCCGCGACGCACCTGCCGCTCGGGCTGGAATGGGCGCAGGAACTGCGGATGGGTCAGTGATGGAACAACGATCAGCGATGCGTTCTGTTGCGCCCCCCTCTGTCATGCCGGACATCTCCCCCACGAGGGGGGAGATCGGCCGTCATGAGCGCTTTCGCCAATCACCAGCGTTGCAGGGGAGGCGTGGCGGGAGAGGCCAGGTGATCTCCCCCCTCGTGGGGGAGATGGCCGGCAGGCCAGAGGGGGGCGCCGCAGAGCGTCTTCGCTTCAGGCTCATGAGCGACGACCGATGCTAGCCCTCTACCTCCGCGACGTGCGCCTCGGCATCCGCGCCGGCGGCGGGGCGCTGGTCGGCATCCTGTTCTTCCTCGCCGTGGTGGCCGTCATCCCCTTCGGCGTCGGGCCGGACCTCAACCTGCTCGCCCGCATCGGGCCGGCGATCCTGTGGATCGGGGCGCTTCTGGCGAGCCTGCTCGGGCTCGACCGGCTGTTCCAGGCCGACCGCGACGACGGCTCGCTCGACCTGCTGATCATCGCCGGCGAGCGCCGCATGCTGGCGCTGGCGGTGTTCGTGAAGTGCCTGGCGCACTGGACGTCGAGCGTGCTGCCGCTGGTGATCGCGGCGCCGCTGCTCGGCCTGTTCATGAACATGGAGCCTCTGGGCATCGGCGCAGCGACGCTGACGCTGTTCTTCGGCACGCCGGCCATCGCCTTCATCGGCGCGGCGGGTGCGGCGGTCGCGGTCTCGCTGCCGCGCGGCGGGCTGCTGGTCTCGGTGCTCGTTCTGCCGCTGGTGATCCCGGTACTGATCTTCGGCGTCTCGGCGAGCTACGGTGCCGTCACCGAGCCCGACCCCTTCCTGCCGCCCTTCCTGCTGATGACGGCGATGACGCTGTTCTTCGCCGTGCTCGGCCCGGTGGCGGCGGCAGCGGCGCTGCGATGGTCGGCCGACTGATGCAAGCCGAAACCGACCTCGCGCGGCTGCTCGCGGCCATGTCGCCGCGGCTGGACGAGACCGTCTACGTCTTCGCCACGCTGCCCGCGGGCAGCCCGGAGCCGGCAGGGCTCGCTGCGCTGATGCGCTTTGCCGAGGACGAAGGCACGACGCTGGTGCTGCCGCGCGCGGAGGCCGGGCGGGCGGGCCTCGGCTTCACCTTCCCCTGCCGGCGGATCGTGCTCGAGGTCCATTCGTCGCTGGAGGCTGTCGGCTTCCTCGCCGCCATCCTGCCGCGGCTGGCCGCGGCGGGCATCGGCGTCAATCCGGTCTCGGCCTTTCACCACGACCATCTCTTCGTGCCGGAAGCGCGGGCGGCGGACGCGATGGCGATCCTGGAGGAAGTGGCGCGGTAGACCTGAGCGATTCCGTCGCAGGCCGGAAGCCGCCGCGATCACGCCGCTTTGATGGGCGTCAATTGCGGGAAGCGCTCGATCCCTCTATTGAAGACAGTCATGAGCCAGACCACGCTAGCCACCGCCCGCTGGACGGATCTCGCGAACCCGACGCGCTTCGTCGGCTTCGCGAATGCGGTCGTGCCCTGGCTGGCCGGGCTGACCGTCCTCGTCCTGGCGACCGGCATCTGGATGGCATTCGCCGCCCCGGAAGACTACCAGCAGGGCATCACCGTCCGCATCATGTACATCCACGTGCCCTTCGCCTGGCTCGCCATGATGTGCTATTCGATCATGTCCGCCTCGGCGATCGGCACGCTGGTCTGGCGCCATCCGCTGGCCGACGTCTCGCTCAAGGCCGCCGCCCCCATCGGCGCCATGTTCACCGCGCTCTGCCTGATCACCGGCTCGATCTGGGGCAAGCCGATGTGGGGCACCTGGTGGGTGTGGGACGCGCGGCTGACCTCGGTCTTCGTGCTGTTCCTGATGTATCTCGGCCTGATCGCGCTGACGCGCGCGCTGGACGACCCCGGCCGCTCGGCCCGCGCGGCCGCGATCGTCACGCTCGTCGGCTTCGTCAACATCCCGATCATCAAGTTCTCGGTCGACTGGTGGAACACGCTGCACCAGCCGGCCTCGGTGATCCGCCTCGACGGTCCGACCATCCACCCCTCGATGCTGTGGCCGCTGCTCGTCTGCGCGCTCGGCTTCTCGCTGCTCTTCTTCACCCTGCACCTGATGGCGATGCGCACCGAGATCTGGCGCCGCCGCGTCATCGCCATGCGCCGCGTGTCCGCACGCCGCGCCGACGCTGCGGCGGCCTGAGCCCGATGTCGCACGAACTCTTCGTCGCCGCCGCCTACGGCATCTCCGCGCTCGGCATTCTGGCCCTCGTCGCCTGGAACCTGATCGACCAGCGCGCCCGCAGGACCGAACTCGCCGACCTCGAGGCCCGCGGGGTGCGCCGCCGCTCCGACCGCGCCGGAACCGACAAGCGATGAACGTGGAAGACACCCGGCCCACACGGCCGCGGCGCTGGCTGGTCTTCGTGCCGCTCGCGCTGTTCCTCGCCCTGTCCGGGCTGTTCCTGGCGCAGCTTCTCTCCGGCCGCGACGTCTCGACCATCCCCTCCGCGCTGATCGGCCGGCCGGCGCCGCAGACCGACCTGCCGCCGCTCGACGGCACCGGCCTGCCCGGCCTCGCCAGCGCCGCCTTCGAGGGCCAGGTGACGCTGGTCAACGTCTGGGCCTCCTGGTGCGCGCCGTGCCGGCAGGAGCACCCGCTGCTCATGCAACTGGGTCAGGACGACCGCATCCGGATCGCCGGGCTGAACTACAAGGACAAGCCCGAGAACGCCCGCCGCTTCCTGGGCGAACTCGGCAATCCCTACGACGCCATCGGCACCGACGATGCCGGCCGCACCGCCATCAACTGGGGCGTCTATGGCGTGCCCGAGACCTTCCTCGTCGGCCGCGACGGCACCATCCTGTGGAAGCACGTCGGCCCCTTCACGCCGCAGAGCGTGACCGAGGAGCTGATGCCGCAGATCGAGAAGGCGCTGGCGGCGGGTTGACCGGCTTCCCCTCCCCCTTGCGGGGAGGGGCCAGGGGTGGGGGTGGAGACGCCACGCGCGTTGGCCCAGCCAAAGCTCCTCTCCGCCGCTTTCCCCCGATTGGCAACGTCGCGCCGCCGCCCTATCTTGCGCCTCCATGGTCTATCCCCTGTCCCCGATCTTCGCCCGTACCGTCCCCGATGGCGACACGCATGAGCGTGCCGTCTGCGAGACCTGCGGCTTCGTGAACTACGAGAACCCGAAGATCGTGGTCGGCTCCGTGGTGCGGCACGACGGCAGGATCCTGCTCTGCCGGCGCGCGATCGAGCCGCGGCACGGCTTCTGGACGGTGCCGGCCGGCTTCATGGAACTGCACGAGACGCCGGAGGACGGCGCCCGCCGCGAGGCCCGCGAGGAAGCCAACGCGGCGCTGGCGATCGACGGGCTGCTTGCCATCTACTCGGTGCCGCGGCTCTCCCAGGTGCAGCTGATCTACCGCGCCACGCTGGCCGAGCCGGTCTACGCGGCCGGCGAGGAGAGCCTGGAGGTGGCGCTGTTCTCCTGGGACGAGATCCCCTGGGGCGACCTCGCCTTCCCGACCGTGCACTGGATGCTGCGCCACGAGCGCATGGTGCAGGATGGCAGGGGCGTGGCGCCCTTCGCCAATCCGCCGGGCGAGAACGGCGACGCACGTCCCCGGTGAAGGAACCGACGCGCCGCGCGCGTCCTCACCACATCGACTTGGCGTAGGCCTCCGCAAGCGCTTCGTCGGCTTCCGCCGCCGTCGCCGCATAGGCGATCTGGTCCTTGAGGATCTCGCCCAGCGTCGGCATCTCCGAGCGCGCCGGCCAGGTCTCGGGCGCCCAGAGATTGGAGCGCATGAACGCCTTGGCGCAGTGCATGTAAACGGACTGGACGGTGACGACGATGACCGTCGTGGGGCGCTTGCCGTCGACGGCGAGGCGCTCGCGCAGGCCTTCGTCCGCCGTGATGCGGGCCCGGCCGTTGAGGCGCAGCGTCTCGTTCATGTTCGGGATCAGGAACAAGAGGCCGACCGCCGGTTCGGCGACGATGTTCTCCAGCGTGTCCAGCCGGTTGTTGCCCGGCCGGTCGGGGATCGCGATGGTGTGGTCGTCGAGCACGGCGACGAAGCCCGGCCTGTCGCCGCGCGGCGTGACGTCGGCGTTCCCGCGACCGTCCGATGATCCGATCAGCAGGAACGGGCTCCTGGCGATGAAAGCGCGGCAATGCCGGTCGAGAAGCGGAAGTTCCTTCCGGATCGGCCCATCGCCGGGTGCCTTGTAGAGGCGGCGCAGGTCTTCGCGGCTGGTGAGAAACTCCATGGGACTACCTCTTCCTGAACGTGTCGTCCGTCGAGTGGCGCATGATGAGCGGCATCTGGCTGAAAGTGAAGATCAGGGTGATGGGCATGATGCCCCAGACCTTGAACGCCACCCATGTATCGGTCGAGAACAGCCGCCAGACCACCTCGTTGACGAGGGCCAGGAAGAGGAAGAACACGCCCCAGCGCAGCGTCAGCTTGCGCCAGCCTTCGGCATCGAGCTTGAAGGCCTCGTCGAAGACGTAGCCCAGCAATGACTTTCCGAAGAAGAGCCCGCCGAGCAGCACGACGCCGAACAGCGTGTTGACGATGGTGGGCTTCATCTTGATGAAGATCTCGTCCTGCAGCCAGAGCGTCAGCGCGCCGAAGACGAAGACGACGACGCCGGACACCAGCGGCATGATCGGCAGGGTGCGGACGAGCAGCCAGGAGACGGTGAGCGAGATCGCGGTCGCGACCATGAAGAGGCCGGTGGCCATGAACAGCGGGCCGCCGAACGCGCCGAGGGCCGGAAACCGCTCGGCAAGCCACTCGCCGCGCGAATTGGCGAAGAAGAAGACCATCAGCGGCCCGAGCTCCAGCGCCAGCTTGAGCAGCGGGTTCATCGGCTTGCGCTTCGGGTCGGCGGGATCGCGCTCGAGGATCGGTTCCTGCATCGTGCTGTCCTTTCGCTTCTGGCCGTGGCGCGGGCGCGGCAGGCTCAGTTCACGCCGGCGATCGCCTTGGCGAAATCGTTCGCCGAGAAGGGTTCGAGGTCGTCGACCTGTTCGCCGACGCCGATGAAATAGACCGGCAGCTTGTGCTTCGCCGCGATGGCCACGAGGATGCCGCCGCGGGCGGTGCCGTCGAGCTTGGTCATGACCAGCCCGCTCACGCCCGCCACGTTGCGGAAGATCTCGACCTGATTGAGCGCGTTCTGGCCGGTGGTCGCGTCCACTGTCTGGAGCACGGTGTGCGGCGCGTCCGGATCGAGCTTGTTCAGCACCCGCACGATCTTTTCCAGCTCCGCCATCAGCTCGGTCTTGTTCTGCAGCCGGCCGGCAGTGTCGATGATCAGCACGTCGGAGCCCGCCGCCTTCGCCTTCTCGAAGGCATCCCAGGCGAGGCCGGCTGCGTCGGCGCCGAGCTTGGTGGCGACCACGGGAGAGCCGGTCCGCTCGCCCCAGATCTTCAGCTGCTCGATGGCGGCGGCGCGGAACGTGTCGCCGGCGGCGAGCATCACCTTCAACCCGCCCGCCGTCAGCTTGGCGGCAAGCTTGCCGATGGTGGTGGTCTTGCCGGTGCCGTTGACGCCGACCACCAGGATCACGTGCGGCTTGACGGAGAGATCGAGCTCCAGCGGCCGGGCAACCGGCTTCAGGACCTTCTCGACCTCCTGCGCCATGATCGTCCGCACGTCGAGGTCCGAGACGTCCCGCCCGTACCGGCCCGAGGCCAGCGCATCGGTGACCCGCATCGCCGTCTCCATGCCGAGATCGGCGCGGATCAGCACGTCCTCGAGGTCCTGCAGCGTGTCCTCGTCGAGCTTGCGCTTGGTGAAGACGCCGGCGATCGAGCCCGAAAGCTCGCGCGAGGAACGCGACAGACCGTCGCGCAGCTTCTGGAACCAGCCCTGCTTGACCGCCTGAGCCACGGGGACGGCCGGCGCGTCCTCGCGACGCTCCACCGCCTTGCCGACGGTGATGCGTCCGGCGGGCGGCGGGGTCGGCTGCGGGGCGGGCTCCGGCGCGATTTCGTCAGCGACGGGATCGACGGCGACCGGCGGCGGCGTGCGCAGCGGCGGTGCGATCTCGGCGGCGGGGGCGGCGACGGGGGCAACGGCCGCGGGTGCTTGCGCCGGCGTGATGGCCGAGGGCGCCGGGGCCGTGTCCGCAGCGGCGGCGGCGGGGACGTCCGGGGTTCCGTCACTGACGGATGCGGGCCTGGGGAGCGCGGCAGGCTCTGCCGGCGCAACGGGACCGGCGGGCGCGGGCGCCGGGACCGGGTCGATCTCCGGAGCGACCTCGTCGCGCAGCGGGTCGGCATGGATCGGCGACGGCTCGCGCAGCGGCGGCGCGATCTCGCCTGTGGGTGCGGGCTGGGCGGGTGCGGGCTGGGCGGCTGGCACCGGCGCGGCGGGCTGCGCTGCAGCGGGCGCTTCGGCGGCGTCCGCCTCGGGGACCGGCTGCCCGACGCGGGCCTCGGCCGCCGGCGTCGTCTCCTCGACCTTGTCCTTGCCGAAGGAGAAGACCTTCCTGATGAATCCGAATGCCATGCGCCGTTCCTCAGGCCGCTGCCGCGTGGAGCGGCTCGGCGACCAGTCTCGATCCGTCGTGGCCGGCGATCCGCACGGTCACGATCTGGCCGGGCTCGCCCTCGCCGAGGGCGACCAGCGTGAAGCCTTCCGTGCGGCCGAGGCCTTCGCGCTCGACCAGCACGCGCTGCACGGTTCCGGCCAGCGCCTCGAGGTGACGGCGATGGGCGCGTTCACCCGCCTCGCGCAGCCGTGCCGCGCGGTCCTTCACGGTGCGCCGGGCGACCTGCGGCATCCGCGCGGCGGGTGTTCCCTCGCGCGGGGAATAGGGGAAGACGTGCAGATGCGTCAGCCCGCAGGCCTCGACGATCGACAGCGAGTTCTGAAACATCGCCTCCGTCTCGGTCGGGAAGCCGGCGATGATGTCGGCGCCGAAGACGATGTCGGGCCGCAACCGCCGCACGTCCTCGCAGAAGCGGATCGAATCGTCGCGGAGATGGCGCCGCTTCATGCGCTTCAGCACCATGTCGTCGCCCGCCTGTAGCGACAGATGCAGATGCGGCATCAGCCGCGGCTCGGTGGCGATGGCCTCCATCAGGTCGCCGTCCGCCTCGATGGAATCGATCGACGACAGCCGCAGCCGGTCGAGGTCGGGCACCTGGCGCAGGATGGTGCGCACGAGCCGGCCGAGCCGCGGCGCGCCCGGCAGGTCCGCGCCGTAGCTCGTCATGTCGACGCCCGACAGCACCACCTCGCGGTAGCCATTGCCGGCAAGCCGCTTCACCTGCTCGACGACGGCGCCCATCGGCACCGAGCGCGAATTGCCGCGGCCATAGGGGATGATGCAGAAGGTGCAGCGGTGGTCGCAGCCGTTCTGGACCTGGACGAAGGCGCGCGCCCGCCCCTCGATCGCGTCGACCATGTGCGAGGCGGTCTCGGTCACCGACATGATGTCGTTGACGCGCGCCTTCTCGGTGTCGTTGACGCCGAAATCCGGCAGCGCCCGGTAGTTGTGCGCCCTGAGCTTCTCCTCGTTGCCGAGCACGAGGTCGACCTCCTCCATGCCGGCGAAGCCGGCAGGATCGGTCTGCGCGGCGCAGCCGGTGACGATGATGCGCGCGGCCGGATTCTCGCGGCGCGCCTTGCGGATCGCCTGGCGCGCCTGGCGCACCGCTTCGCCGGTCACCGCGCAGGTGTTGAAGATCACCGCGCCGCCGGCGAGCTCGCCGAGGCCGGCTGCTTCCGCCTCGCGCTTCATCACTTCGGATTCGTAGGTGTTGAGCCGGCAGCCGAAGGTGACGACGTCGATGCCGGCGCGTTCGCCGGACATCAGTGCACGCCCTCCGTCTCGCGGGTCCAGACGCCGGTCTGCGGGTCGAACCGGCCGGAAAACTCCCATTCGGCGGGACCCGTCAGGACGACGTGATCGTCCGCGCGCCAGGTGACGCGCAGCACTCCGCCCGGCGCCGTCAGCGCCACGCTGCGCTCCGTCCGGCCGGTCCGCGCCCCCGCCACAGCCGCCGCGCAGGCCGCAGAGCCGCAGGCCCGCGTCAGCCCCGCCCCGCGCTCCCAGGTGCGGATCGTCATCGCCTGGCGCGACGTGACCTGCGCGATGGTGATGTTGGCGCGTTCGGGGAAGATCGGGTGGTTTTCGAGAAGCGGCCCGATCCTGTCGAGCGCGTAGCTCCAGACGTCCGCCTCGACCCAGAAGATCGCATGCGGATTGCCCATCGAGACGACCGACGGGGAATGCAGGATCGGCGCGTCGATCGGGCCGGCCTGCAGCTCGATGGCACGCGTGTCGCGAAATTCCTCCGCAAGGGGAATGTCCTTCCAGCCGAACTTCGGCTTGCCCATGTCGACGGAGATCAGCCCGTCGGCATGTTCCTCGGCATTGAGGATTCCCGCGACAGTCTCGAAGGTGAACAGCCTGTCGCCCGTTTCGGCGGCGAGCGCCTGCACCACGCAGCGCATGCCGTTGCCGCAGGCCTGGGCCGACGAGCCGTCGGAATTCAGGATGTCGACGAACCAGCCGGTACCCGGCGTCCGCGCGTTATGGATCGCCATGATCTGGTCGAAGCGTGTCGCGGGATCGGCCGCGAGCGCCAGCGCGGCGGCCGGTGCGACGCGATCCGCACGCCCGCGCATGTCGGCAACGATGATCTCGTTGCCGAGCCCGTTCATCTTGGCAAAGGGGGCGCGGTTGGACATGGCCGGAAACCGGATTGCTCTGTTCAGCCCGCTATATGGCGGAATCGGTTCCGGATTACCAGTACGGCAGGGGATCAGGCCAGCGCGATGATCCCGAACAGCACCAGCAGGAACAGGATCAGGACGAGCCCGATCAGAAGCTTGGCGCCCGTCAGCGCGGCACCCGAGATGGTGTTGAAGCCGAGCAGCGCTGCGACCGCCGCCACGACCAGCAGGATAAGGATCCAGTCGAGCATCGTTTTTCCCTCCGTTCGTTGGGGGGAAATGTGGCGAAAGCCGTTTTGTTCCGTCAGACGACGGCGGCAGGTACGTCCCAGACCTCGCCCGACAGCATGGGGCGGAACCGCTCGCGCGGCACGCCTTGCGCGTCCAGCGCGTCATGGAGATGGTCGCGCGGCTCCTCGATGGCCTCGTTGGTGAGCTGGAATGTGCCCCAGTGGCAGCCCGCCGCGAAAGCCGCTTCCACCAGCATCATGGCTTCCACGGCCTCCTGCGGGTTCTGGTGCTGGCCTTCCATGAACCAGCGCGGCTCGTAGGCGCCGATCGGCAGCAGCGCGAGGCGGAATCCGCCGTGCTTGCGCGCCGCTTCGCGATAGTTGATGCCGCGATGGAAGCCGGTGTCCCCCGCGAAGTAGATCTTCCCGGCCGCGGTCTCGACCGCGAAGGCGCCCCACAGCGCCATCCGGCGGTCGCCGGTGCCCCGCGCCGACCAGTGGTGCGCCGGCTCGATGTGGATGAAGGCCTCGCCGTGCGGCAGGACGAGGTGGTGATGGTGGCCCCAGTCGCCGCTCGCGATCCGCATCGTCGGAACGGACCGGCGCAGGATCGTGTCGTTGCCGAGCGGGGTCACCACCAGCGGATCATGCGCCTCCTTCAGCCGCTTCAGGGTCGCGACGTCGAAATGGTCGTAATGGTTGTGCGAGAGCAGCACCACGTCGATCCGCGGCAGGTCGTCGAAGGCGATGCCGGGCGCGTTGACGCGGCGCGGGCCGGCGAACGAGACGGGCGACACCCGGTCCGACCACACCGGATCGGTGAGGAATGTCAGACCCCCGGCCTGGATCAGCATCGTGGCGTGTCCCACCATGGTGAGACGCAGCCCGCTTTGCGACGGCACCGGTGCAGGACGGGCCTGCGGAAACGGGCTCGGCCAGGATTTCGGCCAGCTCTTGCGACCGCCGCCCAGTTGCCAGCGCAGAAGGTCGGAAAAGGCACGCGGAGGAATGCCGTCCGGATTGAAGAAGATGCGGCCGTCGAAGTGATCGCTGACCGGTCCGCCGTAATAGGGATTTCTGCCGTTGCCCTTCGCCGCCAATGCGCCACCTCCCGCGAGGGCCGTCAGGCCGCCGATGCCCGTCCACTTGATCAAGGTCCGCCTGTTCATGGCGCTTTCTTCCCGCTACGGCCAGTGTTCCTCGTGGAAATGGTGCGGGAGAACCCGCCGGTCAAACACACTCGGCGCGCAGCGGGGCCGTTGACCGGCTGCGGCACGTGCCGGACCGTGCCACCGGACGTTCCCGTTGCGTCGCCGGATAATTTTCCCCCGGGGACGTGAAATCCCGACCCTCTTCGTGTTATCGACCCAACAATGCCATGTTTCTGGCCGACTCGCGCAGCGGGACGGTACGGTTCTCACCTCGTCCTCATGGAGGATCTCGCATGATGCTTTCGACTGCCGGATCGACGAAGACCGGCCTCGCCGCCGCAGCCCTGGTCGCGCTCGCCATCGTGTCCGGTTGCCAGAGCAGCCGATTCACCCCCGTCAGCACCGCTCCCGCACCGCTGCCGCCCGCGCCGTCCGGAGCCGTCGTGACCAGCGATCTGCCCCCGCCGTCGGGTCCTGCCGATGCGAGCGCCTTCCCGCCCGCTCCCGGCGCGACCGGCGACGGCACGCAGGTCGCCGCCCTGGACCCGAACGCGGCGGCTCCGGCCAGTGCGCCGGACCTGACGGCCGGCAGCGTCGCCGGCGTCTGGAACGCGACGGTCGCAGGCCAGGGCTGCCGGGTCGCCACGCCGCAGACGAAGTTCGGCCAGGGCTTCCGCGCGGGTCCGCTGCGTTGCCCGGTCCCGCTCGACGGCGTGAAGTCGTGGAACGTCGCGGGCAAGCAGCTGTCGCTCTACGACGGCAACGGCAACATCCTGGCGCGGCTCTATTCGTCGAGCCCCGAGCGCTTCGACGGTCAGATGACGTCCGGGCAGCCGATCTCCCTCAACCGCTGACGCTCCAGAACCGGACGGTCCGGACAGTCATCGATGACCTCGCGCGACGGCCCGCCGCCCTTCCGCACGCTTCGTCAGGCCTATGCCGACAAGGTGGCGCGCGGCGAGATCATGCGCGATCCGGCTCAGGAAGTGCTGGTCGCCGCGTTCGACCGGCTGATCGAGGACGTCGCCGCCAAGCGTCTCGCGGCGAAGTCGAGTTCGCTCGGCTGGCTGTTCGGCCGCAAGCGGCAGGCGAAGGCGCCGGTCATGGGTCTCTACATCCATGGCGGCGTCGGACGCGGCAAGACCATGCTGATGGACATGTTCTTCGACCTCGTGCCGGTCCGGCGCAAGCGACGCGTCCACTTCAACGATTTCATGGCCGACGTGCACGATCGCATCGGTCGCCACCGCGCGGCGGTGAAGGCCGGAACGGCCAGGGGAGACGATCCGATCCCGCCGGTGGCCAGGGACCTCGCCGCGCTGGCCTGGGTGCTCTGCTTCGACGAGTTCGCGGTCACCGACATCGCCGACGCGATGATCCTGTCGCGGCTGTTCTCGGCCTTGTTCGAGGAAGGCGTGGTGCTGGTGGCGACCTCCAACGTCGCTCCGCAGGACCTCTACCGCGACGGCCTGAACCGGCCCCTGTTCACGCCTTTCATCGGCATTCTCCAGCGCCATGCCCATGTGCTTCACCTCGATGCGGAAACGGATTACCGGCTCGAGAAGCTGAACGGCGTTCCGGTGTACATGCATCCGGTCGATGCCGCCAACGAGCAGCGCCTCGACGAGGCCTGGCGCGCGCTGACGGACGGAGCGGGCGAGCAACCCGACGAAGTCCTGGTGAAGGGCCGCCGCGTGCCGGTCCCGCGCGCGGTGCGCGACGCCGCCCGCTTCACCTTTGCCGACCTCTGCGAAAAGCCGCTGGCTGCCCGCGACTATCTGGCGATCGCCGAACGGTACCGCACGATCTTCCTCGACCGCATTCCGGTGATGGACGACTCCTCCCGCAATGCCGCCAAGCGCTTCATCCTGCTCATCGACACGCTCTACGACCGCAAGGTCCGCCTCGTCGCGACCGCAGAGGCCGCGCCGACCGAGCTCTATCGCGGTCGCCTCGGAGCCGAAGCCTTCGAGTTCGATCGCGCCGCCTCGCGCCTGATGGAGATGCAGAGCGAGGAGTGGCGCGCAGCCTGGGAAGCCGCAGCCCCCGAGCCGTCGTCCGGCAGACCGGTCGCGACTGGCGCCCCGACCGCGTCCGGCTGATCGAGCCAGACGTCGTGTTTTGACGTTTACGTAAATCCCTGAAGCCTTAACCGATTGAAATCTCTCGCTCGGAAATTTTCGATTGAGTTTTTCGCCCCTTGACGCTATGCGACGGTCGAATTTCCGCCGGACGCAGGCGACCGAAGACCGGCAGAAACAGACGCATTCCTGTCATCCGGGCCGGATAGGTCCAGCAGTCGCAAGGGAAATCCACCACATGGCACGCAGCAAGATCGCGCTCATCGGGTCCGGCATGATCGGCGGAACGCTGGCCCACCTGATCGGTCTCAAGGAACTCGGCGACGTCGTCATGTTCGACATCGCCGAAGGCATCCCGCAGGGCAAAGGCCTCGACATCGCCGAGTCTTCGCCGGTCGACGGCTTCGACGTGCATTATCTCGGCGCCAACGACTACTCGGCGATCAAGGGGGCCGACGTCTGCATCGTCACCGCCGGCGTGCCGCGCAAGCCGGGCATGAGCCGCGACGACCTGCTCGGCATCAACCTCAAGGTCATGGAGCAGGTGGGCGCCGGCATCCGGAAATATGCCCCCAACGCCTTCGTCATCTGCATCACCAACCCGCTCGACGCCATGGTCTGGGCGCTGCAGAAGTTCTCGGGCCTGCCGAAGAGCCATGTCGTCGGCATGGCCGGCGTGCTCGACTCGGCCCGTTTCCGCTACTTCCTGGCCGAGGAGTTCAACGTCTCCGTGGAGGACGTCTCGGCCATGACGCTCGGCGGCCATGGCGACGACATGGTGCCGATGGTGCGCTATTCCACGGTGGCCGGCATCCCGCTGCCCGACCTCGTCAAGATGGGCTGGACCACCAAGGAGAAGCTGGACGCCATCGTCGAGCGCACCCGCAAGGGCGGCGGCGAGATCGTCGCGCTGCTCAAGACCGGTTCGGCCTATTATGCGCCCGCCGCGTCGGCCATCGCGATGGCCGAATCCTACCTGAAGGACAAGAAGCGCGTGCTGCCCTGCGCGGCGCATCTCGACGGCCAGTACGGCCTGACGGACATGTATGTCGGCGTGCCGGTCGTCATCGGCGCCGCGGGCGTCGAGCGCATCATCGAGATCGACTTCAACAAGGCCGAGCAGAAGATGTTCGAGAAGTCCGTCGCCGCCGTGCAGTCGCTCTGCGAAGCCTGTATCGGCATCGCCCCGAACCTGAAGTAAGGGAACCATAGCCCCGATGAACATCCACGAATACCAGGCCAAGCAGGTCCTGAAGGGCTACGGTGCCCCGGTCGCCGCAGGCGTCGCGATCATGTCGGTGGACGAGGCGGAGGCAGCAGCGAAGTCGCTGCCCGGCCCGCTCTACGTCGTGAAGAGCCAGATCCACGCGGGCGGCCGCGGCAAGGGCAAGTTCAAGGAACTCGCCCCCGATGCCAAGGGCGGCGTCCGGCTGGCGAAGTCGATCGAGGAGGTCGTCGCCCATTCGCGCGAGATGCTCGGCAACACGCTGGTCACCAAGCAGACCGGCCCCGAGGGCAAGCAGGTCAACCGCCTCTACATCGAGGACGGCGCCGACATCGACCGCGAGCTCTATCTCTCGATCCTCGTCGACCGCACCGTCGGCCAGGTGGCCTTCGTCGTCTCCACCGAGGGCGGCATGGACATCGAGCAGGTCGCGCACGACACGCCCGAGAAGATCATCACCGTCGCGATCAATCCCGAGACCGGCGTGACGGCTTCCGACGTAGCGAAGCTCAACGGCGCGCTGGCGCTGTCGGGCGAGGCGGCGAAGGACGGCGAGAGCCTGTTCCCGATCCTCTACAAGGCCTTCGTCGAGAAGGACATGGCGCTGCTCGAGGTCAACCCGCTGATCGTCATGAAGGACGGCCGCCTGCGCGTGCTCGACGCCAAGGTGTCGTTCGACGGCAACGCGCTGTTCCGCCACGACGACATCAAGGCGCTGCGCGACGAATCCGAGGAAGACTCGAAGGAGATCGAGGCCTCGAAGTGGGACCTCGCCTATGTCGCGCTCGACGGCAACATCGGCTGCATGGTCAACGGCGCCGGTCTCGCCATGGCGACCATGGACATCATCAAGCTCTACGGCGCCGAACCGGCCAATTTCTGCGACGTCGGCGGCGGCGCCGGCAAGGAGAAGGTCGCGGCCGCCTTCAAGATCATCACCGCCGATCCGGCCGTGAAGGGCATCCTGGTCAACATCTTCGGCGGCATCATGAAGTGCGACGTCATCGCCGAGGGCGTCATCGCCGCGGTGAAGGAGGTCGGGCTGAAGGTTCCGCTGGTGGTGCGACTCGAAGGCACCAACGTCGACCTCGGCAAGAAGATCATCAACGAGAGCGGCCTCAACGTCATCTCGGCCGACGATCTCGACGACGCGGCGAAGAAGATCGTCGCGGCCGTGCAGGGCTGACAGGTATGCGTCGGGCGGCGGTCGCGGGGCTTCTGGCTTTCTCCAGCCTCTGCCCTGCCGCCGCCGCCGACTACGACACCGCCTTCGTGGACGCCTTCGCCGATGCCTGCGTGCCCCAGCGCATGAGCTATCCGGGCACGCTCGACACCGCGCGGGCGGCGGGCTGGCGCGACGTCGGGCGGACCGCGAACCCCGAACTCGACGTGATGATGGGGAAATCGGAAGAAGCCGCCGCGGATCCCGAACTGAAGGGGACGTTCGAGTACGCGATCCTGACGAAGCCCGTGCAGGATCAGGACCATTTTCTCGTCGTCAGCCGGGCGTCCTTCGTCATCGACGAGGACGAGGACCCGCCGAACCCCTGGGTCTATATCGGCTGCTATCTCTACAATTTCGATGCCACGGCCCCGATCGGTCCCGGCCCGTTGAGCGCCCTGCTCCAGAAGCCGGTGTCGAACCGCCATTCCGACGAGACCCTGACGAGCTACGTCTGGGGTCCGCCCTGCCCGATGCCGCGCACCGGCGACACCTACCTGACCTTCATTCCCGAAGGCAGCCCCCACGCGGTCACGACCGGCTTCTCCGGCCTCATGCTGAAGTTCGAGACCTCCGAGCCCGACCCGGGCGAGATCGTGCCGGAAACCTATTGCTGACGCGCCGTCCGGGAGCGGCACCCGAAGCCGCTGCCCGCCTCGCCCGAAGCTTTTGCTTGCACATCGGTCCTACACGGATTATGTGCTCCACATAATCCGTGTAGGACCTCGTGACCAAGAACCTCACCCTCGCCATCGACGACGACCTGCTCGACAAGGCGCGGGTTCTGGCGGCCATGCGCCGCACGACGGTGAACGCGATGGTGCGCGGCTTCCTCGAACGCGAGATCGAGCGGGAGACGCTGCATGCGACGCGCGCGGAGGCCTGGAGCCGGATGTACCAGGTCGCAGACGCCGATGCTTTCCGGCGGGAACACCGCCTGAGGGACGGTGAGCGGCTGTTCGATCGCGAACTCTTCTACGAGGAGGTCATGCGTGAACGCGGCCTTCTTTGATACCAACATCCTCGTCTATGCCGCCGACACGGCCTGTCCGGACACGCGGAAGAGAGACCACGCCCGCCAGCTGATGCAGTCGCGCGAAATCACCATCTCGACGCAGGTGATGATGGAGTTCTACGGTGTGCTGCGCCGGAAGCTGGCCTACGGCCCGGACGTGGCCACGCAGTGGATCGAGACGCTGCAGGACGAACATGTGGTCAGCCTGGACGCAGCCGGCGTCGTCCATGCGATCAAGCTGGCGCGACGCTACGACATCTCGCATTGGGATGGGCTCGTCCTGACGGCCACGGAGCGGGCCGGTCTCTCCGTTCTCTACACCGAGGACCTCAACCACGGCCAATCCTATGGCTCCGTGCGGGTCTGCAATCCGTTCATTCAAGACTTCTTAGCTTAGGTTCGAAGGGAAGACTGCCCCATGTCCATCCTCGTCAACAAAGACACCAAGGTTCTCGTCCAGGGCCTGACCGGCAAGACCGGCACCTTCCATACGGAGCAGGCGCTGGCCTATCACGGCACGCAGATGGTCGGCGGCATCCACCCCAAGAAGGGCGGCGAGACCTGGACGGGATCCAAGGGCGAGACGCTGCCGATCTTCGCTTCGGTCGCCGAGGCCAGGGACCGCACGGGCGCGACCGCCTCGGTGGTCTACGTGCCGCCGGCAGGCGCGGCCGAAGCCATCATCGAGGCGATCGACGCCGAGATCCCGCTGATCGTCTGCATCACCGAGGGCATTCCGGTCATGGACATGGTGAAGGTCAAGGCCCGGCTCGACCGCTCGACCTCGCGCCTCATCGGCCCGAACTGCCCCGGCATCGTGACTCCGAACGAATGCAAGATCGGCATCATGCCCGGCAATATCTTCCGCAAGGGCTCCGTCGGCGTTGTCTCGCGCTCGGGAACGCTTACCTATGAGGCGGTCTTCCAGACGTCGAATGCCGGCCTCGGCCAGTCGACGGCCGTCGGCATCGGCGGCGACCCGGTGAAGGGCACGGAGTTCATCGACATGCTCGAAATGTTCCTCGCCGACGACGAGACCCAGTCGATCATCATGATCGGCGAGATCGGCGGTTCGGCCGAGGAGGACGCCGCCCAGTTCCTCAAGGACGAGGCGAAGAAGGGCCGCAGGAAGCCGATGGCGGGCTTCATCGCCGGCCGCACGGCACCGGCCGGCCGCACCATGGGCCATGCCGGCGCGGTGATCTCGGGCGGCAAGGGCGGCGCGGAAGACAAGATCGCGGCCATGGAATCGGCCGGCATCCGCGTCTCGCCGTCGCCGGCCCGGCTGGGTCAGACGCTGCTCGAGGCGCTCAAGGGCTGAGCCGCACGCAATGGCCGGCCGCGCGAGCGGCCGGTGACGCCTGGGGGCAGGAAAGGGCGGGCGACCGCCGAGGAAACAGCGGCACGACCGCCGCACCAAGAAGGAGACGGGGCGAAGCGCTCCGGCAAGGCACGACAATGGCACGGCAGGATCAGGCCAACGACCAGTTTTCCCTCACCTCGTTCCTCTATGGCGGCAACGCCGACTACATCGAAGAACTCTACGCCTCCTGGCAGGACGACCCGGATTCGGTCGATGCCGAATGGCGCGACTTCTTCGGTGCGCTGAAGGACGATGCGGGCGACATCCGCAGGAACGCCCGCGGCGCCTCCTGGCAGCGCGCCAACTGGCCGCTGAAGGCCAATGGCGAACTCGTCTCGGCGCTCGACGGCGACTGGGGCACGGTCGAGAAGCATTTCGACAAGCGCACCCGCGAGAAGGCGGCCACGGCCGGCAAGACGGTTTCGGAAGCCGACGTGCATCGCGCCACCCGCGATTCCGTCCGCGCGATCATGATGATCCGCGCCTTCCGCATGCGCGGCCACCTGCACGCCAATCTCGATCCGCTCGGCGTCGCCAAGCCGCAGGAGGACTACAACGAACTGTCGCCGGAGAATTACGGCTTCACCGAGGCCGATCTCGACCGGCCGATCTTCATCGACAACGTGCTGGGGCTCGAATTCGCGACCATCCGGCAGATGCTCGACATCCTGCAGCGGACCTACTGCTCGACACTGGGCGTCGAGTTCATGCACATCTCCAACCCCGAGGAGAAGGCCTGGATCCAGGAACGCATCGAGGGGCCGGACAAGGGCATCGAGTTCACCGCCAACGGCAAGAAGGCCATCCTGCACAAGCTGATCGAGGCCGAAGGCTTCGAGCAGTTCATCGACGTCAAGTACAAGGGCACCAAGCGTTTCGGCCTCGACGGCGGCGAGGCGCTGATCCCGGCGCTCGAGCAGATCATCAAGCGCGGCGGCAACATGGGCCTGAAGGAGATCGTGCTCGGCATGGCCCATCGCGGCCGGCTGAACGTGCTCACCCAGGTGATGGGCAAGCCGCACCGCGCCGTCTTCCACGAGTTCAAGGGCGGCTCCTTCGCCCCCGACGACGTCGAGGGCTCGGGCGACGTGAAGTACCATCTCGGCGCCTCGTCCGACCGTGAGTTCGACGGCAACAAGGTCCACCTGTCGCTGACCGCCAACCCCTCGCATCTCGAGATCGTCAACCCGGTCGTCATGGGCAAGGCGCGCGCCAAGCAGGACCAGGTCTTCGGACGCAAGCGCGAGGAGGTGATCCCGCTGGAGGAGCGTGCCAAGGTGCTGCCGCTGCTCCTGCACGGCGACGCGGCTTTCGCCGGCCAGGGCGTGGTGGCGGAGTGCCTCGGCCTCTCGGGCCTGCGCGGCCACCGGGTGGGTGGCACGCTGCACTTCATCATCAACAACCAGATCGGCTTCACGACCAACCCGCGCTTCTCGCGCTCCTCGCCCTATCCGTCGGACGTCGCCAAGATGATCGAGGCGCCGATCTTCCACGTCAACGGCGACGATCCCGAAGCGGTGGTCTATGCCGCAAAGGTCGCGACCGAGTTCCGGATGAAGTTCCAGAAGCCGGTCGTCATCGACATGTTCTGCTATCGCCGCTTCGGCCACAACGAGGGCGACGAGCCGGCCTTCACGCAGCCGCTGATGTACAAGAAGATCCGGTCGCATCCCTCGACCGTCCAGATCTACTCGCAGAAGCTGATCGCCGAGAAGCTGGTGACCCAGGAGGAGGTCGACCAGATGAAGGCCGAGTGGCGCGCCCATCTGGAGACCGAGTTCGAGTCCGGCCAGGCCTACAAGCCCAACAAGGCCGACTGGCTGGACGGAGCCTGGTCGGGCCTGCGCAGCGCCGACAACCAGGACGAACAGCGCCGCGGCAAGACCGCCGTGCCGACGAAGACGCTGAAGGAGATCGGCCGCAAGCTGACCGACATCCCGAAGGACTTCGAGGTCCATCGGACCATCGGCCGCTTCATCGAGAACCGCCGCCAGGCGATCGAAACCGGCGAGGGCATCGACTGGGCCACCGCCGAGTCGCTCGCCTTCGGCTCGATCCTGCTCGAAGGCAACCCGGTGCGCCTGTCGGGCCAGGATTCCGAGCGCGGCACCTTCTCGCAGCGCCATTCGGTGCTCTACGACCAGCGCGACGAGAACCGCTACATCCCGCTCAACAACCTCGGTCCGCAGCAGGCCAACTACGAGGTCATCAACTCGATGCTCTCCGAGGAGGCCGTGCTCGGCTTCGAATACGGCTACTCGCTCGCCGAACCGCGCGCGCTGACGCTGTGGGAAGCGCAGTTCGGCGACTTCGCCAACGGAGCGCAGGTCGTCTTCGACCAGTTCATCTCGTCGGGCGAACGCAAGTGGCTGCGCATGTCGGGCCTCGTCTGCCTGCTGCCGCACGGTTACGAGGGCCAGGGTCCCGAGCACTCGTCGGCCCGCCTCGAGCGCTGGCTGCAGATGTGCGCGGAAGACAACATGCAGGTCGCCAACCTCACGACGCCGGCGAACTACTTCCATGCCCTGCGCCGGCAGCTGAAGCGCGACTTCCGCAAGCCGCTGATCCTGATGACGCCGAAGTCGCTGCTGCGCCACAAGCGCGCGGTCTCGACGCTGGCCGAGATGTCGGGGGAGAGTTCGTTCCACCGCCTGCTGTGGGACGACGCCCAGTACCTGGCCGACCAGCCGATCAAGCTGGTCAAGGACTCCAAGATCCGCCGCGTCGTGATGTGCTCCGGCAAGGTCTATTACGACCTCTACGAGGAGCGCGAGAAGCGCGGCATCGACGACGTCTATCTGCTGCGCGTCGAGCAGCTCTACCCCTTCCCGGCCAAGGCGCTGATCACCGAACTCTCGCGTTTCCGCAACGCCGAGATGGTTTGGTGCCAGGAGGAGCCCAAGAACATGGGGTCCTGGTCCTTCATCGACCCCTACCTGGAATGGGTGCTGGCCCACATCGACGCCAAGCACCAGCGTGTCCGCTACACCGGTCGCCCGGCGGCCGCCTCGCCCGCGACCGGTCTCATGTCGAAGCACCTGGCGCAGCTCGAGGCGTTCCTCGAAGATGCGCTCGGCGAATAGCAAGAACCAGATCCGAAACCCCTTCGAAGGCACGGAAAAACAACCATGGCCACAGAAATCCGCGTCCCCACGCTGGGTGAATCCGTCAGCGAAGCCACGATCGGCAAGTGGTTCAAGCAGGCCGGCGACGCCGTCGCGCAGGACGAGCCGCTGCTCGAACTCGAGACCGACAAGGTGACCCTCGAAGTGCCCGCCCCCGCGGCCGGCACGCTTGCCGAGATCACCGCCAAGGAGGGCGAGACCGTCGGCGTCGGCGCGCTGCTCGGCATGATCGGCGAAGGGTCGGGCGCCGCGGCAGCACCGAAGACCGCCGAACCGGCCGCCGCCAAGGCCGACGGTGGCGCATCGGTCGCACAGGGCTCGGGCCCGGGCGCCTCCGCCACCATGAAGGAGGCGGCGGAGAAGACCGCAGACCTGACCGGCAGCGAGGTCACGCCGCGCGGGAGCATGCCGGCAGCCCCCTCGGCCGCCAAGCTGATGGCCGAGAAGAACCTGTCCGCCGACCAGATCGAGGGCTCGGGCAAGCGCGGCCAGATCCTGAAGGGCGACGTGCTCGACGCCATCTCGCGCGGTGCCCCGGCCCAGCCGGCCGAGACGCCGAAGGTCCCGCGCGCAGCTGCCGCCCCCGGCGACGAGGGCCGCGAGGAGCGGGTCAAGATGACCCGCCTGCGCCAGACGATCGCACGCCGCCTGAAGGACGCCCAGGCAACCGCCGCCATGCTGACGACCTTCAACGAGGTCGACATGAAGGGGGTGATGGACCTGCGCACCAAGTACAAGGACGTCTTCGAGAAGAAGCACGGTGTGAAGCTCGGCTTCATGGGCTTCTTCACCAAGGCGGTGACGCATGCCCTGAAGGAGATCCCGGCGGTGAATGCCGAGATCGACGGCACCGACATCATCTACAAGAACTACGCCCATATCGGCGTGGCCGTCGGCACCGACAAGGGCCTCGTCGTCCCGGTGGTGCGCGACGCCGACCAGATGTCGATCGCCGAGATCGAGAAGGAGATCGGCCGCCTGGGCATCGCCGCCCGCGACGGCAAGCTCTCCATGGCCGACATGCAGGGCGGCACCTTCACCATCTCCAACGGCGGCGTCTATGGCTCGCTAATGTCGACGCCGATCCTCAACGCGCCGCAGTCGGGCATCCTCGGCATGCACAAGATCCAGGAGCGGCCGATGGTAGTCGGCGGCCAGATCGTCATCCGCCCGATGATGTATCTGGCGCTCTCCTACGACCACCGCATCGTCGACGGCAAGGAAGCCGTGACCTTCCTGGTGCGCGTGAAGGAGAGCCTGGAGGATCCCGAGCGGCTGGTGCTGGATCTCTGATCCGCATGCCCCCGGTGGCGGTGTTGGTATGGTTGCGGGACGCGCCGCAAGCCTTGCCGACCCGCCGCCCGCTTGAACGGGCAGGTCGGTCTCGGCCCAACTGCCCGCTCTAGCCCGCGTCGCCGGCCGCCCTGCGGCGACCGCTCCATTCCGCCAGCCCGATGCCGGCGAAGGCCAGCACCATCGCTGCCACGTGGTAGCCGTGCAGCCTCTCGCCCAGCACCATGAGCGACAAAAGCGTTCCGAAGATCGGCACGAGGTTGATGAACAGCCCCGCGCGGTTCGCGCCGATCATCTCCACGCCGCGCATGTAGAAGACCTGCGACAGAAGCGAGGGAAAGAGGGCGGTGTAGGCGATGCAGGCCCAGCCGGTCGCATCGGGCCAGATCATGGCGCCTGAAGCGTATTCGGCGATGGCGAAGGGCACCGAGGTGAGACAGGCCGCCGCCGCCAGAGCGATCATGTAGCTCTGCCAGTGGATCGCCGGCCGGTAGCGCAGGAAGACGGTATAGCCGGCATAGACGAGCACGGCGACCAGGACCAGCGCGTCGCCACGGTTGAGGTCGAGCCGCAGGAGCCCCCCGAGATCGCCATGCGCGGCCGTCAGCACGACGCCGACGAAGGTGAGCAGAAAGCCGAGGATCTGGCCGGCGAAGACGCGCTGCCGGAAGAGCAGGAAGTTCAGCGCGAAGATCACCATCGGGATGCCGGCGTGCTCGATGCTGCCGTTGACCGCGGAGGTGTAGAGAAAGGCTCCGTAGAGAGACATGTTGAACGCTGCGAAGCCGAAGAAGCCCATCGCCGAGAGATAGGCCAGCCGCGGCCTGACCACCCCCCAGTCGGAGCGCAGCTGCCGGTGGCCGATCGTGTAGAGCAGCCCGAATGCCACCGCCCACCGCAGAACCACGAACAGCATCGGCGACACGTGCCCGACCGCCATCTTCCCGGCCACGGCGTTGCCACCCCAGAATATCGTCGTCATCAGGAGCAGGAGATAGGCCGCTCGTTGCATCCGGTCCGCCTTCGTTGGAGACGGCGCCGGGTTAGAAGCCCGCGCCTTCCCTGTAAACGATCAGCGGCGCATTTTGGTTGGCCCTGTGCCAGAAAGCAGCGGGCTGGGGGGTCGCGCGGGCCTGTGCGCCCCGCTATAGAGGCCTGTCGTTCATATCGGCGCCGATCCAGCGCCGGCACAGGAAGGAAGCATCAATGGCCAACGTCGTGGTCGTCGGGTCTCAGTGGGGAGACGAGGGCAAGGGCAAGATCGTCGACTGGCTGTCCGAGCGGGCCGATCTCGTCGTCCGCTTCCAGGGCGGCCACAATGCCGGCCACACCCTCGTCGTCGACGGCAAGGTCTACAAGCTGTCCCTCCTGCCGTCCGGCGTCGTCCGACCCGGCAAGATGTCGGTCATCGGCAACGGCGTGGTGTTCGATCCGCATGCCTTCGTGGCCGAAATGGACCGGCTGAAGAGCCAGGGCGTCGAGGTCGGGCCCGATCGCCTGAAAATAGCCGAAAACACGGCGTTGATACTGTCCCTGCACAGGGAGCTCGACGGTTTCCGCGAAGACGCGGCGTCCAGCTCCGGCACCAGGATCGGAACCACCCGCAGGGGTATCGGCCCGGCCTATGAGGACAAGGTCGGGCGCAGGGCAATCAGGGTCATGGATCTGGCGGACATGGACACCCTTCCGGGCAAGGTCGATCGCCTGCTCACCCATCACAACGCGCTGCGGCGCGGCCTGGGTCATGCCGAGGTCGACCACGCGACCGCGATGGAGGAACTGCGCTCGGTCGCCGACAAGATCCTGCCCTACATGGACCGCGTCTGGAAGATCCTCGACGACGCGCGCCGCGCAGGCGACCGCATCCTCTTCGAGGGCGCTCAGGGCACGCTGCTCGACATCGACCACGGCACCTATCCCTTCGTCACCTCGTCCAATACGGTCTCGGGCCAGGCGGCGACCGGCTCCGGCGTCGGCCCGGGCGCGATCGGCTACGTGCTCGGCATCACCAAGGCCTACACCACCCGCGTCGGCGAAGGCCCCTTCCCGACAGAACAGGACAACGAGGTCGGCAACTTCCTCGGCGAGCGTGGTCATGAATTCGGCACGGTGACGGGGCGCAAGCGTCGCTGCGGCTGGTTCGACGCGGTGCTGGTGCGGCAGGCGGTTGCGGTCAACGGCATCGACGGCATTGCGCTGACCAAGCTCGACGTCCTCGACGGGCTCGACGAGATCAAGGTCTGCATCGGCTATCGCCTCGACGGAGAGGAAATCGACTATCTTCCGGCGAGCCAGGGTGCCCAGGCCCGTGTCGAACCGATCTACCAGAGCCTCGAGGGCTGGAAGGGCACGACCCGCGGCGCGCGCAGCTGGAACGACCTGCCGGCACAGGCCGTGAAATACGTTCGCTACGTGGAGGAGTTGATCGGCGCGCCGGTGGCGCTGCTTTCGACCAGCCCGGAACGTGAAGACACCATACTTGTGACGGACCCGTTTCAAGATTAGGCTGAAACTCCCGCGGGGGGCGGAGATCACCGCATCTGTCCGGGAGGAAAAAGTATAGGTCGAAGAGACATATGGCGGATTTCGTAGCGGTCCTGAAAAAGACCATCGAAGGCCTCGGCGAGACCACGCCCGACGTGCGCGAGAAGGTTTACCAGAAGGCGCGCATGACCGTCGGCGCGAAGCTGGCGGCCCTCAACCCGCCGGCGTCGCCGGCGGTCGTGGACCGGCAGCGCAAGGCGCTCGAGGAAGCGATCCGAACGGTCGAGGCCGAGTATGCGGCGCTCGAGGCCGAGGACGAGCCGGAACCCGAGGTCGAGGACCCTCTGGACGAACTCGACGCGCTGTTTTCCAGCCTTTCGAAGCCGCCGGTGAAGGCCGCACCCGCCGCACCGCGCGAAGATCCTGCACCGCGTCCCGTCACGCCCGCGGCGCCGGCTGCCGCGCCCGCGGGCAAGGTCGCGGCACAGGCCGGGGCGGCGTCGGCCGCGGTGGCCCCTCCGGCGGCAGCCGCCGCGAGGGACGGTTTCAGGCAGGCGCAGCCGCAGCCGGGTCCGGCTGCGCGCGCTTATGCGGAACCCGAGCCGAGGCCGCGGGACGACGAGGACCTTCCCTTCGATCCGGCGGACGAGGAACCCGCTTTCGGACAGGCCGACGCCTACGCCCCTTACGAAGAGGATGCGCCACCGGCTGCCCGGGACGATGATCCGCTGACCGACGACCTGGCCGACGACGACCGTCACTACGGCCAGGCACGGGCACCGAACGAGCACTCGCGCGGTCGCTCCGGCCTCGTCAAGATGGCGGCCGGCGCGGCCGCGGCCCTGATCGTTTTCGGCGGGCTCGGCTACGGGCTGTGGGCCAACCAGGATGCGATCGGATCGCTGTTCGGAGGCGATGACGTGGCGGCGGTGACTCCGGCGCCCCAGCCTGCGGCGACGCCGGCTCCGGCCGAGCCTGAACCGGCCGAGGAGCAGGAGGAGGAAATCGCTGCCGTGTCCCCCGCGCCACCGGCGACGGACGAAGCCGCGGACGATGCGCCCGCCGACGAGACGACGCCGAAGTTCACCCAGCGGCTGACGCCCGACGGCAGCGAGGTCGACGACGGTCCCGCCGGCGGCGTACCGCTGATCGGCGAAGGAACGTCGGTGGCAGCCGCCACGCAGGCCGCGCCGCCTCCGTCGGCAGCGGCGCCGGCCCCTGACACGGCCGTGCCCGTCGGCCAGCGGGCGATCTTCTACGAGGAGCGGACCAGCGTCGCACAGGGCTCCGCAGAGCCGGGTGCGACCGTCTGGTCGCTGATCCAGGAATCCCCGGGCAACGACCTGCCGCCGGAGCCTGCGATCCGCGCCGAAGCCACCGTGCCCGGCCGGGACATCCAGCTGCGCATGACGATCCGCCGCAATGCGGACAAGTCGCTCCCGGCCAGCCACATCGTCGAACTGATCTTCATCACGCCCGAAAACTTCGCCGGCGGGGCGATCGACAACGTGCTGCGCATGACGATGAAGGAGACGGAGGAGTCCGCCGGCAGCGCGCTGGCCGGAATGACGGCGAAGATCGCCGATGGTTTCTTCCTGCTCGCTCTCAACGACGAGAAGCAGGCGCGTGACGCCAACAACGCGCTGCTGCGCCGCCAGAACTGGATCGACGTCCCGATCGTCTACAAGTCGGGCCGTCGTGCCCTCATGACCATGGAAAAGGGAATACCGGGCGAACAGGTGTTCGAGCAGGCGCTGCGCGCGTGGCAGGACGCCGACAGCGGCTGAACGGCTGGTAACGGCTCCCGGCGTCCGCAGCCGGCGGGGCGTCAGGCCGCCAGGCGGACCGGGCTCGGCACCGGCAGGCTCATGAAGCCGGGCCGGGCGATGACGTAGCCCTGCAGGTGTTCGATGCCGAGGTCGCACAGCGCGGCATGCTCGCCCGCCGTCTCGATCCCCTCCGCCACGAGCGTGATGCCGAGATCCTTCGCCATCACCACGATCCCGCGCACGATGGCGCGCCGCGCGCGATCCGCATCGATGTTGCGAATGAGGTCCATGTCCAGCTTGACGATGTCGGTCTGGAAATTCGCGAGCAGGCCGAGACCGGCGTAGCCGGCGCCGAAATCGTCGATCGCCGTGAGGAACCCGTAGGACTGATAGGCCCGCACGATATCCTTCACGTGGCCGGTGTCGCGGATCATCTCGTTCTCGGTGAATTCGAAGATGATGCTGGACAGCGGAAAACCGGTCTCCCGGGCCGTATCGAGCGTCAGCCGGATGCAGGCTTCGGCCTTGTAGACGGCGTTCGGCATGAAGTTGATCGACAGCCGGGCGCCGAGGTCTGCGAGCCCGAGCGAAGCCGCACTGCTGATCGCGGTTCGGCGGCAGGCCTGATCGAAGGCGTAGCGGTTCGCGTCGTTGACCTGTGCCAGCACGGCTCCGGCGCCCTGCCCCTGCTCGCCGCGCACGAGCGCTTCATAGGCGAAGATGCTGCCGTCGGTCGCCCGCACGATCGGCTGGAACGCCATGGCGATCCCGAAGGGGAGGCTCTCGCCATTGCGGCAGCCTTCGCAGCGGCCGATTCGTTCCTGCTTCGTCACCGGTAAGCTCCTGTCGGGACCGCACGCCACGGTCCCTCGCCTCACTGAAGTCGAGCTTTGGGTCGGAGGCATGAATATTCAGTTGACGATCGCGATGCCGCTGGCCAATCGCGCGCCGATCCAGAAAAGGACCGAGAAACGGCTAAACCAGTCAGCCATCCAACGTCAGCAACAAAGCATCAAAAGATAAGAGACGAAGACGGGGAGACCCTGGAATGTCACCGGCTGCCCGACGGCTCCGTGCCAAACCTTCGGGCTCACGGACTCTCCTTTACGTAAGGGACTCACCCGCACAAAAGAAAAAGCCGCCCCGTGACGGGGCGGCTCGCGCATGCGGCTGAGAGACCGGATGGCCGGGTGCGATGGATCGTCGACCGGTCACGCGTCCGCGCCGGCCTCGATCGTGCGCAGGGCCTGCGCCTGGCGGCGCGCGGCCGCCTTGACCGCTTCCTGGACCTTCTCGAAGGCCCGGACCTCGATCTGGCGCACGCGCTCGCGGCTGATGTCGAACTCGGACGAGAGCTCCTCCAGCGTCAGCGGGTCTTCGGACAGCCGCCGCGCCTCGAAGATACGCCTCTCGCGTTCGTTGAGCACGTCGAGCGCTCCCGACAGCATGCCGCGCCGGTTTTCCAGCTCGTCCTGCTCGACCAGCATTTCTTCCTGCGACTGGCTGTCGTCGACGAGCCAGTCCTGCCACTCGCCGGACTCGCCTTCGGTGGCGCGGATGGGCGCGTTCAGCGACGCGTCGCCGGAAAGGCGGCGGTTCATCGACACCACCTCTTCCTCCGACACGTTGAGCCGCGTCGCGATCTCGGTGATCTGCTCGGGCTTGAGGTCGCCCTCTTCCAGCGCCTGGATCTTGCCCTTCACCTTGCGCAGGTTGAAGAACAGGCGCTTCTGGTTGGCCGTGGTGCCCATCTTCACCAGGCTCCACGACCGCAGGATATATTCCTGGATCGAAGCCTTGATCCACCACATCGCGTAGGTGGCGAGACGGAAGCCTCTGTCGGGCTCGAACTTCTTGACGGCCTGCATCAGGCCGACATTGCCTTCCGAGACCACCTCGCCGATCGGCAGGCCATAGCCGCGATAGCCCATCGCGATCTTGGCGACGAGGCGGAGATGGCTGGTGACCAGCTTGTGAGCAGCGGCGGTGTCGCCGTGCTCGTTGAACCGCTTGGCGAGCATGTACTCTTCCTGCGGCTGGAGCATCGGAAAGCGGCGGATTTCTTCGAGATAGCGGGCGAGGCCGCCTTCTCCGGAAACGATGCTGGGCAATGACTGGGCCATGAAGCGCCCTCCCTCTTTTCGTGTTCGACCCCCGGAAACCGGCAGGCCAGCGGACGCGGCCGTGCTCACGACGCACCACGACCTGCGCGAGATATAGGAACGAATTCTGGCGATTTCACGGTGAATGTCGGGCTGACACGCTGCGTCACCCGGACGTGAACGATCCGCTCGCCTTGCGGTATCGGCCGGTCGTCAGATCCGGCTCTTGCCAGACAAACCCTCGAACCCGGCGACGAGTTCCGCCATATCCGGCGGCAAGGGGGTCACGAACGTCATCTCCTCCCCGGTCGCGGGATGCCGGAACGCCAGGAGCCGCGCATGCAGGGCTTGCCGGGGGAAGTCGCGCGCGAGGCTCTTCACCGGGTCAGGCAGACGGTTCGCCTTGGTGCGGAAGGCGGCCCCGTATTCCGGATCGCCGATGACCGGGTGGCCGATATGGGCCATGTGCACCCGGATCTGGTGCGTTCGGCCCGTCTCCAGCCGGCACTCGACGAGCGCGGCGACCTCTTCCCTGCCTTGCAGCGCGTAGCGGCTTTCCACGGAAAAATGCGTCACGGCATGCCGGGCGTCGTCGCGATCCTCGCTGACCACCGCGCGCTTGGTGCGATCCCGGCCGGACCGGCCCAGCGCCGCATCGATCGTTCCGGCGCTGCGCGGCGGCACGCCCCAGACCAGCGCGGCATAGGCGCGCTCGAGATCGCCGCTGCGACCGTGATCGGCGAAGGCGTCCGACAACGCCCGGTGCGCCGCATCGGTCTTGGCCGCCACCATCACGCCGCTGGTGTCCTTGTCGAGCCGGTGCACGATGCCCGGCCTGCGCACGCCGCCGATGCCAGAGAGCGACGCACCGCAATGATGGATCAGCGCATTGACCAGCGTCCCCGTCCAGTTGCCGGAGCCGGGATGGACGACCAGCCCCGCCGGCTTGTCGATGACGATCAGGTGCTCGTCCTCGAACAGCACGGTCAGCGGGATGTCCTCGCCCTCGGGCTCGGCGGGTTCGGGCTCGGGGACCGCCAGAACCACCCGGTCGCCGCCCGCGATCTTGCGCTTCGGCTCCGTGACGGCGACGCCGCCGATGCGCACGGCCCCCTCGCGGATCAGTACCTGGACGCGACTGCGCGAATAGTCGCCGCCGAGTCTGGCCGTAAGCCACTGGTCGAGCCGCTCGCCCGCGGCAGCGGAATCGGCAACGAAGGCGCTTTCGCCTTCCAAATCGGGTTCGGCTTCGATATCAGGGGCGCGCGACAGGGACCTGGCTCCGGAAAAAATGCAGAAACCGACCTTCGATCACGAACTCGACGAACAGCCGCTCGATCCGGCTGCTGAGCGGGTCCGGCGCAAGCTCATGCGCTTCGTCGTCATCAACATCGGTATCCTGCTGACCGCCGTTATGGCCGTGCTCGTCGCCGTTGTCTACAAGTCCGGCGTCGTCTCGTCGCCCAGCGAGCGCGCAGCGACCAATGCCGCGGTTCCCTCCTCCGCCGACGTGCCCTTCGTGGAAGGCGTCATCGCCCTGCCCGCCGGGGCGCGCGTCGTTTCGCACGCACTTTCCGGCGACCGGCTGACGCTCCATGCGCAACTGCCGGGCGGCACCACCGCGATCTACCACTACGATCTCGCGGAGCGCCGCATGCTCGGACGCTACGTGATCGCCGAGTGACCGCCCGCCCGCCGCGCCGCATCGCCACCGTGGCGGTGCTCGTCGCCGACTACGGCACGGCCATCCGCTGGTATCGCGACTGCCTGCGCCTCGATCTGCTGGAGGACGTCCCGCTCGGCGGCGGCAAGCGCTGGGTGGTCATGGGGACGCCCGATGGCGGTGCCCGCATCCTGCTGGCGAAGGCAGAGGGTCCAGCCCAACTGGCCCGTATCGGCGACCAGACCGGCGGCCGCGTCTTCCTCTTTCTCGAGACCGACGATTTCGACCGCGACCACGCCGCGATGCGGGCCGCAGGCGTGGCCTTCCTGGAGGAGCCGCGGCGCGAGGCCTATGGGACGGTCGCCGTCTTCGAGGATCTCTGCGGCAACCGCTGGGACCTGATCGAGCCGCGCAGCTCCTTCTGAAGCCTGTTCTTCTGGACCTTCGCCTGCAAACTAACTATAAGCCCGCGAAATCCTGAAGAGACCGACGACAGGGGTGCCATGGCTGGCCATTCACAGTTCAAGAACATCATGCATCGCAAGGGGCGTCAGGACGCCGTGCGCTCCAAGATGTTTTCCAAGCTCGCGCGCGAGATCACCGTCGCCGCCAAGATGGGAATACCCGATGCCGACATGAACCCGCGCCTGCGCCTCGCCATCCAGGCGGCCAAGGCGCAGTCCATGCCGAAGGACAACATCCAGCGCGCCATCAACAAGGCCGCCGGCAACGACACCGAGAACTACGAGGAAGTCCGCTACGAGGGCTATGGGCCGGGCGGCGTCGCCGTCATCGTCGAGGCGCTGACCGACAACCGCAACCGCTCCGCCTCCAACGTGCGCGCCGCCTTCACCAAGGCCGGCGGCGCGCTCGGCGAAACCGGATCGGTCTCCTTCATGTGGGACAGGACGGGCGAGATCACCTACCCCGCCTCGGCCGGCGATGCCGACAAGGTCATGGAGGCCGCCATCGAGGCCGGCGCCGAGGACGTTCAGTCCGACGAGGAAGGTCACACCATCTACTGCGCCTTCTCCGACATCGGCGAGGTGTCGAAGGCGCTGGAGGCCGCGCTCGGCGAGGCCGAGACGGTCAAGACCATCTGGAAGCCGCAGAACACCATCCCGGTCGACGAGGAACGGGCCCAGTCGCTGATGAAGCTGATCGCCGTGCTCGAGGACGACGACGACGTGCAGAACGTCTACGCCAACTTCGAGGTCGACGAGGAGACCATGGCGAAGCTCTCCGCCGCCTGATCCGTCACATCTTTCAGTTGAATTCCAGCGCGGCTTGAGCCAATCCTTCCGCACGCAAGGGGATGGATCGATGAGTGACGGCGCGAGCACCGACGCAGAGCGGCGACCCTGCTACTGGCGTCGCGCCGGTTTCTGGCGGCGCGCCGCGGCATGGCTGGTCGATTGTTCGGTGGTCCTCATCCCTCTTCAGATCGTAATCGTCGTGTTGTTTGCCTGGACGAACGGGAGGATCCAGGGAAGCTTCGGCTTCGTGCTCAGGACCTGCACCCCTCTGGCCGCGCTTCCCCCGGGGCTGCAAACGAAGATTCCCGATCCGACCAGCTTCGTCGATTGCCGCTCGTCGCTCCTGGGGGCGGGAACGTCGCGCTACCTGATCGTCTCCAGATCCGAAACGCAGGGCGCCACGACGACCGGTGTTTTCGAGACGTTCTGGCTCGACCCCAGCGGGCAACTCGCCCAGTTGCCGGTCTATAACGCGTCCTGGATCGCAGTCCTTGTCCTGCTCGTCTATGTCGTCGGGATGGAGGGCCTGCGGGGCCAGACGCTCGGCAAGCGGCTCCTCGGAATCCGGACGGTCGCCCTCTCCGGGGGCCGCACGATCGGAACAGGCATCTATCGCGCCCTTGCGCGACGGCTGGCCATGATGCTCTTCGTCCTCGCGGCCCTGCCCTCCTGGGCTATGGCCGCATGGATCGGCGACGATACGGCAGCGGCGTCCCGGCTGGTGGTCGACCCGACCTACTGGGCGGCGAGCATAGCCGGCACCGCCCTAAGCGTCGCCTGGTTCGTCTGGATCGCCGTGTCGATGATGCGCAAGCGCGACCCGATCTACGACCGGATCGCCGGCACGGCCGTGCTTCACGCATCGCCATGAAGCCCGTCATCCGCATCACCTACTGCACCCAGTGCCAGTGGCTCCTGCGCGCCGCCTGGATGGCGCAGGAGCTTCTGTCGACCTTCGGCGCCGACCTCGGCGAGGTGGCGCTGGTGCCGGGCACGGGCGGCGTCTTCGAGATCACCTGCGACGGCGTCACGATCTGGGAACGCAAGCGCGACGGCGGTTTTCCGGAGGCGAAGGTGCTGAAGCAGAAGGTCCGCGACGTGGTCTGGCCGGAGCGCGGGCTCGGGCATTCGGACCGGCCGAGCGCCGGGTAGCCCGGGCCTGCGGCAGAGCCTTCGCCGTTTGCCGCAGCGCTGCCGGGCGAGTGTGGGATAACCCTCGAAGAAGCTGCCGCGGGCATCAAAAAACCCCGCCGAAGCGGGGTTCCTGGAAGGCGAAGTCCGTCTGCGGCTCAGAGGCCGAGACCGGCGAACTTGCTCTTGAACTTGGTCAGGCGGCCGCCGCGGTCGAGCAGCGTCTGCTGGCCGCCGGTCCAGGCCGGGTGCGTGGACGGATCGATGTCGAGGTTCATCGTGTCGCCTTCCTTGCCCCAGGTCGACTTCGTGAAATACTCGGTGCCGTTGGTCATCACCACCTTGATGGTGTGGTAGTCGGGGTGGATGTTCTCTTTCATCGCTTTCGTCCTGATCCCTGGGGCATCCGCGCGGCCGGCGCGCCTGCGGCAATCTTGCCCGTGTTAAATGGTTGAAGCCGCGGCCAGCGGGGGCTACGGCTTCAAAAAACGTCGGCGAGCCTATACATCAGCCGAAACGGAAGCACAAGGCCGGCCTGCGCAAGCCCGCAGCCGGCGGGACAGGAAGCGAGGACGGCATGGCGGATTTATCGGGCGAGGCCGAAAGACGCCGCCGCTCCCTGAAACCGCTTCGCAAGCTGTTTCCCTATCTCCTGAACTACAAGGGCCTCGTCGCCGGCGCCCTCGTCTTCCTGGCGCTCGCCGCGGCGACGACGCTGACGCTGCCGCTGGCGGTCCGGCGCATGGTCGACCACGGCTTCTCGGCATCGGACTCGACCTTCATCGCCAACTATTTCTCGATGCTGATCGTGATCGCCCTCGTGCTCGCGATCGCCTCGGCCTGCCGCTACTACTTCGTCATCACCCTCGGCGAGCGGATCGTCGCCGACGTGCGCCGCGACGTCTTCCGCCACGTCACGACGCTGTCGCCGGGCTATTTCGACACGGTGCAGTCGGGCGAGATCGCCTCGCGGCTGACGGCCGATACCACGCAGATAAAGTCCGCCGTCGGCGCCACCGCGTCGATGGCGCTGCGCAACACCATCCTCGGCGTCGGCGCGCTCGGCATGATGGTGGTGACGAGCCCGAAACTCTCCATGCTGGTCATCGGTGCGATCCCGGTCGTCGTTCTCCCGCTCGTGGCCTTCGGCCGCTCCGTTCGCCGCAGGTCGCGGCTCGCTCAGGACACGCTCGCGGCAGCCTCCGCCTATGCCAGCGAGCAGATCGGTTCGATCCGCACGTTGCAGGCCTTCACCAACGAGGGCGTGGTCGCCGGCCGTTTCGCGACCGCCGTGGAGACCGCCTACAGGGCGGCGCAATCCTCGGTCTTCGCCCGTTCCTTCCTGACCTTCTTCGCCATCTTCATGATCTTCTCGTCGGTGGTGGCCGTGCTCTGGTTCGGCTCGCGCGACGTTCTCTCGGGCGCCATGAGTGCGGGCACGCTCGGCCAGTTCCTGCTCTATTCGGTCTTCGCCGCCGGCGCGCTCGGCGCCCTGTCGGAGGTCTGGGGGGAACTCAGCCAGGCGGCGGGCGCCGCCGAGCGGCTGACCGAGCTTCTCGCCGAGGAGCCGACGATCGCCGCGCCCGCCGATCCGGTACCCCTGCCCGCGACGCCGATCGGCTCGGTGGCGTTCCGCGACGTGCACTTCGCCTATCCGACCGCACCGGACCGCTCGGCGCTGCGCGGCTTTTCCTTCGAGGCGAAGCCGGGCGAGACCATCGCCATCGTCGGCCCGTCCGGCGCCGGCAAGACGACGATCTTCTCGCTGCTGCTGCGCTTCTACGATCCGCAGCGCGGCGCGATCCTCGTCGACGGCGTCGATCTCGCCCGGGCCGACCCGCAGGAGGTGCGCTCGCGCATCGCGCTCGTCCCGCAGGACCTGACCATCTTCGCCGCCACGGTGCGCGAGAACATCGCCTTCGGCCGTCCCGGCGCGACCGACGCCGAGATCGAGGCGGCGGCGACGGACGCGCTGGCCGACGAGTTCATCCGCGCGCTCGACCGCGGCTACGACACGCCCGTGGGCGAACGCGGCGTCACGCTCTCCGGCGGCCAGCGCCAGCGCGTCGCGATCGCCCGCGCCATCCTGCGCGACGCGCCGATCCTTCTGCTCGACGAGGCGACATCGGCGCTCGACGCCCAGAGCGAGACGCTGGTCCAGGCGGCGCTCGAACGGCTCATGGAAGGCCGCACCACCCTCGTCATCGCCCACCGCCTGGCGACCGTGCTGAAGGCCGACCGCATCCTCGTGCTCGACCAGGGCCGCGTCGTCGAGGAAGGCACCCACCAGAGCCTCGTCGCGCGCGACGGCGTCTATGCCAGGCTCGCCAAGCTGCAGTTCGAGACCGGAGCGGACGCGTTCAGGAAGGCGGCGGAGTAGCGGGAGGGGCGGGTGTGTCTTGCCAACGCTTCAAGCCGGCTCATTGAGCCCATATCACGGGTGGCGCGCGGCGCGGAGGACAAGCGCCGCGCTCGTTTGGAGCGCCATGCCAACGGCTTCCGCGAACCGAATGTGCAGAACGTTGCCGTCGTCGAGATTGTTCTCGACGACGCTTCGATCTTCGATGGACATCAACATAGCAGGTTCGATCGCTCGCTGTTGTCGAACAACAGCGAGCGATCGGCAAGGCGAATGGCGGAAGGCAGTCGCGAGAAGGCCGTTTCGTAGCGCCTGCGTACAACGTTCTCGGGGATATCGTGCCCACCGGCCGCGACACGCTCTGCCACTCGTCTGACGTTCAAGTCGACCGAACTGAGTGTGATGAAAACGAGAGATACCTCGTATCCGACGGATCTGCAGCGCGCCATCAGACTCACGGACTGGTGGCTGCTGAGCGTCGTCTCCTACACGAAATCCCGGCGAGCCTCGATGACATGATCCAGATGCATCAGCACCTGCCGCCCGGCTGCGAGGTACACGGTCTCCGGTGATTCGGGATTCAGCCCTCTGGCGACGATGTCAGCGTTGACGAACTCGCCCGGCGGCTGGAGGTATCGATAGAGCGTCGACTTCCCCGAGCCATTGGCGCCGCCGAGGATCGTGCAATATGGCCTCCTTGCGTCGGGCACTAGAGTCTGGGGCCGATTTCCCGGACGACGACGTCCTCGCCATTGATGAACTCGACGAGATGGCGTGAACCGTCGGGCAACTCGCGCACCACGCCCCCCTCGCGCGGGTCGTGATAGTAGGCCGGCGCACCGGCGCAGCGCGCCTCCTCGACGGCGATCCGGCCAGCCTGACGAAGCTTGGCCTGATTCCTGCGCCATTGCTCGATGATCATGACCGGACACCTTTCGTGGCTCCCGGCGCACCAGCCCGGAGCAAGGGCGCTGCGCCGTCTGACGAAGCCTGTCTGCCGAACGCAGATAGGGATCTTCGCCCGAAACGACGATATGCGTCTCGAATTCTAAAATCACTGCTGCCTTGGGCTACTTGGGGAGCTGAAAGCCTCAACCCGCGCCCGCGCGAACCGCTCTGCGACGTCGGCGGGCGACCAGTCGCGGCGGCCCGCCTCGCATGCCTCCACCATCGCGACCATGGCCTCGGCGAGCGGCGCGCGCAGGCCGTGCCCGGCGGCGAGCCGCACCACGGCGCCTTGCAGGAACCGCACCTCGGTGGTGCGTCCGCGGGCAATGTCCTCGGCCATCGACGACGTGGCCTGCGGGTCGATGGCGAGCATGCGGCGGGCGACGAGGCGAAACAGCGGGTCGGGCAGCCGGAGCAGATGCGGGATCAGCGCCGGGCGGATGCCTTCGATGCGCGGCAGAGCGAGCCCCGCGGAACGGGCGATGCCGAGCGCCTCGGCCATCTGGTCGGCGACGAGCAGGCGCCAGGCCCGGTGCGACAGCTGCGCCTTCAGCGGCAGACCGGACAAGGCGTTGAGCGCGTTGTTGAGGTTGAGGATCAGCTTCGACCAGGCAAGGCCGGCCATGTCCGGATGCATGGCGACGGGCAGGCCCTCGACCGCGAGCAGCGCCGCGAGATCGGGATGGCCCGCTTCGATGGTGAGCGAACCGGCGGTGGCGCGGTGGAAGCGCGGCGTCGTGCCCTGTCCCGACGTCTGCACGACGTTAAACGGCACCATGCCGGCGACCACCCGACGTCCCGGAAGCCGGCTGCGCAGGATCGGGGCGTTGTCGACGCCGTTCTGCAGGCTGACGACGACGGCGCGGGGCGGCGCATGAGCGGCGATCAGCCCTGCCATCGCTGCGGTGTCGCCGCTCTTGACCGTGACGAGGACGAGATCTGCGTCGCGCAGTGCCGCCGACGGCTCGGCCGCGAGGCCGATCAGGTCCGGCCCGACATGGCGCCCGCGCGCCTCGAGATCGGTGATCCACAGCCCCTGCGCGGCGATCGCCTGCACGAGCGGCAGCCGGGCGAGCAGCGTGACGTTCCGGCCGGCTGCCGCGAGCGACCCGCCGACGAAGCAGCCGATGCTGCCGGCACCCGCCACCACGATGCGCGCCGCCTCATCCATGCCGGCGCCCGCCCCGCCTCACCCCAGCATCGTCCGCGCCGCGCGCAGGAAGATGCGCGCGCCGATCGGGATCAGGTCGTCGGGAAAGTCGTAGTCGGGATTGTGCAGCTGCGGGTGCGTCTCGCCCGCGCCGAGGAACAGCATGGCCGACTTCGCGCCGTGGCCGAAGCGGCCGAAATCCTCCGAGGCGCGCATCGGAAGTTCGGCCTCGTCGTGGCTGACGCCTTCCGCATCCAGCGCGGCTTCCAGATGCGCGGTTGCGTCCGGATCGTTCAGGCTCGCGAGAAAGACCTCGTGATAGTCGACGGCATGGCCAAGGCCGCCAGCGCCGGCCTCCTGCCGCACCAGCGCCTCCGCCGCAGCCATCAGATCCGCCATCCGCTCGTCGAGCCGGGTACGCAGCGTGCAGCGTATCTCGGCCTGGCCGGGCTGGATGCCGTAGACAGGTTCGCCCATGGCGACGTGGCAGACGGTGACCAGCGCGAAGTCGTCGCGGCTGAAATGGCCGGCCGACAGCGCGGTGAGGGCCGGCATCAGCCGGCTTACCGCCATCATCGGCGAAATTCCGGTCTCGGGCATCGAGGAATGCGCGGTCCTGCCCGTGAGAACGATGCGCATGCCGCGCGAGGCGCAGTTCACCACGCCCGGCTTCAGCCGCACGTGGCCGAGCGGCGTGCCCGGCAGATTGTGCAGCGAGAACGCGTAATCCGGCGCGATTTCGGGGAAACGCGGGTCGGCGATCACCCCGGCCGCGCCTTCGCCCGTCTCCTCGGCAGGCTGGAACAGCAGGACGACGCGGCCCGTCGCCGGTCGCCGTCGCGCGAGCTGGCGCGCCATGGCGGCGAGGATGGCCGTGTGCCCGTCATGGCCGCACATGTGCGACTTGCCCGGCACCCGCGACCGGTGCGGCGCATCCGAAAGCTCCTCGATCGGCAGCGCGTCGAGTTCGGAGCGGAAGAGCAGCGTCTGCCCCGGCCGGCCGCTGTCGAAGACCACCGCCACGCCATGCCCGCCCATCTCCGTCAGCACCCGGTCGGGGCCGGTTTCGGCGAGGAAGGCGACGACCTCGCGCGCCGTCCGTTCTTCCTCGCCGGAAATTTCCGGATTCTCGTGGAGCCTGCGTCGCCACGCCGTCAGCTCGGCGATGTCGGCATTGGTGAAATCGTGCTGCATCAGGTCCATACCGCTCTCCTCATCGCGCCGCGTGGCGGCCCGCATTCCTGCCCGAGAAGATGCAGCCGCCGAGGAATGTTCCCTCCAGCGCGTTGGTGCCGTGGTAGCCGCCGCCGCCGAAGCCCGCAACCTCGCCGGCCGCGTAGAGACCGGGGATGGGCTCGCCGGCCGCGTCCAGCACCTGCCCGTCGAGGTTGGTGTGCAGCCCGCCCAGCGTCTTGCGCGTCAGGATGTTGAGCTTCACGGCGATCAGCGGACCGTTCGCGGGATCGAGAATTCGATGCGGCCTGGCGGTCCGGATCAGCTTGTCGCCGAGATAGGCGCGCGCACCCCGGATCGCCGTCACTTGCGCATCCTTGGAGAAGGGGTTGTCGATCTCGCGGTCGCGCGCCTCGATCTGCATCCGCAGCCGGCCGGCATCGATCATGGCTTCGCCGGTCATCGCGTTCATCGCCTCCACCAGCGCACCGAGATCGTCGCGCACGATGAAGTCCGCGCCCTTTTCCTTGAAGGCTTCGACCGGCGGCGGCGCAGACGCGCCGCGGCGGTTCCGCAGCACCGCCCGCCAGTCCTTCGCCGTGAAATCCGGGTTCTGTTCGGAGCCCGACAGCGCGAATTCCTTCCTGATGATCGTCTGCGTCAGCACGAACCAGGACCAGTCATGGCCCGTCGCGAGGATGTGCTTCAGCGTCGACAGCGTGTCGAAGCCCGGCATGCAGGGCGCGGGCAGCCGCTCGCCGCGCGCGTCGAACCACATCGACGACGGTCCGGGCAGGATGCGGATGCCGTGGTTCGGCCAGATCGGATCCCAGTTCCGCACACCCTCGGTATAATGCCACATGCGGTCCGCATTGATCACCGCTGCACCGGCGTCGCGGCTGATGGCGATCATGCGGCCGTCGACATGGTGCGGCACGCCGGCCACCATGGTCTTCGGCGCTGGCCCGAGCCGGTCGACCGGCCAGGCCTTGCGCACCAGATCGAGGTCGCCGCCGATGCCGCCGGAGGTCACCAGCACGGCGCCGGCCGACAGCTCGAAGCCGCCGGTCACCGCGCGGCCGGACCTCTGCCCGCGCTGCACGGTCGACGGCTCCAGGATCTCGCCCGCCACACCCGTCACCGCGCCATTGGTGCGGACGAGGCGCGAGACGCGGTGGCGGAACTTCAGCGTGATCAGGCCAGCGGCCGCATGCGCCCGCACGCGCCGCTCGAAGGGCTCGACCACGCCCGGCCCGGTGCCCCAGGTAATATGGAACCGTGGCACCGAATTGCCGTGGCCATGTGCATGGCCGCCGCCGCGCTCGGCCCAGCCGACGACGGGAAACCAGCGCATCCCCATGGCATGCAGCCAGGGCCGCATCTCGCCGGCCGCGAAGTCGACATACGCCTCGGCCACCTTGCGCGGCCAGAAATCCTCCGGCCGGCTGAACTGCGCCGATCCCATCCAGTCCTGCAGCGCGAGTTCCCGGCTGTCGCGGATGCGCAGGCGGCGCTGCTCCGGGCTGTCGACGAAGAACAGGCCGCCGAGCGACCAGAAGGCCTGTCCGCCGAGAGAATTTTCGCCCTCCTGTTCGAGGATGGTCACGCGCCTGCCGCGATCGGCCAGTTCCGCCGCCGCGACGAGGCCGGCGAGCCCCCCGCCGACGATGATGGCATCGCAATCCATGATGGTCCCTCCCGGTGTGCCGGGCCGAGTTAGGCACGCGGCGCGAGACCGATCAAGCCGAAGCACGTCGCCGGCCGGTTCACCACCGAACGGGCCGCACGTCTTGAGCGGGCCATGCGGGCGGAGCGCCTCCCCGGCCTTGACGGCGCCGCGGGTCGGACGTCATGTCTCCCGACCGAAAAACGGGGGTGCCGAATGGTCTCGACGATCCTGATCGCGCTGGTGGCGGCGCTGCACGTCTATTTCATGTATCTGGAGATGATCGCCTGGGACACGCCGGCCGGCCACAAGGCCTTCCGGCTCGATCCGGCCTTCGCGGCACGCTCGAAGGCGCTGGCGATGAACCAGGGACTCTACAACGGCTTCCTCGTCGCCGGGCTCGTCTGGGGCCTCTGGCTCGGGGCGGAAGGCTTCGCCATCAAGCTCTTCTTCCTCGGCTGCGTGGTCGTGGCCGGCCTGTTCGGCGCCGCCACGGTCTCCCGCAAGATCCTCTATGTCCAAGCGCTTCCCGCCGCGCTGGCACTGGCGGCACTGCTGATCGGATGGTGAGGCCTCACCGCTCGGTCAGCTTGAGCTCGATGCGGCGGTTTCTGTTGCGGGCGTCGGGGGTGTCGCCTTCGACCAGCGGCTGGAACTCGCCGAAGCCGGCGGCCACGAGCCGGGCGGCGGGAACGCCCTGCGCGACCAGATACTTCACCACCGACACGGCACGCGCCGAGGAGAGTTCCCAGTTGTCGCGGTAGCGGCCGGTGCCCGACAGCGGGACGTTGTCGGTATGGCCGTCGACGCGCAGGACCCAGTTGATCTCGGGCGGAATCTCGCGCTGCAGGTCGATGATGGCGGCGGCGAGCTTGGCCATCTCGACGCGCCCGGCCTCGTTGATCACCTCCGAGCCGGAGGGGAAGAGCACCTCGGACTGGAACACGAAGCGGTCGCCGACGATGCGGATGTTCTCGCGGTCCGACAGGATCTCGCGCAGCCGGCCGAAGAAGTCGGAGCGGTAGCGGTTCAGCTCCTGGACGCGCTGCGCCAGGGCGACATTGAGCCGGCGGCCGAGATCGGCGATCTTGGCATTGGACTCGCGGTCGCGCGTCTCCGAAACGTCCAGCGCGTCCTCCAGCGCCGCGATCTGGCGCCGCAGCGCCGAGATCTGCTGGTTGAGGAGCTCGACCTGCGACAGCGCGCGCTGCGAGATCTGCCGCTCGCTCTCCAGCTCGCCGCTGAGCGCGCCGATCTGGTCGCGGGCAGCGGCGTCGGCGCCCGAGCCGGCGGCGAGCAGGCTCTCCAGCCGCGAGCGCTCGGTCTCGGCCGCCGTGAGCGAGGCCTGCAGGTTGGCGAGCTGGTCTTCCGTGTCCTGCGCGTTCGACCGTTCGAGCGCAAGCAGCTGGGTCAGCTCGTTGATCTGCGAATTCAGCCGGTTCAGCACCTCGTCCTTGCCGCTGATCTCGCGCGACAGCAGGAACTGCGCCAGCACGAACACGGACAGAAGGAACATGATGGCGAGGAGCAGCGTCGACAGGGCGTCGACGAAGCCCGGCCAGTAGTCGATGCCGCGTTCCCGCCGGCGTCCGCGCGCCAGCGCCATGTCAGCTGCCTCCCCGCTTCTTCAGCGACTGTGCGATGCTTTCAAGCACCGCGCGGGTCGCCCGCTGTTCCTCGGCCTGCGATTCCACCCAGTCGCGCATCATCTGCTGCTCGCTGCGCATGTTCTTCACCAGCCCCGAGATGCCTTCCGCTAGGTTTGCCATCGAGGTTGCGACGCGCTGGCTGGAGCCGCCGGTCTCGCTGATCGAGCGCAGCTGCTCGGCCATCCGGCGCATTTCTTCCGACGACGTGTTGCGACCCGGGTCGATGGCCGGCGCATCGGATCCGAGATCGGTCACCGACGACAGCCAGTTTTCGAGTTCGGTGTAGAAGCGCGTCTGCGCCCGGCCCGCCTGCAGGTCGAGGAAGCCGAGCACGAGCGATCCCGCAAGACCGAACAGCGAGGACGAGAAGGCCGTTCCCATGCCGGCGAGAGGCGCGGCGAGGCCCGTCTTCAGCGCATTCAGCACATCGTTGGCATCGCCCGATCCCGGATCGAGCGACTGGATCGTGTCACCGATGGAGCCGATGGTCTGCAGGAGGCCCCAGAAGGTGCCGAGCAGGCCGAGGAACACGAGGAGGCCGATCAGGTAGCGCGAGATGTCGCGGCTCTCGTCGAGGCGCGTGGCGATGGAATCGAGGATGGTTCGAAGCGACACCGTGGTGAGCGCCGTCGCCGAGGACCGGCCGAGCAGCACCTTCATCGGCGCCAGCAGCACCGGATCGCGCGTCTCCAGGCCGCCCGCGCGGAAGGAGTTGACCCAGCGAACCTCCCGGAACAGCCGCACCACCTGGTTGAAGGCGAGCAGCACGCCGACCGCCAGCACGCCGATGATCAGGCCGTTGAGGCCGGGATTGGTGGTGAAGGCGGCGGAGATCTGCCGGTACAGGATGGCGGCGACGAAACCGGCGATCGCCAGGAAGATCAGCATCGACAGCAGGAAGACCTGCGGACTGGAGAGCTTCTGCGGGTCGTACTGGCCGCCCGAAAGCGCCTCATCCGCCGTTGATCCGAACCATGCCATGCCAAGCCTCAGTCTCTGTCCCGCACCGATGGCGACTGTATCCGCAATTGTGACGAAAATGAAAGGACGCGCCCCGCGCCACTGCCGACGAATTGGCCTTTTCCGCCGTCAGAGCCGATGGATGACCAGCAGGTCCATCATCGCCGCCAGGTGAAGTCCGGCGCCGGACACCACGAAGCCGTGCCAGACCGCCGACTGGAAGCGAAGGTCGCGCCAGACGAAGAAGATCACGCCTGCCGAATAGCAGATCCCGCCGGCCGCGATGTACCAGATCGTGCTCGCGGGGACGATCTCGGCGAGATCGCCCGCGATCACGATCCCGCTCCACCCGATGGCGAGATAGAACCCGATCGCGACGCGGTCGAGACGGCCGGGAAAGGCCAGCTTCAGGGCGATCCCGGTCAGCGCGGCGCCCCAGACGACGGTCAGCATGATCCCGGCGGTCGGGCCGTCCAGCTGCGCCATCAGCGGCGTATAGGTTCCCGCGATCAGGAGGTAGATCGCGGAATGGTCGAACCGCCGCAGGATCCATTTGGCGCGCGACGCCGGCCACAGATTGTAGGCGCACGATACCGAAAGGACGGTCAGCAGCGACACGACGTAGAAGATCGTCGCGACGTACTCGGCCACTGCCGTTCGCCCCGCGGCGAGCCACAGCAGGATCGCGCCGGCCGTGATGGCGAGAACGATGCCGACCGCATGCACGATCCCGTCAGCCAGCAGTTCGGCCCGGGTTATTCGGCGCCAGTCGGCGTGGAGATTGACGTAAGGGTGGCGGCGGTTGAGCGTCATGCAGGCACCTTGGCAGGCCGATGTGACGGAATTATCGCCGCCCCTGCCCGCACCTGCAACCGAACTCGCTTCGGACGATCCCCGGCGCCCGGTCTCAGGCCGGACGCGGCGTCAGCGGCTTGCGCAGCTGCCGCAGCAGCACCCGGTGGATGGTCTCGTTGCCTGCGACGACGTTGCCGCTCTCCAACATGTCCTGGCCCCCTTCGCGGTCGCTGGCGAAGCCGCCCGCCTCCCGGATGAGCAGCAGGCCGGCGGCCATGTCCCACGGCGAGAGACCGCTCTCCCAGAAGCCGTCGAGCCGCCCCGCCGCGACATAGGCCAGATCGAGCGCGGCGGCCCCCATGCGGCGGATGCCGGACACTTCGCCCATGACGTTGCGCAGTTCGATCAGCGCGTTGCCGTGGTGGCCTCGGCCGAGGTGCGGAATGCCGGTGCCGATGACGCTGTCGGAGAGCTTGGTCCGCCCTGCGACGCGGAGACGGCGGTCGTTCATGAAGGCGCCGCCGCCGCGCTCGGCCGTGTAGAGCTCGTCCATCGCGGGGTTGTACACCAGAGCTGCCTGGAGCTGGCCCTGACGCTCGAGCGCGATCGAAATGGCGAAGATCGGGATGCCGTGCAGGAAGTTGGTCGTGCCGTCCAGCGGATCGACGATCCAGCGGTGCTGGGAATCCTCGCCCTCCACGGCGCCCCGCTCCTCCATCAGGAACGAGTAGCCGGGCCGCGCGCGCGACAGTTCCGTGAAGATGATCTCCTCGGCCTTGCGGTCGGCCTGGCTGACGTAGTCGCCGGGCCCCTTCATCGAGACCTGGAGGTTCTGCACCTCGCCGAAGTCGCGCGACAGCGAGCGGCCCGCCTTGCGCGCCGCCTCGACCATCACCCTCATGAGCGCGGAATACGCCATTCGATCCAGTCCCGTCCGGGTGTTCGGCGCGTCAGTCGGCGCGGCGGATGTAGGTGATCTCGTTGGTGTCGACGAGAATCTTCTCGCCGGCCGAGATGAAGGGCGGCACCAGCACGCGGATGCCGTTCTCGAGCACGGCCGGCTTGTAGGACGACGCGGCGGTCTGCCCCTTCACCACCGGATCAGCCTCGGTGATGGTGAGCACCACCTGGTCGGGCAGAGAAATGCCGATCGGCTTCTCCTCGTAGAGTTCCACCGTCACGGTCATGCCGTCCTGCAGGAAGGCGGCGCGGTCGCCGACGAAATCCTTCTGCAGTTCGAGCTGCTCGTAGCTCTCGGTGTCCATGAACACCAGCGCATCGCCCTGCTCGTAGAGGAAGGAGAAGTCCTTCTGCTCGAGGCGAACCTTCTCGACCGTCTCGGCCGAGCGGAAACGCTCGTTGAGCTTGGTGCCGTCGATCAGGTTCTTCAGCTCGACCTGATTGTAGGCGCCGCCCTTGCCGGGCTTGACCGCATTCGTCCGGACCGCGACCCAGAGACCGCCATTGTGTTCGATCACGTTGCCTGGACGGATTTCGTTGCCGTTGATCTTGGCCATTCTTGCATCTTTCGGAAGAGCTGGACCCCGAGAGGCCGTTTCGGCGCCTCCAAGACCATAAATCGCATCGGGAGGCAAGAGTTGCCGTCCGCGGGCGCCGGGACGCGTTCAGCTACAGCCGGTTGGCGCGCTCGATCGCCTGCTTCTGTTCCTCCGCCGTCAGCCCCCGGAGGAAGTCCTCCATCTCCAGGTCGCGAAGGCCTGCCCGCCGCGCCTTGATGTACCAGGCAGCCGCCAGGATCGGGTCCGGCTCGGTGCCGAGTGCGTAGACGTAGAGCTTGGCGAGGCGGTTCTGCGCCGCCACGTTTCCCGCCTCGGCGGCCCGCCGCATCCAGCCGAAGCCCGCGTCGTAGTCGATCCTGCCGCCCCGCCCCTCGACCAGCCAGGTCGCGAGATCCAGCTGCGCGGAATCGAAGTTCTGCATCGCCGCCATCGCGAGGTAGTTGCGAGCCTTGATATCGTCCGGCGGACCGAGCACGCCGGTGGTGTAGATCTGCGCCATGGCATACTGGGCATCGGCCAGGCCTGCGCGGGCGGCCTGCTCGTAGTAGGGAACGGCCTTGCCCATGCCCTTGGGCCCGCGCTCGCGATCCACGAGCATCTGGGCGTAATTGAAGGCGGCCAGCCGGTTGCCGGAATCGGCGGCTTCCTTCATCAGCTCGAAGGCGCGGTCACCGTTCTTTTCGGCGAACTTCCCGTCGATCATCAGCAGCGCATACTGGAACTTCGCTTCGGGAATGCCGGCCTCGGCCGCCTTGCGGTACCATTCGGCGGCCTCGGCCGGCTTGCGGGGGACCCCGAGCCCTCTCGACAGGATTTCGGCCACCAGCGTCTGCGCGGCCCCGTCGCCCTTCTCGGCCCGCGGCAGCGCGAGATTGTAGGCGGTGATGTAGAGCCCGCGCTGGAACGCGCCGAAGGCCTCGTCCGGCGCCTTTGCGCCGAAGCGGGAGGGAATGGCGGGCGCCGAGAGCAGGGTGGTCGGTGTCTCCCCGGATGCGGTGGGGGCCTTGCCGATCGCGTCAGGGGCCACCGGCACCACTCCGCGGGCGAGCGCGGGCGCATCGGCGGGAAGCTCGGCCGGCGGCGGCGCAAGCTCGTCGACCAGCGCCGGCGCGGGGCCGGACGCCGCCGTCAGGAACAGCAAGGCGAGGGCCAGCCGCCCAGGCGTCACGTCTCGGCCTCGAGCGTCGGCATCGCTTCGTCCAGCAGGCGGTTCGCCTCGGCCACCGCCGCCGCAGGGTCCGTTGCCCCGAACACCGCCGCCGAGACGGCGACGAACTCGACGCCCGTGCGGGCGACGTCGGCGACGGAGGCGATATCGCTGCCGGCCATCACGATGCAGGGCACCTCGATCATCTCCGCCCACCAGGCCCCCAGAGTGAGGTTCCGATGATGTGGAGCCGGCGTATTGTCGTAGCCGAAGCGGCCGAAGAAGAGGTAGTCGGGTCTGAGTTCGCCGAGGTCCAGGGCGTCGTCGCGGGTCTTGGCGCCGCCAGTACCCACCATCATCTTGTCCTGCAACCGGTCGATCGCGTCGGCCAGCACGTCCGGCTTGCCCTCGACATGGACGCCGTCGGCCTTGACCCGCGCCGCCACGCGCGTGTCGCCCGCGATCATCGCGGCGGCGCCCCGGGCCTGGATCACCGGCACGAGGACCTCCGCGAGCTTCTGGAAGGCCGCGTCGTCGAGGCCATACTGCGGCAGGATCACCGACGCGACGTCGCCACCCGAGAGCGCGGCCTCGAGAGCGGCAGCGCCGACGTCCTCAGGAGCGATCAGCACGAGGCGGCAGCGGATTGGGGCGTCGTCGGTCATGGTATCCATCTCGGGCAGGCCTATGGAGCCGGATCGTGGTCTCAATTTGGCATAGACAAGTGCAGGACGCATTGCCAGCGCCGCGCTTTCGGCAGTCCAGCCGCCGTTTCGGCTCGCAATCGCCGGCCGGAGCGTCTATCGCTGCGCCTCCTCCGACGTGACCCCGCCATGGACGCCCTTCCCACCGATCCCTTCTTCTACGCCGCCGCCATCCCCGCGGTGATTCTCGTCGGCCTCGCGAAGGGCGGGCTTGGCGGCGCCATGGGGTTTCTCGGGGTGCCGGTGATGGCGCTGGCGATCTCCCCCATTCAGGCGGCCGCCATCCTGCTGCCGATCCTCGTCGTCATGGACATGGTCTCGCTCTGGTCGTGGCGCGGCAATCATCACCTCCCCACGCTCGCCGTGCTCCTGCCCGGCGCCATGGCCGGCATCGGGCTCGGCTGGCTGACGGCCGCCGTCGTCACGCCCGACATCGTCCGCCTCATCCTGGGCATCGTCACCACGGTTTTCGTGCTCCGCTGGCTTTGGCAGAAATATGCGCGCTCCGACGTCGCGGCCCCGCAGCGTCCCCTGTTCGGCGTGTTCTGGGGCCTCGTCAGCGGCTTCACCAGCTTCGTGGCCCATGCCGGCGGGCCGCCTTTCCAGGTCTACGTGCTGCCGCAGCGCCTGGCGCCCGCGCTCTACGTGGGAACCAGCGTCATCTATTTCGCCGTGGTGAACGCGGTGAAGCTGGTGCCCTACTTCGCGCTCGGCCAGTTCGACGCCGCCAATCTGGCGGCTTCGGCGATCCTGCTGCCGCTCGCGCCGGTCGCCACCCTGCTCGGCGCCTTCATCGTTCGCCGGCTGAAGCCGGAGGCCTTCTACGGCCTCACTTACGCGACCGTCATGGTCGTCGCGCTGAAGCTGCTCTGGGACGGCCTGTCGGCGCTCTTGACGTGACCGGGCCTGGAATGCTGCACCTGCGTAATCAACTGTGATTCGCCGCGACGGAACTTCGCCCGAATCACCGACTTTTCCCACGCCATGTCTCAGATGCCCGCTCCCTCGCGCGACACGCGCCTCGACGTCTTTCGCGCGCTGGCGCTGGTCACGATCTACGTGAACCACGTGCCGGGCACGATCTACGAAAACCTGACCCACAAGAACGCCGGCTTCTCCGACGCGGCCGAGGCCTTCGTGCTGATCTCCGGAATTGCCGCAGGCTTCGCCTACGGGACGAAGTTCCAGCCGGGCCGCCGACTGCTGACCACGCTGCGGGCCTGGCGGCGCGCGGGCGTGCTCTACGTGGCGCACATCATGACCACCATCGTCACGCTCGGCATCTTCGCGGCCGGTGCGCTGTGGTTCGCCGAGCCCGCACTGATGGGGAGCATCAACATCCAGGCGGTCGTCCAATCGCCCGTGGAAGCCCTGTTCGGGCTCGTCTCGCTTGGCCACCAGCTGGGCTACAACAACATCCTGTCGATGTACGCGGTCGTGCTGCTGATGCTGCCCGGCTTCCTCCTGCTCATGCGCTTCGGGCTGGGTCCGCTGCTGGCCGTCTCCTTCGCCCTCTGGCTCGGGGCGGGATTGTGGCGGGTCGGACCGGTCAACTACCCGCAGGACGGGCTGTGGTTCCTGAACCCGCTGTCCTGGCAGTTCCTCTTCGTCATCGGCCTGTCGGGAGCCGTCCATGTCCGGCGCGGCGGGACGATTCCCTTCGTGCCCTGGCTCGCCGCCGCGGCGCTCACCTACCTCCTCGTCGGCTTCGCCTGGGTGCGCATCCCGCTCTGGGGCATCGACGTCTCGATGGGCCTGCCGGCGGTGCTGACCGGCTTCGACAAGACCTTCCTGTCGGCGCCGCGCCTGCTGCACGTGCTGGCCGCCGCCTACCTGATCGTCACGATCGCGCCGCTCAACGCGCTCGCCCGCACCGATCCGCGCAACCCGCTGGCCGTGCTCGGCCGGCACGCGCTGCCCGTGTTCATCGCGGGGACGCTGCTCGCCATGGCCGGACAGGTGCTGAAGCAGGTTCTCGCCGGAAGTCTCGCGCTCGACACCGCGCTGATTGCCGGCGGCATCGCGCTTCAGTTCGCGCTCGCCTTCTGGTTGGAGTGGCTCGGACGGCTGGAGAAGCAGGTGGCGGCCCGCCCGGTCGGCGGCGGCCGGGAGCAGGCCCCGCTGCCTGCCTGGCCCGCCTCCCAGCCGAAGGCGGCCTCTCCGGCGGGCGCCGCCGCATTCGACCGCGCCGCCGCGATTTCGCCGAGGACGTCCTTGTAGTCGGTCGCGATCGTCTCGCCGGCCCGCGCCGACGCGTCCAGGCCGACATGATCCTGCAGGATCGGCGCGACGGTCAGCGGCCGCATCTTCTCGTCGAGCTTCAGTTCCGGCACGCGCTTGATGCGCTGTTCGAGCGCCTTCTTCTTTTATGCGGAGAGTTTTTGCATGAGCTCGACGCCGTTGCGGCTTGACGTCGACACCCCCGCGCTTGCGGCCGGGCTCGGAGCAGGTCACTCTTGCGTCGGCGCGAGACACACCATAGGCCATCGACGCCACCAAATGAAGGGGAGGTCGCATGGAAGCCAGGCACGCAGGCGCGGCGGGAGCCGCAGCAGGGATGTACGACGAGGGGCTCGGCCGTAACCCGGCCAATCACCAGCCGCTCACGCCGCTGACCTATCTGGAGCGCGCGGCGCGGACCTTTCCGGACCAGACGGCGGTCATCCATGGCGAGGCGAAGCTGACCTATGCGCGCTTCTACGCGCGCAGCCGCATGCTGGCCTCCGCGCTCGCCGGCAAAGGCATCGGCAAGGGCGACACGGTGACGGTGATGCTCTCCAACACGCCGGCCATGCTGGAAGCGCATTTCGGGGTGCCGATGGTCAAGGCGGTGCTGCATTCGCTCAACACCCGCCTGGATGCGGCGATCATCGCCTTCCAGCTCGACCACGCCGAAACCAGGGTGCTCATCGTCGATCGCGAGTTTTCCGCCGTCGTGCGCCAGGCGCTGGACCTTGCGACCGTCCGGCCCCTCGTCATCGACTACGACGACCCCGAATATCCTGCCGACGCCCCCTATCCCAAGGGAGAGCGCATCGGCACGGTCGACTACGAGGCCTTCGTGGCATCGGGCGATCCCGCCTTCGAATGGTCCATGCCCGACGACGAGTGGGACGCGATCTCGCTCAACTACACGTCCGGCACGACCGGCAATCCGAAGGGCGTCGTCTACCACCATCGCGGTGCGGCGCTGATGGCGTATTCGAACACCATCCATGCCGGCATGGGGCGGCACCCCGTCTATCTCTGGACGCTGCCGATGTTCCACTGCAACGGCTGGTGCTTCCCCTGGACGCTCGCCGTCCAGGCCGGCACCCATGTGTGCCTGCGCTGGGTGCGGGCGAAAGCCATGTACGACGCCATCGCCGACCACGGCGTAACGCATCTCTGCGGCGCACCCATCGTCATGTCGACGCTGATCAACGCGCCCGAGTCCGACAAGCGCGCCTTTTCGCAGACGGTCTGCTTCAACACCGCGGCCGCCCCGCCGCCGGAAGCCGTGCTGGCCGGCATGGCCGATGCGGGCTTCATGGTCACCCATCTCTACGGCCTCACCGAGACCTACGGTCCTGCCGTGGTGAACGAGTGGAAGGGCGAGTGGGATGCGCTCGACCGCGGCGCGCGCTCGGCGAAGAAGGCGCGCCAGGGCGTCCGCTATGCGGCCCTCGACGCACTCACGGTGATGAATCCCGAAACGATGACGCGCACCCCCGCCGACGGCGAGACGATCGGCGAGGTCATGTTCCGCGGCAACATCGTCATGAAGGGCTACCTGAAGAACCGGGCGGCGACGGAGGAGGCGCTGGCCGGCGGCTGGTTCCACTCCGGCGATCTCGGCGTCATGCACCCCGACGGCTACATCCAGCTGAAGGACAGGTCGAAGGACATCATCATCTCCGGCGGCGAAAACATCTCCTCGATCGAGGTCGAGGACGCGCTCTACAAGCATCCGGCCGTCGCCTCCTGCGGCGTGGTCGCGAAGCCGGACGAGAAGTGGGGCGAGACGCCGATCGCCTATGTCGAGCTGAAGCCCGGCAGGACGGCCACCGAGGAAGAGATCCTCGCCCATTGCCGCACGCTGCTCGCGCGCTTCAAGGTTCCGAAGCAGATCGTCTTCGCCGAGATCCCGAAGACCAGCACCGGCAAGATCCAGAAGTTCCGGCTGCGGGACATGGCTAAAGCAGGCTGAACCGGCTTGCTGCGCCGGGTGCCGCCCAGGCACCCGGTCGCGCCTGCCGACGTCGCTGCTTTTTTAGCTTTGTGCGAAATACCTAACAGTATCGATCCCGGCATTCGTCCAGACAGCATCTCGACGCCGCCACGTGCCTTTCGTCGGAAATCGAAAGGTCGCAGCGGCGAATCGCTGAAACGACGAAAGGCATCCGAAATGCAGGGCGCTGCACGCAATTTCTTCACCCTCGCCATCCTCTATGCGGTCGGCGGGCTGATGCTCGGTCTCCACATGTCCATCACCCATGATCACGGCCAGATGCCGGTCCATGCCCACGCCATGGTGGCGGGCTGGCTCATGTCGGCGGTCTTCGCCTTCTTCTACCACCTCTTCCCCGTTGCCGGGCAGTCGCGGCTGGCCGCCGCGCATTTCTGGCTCCAGGGCCTCTCGGGCGTTGCGCTGATCGTCGGGCTCTTCTTCCTGCTCGCCGGCAATGGCGGCGTCGAGCCGCTGGTCGCGATCGCCTCGATCGGCTTCTTCGCCGGCGTCCTGCTCTTCGCCGCGATCGCCCTTCCCGCGGTCTGGCGCGGAGCGGCCCAACCCGAGCGCCGCATCCCCGCCTCGGCGCTCCAGCAACCGTGATTTCGGGAAGTATATCCTTCCTCTCGACTGTACGGAGACAGCAAAAATGCCCCCGCTTGCCAGGCGTTAACCCTCCATTAAGCTTTACGGGCGTTTACTATGCCCGTCCAGTCTTCTGGATTTCAACCGAGCGGCTGGGGTCGCCCGGTTTGACGCCTCCCTGAAAACTCCTGAGAGCCGCCTCGCGCGGCTCTTTTTTTTGTCGCGGCTCTTCCCGGGCCGCCATCCCCCGGCGCGCCGTTAACCTTCTGTTAAACATCAGCTTGCCTTGCCGTGGGAGAACGCGCATTTTCGGCCGCAGCAGGCTTCAGGCCGGAACGGCAGGCGCGTAGAGGCGTTCGGATCGGTCCGCGACGGGGAGCGTTCGAGGGGTGATGTCATGAGTGAACCTGTCCGCCACGATGCCACGACCATCAAGCTGGCCGAACGGCGCATCTTCTCCGCGTCGTTCAAGCCGCTCTACAACGAGGGCATGGGGCTGGTGGAGCAGACTGCGGAGTATCTCGACGGCGAAGGCCGCGCCGCGGCCAAGACGCTGTCGCGCCTCGCAGCCACGCTCTATGCTGCCGAATCCATGCGCCTGACCACGCGGCTGATGCAGATCGCCTCCTGGCTGCTCCTGCAGCGCGCCGCCAATTCCGGCGAGATGACGCGCGACCAGGTCGCGGCCGAGAAGGCCAAGGTGCGGCTCGACACGGCGTCGGCCCAGAACGACGTTCCCGGCTGGAACGAACTGCCGCAGGCCTTCAAGGATCTGGTCGATCGCTCGCTGAGCCTGCAGGGTCTGGTCCGCCGCATGGACGACGAGATCTACGGCAGCGGCGCGATGCCGGCGCAGCCGCCGCGCGCCAATCCGGTTTCCGACCAGATCTCGCTGCTCAACACCGCCTTCGGCCGCGGCTGAACGCGATCAGGGTCCCCACAGCGCGAGCGCCCATCGGACGCCCGACTCGGTCGCGGGCGAGGCCAGCACCGCGGCAGTCACGATGAGGCCGAAGGTCACCCTCCGGTAGGTCGCCTCGGTCGCCAGACCATAGAGCCTTGCGCCGATGGCCAGCCCCGCGAAATAGACCGGCGCAGCGGCGATGCCGAGCATCACCGGCCCGCGGTCGAACAGTCCCGCGGTCCAGAGATTGCCGATCGACAGCACCTCTCCCAGGAAGAACAGCGTGAGCAGGTTGGCCCGCAGCAGCGCGGCGGGCAGGCCGGACGCGAGCCAGTAGAGGATCACCGGCGGACCCGGAATGGAGGCCATGCCGCCGAGCAGTCCGGCCAAGCCGCCCACCCCCGCCGCGACCGCCGCATTGCGCGGTCCGCGCCACGTCCAGCCGCTCCACAGCGCCGCCGCGCAGGCGAGGATGGCGATCGAGATCGCCCACCGCAGCGTCACCGGATCGCCCGCCTTGAGGAGCAGTACGCCGACCGGCAGCATCACGAACAGCCCGGCCGCCACCGGGAGCACATCGCGCCAGCGCGCCTGCCTGAGCGCCGGCAGCGTCACCGGCAGGACCGGCAGCGAATCCATGATGACGATGACGACGATCGCCGCCTGCGGGCCGTAGAGCGCGCCGGCCACGGGCGCGACGATCATGCCCGTACCGAAGCCCGAAAGGCCGCGCGCGATGCCCGCCAGCAGCACGGTGACCAGAAGCACGCCAAGCGCGGCGTCGGGGACAGGCAGGTCTGTCGGCACTGTGCACGTCTCGCGCCCTGACGCATGTCTCCCGGAAGCGGGCACCGGTTCGGGGGAAAGACATGGGAGAAAAGGACCTGAAGCGTGCGGCGCGGATCTGCAAGATCGCGGCACGCTTCAGGCGGGTTCCGGCCGCCGTCCCCTGGACGGCGGTGGAAATGTTTCTCATTTGTTCACTTCAGCATGGCAATGGTCCTCGACTCGCATAGGATAGGTCCATGGCAGAGACGATTCGCATCATCGGCATCGACCCGGGCCTCCGGCGCACCGGATGGGGCATCATCGAGGCCTGCGGCAATTCCCTGCGCTTCCTCGGCGCCGGCACGATCCGGTCCGACGACAAGGCCGATCTCGCCTCGCGCCTGTGCCAGCTGCACGACGGTCTCGCCGCCATCGTCCACGCCGAGCGGCCGGACGAGGCGGCGGTCGAGCAGACCTTCGTCAACAAGGACGCCACCGCGACGCTGAAGCTCGGCCAGGCGCGCGGCGTGGCCATGCTGGTGCCGGCGCTGGCCGGCCTGCCGGTTTCCGAATACGCGCCGAACGCGGTCAAGAAGACCGTCATCGGCGTCGGCCATGGCGACAAGCGGCAGATCCACATGATGGTGAAGGTGCTGATGCCGCGGGCCGCCTTCGACAGCGACGACGCTGCCGATGCGCTGGCGATCGCCATCTGCCATGCCCATCACCGGCAGAGCGCGGCGGGGCGTCTGGCGGCACTGGCCAGGGCAGGCTGATCGGCGCCTGCGGTCGCGCACGCGCCTCAGGCGAGTTCGGGCCGCTCGAAATCGCCCGACTGGCGGTTCATCGCCCACAATTCTCCCGTCGAAATGTCGAACCAGGCGCCGTGCAGCGACAGCCGGCCCTTGTCCTCCAGGATCTTGACGCAGGGAAAGGTCCGCAGATTGGCGATCGAGAAGCGGATCGAGATCCGCTCCAGCGCGGTCTGCCGTTCGCCGGCGGTCATCATGCTGTTGTGGCTGACGACGTCGGCCGCCGGTGCCACCATGCTCATCCACTTTCCGATGAAATCGCCCGGCGACAGCGGCTCGGCGGCCGGATCGAGCGCGGCGCGGATGCCGCCGCAGCGGCCGTGGCCGAGCACGACGATGTGCTTCACCTTCAGGCTCTGCACCGCGAATTCCAGCGCCGCCGACGTGGAATGGTGCCCCCCGTCCGGCTGGTAGGGCGGCACGAGATTGGCGACGTTGCGCACGACGAACAGTTCGCCCGGCCCGGCATCGAAGATCGTCTCCGGCGCGGCGCGGGAATCGCAGCAGGCGATGACCATGGTCATCGGCTTCTGGCCGGACGCCGCCAGGTCCCGGTAGCGCTGCGTCTCGGTCGAATAGCGCCCGCCCATGAAGTTGCGATAGCCCGAAAGCAGGTGGTCCGGCAGATGATCCATGGGCAACCCATTGCGGCAGATGGACACACGCGTCAATGGTCTGCGGACCGTCAGGTCCAGATGGCGATCGGCAGTCCCCACCCATCCCTTCCGGGCGGATCGGGAAACGGCAGCGCCTCTCCGGCCGAATGTCGTGCGGCGATCAGCATCATCGCGGCCGCATCCAGGTAGTCGTCCGCGCCCGCTCCGCGCGGCGGCGCGGCGTCGAGAAAGGCGCGGTCGATGCCGCAGGCTTCCAGCAGCGCCTTCCGCTCCTCCATGCCCTCCGGGTTCACGCTTCCCTTGACCTTCTTCGGCGTCTGCATGGCGCGCTCGCCGTTCAGCCGCCAGAAGGCGGCTTCGGGATGCGATTCGATCACCCGCTCGCACAGCCCCGGCCGCGCGCGCAGCAAGGCGTCGAGCTCGCGGATCTTCGGGAAGATGCCGAAGGCCTGGATGGAGATGGCACGCGGCGGCTCGGACGTTGCGCGCGCCACCACACTCGCCCGGCGATGCGCCGCATGCCACGCGTCGACCGTGGTGAAGGCGTCCGCTTCGGCGAACACCGCTGCCCGCGAGGGGATGGAGAAGACGCTGGACTGCCGGGCGCCGAGCTTCTCCCGCACCAGCCGCTCGGGTCCGCGCCCGCCGTGCCCGACCCGCTCCGGCAGGCCGATCGGCATGTCGACGGCGATCACCGCCTGCGCATCGAGCGAATCGACGAGATCGGCCAGATGCGCGAAGACGGCCGCATCGAGCGCGGCGCCGGGCCGGCGGATGACCGCGATCCAGCCCGCCCTGCACCCGTCGACCCCGGCGACAGTGGCGGTTGCCGCAACCGGAGGCGTCACGCGCGCCGGTCCCGGCTGGGGTGCATCAGCTGGCGCATGTGCACCATGGCCATCGGATGCGAGAGGCTGCCGGCATCGGTCTCGATCTGAAGCTCGTCGCCGCCGCGCTTGGCCGTGCGCGCCAGAATCTCGAACACCGAAGCGGTGGTGGACTGCAGCGCCCTGTCCGGCTTCTCGCCCGCCATGAGCCGCGCCAGGAACACCGCCGCGGTCAGGTCCCCGAGACCGTTCGGCGGCCGTTCGATCATGCGGTGCTCGGCGAGCCAGGCATGCGAGGGCGTGACAAGGAGGTTGCCGATCCCGCCCGCCATCATCGCCGGGGCCGACGTGACCAGCATCGTCGGCGGACCCGCCATCAGCGCCGCCTCCATCACCGCGCGTGGCGTGTCGAGCGCGGCCTGGACGATCCACTGCAGTTCGAACCGGTTGGGCGTGGCGATGTCGGCCAGCGGCAGCAACCGGTCGCGGATCGCCGCCGCCAGCGCCTCCGGGACATAGAGCCCGCCACTGTCGCCGATCACGGGATCGCAGACGTAGCGCAACCCGGGATTGCGGGCCTTCAGCGAAGCGACGAGGCGCGCGACGCTCTCGGCCTGCGCGGCCGAGCCGAGATAGCCCGACAGGACCGCGCCCACCTCGCCCACCCAGGGCGCACCCTCGAGATCGCCGATCAGCGCCGCGAACGCCGCGTCGTCCGGCACGATACGGGTCGCCCGCCCATGTCCCGGGTGCCATGGCAGGATGACCGTCGGCACGGCCCACACCGGATGTCCGAGCGTCTCCAGCGCGAAGACCGCGGCCCGGTTGCCGACGGAACCGCGCGCGACGTGGCTGGAGATCACGATCACGGCCCGTGGTGGCGGAGCGTCCTGGAGGCTCATCGCTTCAGCCGCCCGCGAAGTAGGACAGGAGCCAGCCGGCCAGCACGACGAGCAGCACGATCCCGATGGCGCGCCCGATCCGCGTGCCCCAGACCTCGATCGGATCCGAAGGGTCGGCGTCGTCGGCGCGCATGTGCTTCTCCACGCGCCGCGCCGTCCGCACCGCCAGCGAGCCGGAGGGATCGGATTCCCGGGCGATCCGGTCGAGGATGCGCCGCGATTCCTCGTTCTCGTTGGGCGTCTTGCCTTTCATCCGGCCTCTCCCTGTCGTCGGCGGTCCGGTGTTCGTCGCCGACCGGCTGCTCCGGACCCGAGACTTGCTCCCGGACCGGACGCTGGAGCTTGCGGAGCGAAACCGGAAGATCACGGATCGCATTAGCCCATCGCAACCGACCGCGAAAGCCGGGCTCCTCCGCCCACCGCGTCAGGCGCCGTCGGCGCAGGATTTGATCTGCGGACTCTTGCATGCCAGCGCGCCGGGGCGGTAAGGTTAACAAATCATGAAGACCGCTTTGACCATAGACATCCGCCGTGCCGAGGAGAAGGACGCCTCGGCCATCGCGGACGTGCATATGGAATCCTGGCTCGGCGCCTATTCGGGCCTCATTCCCCACAAGGCGCTGAACCGGATGATCGGCCGCCGCGGCCGGTCGTGGTGGGAGAACGCGATTCGCCGCGCGTCGGCCATCCTGGTCGTCGAGGTCGGCGATGCCGTCGTCGGCTATGCCACGCTCGGGCGCAACCGCGCCCGCGAACTGCCGCACCAGGGCGAGATCTACGAACTCTACATCCGCCCGGAATACCAGGGCGTCGGCCTCGGCAGCAGGCTGTTCGCCGCCGCGCGCGAGCGTCTTGCGAGACATGGACTGAAGGGCCTCGTCGTCTGGGCGCTCGAGGACAACGCCACCGCCCTGTCCTTCTATCACGGGGCCGGCGGCCGCGACGTTGCCGAGGGCGTGGAAGTGTTCGAGCAGCGCGCGCTCAGGAAAGTCGCCTTCGTATGGGAGTGACGGGCAGGCCGCCGCCTTCCGTTCGCCGCCTGCCGGCAGGCTTGCGCTGCATTGCACAAAAAGCTAATCGCCTGCGCGACCCTGAAGGAGTTGAATTCCATGCGCATCGAAGCGATCGACATCGGCGACAATCCGCCGAACGACGTCAACGTCATCATCGAAGTGCCGGTCGGCGGCCAGCCGATCAAGTACGAGATGGACAAGAAGGCGGGCACCCTCGTCGTCGACCGCTTCCTCTACACCTCGATGACCTATCCGGGCAATTACGGCTTCGTGCCGCACACGCTGTCGGGCGACGGCGATCCGATCGACGTGCTCGTGTGCAACACCCGCCAGCTCATCCCCGGCTGCGTCATCAACGTGCGCCCGATCGGCGTGCTGATCATGGAGGACAATGCCGGCCAGGACGAGAAGGTGATCGCGGTACCCTCCCCGCACCTGACGCGGCGCTACGAGAAGGTGCACAACTACACCGACCTGCCGGAGATCTCGCTGAAGCAGATCGAGCACTTCTTCGAGCACTACAAGGATCTGGAAGCGGGCAAATGGGTCAAGATCGGCTCATGGCACGATGCCGACCACGCCAAGCAGATGATCGTCGAGGCGATCGCCCGCGCCAGGCAGGCGGGCTGACCGGCCGGGCTGTGTCCCTGCTGGGGCGGCGGCCACTCCCCTCCGCCCCGCGCCACCCCTGCCCGCATCATTCCGGACAGCCGCCCCGCGCTTCGCGCGGTTCGTCTTCCGGAACGGCGCAGGATGGCGGCCGGCGCCGCAACCGCCATCGCTTTCGCACGGCGTCCCCATCCCCGCCTTCGTCATCCCGGAACGGCGTCCGAGCGCAGCGAAGGACGACGTATCCGGGATCCATGCCTCGCCGTCCTTGCCCGCACTCCGGTGCGGGGCGACACACGGCCCGCCGTCTCCGCGATCCCGCCCCCTCTGCGCCGTCCGGCCTCTCGACCACCGCAGGGTCATGGGCGTGGCAACCGCTGCAGCGATGACGGCGGCGGTGTCGCGGGGGCGGCCGAGAGAGGTGATCCTGCCCCGGATCGCGGGGAGGGGCGGCGAGGCATGGATCCCGGATACGTGCCGTCTCGCTTCGCTCGACGTCGCGTTCCGGGATGACGACGGTGAAAGGCGTCCCGCAAGATTGAATGGATCCCGTCCTGCGCTGCCTCCGGCTTCGCCCGGGACGACGACGGTGAAAAACCCGCCGCAAGTGTAATGCGGGGCCACTGCAAAGGCCAGGCAGGCGGGCGGAACGTGTCTCCGGGCGCACCCGCCCCTGCCCGCGTCATTCCGGACCGGATGCCGAGCGCAGCGAAGGCATCCGGATCCGGAACCCGTTCCGTGACCTCCGCAGGAGCGGCCTCGACACCCTCGACGTCCAGCCCCGGAGCCGCTGCTCTCAGTTCTCGGCGCGCGTGAACGACGGCAGCGCCACGTCGCCCTGGTCGATCGTCGGCTGGTCGGCCCCGCAGACGAAATCGCGCGCCACCGCATCGGCGATGCGCCGCGCCTTGGCATTGGCGTCGCCATTGCCCTCAGCCGCCACGTAGCCCACCGCGCACCCGTCCCGCTCGTAAGGCTGGCCCACCTTCTCGACCACCAGCACCTGCACCCGTTCATCCGGATCCTCCGGGTCGCTGACGAACCAGCGATGGATGGTGGCGAAGGGCACGGCGCCGTCGCCGCGTGCCTCCAGCCGCCATTCGATCTTCGGGCCCGTCGCGTTGAAGGCGTCGAAGCTCTCCCAGACCGGGGCGAGATCGCCGGCCGGTGGAAAGCCGTAGAACAGCGATTCCCGCGCATCGGCATAGGCGATGAAGACGGGGTAACCGCGATAGCCGTCGCAGACGAGGTTCGCCCAGTCGCCGCCCTCGTCGGGATCGGCCCCGGCAAACGTCGTGCAGTTCTCCTCGACGACGAGGTCGGTATAGGCGCTGGACACCTCCTGCGCCGCGGCGGGCGCCGCAAGCAGCGCGACCGCCAGCACCCATGCCGCGAAAGCCCCCTTCGTCCCGACGTCGTTCACCATCCCCGCATCCTCCGGCCAGCGTTTCCGTCCGGATGCTAGCGCATCCGGCCCGCGCCTGTGAACCTCCCGTTGCAGCGGTGCGATCCGCACCCCGTCCGCGTCCGGCACCGGATCGAAGGAAGCCGCGCGGGTCCCACGCAGGGGACGACGGCTTCAGCCCTTGGCCGCCAGGGCGCCCAGCCGTTCCGCCAGGTCCCGCGCGTCGCCCGACAGCCGCACCGTCTTCAGCCGCGCCGTCCCGCCGGCCACGACGCTGACCGACCGCCGCGGCAGGCCGAGCGACGCGGCGAGAAGCTTTTCCAGCGCGGCATTGGCCGCGCCCTTCTCCGGCGCCGCGCGCACTCGCGCCTTGAGATGGGAGCGCCCGTCGGCCGTCTCCTCCACCCCGTCGACCGCATCCTCGCCGCCGCGCGGCGTCAGCCGCACGAAGAGGTCGAGCCCGTCCTTCGCCGGACGGAAGAACATTTGGGTCAGATCAGCGCCGGCGCGATGGTGGTGATGATCAGCTGGCGCACGAAGAACAGGATCAGCAGCAGGATGATCGGCGAGATGTCGATGCCGCCGAGATCGGGCATGATGCGCCGGATCGGCCGCAGCGCCGGCTCGGTCACGCGGTAGAGAAAGTCGCCGATCGTCGCCACGACCTGGTTGCGCGAATTGATCACATTGAAGGCGAACAGCCACGAGAAGATCGCCGAGGCGATGATGAGCCACCAGAAGATGTCCAAGGCCAGAAGAAGGGTCTGGATAAGCGCAACCATGCCGGTCTCCGATCGTTTCGCGACATGTAGCCATTGCCCTGCCCGGGGGCAAGGGAGAGTGCGGCGCGCGCCAACGCCGCCGCGCGTCCCGCTTGACAGCGCCCGCCCCGCGCTCGTAAAAGCCGCCATCCGCTGGACGGGGCTGTAGCTCAGCTGGGAGAGCGCGTCGTTCGCAATGACGAGGTCAGGGGTTCGATCCCCCTCAGCTCCACCAGTGGAAATTCTTTGCCTTCGGCGGCTTGTGAGCGTCGAAAGCCCCCCACTTCCCCTCCCTTTGCCGAAACCCGGCCGAGCGTCAGCGCAGGGTGGCTGGCCCACGGCATCCGGAAGACCTCCTTCGCCCGGATCGGCGAAGTGCTGCAGATCCGTGTCCATCCTTCAGTTCCTGAGAAGTCTCTCTGGGTGATCAAGCGACCGTCCGGCAGGCGGCCGTTCCACCGCCCACAGGGCGGACAGGACCGGCTTCGACGTCAGACCTCCTTCTGGTCCGCAGAGGGCGGGCAGGCCGGAGCCGTCGCGCATGGAGACGGCTCCGGCATCCTCCTCAGAAGTTCACGCGCCAGTTCGCCGCGATCCAGGCGTTGGAACTCTCCCCAGCGGTGGTGACGTTGCCCATGACGGAGAGCGTCGATCCGGCGACATCGAGTTCGAAGCCGGCGCCCGCGCGAAGCCAGTCTTGCTTGTGCTTTTCCGCCCCGAAATCGAACGTCTGCAGTCCCACGAGTTCGCCGGTCACATTCGATCCGCGGCCTTCGAAACGGTGCACCCCCTCCAGCGTGCCGATCAGGCGGAGTCTTTCGTTCAGCGGCATCTTCGCATCGACGCCGTAGCGAAGTTCGGTGCTGTCGCTGCAAAGCTTTCCGAAACTTGCCGGGAAGGCACCGCCGCTTTCCGTGTACCCGTCGAGGCATGCGCGGGCGTATGACAGTTCGCCGTAGGGGGAGAGGTACGGGAAGAGGTTCTCGTACTGGAGACGTCCGCGGATCCCCGAGGCTCCGACATCCGTGCGGCCCGTCGAGGTGCCGATTGCGCCGCCATTGACCAGATAGTTGCGCGCGATGTCGGCGCCGCCCCGGAGCCCGGTGGCGGTGACGATCCCCCAGAGACCGCCGCTTGCATCTCCCGTGATCCGACCCATCGCCTCGAGCTTGAGGTATCCCGCGTCCACCTCGGTCGATCCGCCGAGCAGCGTGTGCTGGGTAAGCCGGGTGAGCCCCGCGACGGCATTCAGCTGGAGGACGCCGAGGTTGTATCCGAGCCCGATCTCGCCGATCCCGAGCGCCCCGTCGCGCCCGCCGTGATCGTCACGGCCGAGATCGCCGCCGACCCAGGCGGTGAACCGGCCTTCGGACACACGCCGATCGAGAGGCCGTGATCCCGCGCCATTGACGATGACGCCGAGGCCGTTGACCACGGACGTATTGGCCGTCCCGGACGTCGCCAGGCTCGCGCTCAACTCTTCCAGGACGCCGAGACCGGCGTTTCCACCGGATCCGCCGCCTCCGCCGTTGCCCGAGCCGCCGGTACCGCCGCCGGAATTGCCGCCGGGATCGCCTTCGCCTTCTCCGCCCCCGGTGCCGCCTTGCCCGCCGCCGCCGCCTTGATTGCCGCCGCCGGAATCCGGTTGTCCGGCGGGTCCGGTACCGGTGCCGCGAGCGACGTACACCTTGTTGTCATGGGTCAGACCGACGACGACGGAGCCGTCCGCATTCGTGGCTTCCGCCGTCTGCGTGATCCTGAACCGACCGAAATCGTCCCTCGGTATGTCGGCGCCGCTGTCCTCCAGCCACTCTTCGACCTGCTGCATTCCGCTGTCTTCCGTCCAGCGGAAACCGTAGAACGTACTGTCCTCCTTCATGGCCTTGCCGACGATGGTCATGCCGTTGCCGGAAACACCCAGAGACTGGGACTGCCGGTCGGTCGAGCCTTCCAGGTCTCCGAGTTCCGAGATCTGCCCGTCGTCCCAGCGGACGGCCCTGGTCGTGTAGCCCTTCAAAGAATGCCCGACGATGACCTGGCCGTCCCAGGATACGTCGGTCGCGGTCGCGGTGTCGTTGGCGACCGAATAGGCGCTGAGCGTCGGCAGCGTGGTCATCCCGGAGGCGTCGGTCCAGCGGAAGGCCTGAAACTTGTTCTGAGCCGACACGGCCGATCCGACGATCACGGAACCGTCCCAGGAGACGGCAGTCGCCCGATCGTTGCCCTTGCCTTCACCGCCCTCCAGCCAGCCGAGGCCGACCATGCCCGTATCCTCGGTCCAGCGAAAGGCCTGCCCGCCGTTGGCGCCGATGTATCCGACGATGACCGACCCGTCTCCGGAAACCGATGTGGCTTCGGAGAAGACGTTGTCGTCGTCGAGATTCTCGAACCCGCCACCCGCCGTCCAGCGATAGGCGCGTTGACCGAACGGCGCGCCGGACACCCCGCTTGCCGCCTTGCCCACGATCACGCCGCCGTCCGCCGAGATATCGGACGCGGTGTAATACTGATTGGCCGCGAGCGGTCGGTCGGTGGTGGCATCACCCGCCGGCACGATCCCGCCTTCTGCCGTCCAGATGAACCCGGTGTAGATGCTCTGGGAATAGCTGCGGTACACGGTGCCGACGAAGGCGCCGCCATCGGCCGTCACACCGCCGATCAGGGCTAAGTCGGTCAGGTCGCTGCTGAAGGAGGGTTCGGCAGGATCGCCGTACCGGTCGCGGATGATCTGCGTTGCCGCATGTTCATCGTAGCTGGCAGCTTCCTGGCCAAATCCCGGCGCCGCCACCAGAACGGCAGCCGTTGCGAGCGCTGTCGTCTGCAGCAAACCCATGCGTCGTTTGATCATTTTACACAGTCCCAACACTTCGGATGTCCCTGGGTAAAGGCTGGTAAAGACAGTGATCCGCTTGCGGCATCACCTGAACAGGTGAGGCTGAACTCACCTGTTCAGGTGATGCCGACGACGCTCTGCCTGCTATACGGGCACGCGAATCAGGTTGAAGGAGACTTGGGCTTGCGGGCCAGAGCAACACCATCCGCCATCCTCGCCATGGTCGCAGCGGCCGGCCTTGCAGCCGCCGCCGTCGCGCTGCACCTTGCGCTTTCGCAGCCCTGGCTCGGACTGACCTTGTCCGTCGACGCGCTGACGCGGCAGGTCGTGGTCGATCGAACCTCGTCGGGCGGCCCTGCCGACGGCATCCCTACTGCCACGGCCCTCGCCCGGATCGGCGGACTGCCGGTAGAGCCCGACGATCTCATCGAAGAGCCCGACGTCGTGGAGGACTACGCTGCCATGCATCGGTTCTTCGACCGTCAGACGGAATTTTCGGAGGCGGTTCGGGCTGCCCGGGTCGCGATTGCATCGGCGGGCAAGCCCGCCTCGGCCTGGGAGGTGCAGCCCCGGCCAAGCCGGCCTCTTTCGAGTCTTCCTCTCGTATTCTGGGTCCAGATCGGCGCGGGCCTGATCAGCCTCGTCATCGGGTGCTGGGTCTGGTGCATTCGCAGCCGCGAGGCGTCGACGAGACTGCTCGCCATGGCTGGCCTCGGAATCCCGGTATCGGCCTTTCCGGCTGCGATCTATTCGTCGCGGGAACTCGCTTTGCCGGGCGACCTTTTCCGCGCCCTGTCGTCGCTGAACTATCTCGGTTCGCTCACGTTCGGCGTCGCGATGGCTGCGCTGTTCTTCGTCTATCCGAACCGGCTGATTCCCGCGCGCGCGCTCATCGCGCTGCCGGCCCTGTTCCTGCCCATTTGGTCGGTGGATGCGCTGCAGCTGGGCTTTGCCGGCCCGGTCGAGGGTCGGCATCTGCCCATCGTCATCCTGATGCTGCTGATTTTGGCGGGAGGTGCCTGGCAGTATCGTGCAAGTCGCCCTGATCCCGCCGCCAGGGCCGTCGTCCGGTGGTTCGCGCTGTCCGTCGGCCTTTGCGCCGGAACCTTCGTCGTCGTCGTGCTCGCGCCGAATCTGTTCGGCATCAGGACGGCCGTCTCTCAGGGATATGCCTTCGTGCTGTTCGCGCTGCTCTTCCTCGGTGTCGCAGCCGGCGTCGCACGCTACAGACTGTTCGAAGTCGAACGCTGGGCGTTCGCACTTCTCTACTACTTCGGCGCGATCGCCTTGCTGCTGACGATCGACGCTTTCCTGATCTATGCGATCGCCATGGAGCGGCCGGCCGCCTTCGGCGTGTCGCTTCTCTTCGTCGGTCTCTTCTACCTTCCGGCACGCGACTGGTTGTCGAAATCGCTGATGCGCAGGCGCGTCCTCGACCGCGGCGAGATCTTTCGAAGGCTGGTCGACACGGCGATGAACTCCGACAATGCCCGACGCAGGAACGGATGGGAAGGCGTGCTGAGGGATGTGTTCGACCCGCTGCAGGTCGCAACGGCAACGCAACCGGCGCCGAGACGGCCGGCATTGGTCGAAAACGGACTGGCACTTCTCGTTCCTCCCGTACCTGGCCTCCCGGCCTTCGAACTCCGCTATGCCCACGCCGGACGCAAACTGTTCACGCGGTCCGACGAGCGGCTCGTCGCTGAACTCGGCGCCATCCTCGAGCATGCCGTTTCGAGCCGCGCCGCTCATGAAAAAGGCGCTGCCCTAGAGCGGACGCGGATCGCGCGCGACATGCACGACAACATCGGAGCCCAGCTTCTGTCCGCGCTGCACAGCGACAGGCGCGAGAAGAAAGATGCCTTGATCCGCGAGACGATCTCGGACCTCCGCGACATCGTCAACAACGCGTCGAGAGGCATGCGGACGCTCGAAGAGGTGCTGGCCGACCTCCACGCCGAAGTCGGCGAACGGCTTGCCGTGGCGCGCATCGACCTGTCGTGGCGGCAGTCGCTTGCCGAACCGGACCGGCCTCTCGAGCCGAATGTCGCCCACGCTCTTCGTTCGATCCTGCGCGAAACCGTGAGCAACGCGATCAAGCATTCCGCGGCCCGCACAGTCACGGTGGAGATCCAGGCATCGGACAGACGGGTGTGCATGGGAATCCGGGACGACGGTGCCGGCCTGTCCGGGGGCTCTCTGCGACGTGGTCATGGACTTTCGAACATCGAGGCACGCGTGCAGGCTCTCGGCGGCAGCCTGTCCCTGGCCGATGCCTCGCCGGGGCTTGCCGTGACGATCGAAATTCCTTCTGCCGCCGGCGCAGTGACATGACGGCGATCCTCATCGTCGAAGACCTCGCGGAGAGCCGCAAATGGCTGTCCGACCTGTGCAGATCGGCATTCCCGGAACCGCACGACATCGACATGGCCGTGACGTTGCGAGCGGCGATCGCGGCAGTGAGCCGCAAGGACTACGACATCGCTCTCGTCGATCTCGGCCTGCCCGACGGATCGGGGGTCGACGTCATTCGTGCGGTCAGATCGCGACAGAGCGAGACCTTGTGTGTCGTGACGACGGTCATGGGCGACGACATGCACATCGTTGCAGCCCTTTCGGCGGGCGCCAGCGGTTATCTCCTGAAGGAGCAGCCCGCCGAGGTCGTCGTCAGGCAGCTTTCCCAGCTCGTGGACGGCATTCCGGCATTGTCTCCCGCCATAGCGCGTCGGATCATGGAGCATTTCCAGCTGACGGGCCCGGCGGCAGAACCCGAAGAAAGTCTGACCGAACGGGAACGCGAAGTGCTGGCGTTCATCGGCAGAGGGATGCGCACGGCCGAGGTCGCCAGACAGATGGTCCTGTCCGAGAACACGGTCGCCACCCACATCAAGGCGATCTACCGCAAGCTCGGCATATCATCCCGCGCCGAAGCATCCTGGCATGCGGCAAGGCTCGGACTGACGACAGAAGGACGATAGCTGCCGCCCGGTGTGTCCAGCGCTGACGATGGCGGAGCCAACTCCCGGTGGCCCGCTCTGCCTCTTACGGACCGAACACGTGTCCATGCCGGCCATCCGTACCGCCAGGTGCGATCTGCGGCAGTATCCTTTGGCAATGCAACGGTCCGGCAGCCTCACCAGACACTCTTGCACGCGGGTCCGAAGACGCCGCCGGCCGGTCTCGCGATCCCGGCGGTATGCGCGTCCCCGCTACCCCACGCTCCCGCCCCCATCGACCAGCACCACGCTGCCGGTCATGAAGCCGTTCTGCATCAGGTGGACGATCTGGGCGGCCACTTCCTCCGGCCGGCCGATCCGCCTCAGCGGCGTCGCCGCGGCCGTCTTGTCGAACAGGGCGAGGCGCTGGTCCGGCGGCAGGTAGTCCCACCAGGGGGTCTCGATGCGGCCGGGAGAGACGCAGTTGACGCGGACGGGCGCCATCTCGGTCGCCAGCGCCTTCGCCAGCGTGTCGATGGCCGCGTTGATGGCGCTGAGCATGGTGGCTGCGCCCGTGGGGCGGGTGCCGATCATGCCCGAGACCAGCGTCAGGCTGCCGCCGGCCACGATCCGCGCGGCATGGGCGACGTTGACGGCGCCCCAGAACTTGCTGTCCATCGCGGCGCACTCGTCGGCGAGGCTGCGCTGGCGCAGCGGGCCGACCGAGAGGTCCGCCGCCGAGACGACGACGTGGTGGAAGGGCTCGCGCGCGTCGAAGAAGGCGCGCACGGCCGGCGCGTCGCGCAGGTCGAGCGCCCGGGTCTCCGCGTCGCCGAGAGCCGCCCGCGCGCGGTCCAGGCGGTCTTCCGAGCGCGACACCAGCACGATCCGGGCGCCGAGCGCATGCGCGGCCTGCGCGGTGGCGAAGCCGATGCCCGACGACCCGCCGAACACCGCCACCGTCTGGCCCGCGAGCGGATGGGCGGTCACGGTCAGTCCTCGTCGCCGCCGAGAGTCGAGCCGGCGAAGAGTTCGCTGAACTTCGCCACCGCGGTGTGGTCCTGGCCGGGTCCGAGATGCTTCTGCGCGCCGGCCCAGATGTCCTTGCACAGGCCCGAGAACGGTGCCGGCGTCGCGGTGGCGTTGGCGACGCCGAGCGCGATGCCGAGATCCTTGACCATCAGGTCGAGCCCGAAACCGGCGTCGAACCGGCGCGACAGCACGAACTGCTTGAACTTCTTCTGCGTCGAGTTGTTCATGCCGGTCGAGACGTTGAGCACGTCGACCATCAGCGCCGGGTCGAGGCCGAATCGTTGGCCGATCAGCAGCGCCTCGATGCCGATCAGGAAGCCGCCGGCACTGACGAGGTTGTTCAGCGCCTTCATCGCATGCGCGCTGCCGATCGAGCCGGTCCGGATGACGGAGCTGCCCATCGCCTCGAGCACCGGCTGCGCGCGGTCGATCGCCGCGGCATCGCCGCCCGCCATGATGGCGAGTTCGCCCGTCTTCGCGCGCGACACCCCGCCCGACACGGGCGCGTCGATCATGGCGATGCCGTCGGCCTCGAGCCGTGCGGCGATCGCACGGGTCGCGTCCGGCACCCCGCTCGTCATGTCGACGACGAGAGCCCCGTGCGAAAGCCCCCGCCGCGCGCCGGTGTCGCCGTCGAGCACCTTCTCCACGATCGCGCTCGACGGCAGCATCGTGACGAGGATGTCGCACCCTTCCGCGGCTTCGGCCGGGCTTGCCGCCGCACGGGCGCCGATCGCCTGGGCGATCCGGTCGGTGCGGCCGGCATCGGCATCGTGGACGACGACGGAGAAGCCGGCCGTCACGAGACGCGAGGCCATCGGTTCGCCCATGGCGCCGAGGCCGATGAAGCCGATGCGGGTGTTGCCGTTCATGTCTGGTCCTCGTCGGTCAGTTGAACATCTGGCGCGGCAGCCAGAGGGACAGGTCGGGGAAGGCGAGCAGCAGCGCGAGCACCACGGCCTCGATCACGATGAAGGGCAGGATGCCGCGGTAGATCTCGGGCAGCTTCACCTTGCCCTCCGACGCGCCGATCACCGCAAAGAGGTTCATGCCCACGGGCGGACTGAGCACCGCCAGTTCCACCAGCTTGACCATGATGACCCCGAACCACACGCCGTCATAGCCGAGCGCGGTGACCATCGGATAGACGAAGGGCAGCGTCATCACCTGCATGGCCAGCGGGTCCATGAACATGCCGAGCACGATGAAGACGGCCACCAGGATCAGCATGAAGACGATCGGCGAGAGTTCGAGCGCCTGCAGCAGGTCGGTCGCCGACGTCACGGTGCCGGCGACGAGGAAGAAGCGGGTGAACATCAGTCCGCCGATGATGACGATGAACAGCGCCGCCGTCACGCCGGCGGCCGAGCGCAGACAATCCGCGAGGTCGGCGGTCGACAGGCGCCGCCGCGCGACCGCGATCACCAGCGCGCCGATCGCACCGAGCGCACCGGCGCCCGACGGCGTCGTGAAGCCGAGATAGATGCCGCCGATGACCAGACCGGCCAGCAGGAACGTGGCCCACAGCGCGATGGCGCTGCGCCCGATCTCGGCCGCACTCGCCCGCGGCTGCGGCTGCGGCGCCAGACCGGGCCTGGCCCGCACCAGGAAACCGGTGCCGATCATGTAGGCGGCGGCGGTCAGCACGCCCGGCACGACGCCGGCGATCAAAAGTTCGGCGACCGATTCGCCGGTCAGCAGCCCATAGATGACGAAGCTGATCGACGGCGGAATGAGCGCCGCGATCGTGCCGGCCGCCGCGATGCATCCGGCCGAGAAGGCGCGGTCGTAGCCGAGCCGCAGCATCTCGGTCAGCGCGATGCGCGTGAACAGCGCGGCATTGACGAGCGTCGACCCGGAGATCGCCGCGAAGCCGGCCGAGGCGAGGATCGTCGCCTGGTAGAGCCCGCCGCGCGTCGAGCGCAGGATCAGGTTGGAGAAGGAGAACAGTTCCTGCGTGATCCCCGAGGCCGACGCGATCGCCCCCATCAGGATGAACATCGGGATGACCACGAAACTGTAGTCCGACGCCTGGGCGAAGGGCAGGTTCATCAGCGTGTTGAGCGCGAAGGCCGGTCCGCCGGTGACCCAGAGGCCGACGACGGCGACGCCGGCCATGGCGATGCCCACCGGCACGCCGATCAGCGACAGCGCCAGCATGGCGACGATGGCGATGAGGCCGATGGTCAACGGATCAGGCATCGTGGCCGCCCTTCGTCTCGGTGGTGGCTTCGCGTCCGGCGATCAGCCGCAGCAGCTGCCGCACGAATTCGGCGGCGGCGAGCCAGGCGCCGAAGGCCGCCACGCTCTTGAAGGGGGCCATCGGGAAGGCCAGCGCGCCGAGTGCGGCCTCGCTGATCGCCCAGGAATGGATCGCGAGCCTGGTCGTCTGCCACGCCACGAGCCCCATCAGCGCGCCGGCGATCGCCAGCGAGACGATGCCCGAGAGGCGTTTCATGCGCGGACCCATGTTCTGGGTCGCGACGTCGATGACGATGTTGGAGCCACGGGCCTGCGCCTCGGCGAGGCCGAGAAAGACGATCACCGCCAGCAGCGCGCCCGAGAGCTCCACCATGCCGGGAATGGGCTTCAGGAAGATGTTGGTCGACACGACGTCGGTCGCACCCATCAGGCCGACGATCAGCAGAAGCGCGGACGCCGCGAGGAAGCCGACATAGGAAACCCGCCGCAGCAGACGGTCGAGCCAGGCGAACAGGGCCATGAAATCACCGGGAGGTTGGCCGCGCCGGCCGCAGCAGGGCCGGCGCGGAACGCTTGGATCAGCGGTTGGCGCGGATGTAGTCGGCGAGTTCCTTCGCCTCGGCGCCCTTGCCCATCTCGTCCATCTTCTTGGCCCAGACGTCGAGCATGTCCGGAACCTTGGCCTTCAGGGCGTCCGCTTCCTCGAAGGGGACGATCTCCATGCCCGCCTCCTTGAGCCCGTCCACGGCCTTGGCCTCGTCACCGGCGATCAGGTCGTTGCCGAAAGCCTCGGCGTCCGCCGCAACCTCCTCGAACAGCTTGCGCACGTCCTCCGGCCAGCCTTCCCACTTGGTCTTGGAGATGAACAGCGTGTGGGCGCTGATCACGCCGAAGGAGAGGTCGGTGCCGTACTTCGCCACCTGGTCGATCTTGAAGGCCTTGACCGCGGAGTTGAACATGTAGGTGCAGTCCAGCGCACCCGACTGCATCGCCTGGATCATGTCGACCGGCGGGATGTTGACCGGGACGGCGCCGATCGCATCGAACATCACCGGCACGAAGGAGCCGTAGGACCGGATCTTGGTGTTCTCCAGGTCGGCCGTCGTCTTCAGCGGCTTGGTGCAGTAGACGCGGTAGTCGGGCAGGTAGCGATAGAGCAGCGGATGCAGGTTCGCCGCCGCGAGTTCGGCCTTGATGGTCTCGTTGGTGGTGAAGATGTCGGCGGTCAGCCGGTTCAGCTTCGGGCCGTCGGTGTAGGTGAACGGCAGGGCGTTGGTCACGGCCGTGAACGGCATGCGCGAGAACTGGTTGCCGGTGACGATCAGACCGAAGTCGACGGCGCCCGAGCCGACCAGATCCACCATCTCGGCCTCGCCGCCGAGCGTGTTGGCCCAGAAGTGCCGGATCTTGATCTTGCCGCCGCTGCGCTTCTCGATCTCGGAGGAGAAATAGGTGTCGATCTTCGACGTGTTGACCACCTCCGGGATGTTGGAGGAGTAGCGGAGCGTCATCTCCGGATAGTCCTGTGCGAATCCGGCACTGGCGCCGAATGAGCAGAAAGCGACGACGGGCGCCAAAAGGCGGGACATTTTCATCGGAATCCTCCCCGGATCATACTGCGCCGTGGCGCAGGGCTGATATCAAGATTGCGGCGTCCTGCCGCAATGGCAGGCTGTCATACAACATGACGGTATGATAAAGCAAGCAGGGTAGCAGGCGAGAGGGAGGAAACGGTGGAACCGACTTACGAGGTGCTGGCGCTCAGGTTCGCGCGCACCGCGCCCGACCGTCCGCGGCGCGAGAACTTCATGCCGGGCATGGACCTGCACGAGGGGCCCATGCCGCTGGACTATTACATCTGGGTGATCCGCGGCCATGGACGCGTCGTCGTGGTCGACACCGGCTTCGGGCAGGAGGCCGCCGAGGAACGCGGCCGCGAACTCATCCACGCGCCCGCAGCCCTGCTGGCAAAAGCCGGGATCGACGCTGCGACCGTGAAGGACGTGGTGCTGACCCACCTCCACTACGACCACGCCGGATCGCTGAACGACTTTCCCGCCGCCACCTTTCACCTGCAGGACGAGGAGATGCGCTACGCGACCGGCCGGCCGATGTGCCATGCCTGCCTGCGGGCGCCCTTCAACCTGCGCGACGTGATCGATGCCGTGGCCCTTGTTCATGGCGGGCGGATGAAGTTCCACGACGGCGACGCGCAACTCTTCCCCGGCATCTCGCTGCACCGGGTCGGCGGCCACACCGGCGGCCTTCAGGTCGTCCGGGTGGCGACCGCGCGCGGGCCGCTGGTGCTGGCGTCCGACGCGTTCCACTTCTCCGAGAATCGCCGGCGCCGCGCGCCTTTCCCACTGGTCCATCATGTCGGCGAGATGCTGGACGGCTTCATCCGCTGCGAGGAACTGGCGGAGGGCCGGGAGGATCTGCTCGTCGCCGGCCACGACCCGGAGGTGCGCGAGCGCTGGCCGGAACTGATCCCCGGCTTCCCCGACATCGTCCGCCTCGACCTCGACCCTCGCTGAAGCGCCTGTAGTGTTGACATACTGTCATACAAACTGATATCGGCTAGGGCGATTTTTCGGGGAGGTCCCATGCAGTTCGATCGGTCGGTAAGCGCGCGCGGGCAGGAGTTCCGCCTTCAGGGGACCTGCGATCCCGCTTTCGCCAGGGTCGCCGAAGCCTTCGCGGAGAATTTTGCCGTCGAGGAAGAAATCGGCGCGGCGACCTGCCTCTATGTGGAGGGCCGCAAGGTGGTCGATCTGTGGGGCGGCTATCGCGATGCGGCTGCGTCCGAGCCCTGGCAGGACGACACGATCCTCTGCATGATGTCGGTGGCCAAGGGCATCGCCGGCATGGCCTTCAACATCCTGATCGACCACGGCCTCGTCGATCCCGACGCGCCGGTGGCGCGCTACTGGCCGGAATTCGCGCAGAACGGCAAGGAAGGCGTGCTCGTCCGGCACGTCCTCGACCACACCGCCGGCCTGCCCGTCGTGCTCGAACCCCTGTGGAAGGGCGCCGTGTTCGATTGCGACGCCATCGTCGCGGCGCTGGAGAAGCAGGCGCCGCTGTGGGAGCCGGGCACCGTCGCCGCCTATCACATCCACACCCAGGGCAACCTTCTGGGCGAGATCGCACGCCGCGTCACCGGCAAGCGTTTCCCGCGCTTCATCGCCGACGAAATGACCGGCCCGCTCGGCGCGGACTACCAGTACGGCAACCTCTCGGATGCCGATCTCGCCCGCTGCGCCGCGCTGGTGCCGACCGTCGAGGGGACGCTGCTCGCCAAGCGCGATTCGGAGCCGGACACGCTGGTGGCGAAAGGCTTCACCCAGTTTCCCGACGAGCCGCTGCCGGTGACGCTGAACTCCACCGCCTGGCGCCGCGCCGAGATCACCAGCGCCTCCGGCCACGGCAATCCCCGCGCGGTCGCCCGCATCTACGGCGCCGTGGCGCGCGGCGGCGAACTCGACGGCGTGCGGCTGATGTCGAAGCAGACCCTCGAGGACATGCTCGTCGAGCAGCACAACCAATTCGAGCGCATGCAGCAGCGCCCCTACCACCAGGGCCGCGGCATCCTGCTCAACACGCCCGTCTCCGTCTGGATGGGTCCCAATCCCCGCGCCTTCGGGCACCACGGCTTCGGCGGCTCGATCGGCATGGGCGATCCGGACGCGAAGATCGGATTCTCCTACGGCTGCAACAAGATGCACGCCCGCGGCGACAACGGCCCGCGCGCCCGCCGCATCATCGAAGCACTCTACGAGGCACTCTGACCATGGCCGCATCCTCCCAGGAACGCGTCGCGGCCGTCACGGGCGGCGCAGGCGGCATCGGCGAAGCCTGCGTCGCCCGGCTGCGCGCCACCGGATGGCAGGTCGTCGTCCTCGACCGCAACATGGACCTCGCCCGCGAGGTCGCCGCCCGCCATGGCGCCGTCGCCCGCGAGATCGACCTTGCCGACACGGCGAGCATCGACGAGGCGGCGCGCTGGGTCGAGCGCGAGGTCGGCCCCTGCTCGGCGCTGGCCGCCGTCGCCGCCCATCTCGAGAACCCGCATATGCCCGAGAAGCAGGACGACGCGGAATGGGATGCCATCCTGCGCGTCAACCTGACGGGCACCTTCCGCACGCTCACCGCCTTCGGCGCCGGCATGCTGGAGCGCCGCGCGGGCTCCGTCGTCACGGTCGGCTCCATCACCGCCTTCAATTCGAGCCCGCTGCAGGCCTATGGCCCGACCAAGGCGGCGATCATCAACATGTCGCGCAACTTCGCCGTCGCCTGGGGCCGCCGCGGCGTCCGCGTCAACTGCGTCTGCCCCGGCCCCACCCGCACGCCCGCCGTGGAGGCGAGCTATGCCCGCGGCGAGCGCAACCCCGACACGATGATCCGCCAGACGGCGCTCGGCCGCCTCGTCAGGCCCGAGCAGGTGGCGAACGCGATCGCCTTCCTGCTGTCCGACGAGGCCGGCGCCATCACCGGCATCGAGCTTCCCGTCGATGCCGGGACGCTGGCGACGCAGCTCTGGAGCCTCTACGGCGGCGTGCCGGATCCGGTCGGACCCTGACCCATAGGAGAAATGCCATGTCGGAAGATCTCAACCGCCAGGTCGTGCTCGTCACCGGGGCCGGCCGCGGCATCGGCGCAGCCACGGCGCGCCTCCTGGCGGCGCGCGGCGCCGCCGTCGGCGTTCTCGACATCGACGGCGACCTCGCCCGCGCCACGGCCGACGGCATCGCCGCCGCGGGCGGCAAGGCGCTGGCGATCGTCGCCGATGCGTCCGACCGCCAGGCGGTGTTCGATGCGGCAGCCGCCCTCGCCGGCGCCCACGGCCCGCTGACCGGCATCGTCAACGACGCCATCTTCATCCGCTACGGCCCGGTCGAGGAGATCGAGGAAACCGTCCTCGACCGCATGTTCGCGGTCGGCATCAAGGGCGCCTTCTGGGGCGTCCAGGCGCTGCTCGCCCACCGGGGCGACAACCCGGCCTCGGTGGTCAATCTCGCCTCGCCGGTCGCCGATCTCGGCACCGCCAACACCGCCTCCTACACCGCCGTGAAGGGCGCGATCGTGGCGCTGACGCGGCAGCTCGCCGTCGAACTCGGGCCGAAGGGCGTGCGTGTCAACGCCGTCGCCCCGGGCGCCGTGCCGACCCCGGGCGCCCGCGCCATCGTCGACGAAGCCGGCTATGCGAAGCGCCGCGCCCAGACGCCGCTCGGCCGGCTCGGCGAAGAGGACGAGATCGCGGCCGCCATCGCCTTCCTGATCGGCCCCGACGCCAGCTTCGTCACCGGCGAGGTGCTTCACGCGGATGGCGGCATCACCGTCAAGTCGATGTAGGCGGAGTGATGGCCATGATGCGCCCGCAGCGCGCGCTAGGACGTCTTGGCGCCGATCGTCCGGAGCGCCGCGGTGGCCGCCGCCTCGACATGCGCCACGCAGACCTGCCAGGCACGCTCCTCGTCCCGCTTCTCGAGCGCGTCGAGGAACTCGCGAAGCTCGCGGATCGACTGCTGCGCCCGCGTGGCGCTCGACAGCGACACGACGCGCAGCTGCGAGACGCGGGTGTGGATGCGCCGGAGCATGTCGGCGGCGACCGGGTTGCCGGCGCCTTCCAGCAGGACGTCGTAGAAATGCGTCTTGGCCGCGATGAAGGCCTCGGACGAGAAGTTGTCGTAGACCTCCGCGAGCCGGTCGACGCTCGCCCGCAATTCGCGCATCTGCGCTTCGGTGGCATGGCGGGCGAACAGGCGCGCCGCCAGCCCTTCCAGCATCGCGCGCACCTCGTAGATCGACCGCGCCGTCTCCTCGGAGACGACGCTGACGCTCAGGCCCTTGTTCGGCTGCAGGGTAATGAGCCCGTCGGCCTGGAGCTCGCGCAGGGCCTCGCGCAGCGACGTCCGCGACACGCCCATCATCTCGCAGAGCTCGCGCTCGATCAGGCGCGCGCCGGCCGGGAACTTTCCCGTCGCGATGGCCATCCGAAGCCGCTCCGCGACCTGCTCGCGCAGGCCCGGCAGGGTCTGCACCTTCATCGACAGGTCCTCGCCCGTGGTCTTCGTCAGTGCCATTCGCGCGCTCCTCTCCGCGGTCCCGTCCCGTGTCCCCCGGTTCCGTCGCTTCCCTTGCGGTGAGGCGATGCGAATCCGGCTGTCGCCATATTGTATTTTTGTATGTCAAAGAACAAGAGGAACACCATGACCAACCCGACGAAGACCATCGGCGACCTGTTCGAGGACGGGCTTGCCCTGCGCCGCCAGGTGCTCGGCCACGAATATGTCGACCGGTCGATCAGTTCCGCCAATGATTTCATGATGGCCTTCCAGCACATCACGACCGAATGGTGCTGGGGCTACGCCTGGGGCCGCGACACGCTGGATCTCAAGACCCGCAGCATGCTCAATCTGGCCATGCTGACGGCTCTGAACCGTGCCGCCGAAATCAAGCTCCATGTCCGCGGTGCCGTCAACAACGGCGTCAGCGTCGAGGAGATCAAGGAAGTTCTCCTCCACGCCACGGTCTACTGCGGCATCCCCGCCGGTCTCGACGCCTTCAAGGCGGCGAACGAGGTGCTGACGGAGATGAAGGCCTTCGACTGATCGAGGCGCTCGCCCTCGTAGCTGCGGCTACCGGCATTGGCGGCGGGGTCCGCCGCCATAAGGCTGGTAGGAGTTGTCGGACGGCCGATACGAACGATAGCGGTCGAAGCAGGACTGGATGTGCCGCGACGAAAGGTAGCCCCGGCGCTGCACGGAAGGCTGCGCCTGCGCATAGCTGCGCCTTGCGACGGGAACCTCTGCGGTCGCGCCGGAATAGGGCGACACGCAGGCGCGGCTGCCACCGCTGTAGGGCGTGTAGCTGTTGTCCTCGACGCGGTAGGACCGGTAACGGTCCAGACACCACCGGACATGAGCCATGCTCATCGCCGGAGCACGCAGCTGCGGCGCGTCGTCGTCGAAGCCGTCTGCCGGATCGTCATCGCTGCCGATGGAGGCGGTTCGCGTCTCGTCGACGGATCGCGGATCCCCGGCCTCTCCGGCGGACCATGTCTTCCCGAGGGACACCGCTTCGGCGGACATGCCCCCGGCACCCTCCTCGTCCGCCTCGTCGGCCGCCGCGGCGCTGGCCACCAACGTCCCGGAACCCGACCGCGCAGGCAGCCGCTCGAGGTTCTGGTCTTCGGCGACCTTGACCGGCTCGAGCGTCCACAGACCGCGCTCGTCCCGGTTCGGCTTCCACACGGGTGTCGGATCCGCACTCAAGAACGCCATGGCCGTGACGAAGCCGCTGCCATAGAGGCCGAGCGTCGCGACGACACCGCTCAGGATCACCAGCACGATCTTCATGTCCTGTCCCTCCTCGACATGCATTAAGCAATGCCCGCGTCGGCGAGGGGTTCCCGGACTGGCGTTCGAAAAGCGGCGCCGCGATGCCGCGGCCTCGGCAGCGTCTCGCCGGACCGCTGCCGCCGGCCTAGCTCTGGATTGTCGACAGCGCGTCGAACACGGCCTGCGGATCACGCCGCAGGCCGTGCACCGTATGGTGCTGCAGCGCGGCGGTGACGTCGGCCGGCTCGCCGACCAGACGCCCATGCGGGATGGGCCTGCCGAAGGTGATCGTGAAGCCGAACTTCTTCTTGTTGAGGAGTTCGTGGAAGACCGTCATGTCGCGAAGCTCGGTCGAGTGCTTGGCGAGAAAGTAGAACAGGCCGGAGTTGCGGGCTGTGATGCGGGCGGGCACGATCGGCACCTCGTATCGCCGCGCCAGGGCAACCGCCGAGGTCTGCCAGGGACGCTCCGTCAGGGTTCCCTCGTTCCAGTAGGCGATGCGGCCGGACGGGAAGAGCACCACGGCCTTGCCGTCGGAGAAGGCCCGGGCGGTCATCGCGAGCGTATCGCGGCTCTTGGCATGCGATTTCTCGCCCGCACGCCATTCCACGGGGATGATCAGGTCGCGGAACCCGGGTGCCACGCGCAGCGCGTCGCGATTGGCGAAGATCGCCATGTCGGCCCGGTGGTGCTTCAGCGCATCGAACACGGCGATGCCGTCGGCAATGCCGGTGGGGTGGTTCGGAGCCAGGATGAAGCTTCCCTGCGCGGGGAGATTTTCGATGCCCGAGAGCGCCATGTCCAGCGAGAGAAGGTCGCTCAGATATTGCATCGCCTCGACGCCGGGAAGTCCCGCGATGGCATCCGCCATCCGAACCGCCTCATGGTAATTGAAGATGCGGAACAGGAACGGCCGCATCAGCGGCCAGAGCGGGTGCCGGGAAAGCTTCAGCGAGCGCTCGTGGATGAGCTGGTCCACGATGTGCCGGTCGGCGGCGCGTGCATCGTCATGAAGGGCACGGCTGCCGAGCAACCTGGCGATCGATGACGGCGACGTTTGCAGAGTCATGTGACATCCCCTCCGGTCGCGTCCTGTCTTGACCATATCTGTGACGCAAGAATGACGACGGCCGATTCAACGCCTCGAAAGCGAAGCCGTTCCGCCGCTCAGTCCGCTCACAGCCGGGCGAGGTCCTGCATCACGGCGAGTTGAAGGAAGGCTGCAAGCTCGCGCGCGGCGCGATTCTCGGCATCGCGTTCCGCCCGCGATTCGGCGAAGAGCTGCACCGGCCGGTCGAACGTGGCGGTCGCGCTGCGCGTGCCGCTGGCCACGACCGCGGTCGTGACCGGATCGACGAGTCTGTAGGTTGCCGTGAGCCGGACTGCTCCGGCGGAGGGCTCGGTCTCGTTGCGCTTGCGCTGCACCGTCGCGGTCTCGGTCGTCCGCTGCAGGACCTCCAGTTCCATCACGTAGCGCGGCGATTCAGGCTGCCCTGCCCCGCCGTTGAAGCCGAAGATCAGGTGATTGCGCACCTCCTGGGCAGGGCGCTGCGCGATCTCCCGCCCTGCGGCCGTGCGGGACGCCGCCTCCTTGACGGCGATGGACGCGACGCGGGCCGAGGGTTCCCCCGGCGCGATGGAAGCGGTGGCGCTGCCGTACAGAGGCTGCACGGTGCAGCCCGAGACGGCCAGCATCAGCGCCCCTGCCAGGGCCGCCGCCGCCCTTCTGAACGCGCATGAACTCGACACGACCGTATCAGATGACGACATTGACGATCCTCTGCGGCACGACGATCACCTTTCGTGGGTCCTTCCCCTCCAGCGCCTTCCGGACGACGTCCAGGGCAAGCGCGGCGGCTTCGACGGCAGATTGGTCCGCGTCGCGTGCAATTGTCAAATCCGCACGCTTCTTTCCGTTGATCTGGACCGGCAGCACGATCTCGTTGTCGACCGTCAGCGCCGCATCATATTCCGGCCAGGCCTTCTCGGCCACCATCCCGGTCCCGCCGAGCGCGGACCAGCACTCCTCGGCCAGGTGGGGCATCATCGGCGAGATGATGGTGACGAACATCTCCAGCGCCTCGCGCACGGCGCCCTTCAGGGCGGCGTCGGCCCTGCCTTCGGCCACCGCCGTCAGCGGCGCCTGCAGGTCGTTGACCAGCTTGTGGACGCGCGCGACGGCATTGTTGAAGCCGAGCCGACCGATGTTCTCGCCGACCTGCATGACCGTGCGGTGGGCCGCGCGCGACACGGCGCCCGCCTCCCCCTCGGTCGCGGTTGCCGGCGTCACACCCGCGAGTTCCGGCGCCGCTTCGGCCACGAGACGCCAGATGCGCTGCACGAAGCGATGCGCGCCCTCGACGCCGGCCTCGGTCCAGATCACGTCGCGGTCGGGCGGCGAATCCGACAGCATGAACCAGCGCGCGGTGTCGGCGCCGTAGCTGGCGATGATGTCGTCGGGGTCGACCACGTTCTTCTTCGACTTCGACATCTTCTCGATCGGGCCGATCTCGACCTCGTCGCCCGTCGACATCAGGACGGCGCGGCGCTTTCCGTCGGCCTCGTCCAGCCGTACCTCGGCAGGCGTGACGTAGCCCTTCGGACCCTTGTAGGTCTCGTGGACCACCATGCCCTGGGTGAACAGGCCCTCGAAGGGCTCCTCGACCGCATTCAGATGCCCGGTCGCCTTCATGGCGCGGGCAAAGAAGCGTGAATAGAGCAGGTGCAGGATCGCATGCTCGATGCCGCCGATATACTGGTTGACCGGCAGCCAGCCCTGCGGCCCGTCGACATGGGCGAGCGTCGTCGGCGCCTCTTCGTTCCACGGATCGGTGAAGCGGGCATAGTACCAGGACGAATCGACGAAGGTGTCCATCGTGTCGGTGTCGCGCCGCGCATCGCCGCCGCAGGACGGGCACTTCACGTGCTTCCACGTCGGGTGATGGTCGAGCGGATTGCCCGGCTTGTCGAAGGTGACGTCGGACGGCAGCACCACCGGCAGTTGGTCGGCCGGCACCGGCACCGCGCCGCAGGCGTCGCAATGGATCACCGGGATCGGGCAGCCCCAGTAGCGCTGGCGCGAGATCAGCCAGTCGCGCAGGCGGAACTGCACCTTGCGCTCGCCCATCGGCCGGCCGCCGATGGTGATCGCCTCCAGCCGCGCAGCGACGTCGTCGAAGGCGGCCTTCGGCTTCATCCCGTCGAGGAAGCGCGAATTGATCATCACGCCGTCGTCGACGAAGGCCTCGTCGACGATCCGGAACGTCGCCGCGTCGGCGCCTTCCGGCATCACCACCGGCACGACGGGCAGTCCGTACTTGTTGGCGAAGTCGAGATCGCGCTGGTCGCCCGACGGGCAGCCGAAGATGGCGCCGGTGCCATAGTCCATCAGCACGAAATTGGCGACGTAGACCGGCAGCGTCCAGCTTGCGTCGAACGGGTGCACGACGCGCAGGCCGGTGTCCATGCCCTTCTTCTCGGCCGTCTCCAGCTCGGCGGCCGAGGTGCCGCGGTGGCGCACCTCCTCGATGAAGGCGGCGAGCGCCGGGTTGTTCTCCGCCGCCTTCTTCGCCAGCGGATGGTCGGCGGCGATCGCCATGAAGGAGGCGCCGAAGATCGTGTCGGGACGGGTCGTGTAGACCTCGAGCTCGCTCACGCCCTCAGGCGCCGTGTCCAGCGGCCAGCGGATCAGCAGGCCTTCGGACCGCCCGATCCAGTTGGCCTGCATCAGCTTGACCTTGTCCGGCCAGCGGTCGAGCGTATCGAGACCGTCGAGCAGGTCCTGGCTCATCGAGGTGATCTTGAAGAACCACTGCGTCAGGTCGCGCTGCTCGACCGGCGCACCCGAGCGCCATCCGCGGCCGTCGATCACCTGCTCGTTGGCGAGAACGGTCATGTCGACCGGGTCCCAGTTGACCTTGGCCGCCTTGCGCTCGACGAGGCCCGCCTGCCAGAAGTCGAGGAACATCTTCTGCTGGTGGCGATAGTAGGATGGGTCGCAGGTCGCGAACTCGCGGTCCCAGTCCAGCGACAGGCCCATCGTCTTCAGCTGGCCCTTCATCGTCTCGATGTTGGCATAGGTCCAGTCGCGCGGATTGACCTTGTTGTCGCGCGCGGCGTTCTCCGCCGGCAGGCCGAACGCGTCCCAGCCCATCGGATGCAGCACGTTGCTGCCCGTGGCGCGCTTGTAGCGGGCCACCACGTCGCCCATCGTGTAGTTGCGGACGTGGCCCATGTGGATGCGCCCCGACGGATAGGGGAACATCTCGAGCACGTAGTATTTCGGCCGCGGGTCCTCGTTCCGTGTGCGGAACAGCCCCGCCTCGTCCCAGGCCTTGCGCCAGCGCGGCTCCGCCACGCGGGCATTGTATCGTTCGGTTGCCATGGCCGTGAATTCGCTCGATAAGGTGCGCAAATCTTTGGGCGGACCTTCACCACGGATCGCCCACGGAATCAACAAGAGACAGCCGGTCAGCGGAGCATTCGGCTTTGGACGCCAGGCCACGAACGAACCGGAGCCGTCATCCTCGGGCTCGTCCCGAGGATCTGCCGGCATTTCGGAACGATCGCTGGCGCGACACGTCGGAACGGCTCCAGACCTTCTGCTCGCAGCGGATTCCCGGGACAGGCCCGGGAATGACGGCGCCTGGGAGGACGGACGAATGACCGACAGCGTGACAAATCTCGACGCAATCCGCCGACGCATCGCGGCCGCGGAGGCGCAGGCCGGCCGGCCGGCGGGTGCCGTGACGCTCGTTGCCGTCTCCAAGACCTTCGACGCCGACGCGATCCGCCCCGTGATCGGCGCCGGCCAGCGCGTCTTCGGCGAGAACCGCGTGCAGGAGGCGCGGGCCAAGTGGCCTGGTCTCAAGGCGGACTGGCCCGACATCGAGCTGCACCTGATCGGGCCGCTGCAATCCAACAAGGCCATGGAGGCGGTGGCGCTGTTCGACGTGATCGAGACGGTCGACCGCGAGAAGATCGCCGGCGCCATCGCCGCCGAAATGCGGGCGCAGGGGCGAAAGCCCAAGCTCTACGTCCAGGTCAACACCGGGCTGGAAGAGCAGAAGGCTGGCATCGACCCCCGCGAGGCAGTGGCCTTCGTGGAACGCTGCCGCTCCGTCCATGGACTGGCCGTCGAAGGCCTGATGGCGATCCCGCCCGCCGACGAGAACCCGGGCCCGCATTTCGCGCTCTTGGAGAAGCTCGCACGGCAGGCAGGGCTGGAGAAGCTCTCGATGGGCATGTCCGGCGACTTCGAGACGGCGGTGGCCTTCGGCGCGACCAGCGTCAGGGTCGGCAGCGCGATCTTCGGGGGGCGGTGAAGCGAATGGACCAACCCAGAGACCGTTCATGATGATCATGCGACCGCCGCTGGACATCGATATCGAGCCGCTGACGGATCTTTGGCATTCCGGCTGGCTCGACGGTCACGAAGCCATCGTTCCTGCGGCGCTGGCGAGGTTGCGCACGCGCCGGAACTTCCGGGACCGGCTGCTCGCGCGGTGGGACTGCCTTCGTCTTGCCGGGCCGGCCGGAGCGCCGCTGGGATTCCACCTCGTCGTGGCGGACGAACTCAACCAGTTCTACGTTTCGGCAACGGCGCGGGGCACCGGGCTCGCCTCGGCGATGATGGCGGATGCCGAGAGCGGTTTTCGGGCCGCGGGCATTCGCCGCGCGTGGCTTTCCTGTTCGATCGGCAACGAGCGCGCCGCCCGTTTCTATACGAAAATGGGATGGGTCAGGACCGGCGAGGAGACCATCGCCTGTGAAACGTCCGAGGGCGCTTTGCCGCTGGACGTCTGGCGTTACGAGCGCGTTCTCGACTGATCCCGCGTGCGGCGCGGGCCCGGATCTGGAACTCCGTGCCGGACGAACACCCCGTTGACATGACGCCATCCGTTCTGCGCGACCCGGGTGAGGGTCGGTGGCGCGATCTTCGGCGGACGGCAGTCGAATTGCGGCAGGGACCTGCAGGGCCTATATACTGGCCAGTCCGCAAGCCAAGAGTACTCTCGTGGATTGGCACCTGCAGGACGCCAAGAACAATTTCTCGAAGGTGGTCCGCCTGGCGCGCAGCGAGGGGCCACAGACGGTGACGTTGCGTGGCGAACGCGCAGCGGTGGTCCTTTCAATCGACGAATACGAGCGGCTGATCGCCAAGATCCCTCCGCTGGGCGAGTTTCTCCTTTCGGGACCTGTCTGGGACGACGAACTCGTCGAGGAGGTCAATCGCCGCAACACGTCCACGGCGCGCGACATCGACGTCTGATCGATGTTTCTCCTGGACACAAATGTCGTGTCGGCAGCCCGCAAGCGGGACCCGTTCGTGTCGCGATGGATCGCGGGACAGGAGCCGGATTCGCTCTGGTTGAGCGTCGTCTCCCTGGGCGAAATTACCAGGGGCGTTGAAATGAAGCGCCGACACGACCCTGCAGCGGCACGACATCTGTCGAACTGGCTGGCGCGAATTCAGCTGGACTACACCAACCGCATCTTCGACAACGACCGCCGGGTTGCAGCCGAATGGGGCGTTCTCGACGCGATACGGACGAGAAACACCGCCGACGGCCTCATCGCGGCGACTGCCATCGTCCACGGCTGCGCCGTCGTGACCCGCAACGTCGCCGATTTCGCGGACCTCGAGCTCGATGTGATCGATCCCTGGATGTCGATCGGCTAGCCGGGCTCGCCGATCGCGACCGCGCTCCGCGCACGCCACCCGCCATCACCGTCGGCACGCGAGCCCATCGTCGTGCTCGCAAACGCCCTCAATGCACCACGAACTCCCCCTTGACGTTGCGCCACTCGTTCGGTGCGACCAGGCGCCTGTGGGTGTAGCTGATCGAGTGCAGCGGGCCTTCCAGTTTCTGGCGCCAGAACTCGATGAAGCCGATCAGCGCCGGGAACTTCGGCGCGAGGTCGTAGTCCTGCCAGATGTAGGTCTGCAGCAGGTGCGGGTGATCGGGCATGTGGTAGAGGATCTGGGCCGTCGTCAGGCCGTAGCCCGACAGCATCAGTTCCATTTCAGAAGCGTTGCGCATGGCGATCCTTCCGTCGTTGACCTCTGCTCGATGCGTGAAATTGTGCGCCGCAATGCTTAATCGTCTATTGAAATTTCCGTGATCAGGGAATAGATAGCCCTGTAGATTCAATCTGTTAGCAGCACATGATTCCGGCTGCTGACACGGCGCGGCCCCCGCCCGGCTGGCGCGTGCATCCTTAACGGCACCCAATCCAAGGTCTAATGTTGTGGTGCGGGGCGAATTGTTAATAATGCCCGCGAAACGCCGCGCTTCGAGGCGGCACCGGCCACCCCGCGGGTTCGGCCGGACGGGTGCAGCCGGGAGGGAGAACGCATGTCCGAAACCGTCCACAAGGTCCAGCCGGCCTGGAAGAAGAACGCGCTCATCGACGATGCAACATACCGGAAGTGGTACAGGGAGAGCATCGAGAACCCGGAGGCGTTCTGGGACGAGCACGGCAAGCGCATCGACTGGTTCAAGCCCTACACCAGGGTCAAGAACACGCGGTTCGACGGCAAGGTGTCCATCCGGTGGTACGAGGACGGGCAGACCAACGTCTCCACCAACTGCATCGACCGGCACCTGGAGACCCGCGGCGACCAGGTGGCGATCATCTGGGAAGGCGACAATCCCTACGACGACAGGAAGATCACCTACCGCCAGCTCCACGAGCACGTCTGCCGGCTGGCCAACGTGATGAAGGCGAACGGCGTCAGGAAGGGCGACCGCGTCACCATCTACATGCCGATGATCCCGGAAGCGGCCTATGCGATGCTGGCCTGCGCGCGCATCGGCGCCATCCACTCGATCGTCTTCGGCGGCTTCTCGCCCGACGCCCTGGCCGGCCGCATCGTCGATTGCCAGTCGACCTTCGTCATCACCGCCGACGAGGGCCTGCGCGGCGGCAAGACGATCCCGCTGAAGGAAAACACCGACAAGGCGATCCAGATCGCCGGCCGCGATGGCGTGGTGGTGAAGAAGGTGGTCGTCGTGCGCCGCACGGCCGGCAAGATCAGCTGGTTCGACGGCCGCGACATCTGGTACCATGAGGCGACGGCCGCAGCGAAGGCGGACTGCAAACCCGAGAAGATGAAGGCGGAGGATCCGCTGTTCATCCTCTACACGTCGGGGTCCACCGGCAAGCCGAAGGGCGTGCTGCACACCACCGGCGGCTATCTCGTCTATGCATCGATGACGCATCAATACGTCTTCGACTACCGCGAGGGGGACATCTACTGGTGCACGGCCGACGTCGGCTGGGTGACCGGCCATTCCTACATCGTCTACGGGCCGCTGGCCAACGGCGCCACGACGCTGATGTTCGAGGGCGTGCCGAACTACCCGAGCGTGTCGCGCTTCTGGGAGGTCGTCGACAAGCACCAGGTCAACATCTTCTACACCGCCCCCACCGCCATCCGCTCGCTGATGGGCGCCGGTGACGCCGCGGTGACGAAGACCTCGCGCAAGTCGCTGCGGGTGCTGGGCTCGGTCGGCGAGCCGATCAACCCGGAAGCCTGGGAATGGTACTACAACGTGGTCGGCGAAAAGCGCTGCCCGATCGTCGACACCTGGTGGCAGACCGAGACCGGCGGGATCCTGATCACGCCGCTGCCGGGCGCGACGAACCTGAAGCCCGGCTCGGCCACCCGCCCCTTCTTCGGCGTCAAGCCGCAGCTGGTCGACAACGAGGGCAAGGTGCTGGAGGGCGCCGCCGACGGCAATCTCTGCATCACCGATTCCTGGCCGGGCCAGATGCGCACGGTCTACGGCGACCACGAGCGCTTCATCCAGACCTATTTCTCGACCTACAAGGGCAAGTACTTCACCGGCGACGGCTGCCGGCGCGACGCGGACGGCTACTACTGGATCACCGGCCGCGTCGACGACGTCATCAACGTGTCGGGCCACCGCATGGGCACCGCCGAGGTGGAATCGGCCCTCGTCAGCCACGACAAGGTGTCGGAGGCCGCCGTCGTCGGCTATCCGCACGACCTCAAGGGCCAGGGCATCTACTGCTACGTGACGCTGATGGCAGGCGTCGAGCCGACCGACGACCTGCGCAAGGAACTCGTCGCCCACGTCCGCCGCGAGATCGGCCCGATCGCCTCCCCCGACAAGATCCAGTTCTCGCCCGGCCTGCCCAAGACCCGCTCCGGGAAGATCATGCGCCGCATCCTGCGCAAGATCGCCGAGGACGATTTCGGCGCACTCGGCGACACCTCGACGCTCGCCGATCCGGGCGTGGTCGACGACCTGATCGAGAAGCGGCAGAACAAGAAGAAGGGGTGAGGGCGTCCGCGGAATCGCGCGTGGGACAAGCGACTTAGGCCAGGCGGAACCAGGTCAACGATCCTGCGGATTGTAGCGCCTTCACTCTACGGCGCCCCCTCTGGCCTTCCGGCCATCTCCCCCACGAGGGGGGAGATCAATCGCTCAGCCGCCTTTGCCAATCGCAAGCAGCGAGAGACGAGCGCGCACGCCGAAGCTGCCGATCTCCCCCCTCGTGGGGGAGATGGCCGGCAGGCCGGAGGGGGGCGCGACCGAGCGCGAGGGCATTGCGACCGAGGCGACGGGCGATCGCTTGCCAGCGACTGCTCAGCAGTCGATCTCTGCGCGGATCGCGTCGACCTGTTCCTTCGTCCGGCAGACGTTCTCGCAGGGAATGCCGTCACCGTCCCCGTCCGCGCGACGATAGCCGCCGCACCGGAGCCGCACCGCCTCCTCGCAGGTGGACACCTGCTTGCAGCTGCGCGCGGCGGCGGGTGTGGAGAGCGGCGGCAGGTCACCAAGGTCTCCGTTTGCGGCGGGAAGCGCGAGAGCGAAAGGCGTGGAGAGCGCGACGGACAGCGTGGCGGCAGCAAGGACGTGCAGGCTGCGAACAAGTGAAGATTGCATGAACATCTTCTAATTCTACCATCGCGGACTCCTCTCGGAAACCCGGCGACGAAAGACCGGACCGCCCCTTGCCATCGCCGCATTCGCACCCCACACTCTCCTCCGTGTCCAACCAACTGAAAGGAGGTGATCCGATGTCGAGTGGTTTCGTTTTCCAGAGCGTGGCTCCGGCGGATTGCCTTTTCGGGAAGCAGCCTTCCTGACGAGCGTATGATGCGCGGCCGGTGACGACACGTCATCGCCACGAGCCGCGCCACGGACGGAAACACGGGGGCCGCCTTCAACGGGCGGCCCTTTTCCTTGGGTGGCGGAGCTGAATGCGCCCCCGTCTTGCAAGCCCCGCCGCGCCCGCTACAGTCGGCTTCGAAGCGGCCGGTCCGGTCGCGCCCGATCCCGACAGGAGACGCAAGATGCCTGGCTTCAAGACCTTCCTCTGCGCCGCGTTCGCCACCGTCGCGGCTGCCGTCGCCGCACAGGCTGAGACCCTGCCCGACCTCGGCGGACGCGAGGTCGTCATCGTCACCGAGAACGCCTATCCGCCGCTGCAGTTCGTCGATCCCAAGACCGGCGAGCAGATCGGCTGGGAATACGACGCCATGAACGAACTGGGTTCGCGGCTGAACTTCACGCCGGTCTACCGCAACACCTCCTGGGACGCGATGATCCAGGCCGTTTCCGACGGCCAGTACGACCTCGGCATGACCGGCATCACCATCCGCGATGACCGCAAGGAGAAGGTCGATTTCTCCGACGCCTACATGCGCTCGGAGATGTTCATGCTGGTGCGCGGCGACGAGACCCGCTTCGCCGATGCCAAGGAGTTCGCCGCCCTGGAGAGCGGTCTGGTCGGCGCGCAGCCGGGCACCACGCCCTTCTACGTCGCCGTCTACGACGTGCTCGACGGCAACGAGGCCAACCCGCGCATCAAGCTGTTCGAGACCTTCGGCGCCACCGTCCAGGCCCTGCGCGCGGGCGACGTCGACGTGGTGCTGACCGACGGCACCGCCGGCATGGGCTATGTCGAGGCGTCCGGCGGCGCGCTGAAGCTGGTCGGCCAGGCGCTCGGAACCGAGGATTTCGGCTTCATCTTCCCGAAGGGCTCCGACCTCGTCGCACCGATCAACGCCGGCATTGCGGCGCTGAAGGCGGACGGCACGCTCGACACGCTGAACAAGAAGTGGTTCCTCGACTACAAGATGGGTCAGTGAAGCGGCACGCCGGACCCGCGCCGTCGAAGGCAGCGGCCTGGGGGCGCCCGGCATGAGCGCCGCGCCGACCCGCGACACCGGCGCCGATTTCCCGTGGTGGCTGGTCGCCGCAGGGATCATCGCAGCGGCCGCCGCCGCGGCCATCGCCGCGAACGATCTCCACGCTCAGGTCTTCTCGGTGGTCGCCAGGGGCATCGGCATCACCGTCTTCGTCACCGTCGTCGCCTTCGCGCTCGCCTCGCTGCTCGGGCTAGGCCTTGCGCTGATGGCGCTGTCGGCCTCGAGGGTGCTGCGGCAGGTGGCGCGGTTCTACGTCGAGATCATCCGCGGCGTACCGATCCTGGTGCTGCTGTTCTGGATCGCCTTCGCCGGCGCGCCGGCCCTGGTGGCGGCCTGGAACGTCGTCGCCGCGCCGCTGCACGCCGCCGGCCTCGGCGAGCCGCTGATGGTGCGCGACCTGTCGCTGCTCTGGCGGGCGATCATCGCGCTGACGATCGCCTATTCCGCCTTCCTCGCGGAGATCTTCCGCGCCGGCCTGCAGTCGGTCGACATCGGCCAGATCGAGGCGGCCAAGGCGCTGGGCCTCGGCCGCTACCGGCGCTTCCGCCACGTGGTCGGCCCGCAGGCCTTCCGCACCATCCTGCCGCCCTACGGCAACGACTTCGTCGCCATGGTGAAGGACTCCTCGCTCGTCTCCGTGCTCGGCGTCGCCGACATCACCCAGATGGGCAAGATCTACGCCTCCGGTTCCTTCCGCTTCTTCGAGACCTATTCCATCGTCGCCTACGTCTATCTGATCCTCACCGTCGGCCTGTCGCTGGCGCTGCGGGCTCTGGAGCGGCGGCTGCGGCGGAACACGCAGGCCTGACGGAGACGAGATGCCCCACCCGACCGCCCTCGACCGCGTCTATGCCGCGACCACGCCGGACGAACTCGCCGACGCCTATGCAGCCTGGGCGGCGGACTACGACCGCGACACCGCCGCGAGCGGCTACTGCCTTCCCTTCCTGATCCCGGCCTGGCTGGCGCGGCACCTGCCGGCGGGCGCGGGCCCGGTGCTCGACGCCGGCTGCGGCACCGGGCTGACCGGCCCCTGCCTGCGGGCGCTCGGCTACGACACGGTCGAAGGCCTCGACATGTCGCCGGACATGCTGGCCGTCGCGCGGGGCCGCGGCGCCTATGGCGTGCTGAAAAAGGGCATGCTCGGCGAGACGCTGCCCTGGCCCGACGACCACTTCGCCGCCTTCGTGTCGGCCGGTGTCTTCACCGCGGGGCATGCGCCCGCGGCCGGCCTGCGCGAACTCGTACGCATCACCCGGCCGGGCGGCTTCGCCGTGTTCACGGTGCGCGACGTGCTGCTCGGCAAGGCCGGCTTCCGGGCCGTCTTCGACGAACTGGCCGCGGCCGGACGCTGGCGCCCGGTGGAGGAGAGCCCGCCCTTCCGCGCCTTCGCCATCGCCGAGCCCGAGGTGCTGGTGCAGAGCTTCGTCTTCGAGGTGCTGTAGCCGGCGACCCGCGAGAGCGGGGGAGGACGCGGCGGCAGCGGGGCGGGGGATTTCCCCGGCGCCGCCGACGTGCTTGATGAACCTGAAACGACACGCGGGAACAACCATGATCACCTTGACCGCCATCATCCGCTGCAAGCCGGGATCGCAGGACAGCGTACGCGCGGCGCTCGCCGCCGTCGGCGATTTCGCACGGGAGAACGAGCCCGGCACGATCTCCTTCTTCGTCACCGAGGGCGAGGCGGGCGGCGTCTTCGTCACCCACGAGCGCTTTCTCGATCGCGCCGCGATGGAGACCCACAATGCCGGTGCCGGCTCGAAGGGCTTCTTCGCCGCCACCGAAGGCCTGATCGACGGCGTGGAGGTGGTGATCGGCCGCGAGATCGTCCCGGCGGGGTGAGCGGACGGGAACCCGCCACGTTGTGCGGCGTTCATGGCCATCACTGCGGGGACTCACGTGGAACAGCTGCTGGAGGACATCGGCCATCACACCCATATCCCGTTTCCGGTGATCGCCGGGCGGCTGGCGCTGGCGACCCTGCTCGGCGCCATCGTCGGTCTTGAACGGGAATGGCGCCAGCGTCCGGCCGGCCTGCGCACCCACATCCTCGTCTGCCTCGCGGCAGCCCTGGTCGCGATCCTCACGATCGAGATCGCCCATGTCTCCTATTTCGATGCGGACCGGATGCGCCTCGATCCGCTCCGTGCCATCGAGGCGGTCACATCGGGCATCGCCTTTCTCGCGGCGGGGCTGATCGTCTTCGCACGCGGCGAGGTGCAGGGCCTGACGACCGGCGCCGGCATGTGGCTGGCGGGCGCGATCGGGCTGTGCTGCGGGCTCGGCTTCTGGGGCATCGCCGTCTTCACCACGGTTCTGGCCGTCCTCGTGCTGTCGCTGCTGCGCACCGTCGAACGCCGGCTGTCGCTGAAGGCGGAGCGGGAGCGCGACGCGCGGGCGCACGCGGCGCAGTCCGGCGCGGCGGATGGTCCGGCCGGCCCCTGAGCCGGCGATCTGGCCGATTGCCGGGCCGGCGAAAGCTTGGTAATGACCCGGTCATGGAAGCACTCTTCGGCGACCCGGCCTACAAGCGGTTCGTCCTGCAGGACCGCAAGCGCCTGCCGGCGCGCTTCTTCGCGCGCATGACCGGCACGCCCAACGCGCGCCTCGCCTGCGCCTGACGTCTCCGGGCCCCTGCCCTTCGCTTCTTCCAGACGCATTCCACGAAAGCGACCATCATGACCGCACCCCGCACACTTTACGACAAGATCTTCGACGATCACGTCGTCGACCGCCAGGAAGACGGTACCTGCCTGCTCTACATCGACCGTCACCTCGTCCACGAAGTGACCAGCCCGCAGGCCTTCGAGGGCCTGCGCATGGCCGCCCGCAAGGTCCGCCATCCCGAGAAGACGCTCGCCGTCGTCGATCACAACGTGCCGACCTCGCCCGACCGCAAGCAGGGCATCAAGAACGAGGAAAGCCGCATCCAGGTCGAGGCGCTGGCGCAGAACGCCGCCGATTTCGGCATCGAATATTATGATGCCGCCGACCTGCGCCAGGGCATCGTCCACATCATCGGCCCCGAGCAGGGCTTCACCCTGCCCGGCATGACGATCGTCTGCGGCGACAGCCACACCTCCACGCACGGCGCCTTCGGCGCGCTGGCGCACGGCATCGGCACGTCGGAGGTGGAGCACGTGCTGGCCACTCAGACGCTGATCCAGAAGAAGGCCAAGAACATGCTGGTGCGCGTCGACGGGCAGCTGCCCGAAGGCGTCACCGCCAAGGACATCATCCTGGCCATCATCGGCGAGATCGGCACCGCCGGCGGCACCGGCTACGTCATCGAATATGCCGGCGAGGCGATCCGCGCGCTGTCGATGGAAGGCCGCATGACCATCTGCAACATGTCGATCGAGGGCGGCGCCCGCGCCGGCCTGATCGCGCCGGACGAGACCACCTATGCCTACATCAAGGGCCGCCCGAAGGCCCCGACCGGCGAGGCCTGGGACAGGGCGATGGCCTACTGGCAGACGCTGAAGTCCGACGAGGGCGCGCATTTCGACAAGGTGATCGTGCTCGACGCCGCCAAGCTGCCGCCCATCGTCACCTGGGGTTCCTCGCCCGAGGACGTGGTCTCCGTCACCGGCGTCGTGCCGAACCCGGACGAGATCGCCGACGAGAACAAGCGCAACTCCAAGCGCCGCGCGCTCGAATACATGGGCCTGACGCCCGGCACGAAGATGACCGACGTCGAGATCGACCGCGTCTTCATCGGCTCCTGCACCAACGGCCGCATCGAGGACCTGCGTGCCGCCGCCAAGGTCGCCGAGGGCCGCAAGGTGCATCCCCGCGTCGACGCCATGATCGTTCCGGGCTCCGGCCTCGTGAAGGCGCAGGCCGAGGCGGAAGGCCTCGACCGCATCTTCAGGGAGGCCGGCTTCGACTGGCGCGAGCCGGGCTGCTCGATGTGCCTGGCCATGAACGACGACCGCCTGAAGCCCGGCGAACGCTGCGCCTCCACCTCGAACCGCAATTTCGAGGGTCGCCAGGGCTTCAAGGGCCGCACCCATCTCGTGTCGCCGGCCATGGCCGCGGCAGCGGCGATCGAAGGCCGCTTCGTCGACATTCGCGAGTGGAAGTAGCAGCAGATGCCCGGACGCCGGTTCAGCCGGCGTCCGGGCAAGGCGGCAGGTGGTCGAGCGGGACGCCCTCCAGCGCCTTCATCAATGGCTGTTCGCGCGTCAGCGGGAAGAACGGCCGCCCCTCGTCCGTCCGCATGAACGTCGCCAGCCGAGCGCTCTCCGCATCCAGCTCCCCGTCGCGACATCCGCCTGAGACGCCGATCGCCAGTGTTCCGCGCCCCCTCGGCTCGGCCCTGGCCTTGTAGGCCCGAACGCGCGCCTGGATGGCGGCGAGCCGTGCTCGGTCCTCCTTCGCCACGCTGGCCACATGCACGCGCTCCCGCCGTTCCGGCTCGACGGGAATGCCGGCCACATCCGCACCTTCGACGATCGCCAGACGCAAGGTCTCGTCGAAAGCCTCCGCCGGATCGTCGGCGGCCAGCGCGATCCGCAGGCTGACGTCGCCCGTCCGGAGGCGCAGCGCCCGCGTGGAACGGACAGCGACCGCAAGCGCTGCCGGGTCGGCGGAGAATGGATCGAACCCTGCGAGATTGACGGCCGCCCCCGGCGACAGGGAGCTGCAGCCGGAGAGCCACGCGGCCATGGCGCCGAGGATGAGGGTTGGAAGCGGGACGAGGCGCATCATTGTCGAATCCTTCATGCTGGACAAGATTGTTTTATTGTTTTACGTTAATTCCGTGTTGTCAAACAGGAGTTCGCTATGTCCTACGATTTCGAGAAGGCGCGCCGGCTGAGCAGGATCATGAGCGTCGTCACCGCATTCGGCGGCATCGCCGTTGCGGGGACGGGTCTCGCTTTTGCCGCCATCGCCGCTTTCGACCCCGAATGGTTCGGCCGGATCGTGTCCCGCCAGATCGCGCAGGACCTGCCCGTCACGCCGTCAGCCTCGGCGGTGGTTCTCGCGCTGACCGGCGTGCAGCTCGCCATCCTGCTCGCCGCGCTCTATTGCCTGTGGCGGATGTTCGACGTCTTCGCCGCCGACGAGCCCCTGTCGCCGCGCGCGGCGCTCTGGATGCGCCGGGCCGGAGGAATCTTCCTGTTCAGCGTGGCATCCGGGCTCCTGATCCGCACCGGGGTGATCGCCGCCTTGACCATGGCGAACCCGTCAGGCCAGCGCATGATCGCGATCTCCGTCGGCTCGCCGGATCTGCTCGCGGTGCTGATGGCCGGCGTCCTGCTGATGGTCGGGCACATCCTGACGACCGCGGCGGAAATCCAGGACGACAACCGGACCTTCGTGTGACGATGCCGATCGTCGTCAATCTCGACGTCATGCTGGCGAAGCGGAAGATGCGGTCGAGGGAACTGGCCGAACGCATCGGCATCACCGAGCAGAACGTATCGCTCCTCAAGTCGGGCAAGGTGCGGGGTGTCCGCTTCGAGACCCTCGAACGGATCTGCGAAGCGCTGGATTGCCAGCCGGGAGACATCCTGGAGTACCGCACGGACGCCTGAAACACGGCGTTCCGTCGTCACGTGGGCTTGGGGAAAGCGGGGCATTCCCGGGATCGGCTTAACCTCTTCTTCGCTTCGATGCCCTATGCAGCGGCGATCTCGAAAGGGTCGGACGAGCGGGCGTGACTGGATACATCCTGGCAATCAACCTGGTGGTCGCCGGCCTCTTCGCCGGCGCATTCGCCTGGCTGGCATCCTACCCGCGGGCGCGCGCGGCCGCCCGCTGGATTGCCGCCGCCTACCTGCTCGGATCCGTCAACTTCATGATCGAGTGGCTGGTGCCGGTGTTCGACAGGCCCCGCGTCGTCGTCTTCGCCGCCTTCGCCACGTCGCTCGCCGGGCTCGCGCTGCTCGCCTTCGGGATCGCGCGGCGATACGGCCGCCCGCTGCCGGTCCGGGCCGTGGCCGCGATCCTCCTGTCCGGCTATGCGCTCAATCTCGTCATCTTCGACATGCCGCGCCAGTCGATCCTGCGCATGGGGCTCTACCAGGCGCCCTATGCAGCGATCCTGGCGCTGGCCGCATGGCAGGTCTTCCCGGCCGCCGAACGCAGGCGGATGGACGCCCTGCTGGCCTGGCTGATCGCGGCGTCTTCGGCGCATTTTCTCTCGAAGCCCGCGCTCGCCTCGATCTTCGGAAGCGGCGCGACGCCACAGGACTACATCCACACCATCTACGGCGTCATCTCGCAGTCGATGGGCGCGATGTTCATGGTCGGGCTGGGCCTGATGCTGTTCGCGGTGCTGGTCAGCGACATCCTGTCCGATGCGACGACCAAGTCCGAGACCGATCCGCTGACGGGTCTCCTGAACCGGCGAGGCTTCGAGGCACGCGCGCGGCTGGTCGGTCCGCTCGTCGGCCGGACCGGCATTCCAGCCTCGATCGTCATCTGCGACCTCGACCACTTCAAGTCGATCAACGACAGTTTCGGCCACGCGGCCGGCGACAGGGTCATTGCCGCCTTCGCGGTGCATCTGTCGGCAGCGATGGCCGACGATCACGTCGCCGGACGCATCGGCGGCGAGGAATTCGCCGTCATCCTGCCCGGCGCGAATGCTGCGGCCGCAAGGCTCTTCGCCGAGTCGATCCGCACGACGTTCTCCGAAGCGGGCGTAGAGGGCCTCCCTTCCGGCGTCCACCCCACCGCAAGCTTCGGCGTCGCCGAGCTTCGCCAGGGCGATACCATGTCGACCATGCTGAAACGGGCAGACCACGCCTTGTATCGGGCGAAGGCCGAGGGCCGCGACTGCGTCCGCGTGGCTTCGCCGGACGAGACCGGGGACGTCGCAAGTCGCCGCATGGCACGCGGCGGCTGAGCAGCGTCTACCGCTTCGCCGCCATCTTCGTATCGCCGCCAGCGAGCCGGTAGTCCTGCATCTCCTGGACGGACAGATAGTACAGCGAGCGCGGCGGCGTATCCAGCGCATGCAGCCACAGCGCCGGATCGACGCCCATGTCCGACAGGTGCCTCGAGATCCGCGCGGTCGTGGCCTGGGCATCCGACATCGCCTGCGCCGCCTCGGCCGGTTCGTCGCTGACCGAGTAGAACTGGTGAACGCCCACCGCCGCCTTGACGCTGATCGATCGGGCGGTTCCGCCCGCCAGGACCAGCGGACAGGACGAGGCGCAGAGCGCGCCGTCCTCCACCGCGGTGGCGATGCCCTTCTCGCGGATCAGGCGTGCCATTCCGATGGCGTCGTCGAGCGAGCCGCCCGGCGAATCCAGCGCCACGACCCGCACATACTCCCCGCGCGCCTCGATCTCCTCCTCGAAGCGCGTCCTTGCGCCCATGTCGATGTAGCCGCGCGCCGTCAGCACCCCGCCCGGCTCGAGCGTGAACTGCATGGGCGCGCGCAGCACCTCCTCGTCGGCCGTAACGTGATCGCGCGGATCCGTGGTGCCCGACGCCGCACCGCTGCCGCGGTCGTGCACCGCCGGCGGCAGGACCGCCGGCGCGGCAAGGTGCTGGCCAGGCATGGTCGAGGGCGCGGAGCGCGCGTGGATCAGGTCGTGCATGTCGAAGCCAAGCACGCCGAACGTGCCGACGAGCAGCCCGCCGAACGCCCAGCGGATGACCTCTCCCTCGTCGAAACGGCTAAAATAGCGCGCCAGCAGTCCGGGCTTGCGCTCCGGACCTGCCTCCGCCGGCCGTTCCTGCTGCATCTGTTCCAGGACGCTCATGGGTCGTGCCTCTTTCGTTCGGACAAGGCGATGGGCGTGACGTTCTCGGCGGTCGCGGGTCGCGGCGGGACGGGAGGATTGGCGTCGGCCGCCGGCACGTCGCCGCCCTGTCCGGGCCGGAGCTGCCTGCGCGCCATCAGCGCATCGTGCAGTTCGATCGATCGGAACATGTCCGACGCGGTGATGCGATCGGCGTCGACCATCCGCTCCTCGCCGCGCCGGATGACGCCCTGGACGATGCTCATGATCCCGATCAGGACGCCCGGCAGGAGGTCGATCGAGATCGCGCCGGCCCAGCTCGGGATGAAGTCCCCGGCATAGCGCAGAACGGCCTCCGCCGACGACAGCGGCACGTAGCGCCGCTCGGCCACCTTCGGCTGCACGAGGATCTCGGCGGCAGCGTCGGACAGCGCCTTGGACTGCGAATCGACCGACGTCCGGATGGTCGCCATCACCTGGTCCTGCCGGCCCGCCAGGTCGGGCGACATGCCGTCCGCCACCGGCGCGATGAAGCCGCCGGAGAGATCGGCTGCCGCACGGGCGACGGAGGGGGCGATGGACGTCTGCTGGAGCGAAGAGACGACGCCGGCGAGCGCCACCGCCTGTTCGGCGAAGCGGTCCGACCGCGGCGCGATCGCACCGGGCTCGGATACCAGGCCGCGCATCGCGGCGAGATGCTCCTGACCCTCGCGGAAGAGCGTCCCGACCAGCTCCTGCGAGCCGCGGATGTTGGCCTCGAGCTCGCGCATCTGGGCGCTCATCTGGGTGAGCAGCTGGACGACGCTGCCTGCGCCAGACGTGCCGGTCAGCGCGCCGGAGCTGCGCTCCTCGTCGGCCAGCCGCGCGAAGCGTTCGCCCGCGCGCTGGATGTCCGGCAGGAGCGACAGCGCGCCGAGGGCGTTGCCGTGCGCCTGTTCGAGATCGGCGGTATAGCCTTCGAGCGTCTCGGCGAGATGCTGCTCGACCGCGGCCGAACCGGCCAGCGCGGCAGCGTTCAGCCAGGACGACATCGCCACGATCATCACCGACCCGACGGCCATCACCGCGAACATCGCCAGCCGTGACGCGCCGTCGCGCATCTCCGGCAGGAACCGCATCAGGTAGCTCCAGAATCCGTACATCCCGACCGAAACGGCCGCCGAATAGACGATCGCCGCGAAGAAGACGATCGCGGCCGACCCGTCGAGCAGGCTGCGAACGCCGAGATAGGTATAGACACCCGACGCCAGCGCGAGCGTGGCCAGCACGAAACGCGTCATCGTCTCCAGCGAGGCGGCGTGGTCCTTGAGGCGGCGGGCAGTGACGGCTTCGCTCATGCGCGCTGCGGTGCTTCCGTTGATGTTTCGTTAACCTTCTCCTGCCGGAGAAGGCGCGACGAAGGTGTTCAAATCAGGGCCTGGCGCAGGGATGCTCGAGCACCGGCACCACGTCGTCCGGCAGTCCGTACATGTAGGAGCGACCATGCAGCAGCACGCCCTGCGAACGGCAGCGCCGCACCGCCCGGTGCCCCTCGGACGGATCGAGGTAAACCACCTCCGGCTGGCCGCCACGCGTGTAGTCGGCGAGTTCCTGCGCCAGATGCCCCTGCCCCACGACGATCCGCTTGTAGCCGGACGGACTGTAGATGATGAGGTTGCCGAAACTGTCGGCGTGCACCCGGTCGTGGTAGCCGCCCGCCGCGGCCGACCCGGCGATGGTCATGGCCGACAGCACCAGCGCGGCCCGGGCCGCGCGCGCTGCGCTGACTGAAAGACTGCTCTGCGTCGTCATGGCTCGTCCCTTCGGTTCGCGTCGAGCCCCCTCGGCTGCAAACTTAACGCTTTCTTAACCCAAGTCACGCCGAGACGTGCCACCTCGCGCGGGCCAATTGACAGACATGGTTAATATCCTCAAAGGAACCGCATGACAGACACGCCCCCCGCCCAGCCCGCCATCGACATCGCCCAGCTGCGCCTGAAGGACGCGCTCGACTTCGCGCCGCTGCTCGCGGCCTATGCCCAGGCGCTGAAGCGCGGCGCGCCGCGGCGCCCGGACCAGTACTACGCCGAGACCCTGCTGCAGGACCGCACCGCGGAGGTGATCGGCGCGCGCATCGACGGCCGGCTCGTCGGCTTCGCCATCTTCACCGACCAGCCGGAACCCGTGTCGGGCATGCGCTGCGGCGCCTGCGATCACATCTACGTGCACCACGAGCACCGCAACAAGGGCATCGCCAAGGCCATGGTCGACGTGCTGGCCGACCAGGCGGAGGAACGTGGCTGGACCAAGCTGATCCTCAACGCCCCGCGTCAGCCGGAGGACGGTCGCAAGCTCTATGAGCAGATCGCCGCGCCGGCCGACTGGACGAGCTTCGTCATCCGCTTCGACGGCAAGTAGCCGGCTGCACGCGTGGTGGCAGTCGTCAGGGACCGGTCGCACCATGCGTTACCGGAAGCGGGCACGACTTCAATCGATTGAAGCACTTGCCGTCGTCTCAACCGCACTAAATGGCAGGTTACAGAGGTGTTTGCGGCTTTGACGCGCTGCAAAAACCGCACTAGAAAGCGCCATCAAAGGGCCGTGGGGCAGCAGGAACGCAAGCCTCCGGCCCTCGTCCTGGGGAAGCCATGAGCAACTCGACAGCCACCCGTCCCGGCATGAAGCCACGCCCGCTCTCGCCGCATCTGCAGATCTACCGGTTCACCCCGACCATGGCGATGTCGATCGTGCATCGCATCACCGGCGTCGCGCTCTACGGCGGCACGCTGCTGGTGGCCTGGTGGCTGGTCGCCGCCTCGACGTCGGAGAGCGCCTTCGCCACCGCCGCGGCGGTGATGGGCTCGTGGTTCGGCATCCTGGTGCTGATCGGCTTCACATGGGCCCTGTTCCACCACCTGCTCGGCGGCATCCGGCACCTGATCTGGGACACCGGCCGCGGCATGGAGAAGCACAGCTCGTCGCAGATGGCGATCGCCACGCTGGTCGCTTCCGTGGCGCTGACCGTGCTTCTGTGGATCGTCATCCTGTTCGTGGGAGCCTGAGCGATGGTCGACATGCAGACCCCCCTCCGCAAGGTTCGCGGCCTCGGCGCCGCCGGACACGGTACGGCCGAGTTCTGGCGCAACCGGGTTACGTCGGTCGCCCTGATCCCGCTCAGCCTCTATGCGGTCTGGCTCGTGGTGTCGCTGCTCGGAGCGAGCCTTGCGGAAACCCGCGCCACGCTCGCTCATCCGGTCGTGGCGATCCTGCTCGTCCTCTTCATCGTCATCAGCCTCGACCACATGCGCCTGGGCATGGTCGAGATCATCGACGACTACATTCACCAGGAAGGCGCCAAGCTGGCGTGCCTGATGCTCAACATCTTCTTCACCATCCTCGTCGGCGGGGCCTGCGTGTTCTCCCTGCTCAAGATCGCGTTCGGAGGCTGACCCGCACATGGCCAAGGCAACATCGGTCAACGGCAAGGCCTATACCTTCGTCGACCACAAGTTCGACGTCGTCGTGGTGGGCGCCGGCGGCGCGGGGCTTCGCGCCACCCTCGGCATGGCCGAGCAGGGCCTGAAGACCGCCTGCATCACCAAGGTCTTCCCGACCCGCTCGCACACGGTCGCCGCCCAGGGCGGCATCGCCGCCTCGCTGCAGAACATGGGCCCCGACCACTGGCAGTGGCACCTCTACGACACCGTGAAGGGCTCCGACTGGCTGGGCGACGTCGACGCCATGGAGTACCTCGCACGCGAGGCCCCGGCGGCCGTCTACGAACTCGAGCACTACGGCGTGCCCTTCTCGCGCACCGAGGAAGGCAAGATCTACCAGCGGCCCTTCGGCGGCCACATGCAGAACTTCGGCGACGGCCCGCCCGTGCAGCGCACCTGCGCGGCCGCCGACCGCACCGGCCACGCCATCCTGCACACGCTCTACGGCCAGTCGATCAAGAACAACGCCCAGTTCTTCATCGAGTATTTCGCGCTCGACCTGATCATGACCGACGGCGTCTGCACCGGCGTCGTGGCCTGGAACCTCGACGACGGCACCATCCACCGTTTCGCCGCGAAGATGGTGGTGCTGGCCACCGGCGGCTACGGCCGCGCCTATTTCTCGGCGACGTCGGCGCACACCTGTACGGGCGACGGCAACGGCATGGTGGCGCGCGCAGGCCTGCCGCTGCAGGACATGGAGTTCGTGCAGTTCCACCCGACCGGCATCTACGGCGCCGGCTGCCTGATCACCGAGGGCGCCCGCGGCGAAGGCGGCTATCTGGTCAATTCCGAGGGCGAGCGCTTCATGGAACGCTATGCGCCCTCGGCCAAGGACCTCGCCTCGCGCGACGTCGTCTCGCGCTGCATGACCATGGAGATCCGCGAGGGCCGCGGCGTCGGCAAGGCCAAGGACCACATCTTCCTGCATCTCGACCATCTCGATCCGGCCGTGCTGCACGAGCGTCTGCCCGGCATCTCGGAATCGGCCAAGATCTTCGCCGGCGTCGACGTGACGAAGGAGCCCATCCCGGTGCTGCCGACGGTGCACTACAACATGGGCGGCATCCCGACCAACTACTGGGGCGAGGTGCTGAACCCGACCGAAGGCGAGCCGGACCGCGTCCAGCCCGGCCTGATGGCCGTCGGCGAGGCGGGCTGCGCCTCCGTGCACGGCGCCAACCGCCTCGGCTCCAACTCGCTGATCGACCTCGTGGTCTTCGGCCGCGCCGCCGCCATCCGCGCCGGCGAGGTCGTCGACCGCAACGCCGCCATCCCGGCGATCAACGAGGCCGCCGTCGACAAGATCATGGACCGCTTCGACCGGCTGCGGAACGCCAATGGCGGCACGCCGACCGCCATGCTGCGCGAGAAGATGCAGCGCGCCATGCAGGAGGACGCCGCCGTGTTCCGCACCCAGGACTCGCTGGAGAACGGCTGCCGCCGCATCTCGGCGATCTGGAAGGAACTGCCTGACGTCAGGGTCACAGACCGCTCGATGATCTGGAACTCGGATCTCGTCGAGACCCTGGAACTCGACAATCTGATGGCCTGCGCCATCACCACGGTCTACGGCGCCGAGGCCCGCAAGGAGAGCCGCGGGGCGCATGCCCGCGAGGACTTCTCCGAACGCGACGACGCCAACTGGCGCAAGCACTCGCTGGCCTGGGTCGACGAGGCGGGCAACGTGACGCTGAAGTACCGCCCGGTCCACACCGAGACCATGCTCCCGGCATCGCAGGGCGGCATCGACCTCGCCAAGATCGCGCCGAAGAAGCGGGTGTATTAGGATAGGGCCTGAAGGAGGTCCGCAGATGGGTGAGATCACGATCCGGGTGAGCGACGCGACGGTGATGGAGGCGCTGGAGGAAATGGCGTCGATCCACGGCCGGCCGGTCGAGCGAGAGATCGAGGGCGTTCTGGCGCGCGCCGTTGAAGACTTCCGTCGGCGCCGCGCTATCGTCAGCCGCATCGATGCCATCGCCGACACGACGCCGAAAGGAGTGGTTCAGACGGATTCCGTCGAGATCATAAGAGAAATGCGTGAGGAGCGCGACCGTGCGCTGGGTGGTTGACGCCTCCGTCGCAGTGAAATGGGTCATCATGGAGGATGGCCGTGAGGAAGCGAGACGATTTCTGCTGACGAACGACGACATTATAGCACCGGAGTTCCTCGTGGTCGAAGTGGCCAACGTATTGCGGAAGAAGATCGCCCGACGGCAGTTCGAGGCAACGAACGGCGTTCGTGCGCTGGAGGGTGTCCAGTCCGCGATCGGCATGTTCGTGCCGGACAGGTTGCTCGCGGCCGAGGCGTTCTCTCTGGCCGAACGCCTTCAGCACTCGGTCTACGATTGCCTGTACCTCGCCTGTGCCGTCCGCAATGAGGCGACGATGCTGACTGCCGATACCAAGTTCCTAGAAAAGCTCGCTCTGTATCCCGAAGGGAGCAGGGCTCGGGCGCTCACCTGAGACAGGTTTGATTCCATGGTCGAACTCACGCTTCCCAAGAACTCGAAGATCAACCCGGGCAAGACCTGGCCGAAGCCGCAGGGCGCGACCAACCTGCGCGAGTACAAGGTGTATCGCTGGTCGCCTGACGACGACCAGAACCCGCGCATCGACACCTATTTCGTCGACATGGACGATTGCGGGCCGATGGTCCTCGACGCGCTGCTCTGGATCAAGAACAAGATCGACCCGACGCTGACCTTCCGCCGCTCCTGCCGCGAGGGCATTTGCGGCTCCTGCGCCATGAACATCGACGGCGCCAACACGCTGGCCTGCACCAAGGGCATCGACGAGATCGGCGGCGCGGTGAAGATCTACCCGCTGCCGCACATGCCGGTGGTCAAGGATCTCGTGCCCGACCTGACCGTGCCCTACGCGCAGCTCACCTCGATCCAGCCCTACCTGAAGACCGTCTCCCCCGAGCCGGCCAAGGAATGGCTGCAGAGCCACGAGGACCGGCAGAAGCTCGACGGCCTTTACGAGTGCATCCTGTGCTTCTGCTGCCAGACCTCCTGCCCGTCCTACTGGTGGAACGGCGACCGCTATCTCGGCCCCGCCGTGCTGCTGCAGGCCTACCGCTGGCTGATCGACTCGCGCGACGAGGCCACCGGCGAGCGCCTGAACGACCTGGAGGACCCCTTCCGCCTCTACCGCTGCCACACCATCATGAACTGCGCCCAGACCTGCCCCAAGGGACTGAACCCGGCCAAGGCGATCGCCGAGATCAAGAAGATGATGGTGGAACGGGGGGTTTAGGCGATCGGGTCATTGCGGCTTTCGAAACTCGCTCGCCGCGAACGGAGCCTGGCACCCATCGTGCGGGTCAGCTGCCCATCGGACTGAGGAACGTGGGCTGTATCCGCGGACAGGATGTAGCGACGGCACCGTCTCATCCGTCTCGTCATCCTCGGGCGAAGCAGGCCGAAGGCCGTCGCGTAGGCCCGAGGATCCATGCCTCGGCGTATCGTGCGTGGCGGGACGCGGGAGAAGGCCGCCGGCAGTCCTGCACCACATCGCACGGCGGGAGCGGCGAGGCATGGATCCCGGATACGGCGTCCTGCGCTGCGCTTGGACGCCGTTCCGGGATTGTTTGAGCCGAACGGGGTAGTGTTGGATGAGGCTGCGGGCTCGAACACCCGCAGCCTCGGCGGCAGGCGACCGTTTCCGGGATCGGGCCGACACCCGACGTCATCAAGGCTCCCTGCCGCCTTTGCACCACCGCTTGGAGAGTTGATCGGGCCCCTGACGCGCCGTCACGCCCGCAAACAATCCGAAGCCCGCAAAGGATAGCACCCTCATGGCCTTTCTGCACCACCCGCCCGCCTGCTGCCTCGGCGTCGATGTCGCCAAGGACAGTCTCACCGTCAGCAACGGCCGCCAGGCCGCCGCGACCATCGACAACAGCCGATCCGCCATTCGCGCCATGCTCAAGAAAGCCCGGCCCGACCTCGTCGTCTGCGAGCCTACCGGCGGCTACGAACTGCTGCTTCTGGAGGAATGCCTCAAGGCCGGAATCGCCTGCCACCGTGCCGACACCCTGAAGCTCAAGAGCTTCATCCGCTCCTTTGGCACGCTCGGCAAGAGCGATGCCATCGACGCCGCCCAAATGGCCGCCTATGCGCGCGAGCGCTGGGCCAAGCTGTCTTTGTGGCAGGCGCAAGACGCCGACGAGAGGCAGTTGCAGGTCCTGGTGCGGCGTAGGGCCGACCTCGTCGCCTTCAGGGTCGCCGAGCGCAACCGCTCCAGGGCGCCCGGCGCCAAGGCACTCGCAGCCTCCTTCAAGGCCATGCTGGCCGCCATCGAGCAACAGATCGACAAGCTCGACGCGGCGATCGCCGCCCTCGTCGCACGCAGCCAGAGCCTGCGCCAACGCATCGCCGTGTGCACCGCCATGAACGGCATCGGCCTCACATGCGCCGCAACCCTCATCGCCCAGATGCCCGAACTCGGCTCCCTCCAGCGCAGGCAGGCCGCCGCCCTGGCCGGGACAGCTCCCCACCCCAACGAGAGCGGAACCGCAACCGGCCGGCGGCGGCAACGCGGCGGCAGGCCGCAGATCAGAACAGCCCTGTTCATGCCGGCACTGCGCGCAGCCGCCGGCAGAGGCGAGTTCGCATCCTTCTACAAACGCCTCGTCGACAACGGAAAACGCCCCATCGTCGCAATCGCCGCAGTCATGCGAAAGATCATCGTCACCCTCAATGCAAGGCTCAGAGACGCACAATCGGCTCAGAGTTGATGACGAAGGTGGGGCGGCGACCGAAAGGGGGCCGGACGATGTGACGACGGCGACGGCGGCGGGAGCGGCCGCCGACCGTCGGTGGCACGCCTCGTCGTGCACCGGATCGCGGGGACGGATGGCGAGGCATGGATCCCGGATACGTCGTCCTTCGCTGCGCTCGGACGTCGTTCCGGGATGACGAAGGCGGGGGCGCGCAGGCCTCCAGCCCCTCGTCCTCGGCGTCCGTCCCGATGCGGCCAGCCCGCGTGGCACGTCATTCCGGGGCCGCGCAGCGGAACCCGGAATCCAGAGCGCCGGCGCCTCGGACGGGGGCACGAGCGCCGCGCATTTCCGCCTCGGTCACCACGCTGGATTCCGGGTTCCGCTGCGCGGCCCCGGAATGACGCCGCCGAGGGAGGCCGCGGGGGGACGATGCCCGCCTGAAGATGCTCAGGTGCAGCAGAGTTGATGACGGGGAGAGGATGCGAAGGGATCCGGAGATGCAGATCGCGTCGCAGGCAACCCGCCGTCGCGGGCTCGGGATTGCTCCGATGACGGGCTTGAGCCTGTGCCGCCATCCCAAAGCCGGAATCTGTTGCATCCGCAGCCCCGCATCGGGTTAAAAAGGCGCTCGCTCCGGCGCTCCTCACCCCGAGGTGCGAGCGCAGCGAGCCCCGAAGGACGCACCTGAGATACCCATGGACACCCCCGCCTCCGACCTCCTGCTCCTCAACGCCGTGGAAGCCCGCGTGCTGGGTTCGCTCATCGAGAAGAAGGAGCTGACCCCCGACGTCTACCCGCTGTCGCTCAACGCCACCCAGTCGGCGACCAACCAGAAGACCGCGCGCGAGCCGGTGATGAGCCTCGATCCGGCAGACATCCACCGTGCCTTCAAGTCGCTGATCGAGAAGGGGCTGGTGCGGCAGGTGCTCGGCTCCCGCGTCGAGCGCTACGAGCACCTCCTGTCGCAGCGATTCTCGCTCACCCGCGGCCAGACCTCGCTGATCGGCCTGATGCTGCTGCGCGGACCGCAGACGGCGCATGAACTCATGGCGCGCGCGGAACGGATGGCGCGCTACGCCAATGTCGAGGAGCTTCTGGCCGACATCGACCTCTTGATCGGCCGCAAGACGCCGCTCGTCCAGCTCGTCGAGCGCGGCCCCGGCCAGCGCGAGGACCGCTACGCGCATCTGCTCTGCGGCCCGGTGGCCGCTGCCCCACGCTCTGCTGCCCCGGCACGCGCCTTCGCCGCGGCCGATACGTCCAACCTCGAGGCGCGCGTGGCCGCGCTCGAAACGGAGGTTGCCGACCTCCGTGCGATGCTCGAGAGCCTGACCGGGAACGGCTGACGGCCTTTTTCTCCCCCGTCCTCCACCGCTTGATCCCCGTCAAGCCGCCTGCCTCGCCGTCCGGCTATCACCCTTCCCGACGACGGAAAGGGAGCTTGCCTTCGAATGGCGACCACGAACTGGAACGACCTCATCAGCCAGACGAGCGGGCGCATGGCCGCCGTCCGCGCGGGCATGCCGGACGTGGCCGCCGGCTTCGCCCAGCTTGCCAAGGCCGCCATCGCACCGGGTGCGCTCGATTCGAAGACCAAGGAACTGATCGCGCTCGCCATCGGCATCGCAGCGCGCTGCGACGGTTGCCTCGCCTTCCACGTCAAGGCCGCCATCCGCTATGGCGCCACCCGCGAGGAGGTGCTGGAGACCATCGGCGTGGCCGTCTACATGGGCGGCGGCCCATCGATGATCTACGGTGCCGAAGCGCTCGACGCCTACGACGCGCTCGCCGCCGCTTGATTTCACGCAAGCGTGTTGGCGCTTGATTTTGCGGGGCGGCGGAACGGCGCTATCTCTCTTGCCAACAGGGAGATGTCCGCCATGCTGCGCATGCTGATCGCCGCCACGCTCGCCACTTTCGCCGCCTCGGCTTCGCCTGCCGCCGCGCAGCAGACCGAAAGCGCCATCTTCGCCGGCGGCTGTTTCTGGTGCATCGAGTCCGACATGGACAAGGTGCCGGGCGTCACCGCCACCACCTCGGGCTATTCCGGCGGCACGCTGCAGAACCCGACCTATCCGAACCACGAGGGCCACCGCGAGGTGCTGAAGGTCGATTTCGATCCCTCGAAAGTGTCCTTCGCGCAGCTGGCCGACATCTTTTTCCGCTCCGTGGACCCGACCGATGCCGGCGGACAGTTCTGCGATCGCGGGCACGCCTATACGACGGCGATCTACGTGGCGGACGACAAGCAGAAGCAGGCGGCCGAGAAGGCCAGGGCGGCCGCACAGGCGGAACTCGGCAAGCCGATCGTCACGCCGATCGAGATGGCGGGCACCTTCTGGGCGGCAGAAGACTATCACCAGGACTACTACAGGAAGAATCCGATCCGCTATCGCTACTACCGCGGCGCCTGCGGCCGCAACGATCGCGTCGAGGCCCTGTGGGGCAACGCGGCTTACCAGGGCATCCCTGCGCACTGACGGAACGGCCGCGGGCGTACGGGACGGACTACCGCCCCCGCTTCGCAGTTTCCTTCGCCGGGACAGAGGGCGCCGATGCTCCCGATCCGGATGTACCGTTTAACGTTTTTCAATCCTGTTTGCCGTTTCTTGGCGTGAAACCGCGCCGATTGCGGCGGGTGGCCGTTGCGTTAACCGCTTGGCGGGCTGCCGGGTGCTAAGGAGCCGGCGAGATCGAGACAACCAACCTGGTAGCCCGTGTCCGCCTTGAACCGCCTTCCAGCAGCCGTCGCCGCCGTCCTCCGCGGGCTCGTCGCGCAGTCCCCGCTGGGCCGCTGGTACCGCCTCAGCGGCCTTGCGCCCGACGCGTCGCCGGAAGTCGCCAGCATTCGCGCGGCGCAGATGCGGTCCATGCTCCGCTACACGCCCGTGATGATGGGGGCCAACGTCGTCAACGCCCTGTGCGTCCTGATCGGCATCGTGCAACAGGTCGCGAATGCCGTCCTGCTCGCCCTCTGGACCGCTCTGGTCATCGCATTCGCGCTTCAGGCGATGGCGGTTTGGATAGCGGGCCGCCATCGTCCGCCGCGTGAGAAGGTGTCGTCCCGGGGACTTTGGCGGACCACCCGCCAGGCTGCACTGCTCGGGCTGCTCTGGGGCATCCTGCCGGCTGTCTGGTATCCCGAACTGGATCAGTGGGGCCAGATCCTCGTCGGCACGCTGGTGACCGGTATGATCTGCTGCGGCGCCTTCGCTCTCGCGACGGTCCCTTCGGCCGGGACGGCCTATGTGTTGGCCCTGATGGCCGGCAGTCTCGTCGGCCTCATCCGGGCCGACATTCCCCATGCCGAGGTGATCGCGGTCCTGCTGCTCGCCTATGCGGTCGCCGTCACCTACGCCGTGTTCGGCACCGGTAAGCTGTTCGTGGAGCACTTCGAAGCCGAAACCGCCCTGAAGCACAATGGTGAGGTCATCCAGCTGCTCCTCAACGAGTTCGAGGAGAACGGGTCCGACTGGCTGTTCGAACTCGACGAGCACCTGCGCATCGTCTCCTGTTCCCCTCGATTCCTCGATGTCGTCGCCGACGAGGAGCACGATCTGCGCGGCCGGCGCTTCGGCGACCTTCTCGCAGCGGCCGGGCAGAAATCGCTGTTCGCCGCCCTCCAGGGCGGCCGCGCCTTCCGCGACGTCGTTGTGGAGGCCGGCGGGCCGGACGGCACCCGCTGGTGGTCGGTCACGGCCGGCCCGCTCTTCGACTCCGAGGGCAGGATCTGCGGCTGGCGCGGGGTCGGCTCCGACGTCACCGAGGCGAAACTCGCCAAGGACCGGATCGTCTGGATGGCCACGACCGATCAGCTGACGGGCCTGCCGAACCGCCTTCACTTCCGCGAACGCGCCGAGCGCGCCATCGACCGCTGCCGCGCCTCCGGCGCGCAGGTGGGGCTCGCGAGCCTCGACCTCGACGGCTTCAAGCAGGTCAACGACACGCTGGGCCATGCGGCGGGCGACGAACTCCTCGCCCGGATCGCGTTGCGCCTGCACGATTTCGCCCGCGACGGCGTCACCATCGGGCGGCTCGGCGGCGACGAGTTCGGCGTTCTGATCGAGTGCGAGGCAGGAAGCGGCTCCATGGTCGGACTGCTCGAGAAGATCGTGGTCGCGATATCGGCACCCATCGCCATCGGCGACAGCACCGTCTCCGTCGGAGGAACCGCCGGGCTTGCCGTTACCCGATCCGCCGACGAGGACATCGATCGCCTGATGAGCAACGCCGATACGGCGCTCTACGCGGCCAAGGAACAGCAGCGCGGCTCTGTCGTCCGGTTCTCCGAGGCGATGCAGAAATCGGCCGACGAGAAACGCGGCCTGGCCGACGACCTCAAGCTGGCCGTCGCCGAGCGCCAGCTGGAACTTCACTACCAGCCCATCGTCGATGCGAGTACCCTGCGGGTCGTCGCCGCCGAAGCGCTGCTGCGATGGCGCCACCCGCGACGCGGGCTGCTGTCGCCGGAAGCCTTCATCGGCATCGCGGAAGCGACCGGTCAGATCGGCCGCATCGGCAACTGGGTGCTTCAACAGGCCTGCCGCGACGCCGCCGCATGGCCCGACCACGTCGGCGTCGCCGTCAACGTGTCGCCCGCCCAGCTGGTGACGAACGGAACCGGCGCCGCCGTCCGTGCCGCGCTCGCGACCAGCGGCCTCCCCGCTGGCCGTCTCGAACTAGAGATCACCGAAGCAGTCTTCGTCCGGCATGGAACCCAGGCTGAGGAGTTCATGCGCGACATGAACGGCGTCGGCGTCCGGATCGCGCTCGACGATTTCGGCACCGGCTACTCCTCGCTCGGCTACATCACGCGCTTCCCCGTCGGTAAGCTGAAGATCGACCGGTCCTTCGTCTCCGGCGGCGCCGCCATCAAGGAGCGGAACGCCATCATCTCGGCGATCGTCGGCATCGCGCGATCGCTGAACATGATCACGACCGCCGAAGGCGTCGAGAACCCCGGCGAACTGGCCTGGGTGCGCAATCTCGGCTGCACCCAGATCCAGGGCTATCACGTCGCGCGGCCGATGACCGCCGCCGACTTCGCGGCCTACTTGCTCAGCCGGGAGCCCGAACTGGAGGTCGTCGTGCGTCAGAGGCCCGCAGCGATCATGGCCTGATGCCGGCATGGCCGGCCGCTGGAGCAGCCGTCCGTCGACACCGGTATCAGGCGAAAGACAGCCGCGAAAGCCGGGACCTTGAGCATGCGGAGCGAACGAGGACGATCGCGACGCGCTTCAGGCCAGCCGGGCGTCGAGCGAGACCTGGATCGCGCCGAGTGCCTTCGAGACCGGGCAGCCGGCCTTCGCCTTCTCCGCCAGCGAAACGAAGGTGCCTTCGTCGATGCCCGGCACGGTGCCCGTCACCTGCAGCGCGCTGGCGGTGATGCCGGTTCCCGGCACCAGCGTCACCACCGCCCGTGCCTCGAGCTTTTCGGCCGGGGTGCCGTTCTCCGCCAGGAAATGCGACAGCTGCATGGCGAAGCAGCCGGCATGGGCCGCCGCGATCAGCTCCTCGGGGTTGGTGCCGGAACGGCCGGACTCGTCCTCGAAGCGGGATTTGAACGAATAGGGCAGCGACTTCAGCGCGCCGCTCTGCGCCTCCAGCGTTCCGCTCCCATCCTTCAGGGCGCCTCTCCACACGGCGGTTGCATGGCGATCCATCGTCGTCTCCTTCATCTTGCGTCCCGGCTCCTCCGGGCGGACGACAACGCGCGGACGCGGCGCCCGTTCAACGTATTCCCGCGAACACGCGGCCTCATGCGCGAATTTGGCGACACCCGCATGTCGCATGCGTCGCGCCACCGCAGCCCGGCGCCGCAGCCGCGCTCAGATCGGTTCGCCGCGCAGCAGGTTCGGTGCCGGGCCCGCCAGCCCGGCCGCCTGGCGGATGAAGAAGTCCTTCAGTGCCGGCACCCGGTCGACCATGCCGAGCCCGATGTCGCGGATCGTCCGCAACGGACCGAAATCGTTCGAGAACATCCGGTTCAGCACGTCGGTCGTGACGCCCATCTGAACCGTGTCGAAGCGTCTCCATCGGGCATAGCGCTGAAGCACGTCGACGGCACCGATGTCCTCGCCCATCCTGTCCGCCTCCACCACGACCTGCGCCAGCGCGGCGGCGTCCTTGAAGCCGAGGTTGAGGCCCTGGCCGGCGATCGGGTGGATGCCGTGCGCGGCATCGCCGGCGAGCGCGAAGCGCGGTGCGACGAATTCGCGCGCCAGCGTCAGCCCGAGCGGCCACGCCTTGCGCGGTCCCTCAACCCGGATGTCGCCGAGCTTGAGGCCGAAGCGCAGTTCGAGTTCCGTCTCGAAGACGATGTCGTCTTCGGCCACCAGCCGGTCGGCCTCGGCGGTCCGCTCGGTCCAGACGATCGAGGATCGGTTCGTCCCGTCCGCGGCGGGCATCAGCGGCAGGATCGCGAAGGGGCCTGCCGGCAGGAAGTGCTCTTCGGCCCGGCCGCCGTGCGGGCGTTCGTGCGCGACCGTGCAGACGATGCCCGACTGGCCGTAGTCCCAGTGCACGGTCCTGATCCCCGCCATGTCGCGCAGCCGCGACTTCACGCCGTCGGCCGCCACGAGCAGCCGCGCCGTGATCGTCGCCCCGGCCGCCAGCCTGACGGTGACGCAGGCGCCATCGACGTCGAAGCCCTCGACCGCCGTCCCCTCGAGGATCGCGATGCCGAGCTCGCCCGCGCGCCGACGCAGCGCCGCGTTCATCGCCCTGTTCGGGATCATGTGGGCGAAGCTCTCTCCCTCTGCCACCTCGCCGTCGAAAGTCAGGAACACCGGCCGCACCGGATCGCTCGTGCGCGAATCCGTCACGATCATCTCGGTGATCGGCTGCGCCTGCGGCAGGATCTCGTCCCAGCAGCCGAGTTGCTCGAGCATCCGCCGGGCTGCGGCCGCCACGGCGGAGGCGCGGACGTCGCGCTCCCACACGCCGGCCGGTGCGGCATCCACCAGGGTGATCGCGAGCCCGGGGCGCGACTGGGCGATCGCGACAGCAGCCGCGAGGCCGACGTATCCCGCCCCCGCCACCACGATGTCGGCGCGCTCTGATCCTTCATGCGTCATCATCGAACTCCTCGCGGCGCCGTGCCGCAGCTTGACTTCACCTGCCTGGCTGGTCGAAACCGGCTCGTCGGCCGGAGGCGGCGAGACGACGGAAGGAGCCAGCACCGATGTCTTCAGCCATGCAGGAACTTCTGTCCATTCTCGACCTGGAGCGGCTGGAGCACAACCTGTTTCGTGGTCGCAGCCCGCAGACCGCCTGGCAGCGCGTCTTCGGCGGCCAGACGATCGGCCAGGCCCTCGTCGCCGCGCAGCGCACCGTCGATCCGGCTCGCCGTGTCCATTCCCTGCACGGCTACTTCATGCGCCCGGGCGACACCAAGGTGCCGATCGTCTACGAGGTCGACCGCATCCGCGACGGCCTTTCCTTCAACACGCGGCGCGTCGTTGCGATCCAGCACGGCCACGCGATCTTTTCGCTCGAGGCGTCCTTCCAGCTGGTCGAGGAGGGCCTGGACCATCAGGTCCCCATGCCGCTCGGCGTACCGGCACCCGAGGACCTCAGGACGCAGCGCGAACTGCTCGACACGATGGAGGGCGTGCCGGAGGTCATCCGCCGGTTCTGGGCACGCGAGCGCCCGCTCGAGATCAAGCCTGTCAGCATCGAGCACTACGTCAGCCGCGACAGGCTGCCGCCGCAGCAGAACATCTGGATCCGCGCGACCGGACCGGTGCCCGGCGCCTGGCCGATCCAGAGCGCGATCCTGGCCTACCTGTCGGACATGACCCTGCTCGACACTGCGACCTTCCCGCATGGCCGCGCCGTCTTCGATCCCGACCTGCAGGTCGCGAGCCTCGACCATGCGATGTGGTTCCACCGCGACGATCCGCTGGACGACTGGCTGCTCTACACGCAGGACAGTCCCTCCTCATCCGGTTCGCGCGGGTTGTCCCGCGGCGCGATCTACAACCGCACAGGCCTGCTGATCGCCTCCGTGGCGCAGGAAGGGCTGATCAGGCTGCGCTCAAAAGCCTAAATCATAGGCAAAATCGTAATTTTGCCCACATTACAGCCCGCTGATTGTGCAGCGCGATAGACCCGGCTTCGCCGGCGAAGCGTTTTTTCAGTCATTTCAGAAGCTTGGGGGCTTCGTGCGCGAATTGGCACGGAGCTTGAATCTGCATGGTCACGCACCGGGCGCGGAGACGTGGTCCGGAGTGTCTGTAAACGCGGGGACCCGCACAATCGAAGGGTGAAACCTGATGAAGATCGTGATGGCTATCATAAAGCCGTTCAAGCTCGACGAGGTGCGCGAAGCGCTGACCGCCGTGGGCATCCAGGGGCTGACCGTCACCGAGGTGAAAGGCTACGGACGCCAGAAGGGGCACACGGAAATCTATCGCGGCGCGGAATACGCCGTCAGTTTCCTGCCCAAGATCAAGATCGAACTAGCCGTCAGTTCCGACATGGTCGACAAGGCCGTCGACGCGATCAGCAGCGCCGCCAAGACCGGCCAGATCGGCGACGGCAAGATCTTCGTCTACGCGATCGATCAGGCCGTGCGTATCCGCACCGGCGAGACCGACGTCGACGCGCTTTGACAGCCATTTCGATTTCAAGGAGACACCAATGAGCCTTTCCAGCAACTTGAAGATCGCGATGCGCACGGCGTCGCTCGGCGGTCTCGCCGCCGCCCTCGGGCCGGTCATCGCCTTCGCCCAGGAGGCAGCACCTGCGGCAACTGAAGCGGCCGAGGCGGCAGCTCCGGTCATGGACAAGGGCGACACCGCCTGGATGATGATGTCGACCGTGCTGGTCCTCTTCATGATCCTGCCGGGTCTCGCCCTCTTCTACGGCGGCCTCGTACGCGCCAAGAACATGCTCTCGGTGCTGATGCAGTGCACCGGCATCACGGCCCTCGTCATCGTGATCTGGGTTCTCTGGGGCTATTCCTTCGCCTTCGGTGGCTCCACCAGCCCGTTCTGGGGCGGTCTCGGCAAGCTCTTCCTCTCGGGTGTGAACGCCGACAGCATGGCGGCCACCTTCTCCGACGGGTACGTCATCCCCGAATTCGTCTTCATCTGCTTCCAGATGACCTTCGCCTGCATCACGCCGGCGCTGATCGTCGGCGCCTTCGCCGAGCGCATCAAGTTCCGCGCCGTCATGCTCTTCGTGGCGCTGTGGGTCACCGTGGTCTACTTCCCGGTCGCCCACATGGTCTGGGACGCCAACGGCCTGATCTTCACCGGCGCCCATGCCGGCGGCATCGCGGCCCTCGACTTCGCGGGCGGAACCGTCGTCCACATCAATGCCGGCATCGCCGGTCTCGTCGGCGCCATGATCGTCGGCAAGCGCACCGGCTACGGTAAGGACAACATGGCGCCCCACTCCATGACCCTCACCATGGTCGGCGCGTCGATCCTCTTCGTCGGCTGGTTCGGCTTCAACGCCGGCTCCAACCTCGAGGCGAACGGCGGTGCCGCACTGGCGATGATCAACACCTTCACCGCCACCGCCGGCGCCATCCTCGCCTGGGTCGCCATCGAAGGCATGTCGCGCGGCAAGGCGTCGATGCTGGGCGCCGCCTCCGGCGTCGTTGCCGGCCTGGTCGCCGTCACCCCCGCGGCCGGCCTGATCGGCCCGGTCGGCGCGATCGTGCTCGGCGCAATCGCCAGCGTCGTCTGCTACTATTTCGTCGCGGTCGTGAAGATCAAGGCGGGCTACGACGACTCGCTCGACGTCTTCGGCATCCACGGCATCGGCGGCATCGTCGGCGCCATCGGCACGGGCGTCTTCGCCTCGAGCTCGCTCGGCGGCATCGGCTATGCCGAAGGCGTCACCATGGGTGGCCAGGTCTACTCGCAGGTCGTCGCCGTCCTCATCACCATCGTCTGGTGCGGCATCGCCTCGGCGATCCTCTACAAGCTGGTCGACCTGCTCGTCGGCCTGCGCCCGACGGTGGAAGCCGAGCGTCAGGGCCTCGACCTCAACTCGCACGGCGAAGTCGCCTATCACTCCTGATCCGGCGGTTCGCGTCGCCCCGCGGCGCGGACATCCGGAACTTGACCGCATCCTCCCTGACTGGGGCCCGGTTCCGCCGGGCCCCTTTTTTGTCCGCCGGCGCCGGCAGGCCGGCCATGGTTAATGGCGCTTTAACCGCCTGCCCCTAGTCTGGGACCGTTCCGGCACCGCTCCGAGAGTCGTGCCGGCACGCGACCAGAGGATCGAACGCATGCGTCAAGGCCCGTCAGCCGCCTTTGCCCTGTCCGGACTGGGATATGGCATCCAGACCTTCCTGCGCCGTCAGCTGATGCGCTTCGTCGGGCTCGCCCTGCTCGCCTTCTGCGGCTTCGCGGTGGCGAGCCTGGCCACCTGGAACGTCGCCGATCCGAGCTTCAGCCATGCGACCTCGAACCCGGTCACCAATGCGATGGGCTATCCCGGGGCAGTGCTTTCCGATCTCGCCATGCAGTTCTTCGGCCTCGCTTCGGTCGCCGGCCTGCTGCCGGCCTTCGCCTGGGGTCTGTTCTTCGTCTCCGCACGCGGCGTCGACCGCCTGCCGAAGCGCGGCCTCGCCTGGTTCGCGGCGGCCGTCCTGTCGGCCTCCCTGGCAGGCTGCATCGCAGCTCCGGCCACATGGCCGCTGCCGACCGGCCTCGGCGGCGTCGCCGGCGACATGGTGCTCAGGATCCCGGCGCTGTTTTCCGGTGGCTACCCGGCGGGCTGGCTGGCGGTCGCCTGCGGCGCCGCGTCCGCCGTCCCGGCCGTCTGGCTGATGCTCTTTGCGACCGGTCTCGTCGGGCGCGAGACGGTCGCACCGGACGCCGAGGACACGGCCGACGCCGACGACCTCGACGGAGACCTGGACGAGGACGACCGCGGCTTCGCCTTCCTCGGCGCCGTCGTGCACTGGTGGCTGTTCCTGAGCGCCTTCGTGCGCCGTGCGGTCGGAGCGGCACGCCGATCCGCCCGCCGGACGGACGACGCGGGCGTGGCGGAGGACGACGATCCGCTCCTCGATTTCGTCGTCTCGCGCGACGAGCGTCTCACGCCAGCCGCAGGCGAACCGCTGCGCCGCACGCGCGTCGAACCGGCCTTCGCGGCCGAGCCGGGCTTCGACCTGCCGCCCCGCGACCTCGACGACGAGGAGGACGAGGACGAACCGATGCCCGTCGTCGCTCCGGCCCAGCGCAAGGTCGAGCCGCAGGCGCAACCGCAGCCCCAGCCGCGCGCCGCGCAGGGTGCCGAGGCCACCGTCCGCAACTTCCGCTCCGCACCGGGGCAGGCACGCGTGGAGGCACCGGCGCCTCGACCGCTGCCCGGCGCCCGCCTCGAGCGCGAGGCGCAGACCAGCTTCATCGGCACCGACAGCTTCGAGATGCCGTCGCTGCACTTCCTGTCCGAAGCCAAGAACGTGGTCCGCGATCCCAGCCTGTCGAAGGACGCGCTGGAGCAGAACGCCCGGCTTCTCGAAGGCGTGCTGGAGGATTTCGGCGTCAAGGGCGAGATCATCCACGTTCGCCCCGGCCCCGTGGTCACGCTCTACGAACTTGAGCCGGCGCCCGGCATCAAGTCGAGCCGCGTGATCGGCCTGGCCGACGACATCGCCCGCTCGATGAGCGCCATCGCCTGCCGCGTCGCCGTCGTGCCCGGGCGCAACGCCATCGGCATCGAACTGCCCAATGCCAAGCGCGAGACGGTGTACCTGCGCGAACTGCTCGCCAGCCGCGACTTCGAGCAGTCGAAGGCCAAGCTCGCGCTGGCGCTGGGCAAGACCATCAACGGCGAGGCGGTGATCGCCGACATCGCCAAGTTCCCGCATCTGCTCGTGGCCGGCACCACCGGTTCGGGCAAGTCGGTGGCCATCAACACCTTCATCCTGTCGATCCTCTACCGCATGAAGCCGGACGACTGCCGGCTGATCATGATCGATCCGAAGATGCTCGAGCTGTCGGTCTACGACGGCATCCCCCATCTGCTGACGCCGGTCGTCACCGACCCCAAGAAGGCCGTCGTCGCGCTGAAATGGACGGTCCGCGAGATGGAGGACCGCTACCGCAAGATGTCCAAGGTCGGCGTGCGCAACATCGATGGCTTCAACCAGCGCGTCGGCCAGGCGCAGAAGAAGGGCGAGGCCATCTCGCGCACCGTCCAGACGGGCTTCGACCGCGACACCGGCGAGGCCGTCTACGAGACCGAGGCCCTGGATCTCAAGCCGCTGCCCTACATCGTCGTCATCATCGACGAGATGGCCGACCTGATGATGGTCGCGGGCAAGGAGATCGAAGGCGCGGTGCAGCGGCTCGCGCAGATGGCGCGCGCAGCCGGCATCCACGTCATCATGGCCACGCAGCGTCCGTCCGTCGACGTCATCACCGGCACGATCAAGGCGAACTTCCCGACCCGCATCTCCTTCCAGGTGACGTCCAAGATCGACAGCCGCACCATTCTCGGCGAAATGGGCGCCGAGCAGCTGCTCGGCATGGGCGACATGCTCTACATGGCCGGCGGCGGCCGCATCCAGCGCGTTCACGGCCCCTTCGTCTCCGACGACGAGGTCGAGAAGGTCGTCGGCCATCTGAAGCTGCAGGGCGTGCCCGAATATCTCGACGCCATCACCGAGGACGACGAGGACGAGGGCGACGAGCCGTCCGGCAAGGGCGGTGGCGGATCGGGCGGTTCCGGCGGCGGGACCTTCGACGATTCGGAAGACCCTTACGACCAGGCGGTCTCGGTGGTCTTGCGCGACGGCAAGGCGTCCACCAGCTATATCCAGCGCAGGCTCGGCATCGGCTACAACCGCGCCGCCTCGATCATCGAGCGGATGGAGAAGGAAGGCATCGTCGGCCCGGCCAACCATGCCGGCAAACGCGAGATCCTCGTGCCGACCGAGGAAGAGGACCCGTTCTGAACCGGCCGCCCCGCACAGAGCCAAACTAAAGCCGCAGTCGCTTCCTAGCCCTGCGGCATGAACAGGAGATTCGGATCCATGACCGCATCAACCGCCGCGCGGCCCGGCCGCCTGCGCCGCACCGTGGCCGCCCTCGCCATCGCCGCCCTCGCAGCCGCCGCGCTGCCGTCGAACCCGGCCGTCGCGCAAGGCGCAGGCATGGCGGACGCCCAGAAGATCGCCGACCATTTCGCCGGCGTGAAGACGATGACGGGCGAGTTCGTGCAGTTCGGACCGAAGGGCGAGCAGACCGGCGGCAAGTTCTTCATCCAGCGCCCGGGCAAGATCCGCTTCAACTACGAGGAGCCCTCGGGCTTCAAGGTCATCGCCGACGGCGAGTCCGTCGTCATCAACAACGCCAAGCTCAACACCTGGGACCTCTATCCGCTGTCGAAGACGCCGCTGAAGCTGCTCCTCGACAACCGCATCGACCTGTCGGGCGACAAGGTCCGCTCGGTGCGCGAGGACGACGACCTGACCACCATCCAGCTCCAGGACAAGTCGATCTTCGGCGATTCGACCATCACCATGATGTTCGATCCCAAGAGCTACGAGCTGCGCCAGTGGACCATCACCGACGCCCAGGGCAAGGACACCACGGTGATGATCTTCAACGTCCAGCAGGGCGTCGCCTTCGACCCGAGCGTCTTCACCATCGACTATGCCCGCGTCACCGAGGCCTCGCAGGGCCAGGGCGCAAATCGCGGCAAGTAGGCCTCGCCACGCGCTTCGGCTCGGGCGTGCGCCCGGACGCTTGATTTCGGGGCGCGGGAATGGGAACGGTTCGACGAGGGTCGCCGCGGCCGCGCAGCGGCCCTTTCCCGTTCACGCCTCCCCGCACGGAAGACGCCATGCCGCTGACGATCGCCACCTGGAACATCAACTCGGTCCGGCTGCGCTTCCCGCTGGTGGAGCGATTCCTGCGCGAGCACCGGCCCGACGTGCTGTGCCTGCAGGAGATCAAGTGTCCTGACGACCTCTTCCCCGCCGACGATTTCCGCCAGCTCGGCTACGAGCACGTCGCGATCAGCGGGCAGAAGGGCTATCACGGCGTGGCGACGATCTCCCGCCGCCCGCTGGCGATCGTCGAGAAGCGCCGCTTCTGCGACAATGACGATTGCCGCCACCTTTCGACCCGGTTCGATGCCGGCGGCAAGTCGGTCCTGCTGCACAATTTCTACGTCCCTGCCGGCGGTGACGAGCCCGATCCCGCGATCAACCCGAAGTTCCGCCACAAGCTCGACTTCATTGAGGAGATGCGTGGCATCGCGGCCGAGCAGGATGGCGGGAATGCCGCCGTGCTGGTCGGCGACCTGAACATCGCCCCTCTGGAGGACGACGTCTGGTCGCACAAGCAGCTGCTGAAGGTGGTGAGCCACACACCGGTGGAGACCGAAGGGCTGGAATCGATGCGTCGGCAGGGCGGCTGGTCCGACCTGATGCGCATCCACACGCCGCCGCCGGAGAAGATCTACACCTGGTGGAGCTACCGCGCCCGCGACTGGGAAGCGGCCGACCGCGGCCGCCGCCTCGACCACGCCTGGTCGTCGCCGAACCTGGTCGACATCCTGAGAGGCATCGAGGTGCTGAAGGAGGCGCGCGGCTGGGAACGCCCCTCGGACCACGTGCCGGTGATCGCGCGATTCGCAATGGACTGAAGCGCGGCGCCAGAAGGGGGCAACGGCATCGGGTGAAGGACTCCGCGACCGGATGGGTCCTGAGCCTGCAGAGCGAACCTGACGGAGACACGCTGGAGGCCTTCGGCGCGGGGAACCTACTGGAACTTCGGGGCCAGGCTTTCGATCTTGGCGATCATCGTCGTCAGGCTGCGCGACAACCGCCGGTGCAGCATGGCCGCGATCTGGGGATATTCCTCAAGCATGCGCCGGAACAGCGCCCGGTTGAGCCGGACGACCTCGACGTCGCCCGCGGCAACCGCACCGGTGAGGCGCTTCGTCTCGACGATCAGTGCTATTTCCCCCAGCACCGACCCCGGGCCGCACTGCGCGACGACGATCCGTCCCGCTTCCGTGTCGCGCACCAGCGCCACCACGCCGGCGACGACCACATAGGCGCTGTCGGCCGTATCGCCCTCGCCATAGAGTTCGCGGCCGATGGTGTAGCGCAGCCTTTCGGTGCCGAAGGCGAGCAGGCGCATCTGTTCGGGCGTGAAGTCCTCGAAAATCTCCACGCCGGCCAGAATGCCGATATCGTCCTCTAGCGCCATGAAGCTGTCCCGGGCTTCCCCCCACCCGGCCCCCTGCCCGGCGGGATGGATCGCCGACTCAGGGAACGAGCTTGTATCCGCCGCTTTCTGTCACAAGAATTTCGGCATTGGAAGGATCGCGCTCGATCTTCTGCCTCAACCGGTACACGTGCGTCTCGAGCGTATGCGTCGTCACCCCGGAGTTGTAGCCCCAGACCTCCTCCAGCAGGACGTCGCGGGTGATCACCTTCTGGCCGGCCCGATAGAGGTATTTGATGATCGAAGCCTCCTTCTCGGTCAGCCGCACCTTGCCCCCACGCTGGTCCAGGAGCAGCTTCTGGCTCGGCTTGAAGGTGTAGGGACCGACCACGAAGGTGGCGTCCTCGCTCTGCTCGTGCTGGCGAAGCTGGGCCCGGATGCGGGCGAGCAGGACGGCGAAGCGGAAGGGCTTGGTCACGTAGTCGTTGGCGCCGGCCTCCAGCCCCAGGATCGTGTCCGAATCCGTGTCCTGACCCGTCAGCATGATGATCGGCGACTTGAACCCGCCCTTGCGCAGCAGCTTCACCGCCTCGCGGCCGTCCATGTCCGGCAGCCCGACATCCATGATCAGCAGATCGATCAGCCCGGCGCGCGCGGTGGCCACGCCCTTCGTCGCGTTCGCCTCCTGGATCACGCGGAACTCCTCGTAGAGCGAAAGCTGCTCCACCAGCGTGGTCCGGAGGTCGTCGTCGTCGTCGACGATCAGGATTGTGCGTGACGTCATCGTGAATTCCAGTCTTTCATGTCGACAGCCCGTCCGAGGACCATTCTTCTAGGAAACGCGCCGAAACTGTGGAAGCCGTTCACCGTGATTTGTTCTCAAATGATATCTTACCTCCAAAAACGTGAACGCAAGATGCGCGCGCGCGAAATTGCGGGAATCTGCGGGCCGGCCACCGTGCGCCCACGTCCGGGACAGCCGAGCCAGGGCCTGCTCGCACTCGCCGGCACCGTGTTTCCCTGCGCGCTCGGACGCAGCGGCATCACCGCCCTCAAGCGCGAGGGCGATGGGGCCACCCCCCTCGCCCTCATGCGGGTGCTGTGGGGTTACCGCCGGCCCGGCCGCGGGTTTCCGCCGCCGACCCGCCTCCCGATGCTGCCCGCCGGACCCTCGCTCGGCTGGTGCGACGCCCCCGGCGACCGCAACTACAACCGACCGGTCCGCCTGCCCTACCCGGCGAGCTGCGAGACCATGCAGCGGGCCGACCGGCTCTACGACGTGGTGCTTGTGCTCGACTGGAACATGCGCCCGGCCATCCGCGGCCGCGGCAGCGCCATCTTCCTGCACGTCGCCCGGCCAGGCTACGCCCCGACCGAAGGCTGCATCGCCGTCTCGCCCGCCACCATGCGACGGCTTCTGCCGCGGCTGCGCGCGGGTTCGGTGGTACGGGTGACGCGGTAGCGGGAGGGCAGCGTCACCCGTAGCGCCACACCACCGTGCGCTTGACCTCGGCATCCTCGAGCGCTCGCGTCACCGGCACCTGGTATTCCGCCAGGAGCGTCAGCCGGTCCCGCGGCAGGTAGGAGCGGCCGGGGTCGCCCACGAGCACCGACGTGCCCGCTGCCGCGAGCGTGTCGAACCAGCCGAGCAGGCCGGCGGTCATGTCGCGGTCGTAGAACACGTCGCCGGCCAGCACCACGTCCCAGTCGCCCTCGTCCCCGGTCAGGTCCGCATCTGTGAAGGGAACGGTCACGCCGTTCGCGGCCGCGTTGAGCATCACGGCGCCGCGGCAGAACCGGTCGATGTCGGCGGCGAGCACTTGCGCCGCGCCGGCCTTCGCCGCGGCGATCGCCACCAGCCCCGATCCCGTGGCGAAGTCGAGCACGCGCCGGCCGGCGACCGTCTGCGGATGGTCGAGCAGGTAGCGGGCGAGCCCCTGGCCCCCCGCCCAGGCGAAGGCCCAGAACGGCGGCGGCAGTCCGATCTCCTGCAGTTCCTCCTCCGTCCGGTGCCACAGCTCGTGCGCCTCGTCGGCGAGGTGCAACGCAATTTCCGGCACGTGCGGCGGTGCCCGCAGAACCGTGTTGGCGCGGATGAAGCCTTCGGCCCGACCGGGCGTCAGGATGTCCATGGTCCCGTCCGGCTCAGGACAGCCCGCCCATGCGGCAGACCTCGTCCCACTCCTCGTCGCGCACGGGCTGCACCGACAGCCGCATCGACTTCACCAGCGCCATCTCGGCGAGCTTCGGATTGGCCTTCACCGCTTCCAGCGACACCGGCTTCGGCATGTCCTGCACGGCGCGGACGTCGACGCATTCCCAGCGCGGATCGGCACTCGTCGAATCCAGATGGACGAGACCGCAGACCTCGACGATGCCGACGATCTCCTTGCCCTCGTTGGAGTGGTAGAAGAACCCCCGGTCGCCGATCTGCATGGCGCGCATGTTGTTGCGGGCGAGGTAGTTGCGCACCCCGTCCCATTCCTGCCCGGCCGCACCCCTGGCCTTCTGCATCTCCCAGGACCACTTGAAGGGCTCCGACTTGAACAGCCAGTAGGCCATCACGCGGTCTCCGGCTTGTTGAAGGTCCAGTTCCAGGGGCGGATCTCGACCGAGGCGAACAGGCCCGCCTTGGCGTAGGGATCCTCCGCCGCGATCATCTCGGCGGCCTTCTGGTCCGGCGCCTCGATGACCACGAGGCTTCCGTTCGGCTTGCCTTCGCTGTCGGCGAACGGCCCTGCCAGCGCCAGCGAACCCTTTCCGTTCAGCGTTTCCAGGAAAACCAGGTGCTCCGGCCGCGTGTCCATGCGCAGCTGGAGGCAGCCGGGCTTGTCGTTGCAGATCACCGCGAACAGCATGACGTCATCCCCCTTCAGCCTGCCCGCCTGCGTCAGCTCTCGCTCTTCAGCGGCCGCGCCAGCAGGTTCGACACGGCTTCGCGCACCGTGATCGTCCGGTCAAGGATCATCGCGACGCTTTCGGTGATCGGCGCGTCGATGCCGCGCTCCTGCGCGATGCGCCGGGCGATTCCCGCGGTGGCGACACCCTCGGCGAGCGGCAGCCCGTCGAGGGGTTCGGCCCGGCCGATCGCCCGCCCGTAGGCGAAGTTGCGCGACTGGCCGGAGCCGCAGGTGAGCATCAGGTCGCCGAGTCCGGAAAGCCCCATCAGCGTTTCCGGACGGGCGCCGAAGGAGGCGCCGATGCGGCGCAGCTCGACGAAGCCGCGCGTCACCAGCGCCGCCTGCGCGCTGGCGCCGAGCCCCGCGCCGACGACCGCCCCGGCCGCGATCGCCAGCACGTTCTTCAGCGCGCCGCCGGCCTCGACGCCGACGAGATCGTCGCTCGAATAGCAGCGCAGCGTCGGCGTCGAGAGAAACACCGCGAGCCGCGCCGCGGTCTCGATGTCGAATGCGGCGACCGTCACCGCCGTCGGCAGCCCCGCCGCGACGTCAGACGCGAAGCTCGGTCCCGACAGGGCAGCCGGCGGGTTGTCGGGCAGGACCTCCTGCGCGATCTCCGACATCAGCCGCCCGGTGCCCGCCTCGATGCCCTTGGCGCACAGCACGAGCGGGATCCCCGGCTCGATGACGCCGCGGACCTGCGACAGCACCGCGGCGGTCTGCTGCGCCGGTACGACCGACAGCACGCATTCGGCGCCGCCGATCGCCGCGGCGAGTTCGTCGCAGGCGGTCAGATCCGGATGAAGCGCCATGCCCGGCAGGTAGCGCGGATTGGAATGGTTGCCGTTGACGGCGTCCACCGTGGCAAGGTCGCGCGCCCACAGCCGGACGCGGTTGCCGGCCACCGTCAGGGTCTGGGCAAGCGCCGTGCCCCAGGCCCCGCCGCCGAGCACCGCGATCTGCGGCGCCGGCCTCATGCCTTGGCTCCCCGCTTGCCGGCACCGACCAGCGGCGCGGCGGTGGCGTCGAGCGGCCAGCGCGAACGCGGCGCCATTTCCATCGGGTCGCCGTCGTCGGAAAGCCCGGCGCGCAGCCGCTCGATGCCGGCCCAGGCGATCATCGCCGCATTGTCGGTGCAGAGCGCCGCCGGCGGCGCGAGGAAGGCGAAGCCGTGCCGCTCGCACAGCGACAGCAGCGCCGCGCGGATCGGTCCGTTGGCGGCCACCCCGCCCGCCACCACCAGCGTCGGCGCGTCCGATGCCGGATGCTCCAGGCGGAAGCGCTCCAGGCTGCGGGCGACGCGGTCGGCCAGCGTCTCGACGATCGCCCGCTGGAACGAGGCGGCGATGTCGGCCACGTCCTGGTCCGACAGCGGCGCGATCGCGGTCGCGGCCTGGCGCACGGCCGTCTTCAGGCCCGAGAAGGAGAAGTCCGGCCGCGCCTCGCCCTTCAGCGGGTGCGGGAAGTCGAAGCGCCGCGCATCGCCGGTCGCGGCCACCCGCTCGACGTTCGGCCCGCCCGGATAGGGCAGGCCGAGCAGCTTGGCGGTCTTGTCGAAAGCCTCGCCGATCGCGTCGTCGATCGTCGAGGCCCAGCGCGCGTAGCGCCCCGGCCCCTCGACCAGAAGGATCTGCGTGTGCCCGCCCGAGACGAGCAGGATCAGGTAGGGGAACGCGACAGCGCCGATCAGCCGGGCCGACAGTGCATGGCCTTCCAGGTGATTGACGGCGATCAGCGGCTTGCCGGCCGCCGCCGCGATCGCCTTGGCGGTCATCAGCCCGACCAGCAGCCCGCCGATGAGGCCAGGGCCGGCGGTCGCCGCCACTGCGTCGACCTCGTCCAGCGCCGTCCCGGCCTCCGCCAGGGCCGCTTCCACGATCCCGTCCAGCGCCTCGACATGGGCCCGCGCGGCGATCTCCGGCACCACGCCGCCGAAGGCCGCGTGCTCCTCCAGTTGCGAGAGCACCACGTTGGACAGGATGCGCGGCGCGCTGCCGTCCTGCCACGCCACCACGGACGCGGCCGTCTCGTCGCAGCTCGTCTCGATGCCGAGCACCCTGATCTCGCCATTTGCGGTGAGCATCATTGCCCGCTTGACCTTTCGCCGGTACGTAGGACGGAGGGAGGCCCTCCGGATGGGGACGGGTTAACACGGACCGGTGAGGATGCAAACAAGACCGATCAGGATCGGAACCCGCGGCAGCGCGCTGGCGCTGGCGCAGGCACACGAGACCCGCGCGCGCCTGATGGCCGCGCACGACATGCCGGAAGATGCCTTCGCGATCGAGGTGATTTCCGTCACCGGAGACCGGATCCAGGACCGTCCGCTCGCCGAAGCCGGCGGAAAAGGCCTGTTCACCAAGGAGATCGAGGAGGCGCTGCTCGACGGCCGCATCGACCTCGCCGTGCATTCCTCCAAGGATATGCCGACGCTGTTGCCGGCAGGGCTCCACATCGCCACCTTCCTCGAGCGCGAGGACGTGCGCGACGCCTTCATCGGCCGCGAGGCGAAGACGCTGGCCGACCTGCCGCATGGCGCCACCGTCGGTTCCTCGTCGCTGCGCAGGCAGGCGCAGATCCGCCGGCTGCGGCCGGACATCGACGTCGTCATGTATCGCGGCAACGTGCAGACGCGGCTGAGGAAGCTCGCAGAAGGCGCGGTCGACGCCACCCTTCTCGCCCATGCCGGCCTGCGCCGGCTCGGGCTCGAGCACGTGGTCACCTCGCTGCTGCCGCCGGACGACTTCCTGCCCGCACCCGGACAGGGCGCCATCTGCATCGAATGCCGCCGGGGCGACGCCCGCATCGAGGCGATCCTCGCCCCCATCCACCACCGCGACACCGGGCTGGCGCTGGCCTGCGAACGCGCCTTCCTCGCCGCGCTCGACGGCTCCTGCCGCACGCCGATCGCGGCCCACGCCGTGGTGGAGGGCGGACGCCTCCGTCTCACCGGCATGATCCTGAAGCCCGACGGCAGCGAGACCCACGAGATCGCCGGCGAGGGCGAAGCGTCCGAGGCCGAGGCGATCGGCCGCGACGCGGGTGCCCGCATCCGGGCAAAGGCAGGTCCGGACTTCTTCTCCGACTGGACCTGAGGCCGTGGTCCGGGTCCTGGTCACCCGCCCGGAACCCGGCGCCACCGCGACCGCGCGGCGGCTCGCCGCCGCAGGCCACGAGCCGATCCTGCTGCCGCTGAGCGAGACCCGCGCCCTTCCCGCCGCGCTGCCGCCACCGGACGCCGTGGACGTCGTCGCGGTGACGAGCGCCAATGCGCTGCGCCACCTTCCGGCGGTTCCCGCCGCACTGCTGGCCAGACCCTGCTACGCGGTCGGCGGCAGGACGGCGCAGGCGGCCCGTGGCGCCGGTTTCGGCGACGTCCGCGCAGCCGCCGGCGACGGCGCCGCGCTCGCGGCGATGATCGCAGGGGCCGAACCCGCCGGCGCCACCGTCCTCTATCTGTGCGGCCGCATCCGCCGCCCGGAGTTCGAGCACGCCCTCGGCCAGGCTGGTTTCGCCGTCCGTTGCGCCGAGCTGTACGATACCGTCTTCGTGGAGCCGGGACGGGGGGCGGCGGCGCTCGGACCGGACCGGCGGCCGATCGACGCGGTGCTGCTCTACTCGCCGGAGACCGCCCGCGCGATGGCCGGCGTCATGGCGACGGACGGTGCAGACTCCCGCTTCGGCGGAGCGGCGTTTCTGTGCCTTTCGGCGCGAGTCGCAGCCGCGCTCGGAACCGTTGGCCGTGCACGGACTTATGTGGCTGTGGAGCCCACCGAAGACGCCTTGCTCGCCCTCCTCCCCTCCGGCTGACGCAAAAATGCTACCCATCGGCGTGTTGCACGTGCGAATGTCGTGATACGAAGCGGCCCCCGTCGATGGAGCCTTACCGGAGCAGCGAATGGTCAGAACGCCCAACATCCGCCATTCGAAGGGTCGTCGCGAGCCGGTGACCATCGACCTCGACCCTGCGGACGTGAAGCGCGAGCCGGGCGCCGCCGATGCGCCGGCTGACGGTGCTCGGACCTCCGGAGCCGGCACGGCGCCGAACCCGAAGTCCCCTCCGCAGGCATCCGGGACGGCGGCTGCAGCAGACATGCCCAGGGCAGGGAATCAGACGCCTGCGCCATCGCCCGGCGATCCCGACGCACGTGCCGGCCGCGAACCTCTCGCGGGCTCGAAGCCAGCGGAAAAGCCGCAGGCCGAAGCCGCGAAAGGACCCGCGGAAACCGCGACGGCCTCACCTTCGGCAGATAGAAAGGCGGGTAAAGCCGCGGCATCCGCCGAAATGCCCTCGCCGTCAGCCTCCGGCCCGGCGGCAAAGCCGAAGAGTGCGGCCGAGGCCGACGCCGAGGCGAGGCCGGTCTTCGGGCGTGAGGCGTCCGGCAGCAATGCCGCCGCCGCTCCCGGAACGTCAGGTCCCTTCCGCGCCGCCTCGTCGACCCCGTCCGGCGGTGACGCAAAGGGCGCTGGCGGCGTCGACGAAGCCACCGCGCCGACCCGCCGCGGCGGACTTTCGCTCGTCGCAGCCGGCATCGTCGGCGGCGTCGTGGTTCTCGTCGGTGCGGGCGTCCTGCAATATGCCGGCGTCCTGCCCGCCCCCGGCTCGTCCGCCGATCCGGGCGAACCGGCAGGCCTCGCCGAGCTGCGCGGCGAACTGGCGGCTCTGCGCGATCAGGTCGCTGCCGGCGGCACCGGCACCGGCGCCGGGGCGGACCCGGCGCAGACGGCGCGGCTGGAGGAGCTTTCCGGAGCCCTGGACCAGGTGCGGACCGACCTCGCAGGACTGCGCTCCGCGGTCTCTCAGGGCGAAGGCGGCGACGCGGCCGGCCTGCAGGCTCTCGACCAGCGCATGACGGAACTGGAGGCGAGCGTGGCCTCGCTCGGTCAGGCCGGCGGTGCTGGCGGCGGCGAAACCGTGGACCTCGCCCCGTTGACCGATCGCATCGGCGCAGTCGAGGGTCGGGTGACCGAGCTGGCGCGCACCGCCCAGGCCGCGTCCGACGCGGTTTCCGGGCTTCCCGACCGCATCGCCGCGCTCGACGAGCGAATGGCGGCGATCGACGGTCGGGTCACGGACCTCTCCGCTCGGCTGGAGGAACAGGCGTCCAACCCGCGCATCGCGCTCGCCATCGCCGCAGCCGGACTGAAGGCGGCGATCGACCGCGGCGACCCCTTCATGACCGAACTCGAAACCTATGCCTCGATTGCGCCGGACGCGCCCGGGATCGCCGAACTGCGCGACCTCGCCGCCAGCGGCGTGCCGACGCGCGCGGCGATCAGCCAGGCGGCGAACGCCGCCGCCAACCGCATGATCGCGGCCGCCGCCCCGGCGGCGGACGATGCGGGCTTCTTCGGCCGCCTGCTCGACTCCATGCAATCGGTCGTCAAGGTCCGCCCGATCGGCGACGTCGAGGGCGACGACGTCGGCGCCATCGTCGCGCGCCTGGAAGCGGCCGTCCGCGCCGGCGACTACGACCGCGCGATCACCGAATACGAGAGCCTGCCCGAGGCCGCGAGGCAGGCAGGCGCCGGCTTCATCGCCGACGTCAGGGCGCGCCAGAGCGCCGACACGCTCGTCGAACGGGCGCTGGCGGGTGCGCTGCGGCCGCAGGAGGGCTGAGACCATGCTGCGTATCCTCCTGTTCATCCTGATCGTCTTCGTTCTCGGCCTCGGTTTCGCCTGGCTCGCCGAACGGCCCGGCGATCTCGTCCTGACCTTCGACGGCTACCAGTACGAGCTGACCCTGATGGCCGCGGCCGTTCTGGTCACGGCCATCGTTGCGGCCGTGATGATCGTCTGGTGGCTGCTGAAGGCGATCTGGAACAGCCCCTACACCGTCTCGCGCTACTTCCGGGTGCGCCGCCGCGACCGCGGTTACCAGGCGCTGTCGACCGGCATGATCGCCGCAGGCGCAGGCGACGGCGCGCTGGCGCGCCAGATGAACCGCCAGGCGGCGAAGCTGATCAGTTCCGACCAGGAGCCGCTGATCCATCTTCTCGACGCGCAGGCCTCGCTTCTGGAGGGTGACCACGCGGCGGCACGGCGCAAGTTCGAGGCGATGCTGGAAGACCCGGAGATGCGCGTGCTCGGCCTTCGCGGGCTCTATCTCGAAGCCCAGCGGCTTGGCGATCGCGACGTCGCGCGTCACTATGCCGAGCGCGCCGCGGAAATCGCGCCGCAGCTCGGCTGGGCGTCGGGTGCCACGCTGGAAGCCCGCACCGCCGAACGCGACTGGGACGGCGCCCTCGCCCTCCTCGAATCGCAGCGCTCGACAAAGCTGGTCGAGGCAGGGAAAGCGAACCGGCTGCGTGCCGTGCTGCTGACGGCCAAGGCCATGGAGACGCTGGAGCGCGACCCACTCGCGGCACGCAATGCGGCCACGGAGGCCAATCGCCTCGCACCCGAGCTCGTTCCCGCGGCCGTCATCGCGGCCCAGGCGCTGTTCCGCCAGGGCGACCTGCGCAAGGGCGCGAAAATTCTCGAGGCGGCGTGGCGCAAGACCGCTCACCCCGAGATCGCGGACGCCTACGTCCACGCCCGCCACGGCGACTCGGTTCTCGATCGTCTGGCGCGGGCCAGGAAGCTGAAGGCGCAGCGCGAGAACAATGCCGAGTCGGCGCTCACGGTCGCGCGCGTCGCGCTGGAGGCAGGTGAACTGGGTCTGGCGCGCGCGTCCGCGGAAGAGGCGCTGCGGATCGAGCCGCGAGAGGCGGGATACCTGATGCTGGCCGACATCGAGGAGGCCGACACCGGCGACCAGGGGCGCATCCGGCAGTGGCTGGCCCGGGCCGTGCGGGCGCAGCGCGATCCCGTCTGGGTTGCCGACGGCATTGTTTCCGACCGTTGGGCGCCCGTGTCGCCCGTCACGGGACGGCTGGATGCCTTCGAATGGAAGACGCCGGTCGAGCGGCCCCTCCATCTGGTCGATCACGACCGTGACGTCCTGCAAGGCGCGGGTCCGGTCCTGCTGCCGCAGGGCCCGGCTGCGCCGACGACCGCGACCGACACGGAAACCAGCGACGAGGCGGTGATCGTCGAGCCGATGGCCGCTCCCGCGGTGGATCGGTTGGTCGAAGCGGACACGCGTTCGGCCCCGTCCGACGACGCCTCTGCGCCATTGGAATCCGAGACACGCTCGGCGCCGGTGGCCGACAGGTCCACGACGAAGCCGGAGGCGACGGCAGCAGCGGCTTCGACCGCTGCGCCCGCGCCCGTCCTGCCCACGGCCGCCAACGATCCCGGCGCTTCGGTTCCGGGCGAGGAGACGCCGGTCGCGCCGCGGCCCGACGATCCGGGCGTCGACCCGTCGGACCGCGACGAGACGCAGCACAGGCGCTTCAGGCTGTTCTGACGACGATGGCGCGCCTGCGAAACCTCGACGGCCGGAGACCCTGATGTTCGACCGATTCATCACCTTTCTCAAGGACCTGCCCGGTGCCGGCCATGACCGGGCGCCGGACGGCCACGACGACCCGCGCCTGGCGGCGGCGGCACTCATGGTCCACGTCATGGAAGCCGACGGCGTCGAGGACGATGCCGAGCGGGCGACGCTGCGCGAGGCGCTGACGCGCGCCTACGGGCTCACCGGACGGGAACTGGACGCCTTCGTCGCCCGCGCCGAGGAGGAGGTCCACCAGTCCGTCGACCTCTACGCCTTCACCAGCGTGCTGAAGCGCCATCTCGACGACCAGGCGCGCATCGAGTTCATCGGGATCATGTGGGAAATCGTCTTCGCCGACGGCGAGATGAGCGAACTCGAGGACAATATCGTCTGGCGAATCGCCGAACTCATCGGCGTCGACCGCCGCGACAGGGTTCTCATGCGCCAGAAGGCCGACCCCAACCGAACCGACGAACCGGGACTCTGAACGTCACTCCATGCCGAAGGCCGCCAAGCCGAAGATCCTCGTCGTCCTGCACCAGGAGCTCTCGAGCCCCGGCCGGGTCGGACATCTGCTGCTCGAGGGCGGCTTCGAACTCGACATCCGCCGGCCGCCCCTCGGCGACCCCCTCCCCGAAACGCTTGCCCGTCATGCCGGTGCGGTCGTCTTCGGTGGCCCGATGAGCGCCAATGACACGGACGAGTTCGTCCGCCGCGAGACGGACTGGCTGTCGGTGCCGCTGAAGGAGGACAGGCCGCTCCTCGGCATCTGCCTTGGCGCGCAGATGCTGGTGAACCACCTCGGCGGCACGGTGGAAGGGCACCAGGACGGGCTGGTCGAGATCGGCTGGTACCCGATCGAGCCCACCGATGCCGGCCGCGAACTCGTCCAGTGGCCGGAGATGGTCTACCAGTTCCACCGCGAGGGCTTCTCGCTGCCGTCGGGCGCCACCCTTCTCGCCAGGGCCGACGCCTACCCGAACCAGGCCTTCCGCTACGGCGCCAATGCCTGGGGCATCCAGTTCCACGCCGAGCTGACGCGCGCCATGATGCAGCGCTGGGTGGTGCGCGGGGCGCACCGCTTCGTGCTTCCCGGCGCCCAGCAGGGGCGCGACCATCTCGGCGGCCGGCTGATCTGGGATATGCATTTGAAGCGCTGGCTGGGCGATTTCCTCGACCTCGTCTTCCATGCGCCGAGGCGACATCCCGGCGAGACGGCCCGCGTCTGACGGCCGACCGAACGGTCAGGTCCGTCCGTCGAGGTGCCGCGCCTTGCGCAGGGCCGGGAACAGCCAGGCCCACAGGCCGGCGATGCCGATCGCCCCTATGCCGCCCGCCACGACCGCCGGAACGACGCCGATGAAGGCCGCCATGGTCCCCGCACGGAACTCGCCGAGTTCGTTCGAGGCGCCGACGAAGACCATGTTGACCGCGTTGACCCGTCCGCGCACGCGATCGGGCGTCCACAGCTGGATCAGCGTCTCGCGCACGTAGACGCTGACCATGTCGGTCGCGCCGAGCATCCCGAGCGCGAAGATCGACAGCCACGGAATGGTCGACACCCCGAACAGGATGGTGAAGGCCCCGAACAGCGCCACGAAGAACAGCATCACGATGCCCGCATGGTCCCGGATGGGATGCCCCGTGAGCCAGACGGCGACGACGATTGCACCGATGCCGGGCGCCGCGCGCAAGAGCCCGAGCCCCCACGGGCCGAGTTCCAGGATGTCACGCGCATAGACCGGCAGCAGCGCCACCGCGCCCGACAGAAGCACGGCGAACAGGTCGAGCGAGATGGCGCCGAGCACGATCTTCTCGCTCCAGATGTAGCGGAAGCCGGCGAACAGCGTTTCCAGCGAGGGCTTCTCGCTTTCGGTCTTCTGGGCGGGCTTCGGAATCGAGAAGGTCAGCGCTGCCGCCACGCCCATCAGCAGGGCGGCAGTCCCGTAGGCGGCCTGGGGGGAGACACCGTAGATCAGACCGCCCGCCACGGGCCCGACGATCGTCGCCATCTGCCAGGCGGAGGAGTTCCAGGCGACGGCATTGGCGAAGTCCTTGGCCGGGACGAGGTTGGCCACGAGCGAGGCCGCCGCCGGCCCGAAAAAGGCGCGCGCCACGCCGAACACCGCGAGCGTGGCGAAGATGCCGGCGGTCGACACGAAGCCGCCCGCCGACATGGCGAACAGCGCCGCGGCGCAGGCGGCTTCGAAGAGCACCGATACGCCCATCACCAGCCGCCTGCCGAACCGGTCGGCGATGGCGCCCGTCACCAGCACAAGCAGCAGTGCAGGGGCGAACTGGATCAGCCCCACCAGGCCGAGATCGAAGGGATCGCGCGTCAGGTCGTAGACCTGCCAGCCGACCGCGACCGAGACGATCTGCGTGGTGAAGGTCGTCAGGAACCGCGCCAGCCAGTAACGCAGGAACGGACCATGCCGGAACGCCGCATAGCGCTCGATGGTCGAAGACGTGTCGGATGGGATCATGGAAGCGTCGGGACTGCCGGTTGCCGCGGAGCGCAGCATCGGCGGCTCCTGTCACTGCCGCATGTCTAGCCGATGGCGGTGCGGAAAGCGCGCCTTTTCTCCGCCTGGACCAATATCGGTCCAGGCGGGACGCCTGTCGGTCATGCGGGCGAGCGAAACGGGCTCACCTGCGAAAAAGGCGGCCGAAGCCGCCTTTCGTGAAGCCCGTCCTGACCGGGCGAGCCTACTTCGCGGCCTCGGCGGCAGCGGCCTTCTCGGCCTCGGCAGCGGCCTTGTCGGCCTGTGCGGCCTCGCGCTCGGCATCGTTCAGCTTGCGGGCGCGAACGCTGGTGTTCTCGACGATGCGGGCAGACTTGCCGCGGCGATCGCGCAGATAATACAGCTTGGCGCGGCGGACCTTGCCGCGGCGCACGATCTCGACGGCCTCGACCAGCGGCGAGTAGACCGGGAACACGCGCTCCACGCCTTCGCCGTAGGAAATTTTGCGGACCGTGAAATTCTCCTGGAAGCCCGAGCCGGCGCGGGCGATGCACACGCCCTCGTAGGCCTGCAGACGGGTGCGGGTGCCTTCCGTGACGCGCACCTGGACGCGGACGGTATCGCCGGGCTGGAATGCGGGCAGCTTGCGCTTGGCTTCGATCTTCGCGGCCTGTTCGGCCTCGAGCTGACGGATGATGTCCATCGTCTCAATCCTCTTCTTGCTTGCGACAGCCAGAGCGCCCTGCGCTCGCCTTGCAGTTCGAGACCGCTCGGCTATGCCTTCCGGAGAAGGCAGGGGCGAATGCACCGTTCTTCGTTGACGGGTCCGGATCGATCATGGTCCGGTTCGGGAGGGCGCATACACGTTTCCGCGCCGTTTGTCACGCCCGGGCCGACGATTTTCGCCCTCAGCCGGTTACGGCACGGGCGTGGCGAGCGGCTTGCCGCGTTCGACGACGTAGACGGCGAGCACCTTCGCCGGCCCGTTGCCCACCACCCGCGCATCGTGCGGCACGCCTGCCGGGATGGTGAAGGAATCGCCGGCCTTCATCGTCCGGTCCGGCTGCCCGTCGACGGAGAGCACCGTCTCCCCCTCCAGCACGTAGCCCGTCTCGATGCCCGGATGCACGTGCCGGCCGGCAGAGACGCCCGGCTGGATCTCCGCCAGTCCGGTGATAGTCGTGTACCCGTCCGGGAAATCGGTCTTCTGCAGCGGCGTGCGCCTGATGCCCTCCTGCGCCGGGGCGGCCAGCGTCAGGAGCAGCAGCGGGAGGGCGGCGACGGCAAGCTTCCTCATGGTTCCTCCTGTGGCGGCGGCGGGGCCGGTCCGGCAAAACGTCGGCGGCAGACTAGCTCAACCCGCGGGGCAGGCAAGGCGGCACGTCCCCCGCAATGCCGCCGCTGGACCATTGCACCCCGCCCGCAATCTTCCTAGACCGGCACGAGCATCGCATGCCGACCGCACCGGGACACCCGAATTGACCTTACTCCTCGCCTGCCTGCTCTTCCTGTCCGGCTTCGCCTCCGGCGCCATCAACGCGGTCGCCGGCGGCGGCACCTTCATCACCTTCGGCGCGCTGACGCTCGCCGGCATCCCGCCGATCGCGGCCAATGCGACCTCCTCGATCGCGCAGTTCCCCGGCTACGTCACCTCCACCCTCGCCTACTGGAGCGACATCCGCCACATGTGGCGCGGCGCGCTGGCGCTGAGCGCCGTCTCGGCGGTCGGCGCGCTGGCCGGCGCGGTCATCCTGCTCGCCCTCGACAATCCGTCCTTCAAGGCGATGGTGCCCTGGCTGCTCATCGCCGCCACCGCGCTCTTCGCCGCCGGCCCCTGGCTGAAGCCGAAGCCGCGCGCGCCGGGCGAGGAGGCGAAGGTCGGCTCGCTGCCCGGCCGCATCGTCCAGTTCTGCACCGCCGTCTATGGCGGCTTCTTCGGCGCCGGAATGGGCGTGATGATGCTGGCGACCCTCGGCCTGACCGAAAGCGGCGACTACCACCGCCTCAACGCGCTGAAGAACATGCTGGCCATCGTCATCGCCGCCGTCGCCATCGTCGTCTTCGTCTCCGGCGGCGTCGTGGCCTGGCTGGAGGTCGCCTTCATGATCCCGGGCGTCGCCCTCGGCGGCTATGCCGGCGTCTGGGCCGCCCGACGCGTGCCGCAGGGCATCGTCCGCGCCTTCGTCATCGCCGTCGGGCTCTTCCTGGCGGGGTATTATTTCTGGGTGGGATGAGGCGGCGCCGACGGACGTGGGGCGGGATGTCGTGGCCAGTACATCCGACGCGCATCGAGCGTGAGGGGAAAGCCGCGACAGGCCTCAGAACATCGCCGCGAGGTCGCGACGGCCATCGACGACGCGAACGATCTCCACGGTCTCGACCGGGCCCTCATCGGCATCGGGAAGCGTCTGGTACAGGATGACATAGGGAGCCTCCACAAGCATCCGCGCCGACCGGAAAATCTCCGGATGCCGATCGCCGAGACGGGGATGCTCGCGCAGAAGACCGACCTTGGCGCGGATCCTTTCATAGCAGCGCTCGGCGGCGCGCGGCCGGTCGGCTCCGATATGGAGATAGATGCTCTTGACGTCGGCGCGGGCCTTCGGTGTCCAGACGAGCCTAACGGCCATGGCGGCTGATCGACGCCAGTTCCTGACGAGACTCGTCCAGAAGCTGATCGAAGTCGACGTCGGTCGGCTCTCCGCTCGCCGTGCCTTCGGCCCACATCGCCTGCAGCCTCGCGATGTCGCCGCGCCGTTGCAGCCACTTGGCGGACCAGTCCCGCATCGCCTCGCGCACAACTTCGCTGCCGCTGGCATAGGCGCCGCTTCGAACGGCTTCCCGCAGAATCTCGGCATGCTGCGGCGTCATCGAAACGCTGACTTTCTCGACATTCGCCATCAAGCACCTCTGATATGCATCGGTAGTAATAATTACCACCGAGCGACATGTCCGGCAACCCGTCGGTAGGTGGCCTGTCGAGACCCCATGGGCAAGGCAGATGGCGTAGCTCGGCGACTTCGGGGCCACCGGAGGATGGCAGGCGCTTCCGTCCGTGTGCGAATCGATTCAGGCTACTTCCGGATCAGATCCGGCCGCCGCTCCGCCGTCAGCCGTTCCGCATGCTCGCGCCGCCAGGCCGCGATCTTCGCGTGGTTGCCCGACATCAGCACCTCGGGAATCGCGCGCCCCTCCCATTCCGGTGGACGCGTGTAATGCGGGTGCTCGAGCAGCCCGTTCTCGAAGCTCTCCTCGCCGCCGGACGCCTCGTTGCCCATGACGCCGGGCAGGAGCCGCACCACCGCGTCGAGCAGCACCAGCGCCGCCGGCTCGCCGCCCGACAGGACGTAGTCGCCGATCGACACCTCCTCCAGTCCGCGACCCTCGATCACCCGCTGGTCGACGCCCTCGAAGCGCCCGCAGACGATCACCGCGCCCGGACCGGCGGCGAGGTCGCGCACCTTCGCCTGCGTCAGCGGTTTTCCGCGCGGGCTCATCAGGAGGCGCGGCCGCGGATCGTCGGCGGGCGCGGCATGGTCGATGGCTGCCCCCAGCACGTCGGCGCGCAGCACCATGCCCGCCCCGCCGCCGGCCGGCGTGTCGTCCACCGCGCGATGCCGGCCGAGCCCGAAGTCGCGGATCTGCACCGTGTCCAGCGCCCAGTCACCGCGCTCCAGCGCCCGGCCCGCGAGCGACAGGCCGAGCGCGCCCGGAAACATCTCCGGATAGAGCGTCAGAACGGTGGCGCGGAACGTCATCGGCCGCCTCCGGAGGGCTTCGGCCCGCGCGGCCGGTCGGTCCCGCGCGGCGGCCGCCCGTCCTGCGGCGCGTCGTCGTCCTCGTCCTCCACCAGCCCGGCGGCCACCCGGTCGACCGTCATGATGCGCGCCGCGACGTCGATCGCCGGCACCGCCGCCTTCGTGAACGGCACCAGCACCGAACGCGCGCCGGCGAGCGCCACCTCCACGATATCGCCGCCGCCATAGTCGTGCATGGTCCTGACGGTACCGAGCCGCACGCCCTCGGTGTCCACCACCGCGAGCCCGACCAGATCGGCATGGTAGAACTCCTCCTCGTCGGCCACCGGCGGCAACGCGGCGCGGTCGACGAAGAGCTCCGTGCCGGCCAGCGCCTCGGCGGCGTTGCGGTCCTTCACGCCTTCGAAGCGGACGACGACCACTTCCTTCTGCGGCCGCAGGCTCTGCACCTTGAAGGCACGACCGTCGGCGGAAAAGAGCGGGCCATAGTCGCCGAGCGCTTCCGGATCGCCGGTGAAGGACTTGACCCGCACCTCGCCCTTGATGCCGTGCGCGGCGCCGATCACCGCCATCAGGACCGGATTTTCCAGTTTCGTCGTCACGTCGTTGCGTCCCGCTTGGAGATCGAGGGGCAGGAAATCCGCCGTCGCACGCTCTTGCGGCATCGGCGGCGTCTTTGCAATTGCCGCATTCACCATGCGCTAAGGGCCGGCGGGCCATGATGGCGTGCAAGAACCGGAGCCGACATGCAGGAATTCCTCGTCGCCGCGAAGCCCGACCTGATGGAGGCCCGCACCGCCTGGCTCGGCACGCTCGCACGCGAACGGCGGCTCGCCGCCCTCACCGTCGAGGCCTACGAGCGCGACACGCGCCAGTTCTTCCAGTTCCTCACCGGCCATTGCGGCGGCGCGCCCGGGCTGAAGGAGGTCGCCGATCTGCGCCCCGCCGACCTGCGCGCCTTCCTCGCCTGGCGCCGCAAGGACGGCGTCGGAGCCCGCACGGTGAGCCGGGGACTGGCCGCCATCCGCTCCTTCCTGCGCCACCTGGAGCGCAGGGGCCTCGCCAATGCCGCCGGCGCGGCCGCGCTGCGCTCGCCGAAGCTGCCGAAATCGCTGCCGCGCCCGCTCGCTGCCGGCGATGCGCTGCGCGTCGTCTCCGCCGGCGAACAGCTCGCCGAGGAGCCGTGGATCGCCGCCCGCAACGCCGCCGTTCTGACGCTGCTCTACGGCAGCGGGCTGCGCATCTCCGAGGCGCTTGGCCTGACCGCCGGTCAGTTCGATCGCGGCGAGGGCGCGATCCGCGTCACCGGCAAGGGCGGCAAGACGCGGCTCGTCCCGGTGCTTCCCGTCGGGCTGCGGGCCGTGGCGGAATACCGCCGGCTTTGTCCCTGGCATCTTCCGGCCGACGGCGCACTGTTTCGCGGCGCGCGCGGCGGCCCGCTCGACCCGTCGATCGTCCAGCGCGAGATGCGCCGGCTGCGCTCGGCGCTCAACCTGCCCGACAGCGCGACGCCGCACGCGCTGCGCCACTCCTTCGCCACCCACCTGCTCGCCCGCGGCGGCGACCTGCGCACCATCCAGGAACTGCTCGGCCATGCCAGCCTGTCGACCACGCAGGTCTATACCGGCGTCGACACCAGCCGCCTGCTCGACATCTACGACAGCGCCCATCCCCGCGCCTGATCCGCGATGCCGTGAAATCGCCGTCCCGGCTTAACGGTTTCGCCGTCTTCTCGCGCTATGGCTGCAGCATGACACGACGCCTCTTCGTCCATCGCGGTTTCTCGGATCTCGCCCTGCGCCTGCTCGCAGCGGTCAACGTGCTGTTTGCGCTCGGCTTCCTCGCCACGCTGCTGCTCGTCGCCCAGGCGCGCGCCGAAGTCGCCACCTGCGCCGGACGCGATCTTCTCGCGCAGATCGAAACCGGGGAGCCCGCCACCTACACGAGACTGCAGTCGGAAGCGGCGGCGGTTCCCAATGGCAGAGGTCTCCTGTGGAAGGTGGAGAAACCAGGCGTCGAGCCGTCCTGGCTGTTCGGCACAATGCACCTGACCGATCCGCGGGTGACCGACCTCACCCAAGCGGCCCGCGCCGCCTACGAGAGCGCCCGGACCGTCGTCATCGAGACCACCGACATCCTCGACCAGTCGAAGATGATGGCTGCGATGATCGAGCGACCCGACCTGATGATGTACACCGACGGGACGACGCTCACCTCCGGCCTGCCGCCGGAAAAGGCGAAGATCATCGACGACGCCCTGTCGGCCCGCGGCATCCCGCCCGCGAGCGTGGCCCGGATGAAGCCCTGGATGCTTGCCGCGACGCTGTCGATCCCGGCTTGCGAGACCGCGCGCAAGGCGGCGGGATTGCCGATCCTCGACGTCAAGCTCGCCGAAGACGCGAAGGCCGACGGAAAGCCGGTCGAAGGTCTCGAGACCATGATCGGCCAGCTCGACGCGATGGCTTCCCTGCCGCTCTCCATGCACGTCGACGGCCTCATCGCGACGCTCGAACTCGGCGACCGTATCCAGGACGTCTTCGAGACCATGGTCGTTCTCTACGAACGCGAGGATGTGGGCATGATCTGGCCGCTCTTCCGCACCGTCCTGCCTGACGGCGATGCGGCGGCCTACGAGGCGTTCGAAACCGTGATGATCGACGCGCGCAACGCCACCATGCGCGACAACGCTATCCCGTTCCTCGACGCGGGCGGCGCCTTCATCGCGGTCGGCGCCCTGCACCTTCCCGGCGACGGCGGCCTCATCGAGAGGCTGCGCGCAGCCGGCTATTCCGTCACCCCGGCCGGCTGAGCGGACCTTCCGGCGTCTGTAACGTTTTCGACGTCGGTTGTATCGCTTCGTGATGCAACTGCATCCTCCCGCGGCCGTTCTCCTGTCGAAACGGAATCACAGGAGGATGTGCAATGGCTTATCCCGGCAATCGAGATCCCCGCGACCCGCGCAATCCCGAGACGCGTCACGCGGACCGGCTGGTCGATCCGGTCGTTCCCGGTGCGATCGACCGCGACTACGACGATCCGCTGGCCTATGAGGATCCGGCGATCCGCGACAATCCGGCCTATGTGCAGCCACGCGACTACCCCCGCCCCTCCGCGGCTCCCCGCGGTCTGGCGGGCGCCACTCTCGCGGTCGCGATCGTGCTTCTCGCCGTCATCGCCTTCAGTTTCATGGGCGGTGCCGACACCAACGAGACGGCGGTCAACACGCCCGAGGTGACGCAGCCGCTGGGCACCGACGACGCTCCGACGGCCTCGATCACGCCCGACGAGCCGGCCGCAGCCGCGCCTGCCGATGGCGGCGAGACGCTGCCCCCGATCAGCCCGGCCGATCCGGCACAGCCGGTTCAGCCCGCGCAGTAATCGATCCGCAACCTGAAAAAAGGCCCCGGTGCGACCGCACCGGGGCCTTTCGAATGTCGATCTTGCCTCGGATCCCTCAGATGTGGATCGGCTTGAAGAAGGTGGCGAGTGCCGCCTCCTTGACCGTTTCCGACATCGTCGGATGGGCATGGCAGGTGCGCGCGAGGTCTTCCGACGAGCCGCCGAACTCCATCAGCACCGCCGCCTCGTGGATCAGTTCTCCAGCGCCGTGGCCGAGGATGTGGACGCCGAGCACCCGGTCGGTCGTCTTGTCGGCGAGGATCTTCACGAAGCCTTCCGTCTTCAGCATCGCCCGAGCGCGGCCGTTGGCGGAGAAGGGGAACTTGCCGGCCTTGTACTCGATGCCGGCCTTCTTCAGCTCTTCCTCGGTCTTGCCGACGGAGGCGATCTCGGGGCTGGTGTAGACCACGCCCGGGATGACGTCGTGGTTCACGTGGCCGGCCTGCCCGGCGATGATCTCGGCCACCGCGACACCCTCGTCCTCCGCCTTGTGCGCCAGCATCGGCCCCACGATCACGTCGCCGATGGCATAGACGCCGTCGAGCGTGGTCCTGAAGTGACCGTCGGTCTTCACCCGGCCGCGCTCGTCGAGCGCGATTCCGGCCTCTTCGCAGCCGAGGCCCGCGGTGAACGGCTTGCGGCCCGTGGCCACCAGCACGACGTCGGCCTCGATCGCCTGCGCCTCGCCGCCCTTCACGGGCTCGAAGGTCACCGTCGCGCCCGCCTCACCCTTCTCGACGCCGGTAACCTTGGCACCCAGCTTGAAATCGATGCCCTGCTTGCCGAGGATGCGCTGGAACTGCTTGGCCACCTCGCCGTCCATGCCGCCGAGGATCGTGTCGAGATACTCGACCACCGTCACCCTGGCCCCGAGCCGCGCCCAGACCGAGCCGAGCTCCAGCCCGATCACGCCGCCGCCGACGACGACGAGATGACCCGGCACCCTGTCGAGCTCCAGCGCACCGGTGGACGACACGATCACCTTCTCGTCCATCTCCAGGCTGACGCCCGGGATGCCGGCGACGTCGGAACCGGTGGCGATGACGATGTTCTTCGTCTCGATTTCCGAAACGCTGCCGTCCTCGGCCGTCACGGCCACCTTTCCCGCGCCGAGGATGCGGCCGGTGCCGCGGATGCCGTCGATCCTGTTCTTCTTGAACAGGAAGTCGAGCCCCTTGGTGTTCTGGTCGACCGTGTTCTGCCGGTGCGCCATCATCTTCGGCAGGTCGAGCACGGGCTTGCCGGTCGTGAAGCCGAGGTCGTCGAAGCCGTGGCTGGCCTCGGCATAGAGTTCGGTCGCGTGCAGCAGGGCCTTCGAGGGAATGCAGCCGACGTTCACGCAGGTGCCACCGAAGGTCGGCCGCTTCTCCACCACCGCCGTCTTCAGTCCGAGCTGCGCGGCCTTGATGGCGCAGACGTAGCCGCCCGGCCCGCCTCCGATGACGACCACATCATATGCCATGAGAAAACCCTTTCGTTCGCGCGTTCAGCGTCCGCCGCCGACATCCAGAATTGCGCCCGTCGTATAGGACGCTTCGCGTGACAAAAGCCAGAGTATGGGCCATGCAATCTCGTCGGGACTGCCTTCGCGCTTCATCGGGACGAAGCCCTTCATGCGCTCGATGCGGTCCGGCTGACCGCCCGATGCATGGATGTCGGTGGCGATGATTCCGGGACGCACGGCGTTGACTCGGATCCCTTCCTCCGCGAGTTCGCGCGCCAGTCCGATGGTGAAGGTGTCCACCGCGCCCTTCGAGGTGGCGTAGTCGACATATTCGGAGGGACTGCCGAGCGACGCAGCCACCGACGACAGGTTGACGATCGCCCCGCCGGAGCCGCCGTGGCGCGTCGACATCCGCTTCACCGCCTCGCGGGCGCAGAGCATCGTGCCGATCACGTTGACGCGCATCATGCGCTCCAGCCGGGCGAAATCCATCTCGTCCAGCCGCGCCCGCGGCGCCACGATGCCGGCGCTGTTGACCAGCCCATGCAACCGGCCGAAGCGGCCGTCCACCGTCTCGAACAGGGCCAGCACGTCGTCCTCCGATCCGACGTCGCCGCGCACGGCGAAGGCCTCGCCGCCGCCGGCCTCGATCTCGCCCACCAGCGCGTCTGCCGCTTGCCCGTCCCGCGCGTAGTTGACCGCCACCCGCCAGCCGCGCCGCGCCGCATGGCGTGCCACGGCCGCACCGATGCCGCGCCCGCCGCCGGTGATCAGGAGGTTCTGCTTGTCCACCGTCATTCCTGGCACCCGCTGATCTCGAAGACGTCCCACGGGACGATGCTGATCCCCTTTGCCCCGTAGAGCGCGGAGTGGCGCACCGAGGGGCCGAAATCGGGCAGCAGCAGTCTCTCGGCCGCCGGCCCCTCCCGCGGCAGCAGACCCACCTGGCCCGCTGCGTCGACGGTGTAGATGACGCCCTGCCACACGGTGCAGGCCGCGAGTTCCTCGCCCGTCACGTCGCCCTCGGGGCAGTCGCGCATGACGATTCCCGTCGGCCGCGGCACGCCTTCCGTCCACAGCACGACGCCGTCGGCAACCACGTCGTTCTGGGAGAACACCACCCGGAACGCGTTGGTGTGGACGGCCGCGTCCGGTTCCGTGGGGCGGAATTCGATCGAGGCGGCCCGCTCCCGGTCGGTATAGACCGCGAGTTCCTGTGGACAGGCAGCCAGCACCGGCCCTGCCAGCGCGGGAAGAAGGGCACAGACGGCAGCGACGGCCCGCATGGCGCGGCGGGAACGCCCCGATGGCTCTCCCGCGGCGCGGCCGGAACGATCGGTGCGGGACGTTTCGGGCATTCGGTGGTCGGTCCGGGGTCTTGCGTGCATCGCCGACTTTGCCGCCTGCGGCAGGCCCTGTCCACCCGCACGGCCTTTGGTCTGCCGCCGGCTCGCCGCGCGCGCCCGCGAAAGCGGGGCTCTAGAAGCCGGGCGACGCCGCGGTCGCGAGAACGTTGCGCGCATCCATCTCGATGCGGACGACGAGGCCGTCGGGTGCGAAGGTCAGATTCGCATCGCCGCCGAAACTTCCCGCCATGCGGCGGATCAGATCGCTGCCGAAGCCCTGGCTCGACGGCGACACGACCGGTGGCCCGTCCTGTTCGCGCCAGACGAGCTCGATCATCTTCGGCGGCGGCGCATCGCGCTCCCCGCCCGCCGCCTCCATCGGGCGCCACGAGATGTGGATGCGGCCGGCGTCACCCGAAAGCGCGCCGTATTTCAGTGCGTTGGTGGCCAGTTCGTGCAGGATCAGGCTGAGCGGCACGATCGACGCGTCGTTCAGCTCCAGGTCGGGGCCGGACAGGACCAGCCTCTCGCCTTCGGTGACGCCCAGCGGAGCGGTCGCCGCCTGCATCACCGCGCGCATGTCGGCGCTGCCGCCATGCGACGATCCGCGCAGCAGCGAGACCGAACTCCCCATCGCCTGGATCCGCTGCCGGATCTGCGCCCCGAGTTGCTGCGGCGTCGCCGCATGACGCTGCGACAGCGCCACGAGGCCGCTGATCGTCGACAACAGGTTCTTCAGCCGGTGATCCACCTCGGTGGAGACGAGCTGCTGCATGCGAAGATGACGGGTCAGTTCCTCGTGCGCGCGCACCTGCGCGGCATAGGCGGCGAGCAGAAGCTGCAGCAGGCCGAGATCGATGCCGATGACGACGAAGTAGAAGCAGAGCGCGGTGATCGACTGCGACGTCAGCGCGAAGCTCTCGGCCGGCAGGATGAACCAGTACCAGGCGACCAGCGCCGAGATCGCCGTGTTCATCAGCGCCGGATAGATGCCGAAGAAGAAGCCGGTGAGCACCACGGCGGGAAAGAAGGTCAGGTAGGGGAAGCCGGGCGGCAGATAGGGATCGACTGCGAATCGCGCGACGATCGCCGCGAGGACGATCGCCAGCGAGCCGGCATAGGCCACCACCCGGTCCCGGGGGGTCGCGCGCTCGACGGTGGCGCGGAATGCCGGGAGATGCGACAGCAGCGACGGAAGCCGGTCGGTCGGCGACACGGACGCGTCTCCCGCCGGCTGCGGGTTTGCGGACCCGCGTTTCATATTGTCGACCGGTGCCACCATGAAGACCGACATGTCCCTTGTGCGGCGCTAGAACCTTCCCCTAGCGCCTCGGACCGGGCTTTGCAGCAAGTTTTTCGATGCTTGCGCCTCCGAAAGATGGATGACGGCGCCGAGGCGGGCTGCTCGCCGGAGCCGTCTCCGTCATGCCCGTCCGGTCGCGTCAACCCGCCGCGCGTGCTACCGACTGCGGCAGGAGATAGGGCATGCCGCTCGGCGGCAGAGCGTTCACCCTGAGGTCGCACTCGAAGACCCGCGCGATCAGGTCGTCGCGCAGCACGTCGGTCGGCGTGCCGGCCGCCGCGATCCGGCCCCGGTGCATGACGTAGATGCGGTCGGAATACATCGCCGCGAGATTGAGGTCGTGCAGGACGGCGATCACCCCGCCGCCCCGGCGGGCGAAGTCGCGCGCGATGCTCATGATCACGAGCTGGTGCTTGATGTCGAGGCTGGAGACCGGCTCGTCGAGGATCAGATAGCGCGGCGCGCCGTCCAGCACCGGCGCCCAGACCTGGCAGAGCACCCGCGCCAGCTGGACGCGCTGCTGCTCGCCGCCGGACAGCTCCTGGTAGAGCCGTCCGGCGAAGCCTTCGAGATCCACCCTGGCCAGCGCCCGCTCGGGCAACCGCGCGTCCTCGCCCGGCAGCACGCCGGACCGGCCGGCCGTGAGGCCGAGCTTCACCACTTCGCGGACGGTGAAGGGAAAGGCCAGCGTCGCAGCCTGCGGCAGCACCGCCCGCATGCCGGCGAGCTGCCATGGCTTCGCGCGCTTGATGTCGTGCCCGCCGATGCGGATCTCGCCCTCATGGTCGAGATCGCCCGACAGCGCGCGCAGGAAGGTCGTCTTGCCCGAGCCGTTCGGGCCGACGATCGACACGAACGCGCCCGGCACCGCCTCGAAGTCGGCTCCGGTCACGATCCGCTTCGGTCCGATGTGGACGGAGACGTTCCTTGCTTCGATCACGGCCGGTCTCCGGGCATCACAGGTCGAGGAGTCCGCGCCGACGCAGCAGGATCCACAGAAAGAAGGGCGCGCCGACGGCGGCGGTGACGATGCCGATCGGCAGTTCGGCCGGCGCCACGATGGTGCGGCTGACGGCATCGGCGACCAGCAGCAGGCACGCGCCGAGCAGCGCCGATGCCGGCAGCAGGTAGCGGTGGTCCGGGCCTATCACGAGCCGCAGCAGATGCGGAACGACGATGCCGACGAAGCCGATGCCGCCCGACACGGCGACCGAGGCGCCGACGGCCGCGGCGACCATCACGATCGCCACGTTCTTCAGCCGCTGGACGGGAACGCCGAGGTGGTAGGCCGTCGTCTCGCCGAGGCTGAGCCCGTTCAGTCCGCGCGCCAGGAACGGCGAGGCCACCAGCGCCAGCGCGATGATCGGACCGGCCGCCGCGATCTTCGTCCAGGTCGCGCCGGCGAGCGAGCCGAGGTTCCAGAAGGTCAGGTCGCGCAGCTGCCGGTCGTCGGCGACATAGACGAGCAGGCCCGATGCCGCGCCCGCCAGCGCACCGAGCGCGATGCCGGCGAGCAGCATGGTCGCGACCGAGGTCTGGCCGCGCCGCGTGGCGACCCGGTAGAGGATCAGCGTCGTCGCCAGCCCGCCGAGGAAGGCCGCGAAGGGCAGAGCGTAGATGCCGAAGGCCGTCGTGACCGGTGCCAGGAAACCCGCACCCAGCACGATGATGCCGATCGCCCCGAGACCGGCGCCGGCCGAGACGCCGACGAGCCCGGGATCCGCGAGCGGATTGCGAAACAGGCCCTGCATGACGGCACCCGAGACGGCAAGCGATGCGCCGATCAGCATGCCGAGGATCACCCGCGGCAGGCGGATGTCCCAGACGATGATGCGGTCGCGGGCCGGCACGTTCTCGGCGCCGCCGGAAACCATGTCGAGGACGACGCCGAGCGCCGATGCGTCCGACGCGCCCCAGCCGAGGCTGGCGATTGCGATCGCGACCAGCATTGCAGCGCACAGCAGGATCGCCAGCCGCGCGCGACCGCTGCGGTCGCCTTCGGGTCGGCGCCGCGCAGCCGGCACGTCGATAGCGTGGTCCGTCATCGCGGTCAGTCGCCTGTGCCGTCGCCGTAGAGATCGGCGGCGAGATCGCGCGCGGCCTGCGCCGTGCGCGGGCCGAAGCCGAGCAGGTAGAGCCCGTCCATGGCGATCACGTCGCCGTTCTCGCCGGCCGGCGTCGCCGCGATGGCCGGATGCGCGATCAGCTCGTCGCGCGAGATGGCGAGGTCGCCCTCGCGCGCCATCACCAGAACCACGTCCGGCTGCGCCTCGATCACGGCTTCGTCGGTCAGCTGACGATAGCCGGTGAAGCCGCCGACCGCGTTTTCGGCGCCCGCCATCGCTAGGATTCCGGCCGCCGCCGTGCCCTCGCCCGAAGCCAGGATCTTGCCGCCCTGCAGGCTGAGCACGAAGAGCACGCGCTTGCGCTCGGCGATGCCGGCTGCCGCGGCGGTCGCCTTTCCGAGATCGGCGGCGACCTCGGCCTCGAAGCGCTTCGTTTCGGCGGGCAGCCCCAGCGCCTCGCCCACCGCGCGGATCTTGGCCAGGATGCCGTCGCTGTCGAAACGCTCCGGCACAAAGACCAGCGGCACGCTCGCCTTGCGCAGCACGTTCACCGCTTCCGGCGGTCCGCTGCCCTCGAGCAGCAGGATCGCATCCGGCTGCACGGAGAGCACACCCTCGGGCGACAGCGCCCGCATGTAGCCGACATCCGGCAGCGCGACCGCCTCGGCGGGGAAGGTGCTGGTCGAGTCGCGCGCCACCAGCCGGTCCTGCGCACCCAGCGCATAGACGATCTCGGTCAGCGAGCCGCCGACCGACACGATGCGCTTCGCTTCGGCCGGAATGGTTTCGACCTGCGAGGCGCGCGCGCTGTCGCCGCGCTCGGGCGCCACCAGCGGCACCAGGGTCAGGCCAAGCGTGAAGCAGACGGCACCGGCGCGGCGCAGCACGCGCCGCGGAATGGATACGGTCATGACGGTCTCCTCAGGCTGCGGACGACTGCGGCACCCGCGGCAGGCCCTCGACGATGCCGCGCCACTCGCGCCGCTCGTCTGTTCCTTCCTTCCGCTGGCCGAAGAACTGGATGATCATCGAGCCGTCGGCGCCATAGGCCTCGATCGACGAGACGTGCCCGTCGACGTTCGGCTTGCGCACCGCCCACACGTCGGTGATGTGGTCGGTCCGCAGGTGCAGGTGGAAGGTCGGGTCGAGCACGTTGATCCAGGGACCCATCGGCTTGATCTCGGCGATCGGGCCGGAGTGGATCTGGATGCAGCCGCCATTGCCGACGAAGCACATGATCGGCAGCGCCTCGTCGGCCGCCAGCCGCATCACCGCCGGCACGGCCTCGTCATCGATGCGCCAGGCGAATTCGGGCCCGACCAGTTCCACCGCCTGCCGGCGCGAGAGCTTCAGGTCGCGCAGGATGCCGACGAACTGGTGCACGTCGGTCATGCGGGCCCAGCGCTCGCGCAGATCGTCGGCATGCGGGCGGGCCGCGTCGTCGTTGTCTGCGATCTTCAGAGGCTTCGCGGCCACCGCTACCGCGTCGGACTGGTCGTCCGTCAGCATCGATGCCACCAGCGCCTCGTAGGCGTCGACGTTCGAGGCCTCGCGCAGGTGCAGCTTGTGCACCGCCTCGCCAGCGGCGTCGAAGAACTGCAGGCTGCGCCTCATTTCGGCGCCCTCGCCCTTTTCGACTGCGAAACCGTGCACCCAGTCGCGCGGGAAGATGCGCAGGTCGATCTGTGACCCGAGCACCATGGACGCGTGCTTGCCCAGCACCGGTTTCTCGTAGGTTCCGATCTTCTCGTGCACCGCGCTTTCGTTGCGCGTCAGCGCCATCACCTCGCCGAGCGCGGGCGCACCGGTCAGAAAAGCGTCGACGTCGGCACGGATGCGCCGCACCCCGGCGCCGCAGGACGCGGCCACGAGATCCGCTTCCGAGATGCCGAGCTGTTTGGCCACGTCGCGCTCCCGCGCTTTCGGATTGTCCGCGCGGGCGCGGCGGATCTCGGCCGGAGAGGGCTTGGTGGTCATCGAGGTCATTCAGGCACCTACTTGTTGAGGATGAGCTTGCCCTGGCGGGTGATCTTGAGCCGGTAGAAGGCGCCGTGGTGCTCGATCCCGATCTCGTGCTCGCCCAGGAACAGCGACTGGCTGGTCAGCGTGCGCACCTGCGGCCGCGCGGCCTCGTAGGTGCGCTGCTGGCGGTCCTGGTCGTGCGGCGCGGCATAGGGCGCCCGCTCGCGGCGGTCGGTGAAGTCGGCACGATTGAAGTGTCGGGTCATGGCTGACGGGACCTCTGTTCGCACCTGGCTTGCCTGAAGGCTGGCTGGGCGTGTCGGAATGCGCGATTGATTTCTTGACAGCTATTATCAGGTTTAATACGGAACGCAATACCGGAGTGCGTGACTCAAGTTTGACGCATCCGACAGAGAGACACAAGCGAGCAAGCCGCTCAGGCCAGCCAGCGTGAAGCCGAACGAACAGGAGTATGGGGTATGAGGCTGCTGAGCCGGAATGCGACGAGACTGCTGGGGAGCGCCGCGCTGTGCGCAGCCGCCACCGTCGGCATCGCGCACGCGCAGGACGACACGAACAAGCCGGTTGAAACGGCCGCGCAGAAGCAGGAACGCGTCACCGCGCTGCAGCGCCTGATCCTCGGCGCGGGCGTCGAGAAGGTGGCCATCGACACGCCGCAGTCGGTGACGGTCGTCGAGCAGGAAGACATCGACCAGTTGCAGCCGCAGACCATCGGCGACGTCATGCGCTCGATTCCCGGCGTCAACGTCACGGGATCCGACCGCCTGCTCGGCCAGAGCTTCAACATCCGCGGCATCGGCGCCCCGGAGAACGCCGGCGACGGCGGACGCATCATCATCAACGTCGACGGCGTGCAGAAATTCTACGAGCAGTACCGGCTCGGCTCGTTCTTCTCCGATCCGGAGCTCTACAAGCGCGTCGAGGTTCTGCGCGGCCCCGCCTCGTCCACCCTCTACGGGTCGGGCGCGCTCGGCGGCGTCATCAACTTCGAGACCAAGGATGCCTCCGACTTCATCGCCGAAGGCGAGACGACCGCCGTGCGGCTGAAGTCCAGCTGGAGCAGCAACGGAAATTCCTGGCTGAACTCCTCCACCTTTGCGCAGCGCTTCGCCAACGGTGCGGACCTGCTCGTCACCGGCAACTACCGCGCGGCCGACACCTATCAGGACGGCGCCGGCAAGGAGATGGTGGGCTCGAACTTCCGCGCCTGGTCCGGCCTGGTCAAGAGCACCTTCGACGTGGGCGACGAAGGCCGCGTGAGCGCTTCCTACCAGCGCTGGGACTCCAACCTCGACGACCAGCAGCTGTCGCAGACCAGCACGGCCGCGTTCTTCGGCCTGATCGACCGTCACGTCATCGACCAGACCGCGATCCTCTCCTACGAGAACCCCTTCTCGGGCAACGACATGCTGGACGTGAAGGTCTCGGCCTCCTACTCGAGCACCAGCAACCGGCAGCGCAACGCCGACCTGCGGCCGTCCTGCTCGGCCGGGTCCTTCGCCATCGTCTGCGATTCCGACTACGCCTACGACACCTGGCAATTCAACGCCCAGAACACGATGCAGTGGAGCGGCGCGAACTGGGAGAACTTCCTGACGGTCGGCTCGCAGACCACCTACCAGTCGCGCGTCGCCGATGCCCGGCTCAACGACGGCACGCCGCTGCCGGTCCGGTTCCACCCCGAGGGCACCGATCTCAAGACCGGCGTCTTCGTCCAGAACGAATTCATCTGGAACGAGAAGCTGACGCTCATCCCCGGCGTCCGGCTCGACTGGCACCGGCTGTCGCCGGGCGACGGTGTGGTGGACTACAACGGCAACGTTCCGGGCAATTCCGACGATACTGCCATCTCGCCGAAGATCGCGGCGCACTACAAGTTCAACGACACCATCGCCGTCTTCGGATCGATCGCCCATACCGAGCGCTTCCCGACCATCGACGAGGTCTTCTCGACCACGAGTTCATCGTCGACGTTCCTGCCGAGCCTCAGCCTCGAGAAGGAGAAGTCGAACAACTTCGAAGCCGGTGTCGCTCTTTCCGGCTACGAACTGATCCAGGCGGGCGATGCCGCGCAGATCAAGGTCACCGGCTTCTACAACGACGTGAAGGACCTGATCGCGCTGCGGTCGGGCATGGTGTCCGGCCAGAACAACAAAGAGGGCTACATCAACATCTCGAACGCCGAAATCTACGGCTTCGAGGTCGAGTCGGCCTATGACAGCGACTTCGTGTTCGTCAACGCGGCCTATTCCTATGTCGTCGGCAAGAACAAGGACACCGGCGCCTACCTGACCACGATCGCCCCGCACGAGCTGTCCTTCACGCTCGGCGGCAAGCTGCCGCAGCACGACCTCAAGTTCGGCTGGCGTACGCGCATCGTCGCCGATCCGCAGGACGAGAAGCTCCGCTCCGACGTGTCCCTCGGCAACTCGACCCGCTACGCCACCGCCTTCGACGTCCACGACGTCTTCCTGACCTGGAAGCCGGACGAGGGCCAGATGAAGGGTTGGGAGCTGAATGCCGGCGTCGATAACCTCTTCGACCAGGACTACAAGGAGTTCCTGAACAACGACCGCGCCATCGGCCGCACGTTCAAGCTCTCCCTCGCCAAGCAGATCGGGTGGTGAGATGAAAAAGGCAGCGGTATCCCGACGCATTCTGACCGCGTTCATGGCGGTGTCGCTGCCTGCGGGCGGGGCGGCGCTGGCCGAGGAGCCGGCGCCCGCCCCCTCGCTCCGCCTCGAGTTCAACGGGCTCGAGCCGTCCACGGCCGGCTGCCGGCTGACCTTCGTGGTCGAGAACGGCCTCGGCGCCGCACTCGACCGCGCCGCCTTCGAGATCGTGCTGTTCAACGGCAAGGGCCTGGTCGACCGCCTCACCGTGCTCGACTTCAAGGACCTGCCGGCGGGCAAGACCAAGGTGCGCCAGTTCGATCTGCCGGGCGCCGACTGCACCGGCATCGGCCGCGTGCTGGTCAACGACGCTGTCGCCTGCGAGGGCGCGGGCGTCGAGCCCACCGCCTGCATCCGCAGCCTGAAGGCGGAGACGAAGTCGGACATCTCCTTCGGGAGCTGACGCGCCGGCCGGGCCGCTTCGGCACGGTCTCAGACGATTAGACGAGCAACGGGTAAAGCCATGACCGAAGACATCATCCAGCAGATCCGCGACCTCCTGGCGCTGGGCGGCCCCGTCGTCGTCATCCTCCTCGTGCTCTCGGTGATCGCGCTCGCGCTCATCCTGCTCAAGCTCGTGCAGTTCTGGCGCGAGCGTGTCGGCTTTCACGGCCGGTCCGAGCGTGCCATGTATCTCTGGGTGCACGGCAATGCGGTCGAGGCGCGGCGGGTGGCCGAGGAGGACCGGTCGGCCGTCGGGGCCGCGCTCGCCACGGCCATGCGTCTGTCGATGGGCCGCAACCTTCCCCGGCAGGTCGTCGAGGAGGAGGTCGGGCGCGTCGCGCTGCGGCGGCTGCACGAACTCCAGCGCGGCTTCCGCGCGCTCGATGCGATCGCCCAGATCTCGCCTTTGCTCGGCCTCTTCGGCACCGTGCTCGGCATGATCGAGGCCTTCCGCCAGCTCCAGGGCGCCGGCAGCGCCGTCGATCCGTCGATCCTCGCCGGCGGCATCTGGGTCGCGCTGCTCACCACCGCGGCCGGCCTCGCCGTCGCCATGCCGGTCTCGCTGGTGCTCACCTGGTTCGAGACCCGCGTCGAGAACGAGCGCGTGGCGATCGAGACCACCGCCACCGGCTTCTTCTCGCAGACGGCGATGGGCGACCTTCGCGCCGCCTCCGGCAACGCCCAGCCGTCCGCGCCGATGATGGCGGCACCGGCCCATGCGCATTGAGGCCGCGACCCTCCGCAGGCGCAGGCCGATCTCGGTCACGTCGCTCATCGACGTGATCTTCCTGCTCCTGCTGTTCTTCATGCTCACCTCCACCTTCGCCAAGTTCGCCGAAGTCGAGATCACCGGCGGCCGCGCCGGGCAGGGTGCCGCCGGCGGCGTTCCGGACGTCATCATCCGCCTCGTCGACGAGGAATGGTCGGTCAACGGCCTGCGCCTGCCGCGCGAGCAGGCGCTGGCCGAACTCGTCCGGCTGCAGGACGCCGGCGCGGCGTCGGCCGTCATCCTCGTACGCGAAGGGCTGACCTCGCAGGCCCTGGTCGGCGCGGTCGAAGCGATCCGCGGCGCCACGCGTCTCAATCTCCAGGTCGCGAGGTGATCAAATGCGCCTTGCCCGCCCCCCGAAGCGCAGCCCGCAGGAAAGCACGATCACGCTGATCAACGTGGTCTTCCTGATGCTGGTCTTCTTCCTGATCGCCGGCACGCTGACGCCGCCGCTCGACAAGGACGTGACGCTGATCTCGACGCTGCAATCCGAGCAGGCCGAGCCGCCGGACGCGCTCTTCGTCACCGCCGACGGCGTCATGCGCGCGCGCGGCGCCGAGGTGACCGCGCCCGACTACGTCGCCGCCGTCCGCCAGAAGGAGCTGCTGCTGCCGGAAGACCCGGTGACGGTGAAGATCGCTGCCGATCGCGAACTGCCCGCCGAGCGGCTGATCGCCATCGTCGGCGAACTGCGCGATGCCGGCGCCACCCGGATCACCGTCGTGACCGAACGGGCGATGCCATGAGACGCAGCCTGAAATGGACCGTCGCCATCCTCGCCTCCGGCATGCTGCATGCCGGCGCCGCCGCCTGGCTGCTGCGCGAGACGCCGGACGAGGTGCTGATCGAGGGCGCGGCGTCGATGGAGATCGCGCTGCTCGGCTCCATGGAGGACGCCGTCTCCGCGGGCGAGGACGTCGAGGCGGACGTCGCTCCCCCGGTCGAGGACGTCGCCGAGACGATCGAGCCGCAGCCGTCGGAACGACCGGTCGCGCCGACGCGCACGGCGATGGCCGAGACGGTCGAGACGCCGCCGCCTGCGGAGACTGCCCAGGCCGAGCCCGTGCAGGCCGCACCCTCGCCGGTCGTCGAGGCGATCGAGCCGGACGAGGCGCTGCCCGCCCAGGTGAACCTGCCGGCGCAGGCGGTCGAACCGGCCGAGACGGCGGAACCGGTCGACGTCGCGGCTGCGGCGACGGTCGTCCCGGAGGACGAGGCCGAAGAGGTCGAGCCCGCGGCCCGGGCGGTGCCGGTCGAGCCGGTGGCTGAACCGGCGCAGGCCGAGCCCGAGACCCTTCAGTCCGTCGAACCGGACGTCGCCGAGCCGCAGGTCGAGCCGGAGCCGGCACCCGAGATCGTGACCGCGCTGGCGGTCGTTCCGCCGGTCGCGGAAGCGCTCGAGCCGGAGGAACCCGTCGAGACGGTCGATGCCGTGGACGAGATCCCGTTGCCGGAGGACGTTCCGCTGCCGACCGCCCGTCCCGAGCCGCCGGCGGTGCCCGAACCGCCCGTCGTGCGCGAGGCCGTCGTCCGGCCGGCGATCGTCGAGCCCCGTGCGCAGCGCCGTCCCGCCCCCCAGCGCACCATCGGCTCCGGCGGCAAGCAGGACCGCGATTCGCGCCGCGGCCAGGCCGACGGCAGCGAGCGCGGCAAGGCGGATGCCGGCGGCACGGGCCGCGGCGGCGGCGAGGCCGGCAATGCCGCCGTCTCCAATTATCCGGGCCAGATCCACTCGAAGCTGCGCCGCGCCGTCCGTTCTGTCTCCCGCGGTGCCCGTCGCGGCGCCCAGCGCGACGTGCACGTCGCCTTCGTCGTCACGGCCAATGGCGGGCTGCGATCGGTCCGCATCAGCCAGAGTTCCGGCTCGCCGGACCTCGACGAGGCCGCGCTCGCTTCCGTACGTCGTGCCGCACCCTTCCCGCCGATCCCGGCCGGCGCGGGCCGCAACAGCTGGTCCTTCTCCGTGCCGCTCGGCCTGGCGCGCTGAACCCCGACCCGACGGCGCGGCTCACCCTGCCGCGCCGGCTTGATCTGGATCAAGGCCGCCTCATCCCCCTCCAATTAGTTACAGTCGCAACTAATTGGAGGATACGCCATGCAACTCGCCGGAATTCACCACGTCGCCTATCGCTGCCGCGACGCCAGGCAGACGGTCCACTGGTACACGACGATGCTCGGCATGGGCTTCGTGCTGGCGATCGCCGAGGACCACGTCCCCTCCACGCACGAGCCCGATCCCTACATGCACGTCTTCCTCGATGCCGGGAACGGCAACGTGCTCGCCTTCTTCGAACTGCCGACGAAGCCGGAGATGGGCCGCGACGAGAATACGCCGAAATGGGTCCAGCACATCGCCTTCAAGGTGAAGGACCGCGAGGCGCTCCTCGCCTGCAAGGCGCATCTGGAGAAGAACGGCGTCGACGTGCTCGGCGTCACCGACCATTCGATCTTCCACTCGATCTATTTCTTCGACCCGAACGGCCACCGCATCGAACTCGCCTGCCCCGACCCGGAGGAGGAGGCCCTGATCAAGCGTCTCGATGCCGTCAAATGGGACATGCTGGAGGAGTGGAGCCGCACGAAGAAGGCGCCGCGCCACGCCGACTGGCTGCACGCGAAGGAACTGGCGAGCGTCTGACCGCCCGCGGTTGCGCCGCCGCACCCGCGTCTCTAGCATTCGCGGAACGGAGGCGCGCATGGCGACCGACTTCATCCTCGACGGCGCGGACGGCGCCCCGGCAACGGTGCTGCTCGCGCATGGCGCGGGCGCACCGATGGACGCGCCCGCCATGACCGCCATCGCGACGGCCCTTGCCGGAGCCGGCCTGCGGGTCGCCCGCTTCGAATTCGCCTACATGGCCGCCCGCCGCTCGGGCACACGCAAGCCGCCGCCCCGCGCGGAAACCCTGCTGCCCGAATACAGCGCCGCGATCGAGGCGCTGGCGACCCCCGGACCCCTCGTCATCGGCGGCAAGTCCATGGGCGGCCGCGTCGCCTCCATGCTCGCCGACGAGCTCTTCGCCGCGCGGCGCATCGCCGGCCTGCTCTGCCTCGGCTATCCCTTCCATCCGCCGGGCCGGCCGGACAGGCTGCGCACCGCCCATCTGGAAGCGATGGCGACGCCGGCCCTGATCTGCCAGGGCACCCGCGACCCCTTCGGTACCCGCGAGGAGGTCGTCGGCTACGCCCTGTCGCCCTCGATCGACATCCTCTGGCTGGAGGACGGCGACCACGACCTGAAGCCGCGCAAATCCGTCTCCGGCTTCACCGCCGCAGATCATCTGAAGACGATGGCCGATGCGTCGACGCGGTGGATCGCGCGGATCACGGCCTGATGCGGATCGGCATCCTCTCCGACACCCACGGCCTGCTGCGGCCCGAAGTCCTTCCCGCACTGTCGGGCGTCGGGCACATCCTGCACGCGGGCGACATCGGCCGCCCGGACATCGTGCCGGCGCTCGCGGCGATCGCCCCCGTCACCGCCGTCCGCGGCAATGTCGACACGCAGGCCTGGGCACAGGCCTTTCCCGAAACCGTTTCGCTCCACCTCGCCGGCCGCCGCATCCTGATGCTGCACGACCGCAAGGCCCTCGATCGCGACCCCGCCGACGACGGCGTCGACCTCGTCGTGTCGGGCCATTCGCACCGCCCCGGCGTCGAGACGCCGGCAGGCGTTCTCCATCTCAATCCCGGCAGCTGCGGCCCGCGCCGCTTCCGCCTGCCGGTGACGCTGGCGCTGCTGGACCTCGCGGTGCGGCCGCTGTCGCCGGAATTCGTGACACTGGTCGACTAGACCGGCCCGCCGGCGGTCTCGAAGCCGTAGCGCACCGCGTGCCGCCCGACCTCGCCCGGCTCGAGCCGCCGCATCGATGGCTTGTCCGCGAGCTCGCCCGAAAAGCCGACCGGATCGCCATGGCCCGTCCAGCTCTCGATCGACACGAAGGGCGCCGGTGGCCGCGACCAGATCGCGCAATGCGCGAAGTCCTCCCAGTCGACGCGCAGGGCCGAACCATCCGGCGCGGCGTAGCGCAGGCTGCGGCTGCGCACGCCGAGGAAGCACAGCGCCTCCTGCGCCAGCACGGCGTCGCTCAGCGCCAGCCGGCCGCCATCGAGCGGAACCGGTCGCCGCGCGTCCGAGAACAGCCCGCCCGGCGCGATCACCGGCACGCTCGGCTCTTCCGCCGCCTCGAACGTGATCGCGTGACCCTCGCGGTCGCCGCCGGAAAGCGGCCAGCGGAAACCCGGGTGGATGCCCACCGCATAGGGCATGACCCGTTCGTCGCGGTTCTCCACCGCGAAGTCCACGGCGAGCGATGGTCCCGCGAGCCGGTAGCGAACCGTCAGCACGAACCGGAAGGGGTAATGGACCGCGGTCGCCGCACTCTCGCAGAGGCGCAGCACCGCCTGCTGCCCGTCACGGTCGACGAGTTCGAAATCGAGCCCTGCCGCAAAGCCATGCACCGGCATCGGATGGGTCTGCCCGTCGATCCGCACCATCCCGCCGCGCGCCCAGCCGACGACGGGAAACAGGATCGGGCTCACCGCCGGCCAGACCGAAGGGTCGGGCGCCCAGGTCAGCGCTCGCCCGCCGACCGACCAGTGCACCAGTTCAGCGCCGCGCCGGGCGATCACCGCCCGGCTGTCGCCATCCACGAGTTCGATCTGCATCGCTCCGTCCATCCCTGCGCCGTCGCCGCCATCAATCCGCCGGACCGTCGCCGGCCGCAAGAGAGTGCTCTTCCCATTCGCTCTCCGGGATCAGCTCGCCCAGCACGAATTCGAAGGCCACCACGGCTTCCATGTCGGCGGCGACCTCGCATCTGTAGCGCATCGCGTACCAGGCCTGATGATCGCGCAGCGCCGCGCCGTCGGCCACCAGGGTGAAGCCGGTCAGCGCGATGTCGCCCATCGCGTAGGCGACGACGAAGTCGGGCTCGAATGCCGGCTTCCAGGCATGGACCTGCTCCATGGCCTCGAGATTGCACAGCTGGATGATCCGTTCGTCCGGATAGAGCTTGCGCCACTCGCGCAGCGCGTCGGCGCTGCGGGGATCGGCGAGCGCGCGGGCGGCGAGCATCGTCCTCGCCCGGACCACCCCGCCGTCCGGCGCCGCCCGGCCCTGGGAAGCCTCCGGCGGTTCGGCTGCCGCCTGAGGCGCCGCGACGGGCTCGCCTGCGGGTTGCGCCTCGCTTGCCGCGGGCGTCGCCGGCATCGCCTCGACCAGGATCTCGACGCTCACCGTCTGTTCCGCGGGACGCGGCAGCCGCCGCTCGGGCGCCAGCAGCAGGGCAAGGGTCAGGGCCAGGAGATGAAGCGCCACCGAGACCAGGAGAGCGCGCCAGGGCGGCACCCGCTCCGCGGGACCGGTCGCCAGCCTCACCCTCTCCCCGTCGGTCGGCATCCCGGCCATGCAACCTCCGGGCATTCCCGTCGCCCCCTGGCGACGCGCCGCGTGCATTCCCCTCATTGGAAACGATCTTGGCGAGGATGCGGCGAAGGCGGGAAAACGGGCCCCTGCCTATTCGGGCTCCTCGCCCATGCTGGCGAAGTCGGCCTCGATCCGGCAGACCACGCCGTCCGCCTCGTAGTCGACGACGACGGTGCTGCTCACGGTCCCCGCGAGGCCGGCCCGGATCAGCCGCGTTCCCGCTCCGCTGCGCGACGGCGCGGAGACAGGCGGGCCGCCCGTCTCCCGCCAGATGAGCGCGAAGCGGCGAGCCTCCCCATGGCCCGCCACGTCCCAGGCGACATGGACGCGGCCGCTCTCGCTCGACAGCGCGCCGTATTTGACGGCGTTGGTGGTCAGTTCGTGCAGGATCAGCGACAGAGACAGCGCCGGCCGCGAGGCGATCTCGACATCCGGCCCCTCGATCCTGAAACGCTGCAGCTGCCCGTGCTCGTGGATCTCGGCGGTCATCCGCACGATCTCCCGCACCGAGGTCAGCCCGGTGGTTCCGGTGATCAGGCTCTCATGCGCGCGCGACAGCGCCTGCAGCCGCCCGGCGATCGTCGCGCCGGCCGTGGCGATGTCCTGCGAGGCCCGGATCGTCTGGTTGACGATCGCCTGCACCATCGCCAGCTGGTTCTTCAGGCGGTGGCCCAGTTCGCGGTGGCGCAGCGACTGCAGCCGCTCGGCCTCCACCTGGTCCGTCACGTCGTGGCCCTGGACGAAGATGCCGCTCACGCCGCCGTCCTCGCTCAGGATCGGCTGGTAGACGAAATCGATGTGGTGCCGGCGCGGTTCGGGGTTGCCGGGCTGCCGGAGCATCACCGGAACGTGCCGGCCGATATAGGCTTCGCCCGAGGCATAGACCTGGTTCAGGAGATCGATGAAGCCCTGCCCCACCACCTCCGGCAGCGCCTGTGCAACCGTCAGCCCGACGAGTTCCCGGCCGCCGACCAGGCTGCGATAGGCGTCGTTGGCGAGCAGGAACGTGTGCGCCGGCCCGGCCAGGATGCCGATGAAGCCGGGCGCCTGCTTGAACATGTCGCGCAGCAGCTTGCGTTCGGCGTCGATGGCCTGGTTCGCCGCCTGCACCTCGCGGGCGCGATGCAGCACGCCCGCCTCCACGAACAATTCGTGCGCCCCGCGCTCGCGCAGCCTCTGCAGCTCCGAGATGTCGACCGTGTGCTGCAGGATGTAGCGGAACGTGCCGTCCCGATCGAAAATCGGCGTATGCGTCGCGCTCCAGTAGCGCATGTTGGGCGGCGCGCCCGGTTCGGACGTGTCATAGGGGATGACCGCGATGTGGTCGGGCTCGTGCGTGGCCAGCACGCGGTCGAGCGACCGGCGCAGCAGGCGGTAGCTGGCACTGTCGGGCGAACTGGGAAACGCTTCGAACAGGTGACGGCCGACGATCTCCTCCCGGCCGGCGCGCCCGACGACCTTCAGGTAGGCCAGGTTGCAGCCGACGATCGTCAGCGCCTCGTCGAAAATGACGTAGGCGTTGGGCGAGGCGTTGAAAAGGGCTCCAAGATCCAGCGCGTGGAGATCGGCATTTCGAAACAGGCTGCGTCTCCGGGCGTCGGGCAATGATCGGTTTGCGACACTAGACCCCTCTCGCCACGAGGTCCATGCTGACGAAACGTCAACCGGACGAGAATGTTTCAGCCGCTCTTCGGCAGGTGCCGGGGTCGGCGCGCGGGAGTCCGGAAGCCTTGGTGCCCCGCGGCCGGCTGCTCCGACAGCAGCGGCCCGACCACCACGCCCCGGCGCCGGCCCGCCTGTAAGATCGCCCGGCACGGCAGGTTCATCGTACGGTTTTCCCGATCCGCCCCGCCTTCGATCAACCGATCGCCTGCGAGTTTGCTCCGGCACAAAGAGCCGCGCCGGCCTTCGTCTATGCTCCTCCCATCGACAACCGATGATCCGAAGGAGAAAGACAATGTTCACGCGTCGCCAGGCACTGATGGGGGTGGCGACTGCCGGTCTTCTGGCCGCGATGCCGCGGATGACGGCCGCAACGGCCGCAGAGATCGATCTGTCCGCGCTGCCGCGCCAGAGGGTCGCGCTCGTCGCGCCGCCCTTCGTGCACGCGCACGAGCAGGTGGCCACGTCCGGCCCCCGGATCATCGAATACACCATGACCATCGAGGAAAAGACCGTCGTCATCGATGACGAGGGCACCACGCTGCAGGGCATGACCTTCAACGGCTCGATCCCCGGCCCCATGATGGTGGTCCACCAGGGCGACTACGTCGAGCTGACGCTGGTCAATCCGGAGACCAACTCGCTGCCGCACAACATCGACTTCCATGCCGCGACCGGCGGTCTCGGCGGCGGCGCGCTGACGCTGATCAACCCCGGCGAGCAGACCACCCTGCGCTTCAAGGCGACGCGCACCGGCACCTTCGTCTATCACTGCGCCCCGGAGGGCGCGATGATTCCCTGGCACGTCGTGTCCGGCATGAGCGGCACCATCATGGTGCTGCCGCGCGACGGCCTCAAGGACGAGACCGGCAGGCCGCTGCACTACGACAAGGTGTTCTATGTCGGCGAGAACGATTTCTACGTCCCGCGCGACGAGGAGGGCAACTTCAAGAGCTACGAGAGCCCGGGCGAGGCCTACGCCGACACGCTGCCGGTCATGCGCGGCCTGATCCCGACCCATGTCGTCTTCAACGGCGCCAAGGGCGCCCTCACCGGCGACAACGCGATGACCTCGAAGGTCGGCGAGACCGTGCTGATCGTCCATTCCCAGGCCAACCGCGACACGCGGCCCCACCTGATCGGCGGCCATGGCGACTACGTCTGGGAAGAGGGCAAGTTCGACAACCCGCCCCGGAAGGACCTCGAGACCTGGTTCATCCGCGGCGGCTCGGCGGGTGCGGCGCTCTACACCTTCCTGCAGCCCGGCATCTACGCCTATGTCAACCACAACCTGATCGAGGCGGTCGAACTCGGCGCCACGGCCCACTTCGTGGTCGAGGGCGAGTGGAACGAAGACCTGATGAAGCAGGTCGCCGCACCCGGCCCGATCCCGCTGAACTGACGCTCGCGGATCGGCCGCCCGATCCCGGGCGGCCGACGGCGAGACGGCCCGCGCCGCGGGCCGCCCCGTATCAGGAGAAGACCCATGCCCTGGCATCTCGCCGAAGCGGCCGCCGGCAGCGTCGCCGCGGTCGCGCTCTCCCTCGCCGCCTTCGCCACCCACGACCTCGATCGCGCGGCCGGTCCTGGCGCCGAGCCGGCGACCGTGACCATACCGGCGACCCGCCTCTCCTTCCCCGAACCGGGCGAGTTCCTGGTCGAGGGCCGCCCGGTTCCGGCTCCGCTGCGCGACGCGGCCGTTCCGGCCTTCCGTATCATGACGCACCAGGTCCGCCTTGCCGACTATGGCCGCTGCGTCGCCGCCGGCCGCTGCCTGGCCGCCGACGCGGCCGCGCCCGACGCCGCGAACGACGTCCCCGCGACCGGCGTCAGCCATGTCGACGCGCTCGCCTACGCCGCCTGGCTCGGCGAGGCGACCGGCGCGACATGGCGCCTGCCTTCGGCGCTGGAAGCCGCCGCCGCCGCCGGCGAGCGCTTTGCCGCCGGGACCTTCTCCGATGCGGCGGATGATCCGAAGAATCCCGCCGTGGCCTGGATCCGGCGCTATCGCGAGGAGGCCGCCTCGAAGCGACCTCCCGACCCCGCGCCGAGGCCGATCGGCCAGTACGGCGTCAACGCGCTTGGCGTCGCCGATTTCGGCGGCAACGTCTGGGAATGGACCTCCACCTGCTACGTCCGGGTCAGTCTCGACACCGACCGCGTCACCGAACGCAGTCGCACCGAAAACTGCCGCGTCCACGTGCTGGAAGGCCGCCACCGCGCCATCATGTCCGACTTCGTGCGCGACGGCCGCAGCGGCGGCTGCGCCGTCGGCGCCCCGCCCGACAATCTCGGCTTCCGCCTCGTCCGCGAGCCCGGCCTGCCGCTCGTCGCCGGCCTGAAGCACCGGGTCGCCGGTCTCTTCGGCGGCTGAACCACACGATCACCGGAAAGGCTGTCTCATGCACCCGTCCCGCGCCCCCCTGTCTCCCTCCCTCATCGCGGCGCCGCCGACGGTCGGTTCGGTAATCACGCGCCTGCGCCGGGCCATCGGAGATGCCGGTCTCGACTGCGTCTGCCGCGATGCCGCCGACGCTGCGCTCGACCGATGCGACGCCGAAGAAGATCTGCGCTGCCGCGCCGCCGGTCTTGCCGATGCCAGGCGCATGCGCGACGCGATCGTCCTGGTTCTCGGCCTGCTGTCCGATCTCGACGAACTGACGCCGGACGAGCCGGATCGCTCGGCCTTCCGGTCCGCCGCCGACCTGTTCCAGGACATCGCCGACTTCGCCGCTTTCGCGGCCGTCGCCGCCGGAAGAGCGGCCGGTCGGGGAGAACCCCTGTGAGCGCCGCTGTACCTGCCGCCGATCGCTCCGTGCCGCGTCGGCTCGCCCAGTCAGGGGATCGCTCCCGCGACGCCCGCGGACGAGTGCGCGCCATGCCGCCGATCCTGCACTACGGCTTCAGGCCTTTCTTCTTCCTGGGCGCCATGCATGCCGGTCTGGCCATTCCCGCCTGGCTCTGGATCCATCTGCATGGGGGCGATCTGCCCGGACCCTTCACCGGGCTCGACTGGCACGTCCACGAGATGCTCTTCGGCTATCTCGCCGCCGTGATCGCCGGCTTCATGCTAACCGCGATCCCCAACTGGACCGGGCGCCTGCCGCTCAGCGGCTGGCCGCTCGCCGGCCTCGTCGGTCTCTGGCTCGCCGGCCGCGTCGCCTGCGCCCTCGCCTCCGATCCCGTCGCCGCGATGGCGGTGGATCTGGCCTTCCCGGCGGTGCTGGCGCTGTCGGTCTGGCGCGAGGTGCTGGCCGGCCGCAACTGGCGCAACGCACCCGTCGCCGTCATGATCACGCTGTTTGGCGCCGCCAATGCGCTGCACCACGCCGGCAATCTGGATCTCGTGCCGCAGGGGCTCGGAACGCGCCTCGCGCTCGCCGCCGCAGCCATGCTGATCGCGCTCATCGGCGGGCGCATCGTGCCCAGCTTCACCCGCAACTGGCTCGTCCGCGCCGGCGCCGCCTCCCTCCCGGCGAGCTTCGGCCGGCTGGACAAGGCCGCGCTGGCGGCGACCGGGCTGGCGCTGGTGCTCTGGGTCGCCGCGCCCGACGGGCCGGCCACCGCAGCACTCATGGCCCTGGCCGGCGCGCTGCTCCTCGTCAGGCTCGTCCGCTGGCGCGGCTACCGCACGGGCGCCGAGCCGATCGTGCTGATCCTGCATCTGGGTTATCTCTGGCTGGCGGCGGCCTTCCTGCTCTTCGGCGCGAGCCTCGCCGGCCTCCTGCCCGGAACCGCGGCGCTGCATGCGCTCACCGCCGGCGCCATCGGCACCATGACGCTCGCCGTCATGACGCGGGCGAGCCTCGGCCACACCGGCCGCGCCATCGTCGCGGACCGCACCGTCCAGGCGATGTATGCCCTCGTCACGCTCGGCGCCGCGCTCCGCGTCGCCGCCCCGCTCGTGCCTGATGCCTACATCCCCCTGCTCGCCACCGGCGGCACACTCTGGAGCGCCTCCTTCCTCCTCTTCGCCATCCGCTACGCGCCGCTCCTTTGGGGCAAGCGGGCGGCCTGAGGAAAGCCAAGGCCGGCTTCCCGCAGGACGCAGAAAAGGGAGCAGGGGAACGATGCCCCCTACTCCCTACTCCCTACTCCCTGCTCCCTGCTCCCTGCTCCCTGCTCCCTACTCCCTACTCCCTATTCGCTATTCGCTATTCGCTATTCGCCCCTGCCTACTCCCCCGCCATCGCGAACAGCTCCTCGAACACCGTCTTCGCCTTGCCGGTCTGCTTCACCGCCCGGGCCTCCTCGAGATTGCCCGGCTCGCCGACGACGACCAGCGCCACCATGCCCATGGCGTAGTGGGGCGCGCATTTGAGGCCGTAGACGCCTTGCTTGTCGAAGGTCACCGAGATCGGCTCGTTGAACTTGGTCTTGAAGGCCTCGGCGCCCTCGGGGATCATCCCCTTCAACGTCTCGACATTGTGCCCCTTGTCGGTCGGCACGAAGTGCACGACGTCGCCGGGCGCGACCTTCAGGAAGTCCGGCTCGAACACCATCGCGCCCTTCTCGCCCTTGTTCAGCATCTTCACCTCGAATTCGGCGGCCTGGGAAGCACCCGTCAGGGCAAGGGCGACGCCGATCGTCAGGGCGGCAATGATCTTGTTCATGTTTTCTTTTCCTTTTTTGCGACGGCTGACCTGCAACCGTTGACGGCGTTTATAGACCCGGCCCCGCGCAGCGACTTTGCTCGAACGCAAACTGCCGGTAGAAAGGGAGGACACGGACAGGAAGCGAGCGCATGCCACTCGACAGAAGCCTCATCGCCGGCCTGCCCTCCTTCGCGGGCCTGCCGGCGGACCAGCTCGATGCGATCCTGTCCAAGGCCCGCTCGTCCCGCTTCGCCCGCGATGCCGAGATCTTCGCCCAGGACGAGGAGGCGACCGCCTTCCACCTGCTCCTGTCGGGCCACATCCGCGTGGTGCGCACCTCCCCGGAGGGCCACCAGGTGATCGCGCGCTACATCGCCGAGGGCGAGCTCTTCGGCATCGCCATGGCCATGGGGCGCACCACCTATCCAGCCAGTGCCGTCGCCGCAGCCGACTGCGTGGTGCTGACATGGCCCAACGCGGCCTGGCCGGACCTCCAGGCGCGCGTTCCGGACTTCGGCTCCGCCGCCTACCGCACGATCGGCACGCGCCTGCAGGAAACCCAGGCGACGGTCATGGAGATGGCGACCGAGCAGGTCGAGCAGCGCATCGCGCGCGCTGTCCTTCGGCTCGTGCAGCAGTCGGGCCGCAGGACGCCCGACGGCATCGAGATCGACTTTCCCATCACCCGCCAGGAGATCGCCGAGATGACCGGCACGACCCTGCACACGGTGAGCCGCCTGCTCAGTGGCTGGGAACAGCAGGGCCTCGTGCGCGGCGGCCGCCAGAAGGTGACGGTGGTCGACCCGCACGCCCTGATGCTGATCGCCGAGAACCGCCGCAAGGGCTAGCGGCTCAGCCCGCGATCGCCGCCTCCAGCTCGGCCAGGAAGACGCCCTCCGCCACCCCGTGCTCGCGGCAGGCATCGGTGACCGTGTGGAAACCGCCGATCGGGCAGCCGATGCAGAGCATTCCGTGCCGGATCATCACCGCGATGGTCGAAGGCCAGCGTCGCATGATCTCGTCGACCGGCATGTCGGGATCGATGGGGGGGCGCTGCGCCATGCTCTGTCCTCGTCGAACGATGCGCGGAGCATCGCATGACTGGACCCGGTGCTCGTTGTGCCGGCGCAAAGAGGACGCGGCGTCCGCCGCGGTCAGGGGCGCAGACCGTCGGCGCCTCCGGAGACGCCCGCTTCCGCGCCCGCCGGCGCAACCGCGACCATGGCGGGCACCGGCACGGCTTCCGCCTCCCGCACCCATTCCCGCCAGATCGCCACCAGCAGCGCCATGAGAACCGGCCCGACGAACAGGCCGAGGAAGCCCATCGTCTTCACGCCGCCGATGAGGCCGAAGAAGGTCGGCAGGAAGGGCAGGCTGATCGGCCCGCCGACGAGCTTCGGACGGATCGTCTTGTCGACGATGAACAGTTCGATGCTGCCCCAGGCGAACAGCGCGAGACCGGCGAAGGGCGAGCCGCTGGCGACGAGATAGATCGAGACGAGGGTCATCGACAGCGGCGCCCCGCCCGGCACGAGCGCCATGAGCCCGGTCAGGACGCCCAGCGTCACCGGCGAGGGAACGCCCGCGATCCAGTAGGCGACTCCCAGCACGATGCCTTCGCCGATGGCGATCAGGGTCATCCCCACGACGGTCGAGCGGATCGTCATCGGCACGACGCGCGAGATCCGCTCCCAGCGGGCGGGCAGGATCCGCTCGCCGATCGTATCGATCTCGCCGGCGAAGCTCTCGCCGTCGCGATAGACGAAGAACAGCACGATCATCATGAACAGCAGCGTCAGGACCGCATGGAAGGCGCCGCTGCCCGTCGCCAGGACCGCCCGGTAGATGTTGCCGATGTTGGCGCCGCTGACCATCTGCGCCAGTTCGCCCAGCGCACCGGGATGGCCGATGTGGCGTGTCCACTGTTCGTCCAACCACTTCCCCGCCAGCGGCAGCTCGGCGATCCACAGAGGCGTCGGCGCGCCGGATTCGTTGGTCTGGACCGCCCAGCCGAACCAGAGCGCCACCTCGTCCATCGTGTAGCTGATGGCGACCACGATCGGGACCACCAGGAAGACGAGGATGAGCGTGATGGCGAGGGTTGCGCCGATCGTCGTGCTGCCGCCGATCCTGACGAGCAGCCGCCGGTAGAGCGGCCAGCTGGCGAAGCCGATGACGAGCGCCGCCAGCACCGGGACGAGGAAATCCTGGAAGAAGTAGATTCCGGCCGCGGCGATCAGGACCAGGAGCCAGCGCGCCGCCGACAGGGGCGGGATCAGCGCCGCCCGCGTGGGAAGCGACGAGCCAAGCCAGGGTTGCTCGCTTCGATGGGCCCGGGTGTCCATGGATCGGGGCTCGCTGTTGCGCCTCGCTTGTCTCTCATGTTCCCGCGGTTTGCAAGCAAGCAGCTCGCCGCCGGCGCTTCCCTCCGCATGCCGCTGCGGAAGCCGGCGTCACACGACCGGCGCCGCCATCGGATGCGACAGGGCCGTGATGATGCCGCGCAGTTCCGCCAGGCCCTTCAGCCGCCCGATGGACGGATAGCCCGGCTGTGCCCTGCGGTTCAGGTCGTCGAGGATGTCCTGGCCGTGGTCGGGCCGCATCGGGATCGACCAGTCGGCCCGACCGGCGGCCTTCCGCCGCTTCTCCTCGCGCAGCGCCGCCGCCAGCAGCGCCACCATGTCGGTGTCGCCGCCGAGATGCTCGGCCTCGTAGAACGATCCCCTGATCTCGCCGGTCTCGCGCCTGACGTTGCGCAGATGCAGGAAGTGCACCCGCTCGCCCAGCCGCTCCATCATGCCGGGCAGGTCGTTGTCGGGACGCGCGCCGAGCGAGCCGCTGCAGAGCGTGATGCCGTTGGCCGGCGTGTCGACCGCCGCCATGATCGCCTCGTAGTCGGCCTCCGTCGACATCACGCGCGGCAGTCCGAGCAGGTCGAAGGGCGGATCGTCCGGGTGGCAGCAGAGCCTCAGCCCGAGCTCCTCGGCCACCGGCGCCACCTCCGTCAGGAAGTCGATGAAATGCGCCCGCAGCCGCTCGGCCGGGATCGCGCCGTACTCGTCGAGATGCCGCCGCACGTCGTCGAGCGTGAAGTGCTCGGCCGCGCCCGGCAGCCCGAAGACGACGTTGCGGGCGAGCGCGTCGCGGTCGGCCTCCGACATGTCCGCATGACGCGCCCGCGCGGCCTCGACGATCTCGGCGGGATAGTCCGCTGCGGCGTTGCGGCGGGCGAGGATGTGGATGTCGAAAGCGGCGAAATCGGCATAGTCGAAGCGCATGCAGGTCGCGCCGGTCGGCACCCGCCAGGCCAGCGACGTGCGGGTCCAGTCCAGGACGGGCATGAAATTGTAGCAGATCACCTCGATGCCGGCGTCGGCGAGATGCTTCAGGCTGATCTTGTAGTTGGCGACGTGCTCGCGCCAGGCGCCCTTCTGCTTCTTGATGTCCTCGGAGACGGGCAGGCTCTCCACCACCTCCCAGCGCAGCCCCGAAGGCCCGCCATCCTTCATGACGGCCAGTTCGCGCTGCCGCCTGGCGATCTCGTCCGGCGACCACACGTTGCCGGTCGGCACGTGGTGGAGTGCCGTCACCACACCCTGGACTCCGGCCTGGAGCATGTCGTCGATCGAAACGAGGTCCTTGGGTCCGAACCATCGCCAGGTCTGTCTCATGCGGTTCTCCTCTCGCCGGGCTCTTCTTCTAGCCGAAAGCCGCGTGGCGTGGCGATATCAGAACGCGCGGACCCGCGACATCGCAAAAACGGCGCGGCGCGCATCCCGGCGCAGCAGCGCCCGGTGCCGCGCACCGGCCGTGGCGAAGGGCACAGCCGACCGGGATGTCCGATCGCCCGGACAGGGCGCCCGACGTCCGGAACCGTCCGTCGACGACCCGCCGGTCCTGGTCGGCCTTCAGGCCCCCGCCGTCCGGCGGAGACCGGCGGTCAGATTGCCTGGTAGGCCGCCAGGACGGCCGCCACCTGGCTCGAGTTCATCGCCTGGATCTGCGCCGTCGTCAGTGCCTGCACCTGATCGGTGCTCAGTTCGCCGATGTCGTCCGCCGACAGGCCGGTGATGCCGGCCGTGCTGATCGCTGCGATATCGCCGGTCGAGAACTCGGCCAGATCCTCGGTCGCCATCGCGCCGATCTGGGTGCCGTTCAGTGCCGCGGTCTGGGTCTCGGAGAAGGCACCGATCTGCTCGGCCGACATCGCCTCGATCTGCGTCGCCGTCAGGCCCGACACCGCATTGGCGCTCAGCGCGGTCACCTGGTCGGTGGAAAGCGCAGCCACCTGGTCGGTGGTCATCCCGGCCACCTGCGTCGAGGTCAGCGCCCCGACCTGGTCCGTCGACAGGTCGCCGATCTGGTCAGTCGTCAGCGCCGCCACCTGGCCCGCCGTCAGCGCCGCCACCTGGGTGGTCGACAGCGCGCCGATCTGGTCGGTCGACAGCGCCGCCACCGCGTCGGTGGACAGGCCTGCGATCGACTTGGCGCTGATCGCCGAGACGGCGTCGGTCGACAGTTCCGCGATGTCGTCCGCACCGAGCGCGCCGAGCTGCGCGGTACCGAGCACGGCCACCTGGCCCGTCGTCAGTGCCCCCACCTGGTCGGTCGACAGTGCGCCCACCTGCGTGGCCGTCAGCCCGGCGGCCGCCTTCGTCGTCAGCGCGCCGATCTGGTCTGTGGTCAGCGCCCCGATCTGGTCCGTCGTCATGGCCGTGACCTGCGCCGCTCCGAGCGCGCCCACCTGCCCGGTGGAGAGGTCGCCGATCTGGTCGGTCGTCAGCGCCGCCACCTGGCCGGTGCTCATCGCGGCGACCTGCGCCGTCGTCAGCGCGCCGATCTGATCGCTCGAAAGCGCGGCCACCGCATCGGTCGAGAGCCCGGCGATCGACTTCGTGCTGATCGCGCCGATCGCAGCCGTGGAGAACTCCGCGATGTCGTCGGCGCCCAGCGCGCCGAGCTGCGTGGCGCTCATCGCGCCGATCTGGGCGGTCGTCAGTGCGCCCACCTGGTCGGTGCTCAGCGCCCCCACCTGCGCGGCCGTCAGCCCGACGACGGCCTTGGCGTTCAACGCGCCCACCTGATCCGTCGAGAGCGCCCCGATCTGGTCGGTGGTCATGCCGGCCACCTGCGTCGCCGTCAGCGCCCCGATCTGGTCGGTCGACAGGTAGCCGATCTGGTCGGTCGTCAGCGCCGCCACCTGGCTCGCCTTCATGCCGGCGATCTGGCCGGTCGTGAGCGCGCCCACCTGATCTTCGGACAGCGCCGCGACGACGTCGGTCGACAGGCCGGAGATCGACTTGGCGCTGATCGCGCCGATCGCGTCGGTCGAGAATTCGGCGATGTCGTCGGCGCCGAGCCCGCCGAGCTGGGCGGCACTCATGGCGCCGATCTGCGTCGTCGTCAGCGCGCCGGCCTGGTCGGTGGAGAGCGCCTCGATCTGCGCCGGCTTCAGCCCGGCGACCGCCTTGGCGCTCAGCGCCGCCACCTGGTCGGTGGAGAGCGCACCGATCTGGTCGGTCGTGAGCGAGCCCGCCTGCTCGGCGGTCAGCGCGCCGATCTGGCCGGTCGACAGGTCGCCGATCTGGTCGGTCGTGAACGCCGCCACCTGCGTCCCCTTGAGCGCCGCGATCTGGCCGTTCGTCAGCGCGCCGATCTGATCGGTCGAGAGTGCGGCCACGGCATCGGTCGACAGGCCGGAAATCGCCTTGGTGCTGGTCGCCGCGATATCGGCGGTCGAGAACTCGGCGATGTCGTCGGCCCCGATCGCTGCGATCTGGGTCGCGCTCAGCGCCGCCACCTGGGTCGTCGAGAGAGCCTCCACCTGCTCGGTGGTCAGAGCCCCGATCTGCGTCGCGGTCAGTCCGGTCACCGCCTTGGCGCTCAGCGCCGTCACCTGGTCGGTCGACAGCGCGCCGATCTGGTCGGTCGTCAGCGCCCCCACCTGCGGAGCCGTCAGCGCGCCAATCTGGCCGGTCGTGAGATAGCCGATCTGGTCGGTCGTGAACGCCGCGACCTGGCTCGGCTTCAGCGCCGCGATCTGCCCGTTGGTCAGGGCACCGACCTGATCTTCCGACAGGGCCGCGATCGCATCTGCGGAGAGCCCGGAGACGGCCTTCGTGCTCATGCCGGCGATTTCGTCGGTCGAGAACTCGGCGATGTCATCGGCCCCCAGCGCTCCGAGCTGCGTTGCGCTGAGCGCCCCCGACTGCGCGGTGTCCAGCGCCGCAACCTGGTCGGTGCTCATGGCGCCGATCTGCGCGGCCGTCAGCCCCGTTACCGCCTTGGCGCTCAGCGCGGACACCTGGTCCGTGGTCAGCGCGCCCACCTGATCGGTCGTCAGCGCACCCACCTGCGCCGCCGTCAGCGCCCCGACCTGATCCGTCGTCAGATAGCCGATCTGGTCGGTCGTCAGCGCCGCCACCTGGCTGGCCTTCATGCCGGCGATCTGGCCGGTCGTCAGCGCACCCACCTGGTCTTCCGACAGCGCCGCGACCGCATCGGCCGAGAGGCCGCCGATCGACTTGGCGCTGATCGCGCCGATCGCGTCGGTCGACAGCTCGGCGATGTCGTCGGCGCCGAGAGCGCCGAGCTGCTTGTCATTCAAGACCGCGATCTGGCCGGTCGTCAGCGCGCCCACCTGCTCGGTCGACAGCGCACCCACCTGTGCGGCCGTCAGGCCGGTCACGGCCTTCGTCGTCAGCGCACCGATCTGGTCGGTCGTCAGCGCACCGACCTGGTCCGTCGTCAGCGCGCCCACCTGGGGCGCCGTCAGGGCACTCATCTGGTCCGTGCTGAGATAGCCGATCTGGTCCGTCGTCAGCGCCGCGATCTGCTTGCCGGTCATGGCGCCCACCTGGCCCTTCGACAGCGCCCCGACCTGGTCTTCCGAAAGCGCCGCGACCGCATCGGTCGACAGCCCGCCGATCGACTTGGCGCTGATCGCGCCGATGGCGTCGGTCGAGAGTTCGGCGATGTCGTCGGCGCCCAGCGCGCCGAGCTGCTTGTCATTCAGCACCGCGATCTGGCCCGTCGTCAGCGCGCCGACCTGCTCCGTCGACAGCGCGCCCACCTGCGCCGAGGTCAGGCCACCGGCCGCCTTGGCGCTCAGCGCGCCGATCTGGTCGGTCGTCAGCGCCCCGATCTGGTCCGTCGTCAGCGCGCCCACCTGGGCAGCCGTGAGGGCACCGACCTGGTCTGTGCTCAGATAGCCGATCTGGTCCGTGGTCAGCGCCGCGACCTGCTTGGAGGTCATCGAGGACAGCTGCGCGTTGGTCAGGGCCCCGACCTGGTCTTCCGACAGCGCCGCGACCGCGTCGGTCGACAGCCCGCCGATCGACTTCGCGCCGATCGCCGCAACCGCGTCGGTCGAGAGTTCCGCGATGTCGTCGGCGCCCAGCGCGCCGAGCTGCTTGTCATTCAGCGCCCCGACCTGCGCCGTTGTCAGCGCGCCCACCTGCTCCGTCGTCAGAGCGCCAACCTGCGCCGCGGTCAGACCGGTGACGGCCTTGGTCGAAAGCGCGCCGATCTGGTCGGTCGTCAGCGCGCCGATCTGGTCCGTCGTCAGGGCGGCGACCTGCGGCGCCGTCAGCGCCCCGACCTGATCGGTCGACAGATAGCCGATCTGGTCCGTTGTCAGCGCCGCCACCTGGGTGGTCTTCAGGCTCGAGATCTGGCCGGTCGTCAGAGCGCCGACCTGATCTTCGGACAGGGCGGCGACCGCATCGGTCGAGAGGCCGCCGATCGACTTGGCGCTGATCGCACCGATCGCGTCGGTCGACAGTTCCGCGATGTCGTCGGCGCCGAGCCCGCCGAGCTGCTTCTCATTGAGCGCGCCGATCTGCGCGGTGCTCAGCGCACCCACCTGCTCGGTCGAGAGGGCACCTACCTGCGCCGCCGTCAGCCCCGTGGCAGCCTTGGCGCTCAGCGCGCCGATCTGGTCCGTCGTCAGCGCGCCGATCTGGTCGGTCGTCATGCCGGACACCTGCGCCGCCGTCAGGGCACCGATCTGACCCGTGCTCAGAAAGCCGATCTGGTCGGTCGTCAGCGCGGCCACCTGGGAGGCCTTCAGCCCCGCGATCTGGCCGGTCGTCAGCGCACCCACCTGATCCTCGGACAGTGCGGCGACCGCATCGTTCGACAGCCCGCCGATCGACTTGGCGCCGATGGCGCCGATCGCATCCGTCGACAGTTCGGCAATGTCGTCGGCGCCCAGCGCGCCAAGCTGCTTGTCATTGAGAACCGCGATCTGGCCGGTCGTCAGCGTGCCGACCTGTTCGGTGCTCAGGGCGCCCACTTGAGCCGCGGTGAGGCCGGTTACCGCCTTGGTCGACAGCGCACCCAGCTGGTCGGTCGTCAGTGCGCCGACCTGATCGGTCGTCAGCGCGCCCACCTGCGCGGCCGTCAGGGCACCGACCTGTCCGGTCGAGAGATAGCCGATCTGATCCGTCGTCAGCGCCGCCACCTGCTTGCCGGAGAGGGCGGCCACCTGCGCATTCGACAGGGCGCCGATCTGGTCCTCCGACAGCGCCGCGACCGCATCGGTCGAGAGCCCGCCGATCGACTTGGCGCTGATCGCCGACACCGCGTCGGTCGCCAGTTCCGCGATGTCGTCGGCACCCAGCGCGCCGAGCTGCTTGTCGTTCAGGACCGCGATCTGTCCGGTGGTCAGCGCGCCCACCTGCTCGGTCGACAAGGCACCCACCTGGCCGGCCGTCAGCCCGGTTGCCGCCTTGCTGCTGATCGCCGCGATCTGGTCCGTCGTCAGCGCGCCGATCTGGTCCGTCGTCAGCGCGCCCACCTGCGCCGCCGTCAGGGCGCCGATCTGGTCGGTCGAAAGATAGCCGATCTGGTCCGTCGTAAGCGACGCGACCTGCTTGGGGGCGAGTGCCGAGACCTGGCCGGTCGTCAGGGCTCCGATCTGGTCTTCGGAAAGGGCCGCGACCGCATCCGTAGACAGCCCGGAGATCGCCTTGGTGCTGATCGCGGCGATCTCGTCGGCGGAGAATTCGGCTATGTCATCGGCGCCCAGCGCCGCGAGCTGGGTCGCGCTCAGCGCACCCGTCTGGCCGGTGTCGAGCGCTTCCAGCTGCTCCGTGCTCATGGCGCCGATCTGCGCCGCCGTCAGCCCGGCCACCGCCTTGTCGCCGAGCGCGCCGATCTGGTCGGTCGTCAGCGCACCGATCTGGTCCGTCGTGAGCGCCCCCACCTGGGCAGCCGTCAGCGCTCCGACCTGATCGGTCGACAGGTAGCCGATCTGGTCGGTCGTCAGCGCAGCGACCTGGCTTCCCTTGAGCGCAGCGACCTGGCCGGTCGTCAGCGCGCCGACCTGATCTTCCGACAGGGCGGCCATGGCATCGGACGACAGACCGCCGATCGACTTGGCGCTGATCGCGCCGATGGCGTCGGTCGAGAGTTCCGCGATGTCGTCGGCGCCGAGAGCGCCGAGCTGCTTGTCGTTCAGCGCTCCGATCTGGCCGGTCGTCAGCGCGCCCACCTGTTCAGTGGACAGCGCGCCCACCTGGGCTGCCGTCAGGCCGGTCACGGCCTTGGCGCTGAGCGCCCCGACCTGGTCGGTCGTCAGCGCGCCGATCTGGTCCGTCGTCAGCGCGCCCACCTGCGCGGCCGTCAGTGCACCGACCTGATCGGTCGACAGGTACCCGATCTGGTCGGTCGTCAGCGCGGCGACCTGCTTGCCGGTCATGGCGGCGATCTTGCCGGTGGTCAGCGCGCCGACCTGGTCCTCGGACAGCGCCGCGACCGCATCGGTCGAAAGCCCGCCGATCGCCTTGGCGCTGATCGCGCCGATGGCGTCGGTCGAGAGTTCCGCGATGTCGTCGGCGCCCAGCGCGCCGAGCTGCTTGTCGCTCAGCGCCCCGATCTGTCCGGTCGTCAGCGCGCCCACCTGGTCGGTCGACAGCGCACCCACCTGCGCGGCCGTCAGGCCCGTCACCGCCTTTGCGCTCAGCGCGCCGATCTGGTCCGTCGTCAGCGCACCGATCTGGTCGGTCGTCAGCGCCCCCACCTGCGCGGCGGTCAGCGCGCCCACCTGGTCGGTCGACAGATAGCCGATCTGGTCCGTCGTCAGCGCCGCCACCTGGGTCGACTTGAGGCCGGAAATCTGGCCGGTCGTCAGCGCCCCGACCTGGTCTTCCGACAGCGCCGCGACGGCATCGGTCGAGAGCCCGCCGATCGCCTTGGCGCTGATCGCCCCGATCGCGTCGGTCGAGAGTTCCGCGATGTCGTCGGCGCCCAGCGCGCCGAGCTGCTTGTCGTTCAGCGCCCCGATCTGGCCGGTCGTCAGCGCGCCCACCTGTTCGGTCGACAGCGCGCCGACCTGCGCGGCCGTGAGGCCCGTCACCGCCTTGGCACTCAGCGCGCCCAGCTGATCGGTGGTCAGCGCGCCGATCTGGTCGGTCGTCAGCGCACCCGCCTGTGCGGCCGTCAGCGCGCCCACCTGCCCGGTAGAAAGGTAACCGATCTGATCCGTCGTCAGCGCCGCCACCTGCTTGCCGGCGAGCGACGAGACCTGGGCATTGGTCAGCGCGCCGATCTGGTCCTCCGAGAGCGCGGCGACCGCGTCCGTCGTCAGGCCCGATATCGCCTTGGCGTTGATGGCGCCGATCGCGTCGGTGGACAGTTCGGCAATGTCGTCGGCACCCAGCGCGCCGAGCTGCGCGGCGCTCAGCGCCTTGATCTGGTTCGTCGTCAGCGCGCCGACCTGCTCCGTGCTCAGCGCCGCGACCTGCGTCGCCTTCAGCCCGGTCACCGCCTTCGCGCTCATCGCGCCGAGCTGGTCGGTCGTCAGTGCCCCGATCTGGTCCGTCGTCAGGGCGCCGGTCTGCGCCGCCGTCAGCGCACCCACCTGGCCGGTGGAAAGATAGCCGATCTGGTCCGTCGTCAGCGCGGCGACCTGCTTGGCGCTCAGCGCCGCCACCTGGCCGTTCGAGAGCGCGCCGATCTGATCCTCCGAGAGCGCCGCGACCGCGTCGGTCGAGAGGCCGGTGATGGCCTTCGCGCTGATCGCCGAAATGGCATCGGTCGAGAGTTCGGCGATGTCGTCGGCACCCAGCGCGCCGAGCTGCTTGTCGTTCAGCGCCTTGATCTGCCCCGTCGTCAGCGCACCCACCTGCTCCGTGCTCAGCGCCTGGATCTGCGTGGCCTTCAGCCCGGTGACCGCCTTGGCGCTCAGGGCACCGACCTGGTCGGTGGTCAGGGCCCCGATCTGGTCGTTGGTCATCGCCGCCACCTGCGTGGCCGTCAGGGCGCCCACCTGGTCGGTCGTCAGCGCGCCGATCTGGTCGGTCGTCATGGCCGCGATCTGGCTCGGCTTCATGCCCGCGATCTGCCCGGTCGTCAGTGCGCCGAGCTGGTCTTCCGACAGTGCGGCCACCGCATCGTTCGAAAGGCCGGCGATCGCCTTGGCGTTGATCGCCGCGATCTCGTCCGTCGAGAAGCCCGCGATGTCGTCGGCCCCGATCGCGCCGATCTGCGCGGCGTTGAGCGCGCCGATCTGCTCGGCGTCGAGCGCCTCGATCTGGTCGGTCGTCAGCGCGCCGATCTGGCTGCTGCTGAGCGCCGCCACCTGCGTCTTGCCCAGCGCCTGGATCTTCGTCTCGTCGAGCACCGCCAGCTGATCGACCGTGAGGCCCTTCACCGAGCCCGCCGCGATCGACTTCAGCTGGTCTTCGGTCAGCGCCTCGAAGTCCTCGACCTCGAGGGCGCCCACCTGCTGGGCGCTCAGCGCGCCGACCTGCGCCGTGCTGAGCTCTGCAATGTCGTCGGGTGTCAGCGAGGCGATCGTGGAGGTCGACATCGACCGGATCTGTGCCACGGAGAAGGACGAAACGATCGATGTCATCTACGGCGCCTTTGTCGTTACACGGTTACACCAGCCGCATCTCCCGGAAGGCGGTGCGCGGGCCGTCCGACCGGCTCCACGCGCACAGCGTCCTTTCTCGACGATTGGCCGTCCGACCGGTGCCCGGAGGCGACGGTCTTTCGGTCATCCTTGCGGATGCGACCTCATGCTGCCTGAGACATGGCTCTCTCGCAGGAGCCCGTGCGTGGGGAGATGCATCATGCATGCGAAGCGCACCGCGCTTCGGTCCCGAGCCTGGAATTGCGACGTCTGTCGTGGGAAGTCCGCGTCACCCGTATCCGCACCCAAGCCCGCAGGTCCTGCGGCTTCGGAACGGAGTCCCTTACGAATCCCTTAGCAGGAGATTTGCTAATTTTTGGTTTAACGCAAACCTTGCCGCGCGACGTCGCAAGAGCCGGCAATGACGCACGCTGCTCTGCGCAGCTGCCGGCGGGTCAGGCGAAGAGCGCGCCCGGATTCATGAGGTTCGACGGATCGAGCGTCCGCTTGATCTCGCGCATCACCGCCAGCCGCACCGGGTCGCCGAGACGCTCGAGTTCGGTCACCAGCTTGCGACCGATGCCGTGCTCGGCCGAAATCGTTCCGCCATGGCGCATGGCCACGTCGTGGATGGCCATCTCCACCTCGAGCGCCTTCGCCTCCGGGTCGGGCAACGCCCTCCAGAAGGCATGCGGAAACATCACCGTGAAATGCACGTTGCCGTCGCCGAGATGCGAGACCACCAGCACGCGCGCCTCCGGAAACAGCCGCGCCGTCACCTCGGCCCCGTCCGCGATGAACGCGGGGACGGCGGAGTTGCGCACGGCCGTGTCGTGCACGATGCCGATGCCGTCGATCTTGTGGGCTTCGGTGATGGAGTGGCGGAACCGCCAGATCTCGACCGCCTGGCTCTCGTTCTGCGCGATCACCGCATCGGTGACGAGACCTTCCTCCATCGCCTCGGCCAGGACCTCCTCGAGCGCGGCCTGCAGAGTCGCGCCCGGATCGACGTCGCCGAGCTCGATCATCACCGACCAGGCCGGCGTCACGGCAAAGGCGCTGCGCACGCGCGGGATATGGCGGCTGATGCAGTCGACTTCCGCCGCATTGAGCATCTCGAAAGCTTCGATCGCATCGCCGCAGCGCTGCTGCAGCCGCGACAGCAGGTCGACCGCGGCCTGCGGACCCGCCACCGCGACCCAGGCATGGGCGCGGCTGCCGACCGGCGGGTGCAGCCGCAGCGCCGCACCGGTGATCAGGCCGAGCGTGCCTTCCGCTCCGATGAACAGCTGGCGCAGTTCGTAGCCGGTGTTGTTCTTCTTCAGCGCTTCCATTTCGCGGAGGATGCGGCCGTCCGGCAGCACCGCTTCCAGCCCGGCGACGAGGCTGCGCATGGCGCCGTAGCGCACGACGCCCGTCCCGCCCGCATTGGTCGAGATCAGCCCGCCGATCTGCGCCGTCCCCTCCGAGCCGAGATGCAGCGGAAACTGACGGCCGGCACCCGCGGCCGCCTCGTGCACGGCCGAAAGCGTCACGCCGGCATCGACCGACAGCACGTTGCCGGCGCGGTCCAGGTTCCGGATCCGGTTCATGCGCCGCATGCCGACGACGATGCCCACCGCACCGTTCGCGCTCGCGGTCGGCACCGCGCCGAAGCACAACCCCGTATTGCCGCCGAGCGGGAACACCGGCACGCCGTGCGCGCTGGCGAGCCGCATGACCTCAGACGCCTCGTCGGTGCTGGCCGGCAGCACGACCGCCTGCGCACGGCCGGTCATCCGGCCGCGGAAGTCCGTCACGTGCGCGGCGATGTCGGCATCGTCCGTCAGCAGGCCTTGTCGACCGAGGGCGGAGCCGAGACCCTCGAGAAATGCGCTCATGCCGCCTCTTCCATGTCCCGCATCGCCAGATGGACCTCCTCCAGCGCCTTGCGCGTCTCGCCCGACGGTCCCGTCAGCGGCAGGCGCACGCTGCCGGCCCTCAAGCCGGCGAGGTTCATGTAGTATTTCAGCGGGCCGGGGTTGGTCTCACGATAGATCGTGTCGATCACCGGGTCGAGCTTCTGCTGCATCCGGATCGCGGCGGCGAGCTGCCCCGCGCGCGCGAGGCGGAAGACCTCGATCCAGAGCCGCGGATAGACGGACGCGGACGCCAGAACGCCGCCCTGGGCGCCGAGCGCGACATGGGTGGCGAAGAGCGGCTCCTCGCCGCTCAGCATCGCCATCGTGCCGCCGGCGAGCTTCATCGCCTTGATGAATTCCGGCACGTCGTATGACGAACACTTCATGCCGATGATCGAGCCGTCCTCGGCCAGCCGGGCGATGGTCTCGGCCTTCAGCGCCACGCCCGTCCGGCGCGGAATCTCGTAGGCCAGCATCGGCAGGCCGACCTCTTCGCGCAGCGCGCGGAAATAGGCGATCATGCCGTCCTGCGGCCCGGCGGCATAATAGGGCGTCACGGCCATGACGCCGCTGGCCCCGGCTGCGCGGAAGTCGAGCGCGGCCTCGACCGCGTCCTTGAAGCCGGTGGCGAGCACGCCCGGCAGCACCGGCGCGCCGGCGGCAACCTCCACGCAGGCCCGCACGACGTCGGCACGTTCGGTCCGCGACAGGGCCGGGTACTCCCCCGTCCCGCCGATCGGCACGATGCCGGTGGCACCGCTCTCGAGCTGGAACCGGACGAGCGCCTTCAACGCGTCGAAATCGACCGCGCCATCGTCCGAAAACGGCGTCACGATCGCCGTGAAGAGTCCGGTCAGGTCGTCCTTGGTGAGTGTCATGCGTGTCAGTATCCCGGTATCAGTCGACGAAGCCTAGGAGGCGGGGAAGGGTCAGGGAGACGGCCGGCACGTAGGTGACGACCATCAGGACGGCGAGGTTGGAGAGCAGGAAGGGCACGCTCTGCCGGACGATCGCGCCCAGCGGCACCCCGGAGATCGAGGAACCGAGATAGAGCGCCAGCCCATAGGGCGGCGTCATCAGCCCGATCATGACGTTGACCACCATGATCACGCCGAAATGCACGGGATCGACCCCCATGGCAGCCAGGATCGGGGTGAACAGCGGGGCAAACAGCAGCAGCTGGACCGAATCGCCGATCCACAGGCCGTTCAGCAGGAAGAACAGGTTGAGCACCAGCAGCAGCATCCACGGTTCGAGCTGCAGGTCCTTGATCAGCATGCTCAGCTCGGTCGGCACGCGCTCGTTGGCGAGCACCCAGCTGATGATCGTGGCGAAGCCGACGATCAGATAGACCGACGCCGAGGTGCGCGCGGCGCGGTCGAGGATCCCCCAGAAGGTCTTCAGCGACAGGTTGCGGTAGGCGAGGACGCCGACCAGCGTCGCATAGGCGACGGCGATCGCCGCGGCCTCCGTGGCGGTGAAGACGCCGGAGATGATGCCGCCGATGATGATGACCGGCATGATGATGGCGAAGAAGGCGTTGAAGATGATGCCCATCGCCACCGCCACCGACAGGTCGAGGACCGGGTTGCGCGGGAAGCCCTTGCGACGGGCCATGACGAAGAGTACCGCCATCTGGGCGAGCCCCAGCAGGATGCCCGGTACGGCGCCGGCCAGGAAAAGTGCGGCCACCGACGTGTTGGTCAGCGCGGAAAAGACGATGAGCGGGATCGACGGCGGGATGATCGGCCCCTGGATCGCGGAACTCACCGTCAGCGCGGCGGCGAAGTCGGTGCGGTAGCCGTCCTTCTCCATCATCTTGATCTCGACCGGCCCGAGCGCCGAGATGTCGGCCAGCGCCGAGCCTGACACGCCCGAGAACAGCATCGACCCGACGACGTTGACGTAGGCGAGGCCGCCGCGCAGCCGCCCGACCAGCAGGCGCGAAAGGTTGAGCAGCCGGTCCGTCATCCCGATCGACGTCATGATCTCGCCGGCGATCACGAACAGCGGGATCGACAGCCAGATGAAGACGTCCATGCCGGTGAAGAACTTGTGCACGTAGATGTCGAGCATGCCCGTCATGCCGGGCTTGACGAAGAAATAGGCCATCCCGGCGAAGCCGATGGCGAAGATCACCGGGCTCCCGAGGATCATGAGCGCCAGCAGCAGTCCGATGACGACGAGCAGGGAGTGGTCCATCGGGCGCTTTCAGATCTCGGCTTTGAGGAGGGACGGACCCGACCTCTCGGTCCGGCCGAGCAGGTCGCGCAGGGCGAGCACGAGCATGTGGAACATCATCAGCCCCGCCCCGACCGGGATCGAGAGATAGACCCAGTAGAAGCTCACCCCCAGCGTCACCGCCGAGCGCCGGGCGCCGAACTGCGCGTTCTCGTATCCCTTCCAGACCATGACGCCGAGAAGCACGGCGAGCAGGATGCGGAAGACCGCGTTGCGCAGCGACATCAGCCGCGCCGGCCAGTAGTTGTCGAAGAAGTCCACGCGGACGAGCTGGTCGTCCTTCACCAGCAGGCTGCCCGCCAGCATGACGACCCAGATCATGCTGTAGCGCGCCGCCTCTTCCGGCCAGGGCAGCGAGAAGCCGAAACCGTAGCGCAGCATCACCTGCAGGAACAGGATCGCCGCCACGAAGACCAGCAGCAGCCGTGCGACGAGGGAAGCGGCGAAGCCGAGCACGTCGGCGATGCGATCGAGGGTCTTCAGCATTCGGAATCCTTGCGGAAGGTGACCCGCGCGCCTCCGCGGGAGGCGCGCGCCGTCATGGCCGGTAGCCTACTCCTGCGCGGCCTTCACCGCCGCCTGCAGTTCGGCGACGAGGTCCTTGCCGACCTGCTCGGACAGGACGTCCGCGATCGGCTGCTGGACCTTGTCGACGAACATCTGGAACTCCGCGGGAGTCGGCTGGTAGATCTCCACGCCGGCCTCCGCGATCACCTTCAGGTCCTGCGATTCCTTGGCGGTGATGATGCCGAGCATGGCGAAGGTCGCCTCGCGCGCAGCGTAATCGAAGATGACCCGGTCCTCGTCGCTGAGGCTCTTGTAGAAGTCCTCGTTGATCGTGATCAGCGGCATGTTGATGAGGTGATGGTCGAGCGTGTAGTACTTCTGAACCTGCTGCAGGTTGGCGAGCAGCATGGTGTAGGGCGCGTTCTCCTGGCCGTCGACCACGCCGGTCTGCAGCGCGCTGTAGAGTTCGGCCCAGGCGATCGGGGTCGGCGACGCGCCGAGGAGTTCCACCATCTTGACGTGGATCGGCACCTGCTGCGTGCGGATCTTGAGGCCGACCATGTCCTGCGGCGTCTTGATCGGGCGCACGGAGTTGGAGAAGTTGCGGAAGGCCGACGGCAGATAGCTCAGGATGCGCACGCCGCTCTGCTCGGCGATGGTGTCGGCGAGCTTCTTTCCGAACGCTCCGTCCAGAACCTCGCGCGCCACTTCCGTGGTCGGGAAAGTGTAGGGCATCTCGAGCACCTGCGCGGCAGGCGCATAGGCGCCGACATGGCCGGCATTGAGGCCGCCGACGATCTGCAGCGAGCCCTTCACGTTCTGCTCGAGCAGCGACTCCAGATCGCCGAGCTGTCCGCTCGGAAAGACCTGGATCTCGTAGCGGCCGTTGGTCTGCGTCTTGACGATCGAACCGAACACTTCCGTGAAGGTCCAGTAGGGATTGGCCAGCAGGTCGCCTTCGCCGTCGACATGGCCGAAGCGGACCACGGTCTGCGCCTGGGCGGGCACCGCCGCGAAGGCTGCCGCACCGATCAGGGCCACGGCGGTCAGGGCCCGGAGTTTACGTAGAAGCGTCGTCATCTGCCAATTTCCCCATGAGTTCCCGAGCGGACGCAAGACGGCCTGTCACGCCGACGGAACATCGGCGCGGCGAGAAAGCTCACCCTCGGTCTTGTTGCTTGTCGAGCCTTGGAGGCGTTGCGCGCGCCTCGGCACTCGTCCACCATACGAAACGTCATTTGTGTGTCAAGTCGTATCGTGGATTTCGTTTCCTATAGTGGATGAATGGTCGGATCGCGCTTCCGCCGGAGACGCCAAGCCTGTATAGACCCGAGGATATCCCCGCATGGCGCACGATTCCAACCAGCCGGAGCCAGGAATGAATTCGAGGTCGGTCGACACGCTGGACGCGGAACTGCCGGAGATCGGCGCGGGCATCGACATCGGCGCCCGCCTCTCGCAGCTCCGCCAGGAGCGCGCGTGGACGCTGCAGCAGGCGAGCCGCCAGACCGGCGTCTCCGCCTCGGCGCTGTCGAAGATCGAGCGCAACGAGCTGTCGCCCACCATCGCCACGCTGCAGCGCGTGGCGCGCGGCTACGAGATGGATCTCGTCGATCTTCTCGCCGACAAGGAGGCGCCGCGCAGCCTCGCCGGCCGGCGCAGCGTCACGCGCGCCAGCGGCGGCCGCGCCTACCAGTCCAACAGCTGCGCCAACACGCTGCTCTGCGCCGACCTCATCGACAAGAAGATGACGCCGATCCGCAGCCGCGTCACCGCGCGCAGGCCCTCCGACTACGGCTCCTGGCCCGTCAGCGATGCCGAGATCTTCCTGACCGTCGTCCGGGGCACCGTCGTCGTGCACAGCCAGATCTACGAGCCGCTGACGCTGCAGGAAGGCGACTGCCTCTACTACGATGCCAGCACGCCGCACATCTGGCTCTCGGAAGGTCCCGAGGACGCGGAAGTCATCTGGGTCCTGGCGTCCTGAAGCGATGCCTGCCCTGCTCAACGCCGACGACTATCGCCGACGCGCCCGCCGCATCCTGCCGCGCGGCCTGTTCGAATACATCGACCGCGGCACCGAGGACGAGCTGGCGCTCTCGCGCCTGCGTACCAGCCTCGACGCGGTGACGCTCACGCCCTCGGTGCTGACCGGCCACCGCGCGCGGTCGATGGCCACGACGCTGTTCGGCCGGTCCCTCGCCGCACCGCTGGTCATCGCCCCCACGGCGCTCGCCGGCATCGTCTCGCATGACGGCGAGACCAAGCTCGCCCGCGCGGCGGCCGCCGTCGGCATTCCCTTCTGCGTCTCCACCCAGTCGGTGACAACGATCGAGACCATCCGTGCCGGCGCGCCGGACGCGGAGCTCTGGTTCCAGCTCTATGTCTGGCATGACCGGGCGCTGACCGACCGCCTGCTCGACCGTGTCGCCGCGGCCGGCTGCGGCTGTCTCGTGCTGACTGCCGACACGGCGGTCGCGCCCAACCGCGAATACAACCGCCGCAACGGCTTCTCCGTGCCGTTCGAGCCGTCGCTGCGTTCGGTGGTCGACGGCCTGCTGCATCCGCGCTAGCTCGCCGGCGTCTTCGGGCGCACCTGGTGGAGCGGCGGGATGCCGACCTATGGCCACTATCCCGATGCCTATCGAAGCTCGGTCACGCGCCCGGCGATGGCGGACGCGGTCCGCCTCGACGGCGCCATCGACTGGGACGACCTCGCCCGCCTGCGCGACCGCTGGCAAGGCCGGCTGATCGTCAAGGGCCTCCTGTCGGTCGAGGACGCCCTGAAGGCCGCCGCGGTTGGCGCCGACGGCATCGTCGTCTCCGCCCATGGCGGCCGCAATCTCGACTGCCTCCCCTCGCCGGCCGACTGCCTGCCGGCGATCGCGGAGGCCTGCGCCGGCAGGATCGCGGTCCTCGCCGACAGCGGCGTGCGCCGCGGCACCGACGTCCTGAAATATCTCGCGCTCGGTGCGGCGGCGGTCCAGGTCGGGCGCCTGCCGCTGTGGGGCCTGGCTGCCGGCGGCGAGGCAGGCGCGGTCGCCATCCTGCGTCTCCTGCTGCAGGAGATGGACACGGCGATGGGGCTGCTCGGCCTGCGCGAACCGCGGGAACTGGCCGGCCGGGCACACCGCTGAACCCGATGCGGTCGGGCGGCAGGGTCTGCACCGGCGCCGGAGGCGGCATCCTCACCGGAGCAGGCCGCATCCGCGCCTTTTTCGTGAACGCACCGTCGCGCCCGAACATCGGGCTTGCCTCTCGCTGCGGGCTGCGTTTGAATCGACGGCGATCAGGTCGCGCGCGCTGCGCCGCGGCTACGAGTGCTCCACCACCGGGATCGCGTCGACCAGACGTTCACCGTCAGCAAGGAATCATCATGCCGCTCATTCAGGTCGTCGTCGCCAGCACGCGGGAGGGCCGCATCGGCCGGAGCGTCGCCGACTGGGTCGTCGAGGTCGGCCGCGCACGCGGCAGCGCCGAGATCGAACTCGTCGACCTGAAGGACGTGGCCCTGCCGATGTTCGACGAGGCCAGGCATCCTCGTCTCGGCCAGTACGCGCACGAGCACACGAAGCGCTGGAGCGCCGGCGTCGCCCGCGCCGACGGTTTCGTCTTCGTCACGCCGGAATACAATCACAGCTTCCCGGCCTCGCTGAAGAACGCCATCGACTACCTGCACAACGAGTGGCAGTTCAAGCCGGTCGGTTTCGTCAGCTATGGCGGCGTCGCCGCCGGCACCCGCGCGGTCCAGGCGCTGAAGCCCGTGCTGGCGGCGCTGCAGATGGTGCCGGTGCTGGAAGGCGTCGCCATTCCCTTCGTGCACGCCAGTCTCGGCGCGGACGGCCGCTTCAACGCACCCGACGGCCTCGCCGACGCCGCCCGGCTGATGTTCGAGCGCACCGAGTTCTGGATCGGCCGGCAGGCCTCGCTCTACAACGGCCGATAGACGACGCCGGCCGCGGCCGGCTTCTGGTCGCGAGCGCGGAACGATCAGGCCAGCGGCCGCACCGGATCGCTGCCGTCCCAGCCGCGGGCAGCCGCCTGGAACCGGCCGAACATCGCCTCCGTCGCGGGCAGCAGTTCGATCGCCTCGACCATCGCAGGCAGCGTTCCGTGCGTGTCGAAGTAGGCCACGCGCGCGCCGTTCGCCACCTCGGCCGAATAGGCCAGCGTGAAACCCAGGCTGCGGTAGTGCGCCAGCGCCGCGTCGTAGTCCGTCCACGCAACGCCGAAATGATGCAGCCCGTGGCCGGACCGTTCGGCGGCCTCGCGATAGACCGACGGTGAATCGTCGAGTTGCTGGATGATCTCGAACTGCATGTCGCCGGCATAGCCCATGGCGATGGCGAGCGCGGTGGTTGCCGGCTGGCCGCGGTAGACCTGGTTGCGGAACACGCCGCGCTCGCGCAGGAACCACGGGCCGATGCCCAGCCTGGCCGTCATCTCGCGCATCGTCTCGCGGATGTCGGCGGTGGTGAAGGCCGTCTGTATCAGCCGTCCGGCGAACGGCGCGGTCTTGGTCCCGGTCATCGTTTCGTCCTCCCGCGGCAGTCCTACTTCGCCATGATCCCGCCGTCGATCGGGATCGTCGTCCCGGTCATGAAGCTCGAGGCCGGCGACGACAGGAGGATCGCCAGCCCCTTGATCTCGTCGGGCGTCGCGATGCGGCCGAGCGGCACCATCGAGGCGAACTCCGCCTCGATCTCCGGCTGCCGGATCCGTCCGCCCGCGATGTTGGTGCGGAAGGGACCGGGCGCGATGCCGTTCACCATCACGTCGTAGGGCGCCAGTTCCATCGCCGCCTGGCGCACCAGGTTCACCACCGCCGCCTTGGTGGCGGTGTAGGCATAGCCGCACATCACCTCCGACTTCAGCCCGGCCACCGAGGCCACCGCCACGATGCGGCCGGAGCGCTGGCGCTTCATGTGCGCGGCCGCGGCCTGGATGGTGACGAAGACGCCGGTCAGGTTGATCGACAGGACCTGGTCCCACTGCTCGTCGCGCACGGCGTTGATCTGTCCGAGTTCCGTGCGATAGCCCGGCCCCGCCGTCACGCCCGCATTGGCGATCACCGCGTCCAGCCGCCCGTGCCGCGCCGCGATGCCGTCGATCGTCGCGCGGATCGCCTGGCGGTCCGAGACGTCGAGCACCGCGCTCTCCGCCTTCCCGCCTGCCGCCTGGATCGCCGCGCAGGCCGCAGCGAGCCCGGACGCGTCGATATCGAGCAGGACGACCGTCGCGCCGGCCGAGGCCAGCGCTTCGGCCATCGCCAGCCCCAGCCCGCTCGCCGCGCCCGTCACGGCGGCCACCCGGCCGTCGAGTGCGAACATGTCCAGCGCCATTGGTAACTCCCTAAACCGGCCAATAACTCATTTGGTATGCAATTCGCGGGTCCGGCCCCGTTCGTGTCCATTTGTAGGCTTCCCGGAAATCGATAGCAATATCAATTAAATGATGCGGTGCAGCAAACTTCGCTCGCAGGTCTTGCCGATTCCGCCTTGACCTGGATCACATGATAAGGTGTACAATTTGTCGCATCGGACCAGTCGATAGAAGAAGACGCGAAGGGAGGCCCGCGACCGCCATGGCGCACGAGGAAACATTCGAGACGGTGGCCGGATGCAAGATCCGGATCATGCGGGGAGGCAAGGGAGAGCCGCTGCTCTTCCTGCATGGTGCCTCGGGCGCCGGACGCTGGCTGCCCTTCATGGACATGCTTGCGCAGCGCTACGACGTCATCGTGCCCGAGCATCCGGGCTTCGGCGCGTCGGACACGCCCGAATGGCTGGATACGGTGGGCGACCTCGCCTATTTCTATCTCGACGTGATCGACCACCTCGGCCTCGACCGCGTCCACCTCGTCGGCACCTCGATCGGCGGCTGGATCGCGGCCGAACTGGCCACGCGCTCCTGCGAGAAGATCAGGTCGCTGACCCTCGTCGCCCCGGCCGGCATCACCGTGCCCGGCGTGCGCAAGGGCGACATGTTCATGTGGTCGCCCGAGGAACTGGCGCAGAACCTGTTCCACAACCAGGAGATCGCGAAGGCGATGCCGCAGCCGGCCAGCGAGGAGGAACTCCTCGTGGTTCTGAAGAACCGGCTGATGACGGCCAAGCTCGGCTGGAGCCCGCGCTTCCACAATCCCCATCTGAAGAAGTGGCTGCACCGCATCGCGGTGCCGACCCTCATCCTCTGGGGCGACGACGACAAGCTCATCCCCACCGCCTACGGCCCGGCCTATCGCGACCTCATCCCGGCCTCCTCGCTCGAGATCATTCCCGAGTGCGGGCACCTTCCGCATGTCGAGAAGGCGCAGGAATTCACCTCGAAGGTCGTCGGCTTTCTTCAGGGAGCAGCGTGATGAAATTCTATCTGATGCATCTGATGCCCTATGCGGATCTGGATCTCGACTACGACAAGACCCACAACTCCGCCTGGATCACGCTGCCCAACAGCTATTACGATCCGAAGAAGGGCGCCAAGCTCTACAACCGCTATCTCGACGAGCTCGAATATGCCGACCAGCTCGGCTTCGACGGCGTCTGCGTCAACGAGCATCACCAGAACGCCTACGGCCTGATGCCGCAGCCGGGTGTGATGGCCGGCGCGCTCGCCCGCCGCACCAAGAAGGTGAAGATCGCCATCCTCGGCCGGGCCCTGCCGCTGCTGAACAACCCGGTCACCGTGGCGGAAGAGTTCGCGATGGTCGACAACATCACCGAGGGCCGCTTCATCGCCGGCTTCGTGCGCGGCATCGGCGCCGAGTACCACGCCTGGAGCTCCAACCCCGCCGACAGCCACGACCGCTTCCACGAGGCGCACGACCTGATCATCCGCGCCTGGACCGAGACCGGCCCCTTCGCCTTCGAGGGCAAGCACTACCAGTTCGAATACGTCAACCTGTGGCCGCGCCCGTACCAGACGCCGCGCCCGCCGATCTGGATCCCCTCGCAGGGTTCGTCCGAGACCATCGAATGGGCCTCGCATCCGGACCGCCGCTACACCTATCTCCAGACCTTCACGCCCGTGGCGATGCTGGCGAAATACATGCAGATGTACAAGGACATGGCGGCCGAGCACGGCTACGAGGCGACCGAGGACCAGCTCGGCTGGTCGGTGCCGCTCTACGTCGCAGAGACCGACGAGATCGCCCGCCGCGAGGCGGCCCCGCACATCGAGAACTTCCTCAACAAGTTCCTGCGCATGCCCAAGGAGATGCTTCTGCCGCCGGGCTATCTGTCGCTGAAGTCGATGCTGGGCGTCATGAAGGCCAAGTCCTCGATCGGCACGAAGCAGACCATCGACGACGTCATCGACAAGGGCATGTTCATCTGCGGCAGCCCGGAGACGGTGCGCCAGCGGCTGGCGCAGTACCAGAGCGAGATCGGTTTCGGCCATCTGCTCACGCTGCTGCAGTTCGGAACCCTGCCGGCCGAGCTTACCCGCAAGAACATGGAGCTCTACGCCACCGAGGTCATGCCCTGGCTGCGCGAGAACCGGGCGGGCGCCGTGCGGGCGGCGGCCGAGTGAAAGACGCCGCGGCCGGCCCGGCCTCAGTCCGGGTCGGGAGTCGGGTCGTTGAGGATCGAGAACAGATGAGCGCCCATCGCAGCCTCCGCCCAGTCGGGATTGCGCGCCTTCAGCGCCGCGATGATCTCGCGGTGCTGCCGGTGCGTGCGCTTGGTCCGCTCCTCCAGTGGCTCGATGTAGTAGTTGAAGATCGAGGCCGGCAGTTCCAGCGAGGAGGCGAGGATCTTCTCCAGCCGCGGGCTGTCGGCGGCGCGCGCGATGATGGCGTGGAACTCGTTGTTCAGCTCGTCGAAGCGGGTAAGGTGGCGGTGCCAGCCGAGGTCCGCGAACACCGCCTCCATCTCGTCCTCGACGGCTTCGAGGCGGGCGATGTCTTCGGCCGAGATGCGGCGGCTGGCGCGCCGGGCGCCGTGGCCCTCGAGCTTGCCGCGCAGCCGGAAAACCTCCGCGACGCTCGCCTGCGAGAAGCTGGCGACCTGGCCGCGGCGATAGCGCTCCAGCACGACGAGCCCCTCGCTCGCCAGCCGCGACAGCGCTTCGCGCACGGGCGTGCGGCTGACGCCGATGCGTTCCGCCAGCCGCGACTCCTGCAGCGTTTCGCCGGAGGTCATCTCGCCGGTGATGATCGCGGTGCGGATGAAGCGGTAGGCGGTCTCGACCGCGCCGCTCGCCTCGCCGTCGCGGCTGCCGGCGGTGTCTTGGTTCGTCATGCTGCGCCCGCTCCGTTCCGTCGGAAGGTTTCGAAGGTTGTTTGGCATGCGACGAACCGACCCTGCAAGTTTTCGTCGCGGTATACGATCCGCCACCGAAATCGGATGACGGCGGCAAATACGCCGTCGCCGATCCGCAACTGGTATGCAAGAATGATGACGGCGCAGGCCGGGAGGAGAACCCCATGAAGATCGAACCGGGCATGACCGCCCTCGTCACGGGCGGCGGATCGGGCATCGGGCGAGGCATGTCCATGAGCTTCGCGCGCCGCGGCGTCCGTGTCGGCGTCTGCGACATCCGCGAGGAGGACGCGGCCGAGACGGTGCGGCTGATCGAAGCCGAAGGCGGAACGGCCAAGGCAATTCGGACCGACGTGTCCGACCGCGCTTCGGTGGACGATGCCGTCGCTGCCGTCGAGACCGCCTTCGGATCGATCGCCATCGCCTGCAACAATGCCGGCATCGCCATGCACGGCGTGCCGCTCCACGAGATCAGCGCCGCCGACTGGGACTGGGTCATCGGCGTCAACATCCGCGGCGTCATCAACGGCATCCAGGCCGTCATCCCGCGCATGCTGGCCTCCGGGCGCCCGGCGCACATGGTCAACACCGCGTCGATCGCCGGCTTCCAGGTCAATCCGACCTTCCTCACCGGCGCCTATTCCATGACGAAATATGCCGTCGTGGCGCTGTCGGAGGGCCTGCGCAACGAACTGCAGGGCAAGAATGTCGGAGTCTCCATCCTCGCGCCGGCCGCCGTCGACACCAAGATCCACCTCTCCGAGCGCAGCCGTCCCGACCGGCTCGGCGGCGCGACGGTGCGGCCGCAGAACCATTTCATGGGCGACCTGATCAAGGGGCAGATGCAGCCGGCCGAGATCGGCGAGCGCGTCGCCGCCGCCATCGAGGCGGAGGATTTCTACATCTTCACGCATCCCGAGACGAAGGAGTGGCTCGACCGGCGCCATGCCGCCATCGACGCCGCCTTCGCGAAGGCCGAGCCCCTCGCCGCCCCGGCGGCGGCCGCGGCCGAATAGGAGAACCGCATGCTCGACACCATCGCTCCCCCGCCCATGCAGGGCTTCGGCCCGTCCGACGGCGGCGCGCGGCGTCCGCACATCGTCGGCATCGGCGGCACCACCCGCATCGGCTCGTCCTCCGAGACGGCGCTGCGCTACACCATGGGCCTGATCGCCGGAATGGGAGCGACGACCGAGCTGATCGTCGGTCCGCTGCTCGACCTGCCGATGTACGATCCGTCCGACGAGCATCGCAGCCCGTCTGCGCGGCGGCTGGTGCAGTCGCTGCGCCGCGCCGACGGCATCGTCATCGCCACGCCGGCCTATCACGGCGGCATGTCGGGCGTGATCAAGAACGCGCTCGACTATGTCGAGGACATGCGCGCCGACGGTCGACCCTATTTCGACGGCCGCGCCGTCGGCATCATCGTCAGCGCCTATGGCGCGCAGGCGCTCGGCACGACGCTGGTCGGGGTACGTTCGATCGTGCACGCCCTGCGCGGCTGGCCGACCCCCTTCGCAGCCGCCCTCAACGGACAGAACCGGCCCTTCGAGAACGGCCTGCCCGCCAATGCCGAGGTCGCCGGGCAGCTCGAGACCGTGGCCCGCCAGGTGCACGGCTTCGCGCTCGCCCAGCAGATCATGAACGAGGGGCGCGACACGACCCGGGTGCTGGCCGCGGTCGGAACCTGATCGACGTCCGGCGCGACGTCGCGCCGGACAGGAAATGCCAGACGGCGGACGGCGGGGAGGACGATCCGCGCGCATCGCCGTCTGGAGCGCAGTGAACCCCGCAGGTGCGGGACAAAGGGAGGAAACGATCGTGAAACATCTGCTTCAACGCGCAGCCGTGCTGGCTGCCGGGCTCATCCTGACGGGAGCCGCCGCCGCCCAGACCGTGTCGATCTCGACGCTGCCGCCGGGCTCCATCAACAACGTTCAGACCCAGGCGATCGCCAAGGTCGTGCAGGACGCCGCCGGCATCCAGATGCGCGTCGTCACCTTCAACTCGCCGGCCGCCTCGATGGGCGCCGTGCAGGCCGGCCAGGCCGCCTTCACCTTCATGTCGAACGACGAGGTCGGCATTGCTGTGCGCGGCAAGGACGAGCACGAGGGCAAGCCGCTCGACAAGCTGCAGCTCGCCGTCACCGTCTTCCCGTTCAAGGTCGGCGTGCTGGTCCGCAAGGACTCCGGCATCGACACGGTCGCCGACCTGAAGGGCAAGCGCTTCCCGACCGGCTGGCAGGGCTTCCCGCAGGGCATCGCCCTGTCCAACGCCATCCTGGCCACCGCCGGCCTGTCGCTCGACGACACCGACGGCGTGCCGACCGCCAACCTGCTGCGCGCCGCCGACGACTTCAAGTCCGGCCGCCTCGACGCCACGGTCTTTGCCGTCGGCGCCCCGAAGATGGCCGAGGTCGACGCCGCCGTCGGCATCAAGTTCCTCAGCCTCGACGACAGCGAGGAGGCCAAGAAGGCCATGGCCGCGATCCGTCCGGAATACACCGTCGCCCCGCAGGCGCCGCTGCCGCACCTCAACGGCGTCATCGGCGAGACCAATCTCATGCAGTACGCCATGACGGTGGCCGTCAGCGCCGACGTCGACGAGGAGACCGTCTACAAGACCGTCAAGGCGATTCACGAGAACAAGGCGGCGCTCGTTGCGGCCCACCCGTCCTTCAACGCGATGAACCCGGACAACCTCGCGGTCCAGCAGCAGGACGTCACCTATCACCCCGGCGCGATCCGCTACTACAAGGAGATCGGGATCTGGAAGGGCGAGTGAGGCAGGCGGCGACGTAGCCGCCTACCTTCGCCATCAGATTCAGGGCCGGCCGGGAACGATGCACAGATGAACAGCGACGCAGAACTCGAACTGGAAGCGCCGAAGGCCGGCATCGTGGGGGTCGCGAGCACCGTGCTCGGGGCCGCCCTCGGCCTCGCCGGCATCGCATGGGGAGCCGATCTCTACCGGCTCGCCGGGCTGAATTTCCTGGCCGAGCAGTTCCTGGCCGTCGTGCTCGGCCTCGCCATGGCCCTGGTCTTCATCGTGCGGCCCTTCCGCCGCGCGAACCTGCCGCGCGTGTCGGTGCCCTGGTACGACTGGGCACTGGCCGCGATCTCGCTCTCTATCGGCCTCTACATGGGCTGGTCCTATCCGCGCATGCTCGGCGAGTTCTTCAATTCTCCCTGGGACGTGCGCGTCGTCACCTGGCTGCTCTTCGTCCTGGTGCTGGAAGGGCTGCGCCGCGCCTCGGGCTGGCCCCTGGTCATCACCGTCCTCGTCTTCTTCGCCTATGCGCTCGTGGGCCATCATGTGAGCGGCGACCTGCAGACGCGCGAGGTCGACGTCAACGACATGGTCGTCTATCTCGGTCTCGACACCAGCGGCCTGTTCGGACTGGTGCTGCTGATCGGCGTCACCGTCGTGGTGCCCTTCGTCTTCTTCGGACAGCTGCTGTCGTCCTCCGGCGGCGCCAATTTCTTCAACGACCTCTCGCTCGCCCTGATGGGCCGCTTCCGCGGCGGCGCCGCCAAGATCTCGATCATGGCCTCGTCGCTGTTCGGCTCGATCAACGGCATCGTCGTGTCCAACATCCTGGCCACCGGCGTCGTCACCATCCCGATGATGAAGCGATCGGGCTTCAAGCCGGAACATGCCGCGGCCGTCGAGGCGAGCGCCTCCAACGGCGGCCAGCTGATGCCGCCGGTGATGGGTGCCGTCGCCTTCCTGATGGCCGACTTCCTGCAGATCTCCTACGCCGAGGTGGCCATCGCCGCCGCCGTCCCGTCGCTGCTCTACTACCTCGCCCTGTTCATCCAGGCCGATCTGGAAGCCGCCAAGGGCAACATCCTGCGCGTCCCGGCGAGCGAGATTCCCAACATCCTCAGGTCGCTGGCCACCGGCTGGCTCTTCCTGCTGCCTTTCGCCGTCCTGGTCTACGCGCTGTTCTGGCAGAACCGCGAGCCGGAGAACGCGGCGATCTTCGCCTGCATCGCCGTCGTCGTCATCGGCTTCCTCTTCGGCTACGGCACCCAGCGGCTGACCCCGCGCGAGGTCTGGAACTGTCTGGTGCGAACCGGCGTGTCCTCGGCCGACATCATCATGATCTCGGCCGCCGCGGGCTTCATCATGGGTATCCTGCAGATCACCGGCCTCGGCTTCGCGCTGACCGTCTTTCTGGTGAACATCGGCGCCGGCAACGTCTTCCTCCTGCTGCTGATCGCCGCCGTGCTCTGCATCGTGCTCGGCATGGGCATGCCGACGCTCGGCGTCTACGTGCTGCTGGCCGTGCTCATCGTGCCGGCGCTGGTCGAGGTCGGCGTCTCGCCGATGGCCGCGCACATGTTCATCCTCTACCTCGGCATGATGTCCTTCGTGACGCCGCCGGTGGCCATCGCCGCCTTCTTCGCGGCCAACCTCGCCAAGGCGGACCCCATGAAGACCGGCTGGGTGGCGATGCGCTTCTCCTGGACGGCCTACATCGTGCCGTTCCTCTTCGTCTTCTCGCCGAGCCTTCTGCTGCAGAGCGGTTCCTGGCTCGACACCGGCCTGTCGATCGTCACTGCCGCGATCGGCGTCTGGTTCGTCTCGGCCGGCATGATCGGCTACGGCCTGCGCCGCATGAGCGGAACGATCCGCGCAGCCTCCATCGTCTGCGGGGCGCTGCTGCTGATCCCGGTCGAGATGGCCTGGTGGGCCGCGGGCGCCAACGTCGCCGGCGGCGCGATCGCCGCGGCCGTGCTGCTGGCCGAAATCACCGGACGCCGCAACGCGCGCGCCCTCAACCGGGAAATCGCGGCCGAATAGGCCCCGCACTGGGAGAACGACCATGAGCACCGCCCCCGCAAGCTCCACCGAAGCCGAGCGCAAGGAATTCTACGGCCGGCTCGCGCCGCAGAACCTCGCCCCCCTGTGGGAAGTCCTGCGCGGTCTCCTGCCCAACGAGCCGAAGTCGAAGGCCGCGCCGCACCGCTGGCGCTATGCCGACGTGCGTCCGCTGCTGATGGAATCCGGCAACCTGCTGACGGCGAAGGAAGCCGAGCGCCGCGTGCTGGTTCTGGAGAATCCCGCGATGCCCGGCCAGTCCCGCGCCACCGCCACCATGTATGCCGGCCTGCAGCTGATCATGCCGGGCGAGACGGCGCCCGCGCACCGCCACACGCCGTCGGCGCTGCGCTTCATGCTGGAAGGCACGGGCGCCTTCACGGCGGTCGGCGGCGAGCGCACCACCATGCGCCGCGGCGACTTCATCATCACGCCGTCCTGGGCCTATCACGACCACGGCAACGAGGGCTCCGACCCCTGCGCCTGGCTGGACGGGCTCGACCTGCCGCTGGTCTCCTTCTTCGAGGCCGGCTTCAACGAGCACTACAACGACGATCGCCAGTCGATCGTGCGCCCCGAGGGCGACGCGCTCGCCCGTTTCGGCGCCGGCCTGCTGCCGCTGAAGCCCGAGAGCCGCTACGGCCTCACGACACCGATCTTCAACTATCCCTACGAGCGCACGCGCGAAGCCCTCGTCGCGGCGTCGAAGGGCGAGGCGCCGGACGCGCACGAGGCCGTCACGCTGCGCTACGCCAATCCGCTCGACGGCGGCTGGGCGATGCCCACCATGGCCGCCTGGATGACCTATCTGCCGAAGGGCTTCCGCACGACGCCGATACGCTCGACCGACGGCATCGTCATGGCGCTGGCCGAAGGCGCGATGACGGCCTCGATCGGCGACCGGAACTTCGACCTTTCGGTCTCCGACGTCGCGGTCGCACCGGGCTGGACCTGGCGCAGCTACACCGCAACCGAGGATTCCTTCCTCTTCTGCTTCTCCGACCGCGTCGCCCAGGAGAAGCTCGGGCTCTGGCGCGAGGAGCGCGGGCACTGACACGACGATCATGTCTTCCGGCAGGGGCACCGGCGCCGGGAGACATGCCACGATACAGAGACCCGGGGCGAGGCGAGCGACGCCGAAGATCGCGACCCGCCCCGGACGAGACCCGATCGACTGCAAGGATTGAATGACATGCGTTTCTGCCGTTTCGACGATGATCGCCTCGGGGTCGTCCGTGGGTCTCTCGTCCACGACGTGACCCCGGTGCTCGACCACCTGCCGCCGCTGCGCTGGCCCGTGCCGCGCGGCGACCATGTCTTCAATCACCTCGACACCCTGCGTCCCCGGATGGAGGCGCTGGCCGACACGGTGCCCGGTGTTCCGGTCGCCTCCGTCCGCCTGCTCTCGCCGGTCGCCAATCCCGGCAAGATCGTCGCCGCGCCGGTCAACTACCAGCTCCATCTCGACGAATCGCGGGCCGACACGCAGATCAATTTCGGCACCCAGGTGAAGACGATCGCCGACTACGGCGTCTTCCTGAAGGCGACGAGCTCGATGATCGGCGCGGGCGAGACCGTCGTGGCCGACTGGCCCGATCGGCGCATCGACCACGAGATCGAACTGGCGCTGGTGATCGGCCGCAAGGGCTTCCGCATTTCCGAGGCCGATGCGCTGTCCCACGTCGCCGGCTACATGATCGGCCTCGACATGACCATCCGCGGCACCGAGGACCGCTCCTTCCGCAAGTCGCTCGACACCTTCACCGTGTTCGGCCCGCATGTCGTCACCGCCGACGAGATCGGCGATCCCGGCCATCTCGACTTCGAGATCAAGGTCAATGGCGAGTCCCGCCAGAAGTCCAACACCAGCCTGCTGATCTGGAACGTGCAGAAGTTGATCGCCTATGCCAGCAAGGCCTACACGCTCTACCCGGGCGACGTGATCATGACGGGCACGCCCGAGGGCGTCGCGCCGGTCGTGCCGGGCGACACGATGCATGCCTGGATCGACCGGATCGGCGAGATGTCGGTCGCGGTCGCGGGATAGGGCGGAACCGGGCAGGGCGACGGGCATGGCAGGAATGGAGCGCATCCTGATCGCGGGCGGCGGGATCGGCGGCCTCACGGCGGCCGCGACGCTGCTCCTCGCCGGGTTCGAGGTCGCCGTGTTCGAACAGGCGTCGGTGCTCGCCGAAGTCGGCGCCGGCATCCAGGTCAGCGCCAATGCAGGCCGCGTCTACCGCGCCCTCGGCCTCATGGAGGCGATCGAGGCGGCCGGCGTCCTGCCCGACGCCTATCATTTCCGTGTCTTCGACAGCGGCGACGTTCTTCAGACCATCCCGCTCGGCGAAGGCTACCGCGAACGCCACGGGGTTCCCTACGTCACGATCCACAGGGCCGACCTGCACCGGCTGCTGGTCGAGAAGGTCCGCAGCCTCGACCCCGCCGCCGTCCGCACCGGCTGCGCCGTCACCTCCTTCGCCGAGGACGCGCACGGCGTCATCGTCACGCTGGCCGACGGATCGACCGAGCGCGGCGCGGCGCTGATCGGCGCCGACGGCATCAAGTCGGTCGTGCGGCTCGGCGTCGCCGGTCCCACCGCGGCGTCCTACACCGGCGATGCGGCCTGGCGCGTCACGGTGCCGTCGGAGCGGCTCCTGCCGGCGTACCGGTCGCGCACCACGGACGTCTGGGCAGGACCGGGCCGCCACGCGGTCACCTACCCGCTGCGCGGCGGCGCGCTGATGAACCTCGTCGGCTGCGTCGAATACGCGGCCTGGGAGGACGAATCCTGGACGACGCCGCGCCCCTGGGCCGAGATGCGCGCCGATTTCGAAGGCTGGCATCCGATGATCACCGCCATCATCGACGCCGCCGACCGCGACCAGTGCTTCCGCTGGGCCCTGCGCGACCGCGAGCCGATCGGCGGCTGGAGCACCGGCCGGGTGACGCTGCTCGGCGACGCCGCCCATCCGACCCTGCCCTATATGGCGCAGGGCGCGGCGATGGCCGTCGAGGACGCCGCCGTGCTCGCGCGCACCTTGAGCCTGGAGCCGGACGTCCCCGCCGCGCTCGCGCTCTACCAGCGCAACCGCATCGACCGCACGGCGCGCATCGTCAACGAATCGCGCGCCAACCGCGCTCTCTTCCACCTGCCCGACGTGCCATCCCTGCGCGCCGCCTTCGACCGGCGCGACATGAACGCCGAACGCTCCGCCTGGCTGTTCTCCTACGATCCGACGACGGTCGAGCTTCTCGACGCCTGAGAGGATGGGAAAGAGTGCCCGTTTGCGCGCAGCTCAGTCCGGACGTCTCGAGGATTCAGTGGGCATCCTTTCGCATCCTCGATTGACCGGTACGTTCTGAGGGCACACCGGGCTCAGGCCGCCGCACCGCCGAGCGCCTTGCGCGCCAGCGCCATGAACTGCTCGCGCTCCGCGTCGTCGAGCGGCGCCAGGATGTCGGCCTGCAGGCGCCGCACCACCGGCAGCATCGCCGCATGGACGGCGAGCCCCTCGTCCGTCAGGCTCACTTCGCGGGCCCGCCGGTCGCGCGGGCTGATCTCCCGGTTGACGAGGCCTTTCTGCTCCAGCCGGTCCACCACCCCGCCGATGGTGGCGCGGTCGTAGGCGATCAGCGCCGCCAGCTGTCCCTGGTCGATCTTCGGATTGCTCTTCAGCGCGTCGAGCGCCGCGAACTGCACCGGCGTCAGGTCGAAACCCGCCGCCTGGACCTCGCGCAGGAACACTTGCGTGGACACCTGGTGAAGGCGCCGGATCAGATGACCGGCCATCGCGGCGAGTTGCGTCATGTTCTCCCCCGCAGGCCGGCAGCGCGGAACCCGATTGACCGATTTGATAAGTGTACTTATTATATGGACACATATCATATCGCAATGTCGCGCGGGGGCAAGGGAAGACAGATGCAGTTCCACCTGAACGGTTTCCGCCCGGGCGATCCCGCGATCAGCGACGCCGCTCCGGGCCGGCCCGTCCCGGACCGCCTGCCCGAAACGGTCGACGTCCTGATCGTCGGCGCCGGCCCCGCCGGCCTCACGCTCGCCGCACAGCTCGCCGCCTTCCCGCAGATCACGACGCGCCTCGTCGAGCAGAAGCCGGGGCCGATGGAGAAGGGCCAGGCCGACGGCATCTCCTGCCGCTCCATGGAAATGTTCAACGCCTTCGGCTTCGCCGACGAGGTGATGAAGGAAGGCTACTGGGTCAACGAGACCACCTTCTGGAAGCCCGATCCCGCCGATCCCCGCCACATCGTCCGCTCCGGCCGCGTCGACGACGTCGAGGAGGGACTGTCGGAGATGCCCCACGTCATCCTCAACCAGGCGCGGGTGCACGACATGTATCTCGACGTCATGCGTCGCTCGCCGTCGCGTCTGGTTCCGGACTACGGCCGCCGGCTGATCGACCTGACCGTCGATCCCGACGGCGGCGCGCATCCCGTCACCGTCACCCTGGAGCGCGTCGAGCCCGGCCGCGATGGCGGGCGCGAGACCGTGCGCGCCCGCTACGTCGTCGGCTGCGACGGCGCGCGCAGCGCCGTGCGCAGGGCGATCGGCCGCGAACTCGCCGGCGATTCGGCCAACCAGGCCTGGGGCGTCATGGACGTTCTGGCCGTCACCGACTTCCCCGACATCCGCTTCAAGTCGCTGATCCAGTCGGCGGGCGAGGGCAACATCGTCCTCATCCCGCGCGAGGGGGGCTATCTCGTGCGCCTCTACATCGAGCTCGACAAGCTCGGCGCCACCGAGCGCGTCGCCCACCGCAACGTCACGCTCGACCAGCTGATCGCCGCCGCGCAGCGGATCCTCCGCCCCTACGTGCTCGATGTGAAGGAGACCGTCTGGTGGTCGGTCTACGAGATCGGCCAGCGCCTGACCGACAGGTTCGACGACGTGCCGGCCGAAGAGATCGCGACGCGCACGCCGCGCGTCTTCATCGCCGGCGACGCCTGCCACACCCACAGCCCCAAGGCCGGCCAGGGCATGAACGTGTCGATGGGCGACGGCTTCAATCTCGGCTGGAAGCTCGTCTCCGTGCTGCTCGGCCGCGCCGGCCCCGAACTGCTGCACAGCTATTCCGCCGAGCGCCAGGCGGTGGCGAAGGACCTGATCGACTTCGACCGCGAATGGTCCCGCATCATCAGCCAGCCGCCCGGACCCGAGGATGGCGGCGTTCCGCGGTTCCAGCGCTACTTCATCGAACACGGCCGCTATACGGCCGGCATGTCGGTCACCTACCGGCCGTCGGCGCTGACCGGACCCGCCACCTGGCAGTCGCTCGCGACGGGCTTCCCGGTCGGTGCGCGGTTTCACTCGGCGCCGGTCATGCGGCATTGCGACGCCAGGCGCATCGAACTCGGCCACGTGATCGAAGCCGATGCGCGCTGGCGCCTCTTCGCCTTCGCCGGAGCCGGCGACGACGGTTCGCCGGGCGGCCCGCTCGCCGCGCTCTGCGCGTTCCTGTCGACGTCGGCCGACCTGCCGATCGCCCGAGCCCTTTCGGCGGGCTCCGATCCGGATGCGGAGATCGACCTGCGGGCCGTCTTCCAGCAGGACCACCGCGACCTGAAGCCGGGCTCGATGCCCGCCCTGCTGATGCCGGCAAAGGGCCGCCTCGGCCTCATCGATCACGAGAAGATCGTCTGCGCGCCGCTGAAGGACGGTCCCGACATCTTCGACCGGCGCGGCATCGACCGCACGAAGGGCACGCTCGTCGTGGTCCGCCCGGACCAGTACGTCGCCCACGTCCTGCCGCTCGACGCCCGCGACGAACTGCGAACCTTCATCGCCGGCGTCTTCCGCACCGACCGCTGAAGGCCATCAGCCACGGAGCACCGCGCGGCGGCGGCGGCCTCGCTCGATCCGGCCCCGGACGGCGGCGACCTGCCCGGATCGGCCGCCGCGATTTCCCAAAGCGGTCATCGCGCCGCGGACAGGGGTGCGGTCCTGTTTTCGCCCTCGTTCAAGAACGTATATTTACGCTATTGAATGCACCGCTCAGGCAGGTACACTCCTCCCGCCAGTCAATGGCCAAAGGCAGAAACTGCCACGGGAGGAGACATGTCGATGTTCAGGGCGCGCGGCCTCCGCGTCGCGCCGTCGGGTGCGGCTCGATGGTAGGCTCCTCGCATCCATGAGCGGGGACACCATCCTCGAGGCCTCGGGCCTGACCAAGGAATTCAAGGGATTCGTCGCCGTCGCCAATGTCGACCTGAAGGTCCGGCGCGGCTCGATCCACGCCCTGATCGGACCGAACGGCGCCGGCAAGACGACCTGCTTCAATCTCCTGACCAAGTTCCTGCAGCCGACCCGCGGCACCATCCGCTACAACGGCCGCGACATCACGGCCATGCAGCCGGCCGACATCGCCCGGCTTGGCCTCGTGCGGTCGTTCCAGATCTCGGCCGTGTTTCCCAAGATGACGGCGCTGGAGAACGTCCGCATCGCCCTGCAGCGGCGCCGCGGCGACAGCTTCGACTTCTGGCGGTCCGAGAAGGTCCTGGCTGCCTTCGACGGCGAAGCCGCCTCGCTGCTGGAGGATGTCGGCCTCACCGAATTCGCTGCCACGCCGGCCGGCGAGCTGCCCTATGGCCGCAAGCGCGCGCTCGAGATCGCGACCACGCTGGCGCTCGATCCCGAGATGCTGCTGCTCGACGAGCCGATGGCGGGCATGACGCAGGAGGATATCGACCGCATCTCCGGCCTGATCCGCCGCATCGCGCAGAACCGCACCATCTTCATGGTGGAGCACAATCTCTCGGTCGTCGCGTCGCTGTCGGACCGCATCACCGTCCTGGCCCGCGGCGAGGTTCTGGCCGAGGGCGACTACGCGGCGGTGTCGAAGGATCCCCGCGTCATCGAAGCCTATATCGGATCGGGCCATGGCTGAGACACAGCGCGACACCCGCACGACGCCATCCCCGGCAGCCGCGCCCCTCCTCAGGGTCGATGGCCTCGAAGGCTGGTACTCCGAAAGCCACGTCCTGCACGGGGTGAGCTTCGACGTCGCCGAAGGCGAGGTCGTGACCCTGCTCGGCCGCAACGGGGCCGGAAAGACCACGACGCTGAAGGCCGTCATGGGCATTCTCGCCAAGCGGTCCGGGTCGGTGACCTTCGACGGCCAGGAAACGATCCGGCTGCCGTCGCGCGCCATCGCGCGTCTCGGCATCGCGCTCTGCCCGGAGGAGCGGGCGATCTTCTCGTCGCTCTCCGTCGAGGAAAACCTCATGCTGCCGCCGCAGGTGCGGCCGGGCGGCCTCACCGTCGAGCAGATCTTCGAGCTGTTTCCCAACATCCGCGAACGTCTGTCGAGCCAGGGCACCAAGCTCTCGGGCGGCGAGCAGCAGATGCTGGCGATCGGCCGCATCCTGCGCACGGGCGCCAAGCTGCTCCTGCTCGACGAACCGACCGAGGGCCTCGCGCCGGTGATCGTCCAGCAGATCGGCCGCACCATCGCGCGCCTCAAGCAGCAGGGCTTCACCATCGTGCTGGTGGAGCAGAACTTCCATTTCGCCGCGTCGGTCGCAGACCGGCACTACGTGGTGGAGCAGGGACGTGTCGTCGACACGATCCCCAACGACGAGCTGGACGCCAACATCGACAAGCTGCACCGCTATCTGGGCGTCTGAGCGCAAGAATACCGGCAGGAACTGCCGCAACCGGAGGAGATGAGAATGAGAAAGACAGGGTTCATCGTGGCGTCGCTGGCCGGCCTGCTGATGGCAGGCACGGCCTTCGCCCAGACCGCCGTCAAGATCGGCGTGCTCAACGATCGCTCGGGCATCTATGCCGACATCACCGGCGAGGGTTCGGCCGTCGCGGCCCAGATGGCCGCCGAGGATTTCGGCACCGACAAGGGCATCACCGTCGAGGTCGTCTCGGCCGATCACCAGAACAAGCCGGACGTCGGCTCCAACATCGCCCGCCAGTGGTACGACACCGAGGGCGTCGACGTGATCGCCGACGTCCCGACCTCGTCGGTGGCGCTCGCCGTCAACGACATCACCCGCGAGAAGAACAAGATCTTCCTCAACTCCGGCGCCGCGACCTCCGACCTGACCGGAGCGAAGTGCTCGCCCAACACCGTGCACTGGACCTACGACACCTGGCAGCTCGCCCACGGCACCGGCGGCGCCATGGTCGCGGCCGGTGGCAAGACCTGGTTCTTCCTGACAGCCGACTACGCCTTCGGCCACGCGCTCGAGCGCGACACCTCGGCGGTCGTCAAGGAAGCCGGCGGCGAGGTGATCGGCAGCGTCAAGACGCCGTTCCCCGGCACCGACTTCTCGTCCTTCCTGCTGCAGGCCCAGGCCTCCGGCGCGCAGGTCATCGGCCTGGCCAATGCCGGCGGCGACACCGTCAACTCCATGAAGCAGGCGGCCGAGTTCGGCATCACCCAGGGCGGCCAGGCGATCGCCGGCCTGCTGGTCTTCGTCAACGACATCCACGCGCTCGGCCTCGACGTCGCCCAGGGCCTCGTCCTCACCGAGACCTTCTACTGGGACCTCAACGACAAGACCCGCGAATGGTCGGCCCGCTTCGAGGAGAAGACCGGCAAGAAGCCCTCGATGATCCAGGCCGGCGTCTACGCCTCGGTCCTGCACTACCTGAAGGCCGTCGAGGCCGTGGGCTCGAAGGATCCCGAAGCCGTCATGGCCAAGATGAAGGAGATGCCGACCGACGATCCGCTCTTCGGCCAGGGCGTGGTGCGCGCCGACGGCCGCAAGACCCACGACGCCTATCTCTTCCGGGTCAAGAAGCCGGAAGACTCGACGGGTCCGTGGGATCTCTACGAGACCGTCGCCACCATCCCGGCCGACAAGGCCTTCCGTCCGCTCGCCGACGGCGGCTGCCCGCTGGTGCAGTAAGGCATGAGGACGGCGCGCCGCTCCGCCGGCGCGCCGTCCCCCGCGCAAGACAGGGTCCGCCACCATGTTCGAACTGCTGGGTATTCCGCCGCAGGCGCTGTTCGGCCAGCTGCTGCTGGGCCTGATCAACGGCTCCTTCTACGCGCTGCTGAGCCTTGGACTTGCGATCATCTTCGGCCTGCTCAACATCATCAACTTCACGCATGGCGCGCAGTACATGATGGGCGCCTTCGTCGCCTGGATGCTGCTGAACTATGCCGGCATCCCCTACTGGGGCGCGCTGCTGCTGGTTCCCGTCATCGTCGGCATCACCGGCGTGGTCCTGGAGCGGCTGCTGATCTCCCGGCTCTATCATCTCGACCACCTCTACGGCCTTCTGCTGACCTTCGGGCTGGCGCTCATCATCACCGGCGTCTTCCGCAACCAGTACGGCATCTCCGGGCTGCCCTATGCGATCCCCGGACAGCTTTCGGGCGGGCAGAATCTCGGCTTCATGTTCCTGCCGAACTATCGTGGCTGGGTCGTCGTCGCCTCGCTGGTCGTGTGTCTCGGCACCTGGTTCGTCATCGAGAAGACGCGGCTCGGCGCCTATCTGCGCGCCGCCACCGAGAACCCCACCATGGTGGGCGCCTTCGGCATCAACGTCCCCCGCCTCATCACGCTCACCTACGGTTTCGGCGTCGGTCTCGCCGCCTTCGCCGGCGTGCTTGCCGCGCCCATCTATTCCGTCAACCCGAACATGGGCGCCGACGTCATCATCGTCGTCTTCGCCGTGGTGGTCATCGGCGGCATGGGCTCCATCCTCGGCTCCATCCTCACCGGCTTCGGACTGGGGCTCGTCGAGGGCCTGACGCGCGTCTTCTATCCGGAAGGCTCAGCCGTCGTCATCTTCGTGATCATGGCGATCGTGCTTCTGGTGAAGCCCGCCGGCCTCTTCGGAAGGGAAGCCTGATGGCCACGCAGACATCGCCCCTCGGTCACTCCGCGAGCGCCGGCACCGAGGCGCCCGGCATGCCCGCACTTCACATGTGGATCTTCGCGGGCCTGCTGCTGATCGGGCTGGCCGCGCCCTACGTGCTCTATCCCGTCTTCGTCATGAAGGTGCTGTGCTTCGCGCTGTTTGCCTGCGCCTTCAACCTCCTGCTCGGCTTCGGCGGGCTCCTCTCCTTCGGCCATGCCGCCTATTTCGGAGGTGCCAGCTACGTGTCGGCGCATGCCGCGAAGGTCTGGGGCCTGACGCCGGAACTCGCCATCCTCACCGGAACGCTCGCGGCTGCCGGACTCGGCCTCGCCATCGGCTCGCTCGCCATCCGCCGCCAGGGCATCTACTTCGCCATGGTCACGCTCGCCTTCGCCCAGATGGTCTTCTTCTTCTCCATCCAGGCCCCTTTCACCGGCGGCGAGGACGGCATCCAGTCGGTGCCGCGCGGACACCTTTTCGGGCTGATCCCGATGGCGCCCGACCGCAACCTCTATTTCTTCGTCCTGGCGGTGGTCTTCATCGGCCTGCTCGTCATCTACCGCATCATCCATTCGCCCTTCGGCCAGGTGCTGAAGGGCATCCGCGACAACGAGCCCCGCATGATCTCGCTCGGCTACCGGACGCGGCGCTACAAGCTCGCCGTGTTCGTGCTGTCGGCGACGCTGGCCGGCGTCGCCGGGGCCACCAAGGCGATCGTCTTCCAGCTTGCCTCGCTCACCGACGTCTACTGGACCATGTCGGGCGAGGTGGTGCTGATGACGCTGCTCGGCGGCATGGGAACCGTCTTCGGGCCGATCCTCGGCGCCGCCGTCATCGTCACCATGCAGAATTATCTGGCCACCTTCGGCGACTGGGTGACGATCGGCCAGGGCATCATCTTCGTGGTCGCGGTCATGCTGTTCCGCGAAGGCATCGTCGGCGTCCTGGCTCGCCTGATCCGGCGGCCGCTGTAGAAACGACGCGGCGCGACTGCGCCGCTCCAGAAAAGAACGGGGCGCGACTGCGCCCCGGTCCGACCTGTCTCAGCCGCTCTGCAGCACCGCCGCAACCCGTGCGGCGGTGCGGATCGGCTTCGGCTCAGCCGATCTTCTGGCCGGTCTTGGCCCAGTCGGCCAGGAACTGCTCCAGGCCCTTGTCGGTCAGCGGATGCTTGACCAGCGCGCGCAGCGTCGCCGGCGGCACGGTCGCCACGTCGGCGCCGATCAGCGCCACGCGCTTGACGTGCTCCGGGGTGCGGATCGACGCCGCCAGGATTTCCGTCTCGAAGCCGAAATTGTCATAGATCTGGCGGATCTCGGCGATCAGCTCGACGCCGTCGAAGCCCATGTCGTCCAGCCGGCCGATGAAGGGCGAGATGAAGGTGGCGCCCGCCTTGGCGGCGAGCAGCGCCTGGTTGGCAGAGAAGCACAGCGTCACGTTGACCTTGCGGCCGTCGCCGGTGATCGCCTTGCAGGCCCTGAGGCCGTCCAGCGTCAGCGGCACCTTGATGCAGATGTTGTCGGCGATCTTCGACAGCACGTCCGCCTCCCGCATCATCTCCTTGTAGTCGATCGCCACCACCTCGGCCGAGACCGGCCCTTCGACGATCGAGCAGATCTCCCTGGTGACCTCGGCGATGTTTCCGCCGGACTTCAGGATCAGCGACGGATTGGTGGTCACGCCGTCCAGCAGGCCGAGCTCGTTGAGTTCGCGGATTTCCTTCGTGTCGGCGGTGTCGACGAAGAACTTCATGGTCGTCTCCTGGCAATTTCGGGGGGCGGACGGGCTCGGCCCGCCTGGTTGGCCTTTGATCTAGACGAAACTCGGGGCAAGGTCACGCGCCATGACGCAAGATTCGCCTGCCCCCTCCGTCGTTCCGGTGATGGTCCCCATGCCGGCCGAACGGCCCTACTCCTATGCCGTTCCCGCCGGCATGGCGGTCGGGCCGGGCGCGATCGTGCGCGTGCCGCTCGGTCCGCGCGAGGTGGCGGGCATCGTCTGGGACGGCGAAGGCGGCTCGGTCGATCCGAAGAAGCTGCGGCCGATTTCCCAGGTCTTCGACTGCCCGCCCATCGATGCCGCCATGCGCCGCTTCGTCGACTGGGTGGCCGACTACACGCTCTCCCCGCCCGGCATGGTGGCGCGCATGCTGCTGCGCGCGCCGGCAGCCTTCGATCCCGAGCCCTGGATCGACGGCATCGCCCGCACCGCCGCCCTGCCCGACCGGATGACCGCGGCGCGCTCCCGCGTGCTCGAACTCGCCGCCGAGGGCATGGCCTGGACGCGGTCGGGCCTCGCGCACGCCGCCGGTGTCTCCTCCGCCGTGGTCGACGGGCTGAGGCAGCAGGGCGTCTTCGAGGACGTGAAACTGCCGCCCCGCCCGGTCGTCGCCGCGCCCGATCCCGCATACACCCTGCCTTCGCTCAATCCCGACCAGCAGGCGGCCGCCGACACGCTGCGCGACAGGGCCGGGAAGGCTGCCTTCTCCGTCACCCTCATCGACGGCGTCACCGGTTCCGGCAAGACCGAGGTCTATTTCGAGGCCATCGCCGCGGCGCTGGACCGCGGCGCGCAGGTTCTGATCCTGCTGCCCGAGATCGCGCTCACCCATGCCTTCCTCGAGCGCTTCCAGGATCGATTCGGCGCAAAGCCCGCCGAATGGCATTCCGACCTGCCGCCGCGCATGCGTGAGAAAGTCTGGCGCCAGGTGGCGGAAGGCCAGGTGCGCGTGGTTGCCGGCGCCCGTTCGGCGCTGTTCCTGCCCTTCCGGGAACTCGGCCTGGTCGTCGTCGACGAGGAACACGACCCCGCCTACAAGCAGGAGGATCGCGTCTTCTACAATGCCCGCGACATGGCGGTGGTGCGCGCGCGCATCGCCGGCTTCCCGGTCGTCCTCGCCTCGGCGACGCCGTCGATCGAGAGCCGCGTCAACGCGCTGTCGGGCCGCTACGGCCGCGTCGCCCTGCCGTCGCGCTTCGCGGAGGCGGCCCTGCCCGACCTGAAGGCGATCGACATGCGCCGCAACCCGCCCGCGCGCGGCGGCTTCCTGTCGCCGGTGCTTCTCGATGCCACGAAGCAGACCCTGGCGCGCGGCGAGCAGGCGCTGTTCTTCCTCAACCGCCGCGGCTATGCGCCGCTCACGCTCTGCCGCGTCTGCGGCCACCGCTTCCAGTGCCCGTCCTGTTCGAGCTGGCTGGTCGAGCACCGCTTCCGCGGCCAGCTCGTCTGCCACCAGTGCGGCCACACCGAAAGGCAGCCCGAGGCCTGCCCGTCCTGCGGCGCGCTCGACCATCTCGTCGCCTGCGGCCCCGGCGTCGAGCGCATCGCCGAGGAGGCCGTCGGTCATTTCCCCGACGCGCGCATCATCGTCCTGTCGTCCGACCTGCTCGGCGGTGTCCGCCGGCTGCGGCTGGAGCTCGAGGCCGTCGCCAGGGGCGAGGCCGACATCGTCATCGGCACCCAGCTCGTCGCCAAGGGCCACAATTTCCCGAACATGACGCTGGTCGGAATCGTCGACGCCGATCTCGGCCTCGCCAACGGCGATCCGCGCGCCGCCGAGCGCACCTTCCAGCTGCTCTCCCAGGTCACCGGCCGCGCCGGCCGCACGGGCCGCAAGAGCCTCGGCCTGCTGCAGACCTACCAGCCCGACCACCCGGTCATGAAGGCGATCGTCTCCGGCGACGCGGAGGCCTTCTACGACCGCGAGACCGACGAGCGGCAGCGCGCCGCCATGCCGCCCTTCGGCCGCCTCGCCGGCCTGATCGTCAGCGCCGCCACCCGCGCCGAAGCCGAATCCCACGCCCGCGCGCTGCGCCGCGCGGCCCCCCGCGCCGCCGACATCGACGTGCTCGGACCCGCCGAGGCGCCCCTCGCCCTGATCGCCGGCCGCCACCGCTTCCGCCTCCTCGTCCACGGCGACCGCCGGTCCGACATCCAGAAATTCGTCCGCTCGATGCTCGCGGCAGCCGACCGCCCGCGGGGCTCGGTGCGGGTGCAGGTCGACATCGATCCCCAGAGCTTCCTCTGACCCGCCCCCCGCGCCGCCGCCACGCGCCACGCGCCACAGCCCCCGCGCGCCATCCCCTCCACCTTCGTCATTCCCGGGACGGCGTCCGGGCGCAGCGAAGGACGCCGTATCCGGGGTCCATGCCTCGGAGGAGGTCATCGAGCGGGACGATGGAGAAGGTCCGACCGGTGGGCCGTCCGCACCGTCCAGCCCCCGACATCGGCCGAGGCATGGATCCCGGGTCTGCGCCTCCGCTTCGCTCCGGCTTCGCCCGGGATGACGAAGGTGAAAGCAGCACCATCCCCTCCACCTTCGTCATCCCGGAACGGCGTCCAAGCGCAGCGCAGGACGACGTATCCGGGATCCATGCCTCGCCATCCGTCCCCGCGATCCGGCCCACGACGAGGCACGTGCCGCCCGGTCGCCGCCGCGAGCGCCACATCCTGCGCCCCCCCTCCGTCGTCGCTGCGCGACGCCACCTCCGCCCCCACTGCGTGGGGTGGAGGACGGGCTCTCCTCGCGAAATCAACGCCTTGCGAAAATTCTGTCCACACCCCTGCCGGTCCACAACAGACTGGCCGCAGATGAAGGAGGGCGGATATGGGCGGGGCGGGACTGAACGGGCGGAAGCTGCGGGAGACGATCACGCTCCTGCTGTCGCTCGCCGCGCATGCCGACGCCGCCGCCGGCCGTTGCTTTGCCGTGCGCTGGCTGGTGCTGTTCTTCCTGCGCCGCGGCGAGCGGGCCGCGCGGATCAGCGTCGCCGACGCGCTGCGGATCGACGTCGCCGTGATCGAGGACGAACTGGCGGCCGCCGCCGGGCCGGACGACGCCAGCCCCTTCGACGCCGCGCTGGTCGCCTGGCGCTACCGCTGGTGCGCGGCGATGCTCTCCGCGGTGCTGGCCAGCATGGGCGGCACCGCCTGGGCGCCCGGCCGCGACGCGGTCCCCGGACACCGCGCCTGCCTCGCCGTCGCCTGCCCCGTCCTGCCCGTCCTGCCGCTGCCGCAGGTCCACGACACCTCCTGACGCCGACGCTCCGCCGATCCCATCCCCTTGTCCAGCAGGCCGGGCGGCACAACCGCCTCCCGGCCCGCACGTGCTGGCGGAAATGCAGGCGAAATACCGGGACAGTTTCGTTCATTCGCGGTCGCGCTCCTCGGGAATGGGCGGCGACCGGTGCCGAATCGAGGAAACTGTCCCGGGATTTCCGGACGATCGCCGCCGTCGGAACGGTCCCGTCCCGGCCGCTGGCGAATCGCCCGCGCCGCCTGCTAGAAACGCGCGCGACCCCACCCCTCGGAACCCCTCGATGGACCTCACCCTTCCCTGGCCCACCACCACCGGCGAAACGCTGGCCTTCGCATCGGCGGTCTGCGCCATCCTCGCCGGCCTTGCCGCACTGGTCCTGCCCGGGCTCTGGGCCGGGCTGACGGGAGAGCCGCGCGACCGCGCCGCGGCGTCCGCCGCGCTCAGAGCCGCATCCGGCTTCCCGATCGGCCTCGGGATCGCCGCCATCCTGCTGGCGCAGCCGCTGCTCTATGTCGCCCTCGGTGCGGGCTGGCTCTTCGCCGCCCTCGGCCGCACGGTCGCCCTTGCCGCCGACCGCACCGCCTGGGGCCTCGGCTTCCTGCGCCTCGCGCTCGACCTCCTGCTCGCCGTCCTGCCGCTCGCCTATGCCTTCGGCTACCTTCCCTGAGACGGTGCGGGACGGCACTGCCCGGTTCCATGCGACAAAACTGACGCGAAACCCTGTGCCGCGGGTTGTTGCGAGTCCGGAATGCCTGTGCTAGACGGCAATCGACTTTCGGCCCGGGGATCGGCACGCTCGGATTTGTGGTCGAAATAATTCAATTAGGTCAGAGGGTTAGCCAGAGTCTTGAACTCGCGCCGAAATCCTGCGGCCATCTCAGGAAGAGAAGACCGTTCGTGGCACAGTCTACTTCGCCAGTATCAGACGTCGCGGGGCGCTACGCGGGCTCGCTGTTCGAACTCGCCCTCGCCGAGAAGAGCGTCTCGCAGGTCGAGTATGATCTTCTCGCCTTCGAAGGCCTGATCGAGGAGAGCGCCGACCTCAGGCGCCTCATCGAGAGCCCCGTGTTCTCGGCCGACGACCAGTACCGCGCCATCGCGGCCATCGCCGACAAGGCGGGGCTGCACGGCCTCGTCGGAAACTTCCTGAAGGTGGTGGCGAAGAACCGCCGCCTGTTCGCCGTTCCGGGCATCATCAAGGCCTTCCGCGCCATTGCCGCGGAGCACCGCGGCGAGGTCGTGGCCGAGGTCATGGCCGCCCATGCGCTGACGCGTGATCAGGAGGCCGAACTCAAGGCCGCCCTGGCGCAGGTCGCCGGCAAGACCGTCACCGTCAAGGTCACGATCGATCCCTCCCTGCTCGGCGGGCTCGTCGTCAAGATGGGTTCGCGCCAGATCGACACGTCGCTCAAGACCAAACTCAATTCGCTCAAGCTCGCACTTAAAGAGGTCGGCTGATGGACATCCGCGCCGCGGAAATTTCCGCAATTCTGAAAGACCAGATCAAGAACTTCGGCAAGGAAGCCGAAGTGTCCGAAGTCGGCCAGGTCCTCTCGGTCGGTGACGGCATCGCCCGCGTCTACGGCCTCGACAACGTCCAGGCGGGCGAAATGGTCGAGTTCCCCGGCGGCATCCGCGGCATGGCGCTGAACCTCGAGACCGACAATGTCGGCGTCGTCATCTTCGGCGCCGACCGCGACATCAAGGAAGGCGACACCGTCAAGCGCACCGGCACCATCGTCGACGTTCCGGTCGGCAAGGGCCTGCTCGGCCGCGTCGTCGACGCGCTCGGCAACCCGATCGACGGCAAGGGCCCGATCGAGGCGACCGAGCGCCGCCGCGTCGACGTCAAGGCGCCCGGCATCATTCCCCGCAAGTCGGTGCACGAGCCGATGTCGACCGGCCTCAAGGCCATCGACGCCCTGATCCCGATCGGCCGCGGCCAGCGCGAGCTCGTCATCGGCGACCGCCAGACCGGCAAGACCGCCATCATCCTCGACACCTTCCTGAACCAGAAGCCGCTCAACATGGGCGACGACGAGGGCCAGAAGCTCTACTGCGTCTACGTCGCCGTCGGCCAGAAGCGCTCCACCGTCGCCCAGTTCGTGAAGGCGCTCGAAGAGCGCGGCGCGCTCGAATATTCGATCATCATCGCCGCCACCGCGTCCGACCCGGCGCCGATGCAGTTCCTGGCCCCCTTCGCGGGCTGCGCCATGGGCGAGTTCTTCCGCGACAACGGCATGCATGCCGTGATCGCCTATGACGACCTGTCCAAGCAGGCCGTCGCCTACCGCCAGATGTCGCTGCTGCTGCGCCGTCCGCCCGGGCGCGAGGCCTATCCGGGCGACGTCTTCTTCCTGCACTCGCGCCTGCTCGAGCGTGCGGCCAAGCTCAACGACGACAACGGCAAGGGCTCGCTCACGGCGCTTCCGGTCATCGAGACGCAGGCCAACGACGTGTCGGCCTACATCCCGACCAACGTGATCTCGATCACCGACGGCCAGATCTTCCTCGAGACCAACCTGTTCTTCCAGGGCATCCGTCCTGCGGTGAACGTCGGTCTCTCGGTGTCGCGCGTCGGCTCGGCCGCCCAGGTCAAGGCGATGAAGCAGGTCGCCGGTTCGATCAAGGGCGAGCTCGCGCAGTATCGCGAGATGGCCGCCTTCGCCCAGTTCGGTTCCGACCTCGACGCCGCCACGCAGCGCCTGCTCAACCGCGGCGCGCGCCTGACGGAACTCCTGAAGCAGCCGCAGTTCTCGCCGCTGAAGACGGAAGAGCAGGTCGTCGTGATCTTCGCCGGCGTCAACGGCTATCTCGACAAGATCCCGGTCGCCAAGGTCGGCGCCTTCGAGCGCGGTCTCCTCACCCACATGCGCGGCGACGGCAAGGCGGTGCTCGAGGGGATCCGGGTCGAGAAGGCGCTGTCGGACGATCTGCGCGCCAGGCTGAAGGCCGAGATCGACGCCTTCGCCAAGAACTTCGCCTGATCGGTCGGGAGTAGGGTCGAGGCATGCCTTCACTTAAGGACCTGCGAAACCGCATCGCCTCGGTGAAGGCGACGCAGAAGATCACCAAGGCGATGCAGATGGTCGCCGCGGCGAAGCTGCGTCGCGCCCAGGAAGCGGCGGAGGCGGCGCGGCCGTATTCGCAGCGCATGGGCGCCGTGCTGGCCAACATCGCGGCGGCCGTGTCGGGTGACGACGCGCCCGCTCTGATGACCGGCACCGGCAAGGACGACGTGCACCTGCTCGTCGTCGCGACCGCGGAGCGCGGTCTCTGCGGCGGCTTCAACAGCCAGATCGCCCGCCTGGCGCGCGAGCACATCCGCCGCCTGCTGCGCGACGGCAAGACCGTGAAGATCATCACCGTCGGCAAGAAGGGCGCGGACATCCTGCGCCGCGACTATGCCAAGCTGATCATCGAGCGCATCGAACTGCGCGACGTCAAGCAGGTCGGCTTCGTCAACGCCGACGCCATCGCGAAGAACATCACCCAGCGCTTCGCGGCGGGCGAGTTCGACGTCTGCACGCTGTTCTATTCCGAGTTCAAGTCGGTGATCTCGCAGATCCCGACCGCCCAGCAGATCATCCCGGCGAAGGCTCCGGCCGCGCCGGCCGCCGATTCCTCGGCGTCTGCGATCTACGAATACGAGCCGGATGCGGGCCAGATCCTGTCGGACCTGATCCCGCGCAACATCTCCGTCCAGATCTTCCGCGCGTTGCTCGAGAACGCGGCCGGCGAGATGGGCGCCAAGATGACGGCCATGGACAATGCGACGCGCAATGCCGGCGACATGATCAGCAAGCTGACGATCACCTACAACCGTCAGCGGCAGGCGCAGATCACCAAGGAACTGATCGAAATCATCTCGGGCGCGGAAGCGCTCTAGACATCGAAGAGGGTAAGAGAAATGGCCATAGCAGCTAACCCGAGGGCCGCCACCGGCAGGATCGCCCAGGTCATCGGCGCTGTCGTCGACGTGTCGTTCGAAGGCGCCCTGCCGCCGATCCTGAACGCGCTCGAGACCGACAACGGCGGCAACCGCCTGGTGCTCGAGGTGGCGCAGCACCTCGGCGAGAACACCGTCCGTTGCATCGCCATGGATTCCTCCGAAGGCCTGGTGCGCGGCCAGCCGGTGACCGACACCGGGTCGCCGATCACCGTGCCGGTCGGCGAGGAGACCCTCGGCCGCATCCTCAACGTCATCGGCGAGCCGGTGGACGAGGCAGGTCCGGTTCCCTCGACCGCCCGCCGCGCGATCCACCAGGAGGCGCCGGCCTATGTCGAGCAGTCTACCGAGGCGCAGATCCTGGTCACCGGCATCAAGGTCATCGACCTGCTGGCGCCCTACGCCCGCGGCGGCAAGATCGGCCTGTTCGGCGGCGCCGGCGTCGGCAAGACCGTGCTGATCCAGGAACTCATCAACAACGTCGCCAAGGCGCATGGCGGCTATTCCGTCTTCGCCGGCGTCGGCGAGCGCACCCGCGAGGGCAACGACCTCTATCACGAGATGATCGAGTCGGGCGTCAACAAGGACCCGCACGAGAACGACGGCTCGACCGCCGGCTCCAAGTGCGCGCTGGTGTTCGGCCAGATGAACGAGCCGCCCGGCGCCCGCGCCCGCGTCGCGCTGACCGGCCTGACGATCGCCGAGCACTTCCGCGACCAGGGCCAGGACGTGCTGTTCTTCGTCGACAACATCTTCCGCTTCACCCAGGCGGGTTCGGAAGTGTCGGCGCTGCTCGGCCGCATTCCCTCGGCCGTCGGCTACCAGCCGACGCTCGCCACCGACATGGGCCAGATGCAGGAGCGCATCACCACCACCACCAAGGGTTCGATCACCTCGGTGCAGGCCATCTACGTGCCGGCCGACGACCTGACCGACCCGGCGCCGGCCACGTCCTTTGCCCACCTCGACGCGACGACGACGCTCAACCGCTCGATCGCCGAGAAGGGCATCTATCCGGCGGTGGATCCGCTCGACTCGACCTCGCGCATGCTCGACCCACAGATCGTCGGCGAGGAGCACTACCAGGTGGCGCGCTCGGTCCAGCAGACGCTGCAGCGTTACAAGTCGCTGCAGGACATCATCGCGATCCTGGGCATGGACGAGCTCTCGGAAGAGGACAAGCTCACCGTCGCCCGCGCCCGCAAGATCGAGCGCTTCCTGTCGCAGCCCTTCTTCGTCGCCGAGGTGTTCACCGGTTCGCCGGGCCAGCTCGTGCCGCTGGAGGACACGATCCGCTCGTTCAAGGGCCTCGTCGCGGGCGAGTACGACCATCTGCCGGAAGCGGCGTTCTACATGGTCGGCTCGATCGAGATGGCGCTCGAGAAGGCGCAGCGTCTGGCGGCCGAAGCAGCGTAAGCAACGATTGGCATAGGGAGTAGCGGGCAGGTATGGCGGTCGACGGTCGATGATCCTTCGCCGTTCGCCATTTGCTGCCGGCTAGATTTGAATGGCACGATCCTTCAAGTTCGAGCTGGTTTCGCCGGAGCGCCTGCTCGTCTCCGCGCAGGTCGAGTCCGTCGTCATACCGGCGACGGAAGGCGAGATGACGGTGATGGCGAACCACGCCCCCGTCATGACCACCATCAAGCCGGGGGTGGTGACGGTGACCGCGGCCGGCGGCAAGGTCGACCGCTACGTCGTCTTCGGCGGCTTCGCCGACATCCTTCCGGAAGGCTGCACGCTGCTCGCCGAATCGGCGATCCACGTCGACCAGATCGACCGCGCCGACATCGCACGGCGCATCAAGGAGGCCCAGGAAGACCTCAACGACGCAGCCGATCATCACGGCCGGACGAAGGCCGAGGAGTATCTCGGCCAGCTCACGACGCTGCAGGGCGCCATCCTGCCCGCCTGACCGGCGGTACCCTGACGAGACCGAATGAGCCGGGCCGCGAGGTCCGGCTCTTTTCGTTTCGGGCCACGTCGGACTGCGCGGCGCCGCCGACCGCCCTCCCCGCCGCCGCGCACACGCTCGCCTCTCCTTTGTCCACCTGCCTCGAATGCCGCTTATCCTGTCCACGGACGCACGGCGGAACGCCCGCGACGGCGACGGAAGGGAGAAAAGCATGTGGCACGGCAAGACAGGGTGCGCGCCATCGGCGCCGGCGATCAGCCGCGGCGACCCCTCGGGGCCGGAAGCGGAGCTGCTGCCGCGTCCCGCGGCCCGGCTATCGCGCCGCGATGCCGTCGACGAAACCGGCGATCGTGTCGACAAGCCCGCCGACGAGCGGCACGTCCGGATCGCCATACGTGGCGATGTTCGCGGCGCGATCGGCGGGAGCATCGGCAAGGACGTGGTTCATGCTCTCGAACCAGCGGCTCGCGACGTCCGCCCGCGCCCCTGCGAGGGCGTCGAAATCCGCGCGGCCGACCTGGATGTCCGTCCCGCCGCCGACCACCAGCACCGGCATGTCCACCTCGGTGAGCGCCGCTGCCGGCCGCAGCGCCAGCAGCGAGACCACGAAGGGCTGGACCGATGGCCGGAACAGTCCCGCGAGCCCGGCGGGCACCGTCTCGACCCGGCGGCCAGCCTCCAGTTCCTGCAGGATCGCCAGTGCTTCTCCGCGGCCCGGCGGCGGCAGGTTCGCCAGCTGGTCGCGCAGCATCTCTGCCAGCGGGCGCCCGGGGGTCGCCAGAAGCACGAGACCGGAAACGGCGTCCGGCGCCGCTCGTGTCGCCTCGAGCGCCACCAGGCCGCCCTCGCTGTGTCCGAGCAGCACGAGCGGCCGGCCGGGGCTGCGCGCAGCCGCCCAGGCGGCGACGCTTCGCAGGTCGTCGACATAGGTCGAAAATGTCACGTCGGCCTCGTTACCGGCCGGCGCGCTTCCCGGAACGCCGCGCTTGTCATAGCGCAGGCTGCCGATACCGCGGGCCGCGAGGGCATCAGCGAGTTTGCGCAGAGAGGCGGCGGTGACGCCGAACGCGCTGTTGCCATCCCTGTCGGTGGGGCCGGAGCCGGCGATCATCACGACGAGCGGGCCGGCCCCCGCGGGGTCGTGGAGCGTCGCGGGGAAGCCTCCTGCGTCCACGGACCGGCCGGCTGCGAAGGCAGCGCAGGCCATCGTCATCGTCGCCAGGAGAAGGAGAGAGCGCAGCATCGCGGCATGCGCCGCTCAGGCCGCGAGATGCCGGAACGCGGCGATCACGTCCTCGTAGACCTTGCGCTTGAACGGGACGATCAGTCCCGGCAATTCGTCGATCGGCTTCCAGGCCCAGGCGTCGAACTCGGGGGTGTGGCCGCCGGGCGGCGGGTTGATCCGGATCTCGCTCTCGTCGCCGTCGAAGCGGAAGGCGAACCAGCGCTGGGTCTGGCCGCGATACTTCCCCTTGAGGGCGACGCCGACGAGCTCCGGCGGCAGGTCGTAGTCGATCCAGTCCGGCGCCTCCGCCAGCAACGAGACCGACCTCATGCCGGTCTCCTCGTAGAGTTCGCGCAGCGCGGCGGGATAGGGATCCTCGCCGCGGTCGATGCCGCCCTGCGGCATCTGCCACAGCTGGACGGCACCATGCATCTCGTCGTTGGGAATGACGATCCTGCGGCCGGCCCAGACGAGACCGGCAGGATTCAGCACCATGATGCCGACGCAGGGCCTGTAGGGCAGGCTCATCGGATCGATCGACGCGGTGCTCATGTCCTATTCCCTCGTGCTGCTCGCCGCCACCGCCGACACCGGAACGATCTCGATGCCGCGCTTGCGGACCTCTTTCGCCCACGCGGCCACGGCATCCACCGTCACGTCGAAGGCGGTGCCGGTGCCGACGGCGAAGCCGCGCGCCCGGGCGGTGGCCTCCAGCTCGTCCAGCTTCGCCAGGATGCTGCCGCGGTCCCGCGTCTGGTCGATGACGACGTCGCCCTGCGCGTAAGGCACGTCGCTTTCGGCCGCAAGCGTTTCCGCGATGCTGCGGGCGGAGGATCCGTCGTCGAGATAGGAAAGCCCCCGCGCGCCCAGTTCGCGCATGATCGGTGCGAAGGCCTCGGCATCGGACGTGAAGCGGGCACCCATGTAGTTCATGACGCCGGTGTAGTTGGTCGTGCGCGACAGGACCCAGTAGAGTCTGTCGATGTTCTGGCGGGCATCGGCCTCGACCGTCAGCGTGTTTCGGCCGGGGTTGACGCGCGGATAGTCGAAGGGCTCGAGCGGCAGTTGCATCATGATCTCGTGCCCCTCCCGGCGCGCGGTCTGCATCCAGCGCCCGAGGCTGTTGCCCTGCGGCGCGAAGGCCAGGGTCACCTCCGAAGGCAGCTTCCCGATCGCGTCCTGCGTTCCGGACTGGGAGAGGCCGAGCCCGCCGACCACCAGCGCGACCCGCGCCCCGCGCGTCCCGGACCACGGCCGCGCATAGACCTCGGCGGCCCTGCGGCCGTCGTGTCCGCGCACTGGCAGCGGCCCCAGTTCCGACTGCTCGATCAGGGCCCGGTCGGGAAGATGCGCGATCTGCAGGTTCTGGCCGAGCGACGACGGATCGCGGATGACGATGACATTGGACGCGGGCTCGGCCGGCGGATTGACGCGGATGACCGACGGTCCGGACGTCCGGGCGCCGTCGGCGGGTGTCGTGCGGAGGGGGATGCCCGTCTGCCCGGCCGCGGGTGCTGCAGCGACTTCGTCCGGCGCGGGCGTTACCTCGGCTACGGACGGCTCGTCCGGGATGCGGAAGGGGTCCGGCTGCAGTGCGATCCCCGCGCCCGCGCTCAGGATGGCGAGTGCCGCGAGGACACCGGCAGCGGCCGATGCCCTCGGCCGGAAGGACCGTCCCGCCGGACGTTCGCGCCTGTCCTGCCCGAGCGGACGATCGAGTTCCTTTGTCACGGGCGGCTGGCGAGGTCCTGTCGGTGGGGAAGACAAGAAAAGCGCCGGCGGCGGAGCCGCCGGCGCGTGATCGGCTTACTGCTGGAGAACGGCCTGGTCCGGATTGGGCGGGAACGCCGGATCGGTCTTGGTGCCCTCCAGAAGTTCCTTGGCATAGGCCAGCTGCAGGTCGTCCTTCGGATCCGGCGGAACGTAGGCCGCGGAGCCCGACCCTTCCTCGTCCTCCTCGGCGCCCTTGATGTGGCCGCGCAGCTCGGACTCGCCGCGGCTCACGTCGCGACCGAGCAGCTCGTCGGGAAGCGGCTGATCGACGCGGATGTCGGGCGTGATGCCCTTGCCCTGGATCGATTTGCCGGCGGGCGTGTAGTAGAGCGCGGTGGTCAGCCGCAGCGCCCCGTTCTCCGACAGCGGGATGATGGTCTGCACCGAGCCCTTGCCGAAGGAGCGGGTTCCGAGCACCGCCGCGCGGCGATGGTCCTGCAGCGCGCCGGCGACGATTTCCGAGGCGCTCGCCGAGCCGCCGTTCACCAGCACGATCACCGGCTTGCCGTCGGTGAGGTCGCCGGCACGGGCGTCGAAGCGGGTGACGTCCTTGGGGTCGCGGCCGCGTGTGGAGACGATCTCGCCACGGTCGAGGAAGGCGTCGGAGACGCTGACCGCCTGGTCGAGCAGGCCGCCGGGGTTGAGGCGCAGGTCGAGCACGTAGCCCTTCAGCTTGTCCTCGGGAATCTCCTTGCGGATGGTCGAGATCGCGCTGCGCAGGTCGTCGAAGGTCTTCTCGGTGAAGGAGGTGATCTTCAGGTAGCCGATGTCGCCCTCGACGCGGTACTTGACCGCCTTCACCTTGATGATGTCGCGGATGATCTTGATCTTGATCGGCTCGGTTGCGCCTTCGCGCAGCACCGTGAGCTCGATCGGCGTGTTGACGCCGCCGCGCATGCGGTCGACCGCGTCCGACAGCGTCAGGCCGCGAACCTCCTCGCCGTCGATATGCGAGATCAGGTCGCCGGCGATGACCCCGGCGCGGGCCGCCGGCGTGTCGTCGATGGGCGTGATGACCTTGACGAGTTCGTTCTCCATCGTGACCTCGATGCCGAGGCCGCCGAATTCGCCCTTGGTCTGGACGCGCATGTCCTGGGCCGCTTCGGCATTCATGTAGGACGAATGCGGGTCGAGCGAGGTGAGCATGCCGTTGATGGCGTTCTCGACCAGCTTCTGGTCGTCCGGCGGCGTCACGTACTGCGCGCGGACCCGCTCGAAGATGTCGCCGAAGATCGCCAGCTGGCGATAGGTGTCGGAGCCAGCCGCGTTCGCGGTCGAGCTGGGAGACCCGTACACGACGCTCATGGCGGTCGCGCCCATCAGAGCGCCCGCGAACAGAAGCGACAATCTACGTACCATTTCCTGTCCTTCCAGAACTGCGCTCCGCCCACCAAGGCGACGGATCGACGGGTTTTCCATCCTTGCGGAACTCTATATAGAGCTCCGGACTGTCTTCGGTACTGCCGAACGCCATCACGCTGGCGAGCCTTGCCTCGCCCATCGTGCCGAGCGGCTCCCCGGCGAGAACCGACTGACCCAGCGCGACGTTGATCCGATCCATCCCCGCCAGGACGACATGATAGCCATCGCCCGCGTCGAGGATCAAGAGTTGACCGTATGATCGGAAGGGGCCCGCGTAGAGAACCACCCCGTCAGCCGGTGAAGTGACGATAGATCCCGATTGTGTTTGAACGGTGTCTCCAAGCATCCGGCTGCCGATCGCGTCGGGTTCGCCGAAGTGGCGGATGAACCGTCCCGAGACCGGCAGCGCGACCTGTTTCTTCATGGTTTCGAAGGAGATGCCCGCCTCGAGCCGGTTCTGCTCCGGGATCGGCCGGCCGGCGGCTTCGGCCTCGCGGCGGGCGCGCTCCTCCTCCGCCTGGCGCGCGGCATCGGCGGCCTTGCGCACCGCGTCGATCTCGCCCTCCAGGGCCGTGATCAATTCCTTGAGAGTACCGGCCCTGGCGGCGAGTTCCTCCGTCCGCCGCCGCTCCGCCTCGGCGAATGATTCGTTGCGGGCGAGAAGCTTGCGCTTCTCGTCGAGAAGGAGGGACAGCCGCTGCTTCTCGTCGGCCTGCTCGCGGATCGTCGCCAGCAACCGCTCCCGCTCCTCCATGATCGCCGCGCGCAGCGAAGCGAGTTCGCGGATGTCCGACAAGAGGATCTCGGTCTCCGTGCGCAGTTCCGGCACGACCGCCCCGAGCACGATGGCGCTGCGCACCGAGGCCAGCGCATCCTCCGGGCGCACCAGGATCGCGGGCGGCGGGTTCAGGCCCATCCGCTGCAGGGCTCCGAGCACTTCCGCCAGAACGGCGCGCCGTGCCTGCAGCGACAGTCGGATGGAGGCCTCCTGCTCCTTCAGCCCGTCCATCCGCTGCTCGATCGCGGCGACGTCGTCGGCGAGCTTGCGTTCGGTCTTGGCCGCCTGGACGAGGGCCGCCGTCACGGCCGCATCGTCCTTGCGGACGGCCGCGATCTCGGCGGCGAGTTCGGCCAGCCGCTTCTCCGACAGTGTCATCGCCTCGCTGATGCGCCGATATTCCGTTTCCGTCTCGGCGCGACGCGCTTCGAGCACGCTCTCGTCCTCCGCCGCCCGGACGGCCGATGGCGAAAGGGCGGACAGCGGGATGACGAGCGCAAGCGAAAGGGCGGCGCGCAGGAGGCTGCGCGCCGGTCGTGCCGTTCCATCCCTGGAGTGACGTCCGCTCATGACCCCCACACTAGGAAGCGTCCGGTTAAGGAAGCATCAACCATAAGGCGGCGGATGCAAGCCCTCCGCGGCCGACGGACGTCCTTGACGCTGCTTTTTGTCGAAAAGATGCGGGAGAGGACCGACCGAGGTCGGCCGCGACCGGTCAGGCCCGGTGGTAGGGGTGGCCCGAGGCGATCGAGGCGGCGCGGTAGAGCTGCTCGGCCAGCATCACCCGGGCCAGCTGATGCGGCCAGGTCAGGGCGCCGAAGGAGAGCGTCAGCGCCGCACGCGGCGCGAGGTCCGGCGCATGGCCGTCCGGCCCGCCGATCGCGACCACGAGGTCGCGCTGCCCCTTGTCCCGCCATTTGCACAGCCAGGCGGTGAAGTCTTCCGAGCCGATGTTCTTTCCCCGCTCGTCCAGCAGGACCAGCGCAGCCCCGTCGGCCAGCAGCCGGTCGAGCTTCGCGGCTTCCTCGCGCTTGCGCTCCGGCGCGTTCGGGCTGCGGGATTCAGGCACCTCGACGACGCCCGCCCATTCCAGGCCGACCGCCGGGCCGGCCTTGGCGAAACGGTCGAAATAACGGTCGGCCAGATCCCTCTCGGGGCCGGCCTTCATCCGGCCCACGGCATGAACGACGATCCGCATCGCGACCCTTCGGAAACGGCTCAGTGAACCGTTTCGTCCTCCATCTCCGGCGTCTGCCACATCTTCTCGAGATTGTAGAAGTCGCGGACCTCGGGCCGGAAGACGTGGACGATGATGTCGCCGGCATCGATCAGCACCCAGTCGGCGCTGGCGAGACCTTCGACCCGGGCATTGCCGAGCCCGGCCTCCTTCAGCGCCTTGATCAGGTGGTCCGCGACGGCCGATACATGACGGTTGGAGCGGCCGGAGGCCACGATCATGTAGTCGGCGAGGCTGGACTTGCGCTGGATGTCGATCGTCACGACGTTTTCGGCCTTCGAATCTTCCAGAGAGTCGAGGACGGTTTTCAGGGCAGGGACGGCGGCGTTGCGGCTCATCCCGGCTGGCGAAGGCGTGATTTCAGCCTTCTTCACCAAAGCTGTTCTCAGTGTCTTCCCTTTCGCATCAAGAACAACGTGATCGTCGGTCGGCGACAGACGATACCCGAAGATAGGCGGAGTCCCCCTGCAGTTTCAAGACAGCCGACGTCGGGCGGTCGTCTCAACTGCGCTGGACCGCAGAAGTTCCGGATTCGGCGGGCGCGAAAGCGAGATCGGCGGCCGGCGGCGCCTGCGCCGACAGGGGCGAGAAGTCGCCGCTGACCTCCGGAGGAACGGCATCCGTCTGGGTCAGCCGCCAGGCGACGAAGCCGCAGAAGGCCACCGCGATCAGGATGGCGATGCCGATGAAGGCGCCCGTGCCGACGAAGGCGGTCAGCATCGTCGCCAGCCCGGGGATGACGAAGCCCGACAGCGACCAGGCGAACAGCATCGTGCTCGACAGGACCACGAGGTCGCCCTTGTCGGCGCGGTCGTTGGCGTGGGCGCTCGAGATCGAATAGATCGATTCCGTCGCGCCGCTCCACACCATGTAGACCAGCACCATCCAGCCGAAGGCCCAGCTGTCGGCGCCGATGGCGAGCAGCCCCGCCAGCGCCACGAGGATCGAGGCCGCGACGAGCACGTAGCGGCGGTCCATCCGGTCCGACAGCCAGCCGAAGGGCAGCTGCACGATCAGCGTGCCGAGCGGCATGGCGAGCAGCAGGAGCGCGATGGCATTCTTGTCGAAGCCGATGGCGGTCGCATGGATCGGCGCGAAGCCCGCCACCATCATCGACAGGCCGCCCACCGCCAGCATGCCGGCGAGGCCCACGGGCGAGATCGCCCAGGCGCGGCGCAGCGCGATCGACGCGATCGGCGGCGCCGGCGGCGTGCGCAGGCGCGTCAGGCCGACGGGAACGATCGACAGCGCCGCGAAGGTGATGGCCAGCAGCGGCGCGGTGTTCTCCATCGCGTCGATGAAGGCGAGCAGGTAGGAGCCGAGGCCGAGACCGACGATGTAGCTCATGTAGAAGGTGGCGGTGACGCGGCCGCGGATGGCGTTGCCGACGACGTCGTTCAGCCAGCTCTGGGCGACGATGAAGAGGCCGCAGATGGCGAAGCCGTAAAGCGCCCGCGCCGCGATCCAGAGCCAGGGGTCGACCATCAGGCCGACCACAACGTTGGACAGGATGATCAGCGCGGAGAACGTCATGAAGGCGCGGGCATGGCCGACGCGGGTCACGATGCGACCGGTGAGGAAACACCCCGCCATGCCGCCGGCCGACAGGCCGGTGAGGATGAGGCCGGCCCAGGTGGGCGGAAGACCTTCCGCCCCCAGCCGCACCGGAATGAAGGCGAACATCAGTCCGTTGCCGACCGCCACGAGCGCCGACGACAGGATGACGCTGGTGATGGCGATGAACGGCGCCGAGATCACCGCGGTGGCGTCGGCGCTGTCGGCGGCATGGTCGGAAGGGGCGGCTGTCATGATCGCCGACATTGATCCATCCGCGACGTCGCGAAAGCGACAAAAGCGGCAGAAACTGTCCGGATGAGGACGATGCTTCGGCGGCTTCGCGAAACCTCCGCGAAAGAGGGCTGCAGCGCGCCCCCGCAAGCTCCCGCCTGCCCTTCAGCCGTCGTTCCGGGCGAGCCTCAGCGCCGTGGAGGACAGCGAGGACCGCGGTCCGTGAACGAAGGTCCAGGCCGGGGCGCGCATCCGCGCCAGCCGCGGCGCGCCCTCCTCGTCGACCCGGGCGCGGGCGAAGGTCTTGGCCATGACCGAGGACAGGAAGGCGAGCGTCGAGCCCGGCCGGTCGACGACCGCGATCGGGAAGGTCTCGGCGATGGCGCGCCAGCGCTGCCAGCGGTGGAAGGAGGCGAGGCTGTCCGCACCCATGATCCAGACGAAGTCGACGCCCGGGTTGCGCCGCTTGACCAGCGCCAGCGTGTCGGCCGTATAGCGGATGTGGTGCGCGGCTTCGAAGGCCGTGACTTTCACGCGCGGATCGTGGATCAGCCCTTCCGAGCCGGCGATCCGCTCGGCCAGCGGCGCGAGGTCCGACGCGCGCTTCAGCGGATTGCCGGGCGTGACAATCCACCAGAGCTGGTCGAGGCGCAGGCGCCTGAGCGCGATCTCGGCCACCAGCGCATGGCCGGCATGCGGCGGATTGAACGAGCCGCCGAACAGGCCGACCGCCATGCCCTTCTCGACATGCGGCATGCGCAGGCAGCGCGGCGGGATCCCCGTGTCAGCCAAGGCCGGAGATTTCGCTCACGGCCGCACCTGCCCGGTCCCGCGCACCCGGTACTTGAACGACGTCAGCTGCTCCACGCCGACCGGGCCGCGGGCGTGCATCCGGCCGGTCGCGATGCCGATCTCCGCGCCCATGCCGAACTCGCCGCCGTCGGCGAACTGGGTCGAGGCATTGTGCAGCAGGATTGCCGAATCGATCTCGTCGAAGAAGCGCTCGACCGCGGCGGCATCCTCGGCCACGATCGCTTCGGTGTGGTGGGACGACCAGGTCTCGATGTGGTCGATAGCCCCCGAGACGCCGTCGACCAGCTTCACCGAGATGATGGCGTCGAGATATTCCGTCGACCAGTCGGCATCGGTCGCCGCCTTCGCCTGCGGATAGCGGGCGAGCACCTCGGCATCGGCGCGGATCTCGCAGCCGGCGGCGGCGAGCGCCTCGAGGATCGGCACGAGATGCGTGTCGGCGCAGGCGCGGTCGACCAGCAGCGTCTCCGCCGCGCCGCAGATGCCGGTCCGCCGCATCTTGGCGTTGACGGCGATCGTCACCGCCATGCCGAGATCGGCGGAGCGGTCGACATAGAGGTGGCAGATGCCTTCCAGATGCGCGAAGACCGGCACGCGCGCCTCGGTCTGCACGCGCTCGACGAGGCTGCGCCCGCCGCGGGGGATGATGACGTCGAGATTGCCCGAGAGGCCCTTCAGCATCTCGCCGACCGCCGCCCGGTCGGTCACCGGCACGAGCTGGATGGCGTCGGTGGGCAGGCCGGCCGCCTCCAGCCCCTCGACCAGGCAGCCATGGATCGCCCGCGACGAGTTCACCGAATCGGAGCCGCCGCGCAGGATCACCGCGTTGCCGGCCTTGATGCAGAGCGCGCCGGCATCGGCCGTCACGTTGGGCCGGCTCTCGAAGATCACGCCGATGATGCCGAGCGGCGTGCGCACGCGCTCGATGTGCAGGCCGTTCGGGCGGTCCCATTCCGCGATCGTTTCGCCGACCGGGTCCTTCAACGCGGCGATGTCGCGGATGCCGGCGGCCATCCCCTCGATCCGGGCCGGCGTCAGCTTCAGCCGGTCGAGGAAGGAGCCCGCCAGGCCGTTCGCCACGCCCGCCGCCATGTCGATGGCATTGGCCTCGAGGATCGCCTGAGACCGGCGCAGGATGGCCTCGGCCATCGCCGCGAGCGCCGCGTTCTTGGTCGCGGTGCCGGCCAGCGCCAATGGCCGCGCCGCAGCCCGCGCCCTGCGGCCCATTTCGGCCATCAGCTCGGAAATGTCGGTGCGGGTGTCGGGCTTGGTCAGCATCGCTCTCGTTCCTGCTCCTGGACGTCCATCGTCTTCTCGACGGTTCCCGTCACCACCATGTCGTCGCGGTGAACCATCGCTGCCCGCGCCTCGTGGCCGAGCACCGCGGCGATCTCGGCGCTGCGCAGGCCCGTGATCCGGACGGCATCCGCCGCATCGTAGGCGACGAGGCCGCGCGCCACCTCGCGGCCCTCGGGCGAGAGGACGGCCACGGTGTCGCCGCGGGAAAAGTTGCCGTCCACGCGCCGCACGCCGGCCGGCAGCAGCGACTTGCCCTGCATCAGCGCACCGACCGCACCGGCATCGACCGTCAGCCGCCCCGCCGGCTCGAGATTGCCGGCGATCCACGTCTTGTAGCCGCGCACCGGATGGTCGCTCGGCCGGAAATAGGTCGCGCGCTCGCCCCGGTCGATGGCCGAGAGCGGGTTGAGCCGCGTGCCCGACGTGATGATCATCGCGGTGCCCGCCGTCGTCGCGATCTTGCCGGCGTCGAGCTTGGTGCGCATGCCGCCGCGCGACAGCTCGGACGCGGCCGCCCCGGCCATGGCCTCGATCTGCGGCGTGATGCGGTCGACGACCGGGATGAAGACGGCCTTGGGATCGAGCGCGGGCGGCGCCGTGTACAGCCCGTCGATGTCGGAGAGCAGCACCAGCAGGTCGGCGCCCATCATGGTGGCGACGCGGGCGGCCAGCCGGTCGTTGTCGCCGTAGCGGATCTCGCTCGTCGCCACCGTGTCGTTCTCGTTGATGACCGGCACCGCCTTCATCTTGAGAAGCGTCGACATGGTGGCGCGCGCGTTGAGATAGCGCCGGCGCTCCTCGGTGTCGCCCAGCGTCACCAGCACCTGGCCGGACCTGAGGCCGTGGCGGCCGAGTTCCTCCGACCAGGCGCCGGCGAGCGCGATCTGGCCGACGGCGGCGGCCGCCTGGCTCTCCTCGAGCTTCAGCGCGCGGCGCCCCAGCCCTAGGATGGTGCGGCCGAGCGCGATGGCGCCCGACGAGACGACGCACATTTCGACGCCGTTCTCCGCCAGCCCGGCGACGTCCGCGCAGAGCGCGGACAGCCAGTCGCGCTTCAGGCCGCTCTGCCGGTCGACCAGCAGGGCCGATCCGATCTTCACCACGATGCGGCGATGCGAGGAGAGGGAGCGGGTCATGCGCCTACTCCTGCCACCGGTCATCGGCCTCGACCGGAGCTTCCACGGCGCGGGCTTCCTCCACCACCCCGATCAGGCGGCGAAGCGCCTCTTCCACGCCTTCGCGGGTCGCCGACGACAGCATCAGCGGCGCCACGCCCGCCGCCCGCTTCAGCGCCGCCGCCTTCTTCTTGCGCTCGTCGGGGTCGACCGTGTCGACCTGGCTCAGCGCCACGATCTCCGGCTTCTCAGCCAGTCCGTGGCCATAGGCCCCGAGTTCCTTGCGGATCGTCTTGTAGGCCTTGCCGGGATGCTCCTCGCGCGCCGAGACCAGGTGCAGGATGACGCGCGTGCGCTCGACATGGCCGAGGAAGCGGTCGCCGATGCCGGCACCTTCGTGCGCGCCCTCGATGAGGCCCGGAATGTCGGCGATGACGAATTCGCGCGCATCGACGCGCGCGACGCCGAGGCCCGGATGCAGCGTCGTGAAGGGGTAGTCGGCGATCTTCGGCTTGGCGGCCGTCACTGCCGCGAGGAAGGTCGACTTGCCGGCATTGGGCAGGCCGACGAGACCGGCGTCGGCGATCAGCTTCAGCCGCAGCCAGATCGTCATCTCCTGGCCTTCGAGGCCGGGATTGGCCCGCCGCGGCGCCTGGTTGGAGGACGTCTTGAAATGGGCGTTGCCGAAACCGCCATTGCCGCCCTTGGCGATGAGGAAGCGCTGGCCGACCTCGGTCATGTCGGCGATCAGCGTCTCGTTGTCCTCCTCGTAGATCTGGGTGCCGGCGGGCACCTTCAGCACCACGTCGTTGCCCTTGCCGCCGGCGCGGTTGCGGCCCATCCCGTGCGTGCCGGTCTGCGCCCTGAAATGCTGCTGGTAGCGATAGTCGATCAGCGTGTTCAGCCCGTTGACGGCCTCGATCCAGACGTCGCCGCCGCGGCCGCCGTCGCCGCCGTCGGGGCCGCCGAACTCGATGAACTTCTCGCGGCGGAACGACACCGAACCGGCGCCGCCGTCGCCGGAGCGGATGTAGACCTTGGCCTGATCGAGGAACTTCATGACGGAAACTTTCGTCCTTGCTGTCACACGCCGGTTGCGGGCGCGGGCGACGACTGCTTTAGAGCATGCCTCGCCGGGGCGCGAGGGGCGTGAACCGCGGAATTCGCCGGTGCGGAGGCATTAAACGATGAAATGCGTCACCTACAACATCCAGTACGGCATCGGGCTCGACGGAAACTACGATCTCGCCCGCATCGCCGATGCGGTGCGCGGGGCCGACCTGATCGCCCTGCAGGAGGTCTCGCGCAACAATCCGCAGAACGCCGGCCGCGACATGGTGGCCGAACTGGCCGGGCTGCTGCCCGACTACTTCGCGGTCTTCGGCGCGCCGTTCGGCGTCGACATGGGCTCGGCGGTCGAGAACGGCAGGGCCGTGAGCCGGCATTTCGAGTTCGGCAACATGATCCTGTCGAAGACGCCGATCCTGTCGTGGCGCAACCATCTGCTGCCGCGCATGCGCACCTACGACCGGCTCAACCTGCAGCGCGGCGCGCTCGAGGCCATGGTGGCCACGCCTTTCGGCCCGCTGCGCGCCTATTCCGTGCATCTCGACCACACCAGCCCGGTGGAGCGCATGGCGCAGATGCGGTTCCTGGTGGAAAAGGCGCTCGGCTACGCCCGCGAGGGCGGCGCGCTGACAGGCACGTCGGAGCTGCGCTTTCCCGAGCCGCCGCATCCGGAAGGCTTCGTCCTGATGGGCGACTTCAACCTGGAGCCCGGCCGGGAGGAGTACCGGCAGATCACCGGCATTCCCGACGTCGAGTTCGGCCTGGCGCGGCGCGCCGATCTCCTCGTCGACGCCGCGACGCTCGTGGCGGGAGACCCGGCCGGGCGCATCACCTGGATCGATCCGCGCCGCCCGGACGACCGGACGCGCCAGCGCTGCCTCGACTACCATTTCGTCCACGCCTCGCTCGCCCCGCGCGTGACGTCCTGCACCGTCGACGCGACGGCGGTCGGCTCCGACCACCGTCCCGTCTGGCTGGAACTGGACTAGCCGCGCGGCCATCGTCAGATCTGGCCCCAGCTGCGCAGGCTGACCCAGGTGCGCCGGTCGAGCCGGTAGCGCTCCACCGGCACCTGCCCGGCCACCAGGGAATCCAGCATGCCCTGGCCGGAATACTGGAAGCCGCACTTGTGGATGACGCGCCGCGAGGCAGCGTTGGTCACCCGGCACGACACGTGCAGCGCCTCGATGCGCGTCGCCCGGAAGGCGAGGTCGACGGCGGCATGCGCCGACTCGGTGGCGTAGCCGCGGCCCCAGTAGGGCCGGCCGATCCAGTAGCCGAGCTCCAGCCCGTGCACCCGGGCGTCGAGCCCGATGCAGCCGATGAAGGCGCCGTTGTCGGAGTTGGTGATGGCGTAGACGCAGCCGCCGCTGCGGCGCTGGCGTGCCCCGGCGATGAAGGCGCGCGCCTCGGCCTCGCCATAGGGATGCGGCATGCGGCCGAGCATCTCGGCCACGCCGCGGTCGTTGGCGAGTTCGGCCAGTTCCGCGACGTCGTCGGCGTGGGGCGGGCGCAGCACCAGCCTCTCGGTCACGACGACCGGGCAGTCTATGCGCAGACTTTCGTCTTCGACGTCTTCCTTCTCGGCAACCATGGGTCAGTCCTCGGGTGAATGAAAAAGGGGAGATGGCGGCCCATCTCCCCTGATCCCATTCTGGACTGTCCAGACACCGGTTCCCGAGATGGGGCGCCGATGTTGGTGGTGCGGATATCGGCTACTCCGCGGCTTCCTGCATCGGGTTTACCGACACGTAGGTTCGTCCATTGGCTTTCTTCTGGAAGGCGACGGCGCCGGCCTCGAGGGCGAACAGCGTGTGATCCTTGCCGATGCCGACATTGGTGCCGGGATGCCACTTGGTGCCGCGCTGACGGATGATGATGTTGCCGGCGAGAACGGCCTCGCCGCCGAACTTCTTCACGCCAAGGCGCTTGGACTCCGAATCGCGACCGTTGCGCGAGGAACCGCCGGCTTTCTTGTGTGCCATTTTTCTACTCCTTTGCGCCGCCTGGGCGCTTCGAATGACTTATGGGCGCAAACGCGCCCGGTTTCAACCGGGCGCCGCTTAGTTCGCCAGTTCCTTGGCCTGCCCGCGCCAGTCCGCGATCTGGTCGGCGCTGAAGGGCATGTTCGCGTCGATCTTCGCCACGTCCTCGTCCGACAGCGCGGCGATCTGCGCGAAGGTGGTGATGCCCTGCTCCTTGAGCTGGCGCGCGGCGACCGGGCCGATGCCCTTGATCTTCGTCAGGTCGTCGGCCGCACCCTCCGGCGCGGTGAACAGCGGGGCGGGCTTGGCCGCGGCTGCCTTCGACGGAGCGGCACCGTTCGTCAGGATCTCGGAGATCCGCACGGTGGTGAGCAGCTGGCGATGGCCGCGCTTGCGGCGCGAATTCTGGCGGCGGCGCTTCTTGAAGGCGATGACGGTGGGCGCACGGCCCTGTTCCACCACTTCGGCGGCGACCGAGGCGCCGTCCACGAAGGGCGCGCCGATGGTGACGTTCTCGCCTTCGCCGAAGGCCAGCACATGGCCGATGGTGACGATCTCGCCGACGTCGCCGGCGATGCGCTCGATGGTGATGGTGTCGTCGGCGGCGACGCGGTACTGCTTCCCGCCGGTCTTGATGACTGCGAACATTGTGAACCTTTCGTGTTCGGTCCGGCCTGAACGCAGGGCGCCCGGCCGTCTTTTTATCAGTCGTTGAGGGTGTTCGTTCCGCCAGCGGCGTCCGAACGGCTTCCGGTCCGGACGCCGCGACCACGGATCCCGGAGGGACTGCCGCGCCCCTCGAACGACGGGAGGAGACGGACGCCCGATCCGGGTGCCGCCGATCCGGGGCGCCCAAACGACGACCGGCGCGGAATGACCCACGCCGGAAGTCGTGTCCCGTTAATGGAGAGGCGACGCAAAGTCAAGGCAGCCTCTCTTCCGGTACGAAATAGGCCTTGTATCCGAGCCGTCCCTTCGCTATCTGTGCGCCGCGCCCGAATGGCGCCCACGGGCCCGCGGAGAGGTGGCAGAGTGGTCGAATGCACCGCACTCGAAATGCGGCATACTCGCAAGGGTATCGGGGGTTCGAATCCCCCCCTCTCCGCCATACAGCTTCCAAGCCGTTGCCCTTTAAGGAATCCCTTGCATCTCAAGGGCTTCTGCTACAAACCCTGCGACAAATGGTGCTACAAAGCAGGTCAAGGCGGCGGTGAAATACGTTCATTTCGTTCGCGGTAGGTATGTCGTTCGCGTCATCGTTCCGATCGAACTCCGAGCAGTCGTCGGGAAACGGGAACTCAGCGAGAAGCTCGGCCCTGACAAGATACTCGCCGAACGCCGCGCCCACGGAGTGATCGCAGGTTTCCTCGCACAGCTTGAGGAAGCTCGTGAGAAGGCTGAGGCCCGCAAACCCAAGCTGAGCAGCATCGCCAAGTCCTACTTTCAAGAGCAACTCGACGAAGATGATCGGGCGCGAATGGAACTCGGGCAGGATATGGTGATCGGCCTCAATCACGGCTCCACCTCGATTATGGCCACCCAGCTGAGATTAATAGCATCTGGCCATGTTACCGGCGAGAATGCCGAGGTCTGGGTCGATGAATTACTGAACAAGATGGTCACGGCCGGCGTCAAGACGGACATGTCTCGCCCAGAACTGATAAAGCTGCTGGCGAAGGTCGAGCTTGACGTCACCGAGGCTATACATGCGCGCGACAAGTTTGAGATAGCGCTTCCGTCACCAAAAAGCGAACCTCTCAAGTCGGTCGAAGCAGAGATCGACCCTGAGCCCGTCAGCAAGTCCGAAAAACACACCACTGGCATTTCCCTAGCTGACGTTCTGATCGCCTTCCACAAAGAACGAACGGCTGGAAACAGGTCGCTCGCCAGGCGAACGATCGAGGAGCATAAGGTAGCGGTTCGCATGTTCGAAGAATTCATCGGAGGTGCCGTTCCAGTTCGCTCGATAACGCGAGCCGACATGCTCGCTTACAAGCAGGCGTTGCTCCAGACTCCGAGCCGATATGCCTTGCGTTTTCCCGGACTTACGCTGCCGCAAGCTATTAAGGCGAACGCGAAGCGCACCAAGCCTTATCCGATGTTGGATCCTGCCACCATCAACATGAAGTGGCTGTCTCATATGAGCACTATTCTACGCTGGGCGTCCAACAACGGACATATCGATGCCAATCCGGCCCACGGCGTCCGGGTCGATGAAGGAAACGGCTTCAAAGAGCCTTCAAGAGTGCCGTTCAATCAGGATGACCTAAAGCGAATCTTCGGTTCAGAATTATTTCGCGCAGACACGTATGGGACCAAGCAGTGGGCGCTGCTCCTGGCGTTGTTCACCGGCGCAAGATCGTCTTCGGAGATCGCGCGTATTCGGCTGTGTGACATATACGAGGAGCAAGACGTTCCCGTCATCATGCTCGCACTAGCCTCCAAGAACCAGCATTCAAAGCGGCTGGTCCCCATCCACAAGCACCTGATCGACCGAGGTTTCTTGCGCTACGTCGAGCGACTGAGAAATGGCGGTCAGACGAGGCTCTTCCCGGACTGGGAGCCCGAGGACAAGATCAATCGTTGGTTCTTGCGCAGTTATCGATCTGAAGTCGGCATTGAAGACCCCCGCAAGGTTTTCCACTCGTTCCGGCACACCCTTAAGACAGCCTTAGCAAGATATGGTGTTAACCGAGACGTTTCGGATTTGATCACTGGCCACAAAGATCAATCAGTGGGCGGTATTTATATCGATGATGCAAATACAACAATGATCAACGCTATGGCGAATGCACTTAACCGTATATCTTTTCCCGAGGTATGCCTTTAAATACAGACTGATCCTGGGAAATACAAATTCGGCGCTCAACGTGGAGGTCAGCCGTCGCGGACTTGCCATTTGAGTTTTACTGACGTCGGCACGGAGGTTATAAGGTTTATTTCTATTCCAACAACATCCGTTATTCTTTTGCTATACTGATATTCATCAGTCGCAGGAGCAATGCAAGATGAAGTTCGGAAAGCCTTACCAGGATTCTCGCCTCGCCGAGTTTCTCGACCGCCGCATCCTCGAGCTCAGCCCGAGGAAATCCCAGAAGGAGATCGCCGTCCAGGCGGGATTCAGGACGCCCAACATCCTTTCGATGCTGAAGACCGGCACGACCAAGGTCCCCATCGACCGGGTCCCTGCCCTCGCCAAGGCGCTGGAATGCGACATGAGGTTCCTCTTCATGCTCGCCCTCGAGCAGCTCGGCGGCAGCATGACCGTCAGCGCGATCAACGAGATCGTCGGCACCATCGTAACCGAGAACGAGGTCGTGTGGCTCAAGGAATTGCGCGACGCTTCGAACGGCTCCGACCCTCGGTTCACGCAGCGCGCCCGCGCAGCCCTGCGTGCCATCTTCGGGAAGTGATCATGCCTGATCTGACCATCACCTCGCTCGACGGTCTGGTTGAGCGCATTAACAGGCCCATCACCGAGAACGAGCGCTACTGGATCGAGGTCATCCGGCTGGCTTCCCATGATCCCGACCCGGCCCCGACCTTGGCCCGGACGCAGGCGCTGCGGCAGGTGTTCAGGACGTAGGGCGGAACTCGACAGGGCGGCGCGTCAGAGGGCTCGTCCCGCGGAAGAAGCGCGTTCAGCAATGTCGATCTCCACCTGGCTCTCGATGGCTTCGCGATGTTCGATGCGCTTATCCTGGAGAGCAGCATCGACGGTCTCCAGAACGCACGCCGCCTCGATGAGGATGCGGTGCGTCGCCCGGATGATGCCCTGCTCGGCATCGTCGAGCCGGCCATCGACGCGCTCGACCGCGACGAAGTTGCTGTGGCGGAGCAGGTATCCGATCAGCCGCGGATCAGGCACGCAGGCAATGAGCGCGGCAATTTCGTCGGCGGTGAACAGGGTTCGGCCGATGATGCGGGCATAGAGCGCGTCATACCCCATTCCCAGCGCACCGGCCGCCTGCTCGAGCGACACGACCTTCTCCACCACGAGGACCTGGTAGACGATTTGCGCGAAAGAGCGGCCGCGATCCAGACTGATAGTCGTCGTCATCAAGATCCCCAAGCCGAACCGGCATACCCACCACCCGGATCATGCTTTCCTCATCTCGGACGTCAAGGGCGCATGGGACGGTCGCGGATCAAAACGAAGGGTCCGATTTGAGCGACGTGAGGCACCTCGAAACATAGATCTTCAGCGGAGACACACCAACAGGAGGTTTGCCATGATCTATGCCCTCATCGCCCTTGTCCCCGTGGGGATCGCCTTCCATGAAGCCGGCCTCGCCGCCCTCTTCATCATCCCGATGACACTTGCCATGCTGGTGGGCATCGCCGCCTTCTTCGCCATGTTCGCCGGAGTGGAAGGAAGCGCCGAGCTGTTCTTCTGGTGCGCGGCGATCGTCGGCGGTGGCTTCGCCATCGTATATGCGATCGAACATTCGTCCGACGGCTGAACGCTACGGTGTGTTCGTCTGGGACGTCGCCAGGGGCTGTCCGGGTTTGGACAGCCCCATTCTCCCCTTCCCCAAATGCCCACGCACCATGCGCGAGACGGACATGGCAACGGCTCGATCTCGAGCGCGGCCATCCATCAGCAGAGCGCGCGATCACACAGGTGCAAAGCGATCGCCGCGACGGCATTTCCCCTTGCAGATACAGGCACGCTCCACTGAGCAATCATCCTTCCACGGGAGGCGCCGAGCACGACCTCGCGTCGATATCCGAAACGGTTGCGGAATTCGGATCCAAGGCGCTCGTCTCGCAGTTCGCCGGCCCAGCCTGCGGCAACATCCTCATCGATGCCGATGGCGTTCCGAGGGGCTGGTGTGCATGATGACGCTCCCCCCGATTGGTTGGAACGAGCAGACCAGGGCCACCGGTTACCGGCATGTCTGACAATGCCAGTCCCGAACTCGCCACGCCGCCCTGCCTGGTGCCGGGGCTAGGAACCAAGGTGTCCCCTGCCCGAGCGAAGTCCTAGACCATGGCGTGATTGCTGAGGGGGATGCAGCCTGGGGCCGACACTGTCCGGGGACCAAACCGCCCATACGCGATTGAGGCACAACTCGTGACATGAGATGCTCGTGGATGTGACGGGCTTCCAAATCCGTCATCAAAACAGACCCTTGCCATCGGTCCCTATAGTGTTGCGCATGCTAAGCAACTGATGAACCCATCATACACTCTTGCACATACACCTCATGCTTCCTATCTCTTGGCCTCACCCTTACCGAGAGCCAGCAGATGAACCGACAACAGCCGCAGCCCGCCGTCTCCTACACGCGTGTGTCCACCAAGGCTCAGGGCGACCGCGGGATCGGCCTTGATGGCCAAAGGCACGCGATCAAAGCCTGCGCTGATGTCCTCGGCTACAAGATCATCGGTCATTTTTCCGATACGGCCTCCGGCGCGGGAGAGAGGAACCTCGAGAAACGACCCGGACTCCAGCAGGCAATCGCGATCGCAAGGGCACGCGGAATACCCATCATCGTATCAGAGTTCGACCGGCTTTCCAGGAACACGAGCACGACCACGAGGATCATGATCGAGGAGGGCATCGACGTATTCTCCGCGACCGAAGGACGATTGGAGGATTTGTCGATGATCCTAAGCAGGGCTGCTCGTGCCCAGCACGAACGGGATATGATCTCTAAGCGCACCAGGGAGGCACTGGCCGAAAAGAAGCGTCAGGGCGTAAAGCTGGGCAACCCCAACATCTCCGAGGTGCAGAAGGTCGGTGCTGCACGGAACAAGGAGCGCGCCGAGGACAAGGCCGTGGAGATCGCCGACGCCCTGGAGGAGGTCGACAACTGGAGCACGCTCACCGCTGCTGACGTTGTAGATCTCCTGAACGACCGCTCGATCCTCACCGGCAGGGGCAGGCCGTGGACGCTCAGCGCTATTCGTCGTCCGCTCGCCAGTGCCAAACGTCATCTGGAGGCTCGAAAGGACAAGCCGCGAATTCTGGACGAGAACGAGACCTACCGCCGGAACCCGAACTTCGGTCGCTTTTGACAAAGTCAACCTTTCGGTTGTCACGGGCTGCGAGTTGGCCATGCTCGGAACGTGGGGCATCCACTCAGCTGAGCCACGGTATCTGTTCGACCCTGATGGCGGGAATCAGGTTTACGTCAGGTTGTCGATTGAGCGGCAAAAATGCCATTTCCATGCGTGCGGACGGTCGAGCGCCGGCCGCCGACGATGCAGGATACCCGCACGTCTGGACCGGCGGCAGGGGTCGTGGCGGTTGGCGTCTTCCACGCGTCAATACCTATCCGGCCGCAGGATCCAAGGCGCGTGGTCAGCAAGCTCCTGAGCTGGTATGGGGAGTAGGCCCTCGATCCGAACGCTCGACTTGTGGTGATGCACCGGCCACCGGATTGCTGGAGAAATCACCGATACCCGTCCGGTCGCCAATTATCCGTTGATCCCGCACGCCCGATGGCGCCAAGGCGCCCACGCCGCTGCACCGGCCGCGATCAGAGTGACGCCAGCCAAGCGTCGGCTTGGCACCTGTCGCAGTCGTCGAGCTTTACTGGTCGGCGAAAAGCGAAACCGTTGCGGATATCGATCCGGCCTGCTGATCCGTCTTCGGGCTCCGAGTGGACGCGCGCAGATCTACCACGTCGTCCCCATGACCTGACGCACGCCGGGATGGAGGCAGTGGCAACGCGCGTTGGACGACAAGCCTCTGCCCCGTGCTCAACGCGAGAATGCCCGCCTCGGTCACCTCCGGCCGCACATGGCGCTTCGGACGCCTGCCGACGCGGATATGGTCGGTGAGAGTTGTCGAGATGCGGCTGATGGCATCGAGCATCCCGTCAGAGACACGAAGACCCGGAGAGGCTGGCAAGTCTACCTCCGGGTCAACGTGGTCATCTAAGGAAAGGAGTCGGGGCGCGAATGCCTCGGTCCTGCTACAGGTTCAAAGATAGCCCGCCGCGGTCTCCTCGACAAGGTCAGGCTACGGTCCCGCACGCCGGTGGCAAAGAGCCGTGCGCGAGGCCATCAGCATAGACCGCCGCGAGCAGAAGAGGCTTTCGCTGCGGAATGCGCGCGAGAACCCTCGAACTACGGCCGAATCTTGATCCAATCACATGCTCGCCGATAGCTATGGCTACCAGTGGCTTCTGTTCGCCTGGATCCACTTCGTCAGTTCGTTGACGACATCCGCACGCAGCTTGTAACCGTTTCTGAGTGCTCGTGCGACAGACTGGTCGAGACTTGGAAGGCCCATTTCCCGCATCATGTCTCCGGGCGTGATGCCGCGCTTCTTAATGATGTTCGTGATCCTAGCAGATGAAGCAGGCGACAGCCGGTGGTCCGCATCGACGATCGGGGTGGACGTCGCTGGTGCTGATGACGCTACTGATACGCGCCCCGACCTCTTGATCCAGTTGATAAAGTCCATGCGCTCCTTGTCGGTGGCTTTGGCCCACGCGTTCTTCATGTCCTGAAGCCTGCTCGACGCCTTTCGCAGGCCTGCTGCGATCAACGCCTCACGGTCGGATCGATAGTTGCCGGCCTTCAGATCGGCGAAGATCACCGGATGCTCCCTCTGGAGGCGTTTCATGTAATAGGCTTTATCTCGGACCCTTGTCGGCATTATGCACACTCGGTTGAAGGCGGGTTGGTAGATACGGCTATCTGACCACAGCGAACGGTAGTCCAACCACTTTAACATCCATCCGGTTGATCACAGCCCAAAGGGTGTAGCGTCCGAGATCGAACTCCGGCGCTCGCGCACGATCCGTTCCTTGAAACGGGACTGCATTTCCAAGAGGGTCGCACGGCGTCGCCCGATCTAGTCGCAGACCGCGACTACCGCCTCGATCTCGACCGTGATGTTTCCCGGCAGGGAACCGACGCCGACGGCGGAGCGCGCGTGCTCGCCACAATCGCCCAGCACCTTCACGAAAAGATCGGAGCAGCCGTTGATGACGGCCGGGTGGTCGCCGAATTCCGGCACGGCGTTGACCATGCCGAGCAGCTTCACGATCCGCTTGATCCGTCCGAGGTCGCCGAGCACGTCGTGCAGGACGGACAGCAAATTGATGCCGGTCAACCATGCGTGGGCATAGGCTTCGTCGACGGTGACGCCTGCGCCCACCTTGCCGGTGTGTAGGTAGCCATTCGCCTCCCGCGGCCCCTGGCCGGACAGGAAGATGAGGTTGCCCTCGCGGACGTGCGTCAGGAAATTCGCGATCGGCGGCGGGGGCGGCGGGAGCACGATGCCGAGCCGGGCGAGCCGGTCCTCGGGCGAAGCCTCGGCGGGGTCCTGGCGATCAGCGATAGTCATGCAACGCTCCAGTCAAGATGTTCGGTGCCAACAGATCCCGCCTCGGGGCCGGTCAGTCGGCATAGTGGCAGGCAGCCTCGGCGCCGGAGGTGACGGGGCGCAGAGCGGGACGCTCGGCCCGACAGATGTCGGTCGCGATCGGGCAGCGCGGATGGAAAGTGCAGCCGGACGGAGGATCGAGCGGGCTCGGCACCTCGCCGCGCGGCACCTTTGTGCGGGCGTGCCGGCGCGCGGGATCCGGCCGCGGCACCGCGTCCATCAACGTGCGGGTGTAAGGATGGCTCGGGCGATTATAGACCGCGGCCGTTTGGCCGATTTCGACGATCCGGCCCAGATACATAACCGCGACCCGGTCGCTGATGTGCTGGACGATGCCGAGATCATGGGCGACAAACAGGTAGGCGAGCCCGAACTCCCTCCGGATGTCGGCCATCAGGTTGACGACCTGCGCCTGGATCGACACATCGAGCGCGGAGACCGGCTCGTCGGCGACGATCAGCGAGGGGTTCAACGCCAGCGCCCGGGCGATCGCGAGCCGCTGTCGCTGGCCGCCCGAGAACTTCGACGGCACGTTGGACATCTGGTCGGGCCGAAGACCGACGCGAGCAAACAGGTCGGCCACTCTGGCCCTGCGTTCCGAAGCGCTACCGAGTCCGTGGACGATCAGCGGCTCCTCGACGATGTCGCCCGCGCGCTGGCGCGGGTCGAGCGAGCCGTTCGGATCCTGGAAGATCATCTGCACCTTGCGTCGCATCGGCCGCATGGCACGGTGCGAGACGTGGGTGATGTCGACACCGTCGAGCAGGACCTGGCCCTCGTCGGGTTCGAGAAGCCGCACGATCATCTTGCCAACCGTCGACTTGCCGCAGCCGCTCTCGCCCACGAGGCCGAGCGTCTCGCCGGGCGCGATCGAAAGCGAGACGTCGTCTACCGCAAACACCGTCGCCGGACGGCCGCTCATGCCGCGAGGGACGGTGAAGCGCTTGGATATGTTCCTGACGTCGAGCAGCGCGGTCATTGCTCCACCTCCACCGGATACCAGCAGGCTGCACGGTGGCCCGGCGTCATCTCGGCGAGAGGCGGCCGGTCGCGCGAGCAACGATCACGGGCGCGAGGGCAGCGTGGCGCGAACGCACACCCCGGAGGCAACGCCCAAAGCGCGGGAACGACACCTGGAATCTCGGTTAGCGGCTGAGATGTCGTGGCGCCTTCCGCGCCCTCGATCCGCGGAATCGAGCCAAGCAAGCCGTTCGTGTATGGGTGGCGCGGGGAAACGAAGAGTTGCCCGGTGGTCGCCTCCTCGACGATCCGGCCGGCATACATGACCGCGACACGATCGGCGGTCTCGGCCACCACCGCGAGGTCGTGCGTGATCAGAATCGTTGCGGCGCCGACGGAAGCCTGGAGGTCGCTGAACGTCTCAAGGATCTGCGCCTGCGTCGTCACGTCGAGCGCCGTGGTCGGCTCGTCCGCGATCAGCACGTCGGGATCGCAGGCGAGCGCCAGGGCGATCACCACGCGCTGGCGCATTCCGCCCGACATCTGGTGCGGATAGTCGTCATACCGCCGCCTTGGGTCGGGAATCCGCACCAGTTCGAACAGTTCTTCGACGCGCTTGCGTGCAGCCGCCGCACTGAGCCCCTTGTGAAGGCGCAACACCTCCGCGACCTGCGGCCCCACACGGATCGAAGGATTGAGCGAGGTCATCGGCTCCTGGAAGATCAGACCGATCCGGTTGCCCCTGATGTCCATGAGGCGCGCCTCGCTGGCGCCTGCAAGATCGACGTCACCGAACAGGATCTTTCCCGAGACGATCTCGGCGACCGGCTCCGGCAGAAGCCGCATGATGGCCAGCGCCGTCATGCTCTTGCCGGAACCGGATTCGCCGACCAGCGCCAGCACCTCGTTGCGCGAGACGTCGAAGGAGATGTCGCTGACCGCCTCAAAGCTGCGCTCGGCGGTGCAGAGCTCCACGGTCAGTCCCTGGACGGAGAGAAGCGGCGCTGTCATGGGTCGGTCGGCTGGCGGAGAGCCGGGAACAGCGCCACCGCGTTGTCGCGCAGGATCGCCCGGCGATCGGCGTCCGACAGGTAGTCGCTGTATCGCGTGAAATAGGTCAGCGACTCCGCGTAGGTGCAGTAGCGGTCGACGTTGGGCGCGTCCGAGCCCCACAGGAAGCGCCCTGCCCCGAACCGGTCGAGCAACTGGCGAATGTGGCCATGCGCCCGCGGATAGGGATACTCCTGCCGCCCACCCCAGGCGATCGGATAGAGGATCTCGGCCGAGACCGGCGCCTCGGTGAGAAGCGTATCCAGGACCGGAGGCAGCGTCAGCCGGTCGTTGTCGTCGCAATAGAGAGCCGTCGGCACGCCATGGACCAGGACGTGCCGAATGCCGGGAAAGCGATCGACGATGCGAGCCAGGTGCCGCATCTCGTCTTCGTAGGTCCCCACCGGCGAGTTGCCCGACTGGACCCAGAATACCGGCAAGCCGCTCCGCTCCACGAGCGACCAGTAGGGATCGTAGGCCGGATCGGAGTGTATCGGCCTGTAACCGCTGCGGAACATGCCCGTCGTCGTGAAGTAGAAGCCCGCCATGCCCAATCGCCCGATCTCGTCGTTGAGGCGCTCGAGTTCGACGTCGGTGTAGGCGAAGGCCTCCTCGACCTGGGCCAAGCCAATGAAACGGCCCGGATGCTCCTTCGTGGCGGTCGCGAAGTCCTCCGCGAGATTGCCGTAGATATGCTCGTTCTGGAGCACCGCGGTCGCCACGCCGGCATAGTCCATGTAGGCGAGCAGGGTCTCGGCGGACATCTCGAGATTGCTCATCCATGGCGCGAGGAACTGGACATACTGGTCCTCGCCATCGACGGTCCACTCGTAGCGGCCATGCGTCCCGACCCGGAAGTTGACGTCCCGGCGGCCGGCCGGAGAAGGGTCGGCCGGATCCCACAAGGGCCGCTCCGTCACGAGAGAGCGGTCGCTCATCCGGCGATAGGGCTGGTTGCCATGCACGTGCATGGATCGCTGCTGGTGCAGGAGATGCGACGCCACGTCGGCAAAGCCGGCGGCCGTCGCTGCGGGCGGAAAGATGTGGGCGTGACAGTCGATGATGCCGTAGTCCATGGTTAGTCCGTCAGTTTCTCGAGGCAGGGTCGAAGACGTCGCGCAGCCCGTCGCCGAAGGCGTTGAAGGCGAGCACGAGCAGCGAGATCGCGACGCCGGGCGCGATCACGAGATGCGGCGCGATGGTCAGGTATTCGCGACTCGCGCCCAGCATGGTGCCCCATTCCGGCGCCGGCGGCTGGACGCCAAGGCCGAGAAAGCCGAGCGCCGAGCCGATCAGCACGGCCTGGCCGGCATTGAGGCTGAGTTCGATGATGATGACCGTGGCGGCGTTCGGGAGGATGTGCCGCAGCAGGATGCGCGTATGGCCCATGCCGACGGTGATGGCCGCGGCCACGAAATCCTCCTCGCGCAGCTCGATCACGCGGCCACGCACTAGCCTTGCCAGGGGCGGGATGAAGCTTGCGGTGATGGCGATGGTGAGCCCGGTCGCCGACGCGCCGGCGACGGAGGCGATCGCGATCGCCAGCACGATGTTGGGCACCGTAAGAAGCAGGTCGATGATGCCGGTGACGATGCGATCGGTCAGCCCGCCGAAATAGCCAGCGACCGAGCCGAGCGCGATGCCGCCGATCCCGGCGAAGAAGACCGAGGCGAGCGCGATCGAGAGGGTGAACCGGGTTCCGACGATAAGGCGCGAGAGGATGTCGCGGCCGACATTGTCGGTGCCAAGCAGATGCGCCTCAGACGGCGCCTCCAGCATTGCGAACAGATCCTGGGCCGTCGGATCATAGGGCGCGATCCGTTCGCCGAGGATGGCGAGCGCCGCGAAGGCGGCAAGCAGCGTGGCGCCCAGCCAGAGGAAGAGATTGATGCGGCGCGCCCCACGGCGCCTGCGGCGGACAACGGCCTCAGGCATAACGCAGCCTCGGGTTGACGAAGCGGTAGATCACCTCGACCGCGATGTTGATGACGAGGAACGACACGACGAAGATCAGGACGATCGCCTGGACCAGCGTATAGTCGCGCACGGACACCGCCGTCAGCAGCAGGTCGCCGATGCCCGGCCAGGCGAACAGCCGCTCGATGACCACCGATCCGCCGAGCAGATATCCGGCCTGAAGGCCGATCACGGTGACGGTGGGGATCATGACATTGCGCAGCACGTGGCGACGCAACGCCAGCCCCTTGGATAGACCCTTGGCGCGCGCGGTGCGCACATAGTCCTTGCGCAGTTCCTCGATGACGACGCCGCGAGTCATTCGCGCCAGAAGGGCAATCAGCCGCGCCGCGAGCGCGAGCGTCGGAATGACGAGCGAAGCCGGGCCGCTGGCACCGAAGCTCGGCAGCAAGCCCATGCCGACGGACAGCCAGGCGATCAGGATCATGCCCAGCCAGAAGTTGGGAATCGCCAGCAGCCCGACCACCGAGAGCGAGATCAGGTAGTCGGGCAGCCTGTTGCGGTAGGCTGCAGCCACGACGCCGGCGGGAATGCCGATGGCAATCGTGAGCAGGATCGCCGCGCTGGCCAGCGCCAGGGTCGCCGGCAGCCGGTATAGAATGTGCGGCAGCGGATTGCCCCGGAACGTGGTCGAGTAGCCGAAGTCGCCGACCACCAGCCCGGAGACGTGTTTTGCGTATTGCTCGAGAAGCGGCCGATCGAGGCCAAGCTGCACACGCACGGCCTCGATCTCGGCCTGGGTAGCCGTGGCCCCGGCGACGAAGGCAGCCTCGTCGCCGGGAACCGACTTGAAGATGACAAACAGGATCGTGACGACGCCGAGCACCACCAGCGGAATGGTCGCGAAGCGCTTGGCTAGGAACCCGATCATCACAATGCGCTTCAGGCCTTGGCCGCGTTGCGCAGGTTAGTGAAGACGATCGGCATCACGCTCACGCCGGCCACGGACTTGCGAACCGCGGAAACGTTCTCGTTGATCTGCAGCCACAGATAGGGTGCGTCAGCCCAGACGAGCTCCTGCGCCTTGCCGAGCGCTTCCATGCGCGCCGCCTCCTCCGGAGCGCTGTCGGCGACGGAGAGCAACTGATCAACCTCGGCGTTGCGATAGCGCCCTATGTTCCAGACATCCGGCTTGGCGTCGTCATCCGCATTGGACTTGAACAGCGAGGCCAGGTGGTAGGTGCCCGACGCGTTCGACGGATTGAAGCCGAACATCGCGAGGTCCCAGGCGAGGTTCGCCTTGTCCTGGCGGAGGTGATCCCAGTAGGCGCCCTTCTCGATCTTGTTGATCTGGACGTCGACGCCGACCTGCTTGAGCGAAGCCGCCACGATCTCCGCGACCGAGACGTCGCCTGGGAACAGACCCTCCGGTGCGAACAGCGAGAGGGTGAGCTGGGCGCCGTCCTTGGCGAGCATGCCATCGGAACCGGCAGTATAGCCTGCCTCGGCCAGCAGCGCCTTGGCCTGCTCCTGATCGAACGCGGTCTCGCCGACCGACTTGTGGCCGATCGCATCGAAGGCCAGCGGAGAGTCCGGCGCCTTGGCAAAGCCGAAGAACACCTTCTCCGCGATGGTGGCGACCGGCACGGCGAGGTTCAGCGCCTTCCTAACCTTGACGTCCGCGAGCGCCGGCCGCGTGAGATTCATCGCAAGGCCGATCGGCCGCAGGCCCGGCTTGCGAACCACCTCGACGTCGGCGTTGCCCTCGAGCTGGCTGACGAGCTGCACCGGAACCGAGTCGATGACGTCGACGGCGCCGGTGGTGATGGCGTTGATGCGCGTCGCGGGCTCGGCGATGAACTTGAAGACGACCCCGGATGCGCCGGGCTTCCCGCCCCAATATCCATCGAACGCCTTCAGCGTCAGTTCCTGCCCGGAATTGAAAGCCTCGACCATATAGGGGCCGGCGCCGACCGGATTCTTGGCGAACCCATCTTCGCCGAACTTCTCGATAGCCGCCGGCGAGACGATGGCGCCGGAGCCATGCGCGAGCGTATTCGGAAGCTGTGCGAACGGCGCCGAGGCGCGGATAACCACGGTGGTCTCGTCGACCACCTCGGCCCCGGAGATCGGGTTCCAGAGCGGCCGGTTGGTGGTGTTGATCTCCTTGTTCATCATCCGCTCGATGTTGAACTTGATCGCGGCCGCGTCGCAGGGCGTGCCGTCATGGAAGGTGACACCACTGCGAAGCTTGATTTCGCAGGACTGAAGGTCGGCGCTCATCGTGAAGGCCTCGGCGAGTTGGGGCACGATCTTCATGTCGGCGTCAAAGTCGAGAAGGCGATCGAACAGCAGCAGCGCCGCCTCGTAGCCGCCCGGATAGCCGGTAAAGGCGCCGTGCGCGGGATCGAGCGTCAGCACGGCCGTGCTCTGGCCGTAGGTGATCACGCCGGACGCGCTCTGCGCGAAGGCGCGGATCGAGCCGACCGGCAGCGTCGATAGGAGGGCGGCGCCTGCCGCGCCCGTGAGGAAATGCCTGCGTTTCATGTCGTTTCTCCCATTTTCTTGTGTCGACTACTTTCAGGCGCAGCGAATACTCCGCCGCGTCAGACCCAAATTTCGTTCCATGTGAAGATTGCCGGCGTGCCGCCGGTGTGCACGAAGACCACCACGTCGTCGGGCTTGAAGCGGCACTCGCGGATATGCGCGATCATGCCGGCGGCCGCCTTGCCGGTGTAGATCGGATCGAGAATGATGCCTTCGGTGCGCGCGAAGAGCCGCACGGCCTCGTCGCCGGCCTCGCTTGGAATTCCGTAGCCCTTGCCCACGAAAGCATCGGTGTTGACCACCTCATCCTCGGTGACTGCGATATCTAGCTTGAGGGCCGCGATCGTCTCGTTGGCGATTCTGGCGGTGCGAGAGGGCAGGTCGAACTCGGCGGTGGCGCAGATCGCCTGCATGGTGAAATCGGCGCCGAGAAGCTTCTTCGCCAGCATGATGCCAGCCGAACCCTTGCCGCTGGACGACATGTAGAAACAATCCGGCTCGAGTTCGCGCGCCGCGAGCTGTTCGATCACTTCCAGCGCCACCTCCAGGTAGGCGACGGCCGAGGCGACGTCGAACATCGGGTTGTCGTTGAGAATGTGCGGACGCCCGCCGTTCGCGCGCACCTCCTCGGCCAGGCTGTCGAGCATTGCGCGCTGCTCCCGCTGGTCGGCGGCGAAGTGCACATCCGCGCCGAGCAGGTAGTCGACGAGCAGATTGCCCTGCACGTTGTTGGGTCGCCGGCCCTCGAGGACGAGGATCGTCTTCAAGCCGAGCTTGTTGCAGGCGCCGACGGTCTGGCGAGCGGAGTTGGATTGCAGATCGAGCCCGACGATGACGGTGTCCGGGTCGTCCTTCATGGCATGGGCGAGACGGAATTCCAGGTTGCGCAGCTTGTTGCCGCCGAGCGCCACCCCGGTCAGGTCGTCGCGCTTGACGAAGATGCGCGGGCCGCCGAGTGTCCGCGACAGGTTGCGCGCCTCCTCCAGAGGCGTTTTTTTCAGCGCGATGTCGAGCCGCGGCAGGGTCGCGATACGCTCGCGGATATGCCGGTGGCTCATGACTGCCGCTTCGCTCATGGCAACGACCTTCCTGTCTTCCGAAGCCAAGCCTCGAAAGCGTCAGCGCGATCGGTGGATGCGCCGCGCCGATCTTCGTATTCCGAAATGTCCAATATACAAGACACTTGTCTTGTGCTAGAGACAGAATATCAGCCTCTCCAGAATGCGCAAGAGATAGCTTTCCATGAACGCAGTTTCGCCGGCCACGACGGATACGACCCAGCGCCGCGAGCGCAGCGTCGACCGGATCCTCCAGATCCTCGAATTCCTCCATGGACACGGCGAGGGCATCCGTATCGGCGCGCTTGCGAAGGCACTGAACGCGCCACGCTCGTCGACCTACACCCTCGTCAACGATCTGACCGAAGCGGGCCTTCTTGAGACTTCACCGGATGACGGCCGCATCTTCTTCGGCAAGCGGATGTATCTCTACGGCTTGAACTACATCCGCGAGAACTCGCTGGCCAAGCGTGCGCGGATGGAGGTCGATCGCCTAGCCAAGGAGACCGGCGAGACCAGCGAGTTCTGCATGCTGCAGAACGGCCGCTACACCATCATGCACATGCGCCCCGGCAACAGGCCGTTCCGGATCAGTTCGGCGGTCGGTCTCCAGATCCCCATCCCCTGGACGGCATCGGGCAGGCTGCTGCTAGCCGGAAGCAGCCGCACCGAGATCGAGGAATTGATCGCTGACGAGGACTTGATCCTACCCGATGGTCGACGCATCGACATCGACGCGTTCATTGACGCGATAGACAAGGCCCGGCGCGACGGCTTCTGCCTGACGAAGGGCCTTGTAGACGCGGTGACCCAATGCCTCGCGGCCCCGATTTACGGCGCCGACGGCAGGGTCGAGGCCACAATCTGCTTGGTGCTGCCAGTCGATCTATCGGAAGACAAGACCTCGGACCTTCGAGAGCGGCTGCTGGAGAGTGGCAGGCGGCTGTCGTCGCGGTGATCAGCGGTGTTCGAGGCCACAACCTTTACACATCTCTCCTTGGACATCGACGGTGCATAATGTGCCTGCCGGCGATAAACCTATTGTAGGATTAGGTCCTTGCCGCGGGTATCTCATTATCAGGGCCAGCGAATATGCATCGAGCATTTTGGGCAAAAACGTCTCGGTCGGGGGCGGACTGGCCGTATAAGCCGGTTGCGCATCATCTATTCGACGTAGCGGCATGCGCGATAGGCTACTTGGAATCTAACCCGGCCCGCCTTGCACGGGAAGCGAGACTATCGGGTCTAGCACCGAACAAACATGCGAAGTTGTGCGCGCTAGCGGCAGCACTGCACGATCTCGGCAAGATATCGAAAAGCTTTCAGTTCATCTTCCCGGCACTTTGGCCGAGCGAAGCTCTCGGCGCGAGCCCCAGTGCGCTCCCAGGCTCCCTTCGACACTGGCAAGCGACGGCCCTGCTGCTCAACGCCCACGATGTAAAGGCCGCTATCTCGCCCATCTTCGGCGTCCAAGGTATGCCAACCATGCTCATTTCGGCTATCGCGGGCCATCATGGTGTCGCTCCCGGCGGAGATCTCGTCGGTGCCGACGCCGCTGATGCAAAAAGACACCCCGAGATCGGCCCAGAATGTGTCTTACAAGCGACGGCGCTGGCAGCGGAAATAGTCGCGCTTTTCGACGATCTCCGGAATCTGCCCGAGATCCACAGGCCCGAGAGCTTCTCGTTCGCCCTGAACGGACTGATCACACTGGCAGACTGGGTCGGCTCGGATGAGACCTTCTTCGAGTTCCTGGATCCGGCGATCCCGTTGGTCGACTACTGGCCGATGGCGCTTCGTCGCGCCGATGCCGCGCTTGAGAGCAAAGGACTTCGACCCGCAAGACCGGCCACCTTGCCGTCGTTGAGACGCCTTTCCGGCCATGCGGGCAGCCCGCGCCCGATGCAGAAACTAGCCGGCGCGATCACTGTCCCCGGCGAGCCACAGATCGTCGTGATCGAGGACGGCACGGGATCGGGCAAGACGGAAGCAGCATTGTTGCTCGCCGGCCGCATGATGGCGGCCGGGCTTGGCGAAGGCCTCTTCGTCGCGCTGCCGACCATGGCGACCGCCAATGCGATGCATGGACGGTTGGAAGCCGCGCTCGGCGGCCTGTTCGACGGCGAGGCGTCCCTCGTGCTGGCGCATGGCAAGGCTGACATCGCCGCAAGGCTGGACCGACTGGCGGCGGCGGGGCAAGAGGACGAGGAGCAATCCGGCGTTCGGTCCTGGTTCAACGCCTGGATCGCCGACAGCCGCAAGACGGCCTTCTTCGCCTCCGCGGGAGCCGGCACGATCGATCAGGCCTTCCTGTCGATCCTGCCGAAGAAGCACCTGACCATGCGCCAGTATGCGCTCGCAGGCCGGATCCTCGTCATCGACGAGGCGCACGCCTGCGACGCCTACATGGGTGAGGAGCTGAAGACGCTGGCGGGAATGCATGCCCGGCTCGGCGGATCGATGATCGTGTTGTCGGCGACCTTGGGGCGTGCGGCCAGAGCTGAACTCGTGAAGGCGTTCGCATTTGGGCGTGGGATGCATCCTCGATTCATGCGCGCAATCGACGAGCAGATTCGATCGACGGCCTATCCACTGCTGACCCGCTGGAGCGAGACCGGTGGGTTGGAGGAGATCGCCGTCGATGGCGATCCGGGGCTCTCGCGCAGCGTTGAAATCGCGCGCATCGAGACCCGCGCCGATGGCATTCGCCTCGCGCTCGATGCGGCGGCGCGCGGAGCGGCGGTCGCCATCGTCTGCAATGCCGTCGATCCAGCGATCGAGACCTTCGAGGCGCTGCTCGCCGCCGGACATGACGCCTCCCGCTGCCACCTGTTCCACGCCCGGTTCACCGTCGACGACCGGCTCGGAATCGAGAGCCGTGTGCAGGCATGGTTCGGTCGCGCGAGCGGCGAGCGGGAGCGTGCCGGCAGGATCCTTGTCGCGACGCAGGTGATCGAGCAGTCGCTCGACGTCGATTTCGACCTGATGATCTCTGACCTTGCGCCAGCCGATCTGATCGTCCAGCGCGCCGGCCGGCTGTGGCGGCACGACCGGGTGCACCGGCCACTGCTCGGCCCCGTCCTTCACCTGCTGACACCAGAGCCCGTGGCGGCGACCGGGTCGACATGGCTGGAGGCGACGCTCGGTCCGGCTTCGTTCGTCTACAAGATGCCGGGCGTGATGTGGCGCACGTCCCGCGATCTGCTCGGCAAGGCACGGCTCGACACGCCCGGGGATCTGCGACGGTTGATCGAGGCCGCCTACGATCAGGGAGATTCGGACCTGCCTGAGCCCCTCCGTCAGCCGCACCGAAGCTCGTTGGGAGAGAAGCATGGGGAGCGTAGCCTTGCGTCGCAGAACGTCATCAAGCCGTCCGACGGTTACAGCGTCCTGACCGCACCGTCCGCCGATGAGGACATCGGCACCCGCTTGGGCGAAAAGTCGCTGACCGTCAGGCTCGGCCGCCGTGATGGTGACGCGCTCGTCCCGCTCTGCCAGCGGCTCGGCGCCGATGCTGGCTTGAACTGGGCGTTGAGCGAGATCGCCGTCCGCGACAGCTGGTTCCGGGGCGGCAAGGGCGGAACACTTCCACAGGCCGCAGACGAGACGATCGTGGAAACAGCGCGATCACACTGGCCCGAATGGGAGCGCGCGATACCATTGTATGAAGTCGATGCCTCTGGTCGTCTTTTGTCGATGGACGAAGGACGGCTCCTCTACGATCATGTATCAGGGCTTCACCGCACCCGATAGTCGGGCCACACTGGGCATTGGTTGACGTGTGTGCCCGTTATTCACAGATCCGGCTTATTTTCTACTGCAACCGAAGAAAAGCTTTCCAAACTCAAAGTCCAGTGATCCGATCTCGTGTATCGTGCGTCGATTCGCGGGAGGATTGCGTGACCAGTCCCAACCTCAACATGCTTACCGATCCGGTCTTCCCGGTGGTCGGAGTTTCCGGCTTGCGGCGCTGGGCTTCGTTCGCCGAACTTCTCGATGAGAGCGGCGACCACCCCGTCGGGTTCGACTGGCCGCGCGGCGACCTGAACGTGGCCAGCGCCGAATTCGCCATCGGCATTCTCGCGCTCATCCATCGCCCGACCGATGAAAAGGATTGGCGTGCGATCTGGGACGATCGCGGCGCCGCGGCCGTCGGAGATGGAATCAACTGGCTGGCACCTTTCTTCAACCTGTTCGGCGACGCCGAGGGCGAGGGGCCGCGCTTCTGCCAGGATCTGGAGCCATTCGGAGGCGAGCCGAACGCGGTCGAATCGCTCTTCATCGACACGCCCGGCGCAAACGGTCGGGAGAAAAACGCCGACTTGATGACGCATCGTGACCGGTTCCCGGCGCTGGGGCTGCCCGCGGCGGCGATCACGCTCTACGCAATGCAACAGTTCGCCCCACCTGGAGGTAGGGGAAATCGAACTTCGATGCGCGGGGGTGGCCCGATGACCACGCTGGTGCTGCCGACGCGGAACGGTGGCCCGGCCCCGCTGAAGCGGCTCCTCCTTCTCAATCTGGTTCCGCTCTTCGGGGGCGCGGACGGCTGGCTGGAAGATGACGCGATCGGGCGGGCCCTGCCCTGGCTGAACCCCACGATCACCTCCGATGGGAAGCCGCCTCGCGACGTTGCCGAAAAGGACCCAGCCGCTCATCCCGCGCAGGCCTTCTTTGGCATGCCGCGCCGCATCCGCCTCGTGGCCGACGGCGAAGGCCTCTGTTCGCTCACCGGCCGGCATGGTCCGCTCGTCACGGGATTCGTCCAGAAGCCATGGGGCACGAACTATTCGGTGTGGACGCACCCGACGACGCCCTACCGGCAAAACAAGGACGAGACGCCCTACACGGTGAAGCCCAAGCCTGGCCGCTTCGGGTATCGCGACTGGGTAGCCGTCACGGTCGGGCGCGACGAACGCGCCGACCGGGCTGATCCCGCGAAGGTGGTGAAAGCACTTCAGTCACGCGGTCGGGACATCCGCAGGTTCGGGTTCGGCATTCGCCTTCTCGCCGCGGGCTGGGCGATGAACAACATGGAAGCCGAGCGCTTTTTCGAGTCGGTTCAGCCCCTTCACCTGCCTGCGAACGGCGGCGAAGACCGGGGGAGAGAGATCGCCGAGACCGCCCGAAGGTTCGCAGACGCTGCCGACGCCGCTATGCGCCTGCTGCGCTCCGCCCTGAACGAGGCGCTGTTCGGCGGCCAGGCGAAGTCCACCGATGCTGGCCCCTTCGCGGAGGCGACGGACGCATTCTACGAGCGCACCGAACAGGCCTTCCATGAAGCCCTGCAGTCCATCGCCGACGACGGCATCGACGCCGAACGGGCCAACGGTTTGGCGCTCGACTGGCTGAGAACGATCCGGCGCGCGGCGCTCGCCATCTTCGACGAACACGCGACCGACCTGCTTCCCGGCGCCGACGTGAAGGACGCAGACCGGATCACCAGGGCCTATGGCCAGCTCTTCGGCGGCCTTACCGAGCGTGCGAAACTCGCGGTGGCTCTCGGCATTGCCCAGCCTGTCCGCACAAAAGGCGGCGCCGTCGCCGCCACCGCGCCACTGGAAGGAGCCTGACCCATGGCGATGCCCGTTCGCAGGGAAGATCAGACATTTTCGGCGAGCAGGCCTCTCGTCGCCGCCTGGCGCCTTCTCTACCCCGACCCCGACACGAGCCGACCCGGCGACGCCGGCGCGCGCGCGGCGCTGCGCCGCGCCGGATCGCCGGATGCCGTGATGCTCGAACCGGCGTTTCACATGCTCCTGTTGCGCATGAAAACCGAAGGGTTCGATTTCTCCGGCTTCGCGGACTGGCGCTATCGCCGCCTTGCGCTGATCGCCGGTCTGCTGGCCGAGCGCAGGGACGGCAATTCCGGACCGCGTCGTTTCATGCAGGCGCTGGGCGGCGCGCCGAAGGCGGAGGAGCGGGCATTCTCGACGTTGCGCTTCCAGGCGCTCATGGCGGCGCTCGACCGTGGCCTCGACGCGGACGCCATGACGTCGCTGCGCCGCGCCATGAAGGTCGCCGCCCAACTGGAGTTCAATGCTGGCGCCTTCGCCGACGACCTGATGAACTGGGGCGACGCGACGCGCATCAAATGGACTTTCGACTATTTCGGCCGGCCGCATCTGGCCGCCGCTCCGCAACCCGTCGCCACCGAGACCGAGGAGACTTCGCGATGAGCCGCTTCCTGCAACTTCATCTCCTGACCGAATATCCGATCTCGAACCCCAACCGCGACGATCTCGGGCGTCCCAAGACGGCGCGCATCGGCGGCGAGCTTCGCCAGCGCATCTCCAGCCAGGCGCTCAAGCGCGCGATCCGCACCCACGGTGCCTTTCGCGACGCGCTGGAAGGTCACACCGGCCAGCGGACTCAGCGCATGGGCGAGCAGATCATCCGGCATCTGAAGGAGAAGGGTCTCGACGACGCGAGGGCCAGCGAGATCGCCAAGCAGATCGTTCCCGTTTTCGGCAAGCTCGACGACAAGAAGAAGCCCGAACTCGCCCGCACCGCGCAGCTCGCCTTCGTCTCCCCCGACGAGAGGGCTGCTGCCTTCGATCTGGCCGAGCGCGTGCTGGCCGGCGAGCAACTGCCGAAGGACAAGGACCTCGCCAAGCTGGTCATGCGGTCCGCTGACGGCGCCGTCGACATCGCGATGTTCGGCCGCATGCTGGCCGACAATGCCGATCTCAACCGCGACGCCGCGGTGCAGGTGGCGCATGCTTTCACCGTAAACCGGGTCCTGATCGAGGATGATTTCTACACTGCCGTCGACGACCTTAAGGAGAAGTCCGAAGACGCGGGCGCCGGCTTCGTCGGCGAGGCGGGCTTCGGTGCCGGGCTCTACTATCTCTACGTCTGCGTCAACCGGCCTCTGCTGGTCGAGAACCTGAAGGGCGACCACCAGCTTGCGGCGCGCGGCCTGGAAGCGCTCGTGCGCGCGGCGTCGATGGCCGTTCCCTCCGGCAAGATCAATTCATTCGCCAACCACGCGCGAGCGAAATACATCCTGGCGGAACGGGGCGATGCCCAGCCGATCAACCTGGCGGGCGCGTTCACGGTTCCGGTCAAGGGACCGGACCTGATTGGCGAGGCAGTCCGCGTGCTGGAAAAGGAGCGCCAGGGCTTCGCGGACAGCTATGGCATCCAGGCGGACGGCGAGATCCGTCTCCACGTGGGTAGCCCGTCCGGGGCGACCATCGGACAGGTAGCGACCTTCGCGGCGGAGGGAATGTGATGACCCAATGGCTCGTCATCGCGCTTCGAGCTCCTTTCGCGAGCTTCGCCGACGCGCCGGGCAACACGACGCGTAAGACCGGCGACATGCCGACGCGTTCGGCGCTCCTCGGCCTTGCCGCGGCGGCACTCGGCATTCGCCGTGACGACGCGGCCAGCCAGGCGGAACTCTCGGACGCGCTGGTGACGGCCTCCGCGCTGATCGCACCGGGCGCCATTCTGACGGATTTCCACACCTACGCCTCGCTGCATCAGGCGGCCAAGGGCGCCGCGACCCGCGCGGAGGCGCTGCGGAAAAAGGAGCATGTCGTCACCTCGATTACCCGCCGCGACTACCGCACGGATGCGCTGTGGCAGGGAGCCTACAGACTGGGTGCTGACCCCGGATCACTGACGCTGGACGGCCTCGCCGCAGCCTTCCGGCAACCCGCCTTCTTCCTGTCCGTCGGGCGGCGCGCCTGCGCTCCTTCGCATCCGCTGAACCCGTCCATTGTCGATGCAGCCGATGTGCGCGACGCGTTCGCGGCACACGCCGCGTCGATGCCCACGCTCGTTGCGGAGCGTCCGTCGCTCTTCAGCCTGGAAACCCGCACTGACGTGTCCGGCGCGAACCGCCCCTTCACGGAGCATCGCCGCCGCGACCAGCCGCGCGATCGCTCGATCCGCTGGACCTTCGCCGACCGGACCGAATGGCGCCTCGCCGCCGAAACGACAGCGGAGGACCCTGCGCCATGACGGGGCTGTGGTTCACCCGCGCGACCCTGAAGCGGGAATCGGCTGATGTCGCGCCGCTGCTGGGCACGCTGCTGGCCGACAACGACGGGCGTCAGCTCGACACGACGCACCGGCTGCTTTGGACGCTGATGTCCGACGAAATCCAGCGCGCAGGCAAGCCAGAGCGGGAGGGCCAGGACAAGGCGGCCTTCCTCTGGCGACGGGCGCCGGACAAGGATGACGAACCCGTCTGGTATGTCCTTGGACCGGAGCCGCGCGCCGAGTGCGCCTTCTTCCACGTCGAAAGCAAGCCTTGGCAGCCCGCCTTCGCGGTAGGCGATCGGCTGTCCTTCGATCTCCTCGTCAACGCGACCGTCGATCGCATGGTCGAGCCCGGGAAAGGCCGGGAGGGTCGCCGGCGGGTGGATGTGGTGATGGATGCCATGATCGCGCGCGAACGCGAGGAATCCGCCGCGGGCAGAGCGATCCTGCGGCGGGAAGCCGGCGCGGATGCGATGCGCGGCTGGTGGAACAACCAGGCTGGCCGCAACGGATTTCGCGCCATCGCCACCGAGATGGCCGATTATCGGACGGTTCCCCTTTCCAGCAGGCGACTTGCCGCGCGGAAGGGACCTCAGCTTGGGATCAGTCGTTTGACGGGCGTCGTCGAGATCACCGATCCGGCGGCTTTCCTGCACCGAACCGCAACCGGTTTCGGCCGTGCCAAGGCTTTTGGCTGCGGCCTGATGCTGTTGAAGCGGACCGGCTAAGCCATGTCTTCTGGCGGAGCCGACTGTCGCGGTCTGCCGGGCGCTGTGCCGCCCCGTCCGATCCCTCTCAAGGATCGGGCCTCGATCGTCTTCGTTGAGAAAGGACAACTCGACGTCATCGACGGTGCATTCGTGTTGGTGGACGCTGCCGGGGTGCGCACCGTCATTCCCGTCGGAGGGCTGGCGGCAATCATGCTGGAGCCCGGCACCCGCGCCAGCCATTCCGCTGTCGCGCTGGCGGCGCGCGCCGGAACACTGTTGATCTGGGTAGGCGAGGCGGGCGTCCGCCTCTATTCCACTGGCCAGCCGGGCGGCGCCAGGGCCGACAAGCTGCTGTGGCAGTGCCGACTGGCTCTCGAGCCCGATGCGCGCCTGCGTATCGGGCGGCGCATGTTCCAGATGCGCTTTGGCGAGTCCGCCCCGGAACGGCGCTCCGTCGACCAGCTACGCGGGATCGAAGGCGCGAGAGTGCGGACGATCTACCAAGGCCTGGCGCGACAGTTCGGCGTCGAATGGCGACGCCGAGACTACGACCCCGGTAACTTCGACGTCTCCGATGTGCCCAACCGATGCATTTCGGCAGCCACCTCATGTCTCTACGGCATCACCGAAGCAGCGGTGCTGGCGGCGGGCTACGCCCCGGCCGTCGGGTTCCTACACACGGGAAAGCCGCTGTCCTTCGTCTACGACATAGCCGATCTCTTCAAGTTCGAAACCGTTGTGCCCGAGGCGTTCCGCGTTGCGGGCCAGCATGCGAAGGGAAAGCTCGACCGGCCTGTCGACATGGCGGTGCGCCATGCGTGCCGCGACGGCTTCCGCAAGTCGAACATCCTCGCGCGCCTCATCCCGGCGATCGAGGACGTCTTGACGGCCGGTGGCCTGCCCCGGCCGGAGGCACCCGAGGATGCTGTCCAGCCCGCTTTTCAGGATCCCGCCCCATCCGGTGAAGAAGGCCAGCGCGGATGATTGTGGTCGTGACCAATAACGCCCCACCGCGTCTTCGTGGGCGCTTGGCCGTTTGGTTGCTGGAGGTTCGTCCAGGCGTCTATGCCGGGGTCTACTCTGCCCGGACCCGCGAGATGATCCGGGGGCAGGTGGCCGACCTCATCGGTGAAGGCGATGCCGTTATCGCATGGGCAGCCGCCAACGACGCCGGCTTTGACTTCGAGACGTTCGGGCAGAACCGCCGCATGCCGGTCGATTTCGACGGGCTGAAGCTGGTGGCGTTTTCGCCGCTCGCCTGACCATTCTCGCGTTCTTCGACATCGTGAAAAAACGGTGATTTTTCCGGTGGTATTCCACTCGCGAAAAATCTTCATATATAACAGCTGCTTCCAGCAAGAGCGTCCCCCGCACACGCGGGGATGATCCGCGTCATCTCGAAGCTAGAGACGGGGGAACAGCGCGTCCCCCGCACACGCGGGGATGATCCGCTGTTTGGTCTAATCATCGATCACGTTAGCAAGCGTCCCCCGCACACGCGGGGATGATCCGCAGTCGCGAGACTTGGAAACGCGTCACCGTCCGCGTCCCCCGCACACGCGGGGATGATCCGCAGCCGTATCCGGCGACAGTGGCGGCGATCCTGCGTCCCCCGCACACGCGGGGATGATCCGTCATCATGGTCGCCATCATCGCGATCGGTCTGGCGTCCCCCGCACACGCGGGGATGATCCGCCGAGGCAGCCTGATGCGCGCGCCCGTCTACAGCGTCCCCCGCACACGCGGGGATGATCCGGCGACCGATCCGTCTCTAAATTGGGGGGCGGTGCGTCCCCCGCACACGCGGGGATGATCCGTGATCCAGCCATGTCTGATAGGCTCCATGCTGGCGTCCCCCGCACACGCGGGGATGATCCGGCACTCGAACAGGCCCTGCGGGGCGAGGAGGGGCGTCCCCCGCACACGCGGGGATGATCCGCGTTCGGGCGTCTGGGCATGCCGTATCCATGCGCGTCCCCCGCACACGCGGGGATGATCCGGCTTCGGTAATCCATGCGTTCGTGTCCGTGCCGCGTCCCCCGCACACGCGGGGATGATCCATGGCGCAATCTTTCGTAAGTTGGAGGTGTCGGCGTCCCCCGCACACGCGGGGATGATCCGCCATGTCGGGCCGGACCTGATCGGCCTCGCGGCCGCGTCCCCCGCACACGCGGGGATGATCCGGGCATTCCGATTCTCGGCTCTGGCGTCATCTAGCGTCCCCCGCACACGCGGGGATGATCCGTGTCGTGCAGCGGAACCATGTCCTGACAGAACGCGTCCCCCGCACACGCGGGGATGATCCGAGCGTAGGCTATGGGATAGGCGAGGATGGCGCGCGTCCCCCGCACACGCGGGGATGATCCGAAGCCCCACCTCTTCGTCCCGCAGGCCTTCTGGCGTCCCCCGCACACGCGGGGATGATCCGACGGCAACCCGATCACCTGGTCCGCGTGGGGTCGCGTCCCCCGCACACGCGGGGATGATCCGCTCTACGCCGTTCGCGGATACGTGCGCCGCTCGCGTCCCCCGCACACGCGGGGATGATCCGCCGTTCGTCGTGACGAATCAGGACCCGTTCGAGCGTCCCCCGCACACGCGGGGATGATCCGGTGCTCGGGGGCTCCGGCAAGCAGGAGACCACGCGTCCCCCGCACACGCGGGGATGATCCGCTCGCCGAAGTCGACGAGGAGCTGCGTCGCTAGCGTCCCCCGCACACGCGGGGATGATCCGCCTCCAGAAGCCAGCCGAACGCCTGCTCGAGAGCGTCCCCCGCACACGCGGGGATGATCCGCAGCCCGCCATGTCTCAGGCGGGCCGACCGGGGCGTCCCCCGCACACGCGGGGATGATCCGGTCTACGTGCTGGAGCTGCTCCGGGCGGCCCAGCGTCCCCCGCACACGCGGGGATGATCCGCCTTCTAGGGCAGGCGCCAGCGGAGGCACAGGGCGTCCCCCGCACACGCCGGGATGATCCCGGCATGGAACTGGATTCGAGCACGGCAACGACGCGTCCCCCGCACACGCGGGGATGATCCGTCGTTTGACGGCGAATGATCTAGATCAATTTCGCGTCCCCCGCACACGCGGGGATGATCCGCGTGTCGCCGCCCTGAGGCTGCGTGTTTGTGTGCGTCCCCCGCACACGCGGGGATGATCCGGCTTCGGCGCCGTCGGCATCGGCTGGCCTCGCGCGTCCCCCGCACACGCGGGGATGATCCGGTCTCGCCGCGGCTGACGACGTCGGACGTGTTGCGTCCCCCGCACACGCGGGGATGATCCGGTCAACTCCGTGGGCGGCTCTGGCGGGGGCGGGCGTCCCCCGCACACGCGGGGATGATCCGGTCAGCCCGTCGTCCTTGGCGCCGGCGTCGAGGCGTCCCCCGCACACGCGGGGATGATCCGCAGATCTTCTGGACATGGTGGCGCACCGATGCGCGTCCCCCGCACACGCGGGGATGATCCGGGCAGCGACCTGTCGCAGGCGGGTATCAACGAGCGTCCCCCGCACACGCGGGGATGATCCGGTTCCCGACGTGTTCGCCGAACTCGCCGAAAAGCGTCCCCCGCACACGCGGGGATGATCCGGCGCCGGAGGATGAGGGCGCGCTGCGCGACAGGCGTCCCCCGCACACGCGGGGATGATCCGTTGTCCGACGGAACGTTGATTGGCTGTCGTAGGCGTCCCCCGCACACGCGGGGATGATCCGCCGATGGCGCAGGCGACGAAGAGGGCGGTTTCGCGTCCCCCGCACACGCGGGGATGATCCGCTGAAACGCCGCAGCGCATCGCGAAACCGACCGCGTCCCCCGCACACGCGGGGATGATCCGTTGTCCGACGGAACGTTGATTGGCTGTCGTAGGCGTCCCCCGCACACGCGGGGATGATCCGCCGATGGCGCAGGCGACGAAGAGGGCGGTTTCGCGTCCCCCGCACACGCGGGGATGATCCGCTGAAACGCCGCAGCGCATCGCGAAACCGACCGCGTCCCCCGCACACGCGGGGATGATCCGTCGAACTCGGCCCGCGCGGTCACCGCCGCGGCGCGTCCCCCGCACACGCGGGGATGATCCGAGGTTGTTCCACCGACTGCACCGGCACTATTGGCGTCCCCGCACACGCGGGGATGATCCGGTGTCGTGGCGGCCTTCCTGGCGCAGCACAACGCGTCCCCCGCACACGCGGGGATGATCCGCGCGCGACCAAGAGCCTGCTGCCGGGGGCATTGCGTCCCCCGCACACGCGGGGATGATCCGCCTTGAACTCGCCCAGCATCGTCGGCGACAGCGCGTCCCCCGCACACGCGGGGATGATCCGAACCGGCGGGAGGAGCTGCTGCTGCAGCTGACGCGTCCCCCGCACACGCGGGGATGATCCGGAGCGGCACCTGGTGTTCCGCAATCTCAAGCCGCGGCCCCCGCACACGCGGGGATGATCCGGCCTGCGCATTCGCTTCGTCGCGATGGGCCAGGCGTCCCCCGCACACGCGGGGATGATCCGCTGGTCAGGCCCGGCGGCCGCACGCTCGACGAGCGTCCCCTGCACACGCGGGGATGACCCGTCGCCGGCGAGTTCACCCCCGTCCGAATAGCCGCGTCCCCCGCAATCGCGGGTATGATCCACTACCGAACCACCGTGTCCGCGCGAGGTGCCCTGCTCACCGCCGACAATGACGATTCCGATGCCTAGCTCGCTGCTATCGAGGCGCGGCATTGATCTGAAGGGCTTCAAATGGGTTGTGCAAAGGACATCGACGCCACAAGTTTCGAAACACGGTCTGCTACAAAGAGGCGAGGAGACTAGCAGTTAAATTATTGATATCATTCGAGTAATTTTTTTGTAGGCGTTTCCCCCCCTCTCCGCCACGTGACCCGGCCCTCTCCGGCCTGACGGAAACTCGCTGGCTTTCTCCCGGACAGACTCCGGGCGGCCTGTCCGGCATGGACTGCCGCGGCCTTCGCCGCTGAACTGCGGGCCGTCTCCCGTCGCCGGGGTGAAGCGTTCTCAGGAGTTCCAGAGGCCGGCGTCGACGTTGATCGTCTGGCCGGTGACGTAGGCGGCCCCGTCGCTGCAGAGGAAGGTCACGACGGCCGAAACCTCCTCCGGCGTGCCGAACCGCTTGAGGGGAATGGTGGCGAGGTACTGCTCGCCGCGCGTTCGAACGATCGCATCCGACATCGGCGTGTGGATCAGCCCCGGCGCCACGGCGTTCACCAGCGTGTGCGGCGCATATTCGCGGGCGAGGGCGCGCACCATACCGACGATGCCGGCCTTGTGAGAGGAATAGGGGACGTGTCCGGGCGTGCCGCGCCGGAAGGCCAGGGAACTGCACATGACGATCCGGCCGACGACGCCGGGATCGCGATGGTTCTGGTAGGCCACCGCGAGCAGGTAGGCATTGGTCAGATTCGCAGCCAGGCTGCGCTCCCAGACGGACGGATCGGCCGGATCGAGCGCGTCGTGTTCGAGAAGGCCCGCCATGTTGATCAGCCCGTGGACGGGACGCCCGCTCGCGCCGAGCGCCGCGTCGGCCTCTGCGGCGGAGGCGATGCGCGAGGTCACGAGCGTGACGTCCTTCGATCCGCCGAGGTCCCGCTCGGCCGCCAGGAGACGCTCGCCGTCCACGTCGACCAGCGTGACCTGCGCGCCGCGCGACAGGAGATCGCGCGCGCAGGCCTTGCCGATCGCGCCTGCGCCGCCCGTGACGACGAAATGCCGCCCGTCGAACCCGCTCATATCCGTATCCTCCCCAGAGCCCGCGGTCCGTCCCGCCGTCGCCTCTCTCGTCGGGCGTCGGCGGAGCCCGCTAGAGTTCGAACAGGGCCGCGGCACCCATGCCGCCACCCACGCACATGGTCGCGACGACATAGCGGACCCCGCGGCGCCGGCCTTCGATGAGGGCATGACCGACGATGCGGCTCCCGGTCATCCCGTAGGGGTGTCCGATCGAGATGCCGCCGCCATCGACGTTGTAGATGTCGGGGTCGATGCCGAGCGTGTCGCGGCAGTAGATGGCCTGGCAGGCGAAGGCCTCGTTGAGTTCCCACAGTCCGATGTCCGAGACCTTGAGCCCATGCTGCTTCAGCAGCTTCGGCACTGCCAGGACCGGGCCGATGCCCATCTCTTCCGGCGCGAGGCCCGCGACCGCCATGCCGCGGTACGTGCCCATTGCCGACAGGCCGCGCCGTTCGGCCTCCCGCCGCTCCATCAGAACGCAGGCGCTGGCACCGTCGGAGAGCTGGCTGGCATTGCCCGCCGTGACGACCCCGCCGTCGAGGACGGGGGCGAGCGCCTGGAGGGATTCCAGCGTCGTCGACGGACGGTTGCCCTCGTCCCGGTCGAGACGAACGGGCTGGACGGATACCTCTCCGGTTTCCTTGTCCTTGACTTTCATCGCCGCGTCCAAGGGCACGATCTCGGCGTCGAAGCGCCCGGCCTGCTGGGCCGCGGCGGTTCGCTGCTGCGACGCCAGCGCGTATTCGTCCTGCGCCTGCCGCGAGATCGCGTAGCGTTCTGCGACGATCTCCGCCGTCTTCAGCATCGGCATGTAGGCATGATGCGCGTGCTGCATGACTGTCGGGTCCTTCTCCTTCATCGCCCAGTCGAAATACGGCCCCTGGACGGAGGAGATGTTGTCCTGGCCGCCGGCGATCACGATCGACTGCCCGTCCACGATGATCTGCTTGGCAGCGGTGGCGATCGCCATCAGGCCGGATGCGCACTGGCGGTCGATGGTTTGCGCGGCGACGGTGTCCGGCAGGCCGGCGGCAAGGACCGCGTTGCGCGCGACGTTCATGCCCGCGGTGCCCGCGGCAAGCACGGTGCCGATGACGGCGTCGTCGATCTCTCCGCCCTCGACGCGCGCCCGGTCGACGGCATGGCGGATGGCATGGCCCATCATCGTGGGAGACTTGGTGTCGTTGAGCGCTCCGCGGAAGGCGCGGCCGATGCCGGTGCGGGCGGTCGAGACGATGACGGCTTCTCTCATGGGACGATTCCTGGTCCTGGACGTGTCAGAAGTGGTTCGGGATGAACAAGATGATGCCGGGCATGGCGATCAGCAGCGCAAGCAGCAGGATGTCGGCGACGAAGAACCAGAACACGCCACGGAAGACGATCGCCGTCGGCGCTGCCCGGCCGACGGTCGAGCTCAGGACGAACACGTTGAGACCGATCGGTGGCGTGATCATGCCGATCTCGAGGAGCTTGGCCACGAAGACGCCGAACCAGATCGGATCGACGTCGGCCTGGAGGATCAGCGGCAGGAAGATCGGCAGCGTGATGAGCATTGCGCCGATCGGTTCCAGAAACATGCCGAGCAGCAGGTAGACCGCCGCGATCGCGAGCAGGAGCACGACCGGTCCCGCGTCGAAGGCCAGCACGGCATCCGAGATCGACCAGCCGATTCCCGACAGCGTCAGGAAGCGGGTGAGCATCGATGCCCCGATGGTGATGATGAACAGGCTGCCGCAGGTCACCAGCGTCTCGACCACAGATTTGCGCAGGACGCCGAAGGACAGCGTGCGCTTCATCGCGGCAACGACGATGGAGAGAATTGCGCCGACCGCGCCGGCCTGGGTGGCCGTGAAGAGGCCGCCGAAGAGACCCCCGAGCACGCCGACCACGAGGAGGATGATCGGCAGGGTCTGCCGCAGGGCGGCCATCTTCTCGGACAGCGGGGCCGACGCGGTCACGCGTGGCGCGAGCGCGGGATTGAGCTTCACCCGCAGCAGGATGACGAGGACGTAGGCCACCGACGTGGCGAGACCGGCGCCGATGCCGCCGAGGAAGAGATCGGTGATCGAGACCTGCGCGACCACGCCGAACACGATGAGCAGGATGGAGGGCGGAATGAGCGCGCCGACGGTTCCGGCTGCCGCGACGGTCCCGGTCGCCAGGCTCGGATCGTAGCCGTGGCGCAACATCTCCGGTACGGCGACCTTGCCCATCGCCGCAGCGCAGGCCACCGAGGAACCCGTCACCGCCGCGAAACCCGAGCATCCGAAGACGGATGCGATGGCGAGGCCGCCGGGCAGTCGGGCCAGCCAGATGCGGGCGGCGTCGAAGAGACCGCCGGTGAGGTTTGCGTGATAGCAGACGAACCCCATCAGCACGAACATGGGCACCGAACTCAGCGTCCAGTTGGAGATGAAGGAGAAGGGCACCACCTGCAGCATTCCCCAGGCTGCGGCTTCGCCGACGAGCGCCCAGAGCCCGACATAGGAAACGAGGATCAGCGCGATGCCGATGTGCATGTTCGAGGCGATCAGAACCAGCAGGCCCAGGATGCCCAGAACACCGATCATGATGTCAGACATGTTTCCCCTCGTCCTGAACGAGTTCGGATCCGTACTGCCCCGCCGCCGGCGGTTCATGTCCGAGAGCGCGCAGGATCACCTTGAGCGCCAGGAAGAGCGCCATCGCACCCAGCGCGAGCGGCACGATGAAGTAGGCGGGCCAGATGAGGATTCGCGTCGTCTGCTCGACCACGAAGGCGCCGGCGGCATATTTGTCCGTCGCCTCGCCCCACGCCTGCAGGGTCAGCAGCGCATAGACCGCTACCATCGCGACCTGGACCAGGAAGTCGATCCGGCGCCGCGCGACCGCCGGCAGCGCATCGGTGACGAGCGCCACCCCGATATGGGCGCCACGGTACTCGGCGATCATGATCGGCACGAAAGCGACGGCGATCATGTAGTAGTTCGTCACGATCGCCGAGGTGATGGCGAGCGGCGCATTGAACAGGAGGCTCGACAGGATGTCGATACCGATGTGCAGCATCATCGCGAGGAGGCCGGCCGCGCCGATCGCGACGAGCAGCCAGTCGACGCCCTTCACGAGGACCGAGACCAGGGTGTTGGGCGTCGACATGGGCGACCTCAGAGACCGTAGGTCTTTTCGTCGAGCTTGGAGAAAATCTCCGTGCGGTAGACCTCGGCGATCTCCTCGGGGCTCCACTCACGGTCGAGCGGCAGCAGACCTTCCCACTTCGTGACGAGCTCGCGGAAGCGCGCGATCTTGGCCTCTGCGTCCTTGATCTTGTGCGTCTCGGTCGTGATCTGAAGGATGTTGGCGAGATCCGCCTCGATCGCGGCGTCCGACTTCGCCTTGGCCTCGGGCGAGGCTTTCGAGACGGCGATGCCGGCCTCCTCGGCCTTCTTCAGGTTCGACGCCACGTCGGCGGCGAATTTCCACGTGGTCGCCGCGTTGGCGAGCGCGGCGGCGTCCATGTAGGCGCGGCGCTGCGCGTCGGTCAGTCCGCGCCAGAAGTCGCGGTTGACGCTCATCAGGTCGAGACCGTGGACCGTGCCGCCCGGCATGTCCGTCGTCACGTTCTTGGCGACGTCGATCAGCCGGATGGAGGTCAGCTCCGACGGCGCGTTCATGGCCCCGTCGATCGTCCCCTGGCTGACGGCTTCGAAGATCTCGTTGCCCGACAGGCTGACGCCGACGGCACCCATGGCCGCCGCCCAGCGCGACCACGCGCCGCCCGCCGCCCGCAGCTTCTTGCCCTGCAGCTCCTCCGGCGTCGTCATCGGCGAGGTGCCGAGGATGCCGTAGGTTCCGGTCGAGGCATTGCCGAGCGGCACCATGTTGGCCGCGAAACGCTCCTGCACGCAGGGCTCGCATGTCAGGATGTACTCGCTCATCGCGCCGGCCATGGCATAGGAGTTGCGGCCGAGCATGGCGAGTTCGATCGGAAGCTGCGCCTCCGGCAGTTCGCCGGGAAAGAGGTTGAGGACCATGTATCCGCCGTCGACCACGCGGTCGCGAATCCCGCCGAAGGTCTGGCGCAGATCGAGCAGCGACGAGGGGAACACCCGCACGCCGAGTTCGCCGTTGGTGCGCGTGGCCAGATCCTTCGTGAAGGCCTCGACGCCGTAGTGGACGGCCGATCCCTCGCCGACACCGATGACGATACGGACCGTTTCGGCGGATGCCGGCAATGCCGTCAGCGCGACCGTCGCGGCGGCGGTGCAGGCAAGTAGTGCTTTCTTCAGTGTCATGCTTTCCTCCCTAGTTTGCCGTCTCCGGCGACCCGACCGCGGCCTAGCGGTCCTTTTCCGCTCCGGTCGTCCAGACCGGATCGCGTTTTTCGGCGAACGCGGCGGCTCCTTCGCGCGCGTCCGGTGATGTGATGACCTCTTCGAGAAGCGCGTCCTGGCGCGCCCAGAGCTGCTCCTGGGGCCAGCGCCCCGCGGTCGCGACGATGTGCTTCGTCGCCTCCAGCGCAGCCGGTGCGCAGCGGATGATCTCGGCGGCGAGCGACCTGGCTGCGGCCAAGGCTTCGCTCGGTGCGACCAGACGATTGATCAGGCCCCACCGTTCGGCTTCGGCAGCCGGGATCATGCGTCCCGTCAGGGCGCATTCCATCGCGATCTGCCGAGGCATTCGTTCAGGCAGCCGGATCAGCCCGCCGGATCCGGCGATCAGTCCGCGGAGAGCCTCGGGCAGTCCGAAGCTCGCCGTCGTCGAGGCGACGATCAGGTCGCAGGCAAGCGCCATCTCGAAGCCGCCTGCCAGTGCGTAGCCCTCGACAGCTGCGATCAGGGGCTTGCGAGGCGGTGTCTTGATGATGCCGCCCAGACCGCGTCCCGGCAGTTCGACGCGCTCCCCGGCGAGGAACGCCTTCAGGTCCATGCCGGCGCAGAAATGTGCACCGGCGCCGGTCAGGATGCCCACTCGAAGCGACGGGTCGTCATCGAGCGCGTCCATGGCCGCGGCGATGGCTTCCGAGGTCGCACGATCGATCGCATTGCGGCGTTCGGGTCGATTGATCGTGACCACGAGAATGCCGCCCTCGATGGTGCGCAGGACGCTCATCTCGCCCTCCTCAACCGGGCCCAGAGACCCATCCTGTCGCGGACGATGCGGCCCGAGACGACCTGCCCGTCCGCGACACGCAGCAGGCCGTTGACGTCAAGGAAATCGACCGCCGCGGGCAGCCCTTCGATGCCCGAGCGGTAGGTTCCATGCTGGCGGACCCAGAACGCCACCCTGTCGCCTGCGGAATGGAGCCGCTTCACCTCGGTCCGTTCGACGTCGAAATGCAGATGATCGCGCGTCAGGTGCTCGTCGTCGCACAGGATCGATGCGCCCTTGGGCCAGCCTCCTTCGAGCCACGCGAGGACCGCAGCCTCGGCCCGACGATCCGGCGCCTGTACAGCGATGTCCCAGGGCGCGACGCAGGGCCGGTCGACAGGATCGCCGCGCCCGATCTTCAGCTGGCGCCGACGCGTCATGTAATCCTCCTGCGCGACACAGCCGGCCAAGATGCCGTCGTCCTCGCGGTAGATCGCCACTCCGGACCAGACGGCCTCAGCACCGTCGCGGGCGCCGTGTTCGCTGAACCAGACCGCAGCCCAGCCTTCACCCGCCAACGTCTCGTGCACGGTCATCGTCAGGCCAGGATAGTCGCGCATCTGCCGGTCGACGGCTGGCAGCCACGTGTCGTCCCGGCCCGCCAGCGTCACGTCGCCGATCTCGAGCACGTAGCCGGGCGCGCAGAAGGCGCGCGCCGCCGCCGCGTCGTGGCGATTGAAATAGTCGTTGACCCAGCGGCGGACGAGAGCGAGCGCGGCCGTCACGGGGTTGCTCCGTAGAGTCGCCGCAGCTCCGGCTTGAGGAGCTTGCCGGTGGCATTGCGCGGAAGGGTCTCGACGAGCCTGACGACGCTCGGGCACTTGTAGGTCGCGAGGTTGCGGCGCGTATAGGCGAGAAGCTCTTCCACGGTCGCCGACGAGCCGGGCTTCAGCACCACGAAGGCCGCAGGCGTCTCGCCCCATTTCTCGTGCGGCACGCCGATGACCGCGACCTGCGCGACCGCGTCGTGGCCGTTCAGGACGTTCTCGATCTCGGCCGGGTAGATGTTCTCGCCGCCGGAGATGATCATGTCCTTGAAGCGGTCGAACAGGAACACGTATCCTTCGTCGTCGGCAAAGGCGGCATCCCCGGTACGGAGCCAGCCGTCTTCCACGATGACGTCCCTCGTCGCCGCGGAATTGCGCCAGTAGCCCGTCATTGTCATGGGGGACCGGAGCCAGATCTCTCCGACCGTCCCGACGGCGGTGTCGTCCAGGCTGGTCGGGTCGATGATCCGCAGCTCGACCCAGGGCAGAGGCCTTCCGCAGGACTTGAGGAGTTCGGGCCGCGGGCCGTCGGGATCGTGCATCTCGGGCGGCAGGATCACGACGGTTCCCGCGCTCTCGGTCATGCCGTAGGCATGCATGAAGTTGCAGCCGAGCATCTCGATGGCGCGCCGCAGCAGGACGTCGCCCATGGGCGACGCACCGTACATCAGGAGCTGCAGGCTGGAGAGATCCGCATCCCGGATCGCCGGCGCGTTCAGCATCATCTGGACGACGGACGGCACCAGGAAGGTATGGGTCACGCGATGGCGCGGGACGAGCCGCAGAATGTCCTCGACGTTGACCTCCGGCACCAGCACCGTGTGCCCGCCGGCCATGAAGGTCGAGGTCCCGTAGCCGCATCCGCCGATGTGGAACAGCGGCATGGCGACGAGGTTGACGCTCGTCGGGTCCATGCCCCAAGCCGCAGCGAGCCTGGCCGTGTAGGACATCGCCTCGTTGCTGAGCATCACCCCCTTCGGCAGTCCCGTCGTTCCGGAGGTGTAGAGGATCAGCGCGGTCGCATCGGGACGACTGTCGTGCATCGGGTCGGTCGCCGGTGCGGCCTCGCGGGCGGCGGCGAACGCCTCCCCGAATGCGATGCTGCGGCAGGGCGCGCCGTCCGGCAGCAGTTGTGCTCCGCGCTCGTCGTGGAAGAGCAGCGACGGCTCGCAGTCGCGCAGGATCTCGTTCATTTCGCGCGGCGAAAGCCGCCAGTTGAGGCCGACGACGGTGGCGCCCATCTTCGAGGCGCCGATCAGCACCTCGAAATACTCGGCGCAGTTCTTGGCGAGGACCGCCACGCGGTCGCCCGCGCCGATGCCGTTCGCGATGAGGAGATTAGCGACGCGCGAGCTTGCGGCGTCGAGGTCGGCAAAGGTCTGGGTGCGGCCTGCAAAGGTCAGGGCAGGCGCGTCGGCGCGGTCGCGAGCGTGTCGGCGAAGAGTGCTTGCGAATGTATCCACGGCCACGTCCTCCCGATCCCGGTCCGGCGCTAGTAGCTTTTCGGCAGCCCCAGCGAATGCTGGGCGAAGAAGTTGAGCACCATTTCGCGGCTCACCGGCGCCGTCTTGTGCAGGCGAGCGATGAACCAGAGGTCGGCGAGCCCGTATTCGATGGCCAGGCCGTTGCCGCCATGGACCTGGATCGCCTGATCGAGCGCCTTCAGGGAGGAATCGGCGGCGGCGAACTTGGCCATGTTGGACGCCTCCCCGGCTTCCATCGAACCGCCGTCGTAGAGCTGGGCGGCGCGCGCGGTCATCAGGCGCGCCTGCTGAACGCCGACGTAGGCCTCGGCGAGCGGATGCGAGACACCCTGGTGCGAACCGATCGGAACGCCCCAGACGGAGCGGTCGCCGGCATACTCCGCGCCCTTCTCGATCGCGTAGCGGGCGATGCCGTTGTTGATCGCGGCGGCGCAGATCCGCTCCGGGTTGAGGCCGGCGAACAGGTGCTTCAGCCCGTTCCCTTCCTCACCGACGATGGCGTCGGCGGGAAGCGTGACGTCGTCGAACCACAGCATGAACTGGGTCTCCGGCACGTGCAGCGCGGTTTCGATGGGCGTCTTGCGGATGCCGGGCGCGTCGACCGGCACGAGAAAAAGGGAGAGCCTGCCTCGTCCCCGGTCGTCCAGGTCAGGCGCCCGCGCCACGACCATGATCGCATCGACCTCATCGACCGCCGATGTCCAGTACTTCTGGCCGTTCAGACGCCAGCCATTGCCGTCCTTGCGGGCGATGGTGGAGACCTTGTGGGTGTTGGAACCGGCATTCGGCTCGGTGATCGCGAAGGCGAGCCTGCGCTCTCCGGAGGCCAGGCCGGGCAGCCAGTCCTTCTTCTGCTCTTCGCTTCCGTGTCCCTGGATGATCGGGGCGCAGATCGAGCCGATCACGAGGCTGAGGATCGGGCAACCCTGTGCGGCGGTCTCCTCCACGATGACGTTGTAGTCGGCCATACCGCCGCCGCCGCCGCCGAACTCCTCGGACACGTGGACGCCGAGGAAGCCGGCCTGCCCGAGCGCCTTCCAGAGTTCGTCGGGCTTGGCGTTGCGCCGGACGACGTCCTGGAAGTACTTGCGGCCGAAACCGGAGACGAGCTTGCCGACATTGTCGCGCAGCATGGCGTGATGCTCTGCGGTATCGACCAGCGTGGAGGCGAAGACAGAACCCATGGTTCGCATATTCCTGCGTTAGAGTGCCGACCCATCGGGCCAGTCGTAGAAGCCCTTGCCCGACTTGCGGCCGAGATGACCCCGGGCCACCATGTCCTGGAGAAGCTTCGGCGGTGCGAAATGCGGGCCGAGAGCACTTTCGAGATGCCGCGCGATGTCGAGCCGGACGTCCAGTCCGACCACATCGGACAGCCGCAGCGGCCCCATCGGATGGCGGTAGGCGGTGGTGACGGCGCGGTCGATGTCTTCGGGCGTGGAGACGCCGTCCTCGACCATCCGGATCGCCTCCAGGGCGAGGACGAGATCGAGCCGGCTCGTCGCGAAGCCGGGATGATCGGCGACCACCGCCGTCTTCTTGCCGATCGCCTCGGAAAAGGCCTTCGCCTGCTCGATGGCCGCGTCCGACGTCGCGCGGCCCCGGACGATCTCGACCAGCATCAGCGACCAGACCGGATTGAAGAAGTGCATTCCGAGGAAGCGCGACGGATCGCCGACGCTGGCGCTCAGCGCGTCGATGCTCAGCGAACTCGTGTTGCTGGCAATCAGGCGCGGGGCGCGCCTGTCGATCTCGCCCAGCACCGCGCGCTTCACGTCGAGCCGTTCGGGCACGCTTTCGATGACCAGGTCGAGGTCCTGCGGCAGGTCGGACACCGCCGAGACGAACCGAACGGAGGCAAGCAACTCCTCGGCGGTCGCTGCATCGGCCTTGCCACGGCGCACCGCCTCGTTGCCGGCCTTCCTCATTGCTTCGGCGGCGCTGCGGGCCCGGCCTGCATCGGGCTCGACGAGATGCGTTGCAAAACCGGCCATCGCGAAGACGTAGGCGATGCCCATGCCCATGGTGCCAGCTCCGACGACGGCGATCGATCCGGCGTCAGCCATGGGCCCGGGCCTTCATCGCGAGGCCGAGTTTGCGCAGGGCAAAACCCGGATAGCCGTCGTTCGCCGAGCCCTGCAACAGGCGCCGGTAGTGCCGCACGCCGCCCGAATACGGCATGAAGACGCGCGGTTTTCCGGCAATCTCGCCGCCATTGTAGAAGCTGTCGGCGGTCATGTAGAGCGTTTCGCGCGCGCGCTCCTGGACATGCGCGGTCCAGTCCCGTTCAGCGTCTTCCGTCACCTCGATCTCGTCGACGCCCTCGTCGCGCAGATTCTCCAGAAGCTGGACGAACCAGTCGACCTGCTCCTCGATGGAAACCATCACGTTCGACAGGACCGACGGGCTGCCGGGGCCCGCGACGATGAACATGTTGGGAAAGCCGGCCGTGCCGACGCCGAGATGTGTCAGCGGCCCTTCGCGCCACTTGTCGCGCAGCGACTGCCCGTTCCGGCCGCGGATGTCGGGCTTGAGGATGGATCCCGTCAAGGCGTCGAAGCCTGTCGCGTAGATCAGCACGTCGAGACGATGATGCTTTGCCGTGGTGCTGATGCCGTCAGCCGTGATGCCGGTGATGGGCTCGGTCTTGATGTCGGCCAGTTCCACGTTCGGGCGGCTGAACGCTTCGAAGTAGCCGCTGTCGACCGAAGGGCGTCGGGTCGCGAACCGGTGCGTGCTGGGAACCAGCTTGTCGCGCAGCGCGGGTTCGGCGACGCGCTCGGCGATCTTCCTCTTCAGGAAGTCGGTCGCGACGTCGTTCGCCTTCTCGTCCAGGAGGATGTCCGGATAGGTGAGCGCGAAGCCGAAACCCAGCCGGTGATAGGCCGCTTCGAACACGGCTTCCCGCTCTTCGGCGGGCGCCTCGAGGGTCTTCGTCTTGCCCGGCAGGAAACCCAGTCCGGTCGGCGAATTGCGCATCAGCTGACGGCGCTCGGCGTAGTTCGCCTTGACCTGCCGATCCTCCTCGTCCGTGAGCGGCGCGTTCGCCGCAGGCACGGAGTAGTTGGCGGTCCGTTGGAAGACGGTGACGTGGGCGGCCGTGCGGGCGACGACCGGCGTCATCTGCATGCCGGATGAACCCGTTCCGAGGATGCCGACCCGCTGTCCCGAGAAGTGGTGCCTGCGATCCCTGGGCCAGCTGGCGCTCACGATCGTCTCGCCGGCGAAGTTCTCCTGTCCGGGATAGGAGGGGAGCTTCGGCGCCGAGAGCTGGCCAAGGCACAGGACGAGATGCCGACAGAGGAAGGCGCGGCCATCCTGTACGCGAACAGTCCAGGCGATGGCCGCCTCGTCATAAACGGCCGACTCGACGCGCGCACCGAGTTCGACCCGCGACCTCAACGAAAACCGGTCTGCCACATGATGGATGTAGCGAAGGATTTCGGGCTGCGTCGGATAGCGCTCCGACCAGCGCCATTCCTGCTCGAGCTCCGGGGAGAAACTGTAGGAGTAGTCGTAGCTCTCCACGTCGCAGCGCGCACCGGGGTAGCGGTTGTGGTTCCAGACGCCGCCGATCTCGTCCGATGCTTCGAGCACCAGCGTCTCGAAACCGGCCTCGCGGAAGCCGTAGAGTGCCCGCAGGCCGGCCAGACCGGCACCGACGACGATGACCTCCACCTCACGCATACGGCTCCTCCCCGAGCGGCTACTGACACCATCCTAAATCTACTCGTCGGTATATTTCAAGGTGCATCGGTATCTTTTTTGCGCGGAAGCCTGCGTCGGGCCTCGGAGGACGCCTGCCCGGCGTGATGCGGAAAAGGGGCTTCAGGAAGCCGATGCGGCCCTGGTACGGGACAGATTGAGCAGCGTCTGGGTCATTCGCTCGGAAATCTCGTCGATCGACAGCGGACCGTGCGGATTGAACCAGAACGTCGTCCAGCTTACCGCGCCGACCAGCGCGAAGGCGGCGACCCGCGTATCCGGGACGGAGACGTCTCCGGCCTCGACGCCCTTCGCGAGCAATCCCTCGACCTTCGCCATGAAGCGCTGGCGCATCCCAGCGAGCGTCGCCGCATCGCCGGGGTCGAGGTTCTTTTCCTCGCGGATGTTGATGGCGATGCTCTTCTGCGACTTCAGGATGGCAGTCACGTAGGTCGGCACGAAGCGCGCCATGGTTTCGGCCGGACCGAGGTCGAGTGCGACCGCCTGATCGATGGCATCGATCGCGCGCTGGACGCCCTGCGAACAGATCTCGCCCAGAAGCGCACTCTTCGACCCGAAATTCGAGTAGATGAAGGGCTTGGTAACCCCGAGTTGCTCGGCGACCTGGTCCAGCGTCGTGTTCGTGAAGCCGCGCTCGTAGAACAGGTCCGTCGCCGCCTCCAGGATGCGATGCCTCTTGAGGTCCGCGACTGCCTCACGAATCTTCTGCTTCTGCATGGTGGATCGTGTCACTTTCCGGCCTCCTTCGTCCCTGCCGCACAGGTTGCTACTGACAAGTAGCCATTCCTACCGTAAGAAAACAACATGAACCTTCACCCTGCCGTCGAACACCTTGTCGCAGACCCCCGGATGACGGTCCGCGTTCCGCCGCCGCATGTTCCTCTCGACCGGATCCGGGATGCGGCCAACCGGGCAATGGTCGTCGGCCCCTCGCCCCACCTCGCATCCGTCGAAGACCTGCGGCTCGGGAGCGGCGCGGACCGCGTGACGGTGCGAATCTACCGGCCGGACGCACGACCCTCCGATGCGGCGATCCTGTTCTGTCACGGCGGCGGGTTCGTCTGGGGTTCGCTCGACACCCATGACGGCCTGTGCCGCCGCATGGCAAAGGCGACCGGAAAGGCCGTCGTCTCCGTCGACTACCGGCTGTCGCCGGAAGCGCCCTATCCTGCAGCCGAGGATGACGTCGTGCTTGTCGCCCGCAGCGTCCTCGGCGGATCCGTCGATGGTATTGCGCGGGGCTGTTCGATCAGTTTCTGCGGCGACAGCGCGGGCGGCTACCTTGTCTGCCATGCGGTCGCCGGCTTGACGCGTCTCGGGATCGAACCTGCAAGGCTCGTCCTGATCTATCCGGCGCTCGATCCCCGCTGCGGGACCGAGAGCCACACGCGCAACGCCGACGGCCCCGTCTTGACCAGTGCTGCGATGAAATGGTTCTGGTCCGCTCACCGACCACCGTCGGACACCGGTTGGGCGACGGGCCGCCACAGTCATCGTCATCCATCGGCTTTCGTTCTTGCCGCGGAGTGCGATCCCCTGCACGACGAAGCCGAAGCATTCGCAGCGCAGCTTCGGGAAACGGGAGTCGATGCAGAATTCGTGACGGCGCCTGGCCTCGTGCACGGCTTCCTGTCCCTCGACATCCCCAGCAGTCTGCGCGACGAATGGGAAGGGCGGATATTCGCGGAATTGCGATGAGCAACCGCGAGGGATAGTGGGGGACGGTTGACGGCACCGATCCGCGCCGGCTCGCCAAAGCACGTGTCCCGAAGGGGGTTACCGGTTCAGGTGAAAGACATGCGCGAATCCGGAGACCTGAAGCGTGCGGAGCGCGGCAACGTCCCCGCGGCCACAGCTGCTCCCGTTCAGGTCTGCGCCTGCGGGCGCCAGCGCAGGACGCGGCGCTCGAGCTGCGACAGCAGCAACGCAGAGACCAGACCGATCAGGCCGAGGACGATGATGCCGGCGAACATGTCGGCGGAACGGAAGCTGCGGGCTGCCAGGATCACCCACTGGCCGAGGCCGGTCCGGCTCGTCAGCATCTCCCCAACGATCGTGATGATCAGGGCGACCACCAGGCCCACCCGCATGCCCGAGAGAATGTCCGGCAGCGCGTTCGGAAGAGCGACGATGCGCAGGTAGTCGAGGCGGCTCAGGCGCAGCATCCGGCTGACCTCCACCAGCCGCACGTCCACGGTCGAGACGCCGTAGGCGGTGGCCAGCAGCATCGGCCACACCGCGCCGAAACCCACCGACGCGAGGACCATGGCGTCCGAGAGGCCGAAGAACGTGATCGCGACCGGGATGGCGGCCGAGGCGGGCAGCGGCCGGAGCAGTTCGAGGGTCGGCATCACGTAGGTGCGCGCGAAGGCCGAAATGCCGATCCAGGCGCCGACGACGATGCCGAGCCCCGACGCCAGCAGCCAGCCCAGGACGATGCGCTGGAGCGTTTCGGCCGTCGCGGACGACAGCCGCCCGTCGGCGAATCCCCTGGCGAGCGCGCCGAAGGCGTCGAGCGGCGCGGGCAGGAACACCGGCGCCACGAGCCGGTTGACGCTGATCAGATGCCAGACGAAGACGAGGAACCCCGCAAAGCAAAGGCTCGCAAGTCCCCAGATCAGGTCGCGCCGCGTCATCGCCTCGGTCCCGAGAAGTTCAGGCGGCGCAGCACGACCGTCTCGAGCCGCACCAGCAGGTGGTTGAACGTCCAGCCCACCACGATCAGCCAGACGAGATAGGCGAACATCCACGCCGGTCGCAGCGCCTGCTGCGCGATCTGCATCCCATAGCCGAGGCCGAGCGGGTTGACCGCGACCTCGACGGTGACGGCGACGATCAGCGAGACCGTGGCCGCGAGACGAAGCGCGACGAAGATGCGCGGCAGGGCCGAAGGCAGGACGATCTTCCAGATCGCCTGGGCGCGCGACAGGCCGAGCACGCGCGCCACTTCGAGAAGGCGCGGTTCGATGCCGGCGACGGCGCCGCGCGTCAGCACGAGCACGGTCCAGACCACGCTGAAGGCGACGACTGCGATCTCGAGCCGGAAGCCCAGCCCGAAGACCAGCATGAACAGCGGGATGATGGCGACCGACGGCACCGGCCGGACGAGTTCGATCGAGACGGACATCAGCCTGTTCAGCGTGCCGGAAAGGCCAAGAAGGATGCCGGCCAGGATGCCCGCGGCGCCGCCCACGAACAGGCCGCCCAGAGCGGCGGCGAGCGTCTCCAGAGTCGCCCGGATCATCGATCCGTCGGCCAGTGCGGCCAGCAGCGCGCCCAGGATTTCCGCCGGGCTCGCGAGAGCGTCGCTGGTGATGCCGTAGGTGGCGGCGGCGAGTTGGGCGCCGGCGATCAGGGACAGCGGGAGGATCGCGCCCCGCCAGTTCATGACGCCTTCTCGCTCTCGGTCTCCTTGATGAAGTCATAGAGTTCGCGCCGGATGCGCAGGAATTCCGGGTCTTCGGGAGTGGCGACCTGGTCGCGCGGACGGCCGATGCGAACGTCGAAGACCTTGCCGATCTGGCCGGGATTGCGTCTCAGGCCGATCACGCGGTCGCCCAGATAGATCGCCTCCTCGAGATCGTGCGTGACGAAGAAGACGGTCATCCTGTGCTTCATCATCAGCCGCTGCAACTCGTCCTGGAGGCCCTGCCGGGTCATCGCGTCGAGCGCGCCGAAGGGCTCGTCCATGAGGAGGACCTGCGGCCTTTGCGCGAGGCTGCGCGCGATCTGCACGCGCTGCTGCATGCCGCCGGAGAGTTCGGAGGGAAACTTGCCGCCGTCTCCCTCCAGTCCCATCAGCGCGAGCAGGTCAGCGACGATCGCTGCCCTCTCCGAACGCGGCGTGCCGGCGGCCTCGAGTGCCAGTTCGACGTTGCCCGACACCGTACGCCAGGGCAGAAGAGCCTTGCCGTAGTCCTGGAAGACGATCGCGATCTCCGGCCGCGGCCGGTCGATCGGCTGACCCCGGTAGGAGACGACGCCCTCGCTGGGAGCATGAAGCCCGGCGATCAGTCGCAGCATGGTGGTCTTGCCGCAGCCCGATGCGCCGACCACGCACACGAACTCGCCCTCGGCGATGTCGAGGTTCAGCCCCTTCAGCACCTGCTTCCGTCCGAACGACACGCCCGCGTCGCGAAATCCGATCAGCGGTTCCATGTCAGGCAGGGTTCCCGCCGACCGGTTCGGAATAGGCGGGCGGCGGAACGAAGGCCTGATACCGTTCCTCGAGAAGCCTCGCGAAGCGGATGCACCGGACGTCGTCGAGTTGCCCGCCCACGATCTGGACGCCCACCGGCAGCCCCTCCTCCGAGAACCCGATCGGGGCGACCGTGGAGGGGAGGAAGTAGGCACCGGTGTAACCGGCCCAGAAGAGCTGGCGTCCGAACGGAACGTCGCGGCCGTTCACGGTCAGCGTCCGCCAGGCCGGAGGCCGGTCGTCGTGGGGAAATGCCGTGGTGGCCAGCACGGGGCAGAGCAGGATGTCGCATTCCTCGAAGAAGTCGCGCCAGACCGCCGCGATGGAATGGCGCTCCTCGTTCAGCCGCAGCCATTCCCGATGGCTCATCGTGACGCCTTCCAGAAACATCGACCGCAGCTGGCTCTTCGGCGCAGCGGGGTCGGCCTTCTCCGCCTCGAACGCGGCGATGTCGGCGTCCGGCATGTCCTGGGAGATCGCCGCGCGCATGAGGAGCTCGTAGACGACGTGGACCCGATGGCTGTCGAGTTGCGGGCGCCAGCCGACGCGCACGTCGGCGCCTTCGCCGCGCAGGAAGTCGGCGAGCCGGGCGAGCTGGTCTTCGATCGCGCGGTCCACTTCCGCGTAGACGTCGTTCAGCACGACGCCGATCCTGAGACCGCGGAAGGAATGCAGGTCTCTCTCGCGCGGACGGCGGAACTGGCCGGGGAAGGCCTCGTGCCTGAAATCGGCCACGGCACGGAAAGCGATCTCGAGATCCTCGGCACTGCGCGCGAGCGGACCGATCACCGAGATGTCCCCGGCGGCATGGCGGGTTCTCAGCGAGTGGCCGACGGAAGAGCAGAGCCCATAGGTGGGCTTGTGGGCGAAGACGCCGCAGAAATGCGCCGGATTGCGCAGCGAGGACGCGATGTCGCTGCCGAGCTCGAGACCCGACAGGCCGGCCGCCAGCGCGGCGGCGGAACCGCCCGACGAGCCGCCCGGCGTCCGGTCGAGATTCCAGGGATTGCGGGTGCGGCCATAGATCTCGTTGGCGCTCTGGGCGTCGGCGAGGCCCGGCGGCACGTTGGTCTTGCCGAAGACGACGGCGCCCGCCGCCTTCAGCCGCGAGACCGCGACGGCATCGCCGCCGGCCACGTTGTCGCGGAAGGCGGGAAGCCCGTATGTGGTCGGCGTCCCGGCGAGATTGAACGATTCCTTGATCGTCATCGGCACGCCATGGAGCGGGCCGAGCGGAGCACCGGCGGCAACCGCTGCGTCGGCCGCCCTCGCAGCCTGCCGGGCCGCCTCGACGTCGAGAACCACGACCGCGTTGATGGACGGGTTATGCGCGGCCACGCGGCCGAGATATCCATCCAGAAGCTCTTCCGAGCCGACCTTCCGGTCGCGAATGCGGCGCGCCAGCGTCGCCGCCGAGCTGAAAAGTTCGTCTGCCACTCTCGACCCTTCGAAAGAAGGCGGGCGGCCCCGGGCACCGCACCGCCGCGATCAATCCTGAACCATGTCCCCGAAAGCGGCTCCGGTTACGGGACGTGACATGCGGGGAACCAGGCCGCTGAAACGTCCGGTGCCGATCGGGCAAGATCGCGCCAGGCTTCAGCGGAGATAGGAGGGGACCAGGTCCTCGCCCTTGACGTCGGAGGACAGCATGCCCTGATCCTTCATCGTGTCGATCCAGTACTGTATCCCGGTAGCGGGCACGTCGGACTGGAAGGTGCCCCACCGGGACGTCGCCACCACCTTTTCCGGCAGCTTGGTCCACTTCGCGAAGCTCTTGCGCGCCTCGGCATCGTTCGCCTTGATGAACTCGGCCGCTTCGGCGAGAGCGTCGCGGAACCCCTTGACTGCGTCGGGGTTCGCCTCGGCCCAATCGCGCGATGCCACGAAGATGACGATGGGCGCGCCGTCGGGCATGGTCGCGACGAAATCGCCGAAGTCGTAGCCTGCGCCTTCCCGGATCATCTTCGAATAGAACGGATCGACCGAGACCACCGCATCGACGTTGCCGCTGGCCAGCAGGTCCTGCATCTGCGGGAACGGCACCTCGACGAAGCGGACCTTGGAATAGTCGCTCTGGTTCTCGCTCATCCAGCGCTGGACCATCGCCTGGTGATAGGACTGCAGTCCGACCACTCCGACCGTCTTGCCTTCGAGATCCTTCGGCGCCTTGATGTCCGTCCCGTTGCGCGCGAGCACGCCCACGGCCGGCGGCTGGACGGACGGGAAGGCGGACGCACCGGCGATCACCGAGAGTTCGATTCCGGCCTGCCAGGCCGACAGGACGGGGATGAGGACGGTATGCCCGACCTCGGCCGAACCGGATGCGATCGCACCGATCATCACGGAAGGATTGGGTGCGGCGGTGAGTTCCACGTCGAGCCCCCGCTTGTCGAAGAAGCCCTGGTCCTCGGCCACGAAGAGGGGCAGGCCATCGCTGATCGGAACGAAATTCACCCGGATCGGATCGGCCGCCGCGGCGGTGACTACAAGTCCGCCTGCGAAGCCGATGGCCGCCAGAACGAGCCGTAACATGCGCTGCATCACTCATCCTCCAGTGTAAGGCAGGCTGATATAAGGGTCTCTTATTTGCGCTCTGTCAAGAGCGGGAACCCCGTGCCGGACCGCAGATATCGGCGCGGACCGGAGCCACCGGCGCGGTCAAGGGTGGATTGCGCCGCGGTTCAGCCCGTCGTTGGCGGCCGTCAGACCGCGCGCTCATGCATCGGACCGCGCCCGCCGCCGTCTGCCGCGCGCACCGCGCCGGTGACGTAGGAGGCGTCGTCGGAGGCGAGGAAGTGGCAGCAGGCGGCGATCTCTGGCGGATCCGCCGCCCGCCGCAGTGCGATGCGGCCGCCGCGCGCGGCGAACGCCTCCGCCGCCGTCGTGCCGTCTACCCGCGCGGACGCCCGCATCTCCCGCTCGCTCATCGGTGTCCGCTCCGGGATCGACGGCGCGTCTCGCGGGGGGCTCGATCCAGAGACGCGCCGCCGGGCGAAGAAAAGCATTGGGAGGAGGTCGACGCAGGAGGGTCGCAGACGGCGTATCTGCGGGGCGGTCAGGATGTCCTGCGCATCGAGGCATCCGGCCGCGAGATCTGGCAGAGCCACGGGTTCGACGCCCCGAGCCCGCCGTTCCCCCAGGCTCCGGCTCGACCATCGTCGGGACGTTCGGTCTCTCCGACGAAGGGCGGCGGTGCGATCGTCCGCGGGCCGATCGGCCGGGATCGCCCTCGCCGAAAACCGATTTCTCGGCAGCCCGGCCAGACCGCCCGGGCTGCGGGCAAGGAGACTGCAGCCCGGGCGAATCCGCTCAGGCGGGATTCTCGCCCATGGCCGAGAAGCGAGCCGGATCGGCCTTCTCCAGACGGATCGCCAGGAGGTAGCCGACGATGGCGGCGGCCGGAATGAGGCAGGGCAGGATGATGCCGAGCGCCCCGCCGGTCGTGCCGGTCAGATCGCCGAAGTTCATGAAGATGTAGACGAACAGAACACTCATGACCGCGGCCGAAAGCGCGGGCAGTATCCTGGTCGACAGCGCCGATCCTCCGGATTGCTTCCTGCCGAAATAGACGATGACCGCGATCGAGGTGACGGTCATCATTCCCAGGATGCCGAGCGTGCCGATCTGGCTGATCCAGGTGAACAGATTGAGCACCGGGTCGAGGCCGAGGCCGGCGAAGACCGCAACGACGATCAACGCGCCCACGGTCTGGAGAACGGAGCCCGTGTGAGGGCTCTGGTGACTGGCATGCGTGCGTCCGAACACGGCCGGCAGCAAACCTTCGCGCCCCGCGACATAGGTGTAGCGGGCGATGTAGTTGTGGAAGGCCGAGAGCGCCGCGAAGAGGCTCGTCACGAGCAGGATGCCCGCGATCGCCGGGACCGGCCCGCCGACATATTCGCCCGCGAGGTTGAAGAAGAAGGCGGACGGATCGGGAAGCGCCTGGATCGTCGGGACGAGATTGCCGGCCCCGACGGCCGCGATCATCAGCCACGTGCTGAAGACGAAGAAGACGCCGATCATGAGCACGGAGAGATAGGTGGCGCGCGGAATGGTCTTTTCCGGCTCGCGGGCTTCCTCGGCGTAGATCGTCGTCGCCTCGAAACCGATGAAGGAGCCGAGGCAGAGCAGGATCGCGATGGTGAGCGAGCCCGAGAACACCGCGTTCATGTCGAAGATGTCGATCGCGAGGCCGTTCGGGCCGCCGCCTTTGCCGATGATCGCGAGATCCACGATCAGGACGATGAGGTATTCGAGCGCGACGAGAACGACCATCACCTTCGCAGACAGGTCGACCTGACGATAGCCGAGGATGCCGAAGAGGGCGATGGCGATCAGGCTCCATCCCCACCAGGGGAGGACGAGGCCGAACTCGGAGAAGACACCGGAAGCGATGCCGCCGAGCAGGCCGATCAGACCGAACTGCATGGCGTTGTAGGCAACCAGCGCGACGATCGCGATGGCGCCGGCAACGCGCCCTCCGAGTCCGTGCGCAGCATAGGCGTAGAATGCGCCTGCGTTCTTGACGTGACGCGCCATCGCCACGTAGCCGGCCGAGAAGGCGAGCATCAGCAACGTCACGAAGACGAACGTCGCGGGAATGCCGGCCCCGTTGCCGAGCATGAAGGCAATCGGCATCGCCCCCGCTATGCCCGTCAGCGGGGCGGCCGCCGAAATCACCATGAAGGTGACCGCGATCAGCCCCAGCGAATTCTTTCTCAGTTGGTTAGTCCCCTCTCCATTCATTTCACCGTCTCCTGTTGAGTTTGGTTCCCCTGCACGGATTTCCGTCCGTGTCGTTCCGTCATTGGCTGCGTGCGAAATGTGCCCTGCATCCGGCGAGGAAGTTCTCGACCAGCGGCTTGTGCCGCTCGGCCGGCCGCGCCAGCGCTATGACCCCTGCTTCCGGAAACTCCTCCCGCAAGGGTATGGCGTGGATGATCCCGCCGTCGGGTCCCGTTTTCGACCGGGGTCGCTGCGGCACGACGGAATAGCCGAGCCCCCGCCCGACCAGGCCGCGCACCATTGCGAATGACGGCGACTGCAGTCGGATCGCCGGCTTCTGCCCGCCGCGTTCGAACAGCGCCGCATTGGCCCTTCGCACCGAAGGATGATCGAACAGGATCATCGGCTTGTCCGAAAGGTCAGCCAGCCGGAGGCTGGATCGTCCCGCCAGGGGATGCTCCTCACCGACCAGGACATGCGGATCGGGCGGACACAGGAGTTCGACGGCCAGATCGGGATCGTCGACGGAGCCGAAGGTGATGGCGGCGTCGATGCCGTCTGCACGCATCTGCTCCACCAGATCGTCGTGATCGGCCTCCAGCAACCGAAGATCGACGCCCGGCTCCCGTCTGGCGAAATCAGCGAAGAGCGCCGGTACCAGTTCCGGGCCGAGCGTTATGAAGAACCCTACCCGCAACCGGTCCGCCGAGACGAGGGGCGGGTGGTCTTCGGGTGCGATGGGAATGGCGCGGCGATAGCCGCGATTGGCATAGACCAGCGGCGAGCGCTGCGTGGAGAGCTCGATCTGCTCGACTTCGCCGATGAAGATGAAATGCGTCCCCCACATCACGGCGGTTTTCAGCTCGCAGTCCAGGGCGACCACCGCGCCGTCGACGATCGGCGCGCCCGTCGAGCCCGGATGCCACTTGATCGCACCGAACCGATCCTCGTTCAGGTGCTTGAGCCTGCCGGAGAAGAGATCGGACAGGAAGCTCTGGCTTCCGCTCAGAACGTTCGCACAGAACCGCCGATTGCGGCGGATCGCCTCGCAGGCCGGGCTCAGATGATGGATGGAGATCAGCAAGGAGGGCCGGGGCGTATCGGCCGAGACCGAGGTCATCGAAGACACCGTGACGCCGAACCGTCCCGCCTCGCCGTCTGTGGTCACGACCGTGACGGCAGAGGCCACCCGGCTCATGCCCTCGAGAAAGCGGTTGCGGAGGTCGGCGTCCATGAGCGGCCTCACCCCAGATCGAAGAAGCGCTCGAGTTCCACGTCTGGAACCTTGCGGCTGAATTCGTCGTATTGGCACTGGCGCGTGGCGGCGAATGCGTCCACGAAGCGCTCGCCGAGCCAGTCCTTCGCAAAGGCCGAACCGCGCAGCCTTTCGATCGCTTCGGGCATCGAACGCGCGAAGTCGCGGGCAGGCTCCTGCGCATAGCCCGAGCCGATGGTTTCGGGATCCGGCTCGATCTCGCCCAGGACGCCGGCGACACCGGCCGCGATGGTGGCTGCAGCCGACAGATAGGGGTTGGAATCGGCCCCGGGCAGGCGGTTCTCCACCCGCAGCGTCCCCTCGTCGTGTCCAACGAGGCGGAAGCACGTCGTCCGGTTCTCGAACCCCCACGTCAGACCGGGCGGGGCGAAGGTGCCCGGCGCAAAGCGGCGGTAGCTGTTCACCGTGGGCTGGAAGATCAGCGTCAGATCGCCGATGTAGGTCTGCAGTCCGCCGAGGAAATGTCTGAACTTTCTGCTGACGCCGTTCTTTCCGTTCGGATCCCAGAAGAGCGGCTGGCCGTTCTCGTCCTTCAGGCTGATGTGAAGATGGATCGACTGGCTGTCGGCTTTTTCGGTCCAGCGCGGCATGAAGGTGACCGAACGTCCCTGGCGCAGCGCCAGCGCACGGATGAAGTTCTTCAGAAGAACGAGCTGGTCGGCGGGCTCGGTGCCTTCGCCCGCGCCGACGCAGGCCTCCATGAAGCCTGCGCCGATCTCCTCGTGCATCTTGGCGAGGTCGATCCGGAGCGGCTCGCACATGGCGGCGACCGCCTCGTACCATTCGGTCTGGACGACCTGGTAGAGCAGGAGATCGTGGCTCGCATGGGCGGTCGCTGTCCGGAGATTGCGATAGCCTTTGGCGCGCGCCGATTCCGGTGTTTCGTCGAACAGGGTGTATTCGAGCTCCATGCCGTATTTCGGCACGAGGCCGGCCTCGCCAGCGCGGGCGATCACCGACTTCAGCAGCGCTCTCGGACAGATCTGCGCGGAGGCGCCGACATAGTTGGACAGCACGAGCAGGTCATGGCCCGGCTTCGACCACGGCAGCCGCCGAACCGAGGCGGGATCGACCTGGAGGGGGTCATCGTGGAAATCGCCCTTGTCGTCGTTGACGCCGGGAATGGTCAACATGGCGTCGGTCGGATCAAGGGCCAGTTGGACGGGAGACATTCCCATGCCGCTGCGGACGATTCCCTTCAGGCTTCGGGCAGAGACCATCTGCCCTCGGAGGAGGCCGTTGGTGTCGGTCATCGCGACCGTCGCGAAACGGCTGGCCGGGTCGGCCAGGTAGTCGTCAATCGTCATCTTCCACCTGTCTGGAGGTTTGGGGGGCCGATCAGCCGGTCGAGTTCGGCGACGTCTTGCGCGGGACGGGACGAGTAGGCCTTGAGGAACACCCGAAGCCCGTTGTGGATGTAGCGGGCGAGCTCGGCGCGCGACGGCGGGCGATCTGGCATGTAGAGGGCCTGCGTGCGCGGCGCCGAGAGGATGAGGCCCCACAGATCCTGCGCGGCCAGTTCGGCATCCTCGAAGACCAGGCGGTCCGCCTGACGCTGGCCGTCCAGATAGGTCATGATGCCCGACAGCAGCCGGTCGGGACCGACCTCCTGATAGGCGCGGCCGATTTCGGGAAAGCGCTGAACCTCGCCGATGATCAGACGGGCCAGGGACAGCATGTCGGGGCGCATCACCGTGTCGGCATAGTCCCAGGCGAAACTCAGCAGGTCGCGCACCATGCCCTCGCGGGATGGATGCTCGAAAACGTCCATCATGCGGTCGCGTTCGCCCAGCATCATGGCCGAGAAGAGCGCTTCCTTGGATTGGAAGTACTGGTAGAGGGTCGGCTTCGACAGGCCCGCCTCGAGGGCGACCGCATCCATGTTGGCGCCGCTGTAGCCGGTCTCGGAGAACACCTTGAGCGCGGCTTCGAGGATGCGCCGCTCGCGCTCGATCCTGTTCTGCTGCCGCTTGGGAAGCGTGGTCACCGCGGCAGCCTCCGCAGGAAGTCCAGGAGGAGGCGGTTGAAGGCTTCCGGCTGCTCCACGTTGCACACGTGGCCGGCGTGGCCGATCGTCTCGTAGCGTACGTCCGGCCGCTCCGCCTCGGCCAGGATGCGGTTGGCGACGCCTCGGATCTCAGCCGGCGAGGCAAGGCGATCGTGTTCGCCAGTCATCATCAGGACGGGCATCGTCAGCCGCGAGAACACGAAGCGTTCCGGGGGATTGGTGAAGCAGGCCAACGCGTCTGCATAGGTGGTCGAGGGGATTGCCGCCATCGACGACAACAGCGTCGATCGCACGGCTTCAGGCGCATCCGGGCCGGCCAGAACCTCGACGACGGCAGGCGCGAAATCGGCGGGCGTCCGACCGGCAGCGAGCGGCGCCTGGCGGCTGGTGCGGAACGCCTCGCGCTCCTCCGGCCCGGCTTCGGACATGCCCGTGCAGCCGCCCGACAGCACCAGCCCGGCCAGCATTTCGGGATGGCGCATCGCGAAGGAGGTCGCGATCCACGAGCCGAAGGAGAGACCGACCAGCACCAGGCGCTCGGCGCCGAGCGTCTCCTTCACGCGCAGAATGTCGTCACAATGGTCGTCGACGGTCGATTGTTTCGGGCCGAGCGCGCTGCCGCCGTAGCCACGCAGATCGAGCGCAGCGGAGCGCATGACGGCGCCGGCGGCGGCAAGCTGCGGCAGCCAGTTTCCGCGCGCGCCCCCGATGCCGTGCAGGAAGAGGCAGAGCGGACCCGTCCTCGTCGGCGTCACCGTCAGGGCAAGCTGCGGTTCTCCTTCGATGGTCACGTCGTGCGTTGGAGCCGTCGGGTGCTGCACGGCAGTTTCCGCGGCTGCCGTCCCTGCAAGGTCGCGCAGCGCGGCCAGACCTGCTTCGAAGATCGACCGCGTGCCCTCGCAGATCTGTCTGAGACGCGGCCCGTCGGCCGCGACGACCGCGCTCCAGCGCACCGTGCTTCCGCCACTCTCCGCCTCTTGTATGGAAATGCGCGCGTCATAGGCGTCGGCGCCGCGTATTCCCTGCAGATGCCTGTATCCGAGCGTCCGGTCGGAGTGACTCAGCCAGGTCAGCCGCTCGCGGTAGACGGTATCCTCGCCGTGCACCGTGAACGCGCGGATCAGCGATCCTTGCGCGTCGTGCTCGGCACGGATCGTCGCGATGGCGGGATGCCATTTCCCGGCAAAGTCCGACACGATCGCCCAGGCCGCCTCCGGCGAGGCGGACAAGGTGCCTGTGACCTCTACCGTCTCGCGCGCCATGCCTACCGCACCGACCGGATGGAGCCGGCCTCGCCTCGCCACAGCGAGTTGCGCGCGCCGCCTTCGTCGCCCGGCGCGGTGTCGAGTTCCTCCATCTCGTAGAGCGCGAGAACGCCGATATAGTCTTCCATGATCTCCGACGTGTAAGGCAGCATCAGCGCGCCGCAGCGGCTGTCGCGATACATGCGCTCCAGCGGCAGCGACTTCAGCATGGACTGGCCACCGCAGGTGCGGATCGCCATCGACGTCATTTCCGCCGCGCCCTCCATGACGTTGTACTGCGCCGCGTACATGCGCATGACCTCTGCCTTGCTGGGGAAGCCCTTCGCTTCGCTGAACGCCTGCCACCACAGCGCGCGGATATTGGCCAGGCGCGCATACATCTTGGAGACCGCGATGCGCTTGGTCGCGTACATGCGCCGGTCGACGGGCGGCTGGCCGGGAATCCGGCCCTTCAGGTAGTCCACCGTGAAGTCGAACGCGCCCTGCGCCACGCCCATGTAGGTCGGCGAAAGCGTGATCATCATGTGCGGCCAGTTGGGCAGCGTCTTGTTGAAGATGCCGCGCGGCATGAGAAGATCCTCTTCGGTGACGAAGACGTCCTTGAGGATGAGATCACGGCTGTTCGTGCCGCGCATGCCGAGCGGGTCCCAGTCGCCTTTGACGCTGAGGCCGGGGGCGTCCTTGTGGACCACGAACAGCATCGTGTCCTCGTGGCGCGGTTCCTGACCTTCGAAGACCTCCGTGCAGACGATGGTGTAGTAGTCGCAGTAGCCGGCGAGCGATGCGAATTTCTTGAAGCCGCTGATCTTCCAGCCGCCATCGACCTTGCGGCACTGGGTCTGGTTCGGCTTGGAGGTCCAGTTCTGGCCGCCTTCCGAGATCGGCTGCGAGTAGATCGCCTTCTCGGCGATCGCGCGGCGGAACTGCCGCGCGCGCAGCGGCGCGAAGGCCGCCTTCTCCTCGGCCGACAGGTTCGGCATGTCGAACATGAAGCGCGACCAGGCCATGGACGAGTTGTGCATGTTGAAGGTCAGCGCGGTGGCGCCGCAGTACTTGCCGATCTCGGCGCCCACCATGGCGTATTCGTACATCGAATAGCCCCAGCCCCCGAACTCTTCGGGAATGCAGAGGCCGAGAAAGCCTTCCGCCGCGAGGTCCCGGTAGTTCTCGACCGGGAAAGACGCGTCATCGTCGATCGCCTTGGCGCGGGGGGCGAACGTCTCGCGGCCAATCTCGTTGATCAGGCGGAGCTTGTCCTGCACCTCCGGACGGATGCGGGCGATGTCGTAATAGTCGGCAATGTCGCTCATGCTTTTCTCCGGAGACTGTCAGGACGCGAGTTCGCCTTGCAGGACGCCGTCCCGGACGACGATCGTTCCGTCCAGCGCGATCGTGCAGTTGCGCATCGGCAGGTCGAAGTGGCCGAGCGTGTAGCGGCCCGCATACTGGTTCGCGCCCGTCGACCACAGGAAGGAGCCGGCCAGCGCGCGGAACTCGACCGCCTGCATGTCGCGCTTGTCGTACATCGCCGCCGAGACCCAGCGCGCACCCGGATGCATGCCCCAGCCGACATGGCTCATGCCGTAGGCGTTGCGGTCGTTCCAGGCGTCCATGTACTCGCGGAAATGGATCGCATCGATGCCGTCGCCCTTGATCGCGGTGACGAAATCGTCCTCGACGGTGAAGTCGATGCGGCTGGTCAGCGTCGACTTGAACGTCAGGTTCATATCGCCGACGTCCATGACGATGCGCCCGTTGACGCAGTTCCTGCCGGGAAAGGCGAGGCACAGTCCGCCCGGCCAGTGCGCCACCGAACCTGGAGTCGTGCCGAAGCCGGGCGTACCGCCACAGGGAGCGTCGCGCAGGTCGACGATGAGATCCGTGCCCACGGCCGAGGTCACGCGCATTTCCCTGGCATCGCGCAACATCTGTATCCCGAGCGCGATTTTCGGGCCGAGTGCGGCCGTCGGCTCGGTCCGTTCGAGGATCTCGGGATGCTCGTTGCAGACCACGAGGAGCCGCGCGCGTCCGGCAGCCTCGATTTCGGGCCATTCGGGCGCGTGGATCAGACCCTCGACGGTACAGTCGACGACGACATCGACCCGCTTCAGTGCTTCGATGACCGGTCGGTTTCCCTGGAGCGCCCAGGACGTGCCGGTGGACTTCACCGGCACCGGGGCGGTCTGGCGCGGGGTCGGCATCTGGATCATGCAGAACTCGGCGCCCAGGTCGTGCAGGGCGAGTTCCGAAAGATGGATCAGGACCGGGCGCGACTGCGTCTCCGACAGGAGTGCGACCTGCGTGCCCTTGCCGATGCCGTTCAGCGCGAAGACACGCCGAAAACTGTCCAGCCAGCGTCCTTCGACGCGTTCCTGCAGCATACCAGTTCCCCTGTCGACGATCCGTGTTTCCGGATTTCTTAACTCGGCAGTTAAATTTTCGCATTGCCGGTCGCTTGTCAATCGGGGTTGCAAAGATCACTGCAGTCGATCGTCATCTTCCTTCGCAACCGGGGTCGCTGGCGGGCGCTTCATCGATGCGGACCTCACCGGGCTCGACAAGTTGCGCTCCGCCGAAGCCGACATGGAAGATCGCTCCGCTCCGGGCAGATGACCGTCGTCGCCTTGGATCAATATTCGAACCGATATTTCGAATATTGACTTGCGAACGGCCGGCCGTCCTGCCACCCTCTTCGCCGCGATACGAACGTTCGCGGCGGAGGAAACGTTGAGCACGGTGGACAAGGCGATGTCGCTGCTCGACCTGTTCAGCATCGACATGCCCGAACTCGGTCTTTCGGAGATCGCGCGGCTGGCCGGCTACGACAAGGCGACGGCGCGGCGGTTGCTGCTGTCGCTGTCCCGCCACGGCTTCGTCGAGCAAGATGCCGAGACGCGCCAGTATCGTCTGGGGGCCGGCCTGACCCGCCTTGCCCGCATTCGCGAGGCGCGGCTTCCCCTGCTGCAGACCGCACTGCCGTTTCTGCGCGAACTGGCCGCCACGACGTCGGAGACGGTGCACCTGGCCGAAGCAGGCAACGCATCCCTCCTGACGGTGCTCGTCGAGCATCCCGCGCGGGCGAACCGCGTCAACGTGAACGTCGGAGAATATCTTCCCCTGCACTCGACCGCGTCGGGCCTCGCCTATCTCGCCCATGCGCGCCCCGAGGCGGTGAAGGCCGCGCTCGGCAGCCCGCTCACGGCCTTCACCGCGCACACCGTCACAGAGCCGGCAGCCATCCTCAGGGATGTCGAGGCCGCGCGGGCCCGCGGATACTCCGTCATGGACCAGGGATTCGAGGATGGCGTCTTCAGCGTCGCTGCCGCGATCCTCGGTTCCGGCGGCCATGCCATCGGGACGCTCGCGGTCGCGGCGCCAGTGGTGCGCACCTCGAAGGCACTGGCTGCCGAGCGCGGACAGGCCGTCGCAGCCGCCGCCCGCCAGATCAGCGAGCGCCTCAGCGGCGAAGGCTTCACCGCCCTCAGGAACAGGGCGACTGCGTGATGGGGGAGCAGGAGCGGATGCAGCCGAGAATCCTGGTCATCGGAACCGGCGACACCAAGGCCGACGAACTCGCGTTCATGCGCATGACGATCGCGCAGGCCGGCGGCCTGCCGCTGATGCTCGACGTCAGCGTGCTGGGCGACCCGCCCTACCAGCCCGATTTCGACAAGCATGCGGTGGCGGCCGAAGGCGGCTCGACCATTCCGGCGATCGTCGCGCTGGGCGACGAGAACGCCGCCATGACGGCGATGGCCGCCGGTGCCTCGGCCCTCACGAGACGACTCCACGACGAGAGCCGCATCGACGGCGTCATTGCCCTTGGCGGGACGATGGGCACCGATCTCGCTCTCGACGTCGCCCTCGCGCTGCCCCTGGGCGTCCCGAAATTCGTCGTCTCCACCATTGCCTTTTCACACCTCGTCCCGCCGGACCGCATCGCGACCGACCTGATGATGATCCTCTGGGCCGGCGGGCTCTACGGACTGAATTCGACCTGCCGGGCGGTGCTGTCGCAGGCCTGCGGCGCCGTCGTCGGTGCCGCGCGCACGGCGGAGCGCCCCGACCTCCGGCGTCCCGTCGTCGCGATCAGTTCGCTGGGCAAGAGCTGCCTCACCTACATGGTGCCGCTGAAGCCGGAACTGGAGAAGCGCGGCTACGAGGTGGTGATCTTTCACACCACGGGGATGGGCGGCCGCGCCCTGGAAGCGATCGCCGCACAGCGCGGTTTCGCCGCCGTGCTGGATTTCAGTCTCCAGGAACTGGCCAACCACCTGTCAGGCTCGGTGGTCACGTCCGGCGCCGACCGGCTTGAGAGTGCCGGCCGGGCCGGCGTCCCGCAGATCGTCGCGCCGGGCGCCATCGACATGGTCGACTTTCCGACCTGGCAGCCGGTGCCCTCGCGGTTCGACGGACGCCCCTACCATGCGCACAACCGGCTGCTGGCGTCGGTGACCAGCGACGGCGAGGGTCGCCGCGCTATTGCCCGCGCGATCGGCGCCAAGCTCGCCGCGGCCGCCGGGCCGACGGCCTTCATCCTGCCGGCCGGCGGCATCCAGCAGTGGGACCAGGTGGGCGAGCCCCTGCACGAGCCGGACGCGACGGCGGCCTTCGTCGACGAGATGCGCCGGAGCGTGCCCGGCTCCATCGTCTTCCGTGAGATTGCAGGGCACATCAACGACGACGAATTCGTCGCAGCCGCCCTGGACATCTTCGACCGCTGGGCGGCCGAAGGCATCATCGCCGCCGGGGTGCCGTCGTGAACGACCCCCGGGGTGCCGTCGTGAACGCGCCGTCCGCGCTCGTGCTCGATTTCGGCGGCGTGGTCACCCGCACGCTGTTCGAGACGCACCGGCAGTCGGAGGCCGCGCTCGGCCTGCCGCCCGGCAGCCTGACCTGGCGCGGCCCCTTCGCGCCGGAGACCGACGCCCTCTGGCGGCGCATGCAGGCCGACGAGATCAGCGAGCGCGACTACTGGATGGAACGGACCCGCGAGGTGGGGCGGCTGGTGGGCGAGGCGTGGTCCGCCATGGAGACCTTCGTCCGGCGCGCCCGTGGCGCCGATCCGGAGGCGATCGTCCGGCCGGAGGCCGACGCGGCGATCCGCATCGCCCATGCGGCCGGCATCCGGCTCGCCATCCTGTCGAACGAGCTCGACCTGTTCTACGGCGCCGATTTCCGGCAGCGGCTCCCGCTGCTGTCGCTGTTCGATCCGATCGTCGACGCGACCCATACCGGCATCCTCAAGCCCGACCCGCGCGCCTACGCCGCCGTGGCGGACGCCCTCGGCGTGCCGGCCTCGTCCTGCGTCTTCGTCGACGACCAGGCGCGCAACGTCGCCGGTGCTGTCCGGGCCGGCATGCGCGCCGTCCAGTTCGAGGTGCGCGATCCGCACCATTCCTTCAGCGAGGCGCTCGCCCATTTCGGGTTAGCCCTCGACCTGCCCGAAAGCGTCGCCGAGAGGACGGACCATGCGTGACACGAACTTCCTCGCCGAGAACAATGCCCGGCAGATCTGGCACCCGATGGCGCATCCGGCCGAGATGCGCAGCCAGCCGCCGCGCGTCATCATGAAGGGCGAAGGCGCCCATGTGACCGATCTGGAAGGCCGCACGGTGCTCGACGCGGTCGGCGGCCTCTGGAACGTCAATCTCGGCTACAGCTGCGACCCCATCAAGCAGGCGATCGCCGCCCAGCTCGACGCGCTGCCCTATTATTCCGGCTTCCGCGGAACCTCCACGGGTCCGTCGATCGAACTCGCCTGGGAACTGACGCAGTGGTTCGAGCCGGAAGGGATGACGCGCGCCTTCTTCACGTCCGGCGGGTCGGATTCCGTCGAGACCGCGCTGCGCCTCGCCCGCCAGTACTGGAAGATCCGCGGCCAGGCCGACCGCACCAAGTTCATCGCGCTCAAGAAGGGATACCACGGCACGCATTTCGGCGGCGCCTCGGTCAACGGCAACGCCAACTTCCGCCGCAACTACGAACCGCTGCTGCCCGGCGTCTTCCATGTCCCGGCGCCCTACGCCTACCGCAATCCCTTCGACGAGTCGGATCCCGAGACGCTGGCCAGGCTGTGCATCCGCGCCCTCGAGGACGAGATCGCCTTCCAGGGCGGCGACACGATCGCCGCCTTCATCATGGAGCCGGTGCTCGGCGCGGGCGGCGTGATCGTTCCGCACGAGAGCTTCATGCCGCAGGTGCGCGCGGTCTGCGACAGGCACGAGATCCTGCTGATCGCCGACGAGGTCGTCACCGGCTTCGGCCGGACGGGCGCCTGGTCCGGTTCGAGGCTCTCCGGCGTGAAGCCGGACATGATGACCATCGCCAAGGCCATCACCTCCGGCTACTTCCCGCTCGGCGCGACGATGATCGGCGGCAGGGTCGCCGACATCTTCGAAGCCGACAGGACCAGCTTCGGCGCCATCGGCCACGGCTACACCTATTCCGGCCATCCCGTCGGCTGTGCCGCGGGCATCGCGGCACTCGCCGAGACGCGCCGGCTGAAGCTGGACGAGAACGCCGCGGCCCGGGGCCTGGAACTCGCCGAGGCGCTGGAAGACCTGAAGCGCCGGCACGCGGTCGTCGGCGACGTCCGCTATAAGGGCCTGATGGCCGCCCTGGAACTGGTGTCCGACCGCGCCTCCCGCAAGCTGGCCGACAAGGCCGTGATGAAGCGCGTGGCGGACGCGGCCTACGACGCCGGCGTCATGCTGCGCGTGTCCGGTTCCAACATCATCCTGTCACCGCCGCTGATCCTGACGGCCGAACAGGTGCGGACCATTAGCGCATCGCTCGACGCCGGTCTCGCGGCCGCCTGAGACGGCCGGGCTGCCCGACCCCTCCCGAGCCCGCCCGTTCTTGTCGCTGGCGGACGGGAAGGGCGTCCCGCGCTCGTCGGGGTGGGCGTGCCCGGGAGCCAGGCGCGCGGTGGTTCGTCCCGACGACAAGTCCCCGGTTGCCGGGCCTCGGCTTCACCCCGAACGAGGTTCGACCATGCCGATCCGGCGTCCGGCCGCCGCGACCAGCAGGACCGCGATGCCGAGCGGGACCGCCACCGCCAGATCGTCCAGCATCACCCCGTACCCGCCGGGGACACCCTCGACGAGGTGGAAGGGCCATGGCTTCAGCCGGTCCAGGGCGAGGAACGCCACGGCGAAGCATCCGGCGGCCCACCATCCGGTCCGGCCGATCAGCGCGATGCCCGCAAGGTAGGCTGCGACTTCGTCGACCACGATGCGCCGATCGTCCTTGATGGCGGTCAGCGCTTCCCAGGAGTGGGCCGCCCAGGTTCCGGTCAAGCCGACCAGGAGCGTGACGACGAGGAGCAGGATCGGCGAGCGGCGGGAGAGCATGACGGCCAGCGGAACGACGCTCGCGACCGCCAGACCGGCGCGCAGCGGCTCGACCAGGCCCATGCCGAACCAGCTGCCGACGACGATCACCGGATCGAGCAGGGAGACGCTCTCCGGAAGGACGGCGATGTGGAGGGACGGAACCATGTCTTGCCCGCGACGGTGAGATGCGCCCGACCATATGGTGCGCGACTGTCCGAAACCCAAGCGGCGCGTCGTCGCGCGTTCCGCCGCCTTTCGCGGGGCCGGGACGGCAATGGTCGGTCCGGAATATCTCGCTGCGACTGGGCGCACCGTCTTTTCGCGCACCCGAGCCGCTTGCGATCGATGGGGTTCGGCAGGATCCGGACCGGGGCTGAAGAGGCCGTGCCGGTTCCACCCGTCAGCGGATTGACCGCACGGCAAGTGTATCGTATATTGCAATGGTGTTTCTATATATGAAACAAAAGGGAGGAATGCAACATGAATATTCGCAGCGGCCTTCTCGCCGCACTCGTCCTGCTCGCCCCGGGCGCCGCGTTCGCGCAGGATGTCACGCTGAAGTTCGGACACGCCGCGGCGTCGAGCCACCTGTTCCAGAACGGGCTGGTCATGTTTGCCGACAAGGTCGCCGAAAAGACCGGGGGCAAGGTCAAGATCGAGGTGTTCGGCGATCGCCAGCTCGGCGACGACAAGCAGCTTCTCGAAGGGATCCAGCTCGGAACCATCGACGGCGCCCTGGTCTCGGTGCCGACGATTCCGCTGACGCTGAACGCCCCCGCCTTCGACGCGCTGCAGCTGCCGTTCCTGGTGCCGAGCTACGACAAGATGGCGGAAGTGCTCTCCTCCGACGTCGGCCAGCAGATGCTGGACTCGCTGGGGACGACCGGCATCAAGGGCCTCGGCTACATCGAGGCCGGCCAGCGCCACTTCCTGTCCCGCACCAAGGCGGTCAAATCGGTCGCGGACTTCGCGGGGCTCAAGACGCGCATCGTTCCCACGCCGCTGCACAAGGCGATCTGGGAAGCCGTGGGCACGAACCCCATCGGCATGGCCTATGGCGAGATTTTCTCGGCGCTGGAGACCGGCACCATCGACGCGGTGGAGATCAACCTGTCGTCCGCCTATGCCGAGAGCTTCTACGAGGCCGCCAAGAACGCGACGCTGACCGGCCACTATTTCTGGCCGGGCGTGCTGATGATGGGCGGACCCAAGTTCGACAGCCTGCCGGATGACGTGAAGACCGCCATCGTCGCGGCCGGGCACGAGGTCATCGCGGAGCACTACGCGCTTGCGCGGGACCAGGAGGCCGAGATCGCCAGGAAGCTGGAAGAGAAGGGTGTCACCATCTCGAAGCTCGACGATCTCGAGGAAATGCAGGCTCGCATGAAGCCGGTCTTCGACTCCTGGCTCGCCAAGGATCCGCTGATCCAGAGCTTCGTCGACGCCGTGCGTCAGTCGAACTGAGCTAAGCCGGGCGGCGCACCGATCCGGTCGCCGCCCCCATTTCAGTGATCCATCGGATATGGTCGCCGAGCGACGGTCGCGTGCCGTCGGGGAGAAGGCGTGCCTTGAGGAGGCCGATCAATGCTGGCATTGCGACGCGCTTTCGACGCGGTGGTGTCCAGGGTCGTCGTCTGGATGCTGATCGTCCTGCTCGCGGTCATGACCACGCAGGTCGTCCTCCGCTATGGCTTCTCGGCCTCGCTGATCTGGGCGGAGGAAACCTCGCGCTACCTGCTGATCTGGGTCTCTTTCCTGTCGGTCGTTCTGGCCTATGAACGTGGCGAGATCGCAAGCGTCCCGATGCTGCGGGACGCGCTGCCGCGCAGGGCCGGCCTCGTGCTGGCGATGATCGCGAACGTCTGCGGGATCGTGCTCCTTGCGGTTCTGGTCTGGTATGGCCTGGTCTATGCCAACCGGCTCGGTTCCGCGCCGATCCCCGCCATGAAGTTCCTGCTCGGCGACCTCTTCGGCCCCGCATTCCCGACCCCGACCATGTACTGGGTCTATGTCGCCCTGCCGATCGGGCTCACCATCCTCGCCCTGCGGCTGGCCGTGGACGTCATCCTCTACGGGCGGATGATCGGAACGGGCGAGTATGCTGCCGACCTTCGCGACGGCGGCGTCCCGGAGGGACATCCATGATCCTCTATCTGGGCATCTTCTTCCTCGCTTTGCTCATCGGCATGCCGGTGGCCCTCGGCCTCGGCGCGGCGTCCCTCGTCTACCTGCTGATCGAAGGGCACGGCCACCTGCTCGTCGCCTTCCCGCAGCGGATGATCGCCGGCATCGACAGCTTCCTGCTGCTGACGATCCCGTTCTTCATCCTGGCCGGCAACCTGATGGGTGCCGCCAACCTGACCGGACACATCGTCCGCGCCGCGCAGTTCGCGGTGGGCCGGATCAAGGGCGGCCTGGCCGTCGTCAACGTCCTGTCGAGCTTCCTCCTGTCCGGGTCGAGCGGTGCGGCGACGTCGGAGGCGGCGGCCGTCGGCGGCATCATGATTCCGCCGATGAAGCGCGAAGGCTACCCGCCCGCCTATGCGGCGGCGCTGACGGCGGTGGGCTCGCTGCTCGGGCCGATGATCCCGCCGTCGCTGCCGCTGATCCTCTTCGGCGTCCTCACCGGCACGTCGATCGGCGACCTCTTCCTGGCCGGCATCCTTCCCGGCCTGCTGCTGGGAAGCCTCCTGATGGCCTACGCCTTGTGGAAGGGCCGGCGCGAAAACCATCCCGTCGCCGCGCCCGTCCCGCGCGAGGAACGCCGCGGCATCCTGATCGCGGCGCTCCCGGCCGTCGTCCTGCCCGTCTTCATCGTGGTCGGCATCCGCAGCGGCATCTTCACGCCGACGGAGGCGGCCGGCGTCGCCTGCATCTATGCGCTGGCGATCGGCTTCCTCGTCTATCGCTCGCTCTCCTGGGAGAAGCTCAGGACCTGCTTCTACGACACCGCCACCATGTCGGCCGGCGTGATGCTCGTCGTGGCGATGGCCAGCATGACCGGCTTCGTGCTCGGCATCGAGAGCCTGCCGCAGAAGGTCGCCGCCCTGATCCTCGGGCTGACCGACTCGCCGGTGCTGCTCGTCGTCCTGCTCAACGTCATCCTGCTGGTCCTCGGCCTGTTCCTGGAGCCGCTGGCGGCGATGGTCCTGATCATTCCGGTCCTGAATGCCCTGTCGCCGTCGATCGGGATGGATCCGGTGCAGATGGGCGTAATGGTGGTTCTCAACCTGATGATCGGCATGTGCACGCCGCCGGTCGGTCTCTGTCTCTTCATCGTCGGCTCGATCGCGCGCACGCCGATCCAGGCGGTGGCGCGGGCGGCCCTGCCGATGTTGGGGCTGTGCGCCATCGTGCTGATGCTGGTCGCGACAGTGCCCGGGCTGTCGCTGTTCATCCCGAACCTGTTCCGGTGAGGCCGTCATGAGCGTCGAACTCGACAAGTCGGTCAACCAGTCCACTCAGATGGCCTTCATGATCATCGAGGTGATGGCCGAGATCGGGCATCCGGTCGGGCTCTCCGACCTGGCGCGCCGGATCGGCGTGTCCAAGGTCAGGGTGTTCCGGTTCCTGCGCACGCTGCTTTCGCTCGGCTACGTCCTCCAGGATCCCGCCACCGAGAAGTACCGGCTGTCCTACAAGCTCTATCACCTCGGCCAGGCACTGGCCGATTCGACCGACATCCTGCGCGAGGCGCGGCCCGTGATGGTCGAGCTGCGCGACGCGACCGGCTTCACCGTGTCCTTCTCGCAGCTGGAGACGACGGGCATGCGCATCCTCGACATGGTGCGTACGGAGCAGCCGGTCGCCATCGTCACCCGACCCGGCGCGCTGCTCGACTTCCATGCCTCGGCACAGGGCAAGATCGCGCTGGCCTTCGGCGGCGCGCGGCTGGCCGATACGGCGCTGCGGCAGTGGACCAGCGAGACGCCGACCGATCGCAGCCGCGTCGAGGCCGAGGTCGAGGCCGTCAGGGCGCGGGGCTGGGCAGACGCACCGAACCAGACGCTGCAGGGGGTGACCGCCGTCTCCGCGCCGATCTTCGACATGAAGGGCGGGTTCGTCGCGACGCTGACGATCGCCGGCCCCACCAACACGATCGGGACGCCGCCCGCCGGACGCTTCGTGGAAGCGTTGACCGGGGCTGCCCGCAAGATCTCCACCAATCTGGGAAATACGGACCAACGCGCATGACACGATACTCGCTGGCGGTCGACATCGGCGGCACTTTCACCGATGCCGTCCTCCTGGCCGACGACGGCCGCACCTTCGTCGACAAGACCCTGACGACGCATGGCAACCTGCTCGAGGGCTTCTTCCGCGGCGTCGACCTGGTGATGGGACGCGCCGGCATCGCGCCGGCCGACGTCAACGACGTCGTTGTTCATGCCACCACGGTGGTGACCAACGCCCTGATCGAGCGCAAGGGGCCGCCCGTCGGGCTGATCCTGACGAAGGGGTTCACCGACATCCTCTACATCCGCGACGAACATCGCTACGACATGTACGATCCCCAGATCGAGTTCGCCGAGCCGCTGATCCCGCGTGAGCGGACGTGGCCGCTCGACGAGCGCGTTCTGGCCGACGGCACGATCGAGAAGGGCGCGAGCGAGGCCGAGATCGCGGCCATCGCGCGCGAATGCCGGTCGCGCGGCATCCAGTCCGTCGCCGTCAGCCTCATCAACGCCTATCGCAACGGCGGGAACGAGGCGCTGGTGGCAGAGGTCTTCGCGCGCGAAGCCCCCGAAATCTTCGTGTCGCTGTCCTCGGTGATCGCGCCGCAGATGCGCGAATACCTGCGCACCTCCACGGTCGCCATCAACGCCTACACCGTGCCGATCACGCGCCCCTATCTCGAGGCACTGATCGCAGAACTGGGACGGCGCGGCTTCTCGCAGCAGCCGCTGATCATGCTGTCCAACGGCGGCGTGATCGGTGCCGCGCGGGCGGGAACTCTGCCCGTCCGGATGATCGAGAGCGGCCCGGCCGCCGGCGCCCTGGTCGCGTGCTATTTCTCGCGCATGTTCGGGCTGCCGGACCTGATCTCCTTCGACATGGGCGGGACTACCGCCAAGGCCTGCATGATCCAGAACCACGAGCCGCTGGTGACGAGCACCTTCGAGGTGGATCGCCGCTACCGGTTCAAGCCGGGCTCGGGCATGCCGATCACCGTGCCGTCGATCGACATGATCGAGATCGGCGCCGGCGGCGGCTCCATCGCCTGGGTCGACGATCTCGGCCTGCTGCGGACGGGTCCCGAAAGCGCGGGATCGATCCCGGGTCCGGTCTGCTACGGCCGCGGCGGCACCGAGCCCTGCGTGACCGACGCCGACGTGGTGCTCGGCATCCTCGATCCCGACCGGTTCCTGGGAGGGGACATGAGGCTCGACGCGGCCGGCGCGCGGGCAGCCATCGCCTCGCTCGGGGCGGGAATCGGCCTCACGACGGAGCAGGCGGCCTGGGGAATCTACGAGGTCGTCTGCGAACAGATGGCCGCCGCCGCCCGCACCCACGCCACCGACCGCGGCGTCGACTATCGCGGCCTGCCGATGCTGGCCTTCGGCGGCGCCGGCCCGGTGCATGCCTGCCTGGTGGCCGACCTGATCGAATCCACGCAGGTCATCTATCCGCCGCTGGCCTCGGTGCTCTCGGCCTTCGGAACGCTGGTGACGCCGGCGCAGATCGACCTCGTCCGCAGCCAGCTCGGGCTGATCGACCGCTTCGATCCGGCGACCGCCCGCGACTTCGTCAGCCAGATGACTGAGGAGGGAACGGCGGCCCTGACCGAGGCGGGCCTCGCGCCAACCGACATCGGCTTCGTCTTCGGCGCGGACCTGCGCTATCTCGGACAGCAGTCCGAGCTGCGGATCGAGCTTCCCTTCGATCCGCGCGAACGCCTCGACACCGCGGCGATGCGCGCGATCTTCGACAAGGAATACGTCGCGCAGTACGGCCTCAAGCTCGACATGCCGATCGAACTGGTCAACTGGCACGTCACCGCGCGCGGCAGCCTGCCCGATCGCGCCGCCGCCCATGTCAAGAAAGGCAACAGCCGTCCGGCGCCGCGCAGCCGCATCGTCCACATCCGCGGCAGGCCGGTCGAAACGGCGGTCTATTCGCGCACCGAACTGATGGAGGACGATCCCATCGCCGGCCCGGTGATCGTGGAAGAGCGCGAAACGACGATCTTCGTCCTGCCCGGCTGGACGATCCGCCTGCACCCGAACGGCAGCCTCGTTGCCGACAAGACGACGGAGAAGTGACCATGGACGGCGTCGAACTCCAGATCCTGTGGTCGAACGTGATCGGGATCGTTTCCGAGCAGGCCCGCGCGCTGCAGCGCATCGCCTTCTCGCCCATCGTGCGCGAAGCGGGCGACCTCGCCAACGGCATCTTCGACGCCCGCGCCCGGATGGTGGCGCAGGCGGTGACGGGGACGCCCGGCCACATCAACTCGCTGGCGGCCGCCGCCGCCAACCTGCTCAAGCATGTCGATGCCGACGGGCTGAAGCCCGGCGACGTGCTGATCACCAACGATCCCTGGATGTCGGCGGGGCATTTCTTCGACATCACCGTCCTGTCGCCGATCTTCCGGGGAGACCGGATCATCGGCTATGCCGGCTCGACGATCCACCACACCGACATCGGCGGCTACGGCATCGGGTCCGGCGCGCGCGACATCCACGAGGAAGGCCTGTGGATCCCCGTCCTCAAGCTCTACGAGGCCGGCGTCCGCAACGAGACCCTGTTCTCGATCATCACCCGCAACGTCCGCACCCCCGACGCCCTGCTGGGCGATCTCGGCGCGCAGGTGTCGTCGGGCATGATCGCCTCGCAGCGCCTCAACGCGCTCTGCGACCGCTACGGGCTGGACGACATCGAGACGCTGGCGGACGAGATCATCTCGCGGTCCGAGAAGGCGACGCGCGAATCGATCCGGGCGCTTCGAAGCGGGACCTTTCATGGCGAATCGACCTTCGACGTTCCCGGCGGCGACCGGATCACGCTGAAGACGGCCGTGACCATCGACGGCGAGGCCGGGGAGATCACCGTCGACTTCGCCGGATCGTCGGGGCGCAGCCCGCGCGGCATCAACGTCGTGCCCGCCTACACGCAGGCCTATGCGACCTTCGCGATCCGCTCGACGCTCAATCCGGACCTGCCGAACAATGCCGGATCGCTGGCGCCGATCAGGATGAAGCTGCCGGACGACTGCATCGTCAACGCCACCTATCCCTCTCCGGTGAATGCCCGGCACGTCGTCGGCATGTACGTGCCCTTCCCGATCCTCAACGCCCTGGCGCAGGTCGTGCCGGACAAGGTCGTGGCCGAGGGCTCCGGCGCGGTGTGGACGGTCCAGATCCAGGGGCAGGACAGCGAAGGCCGGGCCTTCACCTCGTCGATGTTCAACTATTCCGGCGGCATGGGCGCGCGGGCGGGCAAGCCTGGGATCTCGGCCGTCTGCTATCCGACCGGCGTCTCGGCTGTTCCGGTCGAGGTGCTCGAGGCCGCCTACCCGATCGTCTTCACGTGCAAGGAACTGGAGCGCGGTTCGGGCGGAGGCGGCCTGCAGCCGGGCGGCGACGGCCAGCGCATCGGCTTCCGGATGCGCACGACCCAGCCCTGGCTGCTGAACACGGTCCCCAGCCGCCTGCTCGAGGCGCCGCAGGGGCTCGCCGGTGGCGAACCGGGACGGGCCGGGCAGTTCCTCGTCAACGGCACGGCGACCGTGCTGTCCGGCAAGACGGACATGAAGGCCGGCGACGAGGTGATGATGATCACGCCGGGCGGCGGCGGCTTCGGCGCGCCGGCGGCGGCCCGGACCGATGGCTGACCGAAGAAGGAGAGACGGATGAGCGAGCTTCAACCCTTCCGCATGCCGGTCAAATGGGAAGACCTGCCGCGCTTCGCCGTGCGCGAGCACGTCAGCCGGGCAGGTTTTCGCGGCGAGGACGTGCTCCTGGTCATGAACTGGCTGGAGCCGGGCATGACCATCGGCATGCACAAGCATCCCTTCGAGCAGATCGCCGTCGTCCTGACCGGCCGCATGCGCTGGACCGTCGGCGAGGAGACCTTCGAGGTCGGCGCGGGCGAAGTGCTGCGCGTACCGCCGGACGTGATGCATGGCGGCATCCCGATCTCGGACGAGGTGGTCATGAACCTCGACATCTTCTGCCCGATTCGGAAGGATTATCTGGAGATCGTCGAGCATCAGGCGGCCGATTTTCCGGCCGCGGGCGACCGAGATGCATCCTGAGCCATCTGCCGGCTGCCTTGCCATGCTCTCCCCGGAGGGGCAGATTCCCGGCTCGTTGACGAGAACCGCGAAAGGGGAGGCGATCATGAGCGGCTCATCGGTGCGATCCTGCACGACCCGGGAGATCGAGCCGTGAATCCCGCACGCTGGCTCGAGCGGGCGGCCCTGCTCTGGCCGCATCGCCCGGCGCTGTTTCGAGGCACCGAACAGGTCGCCGACTATGCCGGCTTCGCGGCACGCGCCGGTTCGCTGGCCGCCGGACTGAAGGCTTCCGGTGTCGCTCCCGGCGACCGCGTCGCTCTCTTCCTCGCCAACTGCACCGACTATCTCGTCGCGATGCAGGCGATCTGGCGGATCGGCGCGGTGGCCGTGCCGATCAATGCCAAGCTGCACGAGAAGGAAGCGGCCTTCATCCTCGACCATTCCGGCACGCGGCTCGCCTTCACCGATGCCGCGCATGCGCAAGGACTGGCCGCGCTCGCCCCGGAGACACGGATCGTCGACATGGACGGGCCGGATTTCGACGCCCTTCTGGCGGGTCCGCCGCCGCCGCTTCATCCCACGAAGCAGGACGATCTCGTCTGGCTCTTCTACACCTCCGGCACCACCGGGCGCCCGAAAGGGGCGATGCTCACGCCGGCGAACATCCACGCCATGGTCATGAGCTATTTGGCCGACGTCGACGCTGCGGAGGCGGCCGACGCCAAGGTCTACGCGGCGCCGATCTCGCACGGCGCGGGGCTCTACCAGTTCATCTATATGATCGTCGGCGCGCGCCACGTCGTTCCGGCGTCGGGCGCCTTCGACAGCGACGAAATCCTCGACCTCGCGGAAACGATGGATCGGCTGTGCTTTTTCGCGGCTCCCACCATGATCCGGCGCCTGATCGGGGCCGCACGGGCGCGGGGCAGCCATGGCGAGGGTATCCGCACCATCGTCTATGGCGGCGGTCCCATGTATCTGGCCGACATCCGCGACGCGATGGACCGGTTCGGCACCCGCTTCGTCCAGATCTACGGCCAGGGCGAGACGCCGATGACCATCACCGCCCTGCACCGGCAGGCGCATGCCGACGCGCTGGCGGCCTGCGCGGGCGACCCGGTGCAGGCGCATCGGCTGGCCTCGGTCGGCGTGGCGCAGGCGGGATGCGAGGTGGCGGTCCTGGGCGAGGACGACCGGCCCCTGCCCCGTGGCGAGATCGGCGAGGTGGCCGTCCGCGGCCCGTCGGTGATGAAGGGCTACTGGAACGATCCGGCCGCCACGGAAGCGGCCATCCGCGGCGGCTGGCTCCACACCGGCGACATGGGCGCGCTGGACGATGCGGGCTTTCTCACCCTCCACGACCGGTCGAAGGACGTCATCATCTCGGGCGGGACCAACATCTACCCGCGCGAGGTCGAGGAGGCGCTGCTCGACCATCCGGCGGTGGCGGAGGTGTCCGTGATCGGGCGACCCGATCCGGAATGGGGAGAGATCGTGGTCGCATGCGTCGTGCGGGAGCCCGGCGCGTCGGTCGACGAGGTGGCGCTCGACGCCCATTGCAACGCCCGGATCGCCCGGTTCAAGCGGCCGAAGGCCTATGTCTGGCTGGCGGATCTGCCGAAGAACGCCTACGGCAAGGTGCTGAAGACCGAGCTGCGCCGACTGCACGCCTCCGACCGACCGGCATAGGGCGAGCCCCCGACCGGTCCGTTCGGCGCTCCGGCGCCATCATCCCGACCGGACGTTGGCCCAGGCCGGCCGAAACGATCGACGGGCGAGGATTTTACGATCGTCCCGTCTGGACTTTCCCGACCGGAAGGGTTTTGCCTCTCCATGACCGGACAGGCACCGCCCGAAAGGATCGTCGGCTCGCGGATCGCACCGCGGAACCGCCCGCACGGTTGCGGCCCTGTTCACACTATGCAGGAGAGACGAGCCATGCAGGCTGACATCATCGGGATCATCGGCGTCGGCCTGATGGGCCACGGAATCGCGTCGAGCATCCAGCGCGCCGGGCGCCGGATCGCTTTCGTCGACCATCCCGGCAACCAGCCGACGCAGGATCTCGTCGCCGCCGGGGCCGAGGTGGTCTCCACACCCGCGCGCCTCGCCGCGCGATGCGGCACGATCGTGCTCTGCGTCACCGGCTCGCCGCAGGTCGAAGCGGTCCTGACCGGCCCGGACGGAGTGATCGCGGGCCTTCGGCCTGGAACGGTGGTCATCGACTGTTCGACGGCGCTTCCCGATTCGACGCGCCGCATGGCGGCTCTGGTGCACGAGGCCGGCGGGCGCATGCTCGACGCGCCGATGACGCGGACACCGAAGGAGGCCGCGGAGGGGCGCCTCAATCTTCTGGTCGGGGGAGACGAGGCGCTTTTTACGGAATGCCTCCCGCTTCTGCGCTGCTTCGCCGAGAACGTCACCCATGCCGGACCCGTCGGCTCGGGCCACGTCATGAAGCTCGTGCACAACTACGTATCGCTCGGCTTCTCCGCGGTGCTCTGCGAGGCGGCGGCCGCCGCGGCGAGGGCGGGCATCGAGCCTGCGACCCTTCAGGGCGTTCTGGCGCAGGGCGGCGGCAAGGGCGTCGTGCTCGATCGGCTCACGCCCTTCATCCTCGATGGCGACACGGGCAATTTCCGCTTTTCCATCGCCAATGCCGCGAAGGACATCGGCTATTATGCCGCCATGGCGGAGGTGCTGGGCAGCGAGGCGTCCATCGCCTCGGCGGTCGCACGCGCCTATGCCGATCAGGTGGAGGCGGGGCAGGGCGATCGCTTCGTGCCGGAGATGATCGCGCTCCTGTCGTGATCGCGCTCGCGGCCGGCCTGGCCGGCTGCACGGAACGACACCGGAGACATCCGGCGGCCCGGACTGGCCTGCCTCAGAAGTCCGTCGCGATACCCTTGACTTCCCAGTCGCCGTAGCGGCCGGGTTCCTTGCCACCGCGTCCGCCGAGCTCCCTGGGGAGAGCGGCGACCTGCGCCTCGTAGGCAAGCCGCCGCGCTTCGGCCTCCTCCAGCGCGCGCTGGGCTGCGGCGCTCAACGCCTTCGGCGCCGGGCCGTCGGGATCCGCGGGAGATCCTGCAGATCCAGCGTCCTGCTGCCTCGCCGTTGACGCGTTCTTCCGGTCTTCGCCGTCGTCGCCCATCGTTCTCGACCCGTTGCACAATATTGAAGTGGCACCCAGCGCATACCATCATATAGAGCGGTTTGGACACCCTGCGAGCTTTCGCGCTCGCCGGCAGCACGGAGCCTTCGTCGATGAACATGATACGCACCGCGATGCTGCTTGCCGCCATGACGGCGCTCTTCATGGGCGTCGGCTACCTGATCGGCGGTTCGGGCGGCATGTTGATCGCCTTCGTCATCGCAGCCGCAATGAACCTCTTCGGCTACTGGAACGCCGACAAGATGGTGCTGCGGATGCATCACGCGGTCGAGGTCGACGAGCGCAACGCGCCGGAATACTACGAGATCGTGCGCGGCCTGGTGCACAACGCCGGCATGCCGATGCCGAAGGTCTATCTGATCCAGAACGACCAGCCGAACGCCTTCGCCACCGGCCGCAATCCGCAGAATGCCGCGGTGGCCGCGACCACCGGCCTGCTGGAGCGCCTCTCCTACGAGGAGGTGGCGGGCGTGATGGCGCACGAACTGGCGCATATCCAGAACCGCGACACGCTGATCATGACGATCACGGCGACGCTGGCGGGCGCGATCTCGATGCTCGGCAACTTCGCCTTTTTCTTCGGCGGCAACCGCGACAACAACAATCCGCTCGGCTTCGTCGGTGTGCTGGTGGCGATGATCGTCGCGCCGCTGGCGGCCATGCTGGTGCAGATGGCGATCAGCCGCACCCGCGAGTATTCCGCCGACCGGCTGGGGGCCGAGATCTGCGGCAATCCGCTCTGGCTGGCATCGGCGCTCGACAAGATCGCGAATGCGGCCAGGCGCATCCGCAACCCGGATGCGGAGCACAATCCGGCCACCGCGCACATGTTCATCATCAATCCGCTGTCCGGCGAGAAGATGGACAACCTCTTCTCGACGCACCCGAACACCGACAACCGGATCGCGGCGCTGGAGGACATGGCGCGCAACGGCCTGTCCGGCGGAGCCGCCCGCCGCGATCGTCCCGTCGTCGAAGACGGGAGCCCTTGGGGGCGCGGACGCGAAGGCCGGACCGAGCCGACGCGCGGCACCGCGCGCCCGGGACGCGGCTCGGTTCCCCGGACGGGCAACCCGGGCAATGAACGCGGGCCGAAGGGGCCCTGGTCTTGAGCGGCGCGCAGCGGCACCGCTCACATGCCGGATCGCGACATATCCCGGACGACGGCGCCGGCACGCCTGGACTGGCAGCACGACGCGCTGCAGCCAGACTGCTGGCCGCCGTCGTCGACAAGAAGACGCCGCTCGACGGGCTGACCGACGACGAGCACGGCCACCCCGACTATCGCGCGCTCGACCCCCGTGATCGCGCGCTGGCGCGCGCCATCCTCGCCACCGCGCTGCGCTTCCGCATGACCATCTCGGCACTCATCGATCGCCGGCTCGACCGGCCGCTGCCTTCCAATGCGACCGCGCTCGCCCACATCCTGCATGTCGCAGCCGCGCAGATCCTGTTCCTCGACGTTCCAGACAGCGCCGCCGTCAATCTCGCCGTCGTCCATGCGAAGGCCGATCCGCGCACCGAGCGGTTCTCCGGGCTCGTCAATGGCGTGCTGCGCGAACTCGCCCGCCGCAAGGAACGCGCGCTTCCCGCTGCGCTGGCTGAATCGGCAGACGCTCCCGCCTGGTTCGTCGAGCGCCTGAAGGCCGCCTACGGCGAAGAGGAAGCGGCGCGCATCCTGGCGATGCATCGCTCCGAGGCGCCGACGGACTTCACCGTCCGGTCCGACCCGGAACGATGGGCCGAAGCCTTCGGCGGCTTCGTCCTCCCGACGGGTTCCGTCCGCGTGCCGCATCTCGATAGGCCGGTCCCAGACCTGCCCGGCTTTGCGGACGGGCAATGGTGGGTCCAGGATGCCGCGGCGGCCCTGCCGGCGCGCCTGCTGGGCGACGTGGCCGAGCGACGAGTGGCCGATCTCTGCGCGGCACCGGGCGGCAAGACGGCTCAGCTCGCCGCGGCGGGCGCGAAGGTCACCGCCGTGGAAGCGTCGGCGAACCGCCGGAAACGTCTCGCGTCGAACCTCGCCCGGCTCGGACTCGAGGCGGAGATCGTCGAAGAGGACTTGACGAAGTACGCGCCGGCCGCTCCCTTCGACGCCGTCCTGCTCGATGCGCCCTGTTCCTCGACCGGCACCGTCCGGCGTCATCCCGACATTCCATGGACCAAGTCCGCCGAGGACGTCGTCAAGCTCGCCGGCGTACAGGCAAGGCTCCTGTCCCACGCTGCGGACATGATCGCCCCGGGCGGGTTGCTGGTTTTCTCCAACTGTTCGCTCGACCCCGCCGAGGGCGAGGACATGATCGCTGGCTTCCTCGCGTCCAGGACGGATTTCGTCCGCGATCCGGCGCAGCCGGGCGAATTGCCGGGCATCGACGACTTCGTCAACGCGGTGGGCGAACTTCGGACCACGCCTGCGGGCCTGCCCGCCGAAGAGCCATCCCATGCGGGTCTCGACGGATTCTTCGCGGTCAGACTCCGCAGGTCGGCAGGCACCTGACGAGGGCCTGAAGCCCTCGGGAGGACAAGCCTGTTGGTTCGGTAAAATTCGGTGTCGCTCTGAATCTTGAATCGGTTACAACAGGGCGCGGGGCCGACAGACGAGGACAATGAGTTTTGGCGAAAGCGGCGGATCATTCCCCGCGCCTGTGGGCATTGCTTGCACGCGAGGCGTGGGCGCGAGCGCGGCGGACGCTGCGGTCGGGTCCAGCGTATCGCTGGCGCTATATGGGGCGCACCCCGGAACGGGTGCTCATCGCGCCGCCCGATCTTCGCCTGCCGGACGCACAGATCGCCATCGAGATCTACCATGGACGGTTCGCGCTTGCCGGCCGAATCATCGAGACCGGCGGCAATTCGCCTTTCGGCATGGATCACCCGCCTCTCCCCTGGCGCCGGTCGCTGAACAGCTTCCGGTGGCTGCGTCACATGCGCGAGGCCGGGACGGAGCTTGCCGCAGCCAATGCGCGGGCGCTGGTGTCGGACTGGATCACCACCAACAGCGGGCGTCTGGCCGGTGTCGCCTGGGAACCCGACGTCACCGCGCGGCGGATCATTGCCTGGCTTCAGCATTCGACGGTGGTTCTGCAAGGTGCGGAGTTGCCGTTCTACCGTTCCTTCCTGAGGTCACTCTCCTTCCAGATCCGCTACCTGCGGTCGATCGCAGGCGAGATGCCCGAGAACGAGGAAAGGCTCCGCGCGCGGATCGCCATCGCCTTCGCCGCGCTGTCGCTGCCCACGGCCCCGACCGCGCTGCGCACAGCCACGCGCAACCTTGCGCGCGAACTCGACAGGCAGATCCTCGCCGACGGCGGCCACATCTCGCGCAGTCCGCTGGCGATTCTCGAGCTTCTCGCCGATCTCCTGCCGCTCCGGCAGACCTACGCGAATCAGGCCGAGGCGCCGCCGCAGGCGCTGATGGGCGCGATCGACCGCATGCTGCCGGCGCTGCGGTTCTTCCGCCACCAGGACGGCAATCTCGCCCGCTTCAACGGCATGGGCGCCACCATTCCCGACCGCATCGTGGCGATCCTGCGCCATGACGATGCCGCGGGCCAGCCGCTCCTGCATGCACCGCATTCCGGCTTCGAAAGGCTGTGTCTGGGCGAGACGACGGTGATCGCCGACACCGGACGCGCGCCGCCCTTCGACGCTTCGGGCGCCGCCCACGCCGGCTGCCTGTCCTTCGAGATGTCGTCGCAGCGCCGGCTCTTCGTCGTCAACGCAGGCGTCGACAACCGCGGCCCTGCCGATTTCCTGACGGTGGCGCGCGCCACCGCCGCACACAGCACCGCCTGTATCAACGACACCTCGTCCTGCGGCTTCCTGACCGGGACGCGTCCGGTCGAGCTCCTCGGCCGGCGAATCACATCGGGTCCCCAGATCGTCGAATCGCGACGGATCGACGAGCGCGGGATGCAGGGCTTCGTGGCGCACCATGACGGGTACGTCCCGGCTTTCGGTCTCGTGCACGAACGCATGCTCATCCTGGCGGACGAGGGTGCGACGCTGGTCGGTCGCGACCGGTTCTATACGCCCGATGGCGATCAGCCCCGTTACCATGGCGACCATGTCGCGGTGCGGTTCCACATCCATCCGGGCGTGGAGATCCTGCGCGACGATCACGACCGGATCGCTCTGTCGACGGGAGGCTCGGAGGCCTGGATTTTCTCCTGCGCCGAGGCGAAGCCGGTGATCGAGGAGTCGATCTACTTCGCCGGCCTTTCCGGACCGCGCCGCAACATGCAGATCGTCCTGTCCTTCGACGCCTCCGAGACGGATGTGGTGCGCTGGCGCTTCAAGCGCATGGCGATCGGGAACGCCTGACGCTCGTCCCGCTCGATTTGTTTTAGGCGCGTCCTGTGGTAGGGCGCGATTTCCCCGACATCGCACGGAGACAGACAAGCGCCATGGCCGTCGCATCCAAGAACGTTCCCGCGCCCGACCGCATCCAGCTTCGCCGCGCTCTGATCTCGGTTTCCGACAAGACGGGCCTGGAGGCGTTCGCGTCCGAACTTTTCCACCGCGGCGTCCAGCTGGTCTCGACCGGGGGTACGGCAAAGGCGCTCGCAGCCGCAGGGCTGACCGTCACCGACGTCTCAGAGGTGACCGGCTTTCCGGAGATCATGGACGGTCGGGTCAAGACGCTGCACCCGCTGGTCCATGGCGGCCTGCTCGGCGTGCGTGACGATCCCGAACACGCCGAAGCGATGGAGACCCACGGCATCGAGCCATTCGATCTCCTGGTGATCAACCTCTATCCCTTCGAGGAGGTTCGCTTCGCGGGCGCGGACTACGCGACCACGGTCGAGAACATCGACATCGGCGGCCCCGCCATGGTGCGCGCCGCAGCGAAGAACCATGCCTACGTCGCCGTGGTGACCGATCCGCACGACTACGCGGTGGTGATGGCCGCACTGGAGGCGGATGCCGGACACCTGTCGCTCGAGCTCCGCAGGAAGCTCGCCGCCAAGGCCTTCGCGCGCACGGCGGCCTACGACGCTGCGATCGCGAACTGGTTCGCCGAGACGCTGGGCATCGAGCATCCCGGCTGGCGCAGCGTCGGCGGCCGGCTGGCCGAGGTGACCCGCTACGGCGAGAACCCGCACCAGCAGGCGGCCTTCTACGTGACCGGCGACAAGCGCCCCGGCGTCGCGACCGCCCGCCAGGTGCAGGGCAAGCAGCTGTCCTACAACAACATCAACGACACCGACGCCGCCTTCGAACTGGTGGGCGAGTTCGACCCGGCGCGCACGGCCGCGGTGGCGATCATCAAGCACGCCAACCCCTGCGGCGTGGCCGAAGGCGCCACACTGAAGGAAGCCTATCTGAAGGCGCTGGCCTGCGATCCGGTCTCCGCCTTCGGCGGCATCGTGGCGCTGAACCGGCCGCTCGATGCCGAAGCGGCGGAAGAGATCGCCAAGGTCTTCACCGAGGTGATCATCGCGCCGGGGGCGTCGCCCGAGGCCGAGGCGATCATTGCCGGCAAGAAGAACCTGCGCCTCCTGCTCACCGAAGGCACGCCCGATCCGCGCGCTCCCGGCATCACGGCGAAGACCGTCTCGGGCGGACTGCTCGTCCAGTCGCGCGACAACGGTTCCGTCGACGACCTCGAACTCCAGGTGGTGACGAAGCGCGCGCCGACCGAGGCCGAACGCGCCGACCTGAAATTCGCCTTCCGCATCGCCAAGCACGTCAAGTCCAACGCCATCGTCTATGCCCGCGGCGGCGCCACCGTCGGCATCGGCGCCGGCCAGATGAGCCGGGTGGACTCCTCGCGCATCGCCGCCCGCAAGGCCGAGGACGCGGCGCAGGCGGCCGGTGCGTCCGAGCCGGCGACCAGGGGCTCCGTCGTCGCCTCCGACGCCTTCTTCCCCTTCGCCGACGGTCTGCTCTCGGCCGTCGAGGCCGGCGCCACGGCGGTCATCCAGCCCGGCGGCTCGATGCGCGACCAGGACGTGATCGACGCCGCCGACGCGGCCGGCATCGCCATGGTCTTCACCGGGATGCGGCATTTCCGGCACTGAGGGTGGGGGCTCTGGCAGGTGCGTTTTGGGCTCGCCGCGCCTTGGCGATGGAAGAAGCCTTGATCCGGCCAGCCCTGCCATGATATTCAGGCAATTGCCAACATATCAAAGCAGTTCATGGCCCGTCCGGAACGCGAGAGCGCCCTTCGCAAGCCCCTGACCGACGTCTTCGGCGTCGATTCCAACGTGCGCATCCTGCGCGTCCTGGTGCGGCATGGCGGCCCGCTGGCTGCGGCCGAAATCGTCCGCAGGAGCGGGTTGTCGCGCGAGAGCGTGCGCCTGGGACTGAACAGTTTGACGGTCGTCGGCATCGTGGAGGCGCTGGGGTCCTCGCACGCGCGGGTCTTCCGGTTCAGCGACCGCCATGTCCTCGCGCCACAGATCGCGGCGCTGTTCGAGGCCGAGCCGAGCCGGTTCGAGGCGATCCTCGACTCCATCCGGCGGGTTGCCCGAAACGACGCGATCCTCAGCCTGTTCGTCTACGGCAGTGTGGCACGTGGTGACGACCGGCCCGACAGTGACCTCGATATCGGGCTCGTGGCAGCGCCGGACGATCTGTCGCCGATGGTCGAGAGCGTCCGCGAGGGACTTCGGGACGACGCGGCGCGGCTGGGCTTCGTCGCCAATGTCGTAGGCCTGGACACTGCCGACGTCCGTCGCCTGGCGGCAGAGCGCGATCCATGGTGGGAGAGCGTCAGGCGCGAGGCACTCGTGCTCTCCGGCCGCCGGCCGGAGGAGCTGGCGAGCCCGAAGCAAGCTCCCGATGACTAGGACCGGACGCTCCCGGCCGGTCGACGAAGCCTACGTCTCAGGCCGGCTGGCGATCGCGAGAGCCTTTCTCAAGGAAGCGCGCAACAGCGATACGGTCGCCGAGGCTGGCGACATCGCCAATCCCCTGATGTCGACCATCGTCACCTGCGCCATCGCCTATGCGGATGCGCTCAGCGCACGCTTTCGCGGCGAGATCAATCAGGGGGACCACCAGGCGGTGGTGAAACTTCTGCGTGCCGCTCTCGGCAAGGATTTGCCGTCCAGGCAGGAAGCCAACCTGCGGGCGCTGCTCGAGCAGAAGGACGAAATCCAGTACGGCGCCCGGGCGAAGACCCGGGCCGAAGCGGAGAGGGCCCTGCAGCGCCTTGAGGAGTTCGTCGCCTGGGCCGAAACCCGCCTCCTCCCCTGACAGGCGATTGGCCTAAAGCGTGTCTCGGTCTTTCAGAACGGCAGCAGCGCGGGCCCGATGACGAACAGCACCCCGACGGGCGTGACGCCGAGGTGCTGGGCGTCCCGGGTCTACAGGTCGAAGGCTTCCGAGGCCAAGAAGCCGGTGACCAGCACGATCGAGTACGGGCCGATGAAGGTGGTCGCCTTGCCCGGCAGCGGGTAGAGGCCGAACGCTTCGGCGACGCGTCCCTTCGCGGCCGGCATCGCCGTGGTCTCCCCGGGAACGGGACATTTTCACCAGACGCAACTACCGCGCCGGCCTGTGCGCCGGATAGGGCGTCGACGCCAGCAGGAGCATGCCGGCGAGGAAGAACAGGATGATCACCGCCATCCCGAGCCGGGGAGAGCCGCTCAGCGCGGTGATCGTGGCGACGAGGAACGGCGCGAGGAAGCTCGTCGCCCGGCCGGCCAGCGCGTAGATGCCGAAATAGCGGCCGGCCTCTTCGGGCGAGACGCTGCGAGCCATGTAGGAGCGCGACGAGGCCTGCACCGGCCCGAAGGCGATGCCGATGAGGAGGCCGAAGGCGATGTAGGCCTTCTCGGCCGGCGTGCCGAAGAGCCCGCCGCTGTCCTCGCCCGGCATCATCCAGGCACCGAACAGCGTGTAGCCCGGCCCGGTCGAGACGATGCCGATGGTCGCGATGGTGAGAAGGACGAGCGTGATCAGCACCACCGTCTTGGAGCCCAGTGCCGTGTCCAGCCGGCTGGCGGCGAGACAGCCGAAGATCGCGACGACGTTGAGGATGATGCCGAAAATGCCGATCTCGGTGATCGACCAGCCGAACATCGCCGCCGCGAAGGCGCCGCCAAGGGCCAGGAGCGCTGTGACGCCGTCCTGGTAGATCATCCGCGCGATCAGGAACCGCAGGAGCCCGGCCCGCCGTCTGACCTCGGTCAGGGTCGTCCCGAGCTCGGCCATTCCGTCGCGTACCGCGGTTCCGATGCGCCTGCCCGTTCCGGTATCGGGCGTGAAGAGGAACATCGGCAGGATGAAGACGAGATACCAGAGCGCCGAGATCGGGCCGGTGGCGCGGGCATCCTCGCCGAGCGCCGGGTCGAGACCGAGGATCGGCGACACGCCGATGATCGTCCTGCCGGTCTCGGGTGAGCCGGCCATGAAGGCGACGACGAAGATGAGCACGATCATCCCGCCGAGATAGCCGAGGCCCCAGGCCACGTTGGAGATGCGGCCGATGTCCTCGTTCGACACGAGCCGCGGCATCATCGAATCGTTGAAGACGGTCGAGAACTCCGCCGCGACGGACGCCAGCGAGAACAGGAGGACGACGAGGAACAGGCTGGAGCCCGGCGCCGCGTACCACAGCAGGCAGAGGCAGACGATCTTGATGGCCGCGAAGAAGGCGATCCAACGCTTGCGGGCGCCGGTCTGGTCGGCGATCGATCCGAGCACCGGCGACAGGATGGCGATGACGAAGCCGGCCGCGGCGATGCCATAGCCCCAGGCCGCCTGCCCTGCCGCGGGATCGCTTGCCATGCGCGACACGAAATAGGGCCCGAAGATGAAGGTCGTGACGACGGTGAAGAAGGGCTGCGCCGCCCAGTCGAACAGCATCCACCCCCAGATGCCGCGCTTCGATGCACGGGGTCCCGCCAGATCGCTCATGTCCGTTCCGTCCCCCCGCGCCGGGTCACTGCCCGGCCAGATCCGTCATGATGCCGGCGGCGACCGTCAGGCGCGACAGGCTGATGTCGCCGCTTTCGGTGAGCGCCTGCAGCCGCTCGCGCGCCCGCGCCATCTGCCGGCCGCCGGCTTCCAGCCATGACGCAACCGGATCGGCGGCATCGCGATGGCCTGCGAGAACCGAGATGGCCATGCCGCGCCGGGCCGCGCCGATCATGTCATTGGCACGCGAAAGCGCAAGGCCGTCATAATAGTCCGTCGCCACCACCGACCGCGCCGCATCCTCGATGCGCCCGATCCTGAACGCCTCGGTGACGCCGAGGAACGTTCTTGCGGCCAGCGGGAGATCGGCTTCGGCCGCCCGGGCCACGAGGTCGATGTCGGGCACGATTTCCGCGACGTCCAGGAAGGCGAGGCGCGCCGCGAGACCCGCAGGCGCGCCGGCCTCCGCAAAGGCAGCGACGCGCCCGTCGAGACGCGAGCGGAGAAAGGCCGGCAGCAGGTCGACCAGGATCGGCTCCAGCACGCCGCGGGCGCGGCGCAGTTCCGCCGCCCGCTCGCCAACGTTCATCGAGCGATCTCCGTTCGTGAGGTCCCAGTGAGTGGCCGCATCGATCAGCCGCACGACGGCCTGATAGAAGCGGAGCTGCGCCTGGCCGTCGACCCTGTTGTCCAGCGCGTCGATGGCACCGAACAGGCCCGGCATGTCGAAGCCGTCCCGCACGACCGAATAGGATGCCACCACCTCGGCGGCGCCGCAGGCCGACACGTCCTGCAACCGGCTGACGAAGGACGGCCCGCCGCGGTTGATCACGTCATTGGCCAGTTGCGTGGCGATGATCTCCCGGCGCAGCCTGTGGCCTTCGATCTCCGCCTTGTATTCGCGCGCCATCCGGTCGGGGAAATAGGCGAGCAGATCCTCCTCGAAATGAGCCTCGTCGGGAAGACCGCTTTCGACGATGTCGGTGAAGAGCGCGATCTTGGCATAGGCAAGCAGCACGCCCAGTTCGGCGCGGGTGAGCGGCAGGTTCCTCGCCGAGCGTTCGGCGAGCGCCGCATCGGACGGTAGCGTCTCGACGACGCGGTCGAGCCGTCCCCGCGCTTCCAGCATGGCCATGAAGCGCTGCTGGTGCGGCAGGTCCGACAGCCCCCGCCGCTCGGCGAGCGACAGGGCGAGCGTCTGGTCGTAATTGTTGGACAGCACCAGAGCCGCCACCTCGTCGGTCATCTCGGCGAGGAAGACGTTCCGGTCGGGCCGCGACAGCGTTCCCTTCCGCATCGCTGCGGCGAGCGCGATCTTGATGTTGACCTCGACGTCGGACGAGTTGACGCCGCCGGAATTGTCGATCGCATCCGAGTTGCAGCGGCCGCCCGCGAGGCCGTATTCGATGCGTGCGCGCTGCGTCATGCCGAGATTGGCGCCTTCGCCGACGACTTTCGCTCCGACGTCCGGAGCCGCGACCCGGATGGCGTCGTTGGCCCGGTCGCCGACGTCAGGATTGCTTTCGGTGGTCGCCCGGACATAGGTGCCGATGCCGCCGAACCAGAGGAGATCGACGGGCGCCTTCAGGATGGCGTTCATGATCTCGGTCGGCGAAGCGATGGTCTTGCCGATGCCGATCGCCCGGGCGGCGGCCTCCGACAGCGTGATCGCCTTCTGCGACCGCGAGAACACGCCGCCGCCGGCCGAGATCGCCGAGCGGTCATAGTCCTGCCAGCTCGACCGCGGCAGCGCGAACATGCGCTGGCGTTCGGCGAAGGAGACGGCGGCGTCCGGATCGGGATCGATGAAGATGTCGCGGTGGTCGAAGGCGGCGACAAGCCGGATCTCGGTCGAAAGCAGCATGCCGTTGCCGAACACGTCGCCCGACATGTCGCCGACGCCGGCGACGGTGAAGGGCTCCGTCTGGATGTCGCGGTTCATCTCGCGGAAGTGCCGCTTGACCGCCTCCCAGGCGCCGCGGGCGGTGATGCCCATCTTCTTGTGGTCGTAGCCGGCCGATCCGCCGGAGGCGAAGGCGTCGTCGAGCCAGAAGCCGTGCGCCTGGCTGATCGCGTTGGCCGTATCTGAGAAGGTCGCCGTTCCCTTGTCGGCCGCGACGACGAAATAGGGGTCGTCGCCGTCGTGGCGGATCACGCCCTCCGGCGGGAGAACCCCGTCGACGTCCAGATCGTCGGTGATTGACAGCAGCGACGACACGAAATTGACGTAGGCCGCCTTGCCGGCCTCGAACACCGCGTCGCGCGATCCGCCCGCCGGAAGCTGCTTGGGATAGAAGCCGCCCTTGGCGCCGACCGGAACGATGACCGCGTTCTTGACCTGCTGCGCCTTGACGAGCCCCAGCACCTCGGTGCGGTAGTCCTGCGCCCGGTCGGACCAGCGCAGCCCGCCGCGGGCGACCGGTCCGAAACGCAGATGCACGCCTTCGACCTCGGGTCCGTAGACGAAGATCTCCCGCCAGGGCTTCGGATCGGGAAGGCCCACGACCTGTCCTGAATCGAGCTTGAAGGCAAGCGAGCGGGCTTTTTCCGGCTCCTGCGTCTTGAACGCATTGGTCCGCAGGGTGCTCAGGATCAGGTTGAGGAAGCGCCGGATGATCGTGTCGTCGTCGAGGACCGGAACGCCTTCCAGCGCCTCGCCGATCCGCCGTCCGATCTCCTGCTGGTCGTGGGCCGAGGTGCCTTTGGGCATGGCGAGGTCGAAACGGGCGTTGAACAGCGAATAGAGGTCGCGCGCGATCGCCGGATAACGGTTGAGCACGGCGGCCACGAAGTCCTGGCTCTGCGGAATGCCGGCCTGCTGCAGGTATCGCCCGTAGGCGCGCAGGATGACGATTTCGCGGGCCTTCAGGCCGGCGGTCTGGACGAGGCCGTTGTAGCCGTCATTGTCTGCCTGGCCGCTCCAGACAGACAGGAAGACGTCTTCGAACAGTGCGCCGTCCGTCGCGAGTTCCACGGCCTTGCCGTAGGCACTTTCGAGTTCCATGTCGTGGATGAAGACGGGCTCGTCCCCGACGGTTTCGAACGTGCGTTCGGAGATGACGCGGAAGCCCATGTTCTCGAGCAGCGGAACGCGCTTCGACAGGGAGACCGCCGCGCCGTGGTGGTAGATCTTGAGCGCCACATGCTCGGCCGGCTGGTCGGCCCGGCGATAGAAGTCGATGGCGATCGGGCTGTCCTTCGAAAGCCCGGCGACGCGCCGGGCATCGGCGATCGCTTCGTGCGGTGCGAAGGAGGTGCGATAGGCCTCGGGGAAGAGCTGGGCCTTGTCGGCAAGCGCGGGATCTTCGCCAGCTTCGGCAACCGCCTCGCGCAGGGCGTCGTCCCAGGTCCGGATGATGTTGCGGATGGCGTTCTCGATCTCCTGGGCCGGGATGGCAGGCGTCTTGCCGCCCGAGCGGCCGATGATGAAATGGACGCGCGCCAGCGAGCCTTCGGGGAAGGCCGGATAATAGGCGGAGAGGCGCCCCTGGAAGACCGTCTTCAGGTGGTCTCCGATCTGCTGCCGCACGCGCGAATCGTAGCGGTCGCGCGGCACGAAGACGATCACCGAGACGTACCGGTCGAACTGGTCGACGCGCACCAGGACCCGCACGCGCGGACGTTCGCCGAGCGCCAGCACGGCCATCGCATGCTTTCTCAGCAGGGTCGCGTCGATCTGGAACAGCTCGTCGCGCGGATAGGATTCCAGCACGTTGATCAGGGCCTTGCCGGAATGATCGCTCTTGTCGAAGCCCGACTTCGCGATGACGGTCTCGGCCTTGGACCGCAGGTAGGGGATGTTGAGAACGGAGCGCGTGTAGGCCGTCGAGGTGAACAGGCCGACGATGCGCAGTTCTCCCGACAACCTGCCCTCGGCGTCGAAGGTCTTGACGCCGACATAATCGAGATAGGCGCGCCGGTGCACCAGGGAGCGGGCATTGGCCTTGGCGACGATCAGCGGCTCGGGACCGTTGAGGAACTCGAGGATCTCGGGCGTGGTGATGGAGGTCTGAGTCCTGCCGCGCAGCACCCGCAGGTCGGGATCGGACAGGATGCCCAGTCCGCGCTGGTCGGTCCGCTCGAGTTCCGTCGTCTCGCCCTCTCCGAGGGCGCGGTAGCTGCGCATGCCGAGGAAGGTGAAATTGTTGTCGCGCAGCCATTCGAGGAAGGCGATCGCTTCGGTGACGGCACCCTTGTCGAGCGGGACGGGCAGGTAGCGATAATCCGAGATCGTGTGCTCGAGCCGGGCCAGCATCGGCTTCCAGTCCTGCACCGCGTTGCGCACATGGGTGAGCACGCGCTCGAGCCGCATCCGGAGCGCCTCCGCCTCTTCGCCCGTCATCGGAGGAACATGAACCTGGATGACGCTCAGCCGATCACCTTGCGGCTGGACGGAATCGGCGGCGATCACGTTGGCACCATCCCGGGCATGCGAGACGACCATGACGGGATGCGTGACGAAGAACGGTTCGTTCCCGCCCTCGGCGATCTCGCCCATCACCGAATCGAACAGGAAGGGCATGTTGTCGTTGATGACGGTGACGACGCAGACCGGGCGGTCCGCGCGCATCACCCCGCTGTCGGTCAGGATCGAGATCACGCTCTCGCCCTTGCGATGGCGCAGCACCATGTCGTGGGCGAGCGCTGCCGCCTTGCGCAGCATCCTGTCGTCGTAGCCGGCCAGGTCTTCGGCGGACGCGCGCGACAGAAGAAGCTTGGCGAACGCCCGGCCTGCGCCGTCGTCGGTGCCGATCCTCGTTTCCTCGGGCATTCTTCCCTCCCCTGGGGTTTTTCCGGTATCGTATCAGGATCGTGAACGTTTACGACCCCGCCGATGATCCGAGCCCGGGGCGACATTGACCGGAAGGGATGAAATCATCATGACGGGAAAGATCACGGCACTGGACCTTCCCCCGGCCGGGGACTTGAGCGAACCGACCCGCGCCTATTTCGCCAAATGCGAGGAAAAGCTGGGCATGGTGCCGAACGTGCTCCAGGCCTACGCCTTCGACGAGAAGAAGCTTCGCGCCTTCACCGACATGTACAACGACCTGATGCTCGGTCAGTCAGGCCTTACGAAGCTCGAGCGCGAGATGATCGCCGTGGCGGTCTCCTCGGTCAACCACTGCTACTACTGCCTGACGGCGCATGGCGCCGCCGTGCGGCAGCTGTCGGGCGATCCCAAGCTCGGCGAGATGATGGTGATGAACTACCGCGCCGCCGACCTGTCGCCACGCCAGAAGGCCATGCTCGACTTCGCGGTCAAGCTGACGGAGACGCCGGACAGGATCGAGGAAGCGGACCGCCAGGGCCTGCGCGCGGCAGGCTTCTCCGACCGCGACATCTGGGACCTCGCCTCCACCGCCGCCTTCTTCAACATGTCCAACCGCATGGCTGCCGCCGTCGACATGCGTCCCAACGACGAATACCACGCCATGGCGCGGTGAGGAGCGAGGCGGCTTGTGAAGACCTCCAGGGTCTGGTCGACTTGCCCGTGGCATGCGAGAATGACGTCATGAGCATGGACCCCAAGCCGATTTCGATTGCCGACGCGATTTCGCCGCTTCCCGTCGAGGGAGAGCAGGACGTGCAGGCATGGCACCTGAAGAAGATCCGGGATCGCCACAAGGCAGCCGACCAAGGCCGCTTTGCCTCCGACGCCGATGTTCGGGCGGTCATCCGCAAATTCATTCCCGATGAATGACATTCGTTGGCTGGACGAAGCTCTGCAGGATCTCGACGATATCGGCTCCTATATCGCCATGGACAACGAACGTGCGGCCGCAGCCGTCGTGCGCCGCATCGTCGGCGGTTGCCGTTCTCTCGTGGCATCCGAAGCTCGGCCGGGCGCTGGCCGATAAGGACACACGTCGCTTGACGATCATCGGCACGCCCTACCTGGCCTTCTACCGGCTTCGCGAGCATATCGAGATCTTGGCCGTCCTGCATGGCGCGCGCCGCTTCCCGGACAGGTTCAGCGACTGATCGTGCCGGCCAAGGCAGGACCAGGCGCCGGGACGATCGTCTCCCTGGCTGTCGCGGTCGCAGTGCGGTAAAGTCTCCTCCGTCTTTCCCGATCAGGTTCGCTTCATGAAACTCTACCGCTTCCTCACCGGACCCGACGATTCGAGCTTCTGCCACAAGGTGACGGCGGCCCTGAACAAGGGCTGGATCCTGTCCGGCGGGCCGACCTACGCCTATGATGCCGAGACGAAGACCATGCGCTGCGGCCAGGCCGTGGTGAAGGAGGTCGAGGGGATCGACTACGAACCGGGCATCAAGCTCGGCGAACAGTGAGCGGCGCGAGCCGGGCGTCAGCGGCACGCGCGGGCCGCCGGCCGTAAGACGTCTTCGGGAATCCGCTGCGGGCGCGCCTTTACGGCGCGGCTTCCTCGATGCGTTCCATGTCCTCGTCCGACAGGCCGAAATGGTGGCCGATCTCGTGGATCAGGACGTGGGTGACGATGTCGCCCAGCGTCTCCTCGTTCTCGGCCCAGTAGTCGAGGATGGCGCGGCGATAGAGCGTCACGCGGTTGGGTCCCTCGCCGGTGGCGGGGTTCCAGCGCTCGGCGATGCCGCGCCCCTCGAAGAGGCCGAGCAGATCGAACGGCGTCTCCAGCGAGAGATCGTCCATGATCTCCTCGTCGGGAAACTCGGCGATCTGGATCACGATCTCGCCGGTCAGGGCACGGAAATCCTCCGGCAGGTGAGCATAGGCTTCGAGCGCGAGCAGTTCCATCTCGTCCACCGAGGGCGAGAGCTGATCGTGCCATGAGCGGGTCTGGTAGATGCGGGCCATGTCCTGTCCTTTGGCGGGCATATAGCCGTTCGTCGCCGATCTTGCGAGGGGCGGGCCGCAAGAGGTGAAACGCAGGGTAAACCGCCCTAGGAATAAATTCAGCCGACGCGTGCTTGACTCTTTTCCGACCCTCTGGAATCCATAGGAACATAACAGGAACGGATTGCAGGAGCAGGCCATGGCGACCATCGCCACGGCGCGGGAAACCCTTTTTGCCTTGCGTCGACAGATCGCCCGGATCGAGGGCACGCCCGCCGAAAGGCTGGAGGTCGTCCCGGCCGGCCCGCCGCCGGAAGGAGAGACCGTGCTGCGCGAGCGGGGCATGGCGCTGCGTCCGGATTCCCATGGAGGCGGTCTTCTGGCCACGGGCGCGGCTGCCTTCGACACCGCGCTCGGCGGCGGCCTGCCGCGCGCCGCGCTGACGGAGATTCACGGCGCGGAGATGCGCAATGCCGGCGCGGTGGCGGGCTTTGTACTGTGCCTGGCGGCGCTGTCGCTTCCCGCAGGCCTGCCCTTCCTGTGGATCGCCACCTCCGACACCCATCGCGAAGCCGGCATGCCCCACGCGCCCGGGCTCTGGTTCCGTTTCGGAATCGCGCCCGAGCGCATGCTCTTCTGCGAGACGGCCAGGCTCGACGATGCGCTCTGGGTGGCCGACGAAGCCGCCGCCCTCTCCTGCGTCGGCCTCGTGATCCTGGAACTGCGCGGGGCGGCACGGCGTCTCGACCTGACCGCCACCAGACGGCTGCATTTTCGCGCGCGCGACGCCGGCCGGCCGGTGCTGCTCATCCGCCATTCCACCCTGGCGGAGGCGACCGCGGCGCCCGTGCGCCTCCTCGTCTCGCCGGCAGCGTCGGGACTGCGCTCCACCGTGTCGGGTCCGCTCCCCGGCTCGATCGGTCCGCCTGCCTTCTGCGTCGACCTCGACAAGAGCCGGACCGGCGCGTCCGGCAGGTTCGAACTGGAATGGAACGCCCATGACCGCACTTTCCGGCACAGACGGCCAGAGGATCCTGTCTCTATGGTTCCCCTATCTCCCGATCGAGAGCGTCTGGCGGCGTCGGCTCGGCCGGACCTGGCGGGCCACGCCGGCGGCCGGGCGACCGCCGCTGGTGGTCAGCCGGCGCGAAAGGAACGCGCAGCGGATCGCCGCTCTCGACGAGCAGGCTGAGGCGCTCGGGCTGAAGCGCGGCACCGGCATCGCCGATGCCCGCGCCATGCATCCGTCTCTGGAGGTGGTCGAGGCCGATCCTGCAGCCGAGGAGCGGCTCCTCGACGGCCTTGCCGACTGGTGCGACCGCTATACGCCCCTGGTCGCGCTCGACGGGTCCGACGGACTGCATCTCGACATCACCGGCTGCGCCCATCTCTTCGGCGGCGAACGGGCGATGCTGGACGATCTCCTGAAGCGCCTGCGCGAGCAGGGATTCAGCGCCCGGGCCGCGATCGCCTCGACGGCCGGAGCGGCCTGGGCGGCGGCCCGTTTCGCCCGCGGCATCATTCTGGAGGCAGGCGCGGAAGCGGCCTTCCTGCGTGACCTGCCGCTGTCGGCGCTCCGGCTCGACGCTGCCGTCTGCGCCGGCCTCGAAAGCGTCGGGCTGCGAACGGTGGGGGCCATTCTCGAAGCTCCGCGCGCGCCGCTGGCCCGACGGTTCGGCCGCCTCCCGCTCGCCCGGCTCGACCAGGCGCTGGGCCATGCCGAAGAGGCGCTCTCGCCACGGCTCCCTGTGGCGGCCCTCTCCGTGGAGCGCGCGCTGGCCGAACCCGTGCAGCGGATGGAGGATATCGAGGAACTGGTCCTCATGCTGGCGACCACCGCGCGCGCCAGCCTGGAAACCCGGGGCGAGGGCGCCAAGGTCATCGAACTGGCGCTCTTCAGGGTCGATGGTGCGGTCTGCCGGGTCGGCGTCGGCACATCGCGGCCGATGCGCGACCCACGCATGATCCAGCGTCTGTTCCGCGAACGCCTGGCCGTCACCACCATCGATGCCGGCTTCGGCTTCGATCTGGTGCGGCTGAACATGCGCGAGAGCGCGCGCTTCGAGACCCGGCAGGGCGATCTCGCCGGGAACGGCAGAGCCGCCGACGAGGAGGATCTGGCGCTCTTCGCCGACCGCATCTGCGCCCGCCTCGGCCGGGCGGCGATCAGCCGCCCGACGCTGCGGGAAAGTCACCTCCCGGAGCGCGCCGTGGCGTTCGTCCCCTTTGCCGACGCGCCGCCTTCCGAAGGCAGAGACGCGCCGGGTCCGCGCAGGGGCGCCGCCGGCCCTCCCGGCCTCGTCCCGGCCCCCCGGCCGGGTGCACGCGAGCGGCCGATCCGCCTGCTGCCACGGCCCGAACCGGTCGAGGCCTCCGCCGAGGTCCCCGACGGACCGCCCTTCTCCTTCCGCTGGCGCCGCACGCTCTATCGGGTCGCCCGTGCCGAAGGGCCGGAACGTCTCGCGCCCGAATGGTGGCAGGCCAGCCGGGACGCGCGCACCCGCGACTACTTCCGTGTCGAGGACACCGCCGGGCGACGCTTCTGGCTCTGCCGCGAAGGTCTCTACGACGGAACCGCGGCCGTGCCGCGCTGGTTCATGCACGGACTGTTCGCATGACCGTCGCCGACGATGTGACGAAGGCCGCCCCGGCCTATGCCGAGTTCGCCGTCCAGTCGAACTTTTCGTTCCTGCGCGGAGCCTCCGCGCCCGAGGAGCAGGTGGTCATGGCCCGGCGCCTCGGCATTTCGGCCGTCGGGCTGGCCGACCGCAACACCGTGGCGGGTGTCGTGCGGGCCTGGAAGATGGCGCAGAAGGAGGGCCTACCCTATCATCCCGGTGCCCGGCTGGTCTTTTCCGACGGCACGCCCGACATGCTCGCCTATCCGCGGGACCGCGCGGGCTGGGGGCATCTCTGCCGCATGCTGACGGAAGCCAACGAAGCGGGCGTGAAGGGCGCGCCCGACCTGAAGCTCGGCGGCCTGATGACCTGGGGCGACGCCATGTCGCTGGCCGTGCTGCCGCCGCTCGGCGAGGACGGCGCCGGCGAACTCGACCTCCTGCGCCGGCTGGCGCGGCGCTTCGGCCGCGCCGTCCGCGTCGCCGTGGCGCCCGCCTTCGACGGCAACGACCGCTGGCGGCTGGAGCAGGCGGCTCGACTGGCCGAGGCAGCCGGCCTGCCGCTGATGGCGGTGGGCGAGGTGCTCTATCACGAGCCGGGTCGGCGTCCGCTGCAGGACGTCGTCACCGCCATCCGGCTCGGAACGCCGGTGGCACAGGCCGGGTTCGAGCTGCGCGCCCATGCCGAGCGGCACCTGAAGCCGCCGCGCGAAATGGCAAGGCTCTTCCGCCGCCATCCGCAGGCGCTGGCCGAGACGCTCCGCTTCGCCGGCGAGCTGTCCTTCTGCCTGTCGGAACTCAGTTACAACTACCCGGACGAGGCGACGCGCGACGGCGCCACCCCGCAGGAAGAGCTTGCCCGGCTGACCTGGGAGGGCGCGGCACGGCGCTATCCCGAAGGCGTCCCGGAAAAAGTGTCCGCCATGATCCGGCACGAGCTCGCCGTAGTGGAGCAGCTGACCTATGCGCGCTATTTCCTCACCGTCCACGACATCGTCCAGTTCGCGCGCCGAGAGGGAATCCTCTGCCAGGGGCGTGGATCGGCCGCGAACTCCATCATCTGCTTCTGCATCGGCATCACCGATGTGGGACCGGAGATCATGGATCTCCTGTTCGAGCGCTTCATCTCGCCCGAGCGCAACGAGCCGCCCGACATCGACGTCGACTTCGAGCACGACCGCCGCGACGAGGTGATCGCCTATATCTATGAGAAGTACAGCGCCAGGCGCACGGCTCTCGCCGCCTCGGTGGTCACCTATCGCAGCCGTTCGGCGCTTCGCGAGACGGCGGCCGCGATGGGCCTGTCGCAGGACGTCATGGCGGCGCTGTCCGGCTCGATCTGGGGCTGGTCGAGCGCCGGCCTCGGCGGCGAGGAGGCGAAGGCCGCCGGCCTCGACATGGCCGAGCCGCTGACGCGCCATCTGGTGGACCGCGCCAACGAGATCCTCGGCTTCCCGCGCCATCTCTCCCAGCATGTCGGCGGCTTCGTCATCACCCGCGACCGCCTGGACGAGATCGTGCCCATCGTCAGGACGGCGATGGAGGAACGCCGGATGGTGGAATGGGACAAGGACGACCTCGATGCCGTCGGCATCCTCAAGGTCGACATCCTGGCGCTCGGCATGCTGTCGTGCCTGCGCCGCGCCTTCGATCTCCTGGCGCGGCACTACCCGGACGATCACCCGCAGCGGCTGACGCTGGCGACCATCCCGAAGGAGGATGCCCGGGTCTACGACATGATCTGCCGGGCAGACACGATCGGCGTCTTCCAGATCGAGAGCCGGGCGCAGATGACGATGCTGCCGCGGCTGAAGCCCCGTGCCTTCTACGACCTGGTCATCGAGGTGGCGATCGTGCGGCCGGGACCCATCCAGGGCGACATGGTGCATCCCTATCTGCGCCGGCGACAGGGGCTCGAGGAGCCGGAATATCCGCGTCCGGAGCTGAAGGCCGTGCTGGAGCGGACGCTGGGCGTGCCGCTGTTCCAGGAACAGGCGATGAAGATCGCCATCGTGGCCGGCGGCTTCACGCCCGGCGAGGCCGACCAGCTGCGCCGCGCCATGGCCACCTTCCGACGGGTCGGCACCATCGGCACGCTGCGCCGGAAGATGATCGAGGGCATGGTCTCCCGCGGCTACGAGCGGGATTTCGCCGAGCGCTGCTTCAAGCAGATCGAGGGCTTCGGCGAATACGGCTTTCCGGAGAGCCACGCCGCCTCCTTCGCCCTGCTGGTCTATGCCTCGTGCTGGTTCAAGACCTTCTATCCGGACGTCTTCTGCGCCGCGCTCCTGAACTCCCAGCCGATGGGCTTCTATGCGCCCTCGCAACTGGTCCGCGACGCCCGCGAGCACGGGGTCGAGGTGCTGGAGCCCGACGTCAATCACTCCTGCTGGGATGGAACTCTGGAGGATGCACCTTTCGACAGGACGCGGATCGCAGCCCGACATCGCGAGATGCGGGACGTGATCCGCACCCGCCATGCGGTGCGGCTCGGCCTCCGGCAGATCAAGGGATTGCGGCAGGACGAGATGCAGCGGCTGGTGGAGCGGCGGCAAGCCGGCTACGATTCGGTCCGCGACCTGTGGCTGCGGACGGGCCTGCCCCGCCCGACGCTGGAACGGCTGGCGCGGGCGGATGCCTTCCGCTCGTTGGGACTCGACCGGCGCGATGCCCTCTGGGCCGTGCAAGGCCTGGACGACACCAGGACCGGCGGTTTCCTGCCGCTGCTCGACGACCCGGCGCTGAAGCTCGCCGATCACGAGCCGGAAATGCGGCTGCCCGCCATGCCGCTCGGCGAGCACGTCATTCACGACTACCGCACGCTGTCGCTCTCTTTGAAGGCCCATCCGGTTTCGTTCCTGCGCCGGCGCCTCGCCGCGGAAAGGGCGGCCGAGAATGCCGCGCTCGAGACCGTGCGAAGCGGAACGCGTGTTTCCGTCTGCGGCCTGGTGCTGGTGCGGCAGCGGCCGGGGTCCGCCAAGGGCGTCATCTTCATGACCATCGAGGATGAGACCGGAGTGGCCAACGTCATCGTCTGGCCGAAGGTCTTCGAGCGATTCCGGGCCATCGTCATCGGCTCGCGGCTCGTCAGGGTGCGGGGAAAGGTCCAATCGGAGTCGGGGGTCATCCACGTCGTGGCCGAAGCGGTGGAAGACATCACGTCACGCCTCGGCGATCTGTCGGAGGAAGCCCATCTCATCATGACGCTGGCCAATGCCGACGAGGTTCGGCGACCGGTTGTCGAGCAGCGCGAGAAGGCGACGAAGGGGTCGCGCCTAGCCGCCCTCATAGAGGAGATCCCGGGCCTGCGGGAAGACTATCAGGCTCTGGCCCGGCGGTCAGGCGCGGTGATGCCGAAAGGCCGCAACTTTCACTGAAGGATCGGGGACCGGAGGGCCGGCGCGCTCCCGTCTGCCGCAAGCCGCGGGCCGGCCTCGACGAAGGTGGAGCTTGGTTACCGCTCCGGCGGATCGTCGCGAAGCGAGCGCGCTTCCGAGGGAAGCATGATCGGGATACCGTCCCTGACCGGGTAGGCGAGCCGTGCGCTTTTGGAAACCAGTTCCGAGCGTGCGGCGTCGTAGACGAGCGGTCCCTTGCTGATCGGGCAGGCGATCAGCTCGAGGAGTTTGGTGTCGATCACCGCGACGCGTTCACCCTCGGCCATGCCTGCCTCTACTGAAGGCTGGCGCCGGCGCCGTCACCGCTGCGCGCCAGCGCCATTTCGGTGATGGCGATCAGGGTTTCCGCCCGGGTCCTGAGATCGGGCGCCTCGAGCAGCGCCTGCTTCTCGACCGCGCCATACGGCGCCATCATCGAGAGCGCGTTCACGAGCATCGCGTTCTCCGCGCGGCTGATCGACTCCCAGTCGGCCTCCAGCTCATTGGCCTTGAGATAGGACCGGAAGGCCTTCAGCAGCGCATCCCGGTCGACCTCGGCCGCCTCCCGCTCGAGGTCGAGGTCACCCGCGAAGACCATCGCCCTGCACCGCCGGAACGCCTCGCGCGTAGCGACCTCCTCGACGATGCGGAAGCGACAGACACCCTGCAGCGAGATCAGATAGCGACCGTCGCCGGTCTCCGTGAAGGAGGTGAGACGACCCACGCAGCCGACCTCGCAAAGTTCCGGCTCTCCGTCCGGCCGAATCCCGCCGTCGAGCCGCGGCTGGACCATGCCGATCAGGCGGTCGGACGCCAGCGCCGCGTCCACCATCTCGACGTAGCGCGGCTCGAAGATGTTGAGCGGCATCCGTCCGCCAGGCAGGAGGAGCGCGGCCGACAGGGGGAAGACGGGCACGGTGGATGGAAAGTCGGTCGGATTCCGATAATGCGCGTTTCCAGCTTGCAACGGGATGGGCCTCCTGCGGGATTGCCCTGGAATCTGGAACATCTGATCCGGACGGCAATGCCACCATCCGGATTCTCGCACGTCTGCGGTCAGGAGAACAGGACCGACGACAGCCGCCGCCTTGCCGACAACGTCGCCGGATCGGTCATGCCCCAGGCTTCGAAGAATTTCAGCAGTTGAGCCCGCGCGCCGTCGTCGCGCCAGCTGCGATCGGCCTTGATGATGTGCAGCAGGCTGTCGGCCGCTTCTGCCCGCAGGCCCTGCGCATTCTGGATCAGCGCAAGATCGAAGCGCGCGTCGTGATCGTCGGGATCCTGCCCGAGCCGCTGCAGGAGCTCGCGCGGATCGCCGAGAGCGGCGACCTCCTCCGCCAGTGCCAGGCGCGTTCGGGCGCTCGCGAGTTCGGCCGGCTCCTTGTCTTTCACCACGGCCTCCGCCAGCACGGTCCTGGCCGATTCCAGATCTCCCAGATCGACCAGCAGGCCGGCAAGCGCCCCCGATGCAACCGGATGGCCGGGCACCGCCTGCAGAATGCCGCCATATATGGCGCCCGCAGCTTCGAGATCGCCCGCCTGGAGAGCGGCGGCCGCATCGGCGAGGGCGTCCTGCACGGGATCGGCTGCCTCGCCGCCCACCTTCTTGATGAAGGCCTTCACCTGGCTTTCCGGCAGGGCTCCCATGAAGCCGTCGAGCGGGCGCCCGTCGCGGAAGGCGATGACGGCCGGGATCGACTGGATCCCAAGCTGGCCGGCGATCGCAGGATGGTCGTCGATGTTCATCTTCACGAGCTTGACCGCACCACCCGCCTCGCGAACCGCCTTTTCGAGCACGGGCGTCAGCTGCTTGCACGGCCCGCACCATGGCGCCCAGAAATCGACCAGGACGGTCTGCTTGCGGGATTCCTGGATGACATCGGCCGCGAATCCCGCAGTCGTCGTGTCCTTGATCAGGTCCCCCGCGGGTCTGGCCGCAACAGGCGGTTCCATTCCGAAGCTGATTTCGGTGTCGTATCCGCCGTTCGATCCGGCGAAGGGGTTGTCCCGGGTGCTCATGTCTCAGGCTTTCCGATTCTCAGGCGAGGTTGCCGTCATGTGGCGATGCAGTGGCGAGGTTCAAGACCAGAGGAACGTGGCCCGTCGCCTCGGCAAAACGAAGCAGATCGCGGCTTGCGATGGTCGTCGTCGCCTCGTTCGTCAATGGATGACAGTTCACGACGTCATTCTGCATCAAGGCGGCATCGAGGACCAGAGTCACCTGCGACCCGACGTCGTTGATGACGCCGAAGGCCGTGACCGCCCCCGGTTGTACGCCGAGCAGATCCCACAGCGCATCCGGCTTGCCGAAGGAGACGCGTCCGGACGCACCGATCGTCTGATGGACGGTCTTCAGGTCGACCTCCGCGTCCTCGCCGACCGTGAGGAGGAAGTATCGTCCCTTCTTGTCCTTCACGAAGAGGTTCTTGGTATGCGCGCCGGCAATCTCGCCCCGCAGGGCCTGGGATTGCTCGACGGTGAAGAGAGGCGGGTGATCGACCGTCGTCGTCTCGATCCCGAGGCCCTCGAGATAGGCCATCAGATCCGCACGCGTCCTCGCCATTTCGGTTCCCTTCCGTTCCGGGAATCCCTCTAGGAGAATGCCGGCCGCTCGGCAAGCGGCGCGGCCGGACCCAGCATCACCGGAAGTGGCAGCTCACCGTCCCCTGCGGACCGAAATCCGCGACGATGGTGTCGCCATGGCGCGCTTCCACGGGGCGGATGAACGATCCGGCGAGAACGATCTGCCCTGCTTCGATCCGGTCGCCATAGCGCGCGAGGCGGTTCGCCAGCCAGGCGACGCCCCGCGCCGGATTGTTGAGGACACCGGCGCCGAGGCCGGTCTCCTCAACCTCCCCGTTGCGCGAGACGATCGCGCCCATCCAGCGCATGTCGACCTGGTCCGGCGGCATGGCGCGTCCGCCGAGCACCAGGCCGGCATTGGCCGCGTTGTCGGAGATCGTGTCGACGATCGTCCGGGCCCGGCCGGTTGCCGGATCCACGCGGAGGATGCGGGTATCGAGGATCTCCAAGGACGGCGTCACATAGGCCGTCGCCGCCAACACGTCGAAGACGGTGACCCCGGGCCCCGCCAGCGGCGCCTTCATGATGAAGGCCACCTCTGCTTCGATTCGCGGCTGGATGAATCGGTCCGGCGGGATCGCGGCGCCGTCGTCGAACAGCATGTCGTCGAGGAGTACTCCCGAATCAGGCGTGTCGATCGCCAGCGCCTGCTGCATGGCCTTGGAGGTGAGGCCGATCTTCCACCCGATGACCCGCCTCCCCGCGGCGCGCTTGCGCGCGACGAATCCCGCCTGCACCGCATAGGCATCATCCATGGTCATGCCGGGATAGGCGAGCGACAGCAGCCCGGTCTGAACCCGGGTCCGCTCGGCCTCTTCGAGCTTTTCCGCCGCGGCGGCGATCTCCCTCTCGGAAAGCAGCATCACACGGTCTCCTCCCGTACGCCGTTGCGCAGGACGCCGAGGCCTTCCGCCTCGATTTCCACCACATCGCCGGGCTTGAGCCAAACCGGCGGATCGAGTCGTGCGCCCGCGCCTGTCGGCGTTCCCGTCACGATCACGTCTCCCGGCACGAGCGTCGTGAAGGTCGAGACGTAGGCGATGATCCGGCGGAAGGAGAAGATCATGCGGCTCGTCCGGTCATGCTGCCGGACCTCTCCGTTGACCCGCGTCTGAAGCACGATGTCGGCGATCTGCGCCTCGTTGGTGTAGGGAACCAGCCACGGACCCATGGACCCGGTGCCGTCGAAGTTCTTGCCCTGTGTGACGTTGAACTTGGCATGACGCACCCAGTCGCGGATCGTGCCTTCGTTGCAGAGCGTGAGGCCGGCGACATGGTCAAGCGCTCGCGCTTCCGGAATTCGCCGCCCCGACCTGCCGATGACCAGTGCGATCTCGCCTTCGTAGTCGAGCTGGATGGATTCCGGCGGCCGGTTCAGCGGATGTCCGTGGCCGACGAACGAGGACGGGAACCGCACGAAAAGCGAGGGGTTGCCGGGCGCGGCCTGCCCGTCCTTGTACTCTTCGTTGCGGTCCGGATAGTTCACTCCCACGCAGATGATCTTCTCCGGCTGCGGAATGGGAATCCCGTATCCGATGTCGCTTGCGGGAAAATCGGCTTCGAGGCCGGTACCCTCCTCCGAAAGCCCAGCCAGGGCATGGGCGGCCACGACTTCGCGCAGGCTCGGCCACCGGTGGCCGTGCCGCCGCGACAGGTCGACGATGCCGGCCCCGGTCTCGATCCCCCAGCCAGGGCGATCACGGTGGGTGAAACTGACGAACCGCGTCGGCGCGCTCATGGCCTGGTCCTCCTCGCCGTCATGCGGCATGCAACGGCGCCAGCCGTCAAGGCGCCACGATCGGCTGCGCCGCGAGCGTGGGTTCGCCGATCGCCGTGTCCGCGAAGGGCGTGCCTTCCTCGAACCAGCTCTTCGGCGCCGGCGCCCCCCACAACGTCTGTCGCTGCGGATCCTTCAGATCCCACCGCATCGGCTCGTGGTCGGGATCGATGGTGAGATAGTCCGAGCAGTAGATCTCGATGCGGTGGCCGTCGGGATCGCGGACGTAGAGGAAAAAGGCGTTGGAGATGCCGTGGCGTCCGGGCCCGCGCTCGATGCTGGCGAGATAGCCCGTCGTCGACATCAGGTCGAGCAGGTCGATGATGTTGAGCGGCGTCGGCACCCAGAACGCCACGTGGTGCAGCCGCGGGCCCCGGCCATTCGTGAAGGCCATGTCGTGCACCCCGCCCTTGCGGTGCATCCAGGCCGCCCAGAGACGCTTCGTCTCCTCGTCCTCGGTGTACTCGCTGACCCGGAAACCGATGTCGTTGTAGAAGCCCACCGAGGCGTCCACATCGGTGGAGAAGCAGTTGAAATGATCGATCCGCAGCGGCTTGACGCCCTTGTAGAGGGCGTACTTCTGGTGGATCGGCGCGAGCCGTTCCATGGTTGCGTAGAATTCGAGCGGAATGCCCTGCGGGTCGCGGGTTCGCAAGGTGCGGTGCTGCCAGGGCCGCTCGACCCACTCCACTGCATGCCCGCGGGCCGACAGCCAGGCATGTGCCTTGTCCAGATCCTCTTCGGCATAGACCTTGAACGCAAGGTGGCCCGCCGAGGGTCGGTCCGACTTGCGCAGGATGACGCAGTGATGATTGCGCTCTTCCATCGCCCGCAACGTGATCAGCTCGTCGTCCTCGTGCGTCACCTGGAGCCCGAGCGTGTCGACCCAGAAGGCCCGCGACCTGGCGAGGTCCGTGACGTTGAGTTCCACATGGCTCAGTCTGACGATGTGGAATGGTGGATAGAGGTTCGGTTTCGGCAGGGGCATGGCAATCCTCCCAATGTGTCGTCGTGAGCCTAGGGGGCGGCGGCGGCGCGGATCTTGATCTCGATCAGTCCGGGTCAGCCGCCGAGCCTGGCGATCGCATGTGCTCCGGTGGCGAATGCGACGTTCTTGGTCTCCATGTAGAAGTCGAACGACCAGTCGCCGCCGTCGCGCCCGATGCCCGAGTTCTTGATCCCGCCGAACGGTGTGGGCAGGTGCCGCACGTTCTCGGAGTTCACCCAGATCATGCCGGCCTGTAGCGCATCCGTGAACCGGAAGGCGCGCGTCACGTCGGAGGTCCAGAGATAGCCCGTCAGTCCGTACGGGACGTCGTTTGCGAGCGCCAGCGCTTCCGCCTCGTCGCGGAAGGGGATGGCGGTGAGCACCGGACCGAAGATCTCTTCCTGGGCGATCCGCATGTCGTTGCGCGCATTGGTGAACAGCGTCGGCTCGACGTAGCACCCCCGGCCGAGTTCACCGGTCGTGACCTTCGCGCCACCAGCCGCGATGGTAGCGCCCTCCCGTCGCGCCGTCTCGACATAGGACAGGACCTTCTTCTCGTGATCGGGATGGATCAGGGGACCGATCACGGTCTTCGGATCGAGCGGATGCCCGATCGGGATGCGCCTCGCCTTTTCCGCCACGGTGGCGGTGAAGGCGTCATGGATGCTGTCTTCGACGAGCAGGCGCGACGACGACGTGCAGCGTTCGCCATTGAGGGAGTAGATCATGAAGACGGCCGCATCTGCCGCCCGCTCCAGATCGGCATCCGCAAAGACGATGACCGGATTCTTGCCCCCCAGTTCGAAATGGACGCGCTTCAGCGTGTCCGCTCCCTGCTTCATGATCAGCGACCCGGTGCGGCTCTCGCCCACGAAGCCGATCGCCTTGATGTCGGGGTGTTCGGTCAGCGCCCGGCCGGCCTCCTCGCCATAGCCGTTGACGAGGTTCCAGACACCCTTCGGCAGCCCAGCCTCCTCCGCGATCTCGACGAGCAGGCGTGCCGAAAGCGGCGAAAACTCGGCCGGCTTGTGAACCACCGTGCAGCCGGCCGCGAGCGCGGGCGCGATCTTCCAGGTGGACAGCATGAAGGGCGTGTTCCACGGCGTGATGATGCCGACGGGTCCGATCGGAACCCGTGTCGTCATGTTCACCTGGTCGGGCGCCCGCAACGTCCGTCCATCGCGGGCTTCGGGCGCCCGATCGGCGAAGAAGCGGAAGTTTTCCGCACCCCGAAGCGCCGCCTTCGACATGAACTTGAGCGCCTGGCCGGTGTCCATGCATTCGACGAACGCGATTTCCTCCGCGCGCTTGACGATCGCATCGGCGATCCGGTGCAGGAGCGCCTTACGCGCGTCGCCGTTCATCGCGGCCCAGGCAGGAAAGGCGGCTTTCGCCGCCTTGGCGGCGCGCTCGATATCCGCCACCGTCCCGCGGGCCACGGTCGCGAGCGGCGCCATGTCGATGGGCGACACGCTCTGAAACGTCCCGCCATCGGCGGCAGCAACGCTCTCGCCCCCGATATGGTTCATCACGCCGTCCTTGCGGAAGCGGGCGAGATAGTCGTTTGCTTTGGCGAGATTGGTGGCCAGGTCGGACATGGGCTTCCCTACGTTGCGGCGCGAAGCCGGGGGTGCATGGCGTTGCGCTTCCAGCTGAGCACGGGGTCGATTTCCCGGATCTCCAGCGAGAGCGCGAAATGCGGCTCGGCGAGAAGAGGCGCCACGACATTGGATACGGCTTCGAAGATCGCCTTGCCCGCGCGCTCGCGGTCCTCGGAGGCGCGGCCGGCGCCCATGCGCAGGCTCATGTCGATAAACGCGTTTCGCGGCAGTCGATCGGCGATCGCATAGGCGTCGCAGCGAATGGCGCGAACGCGCAGAGCGCCGAGTTCGAACAGCCCGCAGGCGGCCAGCGCTTCGTGGACGACGTCGCAGACGCGCTGCATGTCGACCGCGCCGTCGAGGTTCGACGAGTACTCGATCGAGACGTGCGGCATGGATCACCTTCGTGGGTTGATTAACGCGTTAACTAGTTCGCTTCGTCGTGTCAACATGCCATGCCTGCGCGGCTGCTTCACGTGAAACCGCTCGGCATCAGGATCGTCCATTCATCGCCTCTGGCCTGCGGTCTGGGTCGTGATATGGAGAGGCATGGCACAGAAGAAGTCTCACGAGGTCGACGGCTGGCTCGCGCGACCGGATCCGGCAGCCGTGATCGTGCTGGTCTACGGACCGGACAGGGGGCTGGTGTCGGAGCGTGCGAAACGGTTCGCCGGGGGAACCGGACTCGACCTCGACGACCCGTTCTCCGTGGTAAAGCTCGAAGCAGGCGAGATCGAAGGTGATCCGGGGCGGCTGATCGACGAGGCTTCCACCGTGTCCATGTTCGGGGGACGGCGGTTGATCTGGCTGCGCAATGCCGGAACGCACAAGGCAATCGCCGAAGCGGTGAAGGCTCTCTGCGAACGTCCGCCGCAGGACGCCATCGTCCTCGTCGAGGCGGGAGACCTGAAGAAGAACGCGCCCCTTCGCACGGTCGCGGAGAGTGCACGATGCGCGATGGCACTGCCCTGCTACGCCGATGAAGGCCGTTCCATCGACCAGCTTCTGGACCAGGAACTTCAGGCGGCGGACATGATGATCACGCTCGAGGCGCGCCAGCTCCTGAAGTCGCAGGTCGGAGGAGACCGCCTCGCGAGCCGTGGCGAGATCCAGAAGCTGATACTGTACGCCGCCGGGCGCGCTACGATCGAGGTCGCAGACGTCGAAGCATCCTTGGGTGACGTGGCTGGTGTCTCGGCCGATCAGGTCGTCGATGCGATGCTTCAGGGGCGTCTCGCCGAGATGGACGAGAAAATGCAGCGCGCCTTGTCGGCCGGGACCGCCCCGTTCCTGCTTCTGTCGACGACGATGCGCCAGTTCCAGTTGCTGTCCGCCCTGCGCGCCGACATGGACGTCTCGGGACGCAACGCCTCGAGCGTCGTGGCAGGTGCGCGCCCTCCCGTCTTCTTTGCCAGGCGGACGATCGTCGAACATGCCCTCGCACGGTGGACGAGCGACGCCTTGGCCCAGGGCCTCGACCGGCTGCAGCAGACCGTTCTGCTCACCCGTAGACGTCCGGAACTGGCGGTCGAGGCGACACGTCAGACCCTGCTGGCATTGGGCGTGCAGTCGGCCCGCCGCGGCTCCTGATCGTACGACGGAGCGCCGCAGCGCTTCGTCCCACCGGGTGGATAGTCCCGGGATTTCAGATCGGCCCGAGGAGAGGAAGAGTGAAACGGATCCGGTCGGGCTTGTCGCGCCGCCTCGCGCCTGGTTCCGACGGGATGCAGCGATCCTAGAGCTTCGCTCCGCGCGCTTCAGATCTTTGGGTCCGCGCCTGTCGTCGGACCCAAACCGGTGCCCGCCCACCTTTTCGCGACATGTTCGGCATCGGCATGCGCGGAACTGGCGTCAATGTGCCTGAAGACGACGGCAGAGGTCATCGAGCTGCTCCAACGAACTGTAGCTGATCCGCAGTTCGCCGCCACCGCTCTTGTGGTTGATGGTCACGCCAAGTCCGATCGCGTCCGAAAGCAGCCTCTCGAGCGCTATGGTATCGGAGTCCTTCTCGCGCGGCGCCTCCTTGGGCTTGCGTTCACGGTCATGGCCGGCCTTGGCGTCAGGCGTCTGCGCAAGAGCCTCCGCCTGGCGCACGGACAACCCTTCGGACACGATGCGCTGAGCGAGCGCCATGGGCTGATCCACCGTAACGAGCGTCCGCGCATGGCCCGCCGAAAGAACGCCATCCGTGAGCATCTGACGCACGTCAGGCGGCAGCTTCAGCAGCCGTAGCGTGTTCGCGACATGGCTGCGCGATTTGCAGATGACCTGAGCGAGATCCGCCTGGGTGTAGTGATGCTCGTCGATGAGGCTTTGATAGCCTGCCGCTTCTTCGACCGGGTTCAGGTCGCTGCGCTGTACGTTCTCGATGATCGCGATTTCCAGAGCGACGCGATCATCGACCTCACGCACGATGACGGGAACATCCGTCACACCAGCCTGTTGAGCTGCACGCCAGCGACGCTCGCCGGCGATGATCTCGTACCTGCCGCCCGGGGAGGGTCGGACCACGATCGGCTGGACGATTCCATGCTCCTTGATGGAGGCGGCGAGATCGGCCAGATCAGCCTCGGCGAACCGGCGCCTCGGATTGCGCGGATTGGCCGCTATGAATTCGATCGGCACCTTGCGGTCGGACGGAGCCGCCTGACGTCCGGGACTGGCGGGCTTGTCGATTTCACCGATCAGCGCTGCGAGACCGCGGCCGAGCCGCTTGCGGGAGAGATCTTCGCTCATCTGTTTGCCCTCGCGGTTGGTGCTGTTCTACGCTGCCCGAAGCCGCCGCTCCCGGCGGATGACCTCCGACGCGAGCTGCAGATAGGCCTGGCTGCCGGTGCACTTCAGATCGTAGAGAATCGCCGGCTTGCCGTAGGAGGGCGCCTCCGACACACGGACGTTCCTCGGAATGACCGTCTGATAGACCTTGTCTCCCATGTGCTGGCGAACGTCATCGACGACCTGATTCGCCAGGTTGTTGCGCCCGTCAAACATCGTCAGCACGATACCCTGGATTTCGAGGGCCGGATTGACTGAAGCCCGCACGCCGCCGATGGTCTCCAGCAGCTGGCTCAGGCCTTCGAGCGCGAAGAATTCGCACTGCAGGGGAACGAGCACCGAATCGGCGGCTGCCATCGCGTTGATGGTCAGGAGATTGAGTGAAGGCGGGCAATCGATCAGCACGTAGTCGAAGCTTCCCGACGATGACACTGGTCCGCGCAGCGCATTTCGCAGCCGCAGAGCCCGATCCGGCGCGCCGGCAATCTCCATCTCGACACCGAGGAGATCCATCGTGGACGGAACGATCGAAAGCTCCGGGACGGCAGTCGATGTCGCGGCCTCGACGATGGAAGCGGTCCCGAGCATGACGTCGTAGGACGAGATATCCCGGTCCTTCCGATCGATCCCCAACCCTGTGCTGGCATTCCCTTGCGGATCGAGGTCGACGATGAGCACCTTTTCACCGATGGCGGCAAGGGCCGTCGCCAGATTGATGGCCGTGGTCGTCTTGCCGACTCCGCCCTTCTGGTTAGCGACAGTGATGATCCTGGCTCCGTTGAGCATCATATCCCGCTTCCGCTGTTCGTCACACGCGTCGGATTCGATCGATCTCCAGAACGACGCTTAGCGGATCGACCGCGCTTCGATGTTCTACCAAATCGAGATTCCACGTGTCACTCGCTGATTTCACTTCCGACCGGAAATCCCGGCCTTTGTGAAACAGGGCCCTTGTTCCGGCCTCCATCCACGGTTCGGTCAGAGTGAGAAGGTCGCGCAGGGGGGCTACCGCACGGGCCGTCACGACGTCAGGCGCGGGTTGTGCAGAGATGACGGTCTCGGCTCTTTCCGGCGCGATCCTGGCCCGACCGGCGAGGTCAGCGAGCACGTTCCTCAGGAACGCGGCCTTCTTTCCATTCGATTCGATCAGGATGATCGAGCTATCCAATTGATCGTTGAGCAGAATCGCCATGATCGCTCCCGGGAATCCTCCTCCCGACCCGATGTCGGCCCAACGCTTCGCGTCCCGCGCGAGAGAAAGCAGTTGCGCACTGTCGAGAATATGGCGTGTCCACAACTCGCTCAACGTCGACGGCGCCGCCAGATTGATTCGCGCGGCCCATTTGCGGAAGATCGTTTCGAAGGCGAGCAGCTTGTCGAACGTTTCACGTGAAACAGGTCCGGCAACGGCGCACAAGGCCTCATAACGCGACACGCTAGCCGACGCTCCTGTTGCGACCGTTCCTGACCTGCGCCAGGACCAGAGCAAGAGCAGCCGGCGTCATCCCGTCGATCTTCTGCGCCTCCGCAATGCTGACAGGCCTTCTCGCCGCCAGCTTCTGAGACAATTCGCGGGAGAGTCCGGTCATGGATGCGTAATCGATCCCCCGCGGGATCGCAGTCTCCTCCTCGCGCCGGACCCGGGCTATGTCGGTCGCCTGGCGCTCGAGATACACGGCATATTTCGCCTCGATTTCAAGGGCTTCAACGATGGTCGGATCGATCGATCGGAGGTCGGGCCAGATCGCCTGCAGGTCCACGAGAGAGACTTCCGGCCTCGCAAGCAATTCGTAAGCCGTGCGTCTCACACCATCCGCATTGACGATCAAACCATGACGGTTTGCTTCGTTCGGCGTGGCACTGACGCTCCGGCAAAGCGAACGCGCAGCGTCGAGGGCGCCTCGCTTCGCCGTGAACGAGTCGCTCCGGTCGCGCCCCACGATCCCAAGCTGGAGCGCCACAGGGGTCAGCCGCAGATCCGCATTGTCAGCCCGCAGCGAAAGCCGGAACTCCGCGCGCGACGTGAACATCCTGTAGGGCTCCGAGACACCTCGGCTCACCAGGTCGTCGACCAGGACGCCGATATAGGAGTCGGTGCGGCTGAAGACGACGGGGTCGAGCCCGCCCGCTCGGCGAGCTGCATTAAGGCCAGCCACCAAGCCCTGTGCTGCCGCCTCCTCATAACCGGTCGTCCCATTGATCTGGCCCGCCAGAAACAGCCTGGACACACGACGGGTCTCCAGGCTGGGATGGAGACCTCTTGGATCCAGGAAGTCGTATTCGATGGCATAACCCGGCTGAACCATGCGGACGTCCTCGAGACCTGGTATGGTCGCGAGGATATCGCGTTGAACATCTTCCGGCATCGACGTCGAAATGCCGTTCGGATAGACCGTTTCATCATCCAGTCCTTCCGGTTCCAGAAAGATCTGATGCTGATCACGATCGGCGAACTTGACGATCTTGTCTTCTATAGAGGGACAGTATCGTGGGCCGATGCCTTCGATATTTCCGGAATACATGGCGGAGCGACCGAGATTTGCCTGGATTACCGCATGTGTCTGCGGGGTCGTGTGGGTCACGCCGCATTCGATCTGCCTGTTGCGAATGCTCGTCGTCAGGAACGAGAATGGAACGGGATCGTCATCCGCCGCCTGGCTCCCGATCCGGTTCCAGGCAATGGTCCGCCCGTCAAGCCGCGGCGGCGTCCCCGTCTTCAATCGTCCAACGTCGAACCCGCGCGAGCGAAACCAGCCGCTGAGCGCCTGGCTCGCCCGCTCGTTCATTCGTCCGGCCGGAAATCGCCGCTCGCCGATGTGAATCAGACCGCCGAGGAAGGTCCCTGTCGTGATGACCGCCGCGAGGCAGCGAATGGAACGACCGTCCGCCAGCCGAACCGCCCGGACCCCGCCATCCTCCTCGAGGATCGACTCGATCTCGCCCTCGATGACGTCGAGCCCGCTTAGCGCCTGGATCTCGGCCTGCATGGCCGACCGGTACAGCTTACGGTCGGCCTGGGTGCGAGGACCTCTTACCGCCGGACCTTTACGACGGTTGAGCAATCTGAACTGAATACCCGCATCGTCGGCGACGCGGCCCATGAGACCGTCGAGGGCATCGATTTCGCGAACGAGATGGCCTTTTCCGAGTCCGCCGATCGCCGGATTGCAGGACATGACACCGATCGTGTCGGCAGAGAGGGTCACCAGCGCGGTCCGCGCTCCTGCGCGCGCCGACGCAGATGCGGCTTCGCAACCGGCATGGCCGCCTCCGATGACCACCACATCATATGTCGCCATACTCTTCTCCGATGGTCATCTGGTACAACGTTGTTTCACGTGAGTCACGACGACGCGAGATCTCATTTCCCAATGCAGAAGCGCGAAAACACCACGTCGAGCAAATCCTCGACATCGATGGCGCCTATGATCCTCGCGAGTCGGTCGGATGCGCCTCGCAACTGTTCAGCCGCAATCTCGAGAGGACCACCATCCAGATCGAGAAACTGCTGAAGAGCGAAGAGCGCGGCTCTCAGCTCGGCAACATGCCGTTCCCGAAACGGAACAGTGTCCACTCTGGTGCCGACGGCCGACTCAGCCCTGGCGCCGATGAGGTCGATGAGATCATGCAGGCCTTCTCCGGTTAATGCGGATACCGCGATATCGGCCCGTGTTTCACGTGAATCCGATCCTTCATGAACGTCTATCTTCGAATGAACCCGTACGACGGGAACCGCTTCCGGCAGAAAGCCGCGTACATCGAGGAGTCCCGGATCCGGTTCGACCAGCAGAATGAGGTCGGACCTGCTCGCCGCTTCCCGAGCGCGCTCGATGCCCTGCTGTTCGACGAACCCCGCCTCGGCCCGCATACCGGCCGTGTCGGTGAGCGTGACCTTGATCCCGCGAAGATCGAGGTCGACGGAGACGAGGTCGCGGGTCGTTCCGGGCTCCGGCGAGACGATGGCCACGTCCCTCCGGGCAATCGCGTTGAGCAGGCTCGACTTCCCCGCATTCGGAGCCCCGACTATGGCCACTCTGTAGCCGTCCCGGATGATCTCGCCACGATGGTATCCATCGAGATGCACGGCTATTTCACGCGCCATCGCTTCGATGCCGTGCCATACCGGAGCAGCGACCGAACCGGGCACGTCGTCTTCATCGGGAAAATCCAGTTCCGCCTCGATAAGAGCCCGCGCCACCAGGAGCTTTTCTCTCCAGTCTCCATAAAGCGCCGCGTTTCGACCGCCCGCATTGTCGATGGCGAACCGTCGCTGCGCCTCCGTCTCGGCATCGATGAGGTCCGCCAGAGCCTCGGCTGTCGTCAGATCGAGCTTGCCGTTGCGAAACGCCCTCTGTGAAAACTCCCCTGCTTCCGCCTGGCGGATGTGGGCGAAGGTGCAAAGCTCCTGCGTGAGAGCCGTGACAACCGCCCGGCCCCCATGCAGATGAAACTCCACGCTGTCCTCGCCGGTGAAGCTGTGCGGAGCCGGGAAAGCGACGACCATACCGCGGTCGATCAGTTCGGCGGAGCACTTGCGGATCGACCGCAACTCCATCTGTCGCGGCGGTGGCAGAGGCCCGGAAAGGGCCTCGGCTGCGGAAAAGGCTGCCGGACCGGAAAGGCGCATGACGGCGATCCCGGCCGGAAGCCTGCCGCTCGACAGCGCGAATATCGTATCCTGGATCACGGCACACATCCGCTCTTCCGGTCACGCCGCTTGACCCCGCCCGGTAACCGGCGCGCAGCCGGAAGAGGCACTAATCGTCACGCAGGCGAATCGATACGCGTCAGGTATTCATCGAATCGAAGAAATCGGCGTTGCTCTTCGTCTGCTTCAGCTTGTCGATCAGGAACTCGATGGCATCGGTCGTTCCCATCGGCGACAGGATGCGGCGGAGCACGAAGATCTTCTGCAGATCCTGGCGCGGAACCAGGAGGTCTTCCTTGCGGGTGCCGGACTTGAGGATGTCCATCGCGGGGAAGATGCGCTTGTCGGCGACCTTGCGGTCCAGCACGATCTCGGAATTGCCCGTGCCCTTGAACTCTTCGAAGATCACCTCGTCCATGCGGCTGCCCGTATCGATCAGCGCCGTGGCGATGATGGTCAGAGACCCGCCTTCCTCGATGTTGCGGGCAGCACCGAAGAAGCGCTTCGGCCGCTGCAGCGCGTTGGCGTCGACACCGCCGGTGAGCACCTTGCCGGACGACGGCACGACCGTGTTGTAGGCGCGGCCGAGGCGGGTGATGGAGTCGAGGAGGATGACGACGTCGCGCCCGTGCTCGACCAGCCGCTTCGCCTTCTCGATCACGATCTCCGCCACCTGGACGTGGCGAACCGCCGGCTCGTCGAAGGTCGACGAAACGACTTCGCCCTTCACCGAGCGCTGCATGTCGGTCACTTCCTCCGGCCGTTCGTCGATGAGCAGCACGATCAGGAAGCACTCGGGATGATTCGACGTGATCGAATGCGCTATGTTCTGGAGCAGCACCGTCTTGCCGGTTCTGGGCGGCGCGACGATCAGGCCGCGCTGTCCCTTGCCCAGAGGCGCGACGAGATCGATCACGCGCGGGGAGATGTCCTTCGTCGTCGGGTTCTCCACCTCCATCTTCAGCCTCTCGTTCGGATAGAGCGGCGTCAGATTGTCGAAATGGATCTTGTGGCGGATCTTCTCCGGATCATCGAAGTTGATCGTGTTGACCTTCAGGAGCGCGAAATACCGTTCGCCTTCCTTGGGACTGCGGATCGGCCCCTCGACGGTATCGCCGGTCTTCAGCGAGAAGCGGCGGATCTGCGAGGGGGAGATGTAGATGTCGTCCGGACCAGGAAGATAGTTCGCATTCGCCGAGCGCAGGAAGCCGAACCCGTCCTGGAGGACCTCCACCACGCCGTCACCGATGATTTCGATATCCTGCGCGGCAAGCTTCTTCAGAATGGCGAACATCAGCTCCTGCTTGCGCATGACGCTCGCGTTCTCCACCTCGAGCGATTCGGCGAAGGCGATCAGATCTGTGGGCTTCTTGTTCTTGAAGTCCTGGAGTTTCATTTCCTGCATGGAGAACGGCTCTGACGGTGTGAGGCGAGATACAGCGGATGCGGCGAAGGCCGGCGGCGGAGGGAGAAATTCTGCTGCGCTGTAAGGAAGGAAGGTGGTCTTTTAACGCTGCACGGCGCCGAGCGCAAGCAGGCTTGTCGATGCGTTCAGAACGGCTTCACGATCACGAGCACGACGATCAGAACCATCAGGATCGTCGGCCCCTCGTTCATGATGCGCCAGTGTCGTGCCGGCTTGGTGTTCCGGTCTTCGGAGAAGCGTCTTACGGCGCCTGCGAAATAGCCGTGAAATCCCGAGAGGACGACCACCAGCGCGATCTTGGCATGGAGCCACCCGGGCTGGAAGGAAAAGCCCTCCCATGCGAGCCAGAGACCGAAGACCCACGTGATCGTCATGGCGGGGTTGATGATGACCCTCATCAGCCGCTGCTCCATGACCTTGAACGTCTCGGACTGTACCGAACCCGGTTCGGCATCGCAGTGGTAGATGAACAGGCGGGGCAGGTAGAGCATGCCGGCCATCCAGGAGATGACTGCGATCACGTGGATCGCCTTTGCCCAGAGATAGAAATTCTCCGGATCGGCGAGAAAGAGGGCGAGCGTCAGCGCCAGGAAGACGGCGATCGCGACGGCCGCGCGGCGCGCCGCTTTAGCGCCGCTGTCGGATGGTCCTGCAGGGGCCGTCGTCATCGTCCGCGGACCCGCGCAACCATGGCCGCCACGTGCTCCAGGGGGGTCTCGGGAGTGACGCCATGGCCGAGGTTGAAGACGAATGGGCCACCGCCGAGGCTCTGCAGGATCCGGTCGATGCCCTCTTCCAGCGCCGTTCCGCCCGCCACCAGACGCATCGGATCGAGGTTGCCCTGAACCGGACCCTCTCGCTGAAGCCGTGCAGCGGTGGTCAGGGGCACCGACCAGTCGAGCGCAAGCACGTCGACGCCCGTGTTCTCCCGGTAGTCTTCGTAGCGGGATCCGGCTCCCTTGGGAAAGCCGATCACCGGCGCATGCGGATGCCTGGCCTTGATCCGCTCCACCATGCGGCGGACGGGCGCCTCGCAATAGGCAGCGAAGGATGCCTCGTCGAGGACGCCCGACCAGCTGTCGAAGATCTGCACCGCGTCGGCGCCTTCGTCGAGCTGGCGAATCAGGTAATCGGCCGAGACGTCAGCCAAGAGATCGATGAGCTTCGCGAAAGCCTTCGGATACCGGTAGGAGAACAGGCGCGCCGCTGCCTGGTCAGGTGTTCCTCTGCCGGCGATCATATAGGTGGCGACCGTCCATGGGGCGCCGCAGAAGCCGAGAAGCGTCGTTTCTCCCGGCAATTCCGCCCGCAGTCTCCGGACGGTCTCGTAGACGGGTCCGAGCCTCTCGTGGAAACCGGAACTGGCCAGCCCGCCGATCTCCTCCTCGGCGATCGGCGTCATCAGCGGGCCACGTCCTTCCTCGAAGCGAAGATCCCTGCCGAGTGCATGCGGGACGACGAGAATGTCCGAAAAGAGAATGGAGGCATCGAAGCCGTACCGGCGAATGGGCTGGAGCGTCACTTCGACCGCGAAATCCGGCGAATAGCAGAGGTCGAGGAAACTGCCGGCCTCCTGCCTCGTCGCGCGGTACTCCGGCAGGTACCGGCCCGCCTGGCGCATCATCCAGATCGGCGGAGGCGACAGCGTCTCGCCCCTCAGCACCCTCATCATCCGGCGATCATCGGCCATTCGCTCCATTCCTCCCTTCCCTTCCTAAAGAAGAGAATCTTTTTTTAACGAATCTGATTCTACTGTGACTCTGTTCGTATCGGGGATATCGGCTTTTCCCCAATCGAGCCAGTCGCCGAAGCCGTCCCGTCAGAATGACAGATCGTCCGCACGATCCTGTCAACATCGGGGATCATGCGGAAACGCGCAAGAAAATCAATTGCCTCGCAATGATCCAACTCCAGCCGTCGATTGGGACGGGAGGAGGCGGCCCCGATTCGTCCGAGAAGTTCTCCCCTGCCCGCCGGCGCCGTGAACAGGCCTGCGGATTGTGGACGAAACCGCTTCTGGTACAGTCGGCCGCGTGGCGGGCCGCCCGATGGGTCCGCTGTCCCGCGATTCCCACAGGATCTCCGGCAGGCTGTGAACAAACCGCAGAGCTATTTCCATCTCCATCTGATTTCCGACGCGACGGGCGAGACCCTGCTGGCAGCCGGCCGTGCGGCGTCTGCGCAGTACAAGGATGCCCGCGCGATCGAGCACATCTATCCCCTGATCCGGACGGAGCGGCAGATCGCCGCCGTCCTCGATGAGATCGACGCCCAGCCCGGCATCGTGCTCTACACGATCGTCGACCAGAGCCTCGCTCGCATCGTGGATGACCGCTGCGCCGCGATGGGGCTGCCCTGCGTCTCGGTCCTGGAGCCGGTCCTCGCCGTCTTCCAGTCCTATCTCGGCGAGCCTGCGGGGCGAAGGGTCGGCGCGCAGCATGTCCTGGATGCCGATTACTTTCGCCGCATCGACGCGCTGAACTTCACCATGGAACACGATGACGGCCAGCTTCCGGCCGATATCGAGGAAGCGGACATCGTTCTCGTCGGCATCTCGCGAACGTCGAAGACACCGACCAGCATCTATCTCGCCAACAGAGGCATCAAGACCGCCAACGTTCCCATCGTCTTCGGCCTCGACATTCCCGACTGCCTGAAGACGGCGAAGAGACCCCTGATCGTCGGGCTGATCGCGACGGCGGAGCGCATCTCGCACGTTCGCCAGAACCGCATACTCGGCAGCAGCGTCGGATATCAGGCGGAAAGCTATGCCGACCGGTCGATCATCGCGGAGGAACTGGGACATGCCCGAAAGATCTGCACCCGGCACGGCTGGCCGATGATCGACGTCTCCCGGCGTTCCATAGAGGAGACGGCCGCCGCCATCCTTGCCTTGCGATCGCGCAGCAGATAGCCACTCGGTGCGTCAGGAGAAGCACCCGCCATGGCCGTTCCCATCATCCTAGCCTCTGCGAGCCCCTATCGACGGAAGCTGCTCGAAGACGCAGGCCTCGAGTTCACCGTCCTGAAGCCCGATCTCGACGAGCGCGCCATCGAGGCCCCGCTCGCCCGGACGGGGGTCACGGCGGAAGAGGTCGCGCTCGTGCTGGCCGAAGCCAAGGCGACGGCCGTCAGCGAGGCACGGCCCGGCGCGCTGGTGATCGGCTCCGATCAGACATTGTCGCTGGACGACGAGACCTTCCACAAGCCGGCCGACATGGAGGGCGCGCGGCGCCATCTGCTGAAGCTGTCCGGCCGGACCCATCACCTGAACAGCGCCGTCGTGCTTGCGAGGAACGGCGAGGCGATCTGGCGCCACGTATCGGTGGCGCGCATGACGATGCGCCACCTCGATCCGGGATTCATCGGCCGGCACCTCGCGGCGGTCGGGGAGGTGGCGCTGACCAGCGTCGGCGCCTACCAGATCGAGGGGCGCGGCATCCAGCTGTTCGAGACGATCGAGGGCGACCATTTCACCATCGTCGGCCTGCCGTTGCTGCCGCTTCTGTCCGCGCTCCGGGAGCTTGGCGCGATCGATGGTTGAGGCACCCGTCAAGGCCTTCGTCTGCGGCCATCCCATCGCGCATTCCCGGTCACCCCTGATCCATGGCCACTGGCTCGCCAGGCTCGGCATCGACGGTCGCTACGAGGCGGTCGACGTGCCGCCCGAGGACTTCGTCGCCTTCCTGCGCGGCATCGGACCGGCCGGATACCGCGGCGGTAACGTCACCATCCCGCACAAGGAAACGGCCTTCGCGGTCGTCGACGCCTATGACGACGCCTCCGATCTCATCGGCGCCATCAACACCGTCTGGCTCGAGGACGGGCGCCTCGAGGCCACCAACACGGACTGGTCAGGCTTCTCCGCCAATCTCGACGCGCGGGCTCCGGGCTGGGCGTCCGGGCGACGCGCGGTCGTGCTGGGAGCGGGCGGCAGTGCAAGGGCGATCCTGTATGCGCTGCTCCAGAAAGGCTATCGCGAGATCCGCGTCGTCAACCGGACGATCGATCGGGCCCGTGACCTTGCCGACCGCTTCGGCGAGCGGGTGACCGGGCATGACTGGAACGCCGGTTCCGAACTGCTTTCCGATACCGATCTCCTCGTCAACACCACGCCGATCGGCATGGCCGGCCGGCACGAAGGCAAGCTTTTCGACCTGAAGCCGCTCCCTTCCTCGGCCATCGTCACCGACATCGTCTATGTCCCGCTGGAGACCCCGCTTCTTTCGAGCGCCAGGGCTCGGGGGCTGACGACGGTCGATGGTCTCGGCATGCTGCTGCACCAGGCCGTTCCGGGCTTCGCCCGCTGGTTCGGGTCGACGCCCGAGGTGACGGCCGAGCTCCGCGACCTGGTGATCGCCGACATGGAGCGCCATCGATGATCGTCCTCGGCCTCACCGGCTCGATCGGCATGGGAAAATCGACCACGGCTGCGATGTTCGCTGCCGAGGGCGTGCCGGTCAACGACGCCGACGCGGTCGTGCACGAACTCTACCGGGGCAAGGCGGTCCCGCTCGTCGCTGCGGCGTTCCCCCAGACGGTCGTCGACGGCATCGTCGATCGCAATCGGCTGTCGACGGCCGTGCTCGGCGACTCCGCCGCGTTGAAGCGGCTGGAGGCGATCGTCCATCCGCTCGTCCGCGAAGCCGAAATGGACTTCCTGGCGAAGCACCGCGCGGCCGGTACCCCCCTCGTCGTCCTCGACATACCCCTCCTGTTCGAGGTGGGCGCCGAGGGGCGCGTTGATCGCGTCGCGGTGGTCAGCGCGCCCGCGGACGTCCAGCGATCGCGCGTGCTGGCGCGTCCCGGCATGACCGCGGGCAAGTTCGAGGCGATCCTGGCGAAACAGGTTCCGGACTCCGAAAAGCGTGCCCGGGCGGATTTCGTGATCGACACCGGACAGGGGATGGAGCCGGCCCGGCGGGAGGTCGTCCGAATTATCGGTGAATTGTCGGGCGGGGGTTCGGCCTAGACCGGTTCAACCGCTGGCCCGCGGCCTGTACGATGGACATGAGCGAATCGGGGAAGTGGCCATGCGCGAGATCATATTCGACACCGAGACGACCGGCCTCGATTCGCGCGAGGATCGGATCATCGAGATCGGCGGCGTGGAACTCGTCAACCGCTTCCCCTCCGGCCGCTTCATCCATTTCTACATCCATCCGGGAGATCGCCAGATTCATCCCGAGGCGCAGGCGGTGCACGGCATCAGTATGGCCGACCTGCAGGGCAAGCCCCGGTTTGCCGAGATCGCCGGCGAGTTTCTCGCCTTCATAGAAGGCGCGAAACTGATCGCTCACAATGCCGGCTTCGACATGGGCTTCGTCAACCAGGAACTCGCGCGGCTGGGGATCGAGCCGATCGGGGCGGACCGCGTCGTCGACACGCTGGCGATCGCCCGGCGCAAGCATCCGATGGGTCCCAATTCGCTCGACGCGCTGTGCCGGCGCTACGGTGTGGACAATTCGCGGCGCACCAAGCACGGCGCGCTGCTCGATTCGGAACTTCTCGCGGAAGTCTATATCGAGCTGGTCGGCGGCAAGCAGGCTGCCCTGGGGCTGGAGATCGTCGAGACCGTCGTCGAGACGACCGCCGACGTCGACGTCGCGATCGTCCTGTCCGAACGGCCGAGGCCGCTGGCTCCACGGCTCGGCGATGCGGAACGCGCAGCGCACGCGCGGATGATCGAATCGCTGGGCGAATCGGCCCTATGGAAACGCATTCTTCCGCAGGCGGCGGGAGCGGCGCCGGCAGAATGAAGAACGGGCGCCGCTCGCCGCGCCGCCCGCCTCGAAATCAGCCGTCGCCGCGCCGGCTCAGCTCATCTGCACCTTGGCCTTGGCCTGATCCTCGGCGAGCTTGCGCTGGAACATCTGGGCGAAGTCGATCGGATCGAGCATCAGAGGCGGGAAGCCGCCGTTGCGGGTCGCTTCGGCGACGATCTGGCGCGCGAAGGGGAACAGCAGGCGAGGGCACTCGATGAAGAGCACGGGCAGGACGTGCTCCTTCGGGAAGCCGGCGATGCGGAAGACGCCGCCATAGACGAGCTCGACGTTGAAGAGAACTTCCTTGTCGACGTTGGCCTTCGCCGTCAGCGTCAGATTCACGTCGAAGTCGTTCTCAGACAGCGGGTTCGCGTTGACATTGACGTTGATGTTGATGCTCGGGGCCTTGTCGCGTCCGCGCAGCGAGTTCGGTGCGCCGGGGCTTTCGAAGGACAGGTCCTTGACGTACTGGGCCATGATGTTGAGCGTCGGCTGCGCGCCGTTGCCATTGCTCACTGCGCCACCGGCGTTGCTGTCCTGCGATTCGGCCATGTCACTCGATCCTTGTGAAGTCGCCGCGCGCGGGCGGCCGGGTCGGGCGGTTGGCTAACATGGGTGGCAGGGCGTTACAAGCAGACAGCACGGGCGCGACGACCGGAAACCGGCCCGAAGCGGCGCGCGTCCTCAGCGGTCGCCGTCGATCCGGCGCCAGGGAGAGCTGCCGTCGGCGTCGCGCGTCCCGGGGCCTGTGCGGCTGAATTCCTCCGCGTCGAGATCGATCGTTCGCGGATCGCGCCGATGGCGCATGTCCGCGCCGCCCGCCCGAAATCCCGTCATGTCGACCTTCACCAGCACGCGCCTGGCGATGCTTCGCCACATCCACTCGCGGAAGGCCGGGATGAAGAGAAGAAAACCGATGGCATCGGTGACGAAGCCCGGAAGGAGCAGGAGAAAGCCCGCGAGCAGGATCATGGCTCCGTGCACCAGCTCCCGCCCCGGAACCCGGCCCGCATCCGTCTCGGCCTGGATGCGCCGCAGCAGGCCGAACCCCTGAACGCGCAGGAGCACCGAGCCGACCACGGCGGTGAAGAGAACCATTCCCAGTGTCGCCAGCACCCCGATCCGGCTGCCGACGAGCACGAAGGCGGCGATCTCGAGCAGCGGGACGACCAGGAAGATCAGGAATAGGGAAGGAAATCGCACGTTGCTGCCATCCGCGGTGGAGGGACGGCCATTGCCGCCCCGTGATCGGGCCTCCATATACATATGGTGTGTCCACGCGGGATTTGAATGATCGTGGCACGCGTTCTATATGCATTCGATGGGTGCGTGCCTGCGACAGGCTCGGAAGCGCAGCCGCATCTCGAAACGATCGCTCGGCGGACCAATGGAATTTTTCGATTTCGGCACATTGTTCTTCATCGTCGCTGCGGTGGTCATCTTCATGCAGCTGCGGAACGTGCTCGGCCGCCGGACCGGCCATGAGAAACCGCCCTTCGATCCCTATACGGCAGCGCGCTCACGAGAGAAGGAACCGGCGGCCGCTGCACAGGACAACGTCGTCTCGCTGCCGCGGCGCAAGGGCGCCCCGGAGACCGATGCCGCCTATGCCGCGATCGACAAGGTGGCTGCACCGGGGACCGATCTGAACAAGGGCCTGCGCGCGATCCGCGATGCCGATCAGAGCTTCGATCCGAAGGGCTTCGTCGAGGGCGCCAAGATGGCCTACGAGATGATCGTGATGGCCTATGCCGACGGCGACCGGAAGACGCTGAAGAACCTCCTCTCCCGGGACGTCTACGAGGGCTTCGTGGCCGCGATCGCCGAGCGAGAGACCCGTTCGGAGAAGATCCAGTCCTCCTTCGTCGGGATCGACAAGGCCGACATCGTCGGCGCCGAGATGAAGGGGACGGAGGCGCATGTCACGCTGCGGATCGTCAGCGAACTGATCTCCGCCACGCGGGACGGTGCGGGCGTCGTCATCGACGGCGATCCGGAGACGGTGGCCGAGGTCAAGGACGTCTGGACGTTCGCTCGCGACACCCGCTCGCGCGACCCCAACTGGAAGCTGGTCGCGACCGAAGCCGAAGACTGACCCCGGCGGATCGAGGTGGCCCTCTCTCCGCTTCTCCAGCCGGTTTCCTTCGACGCGCTGCCGGGATGGCATCTGGATGCCATGGCGGGAGCCTTCGACGCCTTCCGGCGGAGCGCCGGCCATCACGCGATCAAGCCATACCGGACAGGGGCGCTCGGGATCCGGTCTTCCGGTTTCGGCGATGCCTTCGACGCCGCGCTCGCGGTCCCTCGTCTGGACGAGGCAGCGGCGCGTCTCTTCTTCGAGACCTGGTTCGACCCCTACGCCATCCGGCCCGACGATCGGCCCACCGGCTTCGTCACCGGGTTCTACGAGCCCGAGGCCGATGCTTCTCCGGTGCGCACCGATCGGTTCCGCTTTCCGATCCTGGCGCGTCCGGACGACCTCGTGGACGTGGAAGACGACGCGCGGCCCGAGGGCCTCGACCCCTATCTGGCGTTCGCAAGGCGCCGGCCTGACGGGAGGATCGTCGAATATCCCGACCGCCGGGCCATCGAGCAGGGCGCACTCGCCGGCCGCGGACTGGAAATCGCCTGGCTCGAGGACCCCGTCGACGTCTTCTTCATCCACGTCCAGGGCGCGGCGAGACTGCGTATGCCGGAGGGGCTGCGCCGGATCACCTATGCCGCCAAGTCGGGCCAGCGCTTCACCGGTCCCGGTCATGTGCTCGCGGCCATGGGCGAGATTCCGCGGGAACGGGTGACGATGCAGTCGATCCGCGCCTGGTTCAGGGAAAATCCCGGCCGCGTCGACGAGATTCTGTGGCAGAACCGCTCCTTCATCTTCTTTCGCGATGCACCCGTGGCCGACGCGTCGCTCGGCCCCGTCGCGGCGGCGAAGGTTCCGCTCACGCCGCGCCGCTCGATTGCGGTCGACCGGCTGCTCCACACCTTCGGCACCCCGGTCTTCGTGCACGCGCCCCACCTTGCGGCATTCGGAAGCGCGCCCTTCGCGCATCTGATGATCGCGCAGGATACGGGCTCGGCGATCGTCGGTGCGGCTCGCGGCGACCTCTTCGCGGGTTCCGGCGACGCGGCCGGCGAGATCGCGGGCGTCGTCAAGCATGATGCGGACTTCTTCGCGCTGGTGCCGCGTGCCCTTTCGGGCCGCACACCATGAAGGCGCGGCCCGTCGCAGGATTGACGGACGAGGATCGCATCCTCTGGAACCAGGTCGCCAGGAGTGCCACGCCGCTGAAGGGCAAGACGGTCCCGCAGGATCCGTTCGTTCCCGACCCTCTGCCCAACCCCCCGCCGGATATGGCGTCCCCGTCCGACGTCCCGCCGCCGGCGAAACCCGCGGCGGGCGAGAAGGTGCTGCAGGGCCCGCGAACCCTCGACCGCCCGACGCGCGATAAGCTCGCCAAGGGACGGCTCCAGATCGAGGCCCGCGTCGACCTTCACGGCATGACCCAGGGCGAAGCCCATTCGCTGCTGCTCGGATTTCTCCGCAAGGCCTATGCCATGGGCATCCGCCACGTCCTGATCATCACCGGAAAAGGGTCTTCGATGGGCAGCGACGGCGTCCTGCGCAAGGCGGTGCCGGCCTGGTTCGCCACGCCCTCGTTCCGACCTCTGGTCGGCAGCTACGAGGCGGCCGCGCGCCATCACGGCGGTGGCGGAGCGCTCTACGTCCGGCTGCGCCGGCAGACCGAGGTCAGGGAGCGGTGACGCCCTTCGGCCAGCGCATGCGCGACATGCGGCGCGACCGCAAGGTGACCCAGAAGGAGATGGCGCGCGCGATCGGCGTCAGCGCCGCCTACCTGTCGGCCCTGGAGAGTGGTCGACGGGGCCGGCCGACCTGGGCGTTGATCCAGAAGATCATCGGCTATTTCAACATCATCTGGGACGACGCGGAGGACCTGATCAGACTCGCGGAACGATCCCATCCGAAGGTGGTCATCGACACGGGCGGCCTCTCGCCCGCAGCGACCGAGCTCGCCAACCTCCTCGCCTCGCGAATCGCGAGCCTGTCGGAAGAGGAGATGGAGGGTCTCGCGGAACGCCTTCGCGGACCCACCCCGCGGTGAACCGGGAGCGACGTCAGCTCGACGGGAAGAGTTCCCGGAGTTCGGGCAGCTTCTCGTTGACGAGCCAGCCGTAGTAGTTCTCCTCGGGCAGCTTCGGCGCCTCTCCCCGCTGCGCCCGCGCCCTGTTTTCGGCCTTCAGCGCCCGCGCCCGTGCTTCGGGATCGCCGACATTGTACAAGGTCGCCGTGATGCCCGGATTGTTCGAGATGTCGAATCCGGCGATGGTCTCGTAGGCGTCGATCGACTTTCGCAGCGTCGCCGCCACGTAGGTCAGTGTCCGGTCCGGATCCATGATCGTCCGGTAGACCTCCTGCGCGTCCGTGTGATCGAGGCGCGGAAGCCCGGTCTTCTCATGGACGATGTCGCTCATCGTCAGCGCCGTCAGCGGGTTCAACTGGCCGATTCCGAAAGTCTGCCCTGCATAGAAGGGCTGAAAGAAGACCGCGCTGAAGCGATTGTTCGGAAATGCCGTACCACCCACGGTCCTGCCGCGGAAACTCGTGTTCCAGACGCCCTCGCGACAGGTCCAGAGATCGTAGCTGTCGCCGAGCCCGTTGCATCCGGCGAACTCCGGTCGCCGGATGAACGTATCCACGCTTTCGCCCTCATAGGAGAAGGCGAAGCTCGAATTCAGGTAGGCGACAGCTTTCACGTAGTAGGCCTGCAGCCTGTCGTAGGCATCGACGTTGTATGTATGCTCGCCCACGATCGCCCCGGCGACATGGATCGGGTCGATCCCGAACTGGTTCGCCGCGGTCCGGATCTTGGACCGCAGTTCCTGGTCGCGCTGGAGGAGGCCGTAGACCTTGCGGTATTTGGCCTCGTAGGTCGTCTTGAGGGCGCGCGTCCGCGATGCCGAACCGAACGGCACGTCGGGCTGTTCAACGTTGCGATTGCCGGGCGGCACGGCGACTCCCGCCCAGGCCGGGAGGAGGGCGGAGTTCGCGACGAGGGCCGCTGCGACGACGATCCATTTTCTCATGAATGGTGCCTGTTGTATCCGCTCCGAGGCCAAACTATTCAAAGCAGCCCGGCAAGTCGACTCCGCAGAGGTCCGACGCTTTGAGCCGACAGCGCAGTCGGCCGCCCCGGGAAGTCGCAGCGGCGTCGTTCTACAGGATGAATCGGGACAAATCCGTGTTCTTCGCCAGATCGCCGACATTCCTGGCGACATAATCCGCGTCGATGGTCACGGCCGAGCCGGATCGGTCCGGTGCGTTGAACGAGATGTCGTCGAGGACGCGCTCCATCACGGTCTGCAGGCGCCGCGCGCCGATGTTCTCGACCGACGCGTTGAGGTCCACCGCGACGCCTGCGAGGGCGTCGATCGCCTCCTCGGTGAAATCGAGCTCCACGCCCTCGGTGCGCATCAGCGCGATGTACTGCTTGATGAGGCTGGCCTCCGTCTCGGTGAGGATGCGCACGAAGTCATCCTTGCCGAGCGCCCGCAGTTCGACCCGGATCGGCAGGCGTCCCTGCAGTTCGGGCAGGAGGTCCGACGGCTTGGCGACGTGGAAGGCGCCGGAAGCGATGAACAGGATGTGATCGGTCTTCACCGGCCCGTACTTGGTCGCCACCGTTGTGCCTTCGACGAGCGGCAGCAGGTCGCGCTGCACGCCCTCGCGGCTGACGCCGGCGCCCACGCCGCCCTCCCGGGTGGCGATCTTGTCGATCTCGTCGATGAAGACGATGCCGTCGTTCTCGGTCGACGACAGCGCGCGCTGGACGACCTCGTCCTGGTCGAGCAGCTTGTCGGATTCGTCGTTGATGAGATGACCGGAGGACTCCTTGACCGTGGTCTTGCGCATCTTGGTACGCCCGCCCATCGCCTTCGACAGCATCTCGTTGATGTTCAGCACGCCGATGTTGGCGCCGGGCATGCCGGGCAGCTCGAACCCGGCGGGTGCCGTGTCCGCCACCTCGACTTCGATCTCCTTGTCGTCCAGGTCACCTGCGCGCAGCTTCTTGCGGAAGCTGTCGCGGGTCGCGGGACTAGCGGTCTTGCCGACCAGCGCGTCGAGGACGCGCTCTTCCGCGTTCACATGCGCCCGCGCCTTGACGTCCTCGCGCATCTTGTCCTTCACCAGCCCGATGGCGACTTCCACGAGGTCGCGGATGATCTGCTCGACGTCGCGGCCGACATAGCCGACCTCCGTGAACTTGGTGGCTTCCACCTTGGTGAAGGGAGCCCCCGCGAGCTTCGCGAGGCGGCGCGAAATCTCGGTCTTGCCCACGCCCGTCGGGCCGATCATCAGGATGTTCTTGGGCATCACCTCCTCGCGCATGTCGCCTTCGAGCTGCTGCCGGCGCCAGCGGTTGCGCAGCGCGATCGCCACGGCGCGCTTTGCGTCCTTCTGGCCGATGATGAAGCGGTCGAGTTCGGAAACGATCTCGCGCGGGGAGAAATTGGTCATGTCTTACTCCGTGAAACCGGCCGCCCGCGCGGGCGGGGCGGAACCGACACTACATAGGCATCGCGGTCGCCGGCACAATGCCGGTCGCGGCAGGTCAGCCCCGCAGGATGAGCCAGCAGAGCAGCAGCGTCTGTGCGGCGGCAAGGGCGGCGAGTCCCGCCAGCCAGCGCCTCAGCTGCCGTCGTGTCCGGGTCATGCCTTCCGCGATCTGGTCCCGGTAGAGCCCGCTGGAGCGACTGGCCCAGGCCGTCAGGTTCTGCTCGACCGCATCGACGTCCTGCTGCCAGCGACGTTTCACCTCGCGATACTCAGCGTCCGACAGGTGGGCTGTCCAGAGATCGTCGAGCGGCGCCAGTGCATGGTCCCGCGCATCGATCGGTCCGCTCGTCCAGGGCTTGCCCGGCGTGTAGTGGACGATCCGCAGTTGGGCATCCCGAGCCAGCGCACGCACCAGGGCCTGGCTGCGAAGGAAGTTGAGCCCGAGCGGCAGTTGACGCCACTCCGTGAAGAACGCGTTGAGAACGCTCTGGTCTCCGTCGGTGACCGGTAGTTCCGGCAGACGCCTGAACAGGCGCTCGCGCAGCCCGGCCGACGGCGTGAACGAGAAGACCCCGGTGTTGAATGCGCGCAGCCGGTAGTGAAGCAGAAGGTCCGGCGCGGCGGCGAAGCCGTCGCCTTCCAGCAGCCCGTCGATCGGTCGCAGGATGAGGCAGTCCGCGTCGACATGCGCGATCCGCTTCGGCGTCGTGATCGAGAACGACCAGAGCTTGCTCAGCGTGACCGGAAGATGCGGCAGATCCGGCCGCGTCTCCATGCCGGGCCGGAACAGCGCCGGGACCTCGATGGCCGCGACCCCCGATGCCTCGTGTTCGAAGTGCCATGAGCCGAGCTTCAGGATGAGCACCGGGACGTCGGATACCGCCCGCAGCGAGCGGATCATGACCAGCAGCCCGGCCGCGAAATCGGAACTGGCGAGCGTCACGATCAGCCGGTCGCTGCCCGTACGGGCAAGCCACGGGCCGACGGCCTCGTCGATCCCCGCGGAGACCGCGAGAAGCGTCGCCTGATCGGCGTCGGCGACACGTCCCGCCGCGAGGCGCTGGGGCAGATGCAGGGTCTCGATCATGGGAAGATGGCTCTCCGCCGGACGCTTCGGGCGCGGAACCGGACCAGCCGTCCGGTGCGGGCGACAGGATGCGGAGGCGCGGCTGACGCCGGGCGCCGTCGGCTATGAGTGCTCGGCCGCGACGTGCCGCATGATGAGACTGTCGCCGCTCCGACCGCGCAGTTCGGGGATGACGCGGAACCCCGCCTTCTCATAGGCCCGCACCGCCCGCAGGTTTTCCGGGTCGGGGTCGATGATGATCTCGGAGAATCCCGTCTCGCGCAGCATGGCGACGAAAGCCGCCAGCGCCGCCGTCCCGAGCCCTTTCGACAGCCGGTCCGCCGGTCCGATCGACAGGTCGACGCCGATCGTTTCCGCCGGCAGGAGACCGAGCCAGGGGTTGTCGGCGAGCCAGCTGTCGTTCTGGTGATGTCCGATGAACCAGTACTGGATGTAACCGACGTCCTCGCCGTCGGCGGTGAAGATGAAGGGCCGCGTCGTGTCGCGACCCTCGATCATGTCGTGGACGAAGCGGATCTCCTCGTCGGAATCGCCCCACCACTCGCGCCAGTGCGGCTGGCGCATCCAGCGGTCCAGCAGCGGCAGGTCCGCCGGCCCGACGGGGCGGAAGCCGATGATCGGTCGCTCAGGCGGCATCGAGCGTTTCGACGACGAAATTGCCGTTGGTATACACGCAGATCTCCGCCGCGATCTTCATCGCCTTTCGCGCGATCTCCTCTGCGCCCTGATCGGTGTCCATCAGCGCGCGCGCCGCCGCCAGCGCATAATTGCCGCCGGAGCCGATCGCCATGACGCCGTGCTCCGGCTCCAGCACGTCGCCGGTGCCTGTGAGCGCCAGGGTCACCGACCTGTCGGCCACCAGCATCATGGCCTCGAGCCGCCGCAGGTAGCGGTCGGTGCGCCAGTCCTTTGCGAGTTCGACGCAGGCGCGCGTAAGCTGGTCGGGATACTGCTCGAGCTTGGTCTCGAGCCGCTCCAGGAGCGTGAAGGCATCGGCCGTGGCTCCCGCGAAGCCGGCGATCACGTTGCCCTTGCCGAGGCGCCGCACCTTGCGGGCATTGCCTTTCATGATGGTCTGGCCGAGGCTGACCTGGCCGTCGCCGGCGATCACAACCTTGCCACCCTTGCGGACGGTGACGATCGTCGTTGCGTGCATGGTGATTTCGCTGGACATGAGGCGCTCCGGAAACTCTGCGACGGGGACCGTGCGATGGCTCGGCTTTGTCGCTGGACGTTATCTATGCGCCGCGACGCCGATTGCAAATGGTGGCCGGACACGCCTGCGCGAAGCCGGCAACTGGAATTCGCCTGGAGGCGCTGCTAAAGCAACCGCCTGGATATCGAGAGGACGAGCCATGACCGCTCCCGACAACGGCCGCCGTGCTTCCGTCAGCCGCAAGACGAACGAGACGTCAATCAGCGCATCGGTCGATCTCGACGGATCGGGCAGGTACGCGGTCTCGACCGGGGTCGGCTTCTTCGATCACATGCTCGAGCAGCTGTCGCGTCATTCGCTGATCGACCTGACGCTCGAAGCGAAGGGCGACCTGCACATCGATGATCACCACACCGTCGAGGATGCCGGCATCGCCATCGGCCAGGCGATTGCGAAGGCGCTCGGCGACCGGCGCGGCATCACCCGCTACGCCTCGATCGACCTCGCCATGGACGAAACCCTCACCCGCGCTGCCGTCGACGTGTCCGGCCGGCCGTTCCTCGTCTGGCACGTCGGCTTCTCGGCGCCGAAGATCGGCACCTTCGACACCGAACTCGTCAGGGAGTTCTTCCAGGCTCTGGCGCAGAACGCCGGCATCACGCTGCACGTGACCAATCATTACGGCGCCAACAACCACCATATCGCCGAGACCTGCTTCAAGGCGGTCGCGCGTGCGCTGCGCATGGCGGTCGAGCCCGACGCCCGGCAGGCGGGGGTCGTACCGTCGACAAAAGGCACGCTGAACGGATAGGAACGGGCGATGTCGATCTATGTCGTGATGGAGCCGCCGCCGCGGCGCGGCTCGGATGCCGTCGAAGTCTATGTCCGAGACGGCTTCCACTGGCTCGGCTTCCTGCTGCCGCTGGTATGGCTGCTCTGGAACCGCCTGTGGCTCGAGACGGCGGTGCTGCTGGCGCTCATGCTCGGGCTGGGCGCGCTCGCCGAGACCTCGGGGTCGGCGGAGATGGTCGTGGGCGGCCTCACCGTCCTCCTCTCCATCTATGTCGGCCTCGAAGGGTCGGCGTTGCGGGTCTGGGCGCTTCGCCGTCGCGGCTATCGTGAGTGGGGTGTCGTCGACGCAGAGAACCGCGCCGACGCCGAGGTTCGCCATCTCGCCGCCCGCTCCGATGAAGCCCCCGACGCGCAGCGTCCGCTGCCGCCGATCCGGGAAGGGTCGGCGCCTGCGCAGGCGGCCGGGAACGAACCGGAACTCGGCCTGTTCGGCTATCCCGGAAGGACCTGAAGCATGCGCGTGGCGATCATCGACTATGGTTCGGGCAATCTCCGCTCGGCCACCAAGGCTTTCGAACGCGCGTCCCGAGAAAGTGGGGCGGATGCGACGATCGACCTGACGGACGATGCCGAGAGGGTGCGGACGGCCGACCGCATCGTCCTTCCGGGCGTCGGCGCCTATGCCGATTGCGCGGCCGGCCTCCACGCCGTTCCGGGCATGTGGGAGGCGATCGAGGAATCGACACTGAGGATGGGACGGCCCTTTCTCGGGATCTGCGTCGGCATGCAGCTGATGTCGGAACGCGGGCTGGAGAAGACGACGACGCGCGGCTTCGGCTGGATCGCCGGCGACGTCAGGGAGATCGAGCCCGCCGATCCGTCGCTGAAGATCCCGCAGATCGGCTGGAACACGATTCACGTGAAACATCCGCATCCGCTCTTCGAGGGCATTCCGACCGGCGATGGTGGCCTGCACGCCTATTTCGTGCACTCCTATCATCTCGCCGCGACAAGTCCCGACCAGGTTCTGGCCGTGACCGACTACGGCGGCGAGGTGACCGCAGCGGTGGGCCGCGACAACATGGCGGGCACCCAGTTCCACCCCGAGAAGAGCCAGGCGCTCGGCCTGGCCCTGATCGCTAACTTCCTGAAATGGAGACCCTGATGAAGAAGGGCTACTGGATGGCGATGGTCGACATCACCGATCCCGACACCTACCCGCGCTACGTCGCCGCCAACAAGGCGGCGTTCGACAAGTACGGTGCGAAGTTCCTGGTTCGCGGGGGACAGGGCGAGGTGCTCGAAGGTCCCAGGGCGACGCGGCTGGTCATCATCGAGTTCGAGAGCTACCAGACCGCGCTCGACTGTTTCCATTCGCCGGAATACCAGGCCGCCCTGAAGCTGCGCGAGGCCGCGTCGACCGCCCACATGGCCGTCGTCGAAGGCGTCTGACCCGATGATCCTCTTTCCCGCGATCGACCTCAAGGACGGCCGGTGCGTCCGCCTCAAGCTCGGCGACATGGCGACCGCGACGGTGTACAACGAGGACCCGGCCGCGCAGGCTCGTGCCTTCCAGGACCAGGGCTTCGAGTGGCTGCACGTGGTGGACCTGAACGGCGCCTTCGAAGGCGCGAGCGTCAATGGCGCAGCCGTCGAGGCGATCCTGAAGGCGACCGCCAATCCGGTCCAGCTCGGCGGCGGCATCCGCACGCTGGCCCACATCGAAGCCTGGCTGGACAAGGGCCTCGCCCGCGTCATCCTCGGCACGGTCGCGGTGCGCGACCCCGATCTGGTGAAGGAGGCCTGCCGGCTCTTCCCCGGCAAGGTGGCGGTGGGCATCGACGCCAGGGGCGGCAAGGTCGCCGTCGAAGGCTGGGCGGAAGCCTCGACGCTCGGCGTGATCGAACTGGCGAAGAAGTTCGAGGGGGCCGGCGTCGCGGCGATCATCTTCACCGACATCGACCGCGACGGCGTGCTGGCCGGCATCAACTGGGAATCGACCATCGAGCTCGCGGATGCGGTTTCCATTCCCGTCATCGCCTCCGGCGGGCTGGCATCGATCGCCGACATCGTCCGCATGACCATGCCGGACGCGCGCAAGCTCGAAGGTGCGATCTCGGGCCGTGCGCTGTATGACGGCCGCATCGACCCGGTCGAGGCGCTGTCCATCCTGAGCGGCAATTCAAAGCCGCCGCGCGGCATGCTAGACTGACGGCATGAACATCCAGTCGAGACTGCCGACCACTCCGGACGAATTCCTGCGCTGGAACGAAGGGCGCGAGGGCAGGCGCGAGTTCGTGAACGGGAGGGTGGTCGAGATGATGATCAACGTGACCCGTGATCACTGGCGCCTCGCAAACCGCCTCGAGCGCCAGATCGCTGCACAACTCGGCGACGAGGCGTATGATGTCGGAACCACGGACCACGGTGTCCTGACGGCGGACGGTATCCGGTATCCGGATGTCATGGTCGACAAGGTGATCGCCGATGGCAAGGCGCTGGCGGCAACGTCGCCGCTGCTCATCGCCGAGGTACTCTCGAAGTCCAGCCTTGCCGACGATTTCGGACCGAAGGCGCGTGACTACCAGAGCCTGTCGAGCCTGCGTCACTACCTGACCGTCTCGCAGGACGAGGTTCGCATCTGGGTCTGGTCGCGCAGAGATGATGGGCAGTGGCAGTCGCCGGTGATCCATGAAACCGGATCGATCGCTCTGACGATCGATGGCAGGAGCGTCGTCATCGACCTGAAGTCGCTGTACGCCGGCATAGCAAACCCTGCCGCAGCCGAAAGTTAGGTCTTTGCACCTCCGCGTCGACCGCATTGGAAACGGACCCTCATGACCCTCAAATCCCGCGTCATCCCCTGTCTCGACGTCAAGGATGGCCGTGTCGTCAAGGGCGTCAACTTCGTCGACCTGATCGATGCCGGAGACCCTGTCGAGGCCGCGCGCGCCTATGACGCGGCCGGCGCAGACGAACTCTGCTTCCTCGACATCACGGCCTCCTCCGACGACCGCGAGACCATCTTCGACGTCGTGGCCCGTACTGCCGAACAGTGCTTCATGCCGCTGACCGTGGGTGGAGGGGTGCGCACGGTCGCCGACATCCGCAGGCTGCTGCTGGCCGGTGCCGACAAGGTGTCGATCAACACGGCGGCGGTGAAGAACCCGGACTTCGTCGCCGAGGCGGCCGACAAGTTCGGGAACCAGTGCATCGTCGTGGCGATCGACGCCAAGAAGGTGTCGCAGCCCGGCGAGACGGACCGCTGGGAGATCTTCACCCATGGCGGCCGCACGCCGACCGGCATCGACGCGATCGACTTCGCCCGGCTGGTGGTCGACAAGGGGGCGGGCGAGATCCTGCTCACCTCGATGGACCGCGACGGCACCAAGGCGGGATACGACCTGGCCGTCACCCGCGCGATCGCAGATGCGGTGCGCGTGCCGGTGATCGCGTCCGGCGGCGTCGGCACGCTCGATCACCTGGTCGAGGGTATCCGCGACGGCCATGCGACGGCGGTGCTCGCCGCCTCGATCTTCCATTTCGGCACCTACACGATCGCCGAAGCCAAGGCGTACATGGCGGCGGCGGGGCTCGCGATGCGACTCGACTCCGGCGTGCAACCGCACTAGACGCCTGCCATGAGCGACTTTTCCATCGACGACCTCGAACGGATCGTGGCCGAACGCGCCCGGTCCGGCGATGCCAATTCCTGGACCGCCCGGCTCTTCGCCTCGGGCATGGACCGTGCGGCCAAGAAGCTCGGCGAGGAGGCCGTCGAGACCGTGATCGCGGCCGTGCGGAAGGACGCGGACGGCCTCGTATCGGAGAGTGCGGACCTCCTCTATCATTGGCTGGTCGTGCTCGCGATCGCCGGCATTCCCGTCTCGCGCGTCATGGCAGAACTCGAACGGCGCACGGCGCAGTCGGGCCTCGCGGAAAAGGCCGCCCGCGCCGGCCAGTGAAGACCGCGGGGACGAGGGATTCCGGAACCAAGACCGCCATGGACCAGCTTGCACCCGAAGTGAAATACTCGCCCTACCGGGTTTTTTCGGCGGAGCGATGGGCCGAATTCCGCGCCGACACGCCGCTGACGCTCACCGAAGACGAGGTCCAGCGGCTGAGTTCGCTCAACGATCCGATCGACCTCGACGAGGTGCGGCGCATCTACCTGTCGCTGTCGCGGCTGCTGTCGGCGCATGTCGAGGCGACGCAGCTCCTGTTCCGGCAGCGCCAGGCCTTCTTCAACGCCTCGGAGACGAAGAAGACTCCCTTCATCATCGGCATCGCCGGATCGGTGGCGGTGGGCAAGTCCGCCACGGCCCGTATCCTGAAGGAACTGCTGGCGCGATGGCCGTCGAGCCCCAAGGTCGATCTCGTGACCACGGACGGGTTCCTCTATCCCAACGAGGTGCTGCGCCGCGAGAACCTGATGGAGCGCAAGGGCTTTCCAGACAGCTACGACGTCGGCGCGCTGCTGCGGTTCCTCTCGGCCATCAAATCCGGCGAGCCGAACGTGCCGGCGCCGCTCTACTCGCATTTCACCTATGACGTGCTGCCCGGACAGTATGCGGCGATCGACCGGCCCGACATCCTGATCTTCGAGGGCATCAACGTCCTGCAGACCCGCGATCTGCCGAAGGACGGGCGCGCCGTTCCGGTCGTCTCCGATTTCTTCGACTTCTCGATCTACATCGACGCCGACGAGAGCCTGATCCACAAGTGGTACATCAACCGCTTCATGCGGCTGCGGGAGACGGCCTTCCGAAGCCCGGACTCCTTCTTTCATCGCTACTCCACCCTGTCGGAAGATTCGGCGCGGGCCATCGCCGAAGGTCTCTGGGCCAACATCAACCTGAAGAATCTTCGCGAGAATATCCTGCCCACCCGTCCGCGCGCCGACCTGATCCTGCGCAAGGGCGCGAACCACCGCGTCGAGGAAGTGGCGCTGCGCCGGCTCTGAACCGGACCGGTCCGGTATCAAGGACGCACGTCCTGCGCCGACGGCCTCCGGCCGCGTGTGTCGCGGGGAGGCAGGAGGGAGCGCGGGCAGGCGGGCGGCGGGTGTGGATAGAATTTCTGCAAGAGGTTGATTTCGTTGAACCGGGATGGCGCGGCGCCGGCTCGGACGGGCGCGGGGAATGCGGGGACCGTTCACTTAGATCGGGGGCACAAACCGTCCGCCGGCACCGCGGGGGTTTCCCGAATCAAGTCAACTGACCCCGCATTTCGCCCGGTCGCGTCACCCGGCGCAGCGTCAGGTTGATGCGGCCGCCGTTCTTCAGCAGCGCCGACGTCGATGGATAGATGCGGTCGACGCCGTGGAAGGCGAGGCGGCCTTCGCCGCCGAGGATGACGACATCGCCGCTGTCGAGACGGATGGACGTGGTGCGTCCGCCGCGGGTCGTCTCGCCCACCCGGAAGAGGCAGGAATCGCCGAGCGAGACCGAGACCACCGGCGCGGTCAGGTCCTGCTCGTCGCGGTCCTGGTGCAGGCCCATCTTCGCATCCTCGGCATAGAAGTTGACGAGGCAGGCTTCCGGCGGAGAGGGGTGGTTCGCGACCGCGTCCCAGAGATCGAGAAGCGGCTTCGGGATCGCCGGCCAGGGCAGGCCGGTGACCGGATGCGTCGGCTGGTAGCGGTAGCCGCGGTCGCGGTCGGTGACCCAGCCGAGCACGCCGCAATTGGTCATGCGCACGCTCATCGGCTTGCCGCTTCGCGGCATTCCGGGCCGGTAGAGCGGTGCTGCCGCCACCACCGCGCGGATCTCCTCGACCAGCGCGCGCTGCGCCGCGACGTCGAGATGGCCGGGAATGTGCTTCACTCCGCGCGGCAGGACGGTCATGTGCGTCGCTGTGCCTCCTCCATGGACCGGGAAGAGAATGTGGCGCCGATCTGCGGCGCGACAACCGGAATCCGCGCGGGCCATCGACAACCCGGGATCCCGCCGGTGCCGCGCGGTTTGCAGCACCGGCGCACGCGCGAACCGAGTCCTACTTGTCGACGCCGCCCCAGATCGCCTCGGCGGTCTTCACCACGAGCTCGAGCTTGCGCTTCTGGTCGTCGGCGGTGATCTTGTTGCCTTCCTCGGTGGAGGCGAAGCCGCATTGCGGCGCGATGCCGAGCTGGTCGAGGTCGGCATATTGCGAGGCCGCCTCGAACTTGCGCTTCAGATCGTCGATCGATTCCAGCTCACCGGTCTTGGTGGTGATGAAGCCCGGCAGGACGCGCTTGCTGCCCTTCGGCAGCAGCCGCAGCGGCTCCAGTCCGCCGGCCCGCTCGCTGTCGTATTCCATGAAGTAGATGTCGACGCCGGTCTTGTTGAAGATCGCGTCGGCGGCGGGATCGTAGGCGCCTTCGGCGGCATAGGTGGACACGAAGTTGCCGCGGCACATGTGCATGCCGATGACCATGTCGGCCGGCCGGTCCTTGATCGCCTCGTGCATCATCCAGGCATAGCGGTCGATCAGCCAGTCGGGATCCATGCCCTCGGCCTGCTTGGCCGCCCGGTGCTTCGGGTCGCACAGATAGGCGAAGAAGATGTCGTCCATCTGCAGGTAGCGGCAGCCGGCGTCGTAGAAGGCCCGGACCGCCTTGGCGTAGGTGGCGGCGAGGTCGGAAAACAGCGCCTCGGGATCGTCCTGGTATTCCTTCGGCTTGATGTCGGCCCTGGCGGTGCGGAAATGGCAGCAGCTCGGGCCGGGGATCGAGATCTTCGGCGTCGCCTTCGTGTTGGCGGCGACGAAGCGGAAATGCTCGATCATCGGATGGTCGGAGGGGAAGTCGAGCTTGCCGGTGATCGTCGGGAAGATCGGCCGCAGCTTCACGCCGTGGAACTGCACGCCCTCGTCGCGCTGTTCGAGGTCGAGGCCGGTCAGGTCGCCCATGAAGTCGTAGTGCCAGAAGGACCGGCGGATCTCGCCATCGGTGACGGCGGGAATGCCGACGTCTTCCTGCAGCTTGATGACGTCGCGGATCGCCGCGTCCTCCACCGCCTTCAGTTCGGCCGCGTCGATCGACTTCTCGTCGAAGAACTTCCGGCGCGCCGCCTTCACGGAATCGGGCCTGAGCAGGCTGCCGACGTGATCGGCGCGGTAGGGCGGCTTGGCGACGCTTGTTGACGACACGGTTCTTCTCCCTTCAGGATTGATCTGCCGGCGGCTTACGCCACTTGACGCGCGGCTGTCGAGGCCCCCGCCGACGCGCGCAGGCGTCGCCTGCCATCATGCGTAACCCCGCGCACTTCCTTACAACCGGCCACTTTCCATCGAAAAGGTTTTACCTTATAACAAAGGGATGCCAAAGGGAGGTGCTTCAATGAACATGCTGAAATGCTCCATCGCCGCCGTGGTCGCGCTCGGCGCCATGACGGTCTCGTCTTTCGCGCAGGACGTTTCCCTGCGGCTCCACCAGATGCTGCCGCCGCAGGCGACGATCCCGGCCAAGGCTCTCAAGCCCTGGGCCGAGAAGGTGATGAAGGAATCCGGCGGCCGCATCAAGATCGACCAGTTCGACGCCATGGCGCTGGGCGGCAAGCCGCCGGAGCTCTACGACCAGGCCAAGGACGGCGCGGTCGACATCATCTGGACCGTCATCGGCTACACGCCCGGCCGCTTCCCGACCACGGAAGCGTTCGAGCTTCCCTTCATGATGACGACCGGCGAGGCGACGTCGAAGGCTCTGCAGGAATATTGCGAAAAGCACTGCATGGACGAGTTCGCCGACGTGAAGGTGATCGCCTGGCATGCGCACGGCCCGGGCCTGATCCACTCGAAGAACCCCGTCAACAAGCTCGAGGACATGAACGGCCTCAAGATCCGCGGCGGTTCGCGCACCATCAACCTGATGCTCGAGAAGCTGGGCTCCACCCCTGTCGGCATGCCCGTTCCGGCCGTGTCGGAAGCACTGTCCAAGGGGGTGATCGACGCGACCACCATCCCGTGGGAGGTGACGCCGTCGCTGAAGGTCTCGGAACTGGTGAAGAACCACACCACCTTCTCCGGCAAGAACGGCCTCTACACCCAGACCTTCGTCGTCGCGATGAACAAGTCGGCCTACGACGCGCTGCCGGACGACCTCAAGAAGGTCATCGACGACAATTCGGGCATCGAGACCGCAGCCTTCTTCGGCCGCGTGATGGACGAGGGCGACGTCGCCGGAAAGTCGATCGCCGAAAAGCTCGGCAACAACATCATCGTGCTGGACGAGGCCGAGACGCAGCGCTGGAAGGACACCGCCACGCCGCTGGTCGAGGCCTGGGAGGCCGAGATGACGGCCAAGGGCAAGGACGGCAAGGCGCTGGTCGAGGAGGCCAGGGCGCTGGTGGAGAAGCATTCGACCGGGATGTGACCGGCAGACCCCTTTCGATCTTCGAACGGCCGCGGGCTCCCCGCGGCCGTTTCGTTTTGCGGCACTTCAAGCCGGCACGCCGGGGCGGTATCGTGGTGGTGCGGAAGGAGGAGACCGTATCATGTCCGAAAGCGCGCATCTCGTGGCGACACTGTTTCGCAGGGCCGCAGGCCGCCCCCGCTTCATCGTCGCAATCGCCGGGCCGCCCGGCGCGGGAAAGTCGACGCTGGCCGAGGCGCTGCTGCCGTTGTTCCCGGAGGGGTCCGCCGCAATCGTGCCGATGGACGGGTTCCACTTCGACAATGCCGTCCTCGACCGGCGCGGCCTGCGTCCGCGCAAGGGTGCGCCGGAAACCTTCGACGTCGCCGGCCTGATCGCGACGCTGAGACGCATCCGTGCGGGCGACGCGGACGTCGCGGTGCCGCTGTTCGACCGGGCGGCCGATCTCGCGCGGGCCGGCGCGGCCGTCGTGCCCCGCGACGTCCGTTTCGTGCTGGTGGAGGGCAACTACCTCCTGTCGGACGAGGCGCCGTGGCACGGGCTGGCGCCCCTCTTCGACTTCGCCGTCTTTCTCGACGTCGCGGAGCACGAACTGGAGCGCCGCCTGGTGGACCGCTGGCTGCAGCATGGGCATTCGCACGAGGAAGCCGTCGCGCGCGCTTTTTCCAACGATATCCCGAATGCGCGTCGCGTTCTGGCGCGCCGCCGCCCCGCCGATGTGGAATGGGGAGGGGACGCGTAAGACTCCGCGCGTCCGGGGTCTTCGTGACCAGAACTGCAAACAGGCGGGGAAAATCACATGAAACTGGGCTTCATCGGCCTCGGCAACGTCGGCGGAAAGCTCGCCGGCTCGCTCCTGCGCAACGGATTCGACCTGACCGTGCGCGACCTCGACCGCAAGGCGGGGGAGCGCTTCCTCGCGGCGGGGGCGGCGTGGGGCGACAGTCCGCGCGCGATGGCGCAGAACTGCGACATGGTGATCACCTGCCTGCCGTCGCCGGCCGCCTCCGCGGCGGTGGTCGAGGGCGAGGACGGTATTCTCGCCGGCCTGACGCCCGGCAAGATCTGGTCGGAAATGTCGACGACGGACGCGGCCGAGATCACGCGGCTGGCGGCCAGGGTCGAGGCGATCGGCGCCTTCGCTGTCGACTGCCCGGTCTCGGGCGGCGTCCACCGCGCCGCGACCGGCAACATCTCGATCTTCGCCGGCTGCGATCGCGCCGTCTTCGAGCGGGTGCTGCCGGTGCTGAAAGTGCTCGGCCGCCGCGTGCTGCACACCGGACCGATCGGCACCGCCTCGACGCTGAAGGTGATGACCAACTATCTCGCCACCGCCAACCTTCTGACGCTCTGCGAGGCGCTGGTGACGATGAAGGCCGCCGGCATGGACCTCGCGACCACCTACGAGGCGATCAAGATCTCGTCGGGCACCTCCTTCGTGCACGAGACCGAGAGCCAGCTGATCCTGTCCGGCTCGCGCGACGTCGACTTCTCCATGGATCTCGTGATGAAGGACATCGGCCTGTTCCAGACCATCGCCGAGCGCAACGGCGTGCCGCTGGAAATCTCGCCGCTGATGATCGAGATCTTCCGCGACGGCCAGCGCCGCTATGGCCAGCGCGCCAATTCCGACGACATCATCCGCCGGCTCGAGGAGGCCACCGGCCTGTCGATCCTGGCGCCGGGATTCCCGCAGGAACTCGTCGACGACGAGCCGGAGGAGCCGGGCTACGAGGTGGTGCCGCCCGGCCGGGAGCCCTGATGTAGCCGGCTAATCGGCTCGGGCCGCCGTGCGTCGCCTCAGGCTGAGACAGCCGCGAAAACGGCCCTCAGGTCGAAGCCGGCTGCTTCGACCGTTTCCAGCGTCGGAGCGGTGGCGAGCGCCAGCAGCTTGCGCGCCATCATGTGATCGGCCGGGGCATTGACCGTCTCGACGCCGATGAGCGCGCCGTGGCGGAAACAGTGGACCGTCAGCTTCGCGCCGTCCTCGGAAGCCCGCGCGACCTGGTGGTCGGCGCCCGCGGTGAGACCGGCGATCTGCAGCTTGAAGGCCGCCTGATCGCTCCAGAACCAAGGTACCTTGTCGTAGGGTTCCGGCCGGCCGAGCAGCCGCTGGACGACGCACTTGGCCTGGTCGATCGCGTTCTGCACCGATTCCAGCCGGATCAGCGTGCCGTCATGGCCGAAGGGGAAGGAGGCGCAGTCGCCGATGGCCGAGATTTCGGCGGCCGACGTCTCCATCAGGTCGTTGACCCGGATGCCGTCCTGCACATAGAGCCCCGCGGCCTCGGCGATCTCGACGTTCGGGACGATGCCGGCCGAGACGAGGACGAGATCCGCATCGACCGCACCGCCTTCGATCTCGACCGCCGCTGCACGGCCGCGGTCGTCGCCGCGAATGCCGCGCGCCATGGTGCCCAGCCGGACGTCGACGCCCGCCGCGCGGTGCATGGCGAGGAAATGGGCCGAGATGGCGGGCGAGACCACCCGCGACATCAGCCGGTCGGTCGCCTCGAGCACGGTCACCGTCGCGCCGGCCGCAGCCGCGGTCGCCGCGATCTCGAGCCCGATGAAGCCGCCGCCGATGACGACGAGCGAGAGACCCGGCCTGATCGCCGTGCGGATCCGCTCGGCGTCGGCCAGCGTGCGCAATTGCAGCACGCCCTCGAGGTCCATGCCGGCGATCGGCAGGCGGCGGTTTCGAGCGCCGAGCGCCAGCACCAGGTGGTCGAAGCCGTGCGACTGCCCGTCGTCGAGTTCGACGGTGCCCTCCGCGCGATGGATGGCCGTCAGGCGGCGGCCGTCCAGATAGCGGATGGCGTTCTTCTCGAAGAAGTCGGCATTGCGGAACAGCAGCCGCTCGGCATTGCCGGACTTGATGTATTCCTTCGACAGCGGCGGCCGCTGGTAGGGCAGGCCGGGCTCGTCGCCGACGAGCAGGACCTCCCCGTCGAAGCCTTCCTGGCGCAGGCTGGCGGCGACCTGGAAACCGCCCTGGCCGGCTCCGGCGATGACGACGCGCTTCGGGCTCATGGACGTATCTCCCTGATGAAGTCGGACCCGACACGGTTCGTCGCGCCTGCGTTCGACCCGGATATTGGCATCGGCATCAGGCGCATCGATAGGTCCCCGTTCACACCGCCGGTTCCACCGGTTTCGCGGGTCAGGGATTGGCGCTTTCGCGGGCCGCGGTCAAGGCGAAGGCTGCGCTGGTCGAGCGGATCGGCCCCGCTGGTCCGGCGTGGGGCGTGGAGGAAGCGGCTCCGGGGGCGGCGCGGCGGGGACGGCGCGTGTTGATTTCGACCGTCGCAGCCCCCCTCTCCGTCGCCGCTTCGCGGCGCCACCTCTCCCCCCGTTCCGGGTGGAGAGGACGGGGCTCGCGATATCAGCCGAGCACTTCGGCCACGGCTTCGGCGGCCTTGCCGACCACTTCGTCGGCTTCTGCGCGGGTGAGGCAGAGCGGCGGGGCGAAGCCGAGGATGTCGCCTTGCGGCATGGCGCGGCCGATGACGCCGCGCTTGAGGAGGGCGGCGGCGACCGCCGGGCCGATCTTGCGCGCGGGATCGAAGAAGCGGCGGGTCTCTCGGTCCTCGACGAACTCGACCGCACAGAGCATGCCCGCGCCGCGCACGTCGCCGACACGGGCGTGGCCGCCGAGCGCCGCCTGCATCTGCGCGTTGAGATAGGCGCCGGTCTCGCCGGCATTCTTCACCAGGCCGAGCGAATCGATCAGCTTCAGGTTGGCGACGCCGGCCGCCGCCCCGATCGGGTGCGCCGAATAGGTCCAGCCATGGCCGATCGGGCCGTTCTCGTCGGTGCCGCGCGCGAGCACGTCCCAGACCTTCTGGGAGAAGATCGAGCCGGACAGCGGCGCATAGGCCGAGGTCAGCCCCTTGGCGATGGTGATGATGTCTGGCTCGATGCCGTAATGGTCCGACCCGAACATGGAGCCCAGCCGGCCGAACCCGGTCACCACCTCGTCGGCGATGAGCAGGATGTCGTGCGCCTTCAGCACGGTCTGGATCGCCGCCCAGTAGCCGGCCGGCGGCGGGACGATGCCGCCGGTGCCGAGGATGGGCTCGCCGATGAAGGCGGCGATGGTGTCGGCGCCTTCGCGTGCGATGAGCGCCTCCAGTTCGGCCACGCAATGGGCGACGAAATCGGCCTCGCTCATCGAGAGGTCGGCGCGGCGGAAATAGTCGGGCGCCACCGTGTGCAGCACCTGCGGCAGCGGCAGGTCGAACTTGTCGTGGAAGGGCTTCAGGCCGGTCAGCGACCCGGTGACGAGGCCCGAGCCGTGATAGCCGCGCCAGCGCGAGACGATCTTCTTCTTCTGCGGCCGGCCGAGGATGTTGTTGTAGTACCAGACGAGCTTGACGTTGGTCTCGTTGGCGTCGGAGCCGCCGAGGCCGAAATAGACCTTCGACATGGTCTTGGGCGCGCGCTCCAGCACCATCTTCGCCAGCGTCACCGAGGCCTCCGTGCCATGGCCGACATAGGCGTGGTAGTAGGCGAGTTCCTTCGCCTGTGCGGCGATCGCCTCGGCGATCTCGGGCCGGCCGTAACCGACATTGACGCAATAGAGCCCGGCGAAGGCGTCGAGCAGGCGGTTGCCGTCGCGATCCTCGATGTGGACGCCCTTGCCGCCGGTGACGATGCGGTTCGGGCTCTCGCCGCGCGCGTGCTGGCCGAGATGGGTCGAGGGGTGGAAGAAGTGCTGGCGGTCCCACTGGTCGAGCAGATCGTTCTTCAGCATGATGCGTCTCCTGTGATGTCTGGCCGCTGGGCCATTCCTCGGGCGTCGGTCGCCCTCACGCCGCGTCGCGGCAGATGTATTTCACGTCCGTATAGGCTTCCATGCCGTGGCGCGACCCCTCGCGGCCGAGCCCGGCCTGCTTGACGCCGCCGAACGGCACGGGCGCACCGGTGATCTTCGTCCGGTTCACCGCCACCATGCCGAACTCCAGTGCGCGCGTCATCCGCGCGATCCGCGCCGGGTCCGACGTGTGCAGGTAGGCGACGAGGCCGGTCTCGCTGGCGTTCGCCCTGGCCAGCACCTCGTCCTCGCGGTCGAAGGGCGCGAAGGCGGCAACGGGGCCGAAGGTCTCCTCGGAGAAGATCGCCGCGGCGTCCGGCACGTCGGCCAGCACCGTCGGCTCGAAGAACAGCGCCCCGGCCGCGTGGCGCCTCCCGCCGCAGACGAGCCGCGCGCCCCGCGCCATCGCGTCGGCGACATGCGCCTCCTGCTTGGACAGGGCGCGCTGGTTCATCAGCGGCCCGATGTCCGGATCGGTCCTGCCCGGCCCGACGGTGAGCGCGGCGGTTCGGGCCGCGAAGGCCTCGACGAAGCGGGCATAGAGCGGCCGCTCGATGTAGAAGCGGTTGGCGGCGAGGCAGTCCTGCCCGGAGGTCGCGAACTTGGCCGCGATCGCACGGTCCACCGCGCGGTCCAGATCGCAATCGGCGAAGGCGACGAAGGGCGCGTGGCCGCCGAGTTCCAGCACCAGCCGCTTGATGGTGGGCGCGGACTGGCCGTAGAGCAGGCGCCCGATTTCGGTCGAACCGGTGAAGGACAGCGCCCGCACCCGGGACGATCCGGTCATGGCGCCGACCACCTCCGGCGCGTGGCCGGTGACGACGTTGAAGACGCCGGCGGGGAAGCTGGCGCGTTCGGCGAGTTCGGCGAGCGCCAGCGCCGAGAACGGCGTCTCGGACGAGGGATGCGCGACGACCGTGCAGCCGGCGGCGAGGGCTGCGGCCGCCTTGCGCGTCAGCATCGCACAGGGGAAGTTCCACGGCGTGACGAGGCCGGCGACGCCGACCGGCTGGCGGATCACGCTCATCTCGGCGTCCGGCAGATGCGAGGCGACGCCCTCGACCGTCAGCCGCTTCGCCTCCTCGGCGTAGAACTCGACGAAGGAGGCGGCGTAGTCGATCTCGCCCAGCGCCTCCGACAGCGGCTTGCCCTGCTCCTTGACCATCAGCCGGGCGAGGTCGTCGCGGTTCGCGAGGATCAGCTCGAACCAGCGCCGCAGCACGGCCGCGCGGGCCTGCGGCAGGTGCGCGGCCCAGGCGGGGAAGGCGGCATCGGCCGCGGCGATGGCGGCATCGGTGTCCGCGGCAGTGAGCGCCGGCACCGCGCCGACGCGCGTTCCGTCGGCGGGATCGGCGACGTCGATGAAGGCGCGGCCGGAGCCGGCGGTCCAGGCGCCGCCGACATAGGCATATTCGCGAAACAGGCGCGGATCGGCGAGGTCGGTCAGCGCGGTCTTCTGCAGGAAGGCGATGTTGGGCATGGCAGGCCTCCGGTTCGGGACGAGCCGCGAGTATCGCCCGGACAGTGCCGAAGAACCGTCGCTTCGGCGGGCCCGGCGGCGACGATCCTTCCGAAGTGCCGGGCCTGCGCCCGTCATTCCTTCGGCGGGCGACCGGCGATCAGATCGAGCGGCAGCGCCGCCGCCTGCTTCACGGGCTTGGTCACCACGTAGGTGAAGTAGCGCGCAAGCCCCAGCCTGGCCTCCAGCAGGTGGTCGACGAGGCGCTGGTAGCTGTCGATGTCGCGGGTCACCACCTGCAGGATGTAGTCGAAGCCGCCGCCGACGGCATAGCAGGCGACGATCTCGTCATGGCGGTCGATCGCGCGCTCGAAGAGCTGGAAATCTTCCGCCCGGTGCTGCTCGAGCTCGACCGCCATGAAGACCACGATGTGCGGCCCGAGCTTCTTCAGCGACACTTCGGCATGATAGCCGGTGATGATGCCGGCCTTCTCCAGCCGCTGCAGCCGCTCCCAGCAGGGCGCGGCCGACAGGTTCACCCGCCGCGCCAGATCCGCCTTCGAGATGCGGCCCTCGGCGCGCAGGATGGCGAGGATCTTCAGGTCGCGGTCGTCGAGCTTCAGCATGGGGAGGTACGATGGATCGTGGCGCTGCGGCCAGTGCGGTCTCGTCCGCCTGCGACGCTCCGCGCCTGTGCTAGGTTTGGCGGCCGTTTCAGTGCGGCGGGACCCCCACCCCTCACCCCTCCCCTCAAGGGGGAGGGGAGTGACAGACGTTGCGCCGGGCTCTGGCTGCGACAGCCGGGCACGCCGCAGACGCCCCCCTCCCCCTTGAGGGGAGGGGTAAGGGGTGGGGGTCCTTCCGGGTAGAACGAGGGCGACGCTCCGCGCCCGACGGAATGCGATACCAATGCCGTGAAGACCGGGGCGGGGACGCGAATCATGGCCATCGGAAGCGCATCGGCTCACGTCGAAATCACCGACCCCGCACCCGCTGCCCGCGCGCGCTGCGCCGCGAAGCTGGCGATGGCGGTGTCCTGGGCTCCGGTGCCGGTGAGGTCGCAGATGGTGATCTGGTCGTCGCGCGTGCGGCCGGGCACGGCGCCGGTGATGATCGCGCCGAGCTCCGGCGGGGTACCCTTGTGCCACAGGCCGGCGGCGATGGCGCTGCGCAGCTCGCCGAGCGCCTCGCACTGGCTGACGCGGTCGCAGACATAGAGGTCGGCGGCGGCGAGTGCTGCGGGCTCGATCTCGTTCTTGCCGGCCTGGTCTGAGCCCATGGCGGTGACGTGCAGGCCCGGATGCAGCCAGCCGGCCTTCAGCACCGGCTCTTCGGCGGGCGTGGTGGTGATCACGAACTGGCTCTGCGCGACGAGGCGAGCCGGATCGCTCGCCGGCGCGGCCTCGATTCCGTGGCGGACGGCGATGTCGCGCGCGCAGGCGGCGGCCTTGTCGGCGTCGCGGCCCCAGACCAGCACCCGCCGGACCGGGCGCACGAGCAGCGCCGCCGCGACCTGCAGCCGCGCCTGCACGCCGGTGCCGAGGACGCCGATCGTGTGGGTGCCGGCCGGCGCGAGATGGCGCGCCGCCACGGCGCCGGCGGCGGCGGTGCGCACGTCGGTCAAGTAGCCATTGTCGAGCAGCAGCGCCTGCACGAGGCCGGTCCTGGCCGAAAACAGGATCATCAGCCCGTTGAGGCTTGCCAGGCCGATCGTCGGGTTGTCGAAGAAGCCGGGGCTGACCTTGATGGCAAAGCCGTCGAAGCCCGGCAGGTAGGCGGTCTTGACGTCCACCTCGCCATTGGCCTGCGGGATCGCCATCGACAGGATCGGCGGCATGACCACGCCGCCGCCGGCGAGTGCGGCGAAGGCCTTCTCGACGACGTCGACGGCTTCGAGGTCGAGCGCCACGATCTCCCGAAGGTCGGTCTCGGTCAGGATCGTCACGTCATGCGGCATAGGCGCGTCCCTCCAGCGTCAGGTCGCCGAGCGCCACGTCCTGCCCGCCCATGATGCGGTGGAAGACCGCCATGTCGACGTTGCGCCCGGTGATGATGGTGGCGACCGGTCCATTCGCGGCGGGAAGCCGGCCGGCCTGAAGGGCGGCGATGCCAACCACGCAGGCGCCCTCGGCCACCATCCGGTCCTCGTAGAACAGCGTCTGCAGCGCGCGGTAGATCTCCGCCTCGGTGACCAGCACGACGTCGTCGAGCAGGTCGCGGCAGAGCGGGAAGGAGAGGCGGTTGTCGAGACCGATGCCGCCGCCGAGCGAATCGGCGAGGCTCGCCACCTCCTCGACCTCGACGGGACGCCCGGCGCGGATCGAGGCGTCCATCGCCGCGCCGCGGTCCATCGAGACGCCGATGACGCGCGCCGACGGCTTGATGGTCTTGACCGCCAGCGCGACGCCGGCCGCCAGCCCGCCGCCCGACAGCGGCACCAGCACCATGTCGAGGTCGGGCCGGTCCTGCATCAGTTCGAGCCCGATCGTGCCCTGGCCGGCGATCACGTGCGGATCGTCGAAGGGCGAGATCTCGACGAAGCCTTCCTCGGCGGCGATGCGCCGGCTCTCGGCATGGGCGTCGTCCTGGCTGCGGCCGGTGATGCGCACATCGGCGCCGAGCGCGCGGATGCCGTCGACCTTGGTCCGCGGCACCAGGCTCGACATGCAGACCACCGCCCTCAGGCCCCGCGCGCGCGCGGCATAGGCGACGCCGCGGCCGTGATTGCCGGTCGAGCAGCAGGTGACGCCGGCGATGCCGGCAGGCAGGTTCAGGATCGCGTTGGCCGCGCCGCGCAGCTTGAAGGCGCCGATCGGCTGGGTGGTCTCAAGCTTGAGCAGGAAATCCTGGCCGGCCAGCGCCGACAGATGCGGCGACGGCACCAGCGGCGTCCGCACGGCCACACCGCCGATCGTGCGCGCGGCGGCGAGGATGTCGGCGAGGACGAGGCTCAAGCGGCCTCCTTGACGGCGCTCAGGAACTGCTGCGTGCGCTCCTTCTGCGGATTGCCGAACAGCGCCTCCGGCGTGCCCTGCTCCTCGATGCGGCCGCCGAAGAAGAAGCAGATGCGGTCGGAAATGTCCTTGGCGAAGCCCATCTGGTGCGTGACCATGAGCATGGTGAGGTTGTGCTTCGCCACGAGCTGGCGGATGACGTTGGTCACCTCCCCGATTACCTCCGGGTCGAGCGCCGAGGTCACCTCGTCGAACAGCATCACCTTTGGCCGCATGGCGAGCGCACGGGCGATGGCGACGCGCTGCTGCTGGCCGCCGGACAGGCGGGAGGGATGCTGGTCGCGCTTGTCGGCCATGCCGACCATCTCGAGCAGTTCCTCGGCGCGCGCGCGGGCGTCCTTCTTCGGCATGCCGAGCACGTGCACCGGGCCCTCCATGCAGTTCTCCAGCGCCGTCATGTGCGGGAACAGGTTGAAGTGCTGGAAGCACATGCCGATGTTGGACCGCATCTGGCGCAGATGGCGGGCATTGGCGCGCACCAGACGGCCGTTCTGCGGCATGTGTGTCAGCGGTTTGCCGTCGACATAGATGACGCCGTCGTTGATCGTCTCCAGCGTCATCAGCATTCGCAGGACGGTGGTCTTGCCGGAGCCGGAGGGGCCGATGATCGTCACCATCTCGCCTTCGGCGACGTCGAGGTCGAGCGCGTCGAGCACGACGAGCTCGCCATAGCGCTTGGAGACCTTCCTGAAGCTCACCATCGGCACGTCGGGACCCTCGAGCGCGAGGGGGAAACCGGAAAGGTCGTCGTCTGTCATCAGCTCAATCCCAGTTTCCTGCGCACCCAGCGCTCGAAGACACGGATGCCTGCGGCGGTGGGCAGCGAGATGGCCAGAAAGATGAGCCCGACCAGCGTGTAGGGCTCGAGATAGCGGTAGGTTTCGGAACCGATCGCGGTGGCCGTGTGCATCAGTTCCGCGACGCCGATCACCGAGAGCATCGGCGTGTCCTTGAAGATGCCGACCAAATAGTTGCCCATGCCGGCGAGCGAGGGCGGCAGTGCCTGCGGGATGACGACGCGGAAATAGGTCCGTGCGGTCGACAGGTTGAGCGAGGTCGCCGCCTCCCACTGGCCCTTGGGCACGCTGTCGAGCCCGCCGCGATAGACCTCCGACAGGTAGGACGCGTAGTGCAGGCCGATCGCGATCATGCCCGCCGTCCAGGGCGACAGGCGCAGCCCGAACTGCGGCCCGACATAGAAGACGAAGAAGATCTGCAGCACCAGCGGCGTCGAGCGGATGAACTCGACCGCCTCGCGCACGACGAAGGTGAGCGCGCGGGAGGGCGTCCGCTGCGCGAGCGCGAAGACGAGGCCGAGCACGACGGCGATGCCATAGCCGAGTGCGGCGGCGAGCAGCGTGTTGCCGGTCGCCACGATCAGGCGGGGCAGGATCTCGAAGGTGAAGTCCCAGCGCCAGTCGAACATGGCTCAGGCCCTCCCGACCATGCGCTGCATGAACCGCTCCAGCCAGCGCATGAAGGGCGTGATCATGAAGCGGGCGATGACGTAGTAGATGATCAGCGCCGTGCCGAATGTCTGCGCCGACAGGAAGGTGGTGCCGTTGATCTGCTTGACCTGGAACATCAGGTCGGCGACGGCGATCAGCGCGACCAGCGCCGTGCCCTTCAGGAGTTCGATCAAGAGATTGCCCCAGGACGGCAGCATGATCAGCAGCGCCTGCGGCAGGATCACGCGTCGCATGCGCCTGGCCGGCGACATGTTGAGCGCAAGTGCTGCCTCCCACTGGCCCTTCGGCACCGACAGGATCGCGCCGCGCACCAGTTCGGCGCCATAGGCGCCGAGATTCATGCCGACCGCGACGAAGCCGGCGGTGAACTTCTCCAGCGTGATGCCGAACAGCGGCAGGACGAAGAAGATCCAGTAGAGCTGGACGAGCAGCGAGGTGCCGCGGAAGATCTCGATGTAGACGGTGGCGACGCCGCTGACGAGGCCGTTCTTCGACATCCGCATCAGGCCGGCGGCGAGCGCGACCGCGACGGCGAGCACCGTGGCGAGCACGGTGAGCAGCATCGTGACGAGCGTGCCGCTGAGGATCCGGTCGCCATACTGTGCGAGGAATTCGAAGTAGGACATGCGGCGTCGACCTTCCTCTCAAGGCCCCGCGGCAGGAATGGGGGTCATCCCCGGCGGGCGGCCGCGAAGAGCGGCGGGCCGGAACGCCCGGCCCGCCACGCTTTCAGATCAGCGGTTGGCGCAGACCCATTCGGTGGTCTTGTCGCCGGGCAGGGAGCCTTCGCCATAGCCATATTCGGCGACCGCCTTCAGCATTTCCTCGGAACCGAGATACTCGGCCTGGGCCGCGTTGAACTTGTCGACGAAGTCCTGGTCGTCCTTGCGGAAGCCGATGCCGGCCCAGTTGAATCCCTCTTCGGGCATGGCTTCGGGATCGGTCACCTCGGCGGCGCCGCCCGAGCTGTCGGCCAGCTGCTTGACGGTGAAATAGGTGCCGGCACCGGCATCGGCGCGGCCGGCCCGCACGGCGGCGAGGATCTCGGTCGGCCCGGGCACCTGCATGATGTTGCTCTCGTTCACGCCCGCAGCCTTCGCGGCCTCGATGTTCGAATAGCCGGCGCCGGTCACCATGACCGCCTCGTTCTCAACCAGGCTTTCGTAGTTGCCGATGTTCTTCGGATTGCCCGGCGCGACGATGAAGGCGTCGCCGATCCTGGCCATCGGCTCGGAGAAGGCGATGTTCTCGCAGCGGCTCGCCAGGATGTTCATGCCGCCGGTGACGATGTCGAAGCGGCCGGCGTTGAGGCCCGGGATCAGCCCGCCCCACTCGGTCTGCACCGGCTCGATGTTGGTGTAGCCCATCTTCTCGAGCACGCCGAGGGCATGGGCGTTGACGAAGCCCTTCGGGCTGCCGTCCTCACCCGGATAGGCGAACGGAATCTCGTTGGCGAACCCGATGCGGATCGGCTCCCCGGCCTCGATCCGATCCATCAGCGGGCCGGCATTGGCCAGGGACGCTCCCATGGTCAGGGCGGCGATGCCGGTGAGCATGGTTTTCAGGAGGGCGCGTGTCATGGCAGTTATTCCTCTTTTCTGGGAATGGAAAGATAACTGGGTGTCAGGCGTCGTTGTGCACAACATCATACCATAGGCATGATCTGTCAACGGTGAATGAGCAGGAACGCTCGGTAAGCCTCTTCCATATCCCCCTGAAGATGGGGTAGATGTACACAATGATGCAAATGCCACCGACGCAGGCGACTGCGCGGTCCGAGGAGGACGCATGCCTGCAAGTCAGTTGCCCTTCAGCCCGGGCGAATATGAACGCCGCTTGACGAAGGTCCGCGCCGCCATGGCCGCGCGCGAGATCGACGTGCTCTTCATCGAGGATCCCTCCAACATGGCCTGGCTGACCGGCTATGACGGTTGGTCCTTCTACGTGCACCAGGGCGTCGTCGTCTTCCATGACCAGGACCCGATCTGGTGGGGCCGCGGCCAGGATGCGAACGGAGCGGTGCGCACGGTCTGGATGGCCGACGAGCGGGTGACGAGCTACCCCGACAACTACATCCAGTCGCCCAGGCTGCATCCGATGGAGACGCTGGCGGCGCTGCTGCGCGAGCACGGCTATGGCCGCAAGCGGATTGGCCTGGAACTGGAGAACTACTACTTCTCGGCCAAGGCCTATCTGGTGCTGCGGGAGGAATTGCCGGATGCGTCGCTGGTGGACGCGACTGCGCTGGTGAACTGGCAGCGCACGGTGAAGTCGGACGAGGAGATCGTCTTCTTGCGCCGCGCCGCGCGCATCTCGGAAAAGATCGTCGACGGCATCATGCAGCGCGTCGAGCCGGGACTGAAGAAGAACGACCTCGTGGCCGAGATCTACGGCGATGCGATCCGCGGCGTCGACGACGATTGGGGCGAGTATCCGGCCATCGTGCCGCTGCTGCCGAGCGGTTCGGACGCGGCCGCCCCGCATCTGACCTGGGACGGCCGCCGCTTCGAGGGAGGCACGGCCACCTTCTTCGAGATCGCCGGCTGCTACCGCCGCTATCACGTGCCCTTCTGCCGCACCGTCTTCCTCGGAACGCCGCCTGCCTACATGCTGGAGGCCGAAAAGGCTCTGGCGGAGGGACTGGAGGCGGGCCTCGAAGCCGCCCGCCCCGGCAATCGTGCGGGCGACGTGGCCGACGCGCTCTACCGCTCGCTGGAGAAGGCGGGCATCGAACGCGAGGGACGCTGCGGCTATCCGATCGGCATCTCCTATCCGCCGGACTGGGGCGAACGCACCATCTCCTTCCGGACCGAGGACGACACGATCCTGGAAGCGGGCATGACGTTCCACTTCATGCCGGGCCTGTGGATGAGCGACTGGGGGCTGGAGATCACCGAGAGCATCCTCGTCCGCGACGGCGGCGCGGCGGAGTGCCTGTGCAACCGCCCCCGCAAGCTCTTCGTGAAGAACTGAACGTCATGGACCTGCTGGCGCGCACGCGCGAGATCCTGGGCGAACTGATCGCCTTTCCGACGGTCTCCTCAGACAGCAATCTGGAGCTGATCACCTACGCCGCCGACCTGCTGTCGAGCGCCGGCGCGACGCTGTCCTTCACGCGCGACGAGACGGGAACGAAGGCCAATCTCTTCGCGACGCTCGGACCTGCGGGCGATGGCGGCATCGTGCTGTCCGGCCATACCGACGTGGTGCCGGTGGCCGGCCAGGACTGGACGACCGATCCCTTCGCCATGGACGAGCGGGACGGCCTGCTTTTCGGCCGCGGCGCCTGCGACATGAAGGGTTTCATCGCCTGCGTGCTGGCGATGGCGCCGCATTACGGCTCTCTCGACCTGAAGAGGCCGCTCCACGTCGCGCTGACGCATGACGAGGAAGTCGGCTGCATGGGCGCCCGGACGCTCGTGGCGGAGATCGAGCGCATGGGCCTGCGGCCCGCCGTCGCGATCATCGGCGAACCGACCTCGATGCGGGTCATCGAGGGGCACAAGGGCTGCCACGAATATACGACGGAGTTCACCGGCCTGGAGGGCCACGGCTCGCGGCCGGAACTCGGGGTGAACGCGGTCGAATATGCCGCCCGCTATATCGGCCGGCTGCTCGATCTTCGCGATGATCTCGTCGCGCGCGCTCCGGCGCGCAGCCGCTTCACGCCGCCCTGGACGACGCTTCAGGTCGGGCGGATTTCGGGCGGCGTCGCGCACAACGTCATTGCCGGCCAGTGCTCCGTCGAGTGGGAGATGCGGCCGGTCCAGCGCGGGGACGCAGACTTCGTCAAGGACGCGATGGGGGCCTATGTCGAGCGCGAGCTGAAGCCGGCGATGCGTGCGGTGTCGCCGAATGCCGACATCGTCACGCACACGGTCGGCGAGATCGCCGGCCTCGCGGTCGCGGAGGAGTCCGAGGCGCGCGACATCGTCTTCGCGCTGACGGGACAGAACGAGGCCGACGTCGTCGCCTTCGGCACGGAGGCCGGCCTCTTCCAGGCGCTGGGAATGTCCGTCGTCGTCTGCGGGCCAGGCTCGATCGACCAGGCGCACAAGCCCGACGAATATGTCGCGCTTGACCAATTGTCGGCTTGCCTGAAGATGCTCGAAGGGCTGGGCGGCACGCTGGCGGGATGATGGAAACCATAAGGAGCCTGGGAGAAGGCAGCGGCGAGCTCGGCGCGCCTGCGATCGAGGAGGGCGCGCGGCGCCGCTTCGACCGTATCTACGATACGCTGCGCATGCGCATCTGCCTGCTCGAGTATCAGCCGCTGGAACGTCTGCGCGAGGAGGATCTCGCCGCGGAGTTCAAGGTGTCTCGCACTCCGATCCGCCGCGTCCTGGTCAAGCTCGAGGCGGAGGGCCTGCTTCGCTCCGTCCACGGTGTCGGCACCTTCGTGACGGACATCGACATCCGCGGGCTCGAACAGGTCTACCAGCTGCGCGTCGAGCTTGCCGAACTCATCGGCAGGCTGGCACCGGTCAAGCCGGACGCGGCGAGGCTCGAGGCATTCCGCGACGCACTCGCCCGGTGCGAGGCCCTGGTCGCGACGCCCGAGCCGCGCGCGTTCTCGCGCCTCAACATCGACTTCTTCCATCTGCTCAACGGCCTGACCGAGAACGGGCCGCTGCGGGAGATTTCCGAGCGTCTCTACTTCCAGACCACGCGGATCTGGCTGAAGACGGCCTCGACCCTGAACCGCTTCAGCCTCATGCTGCACGAGGAGATCAGGACCTTCCACCGCGAGGTGTCCGACATCGTGGCGGCCGTCGAGATCGGCGACCTGCAGTCCGTCGGCCATATCCGGCGCGCCCATATCGCCATGAGCTTCGCGCGGCTGCGCGCCTACTCCGTGGAGCGCGGCACGAGCGATGACATCCGCGCCTGACGCGCTTCAGTCTGCGCGCGCTTCGAGCCATCGCCAGAGATAGGGGCCGAAAGGCGCTTCGACATGCAGCCGGGCGTGCTGCTCCGCGCGCCGGTAGAGGATCGTCCGGACGCCGGCGAAGAGGATCGCCGCCGAGGGACTGGATGCATCGAGATCGGCGGCGGTGCCCTCGCGGATGAGCCCGGCCATGGCCGGTCCGTCGACGTCCGCGACGAACCAGGCGTCGCCGGCCGGGCTCGCTGCCCAGCCGCCTTGCCAGCCGGACGGAAGATCGAGCGGATTCGACGCGACGAGCAGAACGCGGTCGCGGGCGATGCGCGCCGCGACGGGTTCGCCGGCCGCAACGCTCCACAGGCCGACTTCGGTGGCGGCCGGCGCATGTCTTGCGAGCGCATCACGGTAGTCGCCGCTGACTAGCACCTGAGACAGGCCTCGAACCGGCCGCGCGCGCCAGCCTTCGCGCTGGATCACGGCATCGGCCCAGCCGGGGAAGGCGGGCCATTTGGTCGCGGAATCGTGGATGGGAGACGTACCGCTAGCCATTGATCCGCGCTCCTTGCGGGTCGAAGGCGCAGACCGGCGCGATCGTCGCCCGCCGGGTCGCGCCGAGATGGACGAACTCGAGCGTCTCGCCCATGCGCGACAGCCCGCGCTCGATCAGCGCCAGCGCCACGGGACGACCGAGCACGGGGCTCTGGTAGCTCGACGTGACGAAGCCGATAGACCGCCGCGCGCCGTTCCGGGTTTCCACGGCGTGGGCGCCGGTCGGCAGCGGCGGCTCGCCGTCTGCGACCGTCAGCCCGACGCCCTGCTGCCGGTCCTCGCGCAGCGCGTTGTCGGTGAACAGCGAGCGTTTGCCGACGAACTCGCCGGAGCGCTTGTCGCGCGGGCCGGCGATGCCGAGATCCTGCGGCATGGTCGTGCCGTCGGTGTCCTTGCCGGCGATGATGTAGCCCTTCTCGGCGCGCAGCAGAAGCAGCGCCTCGGAGCCGAGCAGGACGGCGTCGAGCGAGCGCCCGGCTTCCGTGATGGCGCGGTTGAGCGCCTTTGCCGTCCCGGTCGGCACCGAAACCTCATAGGACCGGTCGCCCGTGAACGAGACGCGCGACACGCGGGCGGGTCCGCCGGCGAAGCTGCCGTCGGCGAAGCTCATATGAGGCAAGGCGTCGTCGGACAGATCGACACCGAGCCCGAGCAGCGCGACCAGATCGCGCGAGCGAGGACCGGTCGCCGTCAGGGTCGCCCATTGCGGCGTCGAATCGTGGACGAACACCTGGCGCCGGTCGAAGCGGTCCTGACGCCACTCCTCCAGCCTGAGCACGACTCCGCCGACATGGCCAGACGAGCAGGACACCACGTAGTGCTCGTCCGAGACCTTCGAGACCACGCCGTCGTCGTAGATCACCCCGCTTTCCGTCAGCATGAAGCCGTAGCGGATGCGGCCGGGCTTCAGCGTCGAGAGCGTCTGGTAGGAATTGTAGTCGACGACCGGGCCGGCCTGCGGCCCGATCACCTCGATCTTGCCGAGCGGCGAGCCGTCGAGAATGCCGACCGTCTCGCGGGCCTTCCGCGCCTCGCGCGCGATTTCAGCGGCCGGTTCGCCCCTGCCGTACCAGGCGGGCCGCAGCCAGCCGCCATATTCGCGGAAGACGGCTCCGGCCGCGCGATGTTCGTTTTCGAGCGCGAGGCGCTTCACCGGGTTCATGAATTCGCCGCGCCGCCGCCCGGCGACGACCGTGAACGGCACCGGCACGAAGGGCGGCCGATAGGTCGTCGTGCCGGTCTCCTGAATGCTGCGGCCGGTGATCACGGCCATCGCCGCCAGCCCGTTCATGTTCGAGGTCTTGCCCTGGTCGGTGGCCATGCCGAGCGTCGTGTAGCGCTTCAGGTGCTCGACGGAGCGGAAGTTCTCGCGTGCCGCCAGCGCCACGTCCTTGACCGTGACGTCGTTCTGGAAGTCGATCCACTGCCGCGCCGTGCCGCGCGGCGCGGGCCAGGCGGCGGCGATGGCATAGGTCTCGTCGGCCGTCGTGGCGCGGGGCGGTTCGCCCGCCCCGCTGCCGGCCGCATGGCCCTGCGCCAGCACCTGCGACAGCGCGAAGGCGCCATTCGCGCCACCCGCCACCGCCATGCCGGCGACGGGGCCGCCCGGGACGAAACCGGCGATCGTCTCGTCGAAGCGCAGCCCGCCCTTCGCCTGGCAGAAGAGGTGCACGGTCGGCGTGAAGCCGCCGGAGGTCAGCAGGCAATCGGCCTCGATGACGCGTCCCGAGACGGTGACCGTCGAGAGGCCGCGCGCGCCGGATACGCCGTCGATCGTCGCCTGGTGGATCACCTCCATCCCGTCGCGCAGCGCCAGCGTCCCGCGCGGCCGCGTATCGGCGATGGTCACGCGGGCTCCGGCCGCGTGCAGGGCGATCGCCGCCGCGTATGCCTTGTCGTTGTTGGTGGCCACGACGATGCGTTCGCCCGCAAGCACGCCGTGACGGCGCAAGTAGACGAGTGCGGCTTCGGCCGACATCACGCCCGGCCGGTCGTTGCCGGGGAAGACCAGCGGCCGCTCGATGGCGCCCGCGGCAACGACGATGCGTTTCGCCCGCACCTGCCACAGCGCATCGGGGAGACCGGCGCGGCGCTGCCAGACGGAGACGAGCCCATGATCGTAGAGACCGAAGGCGGTGGCGCGGGACAGCACCGTGTGCCCGTCGCCGCGCAATGCTGCGACGACGGCTGCGGCCCAGTCGAGACCGGCCATGCCGTCGATGTCGGCATGGCGATGACGCAGCGTCCCTCCCGGCGCGTCCTGGTCGTCGACCAGCATCACGCGCTCGCCCGCCTGGGCCGCGGAACGTGCGGCGGCGAGCCCCGCCGGCCCCGCCCCGACCACCAGCACGTCGCAGCGAAGGTTGATCGAGGGACTGTCGGCCGGGGGTTCATGCGCCGGGTCGAGCCGCCCGAGCCCGGCCATGGCGCGGATGCGCGGCTCGAACAGGTGCCAGTCTGGCCACAGGAAGGTCTTGTAGTAGAAGCCGGCGGGGATGAAGGCGGCGAAGCGGTCGAGGAAGCCGGCACGGTCGACTTCGGCGCTCGGCGCTGCGTTCACCGATCGCACCGCCATCCCGTCGGCGAGCGGTTCGGACGTGGCGCGGATGTTGGGCGTGGTGCGGCCGGCCAGCGTCACGTCGACGATGGCATTGGGCTCCTCCGCGCCGGCGCCGACGATGCCGCGCGGGCGATGATACTTGAAGCTGCGGCCGACGACGCGGACGCCGGCGGCGAGCAGCGCCGAGGCGATCGTGTCGCCCTCGATGCCACTGAGCGGCTTGCCGTCGAAGGTGAAGGAGAGGGGGCGGCCTGCGCTGTGCTCGGAGACGCGGCGGGCGGTCATGGGTGGACCTCGCGCAACGGCGCTCTACGGCGCCCCGCCCGGCAGGGCAGAGGGGGGCGTGACGGAGCGATCGGTCTCATCAAAGGTCGCTCCCCAAGGCCATCGACCCCGTCACCGCATGGCTCACCGTGTCCCGCTCCAACGCGAAGAACTCGCCGCAGGTGACGTGCAGCCAGATCTCGCGCGTCGGACCCTTGGGGTTGTCCTTCATGTAGAGGTATTTCGCCCAGCGCTCCGCGCTGACCTCTGCCGCCGGTTCGGGCCGGGTCTTGCCGGCCTCGGTGGCGAACTGGAATTCCGTCTCGTCGCGCGGCCCGCAGAAGGGACAGGTGAACAGCTGCATCGTCAGGTCCTCAATGCGCGATGCCGGAACCGGCCGCCTCGTCCACCAGCCGTCCGGTGACGAAGCGGTCGAGATCGAAGGGGCGGCTGATGGCGTGGTGGCTTCCCGTCGCCATCAGATGGGCAAGCAGCCAGCCGCCGGCGGGGATGGACTTGAAGCCGCCGGTGCCCCAGCCGCAATTGAGATAGAGGCCGGCCAGCGGCGAAGGACCGATGAGCGGCGAGGAATCCGGCACCACGTCGACGTTGCCGGCCCATTGCCGCAGCATCTTCAGCTGGCCGAAGGAGGGGAACATCTCCAGCATGCCCGACAGCACGGTGCGCTGCATCGGCGGGTTGCCGCGCTGGGCATAGGAGGGCACCCGGTCGAGTCCGCCGCCGACCACGATCTCGCCCTTGTCCGACTGGAACAGATAGGTGCCGGTGCCCATGTAGAGCACGACTGTGTCGAGGCAGGGCTTCACCGGCTCCGACACCATCGCCTGCAGCGAATAGGACTGGATCGGCAGCCGGAATCCGGCCTTTGCGGCCAGCACGCTGGAATGCCCGGCGACCGCGAGCCCGACCGTCCCCGCCCGGATCGTGCCGCGTGTCGTCTCGACGCCTGCGCAGCGACCGTTCTCGACGAGGAAATCCGTCACCTCGCAATCCTGGATGATGTCGACGCCGAGGCCGTCGGCGGCCCGTGCGTAGCCCCAGGCGACCGCGTCGTGCCGGGCGACGCCGGCGCGTCCCTGCCAGACGGCGCCGAACACCGGATAGCGCGCGCGCGGGTCGCGGTTGAGCAGCGGCGCCTTGTCGAAAGCCTGCGCCGGCGTCAGCAGTTCGGCGTCGGTGCCGTTGATCTGCATGGCGTTGACCGTGCGCGACGCGATCTCCATCTCGCCCTCGGAATGGGCGACGGTGAGGACGCCGCGCTGCGAGAACATGATGTTGTAGTTCAGCTCCCGTCCGAGCCCCTCGTAGAGCTTCAGCGCGAAGTCGTAGAGCGCGACGCTTTCCGGGTAGAAGTAGTTGGAGCGGATGGTGGTGGTGTTGCGGCCGGTGTTGCCGCCGCCGAGCCATGCCTTCTCGATCACCGCCACACGGCGCATGCCGTGGTTCTTCGCAAGGTAGTAGGCCGTCGCCAGCCCGTGACCGCCGCCGCCGATGATGACGGCGTCGTAGGCGGATTTCGGCTCGGGCGAACGCCAGGCCTGCTGCCAGCCGCCATGGCCGCGCAGACCTTCCTTCGCCAGCGTCCAGGCCGAATAGCGGCGCGTCAATCGACATCTCCGATCATGTTCGGCCACCTGTCTACACGCCGCCGAGCCAGGCACAAAGCCGGGCCTGCGACACGAACGTTAGCCGGAGCGTCGGCACGATGGCACAACGGGGTGCTTTTCTGTAAACCGGAGCCGACCGACGTGCCGGCGAGGAGGCCGGCCGACAGAGGGAGAGGGAAGCCATGCAAGCCACCCAGAGCGCCGCGCGGACGCTGCGGCTGTCCGAGGAAGACAATATCGTCGTCGCCGCAGCCCGGATCGAATCCGGCGCGGAGATCGCGCCGGGGCTCGTCGTGCGCGAACGAATTCCCTTCGGCCACAAGATCGCCGCCCGGCCGATCGCGAACGGCGAGGCGGTGGTCAAGTTCGGGCAGATCATCGGCTTCGCGTCGACGCCGATCGAAGCCGGCGACTGGGTTCACGAGCACAATGTCGCGATGCACGACTTCGCCCGCGACTACCGCTATGCCGAGGCCGCGCGGCCCGAGAACGTGCTGCCGGTCGAGGAGCAGGCGACGTTCCAGGGCTTCCGCCGTGCCAACGGCAGGTCCGGCACGCGCAACTATGTCGGCATCCTGACGTCCGTGAACTGCTCCGCCTCCGTCGCCCGCTTCGTGGCGGAGGCGGCGACGCGTTCCGGCATGCTGGAGGAGTTCGGCAATGTCGACGGCGTGGTCTCCTTCACCCACGGCACCGGCTGCGGCATGGCGGGTTCGGGCGAGGGCTTCGAACTGCTGAAGCGCACGCAGTGGGGCTATTCGGCCAATCCGAACCTCGGCGGCGTGCTGCTCGTCGGGCTCGGCTGCGAGGTCTTCCAGATCGGCCGGATGAAGCAGCTCTACGGCATCGAGGAGAGCGAAACCTTCCGCACCATGACCATCCAGGACTCGGGTGGCACGAGGAAGACCATCGAGCAGGGCCTGGAGCGGATCCGCGACATGCTGGTCGTGGCGAACAGGGCTGAACGCGAGACGATTTCGGCCTCCGAACTGACGCTCGCGCTCCAGTGCGGCGGCTCCGACGGCTATTCCGGCATCACGGCAAACCCCGCACTCGGCGTCGCCGCCGACATCCTGGTCCGCAATGGCGGCACGGCGATCCTGTCCGAAACGCCCGAGATCTACGGCGCCGAGCACCTGCTGACCCGCCGGGCCAAGAATCGCGAAGTCGGCGAGAAGCTGGTCGAGCGGATCCGCTGGTGGGAGGAATACACCGCGCGCAACGGCGGCGAGATGAACAACAACCCTTCGCCGGGCAACAAGGCCGGCGGGCTCACCACCATCCTGGAGAAGTCGCTCGGCGCGGCTGCCAAGGGCGGGTCGACGACGTTGAACGCGGTCTATGAATATGCCGAGCCGGTGACGGAAAAGGGCTTCGTCTTCATGGACACGCCGGGTTACGACCCGGTCTCGGCGACGGGACAGGTGGCCGGCGGGGCCAACATGCTCTGCTTCACCACCGGCCGCGGCTCCGCCTATGGCTGCAAGCCGGTCCCCTCGATCAAGCTCGCCACCAACACGCCCATGTACGAACGCATGAAGGACGACATGGACATCAATTGCGGCGACATCCTCGACGGCGTTTCCGTGCGCGAGAAGGGCGAGGCGATCTTTTCCGAGATCCTCGCCGTCGCTTCCGGCAAGCGGACGAAGTCCGAGGAACTGGGGTACGGCGATTCGGAGTTCGTGCCCTGGCAGATCGGCGCGGTGATGTGAGGCCGCGCCTGCCGGCTCAGCCGCGCGCCTTAGCGTCCTCGAGCATCATCCCGGCACCCTTGTCGGCGATCATGATGGTGGGCGAGTTGGTGTTGCCGGAGGTGATGGTGGGCATGGCCGACGCGTCGATGACGCGCAGGCCGGAGACGCCACGCACCCGCAGGCGCTCGTCGAGCACCGCCATGCGGTCGCCGTCGATGCCCATCCGCGCCGTGCCGACCGGGTGGAAGATCGTCGTGCCGAGGTCGCCCGCCGAGACCAGCATCTCCTCGTCGGTCCGGATGTGGGCGCCGGGCTTGTACTCCTCCGGCCGGAACGGCTCGAGCGCCTTCTGTGAGACGATCCGCCGCGCCCACTTGAGCGAATCGACCGCCACCTGCCGATCCTCCTCGGTCGAGAGATAGTTCGGCCGGATCTGCGGCGCGTCCGCGACCTCCGAACCGGAGACGTGGATCGAGCCGCGCGAGGACGGGCGCAGATTGCACACACTGGCGGTGAAGGCCGGGAACGGGTGCAGCCCGTCGCCCCATTTGTCCAGCGACAGCGGCTGGAAGTGGAACTCGAGATTGGCGGTCTCGTAGTGCGGCGCCGACTTCACGAAGGCACCGACCTGCGAAGGCGCCATGGTGAGCGGCCCGCGCCGGCGCAGCGCGTAGTTCACGCCCATCATCGCCCTGCGAAAGAGGTTGGCGTACATGTCGTTGAGCGTCGTGATGCCGGTGACCTTGTAGATCGGCCGGATCTGCAGGTGATCCTGGAGATTCTCGCCGACGCCCGGCAGATGCACCAGCGTCTCGATGCCATGTGCGGAAAGCCGCGCGCCGTCGCCGATGCCGGAACGCTCCAGGATTCCGGGCGAGGCCACGGCGCCGGCCGACAGAACGATCTCGCCGCGCGCGGTCGCCCGCGCCGGCCGGCCGTCCTTCAGGTAGACCACCGCGCGGGCCCGTCCGTCGACGATCTCGACACGGTCGACCAGTGCGCCGGTCTCGACCGTCAGGTTCGGTCGCGACAGCGCGGGCCTGAGGAAGCCGCGCGCGGCCGACCAGCGCCGGCCCATCTTCTGGTTCACATGGAAGTAGGACGAGCCGGTGTTGTCGCCGGCATTGAAGTCGTCGATCTTGGCGATGCCTGCCTGCTCCGCGGCGTCGCGGATGCGGTCGAGCACGTCCCAGCGCAGGCGGGGATGTTCGACCCGCCACTCCCCGCCGCGACCGTGCAGGCCGTTGGGCGGATTGGCGTGATCCTCGTGGCGCATGAAGACGGGCAGAACGTCGTCCCAGCCCCAGCCGGTCAGGCCCATCTGGCGCCAGCCGTCATAGTCGCGCGCCTGGCCGCGCATGTAGATCATGGCGTTGATGGCGGAGGATCCGCCCAGGACCTTCCCGCGGGGATAGGGCAGCGAGCGGCCGTTGAGGCCCGGTTCGGGCTGGGTGGAGAACAGCCAGTCGGCGCGCGGATTGCCGATGGCGAAGAGATAGCCGACGGGGATGTGGAACCAGATCCAGTTGTCCCGCCCGCCACCTTCCAGCAGCAGCACCCGGTTCTTCGGATCGGCCGACAGCCGGTTGGCGAGGACGCAGCCGGCCGAACCGGCTCCAGCGATGACGTAGTCGTACTCGGCGGCGCTCGTCTCTCCCGGCATCGTCCCCTCCCGCGGAATGCAGCGCGGCGTTTTGCGCGCGTGCGTGATCTTCTTTAGCCAAGGCCACGGCCGCTTGCCCACCCTTTTCGGTGAAGAGCGGAATTGCGCCGGCTCCTGCCGACGTTTGGCCCTTGCGACGGTGGGGCCAGCATTCTAGCCTTCGATCGAATCCAGGGGAAACGCGTGCTGAAGAACCATGGGAAGGGCGTCGTTCTCGACCGCCGCCTCGACAACGACACCGAGCCGGTGACGTGGCTCGGCCTGTGCGAACTGCGCATCATGAACGACCGGCGCTGGCCATGGCTGATCCTGGTTCCCCAGCGCCCGGACATGGAGGAACTGCACGACCTCACCCCGCTCGATCAGGCGATGCTCACCTTCGAGATCAATCTCGTCGGCGAGGCGCTGAAGCGGATCACGGGCTGTACGAAGATCAACACGGGCGCACTGGGAAACGTCGTGCGCCAGCTCCACGTCCACGTCGTGGCGCGCAGCGAGGGCGACCCCAACTGGCCGGGCCCCGTCTGGGGCCATGGCGCGCGCGAGCCCTGGTCGCGCGAGGACCTCTATCGTTTCGCCGAGCAGATTCGCGCCGCACTCTGACCCGGCTCATCCAGAAGGCATCTCAAATGAGCTTCCCCCTGTTCGACGCGCCCGAGCGCGAGCCGAGCCACTTCGTCGGCTTCGCCGGCAACGTGATCGACCGCCTTTCGGAGAACCGGAGCGACGACTGCGTCGAGACCGCGCTGGCCGACCCGGCCTGCCGCGTGATGCTCATGCGCGGCGGCCGCATGCATCTGCGGCAGGAGAATGCGGGCTTCGAAGGCTATATGAGCGTGAGCCAGGCGCAGGCGCTGGCGGCGAAGCTGGAGCACGCCGTGCTGCTCGGCTGGGACGGGGCGGTTCCGGTGCTGGCCGCGCCGGCCGCACTGGAGCCGGAGGCGCTTCCCGAGGGAATGAAGGCGATCGACTATCGATCGATCTATGCCCAGGGGCTGCTGGGGGACGATACGCTCGGCGCGCTCGCGCAGGGTGCGGCGCTGCTCGGATGGCACCAGACCCACCGCTTCTGCGGCCGCTGCGGCGGCGCCACGCAGATGCGCGCGGGCGGCTACAAGCGCAAATGCGAGGCCTGCGGCGCCGAGCATTTTCCGCGCACCGATCCCGTCGCGATCATGCTCGCGGTCACGAAGGACCGGTGCCTGATGGGCCGCAGCCCGCATTTCGCGCCCGGCATGTATTCCTGCCTCGCGGGCTTCATCGAGCCTGGCGAGACGATCGAGGCGGCGGTGCGCCGCGAGACCTTCGAGGAAGCCGGCATCCGGGTCGGCCGCGTGGTCTACCACGCCAGCCAGCCCTGGCCTTTCCCCTATTCGCTGATGATCGGCTGCTTCGGCGAGGCCGTCTCGCACGAGATCGATGCCGACCGCACGGAACTCGAGGACTGCCGCTGGTTCACCCGCGAGGAGACCCGGGCGATCCTGTCGCGCAGTCATCCGGAAGGCATCACGGCGCCGCCGCCGATGGCGATCGCGCACCATCTCATCAAGGCGTGGGCCGAGGCGGAGGGCTGAGGTCCGCCGCGCCGGCCTATTCCTCCTCGTCCTCCGACTGGGTCGAGCGGAAGGGATGCGCCTCGTAGACGCCGAGGATGCGGACCTCGCGCGAGAAGAAATGCAGTTCCTCCAGCGCCAGCTTGACGTTGCGATCGTCGGGATGGCCCTCGATGTCGGCATAGAACAGCGAGGAGAAGAACTTGCCGCCGAGCTGGTAGCTCTCCAGCTTGGTCATGTTGACGCCGTTGGTGGCGAAGCCGCCCATCGCCTTGTAGAGCGCGGCCGGCACGTTGCGGACGCGGAAGATGAAGGTCGTCATCATCCGCTGAGCCGTCCCGGTGCGCTCGGTCCAGCGCTTCGTCTTCGACAGGACGATGAAGCGGGTGACGTTGTTCTCGGAATCCTCGACGTTCTCGGCCACGATGTCGAGGCCGTAGAGCTGCGATGCGAGCCGCGGTGCCAGAGCCGCGTTGGCGCGCTGCCCCTCCTGAGCGACGAGCCGTGCCGCACCCGCCGTGTCGCCGGCGACGACCGGCTTCCAGCGGTGCTTGCGGATGACCTTGCGGCACTGGCCGAGCGCGTGGATATGGCTGTAGACCGCCTTGATCTCCTCGATCTTCACGCCCGGCAGGACCATCAGCTGGAAATGGATCGGCAGGAAGTACTCGCCGACGATGTGCAGCTTCGAGTCCGGCAGCAGATGGTGGATGTCGGCGACGCGCCCGGCGATCGTGTTCTCGATCGGGATCATCGCGAGATCCGCCTTGCCGGTCTCCACCGCGTTGAAGGCGTCCTCGAAGGTGGCGCAGGGCAGCGGCTCCATGTTGGGAAACATGTTGCGGCAGGCGGTGTCGGAATTGGCGCCCGGCTCGCCCTGGAAGGAGATCCGGTTGGTCCTGGAAGTGTTCGGCATTCTTATCGTCCCTGCGCGAGCAGGCGGCGCGCCCGCTCGAGTTCATCCTGAGTGTCGACGCCGAGCGGCACCGTATCCACGATTCGCGCGTCGATGCGCATCCCCGCCTCCAGCGCCCTCAGCTGCTCGAGCTTCTCGCGCTTTTCGAGCGGGGAGGCCGGCAGCGACACGAACCGCTCCAGCGCCGCGCGGCGATAGGCGTAGAGGCCGACGTGATGGTACAGCGGGCCATCGCCCCAGGGCGCGGTGGCGCGGGTGAAGTAGAGCGCGCGCAGCCGTCGCTCGCCGTGCGGCGACCCGACGATCTTGACCACGTTGGGGTTGGTCTTCTCCTCCTCGCGGACGATCTCGACGCCGAGCGTGGCGATCTGCACCTCGCTCTCGGCAAGGGGCTCGAGAGCCGCGCCGATGACGGCGGGATCGATGGTGGGCAGGTCGCCCTGGACGTTGACCACGAACTCGACGTCTCCTGCTGCATCGAGCGCGGTCAGCGCCTCGTGGACGCGATCCGACCCCGAAGGATGGTCGGCGCGGGTCATCACCGCTTCGAAACCATGCGCGCGCACGGCCTGCAGCACCTCGTCGCTGTCGGTCGCCACGACCGTGCGGCCGAGGCCGCTGGCCGCGGCCCGCTCGGCCACGTGCACGATCATCGGCCGGCCGTGGATGTCGGCCAGCGGCTTGCCGGGAAGGCGCGTCGCGGCCATCCGCGCGGGGATCAGGATGAGGACGGACATGCTCGTTCGGGCAGGGCGGCAGGTGTCAAAAGGTCTCACTCGGAGCGGCCCTTATAGGAGTTGCATCGTCGGAGCAAAAGACCTAGTTTCCGCGCGAATTTGACCGGCTCCGCCCGGTCGGAACAATGGCGCGTGGCCGGCGCCTGCCACCGCCTTCGGGAGCTTCTGGTCTATGGATTCCTTCGAACTCAACAAACTCCTCGGCGGCCTGCTCGGCGCTGTCTTCGTCGTGTTCTCGATCTCGCTCGCGTCGGACGCGATCTTTTCGAGCCCGGCGCCGGAGACACCCGGCTATGCCATTGCGGTTGCCGAGCCGGAGGAGGGCGCTTCCGGTCCGGCCGAACCCGAGGAGGAGCCGATCGCCGTGCGGCTGGCCTCGGTCGACATCGCCAAGGGCGAGACCCTGTTCGGACGCTGCTCGGCCTGCCATACGGTGGAGAGCGGCGGAGCCAACAAGGTCGGCCCGAACCTCTGGGACATCGTCAACCGGCCCATCGCCAGCCATGAGGGCTTCGCCTATTCGGGTGCGATGAAGGAATTCTCCGAGGGCGGCACCGTCGTCTGGGACTACGACCACCTCGACCATTTCATCGCTTCGCCCAAGGGCCTCGTCCGCGGCACCGCGATGGGCTTTGCCGGCCTGAAGAACCCGCAGGACCGCGCCGACATCATCGCCTATCTGCACACGCTGTCGGACAATCCCGCACCGCTGCCGGAGGCGGAAGCCGCCGCGGCGCCCGAGGCGCCTGCCGCCGAGGCTCCGGCAGCCGAAGCGCCCGCCGCCGTCGAACCGGCCGCGCCCGAGGCGCCGGCTGCTGAGGCGCCCGCGACGGAAAATGCGGCTCCGGCTGCTCCCGAGGCAGCACCCGCTCCGGCCGCTCCCGAGGCCGCACCCGCCCCGGCCGCCATCGAGCCGGCCCCGGCTCCTGCTGCCCCGGCCGCCGGTGAGGCGGCTCCTGCTGCGCCCGCGGAGGAACCGGCGACCCCCGTCGCCCCGGCCACCGAAACGCCCGTCATCGAGCGTCCGGCCGAAGGTGCTGCGCCCGCCGCGCAGTAACCTGACGAAATCGTAATCGCATCACCATGAAAAAGCCGGGTTCCGCCCGGCTTTTTTTGTTACCCTCCGAACCTTGCCGGACGGGCGGGGTTTCCGTCCGGACCGGAAGACCTAGCTCTGGACGAAGGAAGCCTCCCAACGTGAGAACCGGAATGCTGCAGACGAAACCTTTCGCCGCCGCCCTCCTTTCCCTGTTCCTGGCTGCTCTGCCCGCCTCCGCGTCCGCGCAGACCGCCGACGGCAAGTGGCGCACCACGGCTTCCCTGATCGGCGAGTCGAAGTATTCCGCCGGCTTCCAGCGCTACGACCACGTCAATCCCGAAGCACCCAAGGGCGGAACGCTGAACACCGTGACGTCCGGCGGTTTCGATTCGTTCAATCCCTTCATCGTTCGCGGTACCGCGGCTGCGGGATTCACGCAGGCCGGCGGCCTCCTGTGGGACACGCTGATGGACCAGTCGATCGACGAGCCGAGCACCAGCCATCCGCTGATCGCAGAGGCATTCCGGTATCCGGACGACTATTCCTCGGCCACCTACCGGCTGAATCCGGCAGCGCGCTGGCACGACGGGAAGCCGATCACCGCGCAGGACGTGGTGTGGAGCTTCGGCAAGCTGAAGGAGATCAGTCCGTTCTTCAACCGCTACTTCGCCAACGTGACCGGCGCCGAGGCGGTGGGCGAGCGCGAGGTGCTCTTCACCTTCGACCAGACCGGCAACCGCGAGCTTCCGCTGATCCTCGGCGACATGCCGGTGCTGCCGCAGCACTGGTGGGAAGGCACCGACGCCGGCGGCAAGCCGCGCGACATCACGCAGCCGACGCTCGAAAAGCCGCTCGGCTCCGGTGCCTATCGAATCGCCAGCTTCAAGCCGGGCTCCGAAATCATCTGGGAGCGCGTCGAGGATTACTGGGCGAAGGATCTGCCGGTAAACGTCGGGCGCAAGAACTTCGACCGACGCCGCTACGTCTACATCCAGGACGAGAACGCCGAGTGGCAGGCCTTCATCAAGGGCGGGCTCGAAGACATGCGTCCTGAAAACAGTTCGCGTCGCTGGCACACCGAGTACAATTTTCCGGCCATGGAGGCGGGCGACGTCGTGAAGGCCGTGTTTCCGACCGAGCACGGGGAGGCCATGCAGGCTTTCGTGCTCAACCTGCGGCGGCCTCAGTTCCAGGACCGGCGGGTGCGTGAGGCGCTGACCTGGGCGCTCGATTTCGAGAGCATGAACCGCAACCTGTTCTACAATTCCAACACCCGCACCGACTCCTATTTCGAAGGCGGAGAACTCGCGTCCTCCGGGTTGCCGGAGGGTCGCGAACTGGAGATCCTCGAGCCATTCCGCGAGCAGCTTCCGCCGGAACTGTTCAAGGAGGAATTCAAGCTGCCCGTCTACGACTCGCCGCAGGCCGAGCGGGAGAACCTGCGCGAGGCGGTGCGTCTCTTCCGGGAGGCCGGCTGGACCATCAAGGGCGGCAAGCTCGTCAACGACAAGGGCGAGCAGTTCCGGATCGAATTCCTCGGGCGCGGCCCGACCGACGAGATCATCACCGGCTCCTACATCGCCAACCTGCGCAAGATCGGCATCGACGCATCGCTGCGGATCATCGATCCGGCGCAGTACGTGAACCGCTACCGCGCCTTCGATTTCGATTCGCTGACCGGGCAGTTCGCGCAGTCGCTGTCGCCCGGCAACGAGCAGCGCGAATTCTGGGGTTCGGAAGCCGCGGACCAGCCCGGATCCCGCAACCTCATCGGGATCAAGGATCCGGTGGTGGACGCGCTCGTCGACAGGATCATCTTCGCGACCGACCGTGAGGAACTGGTGGCCGCGACGCGCGCGCTCGACCGCGTCCTGCTGTGGAACTACTACGTGGTGCCGCAATGGCACCGGCCGGAGATCTGGCTCGCCTACTGGGACAAGTTCGGCATGCCCGAGACCCAGCCGGCCTATGCCGGCGTCGACATCGATTCCTGGTGGGTCGATCCCGAGAAGGAAGCGGCGCTGGCCGCCAAGTACCTCAGCCAGAACTGACCGCGGAGCAAAGACCATGATGGGCGGAGCGTCTCGTCGTGACTTCCTGAAGGCAACGGGCGCCACTGCCGTGGCGCCGTTTCTTCCAACCTTCGCGGGCGCGCTGGCCGGCGTGCCGCTGCTGGCGCGCGAGGCCTTCGCGCAGGTCGCGGCCGAAACGCCGCTCCATGGAATCTCGCCCTTCGGCGAGCTGAAGTACGGACCCGATTTCGCGCATTTCGACTATGTCGATCCCGCGGCGCCCAAAGGCGGACGCATCGTGACGCAACTGGCCCAGTGGTCGCTCAACCAGGCTCCGGACACATTCGACACGCTCAACGCCTACGTGCTGCGCGGAACCGGGGCCGCCGGCATGGACCTGACGTTTGCTACGCTGCTGGCCGGGTCGGCCGACGAGATGGGCGCCTACTATGCCTACGCCGCCGAAACGGTCACGCTCGGGGAAGACCGGTTGACCTGGCGCTTCCGGCTACGCCCCCAGGCGGTCTTCCACGACGGAACGCCGATCACGGCCGACGACGTGGTATTCTCGCTGGAGACGCTCCGCGACGAGGGGCACGCGAATCTCGCGAGCACGCTGCGGCAGATCGAGGCGATCGAAGCGCCGGACGACCGTACGATCTCCGTACGCCTGTCTCCGCTCGCAGGCATCTCGACCGTGTTCACCGTCGCGGCGGGCTGCCCGATCATGTCGCGCGCCTGGTGGGAAGGGCGAACCTTCGATGCCACGCTGTCGGAAGGACCTCTGGGCTCCGGCCCCTACAAGGTGGGGCGCTTCAATCTCGGTACCTTCATCGAGTTCGACAGGATCGTGGACGGCTGGGCCGCGGATCTGCCGGTCATGCGCGGCCGGTTCAATTTCGATCGCATCCGCTATGACTATTTCCGGGACCGGAACGCCTCCTTCGAAGCCTTCAAGGCCGGGATCATCCTGTTTCGCGAGGAGTTCACCTCCCGCAACTGGGCCAACGACTACAATTTCCCCGCGATTCGCGATGGCCGGGTCAAGACCGACGAAGTGCCCGATGAGACGCCTTCGGCGGGACAGGCCTGGTTCTTCAACACGCGGCGGCCGAAATTTTCCGACGCGAGGGTCCGCAAAGCCATCGCGCTGCTGTTCGACTTCGAGTGGACGAACAAGAACATCATGTTCAATTCGTTCGAGCGCTCGATGTCCTTCTACGAGATGACCGAGCACAAGGCGCAGGGCCGTCCGGACGCGGAGGAACTGGCGCTGCTCGAACCGTTCCGCGAGAGCCTGCCGGAGGCGGTCTTCGCAGAGCCCTTCGTGCCGCCGGTCAGCGACGGTTCGGGGCGGATTCGCGAACGCCAGCGCGACGCCATCGCGATGCTGGAAACCGCGGGATGCACACGGCAGGGCGGGAAGATCGTGCTGCCTTCGGGCGAACCCCTGACGATCGAGTTCCTCAACAACAGCCAGACCTTCGAGCCGCACCACAACGCCTTCATCCGCAACCTCCAGCAGATCGGCATCGATGCCAGCTACCGGCTCGTCGATGCTTCGCAATACTCCTTGCGGACGCGGCAGTTCGACTTCGACATGATCGTCGCCCGGCACTCCATGGCCCCCTATCCGAGCCGCGGCATCCGGCAATCCTTCGGATCCGAGAGCGCGAATGCCCCGGGATCCCTGAACATGGCGGGTGTGGCGCATCCGGCCGTGGATGCCCTGCTCGATAGGATCGTCGCCGCGAAAAGCTGGGAGGAATTCAGGACCGCCAACAGGGCGCTGGACCGGATCCTGCGCGCCGAGCACTATTACGTGTTCCAGTGGTACAAGCCGACGCGGTGGCTCGCCTACTGGGACCATTACGACCGGCCGCCGGTGGCGCAGCGGTTCGGCATCGGCGTCCTCGATACATGGTGGACACGCCCGGACCGCATCGACGCAACCGGCATGACCGGATAACGTACGATTCGCATGATACCGCTCGGCCAGCCTCGACCTTCGCGCGACTCGAAATCCGGACAGACTTGATGGGCGCCTATATCCTCCGACGCCTCCTCCTCATGATCCCGACGCTCTTCGGCATCATGGCCATCTCCTTCACCGTCATACAGTTCGCGCCGGGCGGGCCGGTGGAGCAGGTCATCGCGCGCATATCGGGGCAGGCCGGCGATGCGGCCGACCGGATTTCAGGCGGCGGTACTGATTCGGCGGGGCAGAATTTCGATGCCAGCGGCGAGATCACGTCGAAGTACCGGGGTGCACAGGGACTCGATCCGGAATTCATCAAGCAGCTCGAGGTTCAGTTCGGTTTCGACAAGCCGCCGCTCGAGCGCTTCTTCGGCATGCTGTGGGACTATGCGCGCTTCGATTTCGGCGAGAGCTTCTTCCGCGACATTTCGGTGCTGGCGCTGATCCTGGAGAAGATGCCGGTCTCCATCTCGCTCGGGCTCTGGCTGACGCTGATCTCCTACGCCATCTCGATCCCGCTCGGCATCCGCAAGGCGGTGAAGGACGGCTCGACCTTCGATGTGTGGACCAGCGGCGTCATCATCGTCGCCTACGCGATCCCGAGCTTCCTGTTCGCCATCCTGCTTCTGGTGCTCTTCGCGGGCGGATCGTTCTGGGATTTCTTCCCGCTTCGCGGCCTGACGTCGGACAACTGGGACCAGCTGTCGCTCGGCGGCAAGATCCTCGACTATTTCTGGCACCTCGCGCTGCCGCTGACGGCCATGGTGCTGTCGGCCTTCGCGACGACCACGCTGCTGACGAAGAACTCGTTCCTCGAGGAAATTCGCAAGCAATACGTCATCACCGCGCGGGCGAAGGGCCTGTCGGAGCGGCAGGTGCTCTACCGCCACGTCTTCCGCAACGCGATGCTGATCATCATCGCCGGCTTCCCCGGCGCCTTCATCTCGGCCTTCTTCACCGGCTCGCTGCTGATCGAGAACATCTTCTCCCTCGACGGGCTGGGGCTGCTCGGTTTCCGCTCGGTGCTGGACCGCGACTATCCCGTCGTCTTCGCCAACCTCTACATCTTCTCGCTGATCGGGCTGGTCGTGGCGCTGATCTCGGACCTTACCTACACCTGGATCGATCCGCGGATCGACTTCGAGCGCAGGGAGGTCTGAGGTGTCGGAGGTCATCCTGAAGGGCGAGGTCGAGCGCGTGCGGTCGCGCACGCGCCGCCCGTTCCTGTCGCCGCTCAACCAGCGCCGCTGGCAGAACTTCAAGGCCAACCGCCGCGGCTACTGGTCGCTGTGGATCTTCCTCGTCCTGTTCGTCCTGTCGATGCTGGCCAACGTCATCGCCAACGACAGGCCGATCATGGCCTCCTACAACGGCGAACTGCTGTTCCCGGTTCTCGTCGACTATCCGGAGGAGAAATTCGGCGGTTTCCTGGCCGTCACCGACTATCGCGACCCGGTGATCCACGAGGAGATCGAGGCCAATGGCTGGATCCTCTGGCCGCCGGTCCGCTATTCCTACCGCACGGTCAACAACGAGATTCCCGAGGCCGCGCCGGCGAAGCCCTCGTGGATGTACGACCGCGAGACGCGCTGCCAGCGCTACCCGCTCGGCGCCGACGACCCGGCCTGCACCATCGGCAACTGGAACTGGCTCGGCACCGACGACCAGACCCGCGACGTGCTCGCCCGCGTCATCTACGGCTTCCGCATCTCGGTGCTGTTCGGCCTGGCTCTCACGCTGTGCTCGGCCGTCATCGGCGTGACCGCCGGTGCCATCCAGGGCTATTTCGGCGGCTGGACCGACCTGATCTTCCAGCGTTTCATCGAAATCTGGTCGTCGATCCCCGTTCTCTACCTGCTCCTGATCATCGCCGCCGTGCTGCCGCCGGGCTTCTTCATCCTGCTCGGCATCATGCTGCTGTTCTCCTGGGTCGGCTTCGTCGGCGTGGTGCGCGCGGAGTTCCTGCGCGCCCGCAATTTCGAATATGTCAACGCCGCGCGGGCGCTGGGCGTGCCGAATCGCACCATCATGTTCCGCCACCTGCTTCCCAACGCGATGGTGGCGACGCTGACCTTCCTGCCCTTCATCCTCAACGGCTCGATCACGACGCTGACCTCGCTCGACTTCCTCGGCTTCGGCCTGCCGCCGGGCTCGGCGTCGCTGGGGGAACTGCTCAAGCAGGGCCAGAACAACCTCAACGCCCCCTGGCTCGCCATCTCCGGCTTCGTGGTGATCTCGCTGATGCTGTCGCTGCTGATCTTCATCGGCGAGGCGACGCGCGACGCCTTCGATCCGAGGAAGACGTTCCGGTGAGCCAGGTCATGTGGTATAGATCGAGGGATTTTCTACCATGGGGGCTGCTGTGGGCATGAACATCAAGGACAAGGAGGCTCATCACCTGGCCCGGATGATCGCCGACTTCACCGGTGAATCCCTCACGGCGGCAGTCGTGGTGGCCTTGCGCGAGAGGCTGGAACGATTGGAGCGGCAGGCTGACATCGCGAAGCGCCGCGCCCTGATCGACGAGATCATTCGTCGCTCGGGGCCGACCGCGCCCGGTCTGTCGAGCGATCATTCCGACCTCTACGACGAGGCGGGATTGCCGAAATGATCGTCGATGCTTCGGCGATTCTGGCCGTTCTGTTCGAGGAACCGGAGAAGGACGGCTTCAGAGACCTGATGCTCAGGCAGAAAGAGCTTGCCATGTCGCCGGTCAACTATCTCGAGGCTGCCGTCCGGGCCGATGACAAGCGGCATCCGAGAAAAGGCGTGGAACTGGACGCGCTGCTGCAAGGATTCGGAATCGCGATCACCGTCGTCGATTCCCGGCAGGCCTATCTCGCACGCGAGGCCTACCAGCGCTTCGGCAAGGGCAACCACCCCGCCCGCCTCAACCTCGGCGACTGCTTCGCCTATGCGCTCGCAAAGGCCCGCCGAGAGCCGCTTCTCTTCAAGGGCGACGATTTCCGCCAGACCGACGTCGAGGCCGCGTTTTGAACCAACTACTCCTTTCGGTCCGCGATCTCTCCGTCGCCTTCACCCAGGGCGGGCGCGAGCAGATCGCCGTCGACCGCGTTTCCTTCGACATAGCGAAAGGCGAGACCATCGCGCTGGTGGGCGAATCCGGCTCGGGCAAGTCGGTCTCGGCGCTCTCGGTCCTGAAGCTGCTGCCCTATCCCTCCGCCAGCCATCCGTCCGGCTCGATCCTGTTCGACGGCCAGGATCTGCTCGCGAAGGACGATGCCGACCTCCGCAAGGTCCGCGGCCGCGACATCACCATGATCTTCCAGGAGCCGATGACCTCGCTCAACCCGCTGCACACCATCGAGCGGCAGATCGGCGAGGTGCTGAAGCTGCACCAGGGCATGAACGACCGCCAGGCGCGCGAGCGGGCGATCGCACTTCTCCTGGAAGTCGGCATCCGTGATCCCGAAAAGCGGCTCGACGCCTATCCGCACCAGCTCTCGGGCGGCCAGCGCCAGCGCGTCATGATCGCCATGGCGCTCGCCAACGAGCCGAAGCTGCTGATCGCCGACGAGCCGACGACCGCGCTCGACGTGACGGTACAGGCGCAGATCCTGGAGCTCTTGGACAATCTGAAAGCCCGCAACGGCATGTCGATGCTGTTCATCACCCATGATCTCGGCATCGTGCGACGGATCGCCGATCGCGTCTGCGTCATGAACAAGGGCAGGATCGTCGAGTCCGGCCCGACGGCGCGCATCTTCGCCGACCCGCAGCACGACTACACGCGCCACCTGCTCGCCGCCGAGCCGAAGGGCCGGCCGCCGCTGAGCGATCCGACCGCGCGCGAGGTCATGACCGGCAAGGACATGAAGGTCTGGTTCCCGATCAAGAAGGGCTTCCTGCGCCGCACGGTGGACCATGTGAAGGCGGTCGACGGCATCGACGTCACGGTGCGCGCGGGGCAGACGGTCGGCGTCGTCGGTGAGTCGGGATCGGGCAAGACGACGCTCGGCCTGGCGCTGTGCCGGATGATCTCCTCGAAGGGTGCGATCCGCTTCGCCGGCCGGGAGATCGACAGCCTGTCGTTCAACGAGATGCGGCCGCTGCGCAGCGAGGTGCAGATCGTCTTCCAGGACCCCTTCGGTTCGCTCAGCCCGCGCATGTCGGTCTCCGAGATCATCGAGGAGGGTCTTCGCATCCACCAGCCGAAGCTCTCGGCCGACCAGCGCGACGATCTCGTGGTGGCGGTTCTGAAGGAGGTGGGTCTCGATCCGGAGACGCGCTTCCGCTATCCGCATGAATTTTCCGGTGGGCAGCGGCAGCGCATCGCCATCGCCCGCGCGATGGTGCTGAAGCCGAAATTCGTCATGCTGGACGAGCCGACTTCGGCACTCGACATGAGCGTGCAGGCGCAGGTGGTCGATCTTCTGCGCGACCTGCAGAAGAAGCACGATCTCGCCTACCTGTTCATCAGCCACGACCTGCGCGTGGTTCGGGCGCTCGCCAACGAGGTGATCGTCATGCGCAACGGCAGGATCGTCGAGACGGGTACGGCGGACGAGATCTTCGAGCGACCGAAGACCGATTACACGAAGGCGCTGATCGCGGCCGCCTTCGACATCGCCACGGCTCCGCAGGGCGTGGTCAGCGAATGACGGGACGCACGGACGGGGGGAGCACGATGCAGGCAGCCAAGGGACGGGTCCTTCTCTCGGTGACCGGTTTCAATCCCCAGCGCTGGCACGAACTGCTGTCGGCAGGGCGCGAGGTGGTGCTGGAGCCGCAGGCGCCGGGTGATCCGTCGATCCATTATGCGGTGGTGTGGAAGCAGAAACCGAACGTGCTGGCCCACCTGCCCAACCTGAAGGCCGTGTTCTCGATCGGTGCAGGCGTCGACCACATCTTCTCCGATCCGGGTCTGCCCGACGTTCCCATCGTGCGCGTGGTGGCCGAAAACCTGTCGCAGCACATGACCGAGTATGTCTGCTGGCGGGTGCTCGACCACCACCGCCAGGGAATGCTCTACCGGCAGCAGCAGAAGCGCAGGATCTGGCGCGAGCCGGCCCAGCCGGCGGCCGACGCGGTGTCGGTCGGCATCATGGGGCTCGGCAATCTGGGACGCGCCGCCGCCAGAGCGCTGCTGGCCCTCGGCTTCCACGTCAACGGATGGAGCCGCTCGGGTTCGGCGATGGAGGGCGTGACCTGCTTCGGCGGCAAGGCGGGCCTCGAGCCGTTCCTGCGCGCCACCGACATGCTCGTCGTGCTGCTGCCGCTGACGCCCGCCACGACGGGCGTGGTCAACTACGACCTCCTGTCGAAGCTGCGGCGCGACAATCCGCTCGGCGGCGCGGTGCTGATCAATGCCGGCCGCGGTCGTCTCCAGAAGGATACCGATATCGCCCGTGCGCTCGACGAAGGAATTCTCAAGGAAGCGAGCCTCGACGTCTTCGAAACCGAACCGCTGCCGAGAACGAGCCCGCTCTGGTCGCACGAAAAGGTGTTCGTGACGCCGCATGCGGCCGCCACCTCCGACCCCGCTCACCTCGCCGGGCCGATGCTCGACCAGATGGACGCCTGCGACCGCGGCGAGCCGCTGGCGAATCTCGTCGATCGAGCGGCCGGGTACTGACGCTTCCGCCCGCTACGGCCGGCGGAATCCGGTGGGTTGGCCGTAGAGGTAGCCGATCCGGGCGATCGCCCCGCTCAGGCTCTCCCGCGCCACCGTCATGGTGTGCCCGTTGGCGTGGATGATCGCATCGGGTCCGGTGACGATGGCGACGTGGCCCTTCCAGAACACGAGATCGCCGCGCTTCAGGGAGGCGCGATCCGCGTCCGCGCCGAGTGCCGAGCCGATGCCGGCCGCCTGCATGTCCGAGTCGCGCGGCGCCTTCAGGCCCGACATCCGCATCGCGAGCTGGACCAGCCCCGAACAGTCGATGCCGAAGGCCGAGGCGCCGCCCCACAGGTAAGGGGTGTGTTCGAGCGTCTCGGCGACCGCGACCCAGTCGCCTGCGGATTCGGCGAGCGGCCGCAGATGCGCGGCCACGGCCGCTTCGCCCGTCGGCAGGAGCGCATAGAGCGTCCCGCGCGTCTCGGTCTCGCCGACGACCTCGATCTGCGATCCCATGGACAACGCCTCGGTGCGAGGCTTCTTCATGTCCGGTCCGGCGTAGAGAAAGGTGCGCGGCACGGCGACCACGTGCGTTGCGACGCCGGCATCCGCCGGGCCCAGTCCGCCGGCTTCGACATAGCCGACATATCCGTCCTCTCCGGCCTGTACCCAAGCCAGCCCTTCCTGCTCGTCGTAGACGGCTACCGGCGCACCGCGCAGCAGCTGCGTGTTGAGGCCGGCGCTTCGAGACGGCCCGGCCAGCATGTCGAGGACCGGGCCGACCACCCGCATCGGCCGACCGGCCACGAAGCGCCCTGCCTCGACACGACCCTGCAGGCGCAGGTCGGCGAGGTCGCTTCGGTAGGCATGCAGCCGCTTGTCGGGCAAGGTCATGGCGCGGATGGCTCCCTGGCGCTGGCGATGATGACGTCACCGAAACGTTCCACGAAGAGGGCGCCTTCGACGGTGCGCTTCACCAGCACGTTGCGCCTGTCGCGTTCGTCGCGGTGGCGCGACACCAGCTTGAGCGCGCCCATCATGTCGAGCGCCCGGGTGATCACCGGCTTGGAGACGTTCAGCCGCGCCGCAAGCCCGCGGATCGTATGCGGCGGCGGGTCGAGATAGATCGTCAGCAGGATCGCCGCCTGGCGCAGCGACAGGTCCGGTCGCCCCGCGCGCGTTTCCGTCACGGCCACGTCCTGCCAAAGGCGCAAGGCCTCGCCTGCTCTGAGATGAACCGCCATCGTGCCCTTCTCCGTTCCGGAACCGTATCATTCCGGAGAGGGAAAGTTCCAGTGGGTCCGCTCAGCTTCCGTAGCGTGCCGTCAGCAGATGCTCCAGCGCCCGGATCGCCTGAGCCTCGCCCCCTGCCGGACCATGCGCACGCGCCGCAGGGTTCCACGCGAAGATATCGAAGTGGCTCCAGGCCTTCGCCTTTTCGACGAAACGCTGCAGGAACAGCGCGGCGGTGATCGAACCGGCGAAGCCGTCGCTGGTGACGTTGTTCAAGTCGGCAACTTTGGAAGCGAGCTTCTCGTCGTAGGGCGCCCAGAGCGGCATCCGCCATACTGGATCTCCCGCCTCGATCGCTGCCGCGGCAATCTCGGCGGCCAGCGAATCGTCGGCAGTATAGAAGGGCGCGATGTCGGGACCGACGGCCACGCGCGCGGCCCCCGTCAGCGTCGCCATGTCGATCATCAGCTCCGGCGCCTCCTCGTCGGCGAGCGCGAGAGCATCGGCCAGCACCAGCCGTCCTTCGGCGTCGGTATTGCCGATCTCGACGGTCGGGCCTTTGCGGCTCCTCAGGACGTCGCCGGGCCGGAAGGCGTTTCCGGCAATGGCATTCTCGACCGCCGGAATCAGAACGCGCAGCCGCACCTTCAGTCCTGCGCCCATGATCATGTCGGCCAGGCCGAGCACGTTCGCGGCACCGCCCATGTCCTTCTTCATCAGGAGCATGCTGCTGGAGGGCTTGATGTCGAGACCTCCGGTGTCGAAACAGACGCCCTTGCCCACGAGGGTCACCTTCGGCGCATCCGCCGGCCCCCACGTCATGTCGATCAGGCGCGGGGCATCCGGAGAGGCGCGCCCCACGGCATGGATCATCGGGAAGTTCCGCGCCAGCAGATCGTCGCCGACGATGCTGGTGATCGATGCATGGTGCCTTTGCGCCAGCGACTTGGCGGCCTCCTCCAAAGCGGCGGGGCCGAAGTCGCTGGTGGGGGTGTTGACGAGATCCCGGGTCATGTAGACGGCCTGCGCGATGCGGTGCGCCCGAATGCCGTCGGCACCCTCCGGCACGACGACCCTCAGAGCATTGCCGGGCTTTCCGGAATAGCGCGTGAAGCGATAGCCGCCGAGCAGCAGGCCGACGGCCGCCTGCGTGGGATGGGCGAGCGGCCCGGCGAAATGCCAGTCGCCTTCCGGAAGGTCGCGGGCGAGGGCGCCCGCGACCAGACGGGCAAATCCGACGTCCCCGTCCGGCAGCCCGAGGAGAGCCCCGGCGACGGAACCATCGGCCCCGGGCAGGACGAGAACACGGCCGGGCTGCCCTGCGAAGTCGTTCGCTTTCGCCCAGGTCAGCGCGGCCGCCGGCAGTCCGGCTTCGTCCAGCCGGCCCTTCACGACCGGGTGGATCGGCTTCGACGTCGCGCTCGGAGCATCGACGAGTTGCACAGGCATCGGGCTGTCTCCTGCTGCGCGCGGCCGGCGGCCGCGCTTAACCAACCGTTAGGGTTAACGGAATATTTCTTTCCCCGACAGGGCGCCGCCTGCGGCGCGGACGACGGAGAAGGCGGCATGATGACCAAACGCGACCGGAAGGCAACCGCTGGGCTTTGGCGCACGGCGGCGCTGGGATTGGTCCTCGCCCTGGCGTTGGGGGGGTGCGCGAACTCGCGCATGACGACCGGATCCGTCGATCGTTCCCCCGGCAAGGCGGTCTCGGAGATGTCGGCCGTCGAACTGTCGCGGGCGGCCGACCAGCTGGGCAAGAGCTATGCCCGGACGCCCACCGACAAAGCCATCGGGCTCCGCTATGCGGAAGTGCTGCAGATGGGCGGGCGGACCGACCAGTCGCTGGCGGTGATGCGCAAACTGGCGATCGAACATCCCGCGGATCGTCAGGTTCTTGCCGCCTACGGCAAGGCGCTGGCGGCGGCCGGGCAGCTCGAACCCGCTCTCGACGCGGTCCGGCGCGCCCAGACGCCCGAATACCCCGACTGGAAACTGGTCTCTGCCGAAGCCGCGATCCTCGACCAGCTGGGCAAGTCCGGCGACGCGCGGGCACTCTATCGCCGCGCCCTCGACATGAAGCCGAACGAGCCTTCCATCCTGTCGAACCTCGGCATGTCCTACGTGCTCGAAGGCGACCTGCGCAGTGCCGAGACGTACATGCGCTCGGCCGCGAGCCTGCCCGGCGCCGACAGTCGCGTCCGCCAGAACCTGGCGCTCGTGGTCGGCCTGCAGGGCCGCTTCGAGGAGGCCGAGAAGCTCGCGCGCCAGGAACTCTCCCCCGAACAGGCCGAAGCCAACGTCGCCTACCTGCGGTCCATGCTGGCCCAGCAGAATGCCTGGAACGATCTCAAGCGGGATGAGAGCAAGGACACGAACTGACGCGCCGGCGCGTCATCGTTCGGCCCGCACGATCTGCAGGCCCAAGCCCGCGCGCGACCTCTCCGTCGGAATCCCCGGTTCGGCGGACGTGTGGTGAGCCCGGGGAAGCCGATCCGTCCCGTCTCGCTCCTCGCCGCGCATCGTCGGCGCAGCAGCGCAGTCCTATTCTTCGGACGAAGTCGACTCCTTCTTGTCGCCGAACACCCCGCGCTCGCTGAACTGCATGATCGCGGGACCGAGAATGACCGCGAAGAGCACCGGTAGGAAGAACAGGATCATCGGGACGGTGAGCTTCGGCGGCAGCGCTGCGGCCTTCTTCTCCGCCTCGTTCATGCGCATCTCGCGGCTCTCCTGCGCCAGCACGCGCAGGGCATGGGCCAGCGGCGTGCCGTAGCGCTCCGCCTGGATCAGCGCCTGGCTGACGCTCTTCACGGTTTCGAGCCCGGTGCGGCTGGCGAGGTTCTCATAGGCCATGCGGCGTTCCTGCAGGAAGGACAGCTCCGCATTGGTCAGGACCAGTTCCTCGGCCAGTTCGACCGACTGCGCGCCGATCTCCTCCGCCACGCGGCGAAAGGCGGCCTCGATCGCCATGCCCGATTCCACGCAGATGAGCATCAGATCGAGCGCATCCGGCCAGGCCTTCTGAATGCTCTGCTTGCGCTTGGTCGCCTGGTTGTTGACGTAGACGACCGGTGCGTAGAAGCCCGCATAGGCGAAGACCACGACCACGAAGCACTTGACGAACAGCGGCTGTTCGGGAAGCGAGTCGAGCACGAAGACGTAGATGACGCCGAGGAACAGGCCGGCGAACGGCAACACCAGGCGGAAGAACAGGAATCTGGTGAGCGGGTTCTGGCCGCGGAACCCTGCCATCTTCAGTTTCGCCAGCGTCGTTTCGTCGGCCAGCGCCCGCTTCAGATCCAGGCGCTCGACGATGTTGCGCATGCCGTGCGCCTGTTCCTCGCGAAGTCCCTTGCGCCGCCGTTCCGCATCCGCAGCCAGCCTTGCCCGCTGCTTTGCACGCAGTTCGTCGCGCTCCAGCGCCACCGACTTCATGCGCGCCTTCAGTTCGTCGCCGCCGAAGGCCGGCATGACGGTGAAGACTGTCGCGAAGACGGCGACTGCCACCAGGAGAGCGATCAGGAAGGTGGGATCGAAGATCGCCTTGGCGACTTGCTCGGACATGCTCAGCCCTCCCGTCGATCAGACATCGAAGTTCATCATCTTCTTCATCACGAAGATGCCGATCGCCATCCAGATCAGCGAGACGCCGAGGACGAGATGGCCGGTGCTCGTGATGAAGAGCGGCATGATGTAGTTGGGGCTCGACAGATAGACGAGGAAGGCGACGATGAAGGGCAGCGCGCCGATGATGGCGGCCGAGGCCTTCGCTTCCATGGACAGGGCCTGCACCTTGGCCTTCATCCGCTTGCGGTCGCGCAGCACCCGCGACAAGTTGCCCAGCGCCTCCGACAGGTTGCCGCCGGCCTGTGACTGGATCTGGATGACGATGCCGAAGAACGCGGCCTCCGGGCACGGCATCGTCTCGGCCATCCTGAGTGCCGCCTCGGGGGTCGACATGCCGACCTGCTGTGCCTCGACCATGCGGCGAAATTCGCTGCGTACGGGCTCGCGCGACTCGCTCGCGATCAGCCGGATGCCGTCATTGATGGGGAGGCCCGACTTCACTGCGCGCACGATGATGTCGAGCGCGTTGGGCAGTTCCTCGAGGAAGGCCTTGGTGCGGCGGGCCTTGATGAAGACGATGATCCAGCGGGGAAGGCCGACGCCGCCGGCGAGGGCTGCGGCCGGCACGGCCCAGAGCGGAGCGCCGCCAAGCAGGGCCAGCACGGCGAAGGCGAGGCCCGCGAGGGCCGAGAACAGGTAGAAGCGTTCGAGCGTGATCGTCAGGCCCGCCTGCTTGATCTGCAGCTTCAGCGGCGGCTTCCGCGTGTTGCGGTCCTTCGCCTTCTGCTTCTCGTCGAGGTCCTTGAGCGAATCCTGCACGGACTTGCGCCGCTTGGCGGCTTCCGCCAGCTTGTCGCGAGAAGCCTTGACGACCGCCCGGTCGGTCTCGGCCTTCTTGATGGTCTCGAGCCGCTTGCTCGCTTTGGTCTCGTTGGCGATCGTGTCGAACATGAACACGTAGGCCACCGCGCCCGCCGACAGGCCGGCGAGAAGGATCATGGCGAAGACGGAGACGTCGAGGCCGAACATGACGTTACGCTCCCGCCGCCATCATCTCAGGCCTGTCTTTCCATCGATTCGAGTGCGTTGGCGAGGCGCGCCTCCTCGTTGTAGTAGCGGGCCCTATCCCAGAAGCGCGGCCGGCCGACGCCCGTCGAAACGTGCTTGCCGACGAGCTTCCCCTGCGCGTCCTCGCCCATGATGTTGTAGAGGATGAGGTCCTGGGTGATGATGACGTCCCCTTCCATGCCGAGCACCTCGGTCACGTGGGTGATGCGGCGCGACCCGTCGCGCAGGCGCGCGGCCTGGATGATGACGTCGACGGATCCTACGATGATCTCGCGCACCGTCTTCTGGGGCAGCGTGAAGCCGCCCATGGCGATCATCGATTCGATGCGGTTCAGGCACTCGCGCGGCGAGTTCGAGTGGATCGTGCCCATCGAGCCGTCGTGGCCGGTGTTCATGGCCTGGAGCAGGTCGAACACCTCGGGCCCGCGAACCTCGCCGACGATGATCCGCTCCGGACGCATGCGCAGGCAGTTCTTGACGAGATCGGTCATGGTGATCTGCCCCTCGCCCTCGAGGTTGGGCGGACGCGTCTCCAGACGGACCACATGCGGCTGCTGCAGCTGCAGCTCGGCGGAGTCCTCGCAGGTGATGATGCGTTCGTCGCGGTCGATGTAGTTCGTCAGGCAGTTGAGCAGCGTCGTCTTTCCCGAGCCGGTGCCGCCCGAGATGACGACGTTGCAGCGGACCCGGCCGATGATCTTGAGCACCTCGGCGCCCTGCGGCGATATGGCACCGAACTTGACGAGCTGATCGAGCGTCAGCTTGTCCTTCTTGAACTTGCGGATGGTGAGCGCCGCACCGTCGATGGCGAGCGGCGGGGCGATCACGTTGACGCGCGAGCCGTCCGGCAGGCGGGCATCGCAGATCGGGCTCGACTCGTCGACGCGCCGGCCGACCTGGCTGACGATGCGCTGGCAGATGTTGAGAAGCTGCTGGTTGTCGCGGAAGCGGATGCCCGTCTGTTCGACCTTGCCTGCAACCTCGATGTAGACGTTCTTCGACCCGTTGACCATGATGTCGGCGATGTCGTCTCGCGCGAGCAGGGGTTCCAGGGGGCCGTAGCCGAGCACGTCGTTGCAGATGTCCTCGAGCAGTTCCTCCTGCTCCGAGATCGACATCGCGAAGTTCTTGATGGCGATGATGTCGTTGACGATGTCGCGGATTTCCTCGCGCGCATTGTCCGGCTCGAGCTTGGCGAGCTGCGACAGGTCGATCGTGTCGATGAGCGCGGAAAAGACCTGGCTCTTGGTATCGTAGTAGTTCTCGCCGCGCTCGCGGGGGGCGGGCGCCTTCTTCGGTTCCGGTGCCATCGGCGGAGCGTCGACGGTCCGCCGGGCGGGTTCGCCCTGCCGGCCCCCCGACGACAGGGATGCGCTCTGGCCCGCGCGCTCGGAGACCGACGGCGTCGCGCCGCCGCGGAACTCGGGCATCGTCCTGTTGCCGCCGTCGCTTCCTCTTTTTCCAAACATGACCCGGGTACCCGCTTCCAGTTCGAACTATTTCTTCTTCGCCCTGAGCTTTTCCAGGATACCGGTCAGGCCGGGCTTGGCCCGCTGCTTGATCGCCGTGCGGCCGGTGATGACGTGCGCGATCTCCGAGATCGACTTCACCACCGCATGCTGCGCGTCCATCTCCGCCAGCATGCGCCCGTTGTTGGCGGCGTTCCCGAAGAACTGCGGCTCGAACGGGATGATCGCGAGCGGCGTAAGGCCGAGCGGTTCGGTGAAGTCGTTGGGCGAGATTTCCGGGCGCTTCGGCACGCCGGCCTGGTTGATGATCAGATGCGGCAGCTTGTCGTTCGGGCGAAGCTTGCGCAGCGTGTCGACCAGATTCTTGGTGTTGCGCAGGTTGGCGAGCTCGGGCGTGGCCGTGATGATCACCTCGTCGGCCTCGACCAGCGTGTTGCGGGTCCAGCCGTTCCAGACGTGGGGGACGTCGAGCACGAGCAGCGGCGCGCTGCGCTGCGCCGTGTCGATGATCTGCGCGAAGGCATCCGGATCGAAGTCGTAGACGCGGTCGAGGGTCGACGGCGCCGCCAGGAGCGACAGGTGTTCGGCGCACTGCGCCAGCAGTCGGTCGAGATAGACCTCGTCGATCCGCTCGGGCGAGAACACGGCCTCGGCGATGCCCTGTGCCGGATCCTGGTCGAAATTCATGTTGGCGGTGCCGAAAGGCAGATCGAGGTCGGCCACCACCACCTCGGAACTGAAGGTGCTCGACATCGTCCAGGCGACATTGTGGGCGATCGTCGAGGAACCGACGCCGCCCTTGGCGCCGACGAAGGCGATCGTCCTGCCGAGCGGCTCGGATTCCGGATTGACGAAGATCTGCGAGATGTTGCCGATGATGTCGGCGAGCGAGACAGGTGCGACGACGTATTCCGAGATGCCGAACCGCAGAAGCTCGCGATACAGCCAGACGTCGTTGTAGTGTCCAACGATCACCACCTTCGTCGAGGGGTCGCAGACCTCGGCCAGCCGCTCGAGCGACTGCAGGAGTTCCTTCGGCTCCGCTCGCGATTCCAGGATGATCAGGTTCGGCGTCGGCGACGTCGCATAGTAGGCGAGCGCGCCGTCGAGCCCGCCCATGGCGACGCGAACGTGCGCCTTCGACATGCGACGGTCTTCCGCGGCGCGCTCGATCGGCTTGGCGACGCTTTCCGTCTCGCAGAAGGCATGGATCGAGATCCGGGGAATCGGGCGCAGAGCGTTCAGCTGCGCGATTTCCTCGGCGGTGGCTCCGCTGCCGCCGATCGGCTCCGAGTTGTAGGCTAGATTGCTCATCTCGTGCGGTCCCGTCTCGTCGGATCAGTAGTTGACTTCGGAGGTCTGCCGGAAGCTCCCGGAGACGTTGCGGGCCTTGTAGTCGTCGAGCGCGTCGCCCCTGTTCTCGGCGTCGATGTCGCCGGGCGCACGAGGGCCGAGCAGATCGGCCGGATTGGCCATCTGGGCTGCGAGGTTGTTCTGGTAGGCACAGCCGAAATTGGCGTAGTGCTTGTTGTCGACGGTATTCGCGATGTCGGCGGGCCAGCGTCCGCACGGACCTGTGCTGGCCTTCATCCGCCTGTAGGATACGCGGATCGGCGGGCTCGCTTCCGGCGCACCGGCCTCGTAGGGCATGGAGACGACGCGTCCTGCGGGGATGCCGCGGCCGTGCAGATAGTGGGAAATGTCCGTTGCAACCAGTCCGGCGGCAACGGCGTTCGCGCTGCCCGACGGATAGAGGATCGTGATCGGCGCGCCCGCTCTCTCGTCGTAGTCCGCCAGGTATCCGTTGAGCGCGGTGCGCTGGATCCGCGACATGGCGTTGTCGCCGACCCCCACCGGCAGGTCGATTTTCTCTTCCTGCTCCGCGATGACGATGGGGTGATTGGTTCGGTAGTCGTCCGGCACGGAGCCGACCGTGATGGAGTCGCGCCGGGCGCAGCCGGTCAACACGGCTGCTGCCGCGGCAGCGAGGAGGAACGCGCGGACGGCGGTGCCGCACCGAGCAGAACCGGCATTGTCACGGTACAGGGCGCTGCGCATGGGTTCCGTCCCCCGGAATCACTTGTAGATGAAGCCGACGACGCCGTGATAACGGCCGTTCGGCTTGTCGGTTTGCATGGTGCCGTAGACGCGGTTGACGCGGCCGAGGAAGATTCCCGCACCGTCGCTGGGCGCGTTGAAATTGTCGTCCGGACGCGCCAGCTGCTGGCGGGCCACCGGCCGCGCGAGGTAGGGCGTGACGATGATCACGAGTTCGGACTCGTTGCGCACGAAATCGCGGCTGCGGAACAGCGTGCCCAGCACCGGAAGCTTCGCCAGGCCGGGAATGCCCGAGGACGCCTGGCGGATGTCGTCACGCACGAGGCCGGCGATCATCATCGAGCCCCCGGAGGGCAGCTCGACGGTGGTATCGGCCAGACGCTTGCGGATCGAGAGCATGTTGGTGCCGTTGGTCGTTCCGCCCGAACTCAGCGCGACGGATCCTTCGGTCGTCGGCTCCGAGACGGACGTTCGGATCTTCAGGCTGATGCGGCCGGGCGAAAGGACGGTCGGCTGGAATTCGAGCCCGATGCCGTATTCGATCTTCTCCGTCTCGTAGGTGATCGCACCGGTGCTCTTGTCGGTGGACTGGCCGGTGACGAGGTTGAATTCGCCACCGACCTTGAACGTAGCCTTCTCGCCGGAAATCGCCGTCAGCGTCGGTTCGGCGAGCGTCTTCATGACACCGGCCTGTTCCATGGCGTTGAGGTAGGACCTGAGGGTCGTGGAGCCGAGTGCGGCTCCGACGCCGAGCTGGGCGCCCGACATCTGCTTGCCGAGCCCGGAGATCCCGTCCGTGAGCGTGTTCCACGAGATCCCGTTGGAGGTGCCCGACGTGATCATGTTGACGCCGAGCTGCTTCATCACGATGCGGCTGACCTCGGCCACGGTGACCTTGAGCGTCACCTGATCCTCGCCGATGATCTTCAGCAGGTTGATGATGGCGCTGGTCTGGCGCTCGGAATCGGGGTTGTTGATGTCGACGCCGCCGCCATCGGTGGGCGCGGCAGCGGTCTGCGAGTACTGTCCCGTGGTCGCCTCGCCGCCGGTGACGAAGGCCCTGGCCAGCTGCACCGCGCGGGCGGCGTCGAGCGGCGTCTCGACGGTTCCCGACAGAACGACGTTGTCGTTGAGAAGCTCGACCTTGATGTCGGAGTTGGGGACGAAACGTTCGAGATACTCCTCCAGGCCTGCCACGTCGCGTTCGATGGCGAGATCCAGATTGGCGATCTGCTCGCCATTGGCGCCGAAGACGAAGATGTTGGTCTCGCCGACCTGTTTGCCGAAGAGATAGATCCGACGCGCGGTGCGGGTCACCGCATCGGCGACCGACGGGTTGGCGACGAGGATGTCGTAGGCGTCCTGCGGCAGGTCGATGACCAGCGACTTGTTGAGGCCGAGCTTCACCCGCTGAGCACCGGCCGTGGAGCGGACGCTCGCGTCGCGGGCTTCCGCCGGGACGGTTGCGGCGGCGGCAAGGAGGACGCCTGCCGACACGGTCGCCGCCAGGGCGCATGCTGCGAGGCGAGGCAGGGCGCGGCCCCTGGCGCCGACACGGTGCGTGTTCCCTTCAGGCGACGTCATTTGCGCGCTCCAACTTCGGTGACTTCTCCCGAGCGGATGAGACGCACCGTGCCGCGCCGGCCGTTTCCGGACACGAGGTAGTCGGCATCCTCCGCCGGCGGTTCCTGTGAATCGGTGATCGACCGGAGCGCGAGCGTGAGACGATCTGCCATCTGCTGCGCCACGGTGATGATCTCGGACTGCTGCGGCGTCAGCTCGAGGGTGGCGGTCTCGCCCACCTTCACGCGCTTGCCCTCCTCGTTTTCCTGGATCATCTGGTCGATGGCGAGCACGCGGATGTTCTTCAGGATCGTCTCGGTCACGAAACCCTGCGACGATCCGTTCTCCGAGCGCCGCGTCATGATCACGTCGACATAGTCGTTGGGCAGGATGAAGCCGCCCGCCGAGGTGTCCGCCGAGATCTGCGTCGCGACGGCCCGCTTGCCGGACGGCAGAATCGACGACATGAAGCTCTTCCCGTGGCCGATCAGCTTGGACCTGCGGACGGGCTCGCCCTTGTACATGGAGACGCGCGGGACCGATCCCTTCAGGAGCTCCATCGCGTCGGCCTCGTCGTTGCGGAGGATATATCCCTCCGTCACCGCCGCCTCCGGCCACGACTGCCACTTCATCTGCGTTTCGAGCGGCTGGCCGGCCGGTACGTCCTCCGACAGGATCAGGACTTCGGTCAGGGGGATCGAGGGCTTGACGGGTGCTGCCGCGACGATCTCGGCCGGCGGCGTGGTGGCCATGTTCTTGGCGATGTACCCGGCGCCGCCTGCGGCGACAGCCGCGACGCCCAGTACGATCAAGCGTGATGTGTTCATCGACCCGCACCTCTGCCCGGCGAATGTGCTCACCGGGCCCGACAATGCGGCGCCAATCGTCAAATTACGGTTAATGAATAGCTTACGGTCGTGCTTAATTTAGGGTTGAAACGCGCCTCTGGAAACCGTCGCGGCGGCCTGAGGCTAGCCGGCGATCATCCGGGCGACCGCCCATGCCGCGAGCGGCGATTCGGGGAAGGCCACGAAACCTCCCATGGCGAGCGCGATGCCATAGGGAATGCCGACGGAGGAGTCGGCGATGTTGCGCAGCAGGATGTGCTTGCCGGCATAGACGCTGAGGGGCGAGTTGCGAAACGTCAGGATGGCGAGGGTGAGCGTCCCGCCGAAGGCGGCCGAGGCGAGGATGTAGATCGCCAGCGGCATCCCGAAGCCCATCCACAGGGCCGTGGCCGCCAGCAGCTTGGCGTCGCCGCCGCCCATGGCGCCGATGGCGAAGAGCGAGAAGGAGAAGGCCAGGACCACCGCCATTGCAGCGAAATGGAGGCCGTAGGTCTGCCAGTCCATCCCCGTCAGGGGGGCGAGGATCGCGAAGGTAGCGACGAGGATGATCGAAACCCGGTTGGCGATCGTCATCGACAGAAGATCGGAAACTGCCGCGAAGGCGAGGCAGAACGGAAAGACCACGAAAATGGCTGCCTCGATCATGTTCCAACTCCCCTCTCGAGCACCATTGTTTTCCCCCCGGCCCCCATGTCGTCCGCCCGTCGCGGTGGTCCGGGGCAGGTCACGAAAAAGGGCCGCTCCTTCCGGGAGCGGCCCTTCTTCACAGAACCGCGCTAGGCGGGCTTGCGATCAGTCGCCGGCGCCATCGCCAGCGCCAGCGCCAGCACCCGCGCCGCCGCCGGCGCCGCTGACCGTCGTGGCGATCGAGCTGAACTTCGAGTCGAGGCTGGTGCCGAGAGCGGTGGCACCGGTCATGATGGCGACGGCGATGAGGGCGGCGATGAGGCCGTACTCGATGGCGGTCGCGCCGGATTCGTTCTTCAGGAAGCGTGCAAAAAGCTTGGACATTCGAGAGCTCCTACTCCACGTGTTTACAGCGAACCGTCAACGTTCTTGCCGTGTTGATCGGATGTCCCAACACTAGAAGGGAGGCATTTCGATCGGCTTAAGAAACAGAATTACCGGTTTCCTAATGTCGCCGATGGTGCTGCATGGTTAACGTGCGGCGAACGGGATGCAGTGGCGGGACGCCGTGGATTTATTCTTTAGCGGCCGTCTGTCGCGTCGGACGAGCCGCTGCGGCGGCCCGGCTGGAGAGCCCCCTTAACCTCGCATTCACCAGTTCGCTTCATGATCGCTAAACATCCACTCGTCGGAGCCCTTCCATGGCGCGGACATTCTTGCCTTTGCCCGGTGCAGCGGCCGCCTGCATGGCGGTTGCGGTTCTTGCCGGGGCACCGGCCCGGGCCGAGGGCGGCATTCCGATCCTGATGAACGAGGCCAAGATCGTGAAGCTGGCACGCCCCGCCGACACGATCGTCGTCGGCAATCCCGACATCGCGGATGCCTCGGTTCAGGACGCGACCACCATCATCCTCACCGGCAAGGGCTTCGGCGTGACCAACCTCGTCGTGATGGACGAGACCGGCGCGCCGATCGTGGACGAACAGATCTTCGTGAGCAGGCAGGACGCCAGGTCGGTGCGCATCTATCGCCGCTCCGAGGTGCAGACGCTGTCCTGCACGCCCTACTGCGAGGGTGCCTACAAGAGCGAGGCCGAAAGGACCTCCGAGGCCGAGATGAACGTCAGCCGCTGAGCGGCTGGCCGGCATGACGGACGTGGACGATCCGCGGCCGCCGCGGTGAAGGAATCCTTGACGGGGCCGGTGCAAGTCGATCTTTCCGAGGAACGGGAAGTCAACCGCCCTCCGCTAATGTGACGACCGACTGCACAGGGACAGCAGGATCGGGTCATGAACAGGTGGATTTCGTTTCGCAGGACAAGGTCCGGCTCGGCAGGCTGCCAGCGGCGCCTCGTTCGTTTTGCCCGCGACGAGAACGGGGCCCTGGCGATCGAGTTCGTCGCGCTCGCGCTGCCGTTCTCGATGCTGGTGTTCGCGATCCTCGAGAGCAGCGTCTCGTTTGCCGGTCAGCAGGTGCTCGTCAATGCGGCCGACAACATCGCCAGGCAGTTCCGCACCGGCCAGCTGAAGCCTGCCGACGTCGATGAAGCCAAGCTGAAGACCCTCATCTGTGCTGAACTCAAGATCATCGTGGCCTCCGGCTGTCCCGGCCTGGAGGTCGACCTGCGCCAGTTCGACACGTTCGAGGAGGCGGCCCAGCTCCGGATCAAGTACACGGACGGCGGCGACATCGACACGAGCGATTTCACGGTGGATCCCGGGCCGTCTCTCAGCAAGAACACGCTGCGCATCTTCTACCGCTGGCCGGTGATGACGGACGTGATGCGCAAGTCGATGTCGAACATCGGCGACGGCTATACGCTGCAGTTCGCCACGGTCACCTGGCAGAACGAGCCGTTCGATGACTGAGAGCAGATCCGCGACGAGCAGGAACGCCGGTATGGCCCGGGAGGACGCGCAGCCCGCACGGCCGAAGGGGATCCTGTGCCGAATCCGCGCACAGCTTGCCAGGCTCGGCCGGGACCGCGGCGGGGTCGCCGCGATCGAGTTCGCCTTCGTCGCCCCGGTCCTCCTGGTCACCTATTTCATGACGATGGAGGTCTCGCAGGGCCTGGAAATCAGCAAGAAGACGGGGCGTATCGCGATCATCGTCGGTGACCTCGTCACCCAGCAGCAATCGCTCAACAAGTCGGATCTGGATGCGATCATGCGGATCGGAGAGGCCGTGATCCAGCCCTACAACCGCAGCAAGCCTTCGGTCTACGTCACCGCCATCGAAATCAGCAACGAGGATACGCCGAAGGCCAAGGTCGCCTGGTCGCGGAAGCTCGTGGACGGCACGGCGAGCGCCTATCTCACGGTGGGTTCGGCCGTCAATTCCGTGCCCGAAAAGCTGATGATACCGGGTTCCTTCCTCATCCGCGCGGAAGCTTCGCTCGAATACACGCCGGTCGTGGTCTGGAGCGCCGGCGACGTCAAGGACCTCGGCCTGGTCTCGTCCTTCGACAAGCTCGACATGAGCGACCGCTACTTCCTGCGGCCGCGCATGAGCCAGAAGGTGACCTGCAACGACTGCTGAGCCCGAGTCAGCGGGGCTCAGGCTCCGCGAGGGCGTCGACCATCGCCGCCGCGACGGCGTAGTCGGCATCGGAGACGCGGACGAAACCGCCCTGGCGCAGAGGCTCGAGATGCTGGAGCACGTCCGGCTGCGCATCGTGTAGGCCGGTCAGGAAACGGACGAGCGCCGCTCTCGTCGCGGCCGGCATGTCGGCACGGACGGCATGGGGACCGTAGCGGAGCGGCTCGGACTGCCACTCCACCAGAAGGTCCTCCCGGGAGAGCCCGGCCGCCACGAGCCGGGAGAGAGTACCTCCGTCCGGCGCGGCGCCGGGCTGGAACGGGACCCAGCCGATCATGCCGCCGGCCTTGCCGGACACCAACATGTCCTCTGCGTCCGAAGCGCTTGCGGCCTCGGCGTAAGGGCCGGGCGCTCCCGCCGGCTGGCGGGCGGACGCCAGCCATCCGGTGGCGTCGGGCGGGACGGCCACGACGGCGCCGGCCTCGTCCCTGCGTCGGATCAGGACGGCGCGGATGCCCGTCGAACCGTCGGCACCGATCGGCGCCGCGATCGCCTCCAGGCAGCCGCAGACGCGCCGCGCCAGCGCATAGGCGGCGGCCGTATAGACGCCGTAGTCGATGCGGCCCCGCGACTGGGCGTCGATCAGCGCGGCATAGTCGCGGGCCACGAAGACCTGCGCCGGCAGCCCCGTCGCGTCCGAGAACGCCTTTTCGATCAGGACGGCGCCGTCGATCATGTTTCCGGCAGGTGTCTGCGCGACCATGCCTATCCTCAGGACGGACGGGTCCGCGACGGTCTGGGCCGCGCCGGACTGCGCATACAGGAGCACTGCCAGGGCGGCTCCGGAAGCCAGGCCGGCCGTCTTCGTGAACATGATCGTCACTCCTCGGATCACCGTCCCATCATGCCGCTGCAATCTTGCGGTTTGGTTTCCGAATTGCCAACGCGGCGCAACCTTCCTATCTCTGCGCATTGCCTCTCGCAGTCCGGACCCTCGCATGGCGCGCGCCTTCCTCTTCGTCCTTGATTCCTTCGGCATCGGCGGAGCGCCGGATGCGGCGCGGTTCGACGACGAGGGCTCCGACACGTTCGGCCATATCGCCGCCGCCGCCGCCGCCGGCGCGGCCGATCGCGACGGCCTCCGGTCCGGGCCGCTGAAGCTGCCGAACATGATGGCGCTCGGGCTCGGCGAGGCGGCCCTGCTCGCCACCGGCACGTGGCCGGCCGGCATGGAACGCCCGAAGCCGGCCGGCGTCCATGCGGCGGCGCAGGAGGTTTCGAGCGGCAAGGACACGCCCTCGGGACATTGGGAGATCGCCGGCGTACCGGTTCCTTTCGACTGGGGATATTTTCCAGACACGGTGCCGGCCTTTCCGCCGGACCTGACGGAGGCGATCGTCCGGGAAGCCGGCCTGCCGGGCATCCTGGGCGACTGCCACGCCTCGGGAACGGAGATCATCGCGAGGCTCGGCGAAGAGCATGTCCGGACCGGAAAGCCGATCTGCTACACCTCGGCCGACTCGGTCTTCCAGATCGCCGCCCACGAGACGCATTTCGGGCTGGAGCGGCTCTATGCGCTCTGCGCGGTGGTGCGCCGCCTCGTCGATCCGCTCAACATCGGCCGGGTGATCGCGCGCCCCTTCGTCGGCGACAACGCGGAAGACTTCGTGCGCACCGCCAACCGCCGGGACTACGCGGTGCCGCCGGCCGAGCCGACGCTGCTCGACCGCACCCTCGCGGCGGGCCGCAAGGTCATCGCGGTGGGCAAGATCGGCGACATCTTCGCCCATCAGGGCGTGAGCGAGGTGCGCAAGGCCCCCGACAACATGGCGATGTTCGACGCCGCGCTGGGTGCCATGGCCGATGCCCGCGACGGGGACCTGGTCTTCGCCAATTTCGTCGACTTCGATTCCAGTTTCGGCCATCGCCGCGACGTCGCCGGCTACGCCGCGGCGCTCGAGGCGTTCGACCGGCGCCTGCCGGAAGTTCTGGAACGGCTTCGGCCCGGCGATCTCCTCGTCCTGACCGCCGACCATGGCTGCGACCCCACCTGGCGCGGCACCGAACACACCCGCGAGCGCGTGCCCGTTCTGGCGACGGGACCCGGCATGGCCGCAGGCTCGGCCGGCATCCGGGAAACCTTCGCGGATATCGGCGAGGCGGTGGCCGCGCATCTGGGCCTGCCGCCCGGCCCGCATGGCCGCTCCTTCCTGGCGGATCGCATCGACCATGCCTGAGCTTCCCGAGGTCGAGACCGTCCGCCGCGGCCTGTCCGGCACCATGGAAGGGGCGCGCATCGTCTCGGTCGACCAGCGCCGGCCGGACCTGCGCTTTCCTTTCCCCGCCGATTTCGCGGCGCGGCTGACCGGCCGGCGGATCGAGGCCCTGTCCCGCCGCGCGAAATACCTCGTCGCGCATCTCGACGACGGGCTGGCGCTGATCAGCCATCTCGGCATGTCGGGCTCGTGGCGCATCGAACGCGGCTCGGAGACGGCCACGCCGGGGGTCTTCCACCACGAGCGTTCCAAGCTCGCCGCCCACGACCACGCCGTCTTCCACCTCGAGAGCCCGACCGGCGAGACGAGCCGCGCCGTCTTCAACGATCCGCGCCGCTTCGGCTTCATGCTGTTCGCCGAGCCGGGTGCGCTGGCCGAGCATCCCGCGCTGGCGGGCCTCGGCTTCGAGCCGACGGGCAACGAACTCTCCGGCGACCTGCTGGCCGACCTGTTTCGGGACAAGCGAACACCGCTCAAGGCCGCGCTGCTCGACCAGCGGCTGATCGCGGGGCTCGGCAACATCTATGTCTGCGAGGCGCTGTGGCGCGCCGGCCTGTCGCCGCGCCGCGCCGCGGGCACGCTCGCCACTTCGACGGGCCGGCCGACGAAATCGGCAGAAACTCTCGCCACGGCGATCCGCGACGTCATCGCCGACGCGATCGCGGCCGGTGGCTCGTCGCTGCGCGACTATGTCCAGGCCGACGGCTCGCTCGGCTATTTCCAGCACACCTTCGCCGTGTACGACCGCGAGGGGGAAACCTGCCGCACGCCGGGCTGCAAAGGGGTCGTGCACCGCATGGTGCAGTCCGGCCGCTCCACTTTCTATTGCCCCGCCTGCCAGCGTTAGCTAATCCGGAGCGGACACAGCTCCGGAGGACGTCCATGGCCTACGAAACGATCATCGTCGAAAACCGCTCGCGCGTCGGGCTGATCACGCTCAACCGCCCGAAGGCGCTCAACGCGCTGAACACGACGGTGATGGCCGAGATGGTCGCCGCGCTGAAGGTCTTCCAGCAGGATGCCGGCATCGGCGCGATCGTCGTCACCGGTTCGGAAAAGGCCTTCGCGGCGGGCGCCGACATCAAGCAGATGCAGTCGATGGACTACATCGACGCCTTCATGAGCGATTTCTTCGGCGGCTGGGAAGAGATGACCCGCGTGCGCAAGCCCATCATCGCCGCGGTCGCCGGCTATGCGCTCGGCGGCGGCTGCGAACTGGCCATGATGTGCGACTTCATCATCGCGGCCGACAACGCCAAGTTCGGCCAGCCCGAGATCACGCTCGGCGTCATGCCCGGCATGGGCGGCTCGCAGCGCCTGACCCGCTTCGTGGGCAAGTCGAAGGCCATGGACATGTGCCTGACCGGGCGCATGATGGACGCGGCCGAGGCCGAGCGCTGCGGCCTCGTCTCGCGCGTCGTGCCGGTCGCCGACCTGATGGAGGAGACGCTGAAGGCTGCGGCCAAGATCGCCTCCTTCTCGCTGCCCGCCGTCATGATGGTCAAGGACGCCGTCAACCGCTCCTACGAGACCACGCTTGCCGAAGGCCTGCTCTACGAGCGCCGCATGTTCCACTCGCTCTTCGCCTTCGACGACCAGACCGAGGGCATGACCGCCTTCGTGGAAAAGCGCAGCCCCAACTTCCGCCACCGCTGATCGATGACGGCAGGTCTCGCCGTCTGCGGTCGATCCGTGACGGAAACATGAAAGACGGCTTGGCAGGGCCGCCGATATCGACTAGATGAGCCGCGCGTCCCCGTCGTGCTGCGGCGGGGACCGCATGGACAGGTGGCCGAGTGGTTGAAGGCGCACGCCTGGAACGCGTGTATACGGGAAACCGTATCGAGGGTTCGAATCCCTCTCTGTCCGCCACCATTTCCCGACACCCTGTCTCCGTTCGATTTCGAAGCCTGTGGCCGGTTCCGGGACCTTAGGCGAGCGGGTTCCGGCGTCGGATTTGCCCGGTGCCCTCACACGACGTCAGTAAATCTCTGGAAACCCAGCCGGTCGGTTCGGCGGGTTTTTTCACCGTCGGTTCGTGACCGATGCTTCCAGCACCGGCGGCGTTCGGCTCCGGCCGCATGGCGAGACATCCCTCGCAAGCACTCCGTCCCCGGGTTCCCGGACTGACTCTCAGAAGGCGAAGATGACGTCTGTCTTCTCGACCGTCGTCACGGGCTCGCCGCCCATTTCGTCCGGCGTGATCCGGAAGGTGATCGAGTAGAGCGACAGCCCGTCGCTCTTGATCATGCGGGTTTCGCCGCTCAGCAGGCCGAGGGCCGCCGGGGTCTGCAGCAGCGTGCTCCGGACCAGCCAGCTTCCGTCCTCCTGGCGGACCGCCTCGTGCATCGTCTTTGCGTTCACCCCGCCGACCATCATGTTGCCCTCGCCGAAGGCGGTGCTGTTGCCGGTGCCGACGAGCGTGTTCAGGGCTTCCTGGTTCATGCAGCGCCCGATGGCCCTCGACATATTCGGGTCGGTCATCGCGAAGGCCTCGGTAAAGCTCTGCAGGCGCGTCTCCGGCGTATTGCCTTCGATCACCAAGCCGTTCACCCGATAGTCCGCGCGGTTGAGATCGGCGAGGGTCTGATCCGGCAGCCAACTCCCCTCCTTCACCTTGAGCGTGGTGACGGAGTCGAGAACGATGCCTCCCACCTTGTCCTTCAGGCTGTCGGCGCGGAAGTCCTTCTGGACCAACCTGCCGTTCGGCGAGCCGGAAAGGACGCCGCGGTCGTCGATCTTCTCGGGTGCGGAGTTCAGGATCGCGATGGCGAGATCGCCGCGCAGGTCCGACAGGCCCCTTCCGCCGCCGGAGCCGAGGTCGTTCGACGTCCGTAGTGCGGTTTCGGGATCCTGACCGGATCGCTCGGCCACCGCCTGCACCATCAGCGTGAAGATCGTCGGCATCGCTCCGCCGACGACCATGTCGCTTGACCTCGACATGCCAGCGATCAGCCCCTTCGCCTCGTCGCCCGTCAGCCGCGTCAGCAGATCGCTCGCTTCCTCCGGTGTCAGGCCCGCTGCGGCGAAGCGTGAAAACTCCAACATGAGTTGGTTCACCATCTCCCCGCCCAGCAGGCTGCCCGCTTCCTGCATGGTCTCGCCGCCATGGAACCTCATCCTCTCGATGCCGTCCTCTACGGATTTCAGCACGGTGCGGAAGCTGTCGAGCACCGCCTGCGGTGAGCCGCTCATCGTGAAGTCCGAGACTTTCTGAAGTGTGGAGGCGATCAGATCGCCGACCGTTCGGTACTCCCCGACCTGGACTCCATCGATGCGCCGGGTCTCGGCCACGTGAATCAGGACCTCGGCTTGATCCCTAGTGATGACATCGCTGGGCCGGCTAAGCCCTTCGAGCGCCTTCATGTGCTCCTCGACGGCGGCGTTGACGTAGAGCGAAAGCCGTTTGTCCAGCGCCTCGCAGACCGAGCCGAGATCGGGATCGCAACCGAACTCGTGAGGCATCGCGTGGATCACCGAGACGAGCGATTCGATCATGCTGCCCGTGATCGATTTCAGGACGGCCTGGCTCGGCGCGGGTAGGTCGTGCATCTTGACGAGGTCCGAGACGATCTTCCCGAGCATGGATTCCGGGTTTCTCCTGTCGAGATGCCGCTCCAGCCGGTCGACGATCACCAACTCTCGGGCATACGCCTTGACCTCGTCCTCCGAGCCGCGTTCGCCGACGCGCGACAGGATGTCGTCCATCGTCTCGTCGGTCATGCCGGTAACGGTGGCGAGGTCTTCCTTTAGTTCGGCGAGAAAGCGCAGTGCGTCGCGTGCGGCGAATTCGATCGTCCGGTTGTCGATCGTTCCCTTGCCGTAGTCCGCGTTCTCGCTGATCGCGAGCCGCACCAGAGATGCGACGAGCTTGGAGGCGCCGGGACCGAGCGCCTCGCTCCAGCCGCCGCCATCGCGCCCCAGTTCGAAGCCCATGTCGAGATAGACGCCGTTCATGTCGGTCTCGTTCGGCAGCCGCTGGCCGCCCGCGAGCGGGCTTTCGAGGAAGCGGGTCACGGCGATGTTCGTCTGCGCCTTGAAATGTTTCTCCGTCCGCTCGGCATTGCCAAGGATCGTGGCGACGGTGCGCTGGCTGAGCGGGGCGCCCTCCAGCGGGCGCAGATCGCGCATCGCCATGTCGGCGACGTGCTCGCCGAACCGGGTCTGGAGATCGCGGACGAAGCCCGACAGGATCTGGCGGTTGCTGATCCGGTAGTTCTCGAGCTTGATCGGGTATTCGGCGACCGTCCGCCGCGCATCCTGCAGTGAACCGATCCGGCCGAGCAGCGGAACGTTCGACAGCGCGGCCTTGAACTTCGTCCAGCCGGATGGCGCCTCGAGCGGCTCGCGCAGCACGATCCGCCCCTTTTCCGTCTGCCCCAGCACACTGTTCTGCAGCGGCTGCTGCGCGATCGTCGTATAGTCTCCGATGGCCATGGCCGTGATTCCCTGGAATGATGGTCAGAGACGGATGGTGATCGTGTCGGCGTCGGCGAGCGGCACCGATGCGTCCGGAGCGGCGCCCTCCGCCGCCATGGCGGCGAGCCGGCCGCCCCAGCGCTCGGCCTGGTTGACCACGTTCTCCAGCACGGCCTCGATGCGACGCGCGTCGAGATCGGCGACCGGATGGGCATAGAGCAGGATGATCCCGCCCGTGCCTTCCTCCAGGCAGAGCGTGGCGCCGCGGGTGCGGTGCCAGAACAGGTTCGCCGCCATCAGCTCGCGCAGCGCGGCTTCCGCCCCGGCGGCAGGCAGTTCCCCGAGATAGGACGAGAACACCAGCCGGCCGGCGGCGGCGTCGTATTCCAGATTGACGATCAGCTCGCCGTCGAAGACGAGCACCGTGCTGTCGGTGGCCGCGTCGAGGGTGAGTTCCCCCAGCCCCATCGCCGCGCCGAGCTCCGCCACCAGCCGCTCCGCCCTCACCCGGTCGTTCATGTCGCGATCTCCTGCACCATCGTTTCCGCATTAAGCGATCCTCCGGCCCATCCGTCGAGTGTCGGCCGACACCGGCCCGCATCCTCCAGTGCGAGCGATGCCGGGCCCGATGCCGGAACCGGAAGGGAGGCTGGTGGTTCTTCTGCCTCGGCCGCCGCGGCCGGGCTGTCGCCTGGGCTCTCCTTGCCGGCGAATCGCGAGGTGAGCATGCCAGAACGTCCCTTGGTGGGAGCGACCGCCATCCTGCTCCTCGAACGAGCACGGGAAGGTGGAGGTTCGCTGATTCACGTCGCCGCGAGCGAGGGGCGGGCACGCGGCATCGCGCGGTTCCTGGCCGCTCTCTCGTCTGACCACGACGTGGCGGTCCTGCCATCCTGGGACTGTCTGCCCTACGACCGCGCGCTTCCCTCGCCCGAGGTGACGGGACAGCGCATGGCGGTCCTCGACCGCTTGTCGAGCGGCGGGTTGCGCCGCTTCATCGTGGTGACCACGCCGGATGCACTGTTGCAGCGGGTTCCTCCGCCACGGTCCGTCACGAGCGTGGATCTGCGTCGCGGGGAGGATATCGATCTCGACCATCTGCGCGCCTTCTGCCGATCCGGCGGCTATGTCGAGGACGAGCGGGTGGATGAACCCGGCGAGGTGGCGTTCCGGGGAGGGGTCGTCGACATCTTCCCGGCCGGCAGGCTGACCCCCTGTCGAGTCGAGATCCGGGACGGCCGGATCACGTCGATCAGACCCTACGATCCCGTCACGCAGCGCACGAACGGCGGGGCGGAGAGCCTCCGCCTCGTGCCGTCATCGGAGCTGCGTGAGTGCGACGGAAGCGACGCAGGAACCGGCCTGGATCATGCCGAGACGGAGGGTCTCTCCTCGCTCTTCGACTACATCGGGGATGCGACCATCACGTCGGAACCCGGCGCGGAGGATCGGCGCGAGGCAATGAGCACGCAGATCCGGGAGGCATACGAAGACCGCAGGAAGATGGCTGCGGCGCCGCCGCCGCCCGAACGGCTCTATGTCGGGGAGAACGAATGGAAGGAGCGGATGATCGCCCGGGCCGAGCTTCTCCAGAGCGACAGCCGTTTCCGACCCGCCCCGGAATTCGCGTTGGAAGCCCTCCCGGCTGCGTCCTTTGCGGCGTTCCTGCGCCGCCAGGCTCTGGAGAACGACAGGGTCCTGCTGGTCGCCCCGGACGAGGACGACCTGTCGCGGCTTGCGCGCTGGGCAGCCCGGTCGGTTGGCCGGCAACCTTCTCCGGCCCTGGCGTGGAACGAGGTGCTCCAGGGCCACGCAGGATCGGTCGCCACCATGCACGCGGAGCTGCGGCAGGGTTTCCTCGACCGCGAGCACGGGATCGCGGTGGTCACGAGCCACGACGTGTTCGGAAGCCGGGCCGGTACCGGCCCGGTTGCGGCAGGCTCCGGGGCCTTGTGGGAGAGCGAACTCCTGGAACTGCATCCGGGTGACCTCGTGGTTCATCTCGATCACGGCATGGCGATCCTCCAGGGGCTGGAGCCGATCGCGGCGGCGGACGAGGACGGCGAGGCGATCCGCCTCGAATATGCGGATGGCGCCAAGCTGATGGTTCCGGTGGACGAAGCCGACCGGATCTGGCGCTACGGATCGGACGAAGCATCGGTCAGCCTGGACAGGCTCCATGCCGACGCCTGGACGAAGCGCAGGGCGCGGCTGAAGTCCGCTCTCGAGGAGACGGCGGAGAAGATCGTGGTCAGCCGGACGACGCGACTGGCGCAGGAGGCGCCGAGATGCGTGCCTCCGCCGCGCGACTACGAGCGCTTCGTCGCACGCTTTCCCTTCGCCGAGACGCCGGACCAGTCCCGTGCCATCCGGGCCGTCCTCGAGGATCTCTCCTCGGGCCGGCCCATGGATCGCCTCGTGCTCGGTGACGTCGGCTTCGGCAAGACGGAAGTCGCCCTGCGCGCGGCCGCAGCGACCGCCTTCAGCGGGAGGCAGGTCGCCTTCGCGGTTCCGACGACCGTGCTCGCGCGGCAGCATTTCGAGACGCTCAGCCGCCGCTTCGCGCCGTTCGGTCTGCGCGTGGGTCATCTGTCGCGTCTCGTCTCCAAGAAGGAAACCGATGCGGTGAAGGCCGGCCTCGCCGACGGAGGCATCCGCATCGTCGTCGGCACGCATGCCCTGGTGGGCAAGGGAATAGCATTCGCCGAGCTGGGCCTCCTGGTGGTGGACGAGGAGCAGCGCTTCGGCGCCGCGCACAAGAAGAAGCTTGGCGCACTCGCAGCGGGAATCCATCGCCTTTCCCTGACCGCCACGCCGATACCGCGGTCGCTGCAGGGAGCACTCGCGGGCCTGCAGGAAATCAGCCCGATCCGCACGCCTCCTTCGCGGCGCCGGCCGGTCCGCACGCTGTCGTCGGCTTACGATCCGGTGACGGTCTGCGACGCCCTGCACCGGGAGAAAAGACGCGGCGGTCAGAGCTTCTTCGTGGTTCCGCGCATCCAGGACATCGGGCCGATCGTGGGGGAACTGCAAAGGCTTGCGCCCGATCTCGACGTCCGGATCGCGCATGGCGAGCTTCCTGCGAGAACGGTGGACGAAACCATGGTGGATTTCGCCGCTGGCCGCGGAGACGTGCTCCTTGCGACCAGCATCATCGAGAGCGGCCTCGACGTGCCCCGCGCGAACACGATGATCATTCACCGGGCGGATCTGTTCGGGATGGCGGAGCTGCACCAGCTGCGCGGCCGGGTGGGCCGGGCGCATGTCCAGGCGCACTGCTATCTGACGACCGAGCCGGACCAGGAACTCTCCGAGGCCGTCATGCGGCGGCTGGGGACGCTCCAGGCTTACGACCGGCTGGGCGCGGGGATGGCGATCGCGCTGCGGGATCTCGATCAGCGGGGTGCGGGCGATCTCTCCGGAGACCGGCAGGCAGGACATGTGAAGCTGGTCGGGCTGCCGCTCTTTCAGGACTTCCTCGCACGTGCCGTGAGAGAAAGACGAGGAGAGCAGCCGCAGGAGCAGCGAACCGCGCTGCAACTCGAGCTTTCGCCGTTCATCCCGGCGGACTATGTTCCCGAGCCCGAGCTTCGCCTGACCCTCTACCACCGCATCGCGCACGCCCGCGAGGCCGGCGACGTGGCCCGCCTCGGCGCCGAGATCGCGGACCGGTTCGGCCCGCCGCCCGATCGCGTCCGTCATCTCCTGGCGATCGCGTCCATCCGAACCACGGCGGCGGCCCTGGGCGTCAGCCGGCTGGCGGCGGGTCCGCAGGCAATCACCCTCCGCTTCCATCCGGACAGGGAGCCCGATCAGTCGCTCGCCGAGCTGATCCAGAACGACCCCGATCTCTCCTGGAGCGAAGGACGGCTTCTCTGCAGGCGGACGGCGGCCGATCCGATGGCGCGACTAGCCATCCTCGAAGAACTGCTCGACCAGATGTCATAGAGCGTTCGGACAAGGGCGATCCTCGGGACAGGAGGCCTGCCGGGTCTAGGGGCGCCGGTATCCGGCGGTCCGCTCCCGCCCTCCGCGGTTGGTCGTCTTCGGCCGTCACAGCCAGCGAACCCGCGCAAGCCGATCGCTCAGATGGCCTTGACGGTGACGCCGCCGTCGACATGGAGGATCTCGCCGGTGACGAAGTTCGCCTCGGGTCCGATCAGGAAGGCCACCGCACGGGCGACGTCCTCTTCGGTGCCGAGGCGGCCGAGGGGAGATTGCTGGCGTCGCTTTTCATAGCCGGCCTCGTCCACCATGGCGCGGGCGCCGGGGGTCGGCACCGCGCCCGGCGTGACACCGTTCACCCGGATGCCGAGCGGTCCGAGTTCGACCGCCTGCTGCCGCGTCAGCGCCACGAGGGCGCCTTTCGTGGCCGTATAGCAGGACGTGTTCGGCAGACCGAGATCGGCGACCGGGGAGGTGATGTTGACGATCGTGCCCGGGCGATCCTCGCGGTGCTCGAGAAGAGCCTGCGCGGCCCAGAACGCACCTTTGATGCCCACCGCGAGCATCCGGTCGAGAACCTCTTCCGTCACCTTCCCCAGCGGCGCGTAGTTGATCCACATGGCATTGGCGACCGCGCTGGTCAGCGCGCCGTGCTCTGCACGCAGACGCGCGGCGGCGGCGAGGACGGAGTCCCGGCTGGCGACGTCGCAAGGCAGGGCCAGCGCGCGACCGCCGACCGCGGCGATCGTCGCGGCCGTCCGGTCAACGAGCCCGCGGTCGATGTCGAGCACACCGATCGCCGCGCCGCGTTCGGCCAGAAGCAGCGAGATGGCAGCGCCGATGCCCCGGCCCGCGCCGGTCACGAGGACCACCTGTCCGTCGAGTTGTTTCGTCATGATCGCTCTCCCCCAAAAATAACCGTGACGTCTATGCCCGCGGCAGAACCAGCAGCGTCGACGTTGCCGTGGCGATGACGGCTTCGCCGTCGGTGATTTCGGCCGCGGCGAACATCACCCGTCGCCCCGGCTTCTCGACGCGGCCGCGCACGGTGTACCGTGCGCCCGTCGCTGCCTTCTGGAAGACGACGTTCATGCTCAGCGTCGACAGGATTGCGTCGTCCGGCAGCTGCGTGAATCCGGCGAAGGCCATCGCGAAGTCGAGCATGGACGCCACGGCGCCACCCTGCAGCACGCCCGCGCCCTGCCGGAAGGTCGCATCCGGCTCGTAGGACATGACCAGTTCGCGACGCTCGGGGTTCCACGCTTCGAGGCGCGCACCCAGAGCCACCGCCAACGCGCTGCTGTCGACGGGAACCGCGGCACTGCCGTCTGCGACGAAACGCCGGACGAGAACGAGATCGGGGTTCATCGGCGCCGCTCAGAGCGTGTGAATCAATCGGGTATGCAGAAGAATGCCCCCTGAAATCCTCGAACCTATCGGCTCAAGCTGCGCGAAAACGGGCATGCTTCCACATCCTCTCAGCCGATCTCGATGCAGACCTTGCCGACATGACGACCGGCTTCGAGGTACCGCAACCCGTCCGCCAGGTCGCAGAGGCCGAACCTCTGCGCGTCGATGACCGGCTTCAGGCCGTTGGCGGCGATCGCGTCGACCATCTGCTGGAGCATCAGCCGGCTGCCCGCATTGGCGCCTTCCAGCCGCAGCGCCTGCATGGCGACGATCGGCACGTTGAGTTCCGCCTTGGGGCCGGTGACGACCCCTATCAGGGTGATGGTGCCGGCCGGCTTGAGCGCCCGCATGGACTGCTTGAGGGTTTCGGCGCCACCGATGTCGACGACGTGATCGATCCCCGCGCCGCGGGTCAGGCCCATGATGGTCTTTCCCCACTCGGCATCCTCGCGGTGGTTCACCACATGGTCGGCGCCCAGGCGCTTGAGGAGCTCCAGTTTTTCGGGGCTGGACGACGTGGCGTAGACCTCCGCCCCGGCGAGCTTGGCGAACTGCAGGGCAAACAGCGACACGCCGCCCGTTCCCTGAGTGAGCACGCGCTGGCCGGGCCTGATGCCGCCGCGTTCGATCAATCCGTTCCACGCCGTGGCGGCGGCGCAAGGCAGCGTGGCGGCTTCCGCGAAGGACAGCGAAGCCGGCATGCGCACCAGCGCATCCTCGCGGAAGACGCGCTTCTCCACCGCCACGCCGTCGAACATGCCGCCGAGATCCTCGGTGACGCACTCCAGCCTGAGCGGGCCGGCCTGCCAGCGCGGAAAGAAGCAGTTCAGCACGCGGTCGCCCACCTTCCAGGCGCGGACCTTCGAACCGACGGCCACGACCTCGCCGGCGGCGTCCGAGAGCGGAATGAGCCTGCCCTGCTTCTGCATGCGGCCATAGCCGCCCCTGACCGCGAGGATGTCGCGATAGTTGAGCGACGCCGCGCGGATGGCGACGAGCACCTCGCCCGGGCCGGGTTCCGGCTCGTCGATGTCGACGACGCGCAGATTGTCGATGCCCATCGGTTCGACCAGTGCAGCTTTCATGGCGTGTCTCCTCGTTGTTTCGGCAATCGTCACAGCGCGTGGAAGCGCGTGCCGTCCCGCGCCATCGCCACCAGCAGCGCCGGCGGATCGAAGCGCGACCCGTAGTCCCGCGCCAGTTCGCGCGCCTGATCCACGATACGCGCGGCACCCATCCCGTCGACATAGGCGAATGGGCCGCCGAGATGGACCGGATAGCCCCAGCCGAGCACGGCGGCGACGTCGCCCGAGAGCGGATCGTTCAGGACGCCGTCCTCCAGCGCACGCACGGCTTCGAGCGACTGCGTCACCAAGAGGCGCGCGCGGACGTCCTCGTGCGGGACGATCGAGGTTGCAGGAAACAGCGCGGTCAGCCCGGGCCAGGGCGCGGCGCCGTCCTCCGCATAGTCGAACAGACCCTGACCCGTCGGTCGACCGACGCGGCCGGCGGCCGCGAGCTTCGCCAGCGCCTCGACCGCCTTCGACCCCTCCATCGATTTCGGCGAGCCGGGTCCGCTCATGGATCTGAGGATGTCCCCGAGCAGGGGAATCTTCGTCAGGTCGGCCAGCGTCGCCGCGCCGATGGCAAAGCCGGCGGTCGTCATCAGATTGTCGATCACCTGCGGCGGGACACCTTCGGCGATGAGGGTCATGCCCTCGCTGGACAGGCTGGACACGACGCGGCTGGTGTAGAACCCGAGCCCATCGTTAACGGTAAGTATCGTCTTACGCATTGCCGACGCCATCATCTGGGCGTCGCGCAGGGCTCTTTCCAACGTGGCATCGGCCCGCACGATCTCGAGCAGCTTCATTGCCTCGACGGGCGCGAAGAAATGCATGCCGACCATCCGCGTCGGGTCACGGAGGGCAGTCGACAGCGAGCCGATCGGGATGGTCGAGGTGTTGCTGGCGATCGTCGTGCCCGGACGCATCGCCGCGTCCAGCTTGTGCAGGACGTCCTGCTTGACGTCGAGGCGCTCGAAGACCGCTTCGATCGCCATGTCGGCATCGGCGGCGACGGCGTAGCTTTCGGAGGTCTGGATCCGGCCGAGAAGGGACGTCGCGTCGTCGCTCGAAAGGCGACCGCGTTCGACCTGGCGCTCCGCCAGCTTGCCGATCCGGTCGCGCGCCTCGTCCGCCTTGTCCCGCGACGCTTCCACGAGGGCCACGGACAGGCCGGCGAGGGCCGCTGTATAGGCGATGCCGGTGCCCATCTGGCCGCCGCCGACCACGGCGATCCTGCGAAGCGAACCGTCCGGCCGTACCGATGGCCGCGCGGCCCGGGTGCCGTAGTGCAGCACGCGCATGCGGTTGCGAGCGCCCTCGGAAACGGCAAGACGGGCGAACTGGCGCGTCTCGACCGCGATGCCGGCGTCGAGCGATCGCTCCAGGCCGTGATGCAGGACATGAAGGATCGCCATGGCGGCTTGGTTCGTCGCGGCCGACTTCGAGCGGATCCGCGCCCAGGCGCCGGTGAAGAAGTTGCGGCCCCTGGGCGTGTTCGGATCGAGACCCGGCAGCGTCCAGCCCTTGCGGTCCCAGGGCTGAGTCGCTGCCGGATTGGCGGCGATCCAGCCCTTGCAGGCATCGAGAAGCTCGGTGGCCGGGACCACGGCGTCGATCAGACCAGCCTTCAGCGCGGCGGCCGTGGCGAGCGTGCGGCCGGGCAGGATGAGATCGGCCGCCGCCTGCAGGCCGACGAGGCGGGGCAGGCGCTGCGTCCCGCCGGCGCCGGGCATCAGCCCAAGCCCCGCTTCGGGCAGGCCGAAAAGCGCGTCCGGACGATCCGCGGCGATGCGGCGATGGCAGCCGAGCGCGAGTTCATAGCCGCCACCAAGCGCGGTGCCGTTGAGGGCTGCGACGACCGGCCGGCCACAGGTCTCCAGCTTGCGGATGGCCGCGAGGAAGGGCGAGACGATCGCCACGATGTCGGCAGGCACGCGGGCGGCACGCAATTCGTCGAGATCGCCGCCGGCCGCAAAGCCATCCTTGGCCGAGGTCATGACGATGCCCGTCACCGCGTCGTCGGCAACGATCTCTTCGACCATCTGGAGAAAGGCCTGGTTGAAGGCTTTCGTCAGCGTGTTGACGGGGCCGGACGTTTCGATCGTCAGGAGGACGATCCCGTCCCCAAGGTCGGTGCGGCTGATCACGATCCGCCTCCCACGCGCTCGATACAGGTGGCGACGCCCATGCCCATGCCGACACAGAGCGTCACGACCCCGCTTTCGCGGCCGGTCCGTTCGAGCTCGTCGAGCAGCGTGCCAAGCAGCATGACACCCGTCGCACCGATCGGATGGCCCATGGCGATGGCGCCTCCGTTCACGTTGATGCGGTCGGAGCCCACGCCCGTCCTCTCCATGAAGTGGAGGACGACCGAGGCGAAGGCCTCGTTCACCTCGTAGAGATCGATGTCCTGAAGCGTCCGCCCGGCGCGTGCGAGGCAGCGTCGTGTCGCGTCAGCCGGGGCCGCGAGCATCAGGCACGGGTCCATCGCGGCATTGGCAAAGGAGCGGATGACGGCGCGCGGCTCGAGCCCCATGCGCCGGCCAGCCTCCGCGGTGCCGATCAGCATGGCCGCCGCACCGTCGACGATGCCCGACGAATTGCCGGCGGTGTGGACGTGCGCGACCTTCGCCACTTGCGGATAGCGCTGGCGGACGACGGCATCGAAACCGCCTTTCTCGCCCATGGCCTTGAAGGCGGCCGGCAGTTTCGCGAGGTCGTCCACCGTCGTGCCGGGCCGCATGTGTTCGTCGCGGTCCAGCATGAGGACGCCGTTTCCGTCGTGGACCGGAACGACGGACCGGTCGAAGCGGCGCTCGCTCCAGGCCGCGGCGGCCCGTTCCTGGGACATGGCCGCGAAGGTGTCGACGTCCGAACGCGTGTGGCCGCACAGGGTGGCGAGCAGGTCGGCCGCTTCGCCGAGCGGCGTGAAATGGGCTTCGTCATTGAAGATCGCGTCGGTGCCGTTCGGGCCGCCCGTCCCGGCGATCGGGATGATCGACATCATCTCGACGCCGCCCGCCACCAGCAGGTCGGCCTGGCCCGCCATGATCCGCGCTGCGGCCGCGTTGACGGCATCGAGACCGGAGGCACAGAAGCGGCTGATCGTGCAGCCCGGAATGCCGTCCGGCAGGCCTGCGTGGAGCACCGACGAGCGGGCGATGTTGGCGCCCTGGTCGTTGACGCCGTCGCCGCAGCCGAAGATGACGTCTTCGGGCTCGAAGCGGGAGAACCGGGTCCGCTCGTCGAGGGCCAACAGCACCGTCGCCCCGAGATCGATCGGCGACAGCGTATGCAATGCGCCGGACGGGCGTCCCCTGCCGCGCGGCGTGCGCACGGAATCGAAGATGTAGGCCTCTGGCAAGTCTCGTCTCCCTGCGGATCCAGGTCCGTCCGACGCACGCGGCGACATGCGACGAGACGACGGATATTATTTAATATGTTAATAGAAATCGTCCGGCGGGTCCAGCCGCCGCGGCGCGGTTACCGAACGATTCCGGCAGACGCTACCGCGAAAGCCGGGTCGGCTTCGACCGCCGTTCCAACATGCCGAGCGGAACCATGATGACGCTCGAAAGCACGAGCAGCACGACGACCGCCGCGAACACGCCCGCCGAATGAAATTGCGAGGCCGAATACTCGATCAGGAAGCCGAGCCCCCGGTTCGAGGACAGGGCCTCCGACACGACGGTCGTCGTGAGCGCGTAGCCGAGCGATGTGCGCAGGCCGGTGTAGAGCCAGGGCAGGATCGCGGGCATGCGCACCTTGCGCGTGATTTCCGCGCCACTGGCGCCCATCAGCCGCAGCCCGTCGATCATGTCGCGATCGATGTCGCGCACGCCGGCGAGCGTCGCGTAGAAGAGGAGGAAGATCACCACGGATGCGACCAGCGCCACCTTCGAGACGAGACCGATGCCGAAGAAGATGACGAACAGAGGCAGCAGCGCCACTTTCGGCAGGCCATAGAGCGCGGCGATGAACGGCGCGACGATCCGCTCCGTCTTCGGCGACAGGCCGAGCGCCAGTCCCAGGCCGATGCCCAGGACGGCGCCGACCAGATAGCCCATGAAAAGCGTCACGATGGTGGATCGGATGTGGACCCAGATCGATCCGTCGGCCAGCCACTTCCAGATCACGCTGGCGATGTCGAGCGGGTTGCTGATGTAGAAGGGTGGGATCAGACGTCCAGAAACGAACTGCCAGGCGCCGATCAGCAGGATGAGAAACGCGAGCTGCTGGACGAGCACCACGCGCGGGTTCAGGGGCCTTTGCCTATTGCGCACGACGTTCCCTCTCCACGCTGGCGGCGAACTCGTCCTTGAGTTCGCTCCACAGCTCTTCGTGGATGGCGCTGAACTCGGGCCGGAAGCGCAGTTCCATGGCGTTTCGCGGCCGCTCGAAGGGAATGTCGCGCTCGGTCCGGATCCGGCCGGGCCCGGAGGTGAAGACCATGACGCGATCGGCCATCAGCACCGCCTCTTCCAGGTCGTGGGTGACGAGGATGACGGTCATCTGCCGGCGTTCGACGAGACGCAGCAGTTCCTGCTGCATCAGGATGCGAAGCTGCGCGTCGAGCGCGGCGAACGGCTCGTCGAGCAGCAGCGTCTCCGGTTCGTAGATCAGCATGCGGGCAAGGGAAGCGCGCTTGCGCATCCCCCCGGACAGCTCGGCGGGAAAGTGGCGTTCGAAGCCCTTCAGGCCGACGAGGTCGATCATCTCGGCGACACGCTCGCGGCGCTCAGCGGCACTGGCCTTGCGGCACCGCAGCTCGAAGGCGATGCCGATGTTGTCGGCCACGCTGCGCCAGGGCAGCAAGGTGTCCTTCTGGGTCATGTAGCCGACGCGGGTGTTGGCCGCCTGAACCGGCGCGCCGTCATAGGTGACGGTGCCTTCGCTCGGCGCGAGCAGGCCGGCCACCATGTTGAGGACGGTGGACTTGCCGCAGCCGCTCGGCCCCACGAGGGCCAGGAACTGCATTTCGGGCACCTCGATCGTGACGTTCTCGACGGCGCGGAACGTCTTGCCGCGCGTCGTGAAATCGACGGCGACCTTGTCGAGGCCGATCTTCCGCCGACGGGCCGGCGAAGGGCCGGTGGAGGGCTCGGACCGGACGAGTTGCAGATGGGCCATGGTCATCGTCCTCGGGTTTCCAGATGGCGCCAGCGGAGCAGCCGGTTCTCGACCAGGGTCGTCGCCTCGTTGATCATTGCTCCCACGACCATCAGGACGAACAGCGCGGTGTAGATCCCGGTCATGTCGAACTGCTGGGCGGAACGGGTGATGAGATGACCGAGCCCGTTGCGCGACAGCATCATCTCGCCGATCACCGCGGCGATGAGCGCATAGGGCAGGGCGTTCTTCAGCCCGGCGATGGTCCAGGTCAGGCAGGACGGCACGACGACCTTGACGAAACGTTCCCGGGCATCGGCGCCCATCAAGGCCAGCGTGTCCATCAGTTCGTCATCCACGGCGCGCGCGCCGGAAAACGAGTTGAAGAACATCAGCAGGAAGGAGACGAACGCCACCAGCACGATCTTGGGCTGCATGCCGAGACCGAACCACATGATCAGCAGCGGAGTCAGCGCCACGATCGGCAGGGAGTTCATCAGGACGATGAACGGCCGGAAGACGGCCGCCATCCTCTGCGAGCGCCCCAACAGCATTCCGGTGAGAACGCCGAGCGGGATGCCGATCGCCAGGCCTGCGCCGATCTCGGCGCCGGTGATCATCATGTGGTACCAGAGGTCGCCCGCCATCCACTGTGCGAGCCTCTCTGCGATGGCCACCGGACTGCTGATCCAGCGGTCCGATATCAGGCGTGCGCATGCCTCCCATGACGCGAGCATCACGGCCAGGAGCACGGCGCGCTGCACCCAGAGCCTGGACGAATCGGTCACCGGTCCGACCTACTGCTTCAGGAGTTCGGCCGCCGCCTTTTCCGCGAAACTGTCGTCGACGAACTCGTCATAGGTGACCGTGACCGGCTCGGGCGAGGCGATGGCCACCCAGTCGAGCAGTTTCTGATAGCCTTCCCTGGAGGTGACCGGAGTGGTCGCGGATTTTCCGCGGAAGGTCGGCTCGAAACCGTCGAAGAGGGCCTGATCCGTGTCGGGGAAGTAGCTCTTGAGCCTGGCTCCGACGCCGTCCGGATCGGCTGCCTGGGCGAGCATCGCCTTGGTCAGGGCATTGACCATGCGCTGGACGAGTTCGGGCTTTTCCTTCGTCAGCGCACCACGGGTGATGATGGCCGTGTAGGGGACGCCTTCGAGTTCGGGAATGCTCTCGGTCAGGGGGTCGATGACGATCTTGCCGAGCCCGGCGGCCTCGGCCTGCTGGGGGAACGGCGAGCCCAGCATGAAGCCATCGACGGCGCCCTGCTCGAATGCGGCGAACATGGCCGGCGGGCTGCCCAGCGGCTGGATCGTCAGCCGCTGCTCGACATCCTTGCCCCGCTGCTTGAGCCAGCTGCGCAGGAGGACGTCGGTGGTGCTGCCGATCCCGGTGACGCCGACGGACACCGCCTGAAGCTTCTCGACCTTCTCGTCGATGGGCATCTCGGGAGAGATCCCGGTCTTCTCGATCGCGGCGTTCGAAAGCACGAGCTGGATGGCGTAGCCGTTGAAGAGACTGGCCACCGAGACGAGATCGGCGCCGTTCTGGCGCGCGGTCATCGCCGGCTGCATGCCGACGACGGCGAAATCGGCGCTGCCGCCCGCGACCGCGGCGATCTGGCGCGAACCGGCTCCGACGTCGACCCAGTCGATCCTGATCCCCTCCTTTTCGAAGAGGCCCTCGGATTCGGCGACGTAGAAGGGGTAGAAATGCAGCGCCGCACCGGGCGTGGCGATGGTGACGGTCTGCGTGTCCTGGGCAATGGCCGGTGCTGAAACGGCGACCGCCGCCGCGAGCGCAAACGCCCGCAGGGAATGGCTCAGCGCGAATGCTTTCCGATACTCAGTCATGGATTCCTCCCGAGGTCTCATTCGCCGGACAGGACTGACGGACGGTGCGTCGGTCGAGCTCCTCCCTGTGTCGGCCACCCAAAACTAATTAACTTGTTATATTTTTGCAAGCTTCGATGTCAGCCGCCCGGCGCGTCAGGGCTGTCGCCGACGACGACCTCGCCCCACTCTTCGAACACCTTGATCATGGTGGAGTAGTCGGATTCCGCCCCCAGTTTCGAGGCGATGTGGTTGAACACGCCTGAGACGGTGGTGCCGATCGCGGCCGGCATGCGCATGTCGTGTGCGAGTTCAAGATAGAGGTCGATGTCCTTCAGACCGATCGCCAGCGGCCCGCCATAGCTGAAGCTCCGCGGCAGGATCGACTTCGGAAACTTGTCCATGGTGGCGGAATTCCGCCCCGTGCTCACGTTGATGACATCGATCATCGTGCGGGCGTCGAGGCCGGCCTTGACGCCCATCGAAACCGCCTCGCAAGTCGCGACCATGGCGGTGATGGACAGGATGTTGTTCACCAGCTTGCAGACCTGCGCCATGCCCGGCTCCGGCCCGATGACGAAGATGTTGGAGGCGACCGCCGCCAGAGCCGGCCGCGCAGCCTCGATGCTTTCCGCCGAGCCCGAGACGATCGCCGTGAGCAGGCCTTCCACCGCCCCGCGCGGCCCGCCGCTCACGGGCGCGTCGAGGAAGCCGATACCTGCGGCCGCCATCGATCCGCCGATCTGGGTGACGGCGTCGCGTCCGAGCGTCGACATCTCGACATAGGTCGTGATCCGGTCGCCGTGAACGACGCCGTCGTCGCCGAAGGCGGTATCGAAGCTCGCCTTCTTGCCGGGCAGGCAGGCGAGGACGAGTTCGGCGTCATCGGCCACGGCGCGGGGATGCGCCGCGATCTGGCCGCCGGCCGCCTCCAGCCGTCGCATCGCGTCCGCGGAGGTGTCGAAGCCGACCACCTCGTGACCGCTCCCGATCATCCGGACCGCCATCGCGCCACCCATGTGGCCGAGACCGATCATCCCGATTTTCATGTCCGTTCCTTCCTTGGAAATTCCGTCTGGTAGAGACGGCCGAAACCCGGTGCGTGGCCGGGCCGGCCGGTCAGCCGAAGCGCGGCCCAGGCACCGACCATGGCGCTCGACAGGACCGGCAGGTCGAATTCGGCTTCCAGCACCGGACTGACGGTGTGAGTGGAGAGCCCGGCGCAGGAAATCACGAGCGCATCGGCGCGCGGGGCCTGGTCCCGAACCCGGCGCGCGAGGGCCGCGATTTGTTCGGGACCGGCCTGTTCGGCAGCTGAGAGCGAGACGATGTCCAGCCCGTCGATGGCATCGATGAAGAAGCCCTCGGCCGAGAAATAGGACGTGAACAGCGCATTCACGTCGTGCGTATAGGCCGTCGCGACCGCGAGGCGGCGCGCCGACACGATCGTCAGCGCATCGACGAGGGCGCTGGTCAGCGTCCTGCAGGGGAGACCGCTCGCCTGCGTCATCCTGTGCTCGAGTTCGGCGTTGAAGGCTGGACCGCGGAAGAAACTCAGCGACGTGCCGAACAGCAGGACGGCTTCGGCCCCACGGCGTGCGAGCGAAGCGCAGGCGGTTTCCAGCCGGGCGACCGCCTCGGCATAGCCGGCCTCGGACATGCCGGACACGCCCAGGCCCTCGACCAGGAAATCGACGTCGGGAAACATCGCCGCCCCGTCCGGAGGAACGCGTCCCCGCTCCGGCGGAACGACGAGCCCGACTCGCGCCATGTCTCCCAAGTCGGCCCCTCCATGTCCCGAGAATTATTTAATATGATAAACATTGACAGCCTCCGTTGCCAGCCCCTACCCTCGCCTTCATCCGTGAAGCCGGGGCGAATTTCGGCGGCTTGGGGGCAGGAAGCACACGGGTCCGGGAGGTGGCGATGAGCCTGGTGACGCGCGTCGTCGATCTGATATCGGGATTCCTGCTGGCCTTGATCGCTCTCACCACTTTCGGTGAAGCGACGCTCCGCTATCTTTTCGCGATCCAGATTCCCGATGCCTATACCCTTTCGGGCTACGCCCAGGCGATCGCCATCTTCTGGGGAATCTGCAGCGCGACCTACGCCGGACGGCACATCACCGTGGATCTCCTGTGGGAGTATCTGGGCCGGAACGGCCGTCGCCTGCTCGATCTCGTCGCGACGCTGTTCAGCGCCCTGTTCCTCGGGGCGATGACCTGGATGCTGTTCGCCAAGGTGCATCGCGCGCACGGCAGTTTCGAGATCACCAGCGTTCTTCACTGGCCGATCTGGCCCTTCATCGCGGCGGCCGCGGCCGGCATCGCCGCCGCCTTCTTCTTTGCAGTCCTGCGCCTGGCGAAGATCGCCCGCGGCGGCACCGGTGAGATCCATGACTGATACGCTCATCGCCATCGGCGGATTCGTGGGTCTCTTCGTCCTGATCATCCTCAGGGTCCCGATCGGATTCGCGATGGGCATCGCGGGTGTGGCGGGTTTCGCCGCCGTCAGCGGCTGGAAGCCCGGTCTCAACCTGCTGATGAACTCGCCGCTCCGAACCGCTTCGGACTACACGCTGAGCGTCATCCCGATGTTCGTCCTGATGGGCGTCTTCGCCAGCGCCTCGGGCATGAGCCGCGAACTGTTTCGCGCCAACCGCGCATGGTTCGGTCACCTGCGCGGCGGGACGGCCATCTCCACCATCCTCGCCTGCGGCGGGTTCGCGGCCATCAACGGTTCGTCCGTCGCGACCGCGGCCACCATGACGACCGTCGCTTTGCCGGAGATGCGCAAGGCCGGCATGGAACCCGGGCTTGCGGCGGGCACGATTGCCGCGGGCGGCACGCTGGGGATCATGATCCCGCCGTCCGTCACGATGCTGATCTACGGGATCCTTACCGAGCAGGACATCGCCAAGCTGTTCATGGCCGGCGTGATCCCGGGCCTTCTCGGCATTCTTCTCTACATCGCCGTCGTGCGCATCATCGTGGCAAGGAGGCCCGAGCTCTGCCCCGTCGGCGAACGCATGGGGAGACGCGAACGGTGGAGCTCACTGCGCGACATCTGGGCAACCCTTCTGCTCTTCGCCGTCATCATCGGATCGATCTATGGCGGCTTCGTAACGGTGACTGAAGCAGCCGGCATCGGCGCGACCGGAGCCTTCGCGATCGGCGTGCTGCGCGGGCGCCTGAATGCGGCGCTGGTCGTGGAGTGCCTGGTGGAAGCGCTTCGCACCACCGCGTCCATCTTCGTCATCGCCATCGGCGCCTATCTCTTCGGGTACTTCCTCACCGTCACGCAGACGGCCCAGGCGCTGGCCGAAATGCTGGTGGAACTGCCGATCGGTCCCTATGGCACGCTGGCGATCATTCTGCTGGTCTACATTCTCCTCGGCGCCGTGATGGACGAACTGGCCATCATCCTGCTCACCGTGCCGATCATCTTTCCCGTGATCGTCGCGCTCGGCTTCGACCCGATCTGGTTCGGCGTGATCATCGTCATGACCGTGACGCTCGGCCTGATCACGCCTCCCGTCGGCATGAACGTCTTCGTCATCAACTCGATCGCCCGGGATGTGTCGCTGACGACCATCTTCCGCGGCGTGGCGCCGTTCATTGCGGTGGACATCCTGCGTCTGGTGGTCCTGTGCGCTGTGCCCTGGCTGTCGCTCGTGATCCCGAACTCGATGAACTGACCAGCGGGACCGCCGCACCGGATTCGCCGCAGCCGGCCATCGCCGGGGGCGCGGCGACGACGTTCAGATAACGCCGCCAGCCGGACGTGGACGAACCGATGCGAAGTCCGGCGCTTCGCGTGCCAGGAAAGCACGCAGGCCCTCCCGGCTCTCCGGCGAGTGGCCGAGCGCGATCGCGTGGTCGAGCGCGGCATCGAGGGCTTCATCTTCAGCGAGCAGCAGGCCATCGCGCAGCGACTGCTTGATCATCGCCACCGCATCGCGAGGACCACGCGCAAAGCTGCGCGCGAGATCGAGAGCCTCGTCTTCGGCAGGTATGGAGGTCGCCAGTCGGTTGACGAAGTTCCAGCGATGCGCGGTCGCCGCGTCGATTTCCTGCCCTGTCAGCATCATTTCGAGGGCGCGGACGTAGCCGATGCGGCGCGGAATCCAGACCGTCCCGCCAATGCCGGGAAAGACCCCGAGCCTGACCTCGGGTAGACAGAAGCGCGCCTTCTGCCCGGCGATGACGATGTCGCAGGCCGCTGCCAGTTCCATGCCGCCGCCGAAGGCGATGCCGTCGATCGCCGCGATGGTGGGGATCGGAAGCCCGGCCAGCGCGCGCAAGGCGCGGCTCTCGACGCGCAGCATCGACGCCGGACCTTCCGGCGTATCCTGAAGGCGCGCCAGTTCGCGGATGTCGGAGCCGGCGCAGAACGTGCCTCCGGCGGTGCCGGTCACGAGCACGGCGCCGATCCCGGCCGGGATGCCGGCGAGGATCGCAATCAGCTGCTCCGCCATCGCCGATGTCAGCGCGTTGGCGCTGCCGTTGACGAGGCGCAGGAGGAGAACGCCATCCTGCTCGATGGTCGACCTGATTTCACCCATCCGGTCAGGAGAGGCCCGTGCCGTCGGGCGCCCACGGGCAGTCGACGTCGCGCCAGTAGTGGACGCGACGCTCGCAGAACAGGAAGCTGGTCTCGGTCCGGCGGAAGTTGTCGGTCGAATAGCCGATCACCTCGAAGATCTTCCTGGCGGCCTCGGCATGCCACTTCGTCACGGTCCAGTAGGATTGGGTCTGGTAGCCCCATTCGGTGGGCGTGAGGCGAAGATTGTCGATGTGATGCTGGCGGCCGCGAAAGACCGGATTGGCCATCAATGCGCGGAAGTAGCCCTCGAAAGCCGCGCGTCCCGCGTAGACGTTGCCCGAGGTGTCCTGAAAGATCGCGTCGTCCGTGAACAACGCGGAAAGCCTGTCGATGTCGGCGGTGTCGAGCGCCCAGACATAGTCGGCGATCAGGCTCTGGATCCTGGGGTAGTCGGCCCAGTTCGCATCTGTCATCGGCACGGTGGCTGTTCCTTGCGTTGAAAAGCAGATGAGGGAGGCCGCCGTCGCCCGGAAGCGGTCGACGGCGGCCTTCGGTTCTCAGTAGCGGGCGTCGTTGGCGTCGAGCCGCTCGAACAGTTCGGCCTGCACCTGCTTGGCATTGATGCCGTAGCGATCACCGGCGGTCTTCAGCACGTCGCCGACGAGGGGCGCGGCGGCTGCCTTCCACTTGGCGAATTCGTCTTCCGTAAGGGAATAGACGGTGTGTCCCTCGAGGCCCTTGAGCCGTTCGAGCGCGGCCATTTCGCCGTTCGCCCATCCCTGGTTCACCTTCGCCGACCACTCCGGCGTGCAATGGGCGTCGATGACGGCCTTCTGGCTATCCGTGAGGCCGGCATAGAAATCCTTGTTGATCACCTGCGCCTGCGCGGTGATGTAGAAGGGCTCGCCCATATGGTACTTGAGCGCGCTCTCGGCCTTGATGACGAAGATGTCCGGCGGCCAGGTGACGCCGTCGACGACGCCGCGCTCGGCGAGTTCGCGGATCTCGGGAAGCGCCGCCTGCACCGTGTTGCCGCCCTGCGCGGTGACGAAGGCCGAGGTGACCGGACCGGCCGGGCGGATGCGGAGGCCGGATAGCTGATCCGGCGTGCGGACCTCCGTCTTCGTCGTGTGCAGCGTGCCCGGATGGTGCATCGTGACGAGGCAGACCTTCACGTCCGGCATTTCCCGGTCGGCATAGGCTGCGTACCATTCATGCAGCGCCTTGGCGCCATCCGTGCTGTTCTTGAAGGTGAAGGGAAGTTCGATGATGCTCCAGATCGGAAACCGGCCGGCGGAATAGCCGGGGGCCACCATGGCCATGTCGACGATGCCGTCCCGGGCCATGTCGTAGTGGTCGCCCGCCTTGCCGAGCTGCTCGGCCGGGAAGAGCTTCACGGCGACCTCGCCGCCCGACGCCGCCTCGACGTCCTTGCCCCATTCCGTCAGGCCCGCGACGAGCGGATGCATCGGCGGAATCCACAGCGAGAACTTCATGTCGACCGCATGCGCCGCGCCCGGCCCCGCGAGGATGGTCGCAAGCGTCGCTGAAAGAAACAGTTTCTTCATTTGGTCTCCTCCCAGAACGCGTCGAGGAATTCGACGCAAATTCTATAACAAATTAAACATCTCGCGTCGCTTTTGTCCAGTTGCAGCCCTCGCATGCCGCGCCGGCGGCGACGATCGGGATCGGCTGGTCCCGGCTACAGGACCGCGAAATAATCGAAGACGGAGTGATCCGCGTGGCGCTCGGCGCGCCCGATGATGACCGTTCGGGTGAGCCAGTCATGGGGACCGCGCGGCGTGTCGAAAGTGGGCGAGAGCCGCATGTAGTAGTCGTCGGGACCCACGGGTTCGAGCGCTTCCATCTTGCGGGCCGTCTCCGGCGGTGCGTGGCGATAGCCATTGTTGCGCATGTAGATCTGGGTGCCGTCGTCGGCCTCGAGCATGTAGTGGGCGGTGAAGGCCACCGTGTCGTCCGGCCGGTAGAGCGCCCAGTCTCCGCCCGAGTTCGGAACCACGCGGCCGTTGAGACGAGGTCCCTCGATCTCGCCGCCGGCCGCGGCGACGAAGCCGCGAATGCCGCCGGACGGGAGTTCACCGATCTTCTGGCGCATGCCGAGCTTCAGACGGATCCGGAAGACGAATTCGAGCCTCGGGGGATTGATGTTCATGCGCTTTCTCCTGGAACCGAGGATGCGGCCGTCCGGGCGACGTGCTCCTCGCGCAGCTGTTTCTTGGAAATCTTGCCGGCGCCGGTGAGGGGAAGGCTGTCGCGGAACTCGACCGTCCGCGGGCTCTTGTAGCGCGCGATCCGGTCCTTGCAGAAGCCTATGATCGCTTCCGGCTCCAGCGCGGCGCCGACTTGCGGCACCACGACGGCATGAACCGTCTCGCCCCAGAACGGATCCGGCACCCCGATCACGGCGACCTGCTTCACACCCTCCATCAGGCCGATGACGTTCTCGACCTCGAGGGAATAGACGTTCTCGCCGCCCGTGATGATCATGTCCTTGATGCGGTCGACGATGTAGAAGAATCCCTCGTCGTCGACATAGGCGGCGTCGCCCGTGTGCATCCAGCCGTCCCGCAGCGCCTTGGCGGTCTCCTCGGGAAGGTTCCAGTATTCCTTCATGACCATGGGGCCACGGACGACCAGTTCGCCGACCTCCCCGGGCGGGCACGCGCTGCCGTCGGGCGCGACGATGCGGGCTTCCTCGTTGTAGACGGGCATGCCGCAGGAGCGCATGCGGTGGCCGGCCGTTCTCGGATCGCGCCATTCGAACGGCATCAGCATGCCGAGCGGCGAAATTTCGGTCATGCCCCAGCCGTGCAGGAAGAGGAGGTCGGGCCAGAGCCGGATCGCCCGGGCGAGCGTCGCATCCGGCATGGGCGCGGCGCCGAACTGGATCTGACGCAGCGACGAACAGTCGAAGCGCTCCTTTTCGGCAAGGTTCACCAGCATCTCGATCATGGTGGGCACCAGACAGATGTGCGTGACCCCGTGGGCCTGGATGAGCTCCAGGCACTGGCGCGCGTCGAAACGGGGCATGAAGACATGGGTGCCGCCGGCCATCGTCAGCGAATAGGTCGACATGCCGTCGGTGAGGTGGAACATCGGCGCGGCGTGCAGATAGACGCTCTCCCGCCCATAGCCGATGAGCGCCACCGCGTTCAGGGCATTGGTCGAAAGATTGTCATGCGTCAGCACGACGCCCTTCGAGCGGCCGGAACTCCCGCCGGTGTAGAAGATGCCCGCCATCTCGTCCCCGCCGCGCATCCGGTCGGCGAGCGGCGAGGCTTCGGCCAGCATGGTCTCGTAGTCGATCCACCCGTCTGCGCCAGCGCCCGAAAGCGAAATCACCGCCTTCATGCCCGACAGGATGTCGCCGAGCTGCCCGGCGCATTCGTGCTGCGAGTCGTCGACGACGAGCGCGACCGCGCCACTGTCTCTGAGAACATAGGCCACTTCGGCAGGCGAAAGGCGGGTGTTGATGGGGACCATCGCCGCTCCGGCCCAGGGCAGCGCGAACTCGAGCTCGAAGTAGCGGTCGCTGTTGAGGGCGAGCAACGCGACGCGATCGCCCCTGCCGATGCCCAGCGCCGCGATGCCCCCGGCCGCCCGCGCGACGCGCTCCAGCACCTCGGTCCAGCTGCGTCTCCGCTCGCCGTCGACGGTAGCAAACCCGTTCCTGTTGACGAGCGCGGCGCGCTTGAGCGGCTGCGTGAGATAGGCTGGCATGGACTCCTCCCGTTCCGAGCGTCTGCCGCCGGCCGCCCCCCCCGCTAGGGAATGGCCGACAGGACGGCGCCGCTCCTCCGCGGGCGCCATCGTCGTCGGACTGGAGTAGATATTAAACAAGTTAAATAAACAAGGTCAACCGCCGTGCCGCGAGATTGCGTCGGACGGGCGCCCGCGAAGACGCTAGCTCGCGACCTTTCGCGGACGTCCGCGAGCCTTCAGGGGCATTTGCGGGACGAGGTCCGCGGGCAATCCCTGATTTTCGGAGGGGAGGAACGTCAGCCCGGACACTTTTTCATCCAGCTCGACGAGAAGGCTCTGCAGTTGCCGCAGCTTCTCCGTGCCCATGACGTCGCGGATGCTGCGATAGACCGCACGCGCCTCCGGCGCGACGAGTTCGAATACGCCGGCGCCACGGTCGTTCAGCGAAACGAGCATTCTGCGCAGGTCCGACGGATCGTTGCGGCGGTTGATGTATTCGCGTTGTTCGAGTTCGCGCACGATGCGCGAGAGCGACGGGAACAGGATGGCCGTCATGCGCGCGAGTTCGGTCATCTCGACCTCCTCGAGCGATTCGATGGTCCAGATCACCCGCCATTGCGGCTCGGTGAGCCCATACTTGTGCAGGACGGTGCGGAAGCTGCCCATCACGCTTTCGCGCGCGCGCACGATCGACAGCGGCAGGGCCTCGACCACCTGCTCCCGCGTCAGGTGCGGTTTGACCGGTTTCTTCCTGCGCTCACTTGCTGCCATGCCCATCCCGTTCAGGTGATTGCTGCCCTTCGTCTTCCCGCAAGGCCGGCGGAAAATCAAGTTGCGCGGCCGAGTGGCGGAAATTAATAAATCTGTTAATCAAATGAGGGCTGTGGGTGCCGGCCGTCGACCGGAGGCCAACGTCCCCGGACTGCCGTGATGCGGGATGCCCGTGGCAGAGAATGCAGAGGAGCGCAGATGCAGTTTTCGGATTTGGCAGTCACCCATCACGGCAATGTGGCATGCATCGCGATCGTCCGCCCCGAGACGAAGAACGCATTGCGTCGCGAGACACTGGAACAGTTGCGCGCCGCGATGGCCGCGCTTTCGGCGCGTCCGGACGTGCGTGCCATGGTGCTGACCGGCTGCGAGAGCGGCTTCTGCTCGGGCGCCGACCTGTCCGACCCGATGATGGGCGGTCACCTGCCGCCCGAACGGCGCGGCGAAGCCTGCGCATCCGTGCTCGACGGATTGATGCATGCGCTGATCCGTGACGTGCGCAACGCGCCCTTTCCGGTGGTCGTCGCCGTGAACGGCGTGGCTGCCGGCGGCGGCGTGGGGCTGGCCCTGGCCGGCGACATCGCGATCGCGGCGCGCTCGGCGCGCTTCGTCCTGACGTTCACGTCGAAGCTGGGCCTCGTGCCGGACCTCGGCACGTCGTGGCAGCTGGCCCGTACGCTCGGCCGCGCGCGGGCGCTCGGGGTTCTCCTGACGGGCCAGCCGCTCTCTTCCGAACAGGCGCTCGACTGGGGGCTGATCTGGTCCGTCGCCGAGGACGATGGCTTGAGGGAGCAGGCACTGAGCCTCGCCGCCAGGCTTGCGGCCGGGCCGGTAGCCGGACAGGTCGCGACCCGCCGCTTGCTCGACCATGCCTTCGTAAGCGACCTCGACAGCCAGCTGGACGCCGAGCGCGACGCGCAGGCATCGCTGGTGGGCGGTTCCGAGGTGATGGAAGCCATGCAGGCCTTTGCCGCGCGCCGCGCGCCCGACTTCCTGGCGGCCGGCCGGACCGGGAAATCCTGACGCTTTCGATGACGATGCGAAACACCCGCGCCCGGTGGTGGCGCGGGTGTTTCGCTTCAACGGTGCGGGATCGGGACTGCCGTCAGCCGTTGGCGCGGTAGACGGTTCGCGCCTTTTCGACGAGGGGCGCCGGCTGCACCGTGACGCGGATCTTCACCTGGACGTGGTCCTCGACCTGCAGCTTCGACGACGGAGTGTCCTCGCCCCAGACCAGTGTGATCTCGGTGCCCGGCTCGGCGAATTCGGGCTCCACCACGCCCAGCGACAGGATGGCGCGCTCGTTGGCCGAGTAGCCTGTCCAGGTCGACAGGCCGACGGTCCGGCCGTCCGCCTCGACCCGATCGAAATGGAAGGTGTCGTAGAGCGCCATCGGCAGGTTGATGAACTTGGCGCCGGGGCCGGGGTGGAACATCGAACCATAGGCCTTTGCGGTGTCCTCGCCATTCCAGACGAAGGTCACCTTGCGCCGCGCGGTGCCACGCTCCGGCACGCGCCGTTCCAGGGCCTCGCGGCCGATGAAGTCATGGTCGAAGGCGACGATCCGTGCGTAGTCGAGTTCCTCGGGCGTGAAGTAGTAGTCCTCGATGTTCTGCGAATGGAAACTGCCGCCGAGCGGCGAGATGGTCTCGTAGGCGTTGGCCTTGAGCCAGCGGCGGTAATCCGCCAGACGCTCGTCGGTGTAGATCGCGGGCAGAGGACGCGGCAGCCAGCCGGACTCCAGCGCGTTGGTGTGATAGGCGCGGCCACCGACCTGGACGAGGCCGTGCTTGCTCCCGGCTGCGAGGAGGGCGGCGTGCACGGCGTCATTGTCCGCCCACGGACCCCAGATCTCGAAGCCGGGCTCGCCGGCCATGCCATGCCTGAGGGCGCGCACCTCCTTGCCCGCGATGGTGAACCGCGTCATGTGGAAGAACCGCAGCTTCGGAGGCTCCTGGCCCGTCGCCTCGCGGATGACGTCCATCGCGCCCGGCCCCTGGATCTGGTAGCGGTAGAGCACCGGATCCCCCTTGCGCACCAGCGAGTTGTCGTCGCGCCAGACCTGAACGTCGTAGCCGCCGGTCTCGGCATGGTAGTGCAGCCAGTTGATCGACGGCGGGATGCCGACGGCCTGGTACTCGTCCTCTTCCAGGTGGAACAGGATGTTGTCGCCGATCACATAGCCGTCGTGGTTGACCGCCACGAACTGCTTGGCCATGTCGACGGGGAAGACGGCCATGCTGTTGACCGCGAGGCTCGAGATGAGCTTCAGCGCGTCGGGGCCCTTTATGTTGAGATCGGCCATGTGGTGGGACTGGTCGTAGAGCACCGCCGTACGGCGCCAGGCGAGCTGCTCGTCGCGCCAGTTGGTGAATTCCTGCACCAGGCGCGGCACGACCGCCGGCGGCGTCTGTGATTCCCACAGCAGCTTCACCGGGCTCCCCGCCTGAGCAATCGCTTCTTCGAGATTCTGCGCCATGGATAACTCCTCCCAATTCCGAACGTCTTCGTCGGCAGCGTCAAATCTGGATGGCGCGCGGTCCGATGTAAAACATGTTTTAAAGACGTAACACGCAAGCTAGACTGCGTTATGGGCACCCTTCCCTTCACGCTGCGGCAACTGGAATATTTCGATGCCATCGCCAGCGGCGGGTCCCTCGCGGCGGCGGCAGAGCGGTGCCACGTCAGCGCATCGGCGCTGGCGCTGGCGCTCGACGAACTCGAGCATCACCTCGCCCAGCAGCTGTTCGTGCGCCGCAAGGGCAGAGGCGTCACGCTGACCTCCGCCGGCACGCGGCTCCTGGCGACCGCGCGTGCCTTGCTTGCGCAGGCCGAAGCACTGGCGGACCAGGCGACGGAGGAAGCCAGCAGCCTGACCGGGCGCTTCGCCATCGGCTGCTTCTCCACGCTCGCGCCCTTCCTGCTGCCCGGCATCATGGATCGCTTCCAGCGCAGCCATCCCGATCTGGTCCTCGAGGTCGCGGAAGCATCGGCCCCGGACCTGGACGACATGCTGCTTCAAGGACGCATCGACGTGGCACTGCTCTACAGCGTCGACGTCTCGCGCCAGCTCGTATTCGATCCCGTGCACGCATACCGCCCCTATGTCCTGCTGGGGGCGGGGCACCCCCTCGCTCATCGGCGAAGCGTGCGGCTGGCCGATCTCTCGGCAGAACCGCTGATCCTGCTCGACATGCATCCGGCGCGCCGGAACACGGAGCAGATCTTCGCTTCGATCGACGTCAAGCCGCGCATCGGGCACGTCACGACGAACTTCGAACTCGCCCGCTGCCTGGTCGGCCGCAGGCTCGGCTATTCGGTCCTGTTCCAGAGGCCGGCACCGGTGATGACCTATGATGGGCAGCCGGTCGTTGTGCTGGAGATCGAAGAGAGCCTCCCGCCGACCGTCTTCGGCCTCGCACGGCCTGCCGGCGCATTCCCGTCGGCCCGCCACATCGCCTTGCTCGACCATCTGCGCACGACCGCAGGGACGTGAAGTGCGCGATCTAGGCGGTCGCCGTCGCCGTCATGCGCGGCGCGCCGTCATCTGCGGCTGTCCAGAGATCGATCGCACCGGCACGTTCCATCGCATTCACGGTGAAGCTGCCGCCGTGGACGAGGGGAGCGATGCCGCGATAGTCGAAGCGCGCGGGCGCCTTCCCGCCCAGCATCCGCGCGGCCATGTGCAGCATGAGGGTCGCCTGCAGGGGGCCGTGCACGACCAGGCCCCGATACCCTTCATCGCGGCGCGCGTATTCGAGGTCGTAGTGGATGCGATGGCCGTTGAATGTAAGTGCCGAGTAACGAAAGAGCAGCGTCGCCGTGGCGTCGACAGTCTCGCTGCGCTCCGCTCGGCGCGGTTCCGGGACGCCCACGGGCGGTCGCGCTCCGCCGGTATCGGCCGATTCAGGCACCGGTGCGGCCCGATAGACGATGTCCTGACGCTCCCGTATCGCCAGCGCATCCGCGCAAAGGATGTCGTGCTCGACGGTGACGAAGACGAGTTCGCCGCTGCGGCCCCGCTTGTGGACGATTTCCGCGATGCGCGAGATGCGGACGACCTCTTCGCCGACCCGCAGAGGCTGGAGGAAGGAGAGACCACCGCCGGCCCACATTCGCCGCGGCAAGGCCACGGGCGGCAGGAAACCCCCGCGCGCCGGATGGCCGTCGGCGCCGAGACCCTCCGCGGCGACTGCCGGCTGGGTCATGCACCAGTGGATCCCGAGCGGTGCCTCGCCGTCGATGCGGGCGAGCGACCGGCCGACCGTCGCATCGAAACGCTCGACGAGAGCCGCCGTCAGGAGCTCCGACTTTCTCTCCTCGCGGCCGATCCAGGTCCGCAGCGTCTCGACCTCGTTCTCGTCCATGCGATCTTCTCCTTGCCTGCGGCGCCTGCAGCCCGCGTCCCGCGCCGGCGCCGGGAGCGAGCGACCCCTTCAGTAGGAGCGCGGCATGCCGAGCACGTGCTCGGCAATGTAGCTCAGGATCAGATTGGTGGAGATCGGCGCGACCTGGTAGAGGCGCGTCTCGCGGAACTTGCGCTCGACGTCGTACTCTTCGGCGAAGCCGAAGCCGCCATGCGTCTGGACGCAGGCTTCGGCTGCGGCCCACGACGCTTCCGCCGCCAGCATCTTGGCCATGTTGGCCTGTTCGCCGCAGTCCTGCCCTGCCTCGAACAGCGCGGCCGCGTGGTGCACCATCAGTTCGGCCGCGCGCATCTGCGCGTAGGCGCGGGCGATCGGGAACTGGACGCCCTGGTTCTGGCCGATCGGCCGGCCGAACACCTTGCGTTCGCCGGCATAGGCGGAAGCCTTCTCGATGAACCATTTCGCGTCGCCGATGCATTCGGCCGCGATCAGGATGCGCTCGGCGTTCATTCCCGAGAGGATGTAGCGAAAACCCTTGCCCTCTTCGCCGACGAGGTTCGCGACCGGGATGCGGACGTTGTCGAGGAAGACCTCCGTGGTCGAGTGGTTCATCATCGTGCGGATCGGCTTGATGCTCATGCCGGCCGTCAGCGCCTGGCGCATGTCGACGATGAAGACCGACAGCCCGTCGGTTCGCTTGGCGACGTCTTCCTTCGGCGTCGTGCGGGCGAGCAGGAGCATCAGGTCGGAATGTTCGGCACGCGAGGTCCAGACCTTCTGGCCGCTGACGACGTAGTGGTCGCCGTCGCGTCGCGCGAAGGTGCGGATCGACGACGTGTCGGTGCCGCTGGTGGGTTCGGTCACGCCGAAGGCCTGCAGCCGGAGTTCGCCGGCGGCGATGGCGGGCAGGTAGGCCTGCTTCTGGGCCTCGCTGCCATGCCGGAGCAGGGCGCCCATGATGTACATCTGCGCGTGGCAGGCCGCGCCGTTGGCGCCGGCGCGCTGCACCTCCTCCAGAATGGCGGCAGCCGCCGAAAGCGGCAGGCCGGAGCCGCCATAGGCCTCCGGGATCAGGACCGACAGGTAGCCGGCATCCGACAGAGCCCGCACGAACTCCGTCGGATAGGCGCTCTCACGGTCGAGCCGCCGCCAGTATTCGGGCGGAAAGGTGGCGCACAGCCTGCGCACGCTTTCGCGGATGCTGGCGATCTCCTCGCCCTGCGGCAGATCCTTCAGGTCCATTCGTCCCGTCCCGTCTCGAAGCGGCGTGGCAGATGCATGGGCGCCCCGTCAGTCCATGAGCCGGCCGATGGCATTGCGTTCTGCCACCGACCAGAGACGCGGGAACAGGCGCTGCATCTCGGCTTTGCCGGCCGCCTTGCCGTAGAGCGCGAGCCCGCTCACCTTCGCTTCGATCTCCGCACGGGAAAGCGTGTTGCCCGGATCGCCCTTGGGTTCGTCGACGCGTGCCTCGCATACCCGGCCGTCGCGGGTGATCACCGTCGCCTTGCCGATCCAGCGCGTGGGATAGGCGCCGTCCACCTCCGGGTCGAGTTCCATGCTCACGCGATCACGAAAATCGACCACGGCCGGGTTCCGGAATCCCTCGTCGAATTCCACCATGCCGGCCTTGCCGGTCACGGCGATGAGCCCGAGAGTCGTCCCCATCGAGAATTTGGCCTGATGCACCGTCGCTGGGTTCGTTACCGGCCCCAGCACGTCGATCGCACCCTGGTGCACCCGGGTGACGACGCGTTCGATGTCACCGGCCTTCAGCCCGTTCTCGCGCATCGCCTTCTGCAGCGCGTCCGCCGCCGGATGGGTGTGGCGGCAGGAGGCATGGTACTTGAACGAAGTCTCGGCGGTGGCCCAGCGCGTGCCTAGACCATCGGTCAGCTTCGCCGGATCGGCATCGCTGGACATGCCGGCTGCCATGCCTTTGGCGCCCTCGAGAACCTGCCGCGCGCCGGTGAAGCCATCCCTCGCCAGATAGGCGGCGATCAGCCCGTTGGCGGCGGCCTTGGCGGTGTGCAGGGGCTTGGAGTCGGCAGCGTCGCGCAGGAATTCCCACAGACCGGCGGCCTGGGTGCCCGCCGAGCCGAAGGCGTGGAGCATCGCCTCGGGCGACAGTTCGAGAAGCCGTCCGGCAGCGGCTGCGGCGGCCAGCGTGCCGGCGGTTCCGGTGGTGTGGAAGACCTTGTAGTGCGACCGGCCGAGGAACTCTCCGACACGGATGCCGACCTCGTAGCCGGCGACGCTCGCCGCAAGGAACGCCTTCCCCGATGCGCCGACGTCCTGCGCCACCGCCAGCGCGGCGGGGAACACCACGGCCGCCGGGTGGAAAACCGAGCCGTTGTGGACGTCGTCCTGCTCTGCGACGTGCGAGGATGCGCCGTTGACGAGCGCGGCGAACAGGGGGGAACTCGACGAGCGGTCGATGAGGATTTCGCTTGATCCCTCGGAGGGTCCCATGCGCCGGGCGAAGGCGGCGATCGTCTGCACGGGCTCCGCGAACCTGCCGGCCAGGGCGGAACCGAGCCAGTCGACGAAGAGATCCTCCATCCGCGCCATGACCGCCGGCGGGACGTCGGCGTGGGTCAATCCTGCGGCGAAGGTCGCGAGCCTCGCGCTCGGATCCGCGGTCATGGCGCTTCCCATCCCGTTACACTCGCCATTTCCCGTCCTGCTCCGGCATGCGACGTCGCGGCGCTGCGGAGGAAAAGACGCTTGCCTCACCGGACGGATGGTTCAGCCAGCGGTTTACCCGCAAGAGGAGCCGATGTCGATTCGAAGCCGCCGATACGACGGAGCCGAGCAACCTCGGTCCTCCGCTGCGCTTTGGAGAACGGCCGGACCCGCCTCCGTCGGCCTTCTCTGCGGGGTCATCCGTCGCGTTCGGAGATCGGACGGTGTTCCCGGGAGCGCGCCGCCTACCTGCGCTCCGCGAGGATCGCCAACGCGGCGAGGGGCAGTTCGTCGCGCAGGACCGCAAGCCTTTCGGCGGTGAAATGTCCGGCCTCGTCCATGAGGTTCAGGAGGCCGATCGTGGTTCCGGCGACGACGATGGGAACGTTGGCGAGCGAGCCGTATCCCTGTTCGAGGTAGGAATCGAACCCCGGCAGCCAGGTCCCGATGGCATCTGAATCGTTGGCCACGATCGCTTCCCGCTCCGAGAAGAGCCTGCGGAACCAGATGCTGTCCTCGACCGGATCCGCTCGCCCGAGAGGGTACTGTTCGAGATTGTTGGAAAAGACGCGCACCAGGAAGGGCGCGTCGCTGGAGGGAACCAGGACGGTCACCAGACGGCTGCCGACGTTCCTGCGGATGCGTTCGGCAAGAACGTCGAAGATCGCCACCGAACCGCGCGGCAAGGCGTCGGCGAGCGAGGCGCCCGGCAGGGCCGGCGTCATCGTATGCTCTCCCCGACGATGGTCAGCTCGCGGGGAAAGGCCGAAAGCGAGCGGCAGCCGTCGCCGGTGATCAGAACGTCGTCCTCGATGCGCACGCCGACGTCGTCGGTCCGGTAGAGCCCCGGTTCGATCGTGACGACCATGCCGGGTTCCGCCGGCTGCAGATTGCCCTTCATCACCTGCGGCGCCTCGTGAACCTCCTGTCCGAGGCCGTGCCCGGTCTTGTGCACCACCAGATCGGCAAAGCCGGCCTCGACCAGCACGCCGGTGACGGTGCGGTCGAGTTCGTCCATGGTGAGGCCGGGCCGAGCGATGGCGCGACCTTTCGCGTTCGCGGCCAGAACGGCGGCGTAGACGTCGCGATGCCGCGCGCTGGCCTCGCCGACGAAGACGGTGCGGGTGATGTCGGCATTGTAGCCGCCCCAGGCCGCGCCGAAGTCGATCAGCAGCGGATCGCCCGCCTTCAGGACCCTGTCTGCGGTGGGGGACCCGTGCGGATCGGCGGCCGCGCCGCCGGAAAGCACGATCGGATCGAAGGCCGGGCCATCGGCGCCCTCCGCCAGCATGGCGGCGATCAGGCGGCCGCGCACGTCCCACTCGCTCATGCCCGGCCGGACGCTCTCCAGGGTGCTGGCCAGCGCCGTCTCGCTGATGGCGATCGCCTTCTCCATGGCGGCGATCTCGGCGTCGTCCTTGTGCAGGCGGATCGAGGAGATGGCGGCGTGGCAATCCAGCACCGGCGTCTCGCGGAAGGCGCGGCGCAGCGCCTCGGCCTCGAAGACGCGCATGCGCTGGCCCTCGACACCGATGCGCGAGGCATTGAGCCGGCGCGCGACCGAAGCGAAGGCGGCGTCGAAGCCGTCGGAATCTTGCCAGTAGTCGGTCTCGACCTCCGGGGCGAGCGCCTGCCAGCGCGCCTTCTCGAGCTCGGGAATGACGGCATGGAGCGCGCCTGTGCGGGTGACGAAGAGCACCGTCGGGCGCTCCATCAGATGGAAATGCGCGCCGGTGAGGTGGTAGAAATTGGCACCGGGCACGATCGCGACCGCCTCGGCGTCGCTCGTCTCCATGGCCGCGAGCAGCTTCTGCCTGCGCGTTTCCTTCAGGCCGGGCTCGATCATCGGTCGCTTCCAGTTCCGTTCGCGAGTGAGAATTTGATGCCGACTTTCGGTTCGAGGGAACGCTGCACGACGCGCAGTTCCGACATCACGTGGTCGCTCGCCAGTTCCTCGGAACGGGCGGCGTCTCCGTCCTCGATGGCGGCGAGCATCGCCGCGTGCTGATCGACGCAGCGCGCGGCCTCCTCGGCGTCGAAGAGCGGGTAGTAGTGCAGCAGATGCATGCGGCGCCCATAGTCGAGCGTGAGCTTGTAGAAGCTGCCGAGAAAGGTGTTGCCGCTGGCCGCCGATATGGCGTTGTGGAAGGCGAGGTCGGCGGCCACGATCGCGTCGATACCGCCGGCGGCGACGGCGGCAGCGTAGTCCGCATGGCGGACGCGGATCCGTTCCAGCGACTCCGGCGTGCGCATCTCGGCGGCGAGCCGGATGATGGCGCGCGAGAGCAGCATCAGCGTGTCCATGTACTCGTGCGCATTGCTCATCGTGTGCGGCGTGACGATGGCGCTGCGGCCCGGCAGGAAGGTGACCAGGTCCTCGCGCTGCAGCATCAGCAGCGCCTCGCGGATCGGGGTGCGGGACAGCCCGAAGCGCGCGGCGAGCGCGACCTCGTCCAGCGCGGAGCCCTGGGCCATGCGCAATGACAGGATGTCCTCCCGGAGTTCCTCGTAGACAGCCGTCGAGCCGCGGCCGCGCCTGACGGCGCCGGGGTCCGGAGCGTCGTCGTCTGCCATGCCCGTGGTCGATGCCTGTCGCGCGCCGGTCGCCAATTCCCGTGTCCTCCCGACTTCCCCGTGTGCTTCGCCCCGAGGCTGCTTAGCCGACCTGGCACGGTCGGCAAAGCCAAATTCCGCAGCGGAAATTCCAGTTGCATAAAGTTTGTATTATGCCTACGATCCTGTTGTCCAGAGGGAATGGCGACATAACGCCGACAAGAGGAGAACCGTGATGCTGAAAGGAATCTGCCGTCTCGCAGCGACGACCGCGCTGGTCGCGGCCGCGCTGACCGGAACGGCTTTCGCCAAGGACTGGAAGGTCGCCGTCTTCGCCTCGTCGGCCCAGAACGGCTTCAACCAGGCGATCTATGCCGGCGTCGAGGCGAAGGCGAAGGAACTCGGCAACGTCGAGACGTCCATCTATGACGGCCAGTTCGATGCCGCGCTGCAGTACAGCCAGATCGAGGACGTGCTGGCCGGCGGCCAGTTCGACGCCTTCATCGTCGTCCCCAACGACACGGTCGGCATCGCCGGCGCCGTCGAAGAGGTGGGCAAGGCTGGAAAGCCGCTCGCCACGGCGCTCTTTCCGATCGGGCCGGATCTTTCCAAGCTCGAACCCCAGGTTCCGGGCGTGACCACCACGGTCGCAGGTCCGCCGGCCGCCGGGGCGCGAGCCCAGGCCGAGGACGTCGTCAAGTTCTGCGAGGGCAAGGATCCGTGCAACGTCGCGATCCTCATCGGCCAGCGCATCTATCCCTTCGACAATCTGCGCTACGAGAGCTACGTCGAGGTGCTGGGCAAGCATCCCAACATCAAGATCGTGGCCACCGGCGAGGGCAATTACGACCCCGACAAGTCGCTGACCGTGATGCAGGACATCCTGCAGGCCAATGCCGACATCGACGTCGTTCTGTCCAATGCCGACCAGCATCTGATCGGCGCCGAGATCGCCATCGAGGCGGCCGGCCGCGACGTCAAGGCGATGTACCTGTCCGGCGGCGGTGCCGCTTCGGTGGCCATCGACGCGATCCGTGAAGGGCGCTGGGACGTGACGCTCGCCGCCTTCCCCTTCTCGATGGGCGTCTACGCGCTCGACGCGGTGGTGAAGACGCTCGAGGGGAAGGATGCGCCGTCCTTCGTCAACATGGACGAAGTCGGTCCCGTGCCGGCGATGATCAATGCCGAGGTCCTGGCCGCGAACCCGGACTTCAAGGGCGAATGGGCCCAGTAGAACAACAAGACGACCCGATCGACACCGCCGGCCCCGAGGGGCATCGGGGCCGGCCCCTTCGACAAGAGTTGCTAGCGGGAGAATTGACGTGACAGGCAGGTCCTATCGCGTGTCGGCCGATATTGGCGGTACGTTCACCGATCTCGTGTTCCAGGATGCCGAGACCGGCGTGTGCGAGGCCTTCAAGGTCCTGTCGACGCCGCACAACCCGGCGCTCGCCGTCATCGAGGGCGTGGAGAGGCACCTTCCGGAGGGCTCCGCCGTCGACTTCTTCGTTCACGGCACCACGGTCGGCTTGAACGCGGTGCTGACCCGCCGCGGCGCGAGGGTCGCTCTCGTCACCACGAAGAACTACCGCGACGTCTACACCATCCAGGGCAATGACCGCGGCGAGATCTTCTCGATCCACTGGCGCAAGCCGCGGCCTCTGGTGGAGATACCGGACACCTACACGGTGGCCGAGCGCATCAACGCGAAGGGCGAGATCGAGACGCCGCTCGACGTCTCCGAACTGGACGCGGTGGTCGAGGCGGTCCGGACGAAAGGCTATGAGGCCATCGCCGTCTGCCTCCTCTTCTCGTTCAAGAACCCCGCCCATGAACTCGCCGTCGAGGCCTATCTCCGGGAGAGGCTTCCCGACGTTCCGATCACCCTGTCGCACCGCGTTTCTCCCGAGTGGCGCGAATATGCCCGTACCTCCACGACCGCGATGGACGCCTACGCCGCGCCGGTGGTGCGGCGCTATCTCGACACGCTGGTGACGCAGCTCTCGTCGCGCCTTCCCAGCGGCCGCCAACTGCACGTCATGAAGTCGAACGGCGGCGCCATGACGGCGGCCGCAGCGACCGACATGCCGCTGCAGACGCTCTTGTCTGGCCCCGTGGGCGGCGCCATCGGCGGCCAGACGCTGGCTGCGGAGATCGGCAAGCCGAACCTGATCTGCGTCGACATGGGCGGCACGTCCTTCGACGCCAGCCTGATCATCGACGGTAAGCCGTCCGCCTCCAACGAGGCGGAACTCGAAGGCCTGCCGATCCAGATGTCGGTGGTCGACATCCACGTCATCGGCGCCGGCGGCGGCTCGATCGCCTGGGAAGAGGCCGGCGCCGTGCGTGTCGGCCCGAAATCGGCCGGCTCCGTGCCCGGTCCCGCCTGCTACGGGCGCGGCGGCACCGAGCCGACCGTCAGCGACGCCAATCTCGTGCTCGGACGGCTCGATTCGTCCAATTTCGCCGGCGGCTCGATGACGCTGGACAAGGGGAAGGCGCGCGAGGCCGTCGGCGCGCTCGGCGCCCGCTTCGGCCTGTCCACCGAAGCCATGGCGCAGGGCATCATCGACATCATCAATGCCAAGATGGCCGATGCCATCCGCACCATCACCATCCGCCGGGGCATCGATCCGCGCGACTTCGCGCTCGTTGCCTATGGCGGCGCGGGGCCGGCGCAGGCGGTGGCGCTCGCCCAGCAACTCGACATCCGCGAAGTGGTGATCCCGGTGATGCCGGGCGCCTTCTCCGCCTGGGGCATGCTCCAGACCGACGTCCGGCACGACTTCAAGATGACCTATTACGGCTTCTGGCACCAGATCGATGCCGCCGACCTTGCGGAGAAGTTCCTGGCGCTGGAGGCCGAAGGAACCGGCTATCTGCAGAAGGAAGGCTTCTCCGATACGGATATCTCCTTCGAGCGCTTCGCCGACTTCCGTTATCACGGTCAGGAATACGTGCTGACCATCCCCGTGCCGGCGGGCACCATCGACATGGCGGCGGTGCGCGCCTCCTTCGACGAGGCCTATGATCGTCAGTACGGCCATTCGAGCCCCGAGGCACAGGTCGAGGTGGCCAACCTGCGCGTGGCGGCGCTCGGCACGCTCGCCCGCCCCGGCATTCCGGACCCGGCGGTGCTGGGGCGCACCGCGCCGCGTGGCCGCCGCGTCTACTTCGACGGCATCGAGCATGACGCGGCCGTCCTCAACCGCGACGAATTCGCCAAGGGCGAGGCGATCGAGGGTCCCGCGATCATCGAGGAGGCCACCGCGACGACGATCCTGCCGCCTGACTGGCGTGCCGAGGTGATCACCGGCGGCCAGCTTCTCCTGACGCGACGCTGAGAAGGACATCGACCATGGCTATCGCCGATCCGATCACCACCGAAGTCGTCCGCAACTTCGTCATTTCCTGTGCCAAGGACATGAACGCCGCGCTCTGGCGTTCGGCCTTCTCGGCGATCATCTACGAGGGCCGCGACAGCGCGGTCGCGCTGCTCGACGAGAAGGGCAACATGCTCGGCCAGTCGACCGGCGTTCCGCTGTTCGTCGGCGCCATCGACGCCTGCGTGAAGCTGGTGCTGGAGCGCTACGGCGAGGACATCCACCCAGGCGACATCTTCATCCTCAACGATTCCTACCTGCAGGGAACCCACCTGCACGACGTCACCGCCATCGGGCCGCTGTTCTACAAGGACGAACTGGTCGGCTTCGGCGCGGCGCGCGCGCACTGGCAGGACATCGGCGCCATCGACCCCGGCTCGACCATGGGCTCGACCTCGATCTTTCACGAGGGCCTGCGGCTCGGACCCACCCGCATCGTGTCGAAGTCGAAGCGGATTCCCGAGTGGTTCGATCTGCTGACCCGCAACACGCGGCTCAAGGACATGACGATCGGCGATCTGAACGCTCAGATCACGTCGATCCGCACGGGGGAGAAGCGTCTGTCGCAGATACTCGACCGCATCGGCGCCGACACCTACCGTTCCGCCTGCGCCAACATCTTCGAACAGGCCCGGCTGCTCGACCGCGAAGCCATCGGCAGGCTGCAGGACGGCAGCTACTACCGCGAGGGCTATCTCGACGACGACGGCGTCACCACCGACCCGGTCAAGGTGGCGCTCCGGCTCACCATCGAAGGCGAGCGGATGATCATCGACCTCGAAGGCTCGTCGGGGCCTGTCCAGGGCTCGATCAACTGCGGCGCCGTCCAGACCGAGTCGCTGCTGCGGCTCGCCTACAAGACCATGATCAACCCCGACCGCGCGATCACCGGCGGCTCCTTCTCGACCATGGAGGTGCGCATCCCGGACGAGTGCATCTTCAACGCCCGCGAACCTGCCGCCTGCGAATGGTACTTCACCGGGCTCGGCCTGCTCGCTGACCTGATGATCTCCTGCCTCGGCGAGGCGATGCCCGAGAAGGCCACCGCCGCGCACTATGGCGACTCCATGGTCGCGGCCTTCTTCGACATGGATCCGAAGCGCGGCCAGTGGATCTCGGTTGAGCCGACGGCCGGCGGCTGGGGCGGCGCCAAGGGTTCGGACGGCGAAAGCGCGCTGATCAACCTCGTCAACGGAGGCTTCCGCAACCTGCCGGCCGAGGTCTACGAGACCAAGTTCCCGGTGCGGGTCGAGGAGTTCTCGCTGCGCCGGGATTCCGGCGGGCCCGGGCGCTGGCGCGGCGGCATGGGGGTGGTGCGCAGCTACCGCCTGCTCGAGGACTGCTACGGCGCGCTCTGGTTCGAACGCTCGCGCACGCCGGCCTGGGGCATCAACGGGGGCCTCGACGGACAGGGTCCCGACAACGACATCGTCCACCCGGACGGCCAGGTGGAGAAGCCGCTCAAGATGCGCGCCAGGCGCTTCTCCAAGGGCACGCTGTTCGTCACCCGCACCGGCGGCGGCGGCGGCAATGGCAACCCCAAGGCGAGGCCGGTCGACGAGGTGCTGCACGACGTCGTCTCCGGGGCGGTGTCGCGCGACGCCGCGCTTTCGCAGTATGGTGTCGCCATCAACCCCGACCTGACGGTCGATGCCGCCCGCACCGAAAGGCGGGCCTGACGACGGAAAGGCCGGCGGCGGGCAGGAAAGGCACGAGATGGCGGCTGGAACCGGGGACTTGACAGGGCAGGCGGCGCGAGCCGATGCGGCTGCGCCCTGCATCAGCCTCTCCGGCATCTCCAAGTCCTTTTCCGGCGTCGAGGTCCTGCGCGTCGTTTCCATCGACTTCATGCCCGGCGAGATCCACGGGCTGATCGGGGAAAACGGCGCCGGCAAATCGACGGTCGGCAAGATCGTCGGCGGCTATTATTCGCGATCGTCGGGTGACCTCGTCGTCTTCGGCGAGAGCGTCACGCAATGGGATCCACCGCTGGCGCTGGCCCGCGGCGTCGCCATGATGCACCAGGAACTGCAGCTGGTGCCGGCGCTGTCGGTCGCCGAGAACGTCTTCCTCGGCATCGAACACGGCCGCGCCGGCCTCCTCGTCGGCGACGAGGAGCGGCGGCTGGCGGACATCGCCGCTTTCGCCGGCTTCGACCTCGATCCAAAAGCGCCCGCAGGCGCTCTGTCGATCGCCGACCAGCAGAAGGTCGAAATCATGCGGGCGCTTGCCCGCGAGGCCCGTGTCATCGTCATGGACGAGCCGACCTCCTCGCTGACCCATGACGAGGCGGAGCGGCTGCACGGCGTCATGCGCAAGCTGCGCGACCGCGGCTGCACCATCATCTACGTCTCGCATTTTCTCGATCACGTTCTCGACGTCTGCGACACCGTCACGGTCATGCGCGACGGCGCCGTCATCCGCACGGAAAAGGCTGCGGCGGAGACCAAGGCCTCGCTGATTGCGGCGATGATCGGCCGCCCGGCCGCCGATGTCGCCTATCCGCCGCTGCCGCCGGAGCCGGACCGCACCGGCACGCCGCTACTGTCCGTGCGCGGCCTGGCCACGGCAACCGGGGTGCGCTCCGCCGACATCGACCTCTGGCCCGGCGAGATCGTCGGCCTCGTCGGCCTCGTCGGCAGCGGCCGCACCGAGATCGCGCGGGCCATCTTCGGCGCCGACCCCTCCACGGCGGGCACCGTCTCGATCGGCGGGGAAGCCTACGATCTCCGATCGCCGCGGTCCTCTGTCGAGCGCGGCATCGCCATGGTTCCGGAGGATCGCCGCAAGCAGGGGCTCGTGCTGACGCAGACCGTGCGCCCGAACATGACGCTGCCGCACCTGTCGGCCTTCGCCCGATTCGGACTGGTCCGGACCGGCGGCGAGCGGGCCGAGGCGCGCCGGCTGATCGATTATTTCGGCGTCCAGCCCGGTCATGTCGACGGCGCGGTCGCCACCTATTCGGGTGGCAACCAGCAGAAGGTGGTGATGGGCAAGTGGATCCTCGGCGACCCCCGCATCGTCATCCTCGACGAACCGAGCCGCGGCGTCGACGTAGGCGCCCGCCGCCGCATTCATGAATTCGTCGGCGAAACCGCGCGGCGCGGCGCGGCGATCCTGCTCATCTCGTCGGAGATCGAGGAGGTGATGGGGCTGGCGCACCGTGCTTACACGGTCTCCGGTGGGCGCGTCACCGGCGGGTTCGTACCCGCCGGAACGACGGTGGACGAGGTCATCTGGCGGCTGTTCCACGAACAGGGCGCCGAAAAGGCAGGGGCAACGGCATGACGGCGAGCGCGCGCGAGACGGGACGGGGGTTCGGCGGCGCGGCCGCCCTGAGGCTGCTCCAGACCTATGCCGTCGCGGCCATGATCCTCGTTCTGATGGTCCTGCTTTCGCTGTCGAGCGATTCCTTCCTCACCGTCCAGAACCTGATCAACATCCTGAACCAGAACACGCCCCTCGCCATCATGGCGGCGGCGATGACGCTGGTGATCATCTGCGGCGGCTTCGATCTGTCGGTCGGCGCGATCTTCGCCGTCGCAAGCGTGACGGCGGCCTGGCTGGCGCTCAACGTCCACCCCTATGCGGGGCTGATGGCCGCGCCGCTGGTCGGCATGCTGCTCGGCTTCGTCAACGGGCTGACGATCACCACGCTGAACATCCACTCCTTCCTGGCGACGCTGGCGACGGGACTGGTCTATCGCGGGATCGCCATCCTGATCACCGGCGGAACGCTCCTGCCGGTGCGGCTCGACGATTTCACCTGGCTCGGCCGCGGCCGGATCGGCGCGGTCTACTATGCCGTGATCGTGCTCGTCGTCTTCGCCGTGGCGCTGACCATCCTCCTCAACCGCTCGACGATCGGACGCAAGATCCTCGCCGTCGGCGGCAACGAGGAGGCGGCGATCCTGTCGGGCATCCGCACCACGCGCATCAAGATCGTCGCCTTCTCGATCAACGGTTTCGCGGCGGGACTGGCAGCCGCCATCGCCACCTCGCGCATCTCGCTCGGCCAGGCGACGGCCGGCACCGGCATGGAGCTCGAGGCGATCGCCGCCGTCATCATCGGCGGCACGTCGATCTATGGCGGCCAGGGCGCCGTCTGGCGCTCGGTGGCGGGCGTCTTCATGCTGGCGCTGATCAACAACGGCTTCAACATCCTGAACGCCGATCCCTTCTACAAGGATCTGACGACCGGCCTGATCATCGTCGCGGCGGTCGGCATCAGCGCCGCCGGCCGGCGGAGATAGGAACGCCGCCGGATCCGCTGCAGCCCTGCCCGCTTCGCTCAGCTCGCCGGGAAGAGGCCCCGCAGGCCGGTCTCTGATGCTTCGGCGACGCCGCGCTCGGTGATCAGCCCGGTGACGAGCCGCGCCGGCGTCACGTCGAAGGCCGGGTTCGCGGCGCTGGTCCCGTCGGGCGAGATGCGCACCTGCACCACCGTGCCGTCGGCTGCCCGGCCCCACACGAGCGAGACCTCGTCGCCGGACCGTTCCTCGATCGGAATCTCGCGCACGCCGTCGCCGACCGTCCAGTCGATCGTCGGCGAGGGCAGCGCCACGTAGAAAGGCACGCCGTTGTCGTGGGCGGCCAGCGCCTTCAGATAGGTGCCGATCTTGTTGCAGACGTCGCCATTGCGCGTCGTGCGGTCGGTGCCGACGATCACCATGTCGACCATGCCGTGCTGCATCAGATGGCCGCCGGCATTGTCGACCAGCAGCGTGTGCGGCACGCCCTGTCCGACCATCTCCCAGGCCGTCAACTGCGCGCCCTGGTTGCGGGGCCGCGTCTCGTCGACATAGACGTGGACCGGAATGCCTTCCTCTGTGGCGAGGTAGATGGGCGACGTGGCCGTGCCGTAGTCGACGGTAGCCAGCCAGCCGGCATTGCAATGGGTGAGGATGCGCACCGGCTCGCCCGGCTGCTTGCCCGCCGCGATCCTGCGGATGATGTCCAGGCCATGCTTTCCGATATTGCGGTTGAGTTCCACGTCCTCGTCGGCGATCGCGGCAGCGCGGGCGAACGCCGCGTCGGCGCGCTGCGCGGCAGGCATCGGCGCCAGCAGCCGGCGCATGTCGTCGAGCGCCCAGCGCAGGTTGATCGCGGTCGGGCGGGTTTCGTGGAGCACCTCCCAGGCGTGGTCGAGCCCGGCGTCGGACGAATCCTCCAGCATGGCGATCGCCATGCCATAGGCTGCGGTGACGCCGATCAGCGGCGCGCCGCGCACCCACATGTCGCGAATGGCGGTGGCGACGTCGGCCATCGTCGAAAGCGTCACCACGCGGAACTCGTGCGGCAGCCAGCGCTGGTCGATGATCTCGACCGACCGGCCGTTCGCGGCCGGCCAGATCGTGCGGTAGTGGCGGTCTGCAACCTTCAAGCGACTTCTCCCGACTGGAGGCGGCGTGCCAGCCCGTTGACCTCGGCCAGGCCATGAATCGAGGCGCGGTTTACGGCGATCTGGCGCCCGAACTTGAGCGCCTTCGTCTCGCAGGCCGCCCGCAGGTCGCGATCCTCGATGCTCTCGAAATCCGCATTGTGGGCGAGGCCGAGGATGCGGCGGTGGATCTCGACACCGGCGAAGCCCAGCATGTCCACCCAGATGTCGTGCAGGATACGGTCGAGCGCCTGCTCGCTGCCGAGCGCGTCGCCGCGATCCTCGAACAGGCTGCGCTGGTAGAGGATGCCGGTGCGCTCCGACCGCCACAGGCGCGAAAACTCGCCGCGGAAGGTGCTCCAGCAGTCTTCCGTCGTGTCGATCAGGAAGGCCCGCATCGCATCGCGCGAACCGCCTGTTTCGTGGCCGTCCTGCGAGAAGTAGGCCATCCAGAAATTGGCGAAGAGCATGCCGACGTCGAAGGCCATCGGTGCATAGAAAGCGAATTCGGGGTCGATGACGCGGGTGTCCTCGTCGGTGACCATGATCGAGCCCGTGTGCAGGTCGCCATGCACGAGCGTCTCGGCCTTCGCGGCGAAGAGATGCTTCATCTGCTGCGCGGCAACCTTCATGTCGCGGTCGGTGCGCAGCTCCGCCACCATCGCGTCGAGCTGCGGTGTGGTGTGGGCGTTGAGTTCCGCCTCGAAATAGGGGTCGGAGAAGACGAGGTTCTCGGTGATGTCGCAGAGCTCGACATTGTCGGCGAAGAGCGCGAGATCCGCCTTGCGTTCGCGCGTCGCCATCGACAGGTCCGAGCCGCGGAACAGGGTGCGCGCCATGAACAGGCCGAGATCGCGGGCGATCTTCGGCGGCATCCGACCCTCGATCAGGGCGCGGCGCAGGATGACGTGCGGCGTCAGGAACTCCATGACGATCAGCGATTGAGCCTCGTCGAAATGCAGCACGGCCGGGACGCGGCCGGGATCGCGGGCCGCCTGGCGGGTCAGGGCGTGGTATTCGAAAAAGCTACGCTTCAGCGGCAGCGGCCAGCTCTCGCCGACGAGCCGCACATAGGGCAGCGCCTGCTTGACGATCAGCCCGGCATTGCCGGCCTCGACGATGAAGACCAGATTGAGATTGCCGTCGCCGACCTCGCGCACGCGCCAGCCGGCCGGATCGCCCAGCGTTCCGCGCATTGCCGCCACGCTGCCCAGCCGCGCGGCAAGCGTCTCCACCGTCAGAGCCTCGTAGGCCGAGCCTGCCATCGTCTCCTCCCGCAGCGCCTCGCGCGCCGTCTTCGCCTTCGGCAAACGGTAGTCCAGCGATCTGGCAAATGTCAATCAAGTTGACAATTGTGCATGCCGCGCCGTAGCATTCCGGGAAGGGAGGAGAATGCCAGCCATGGCAGCCATGTTCCGCATCGAGGGACTGGGGAAGTCGTTCGGACCCAACAGGGTTCTGGACGGGGTTTCGCTCGACCTGTTTCCTGGCCAGGTGACCGTCCTGATGGGCGCCAACGGCGCGGGAAAGTCGACGCTGGTCAAGGTGATGAGCGGCGTCCACCAGCCGAGCACCGGGACGATGACTCTCGCCGGCGGGCGCTTTTCTCCGTCGAGCCCGGCGGAGGCCATTCGCGCCGGGGTGGTGACCGTGCACCAGAACATCAACGACGGTGTCGTCGGCGCGCTCGACGTCGCGACGAACCTGACGCTCGACCGCCTCTCCGGCAAGGGCGCGCGCCTGTTCGTCAGCCCGCGCCGGATGCGGCGTGAGGCCGCCGAGGTGGCCGCGCGGCTCGACCTCGACCTCGATCTCAGGGCCGACATCGGCTCGCTCTCGCTCGCCGACCGACAAATGGTCGGCATCGCGCGTGCCATGTCGCACGAGCCGAAGGTGATGATCCTCGACGAGCCGACCTCCTCGCTGTCGAGCGCCGAGGCGGACCGGCTCTTCGCCACCATCGAGCGACTGCGCGCGCAGGGCGTCGCGATCCTCTACATCTCGCACCGCATGTCCGACATCCGACGCATCGCCGACCGCATCATGTCACTTCGCGACGGGCGCATCACCGGCACGTTCGAGACGAAGCCGCTCGACTACGAAGGTGCGGTCAACGCCATGCTCGGCCGTTCTGTCGACATCGACGCCGTGGCCGTCCGCGATGGCGGCGAACCGATCTTCGAAGCCGCCGGCATGCGCCTGAAGCCGCAGTCGCAGCCCTTCTCGCTGTCGCTCGGCAATGGCGAGGTGGTGGCGATCACCGGTCTCGTCGGCGTCGGCAAGACGCAGCTCGCCGAGACGCTGTTCGGCGTCCGCCGGCTGATCGCGGGGTCGATGCGCCTCGATGGACGCACCTATGCTCCCAGGAGCGCCGCTGACGCGATCGACGCCGGCGTTTTCCTCGTGGCCAAGGATCGCGCCGAAAGCGGCATCGTCGGCGACTTCAATCTGTACCGGAACGTCTCGCTTCCGTTCCTCGACCGCTTTTCCAGGCTGGGGGTGACCCGCAGCCGCGCGGAGCGCGATGCCGCGCGCGCGCAGATCGACAATCTTTCGATCGTCTGCCGCGGCGAGCGCGACATGATGCAGACTCTGTCGGGCGGCAACCAGCAGAAGGTGATGGTGGCGCGCTGGATGGCGCAGCCCTCGCGCCTGTTCATTCTCGACGAGCCGTTCCAGGGCGTGGACATTGCCGCTCGCCGCGACATTGCCGCCAAGCTCCGCGCCAGTGCAGCCGGCCGGGCGACGCTCCTCTTCCTGACCGAGATCGACGAGGCGCTGGAGACGGCCGACCGCATCCTGGTGATGTCGGAGCACACGATCGTCGGCGAGCATCGCAATACAGAGGTCGACATGGACCGGTTGCTGGCGGAGATCGCCGGGCAGCCACTCGCGGGAGCGGCGTGATGGGGGGCATGGGCCTGCCGGTCGTTCCCGCCCCGGGCGCGGCGCAGCGGGACGACTGCGCTCACCTGAGCGAACGCATCTTCAAGGATCACGTTTCATCATGACTTTGCGCGATCTCGTCATCCGCTACGGGTTCCTCGTCCTGCTGGTCGGGCTGTGCGTCTTCTTCACCCTGTCGACCAGCGGCTTCGCCTCGCCGCAGGCCGCCGTCTTCATCTTCCAGTCGGTGGCGATCACCGGCATCCTGGCGCTGGGAGTCACCGCGACCCTCGTCGTCGGCGGCTTCGACCTGTCGATCGGGTCGGTTGCGACGAGCGCCATGATGGCCGCGGCCTATGCCATGATCGTGCTCGAGCAGAATGCCGTCGTGGCCGTCCTGTTCTGCCTGGCGATCGGCGCGGTGGTCGGGCTCGTGAACGGCCTGATCATCGTCTACATGCGGGTGCCGGACCTGCTCGCCACGCTCGGCATGATGTTCCTGCTGCTCGGGCTGCAGCGCATCCCGACCGAAGGCCGGTCGATCGCCGCCGGCATGACCATGCCGGACGGCTCGACCGCGGCCGGCGTGTTCTCGCCGTCCTTCCTGGCGCTCGGCCGGCACCGATTCGACTTCATCCTGCCGAACCTCGTGCCGGTGTCGGTCGTGGTGCTGATCGTGCTCGCGGTGCTGATCTGGTTCTTCCTCGAATACACCCGCTTCGGACGCATGATGTATGCCGTCGGCTCCAACGCCAGGGCGGCCGAACTCGCGGGCGCGCCCGTCAAGGCATACAAGATCTGGGCCTATGTGATTTCTGGAATGTTCGCCTCCATCGGCGGGATTCTTCTCGCGGCGCGGCTTGGACGCGGCGACATCGCCTCGGGTAACAATCTTCTCCTGGACGCCGTCGCCGCGGCGCTGATCGGCTTCGCGGTGCTCGGCGCCGCCAAGCCGAACGCCTTCGGCACGGCGGTCGGGGCCCTGTTCGTCGGCGTGCTCCTGCAGGGGCTGACGATGATGAACGTGCCCTACTACACCCAGGATTTCGTCAAGGGCGCGGTGCTCGTCGTCGCGCTCATTTTCACCTTTGCCCTCTCGAACCAGGGCAGGCGCTAGCCCGGCAGGGGCTGCGGAAACATGGAGGAGACCATCATGAGGTTCACACGCAGGGCATTCTCGGGCATGGCGCTGGCCGCCACCGCCCTCTTCTCGCTTCCCGCCATGGCGCAGGACCGTCCGGCGCCGTTCGACAAGCCGGGCGACGTCAAGATCGCGCTGGTGCGCTATCTGTCGACGGGCGACTTCTTCCAGGCCTATCTCGCCGGCGTCGAGGCGCAGGCCAAGGCGCTGGGCGTCCAGCTGCAGGTGCTCGACAGCCGGCAGGATGCCGCCCTCCAGGCCGACATGGTCGACCAGGCGATCGCGCTCGGCGTGCAGGGGATCATCATCCAGCACGGCCTGACCGAATCGATGAAGGAAGCCGCCCAGCGCGCGGTCGACGCCGGCATCAAGGTCGTGGCCTTCGACGTCAACGTCGAGAACGAGGCGATTCCGCAGATCGAGCAGTCCGACCGCGACCTCGCGCGCCTGGCGCTCGAGCAGGCGGTCAAGGACAATGGCGAGGCCTGGAAGGCCGGCTACGTCTACGTCGCCGGCATCGCTCCGCTCGACCGCCGCGACGAGACCTGGCGCGAGTTCAAGGCGAAATATCCGGGAATCAACGAGGTGGCCATGTTCGGCACCCTCGACAACCCGATCGCCAACTCCGTCGCCAACCAGGCGCGTTCGGTGGTCACGGCCAATCCGGACATCCAGGTGATGTTCGCGCCCTATGACGAGTTCGCCAAGGGCGTGAAGATCGCGGTCGACGAGGCCGGACTGACGGATTCGGTGAAGATCTACTCCGCCGACATCTCGACCGCCGACATCGCCGCTATGCGCGAGCCCGGCAGCGCCTGGGTCGCCACGGCCGCCACCAACCCGGCCGTGGTCGGCCAGGTCTCGGTGCGCGCCCTCGCCATGCTCCTCGCGGGCGAGAACCCGGGCAAGCAGGTGATCGTGCCGCCGACGCTGATCACCCAGCAGCAGCTCAACGACAACGACATCAAGAACATGGAAGAGCTGTCGGCCAAGCTGCCGCAGTTCGCGCATGCCGACGTCGCGATGCCGGCCTGGATGCCCAACCCGAACGAGTGACGCGCGCTCGGGCGACCCTGGGGGCGGCTTCGGCCGCCCCTTTTCGTTTCCGGATCCAGTGCGGTTCGACCCGGTGCGGCAGAGGCCTCAGCTCGATGGCGCGGCGGGGGGACAGATTCCGGGGCGTCGTCGCATTGACTTTTTTCAATAGCTTTGAATAATGTCAGGCAGGAGGAGATGCCATGGCGTTGCGGCCCGGCGACCAGATCGTGCACAAGGCGGCGTGGCTCTACTACACGCACGGCCTGCGCCAGGACGAGATTGCCCGGCGGCTCGACATTTCGCGGGCGTCGGTGGCCATGTATCTGCGCAAGGCGCGTGAGACGGGCATCGTCACCATCGCGGCCTCCACCGAACTCTTCGCCTCCGACGTCCTGTCCCGCCGGATCGAGGACCGCTTCGGACTCGACGCGGTCTGGATCGCCGACGGCAGCGCCTATCCCGATCCCGAAGCCGAGGTGCCCTCGCTGGCGGCCAGCGTCTTCCTGTCGATGGTCGGCAGCGGCCAGCGCGTCGGCGTGGCGTGGGGGCGCACCGTTTACGCCATCGCCGACGCCATGACTTTCGCGGACCTGAAGGACGTCACCGTCGTCCAGCTCTGCGGCAATCTCGGCGCCCCCTATTCCTACAGGCCGGACCAGTGCACGATGGAGATCGCGCGCCGGCTCAACGCCAGGGGCCTGAACTTCTATGCGCCGCTGATCCTGTCCACCGAAGCCCTCGCCACCGCCCTGCGCGCGGAGCCCGTCATCCGCGAGCAACTGGCAGGCGTGGGCGAATGCGACATCGCCCTGTTTTCCGTCGGCTTCGCCGACGAGGATGCGCATGTCGTCAAGTGCGGCGCGGTCACCGCCGCGGAACTGCGCGCGCTGCGGCGGCAGGGAGCGGTCGGCGTCATCGCCGGGCAGATGATCGATGCGCACGGCGCGCCGGTCGACTGCGAATACAACCGCCGCTGCATCTCGGCCGACCTGACCGACTTTCGCGCGATCCCGAAGCGGCTGATGGTGGTGCAGGAAGAGGCCAAGCTCGAACCGCTGCGCGCCGCGCTCGCCGGCCGCTTCGCGACCCATCTCGTCCTGTCGCGCACCATCGCGCAGGCGTTGATCGATTCCCCGGCCGGCGAGGCCGGCTAAGCCAACCTGACACGGACCGCCAACATGAAGAACCTCTGGACTGATACCGACGCCGAAGCCATGGTCGCGGCCTACGCCGCCAAGGGCGTCGACCGCGACCTTGCGCTGCGCGTCTACACGACGCGGCTGCTCGGCGGCGATCCCCGCCTCGTCCTGCACGGCGGCGGAAACACCTCCGTGAAGCTCACCGCCACCGATCTCATCGGCGACCGCTGGGACGTGCTCTGCGTCAAGGGCTCGGGCTGGGACATGGCTGTGATCGAGCCGGCGGGCCTGCCGGCGGTCAAGCTCGCGCCCCTTCTCAAGGCGCGGGCGCTGGAGAAACTGTCGGACGAGGACATGGTCGCGCTCCAGCGTGCCAATCTGATCGATCCGGGCTCGCCCAATCCCTCGGTCGAAACGCTGCTGCATGCCTTCCTGCCGCACAAGTTCGTCGATCACACCCATTCGACGGCCGTGCTCGCCATCGTCGACCAGGGCGATGAAAGCGAGGCGCTGATCGCGGCGGTGTTCGGTCCGAAGATGGGCTACGTGCCCTACATCAAGCCGGGCTTCGACCTCGCCAAGGCAGCAGCCGAAATCTTCGAGCGCGATCCGTCGGTCGAGGGACTGATTCTCGACAAGCACGGCATCTTCACCTTCGCCGAGAGCGCGAAGGAGGCCTATGACCGGATGATCCACTGGGTGACGGTCGCCGAGGACTACGTCGCTGCCAACCGCAAGCCCGCCGCTGCGCGTGCCACGCTTCCGGCAAGCCTGGCCGACCCGGCCGCCATCGCGCCGATGCTGCGCGGCGCGGTCGCGGCACGCTACGCGGAAGGCCGGATCGAGCGCATGGTATCGGATTTCCGCACCTCGCCCGCAATCCTCGATTTCCTTGCCCGCGCCGATCTCGACCGGCTCGCCGCGCGCGGCGTCTCCACGCCCGACCTCTCGATCCGCATCAAGACCGGCCCGGTCGTGCTGCCGGCGCCCGATGCCGCCGACCTCGCGGGCTATCGTGCCGCAGTCGAGGGGGCGATTGCCGACTATGTCCGCGACTACGAGCGCTACTTCACGGAAAATGATGCGCGCGACGACGTCAGGCGCACCATGCTGGACCCGATGCCGCGCCTGTCGCTGGTGCCGGGCCTCGGCATGTTCGGCCACGGCCGCACGCTGAAGGACGCCCGCATCGCGTCCGACGTCGGGGAGATGTGGATCGAGGCGGTGTCCGGCGCCGAAGCGATCGGCGACTTCCGCCCGCTGGCGAAGTCGGATCTGTTCGAGCTCGAATACTGGTCGCTGGAGCAGGCCAAGCTCGCCGGCAACAAGCCGAAGCCGCTCACCGGGCAGGTGGCGCTGATCACCGGCGGCGCAGGCGCGATCGGCGCGGCGACGGCCGGGCTCTTCGCGGCGAACGGCGCGCATGTGGTCGTCGTGGATCTCGACGCGGCGAAGGCTGCCGAGACCGCGAAGGCCGCCGGCAATGCCTCGATCGGTGTCGGCGCCGACGTGACGAAACCGGATGACGTTCGCGCGGCCTTCGATCAGGCCGTCGCGATCTATGGCGGCGTCGACATCGTGGTCTCCAATGCCGGCGCGGCCTGGGAGGGCGGCATCGGCGAGATCGACGACGCATTGCTGCGCAGGAGCTTCGAACTCAACTTCTTTGCGCACCAGACGGTGGCCCAGAACGCCGTACGCCTCTTCAAGGAGCAGAAGACCGGCGGGGCACTGCTGTTCAACACGTCCAAGCAGGCGGTGAACCCCGGCCCGAAATTCGGCGCCTATGGCCTGCCCAAGGCGGCAACCCTGTTCCTGTCGCGCCAGTATGCGCTCGAATACGGGGCGATCGGCGTGCGGTCGAATGCCGTGAACGCCGACCGGATCCGTTCCGGTCTCCTGACGGACGACATGATCAACAGCCGCTCGAAGGCACGCGGACTTTCGGAGAAGGACTACATGAGCGGGAACCTGCTCGGTCTTGAAGTCACCGCAGACCACGTGGCGCAGGCCTTCCTGCATCATGCGCTTGCCGAGCGCACCACCGGCGACGTGACGACGGTCGACGGGGGCAACATCGCCGCCGTCCTTCGCTGAAGCGTGCCGCAATCTTCGAGATTCGCTCCGCACGCTTCAGGTCTCTGCTTTCGAGCTCGTCTTTGCCCGAAAACCGGTTCTCCCTTTCGGGAGACGTGCTTTGGCAGGATGGCGCAGGCCGCGCGGTTTCTCCGCGCTGGCCTGTCCCTTAGCCGGTTCACGGGGGCGGCGACGGTCGGCCTCGCGCGGTCGCGGTCGCCTATGCGGCCTTGCGCATCGGCTCGGCATGGGCCGACGGAGCGACCTCCCGGATCTGCTTGCGGCGGTTCAGCTTGAACCGAGCGACCAGCTCCGCCAGGATGCGTGCGTTCTCAGCGAGCATCGCGGAGACGGAAGTCGTCTCCTCGACCATCCCCGCATTCTGCTGCGTCATCCGGTCCAGCTCGCTGACGGAAAGACTGATCTGCTCCAGTCCGGTCGTCTGCTCTCCGGCGGCGCGGTCTATCTCGCCCACGTTCGCGTCGATGGTGGTCACGTAGCCGGTGATCCGGGTCAGGGCGTCGCCGGTCGCGCCGACGAACCGAACGCCTGCCTCCACCTCCGTCTTCGACTTGCGGATGATCTCGCCGATCTCCTTGGCGGCGAAGGCGGAGCGCTGCGCGAGTTCGCGCACCTCCTGCGCGACGACGGCGAAGCCTCTGCCTGCCTCGCCGGCACGAGCAGCCTCGACGCCCGCATTGAGGGCGAGAAGGTTGGTCTGGAACGCGATCTCGTCGATGACGGAGACGACCGTCGCGATCTTCTCCGAGCCCGCTTCGATCCGGTGCATCGCCTCGACCGCGTTGTGCATCACTCTGTGCGATTCGTCCGCCGCGTCGCGGGCATCGCTCGCTTGGGTGCGGGTCTGCCTGATCTTGTCGGAGGAAGAGCGGACGGATGCGGTGATCTGTTCCAGCGCCGCCGATGCCTGTTCGAGAGCCGCCGCCTGCTGCTGGGTGCGCTGCGCCAGGCCTTCTGCCGATGCGTGCATCTCCGCTCCGCCGGCATGGAGTGCCCGCGTCTTCTCCATGACCTGCTCCAGCACCGACTGGAACAGTCCGATCGAATTGTTGAAGTCGCGGCGCAGCGGCTCGAACTGCTCGGCGAAGGGCAGATCGATCGTCATGCGGATGTTGCAGTCGGCGAGTCGCGCGAGCCCCGCGCCAAGGTCGGCGACCACGCGGGCGAGCGCCGCCGCTTCCATCTCGCGCTCGGCGAGCCTCGACGCACGCTCCTGCTCCGTCCACTGCTGCGCCAGCCGGTTGTCTTCCGCCAGCCGGATGTTGTCGAGCCCGGCCTGCCGGAACACGACCAGACTGCCGGCCATGTCGCCGATCTCGTCCCGGCGTCCGGCATAGGGGGCTTCCGTCGAAAAGTCGCCTTCCGCAAGCCGAAGCATGTAGCGTGACATGCGGTCGAGCGGCACCAGGGCACGGATCCAGACCAGCCAGGCACCGACGATGCAGCCGAGGAGAGTAAGGACGCCGGCCAGAAGGGAAAGGCCCCCCAGCGACTTCTCGCTGGCTGCCGCCTCGCTTTCCTTGTCGGCAAGGAAGGTCGTCGACATCTCGACGAGCTTCACGACCGCCTCTCGATGTCCGCTGAACTGGTCGCGCAGCGTGTCCATGATCGGCCCTACGTTTCCGCCGTTCTGCACGGCCGAGCGGAAGGGCCCCTCGATCGTCGCCCAGAGCGCGTCCGACCGTGGGAGCACCTCTGCTTCGAGCTGCCTGCGTAGGTCGTCGCGCAAGGCGAAGTCTTTCCAGTAACCGCGCCGCGTCGCATCTTCGCGCCGGAGGTCAGCGATCCGGGCGAGGTTCCGGTCGACCAGTTCGGGATGAACCACGGCCTCGTTGGCCAGAAGGTACGACTCGACGAGAAACATCGGCGGCGGCAGGATGTCGGCTATCAGATCCTTGCCCCCGACGATCTGCCCGTAGAGAGGCCCGTTCACCTGCAGGGTCCTGAGAGCATGGTTCTGGATTCCAACCGTGACGCCGATTCCGACGCCCACGACGGCTGCGATTGCGATGACGACTTGCCAGATTCGGAGAGACATGAAGGCCCTTTCGCGGCAGGAAGCGGCTTTATGTACGGTATTTGACGCAGCGGCACGATTGCAGAACATTGCTAACGGAAACTTGTCGCCCTGCCCGTGTGGATCGGCTGGCGGCTACAGCCAGCAGGGGAGGTCGCGGCCACGGAAGATGCGGCCGAACACGACGTTGAGATTCGCGCCCGCGTGGGATACCTCCAGTGAAACGGGTCAGCGTCCATGGCGGCAACGGAAAAGAAGAACGGCTCGCGCGGCGTTCAGTCGATCGACACGGGCGGCGTCGTGCTCGGGGCTCTCGCTCGGGCAGCGGGACCGCTGAAACTGCGCGATCTCGCCGAACAGACGGGCATGGCCGCCGCTCAGCTTCATCCCTATCTCGTCTCCTTCCGCAAGATGGGGATGGTCGAGCAGACGGAAGCGGGGCACTACCAGCTCGGGTTCTTCGCGCTGCATCTCGGACTGACGCGGCTTCGCAACCAGAATGCCTACCGCGAGACCGTTCGCCGTGTCGCCGCGCTTGCCGACGACCTGCAGCTCATGATCGCGGTCACGGTTTGGGGACTGCACGGGCCGACGATCGTGTACGTCCAGGAGTCATCGGCCCGGATCCACGCCAACGTTCAGGTCGGCAACATCTTCATGATGACGGCGACCGCCACCGGCAAGGTCTTCGCCGCCTGGCTGCCCCGCGCCGTGACCCAGCCGATGATCCGGCAGGAGCGCTCGGACAGGTCCCTGCTGGAGCGCGGACCCTTCGAGTTCGACGAGAACCGCTACTGGGCGGAGGTGGGCGACGTGGGCATGAGGGGCCATGCGGTCACGCGGGACCTGCCGATTCCCGGCGTCAGCGCCGTCGCTGCGCCGGTCTTCGATCATACGGGCCAGATGCAGCTCGCACTGACCGCGATCGGTCCGACCGGCATGATCGACCTCGCGGACGACGGGCCGGCCGTCCGCGGGCTGCTGGGCTTCACGCGCAGGCTGTCGAACGAACTCGGCTACCGCGGAGACGCCGGCGCCGGCGCATGACACCCGGCGGCGCCACCTCGGACGTTTCGCGCATGTCCGTCAATCATTGCCGCCAGACATGTGCCGCGCGGCGATGTAGCCGAAGGTGACGGCGGGGCCGAGCGTGATGCCGCCGCCCGGATAGTTCCCGCCCATGATGCTCGCCGCGTCATTGCCCACGGAGTAGAGCCCTGCGATCGGCCATCCCGCTTCGTCGAGCACCTGGGCGTTCTCGTTGCAGCGCAGGCCCGCGAAGGTGCCGAGATCGCCGACGACCAGCTTGACGGCATAATAGGGTCCTTTGCCGATCGGGGCGACGCAGGGGTTGGGCTTGTGCTCCGGATCCCCGAGCGAGCGGTTGTAGGAGGTCGAGCCCTTGCCGAATTCGGGGTCCTCCCCGCGGACGGCGTGGATGTTGTAGGTCTCCACCGTCCGCCGCAGCATGGCGGGATCGGCGCCGATCTTTCCGGCCAGCTCCGGCAGCGTCGCGCCTTCGATCAGATAGCCGGATTTCACGTGCTGCCGGAAGGGCACGGGCGCCGGCTTGACGTAGCCGAGGCCGTATTTGCGCAGAACGTGATGGTCGGCGATGAAGAAGGCGCAGATCTCGCCGTCTTCCGCGCGGCAGCGCGCCACCATCGCTTGGCAGAAGTCGTGATAGGAATCGGCTTCGTTGACGAAGCGCCGGCCGGAGCGGGTGACGGCGATGACGCCGGGCTTCGAGCGGTCGACGAAATGCGGAAAGGTTCCGAGCGTCCCGTCCGGCTTCACCGGTCGCGAGATCGGCACCCAGGCGGCGGCGTGGGGCAGGCTCGTCTCGACGGTTGCGCCCGCGGCCTCTCCGAGGCGCAATCCGTCGCCGGTGTTGCCGGGAGGGGCCGGCGAGGCATGCTCGTATCCGGTCGGCGCATGCGGGAACATCGCCTTCCGTCGCACCGGATCCTGCGGGAAGCCGCCGGCCGCGAGCACCACGCCCTTGCGCGCCAGGATCTCGACCGGTCCTTCGGCCGTGTCAACGATGGCGCCGGTGACCCTGCCGCGCTCGTCCTTGACCAGTTCGCGCACCGGCGAGCGCGTCCAGATGGGCACGCCCTTGTCGAAACAGGACTTCGCCAGCCGCGCCACCAGCGCGTTGCCGTTCATCAGCCGCATCGGACGGCCGTGGAAGGCCATGTCGCGCAGGAATTTCACGAACAGCTTGCCGACGTAGAAGGCCGATACCGGCGAGCGCATGACGTTGAAGAAGTGGAGCAGTTCCTTGCCCGAGCCGATCATCATGCCGAGGAAGGTGATCTCGGCCAGCGGCGGACGCAGCCGCCTGATCTCGGGACCGAGTTCACGTCCGTCGAACGGACGCGCCACGATCGACCGTCCGGCATCCATGCCGCCCGGCGCGGTGGGATGATAGTCGGCGAAGGTCGGGCCGAGATCGAACTGCAGCGCCGTGTTCTGCTCGTAGAATTCGACCGCCTTCGGCCCCGCCTCGAGGAAGGCTTCCACCCGCCGCTCGTCGAAGTGTTCTCCGGTCTCGTGGCGCATGTAGGTGCGTGCCTTGTCGATGGTATCGTCGATCCCCGCGCGTCTGGCGGGGCCGTTGCAGGGAATCCACATCCAGCCGCCCGAGCGGGCCGTCGTGCCGCCGAACACCGGTTCCTTTTCCACCACGAGCACGTCCAGCCGCCGGTGCACGGCCGAAACGGCCGTGGCGAGACCGCCGGCGCCCGATCCGACCACCAGCACGTCGCATTCGTGTTTCTTCATCTGCATGTTCGACAGGTCCATCATCTGGTTCGCTTGTGTCAGGCGGCGAGGTAACCGCCATCGACGGGCAGCAGCGCTCCGGTGACGTAGGTGGAGAGGTCGGAGGCGAGGAACAGGACCGGACCGACGAGTTCCTCCGGCTCGCCGACCCGCCGGAGAGGCGTATGCGCCATGAAGCGGCCGATCGCCTCCGGCGTTTCACGGGTCACCTTCGTCATCGGCGTGGCGATGACCCCGGGGGCAATGGCGTTGACGCGGATGCCGTCGGGCGCAAGGTCGTGGGCGAGTGCGCGGGTCAGCTGCAGCACGGCGCCCTTGCTTGCGGCGTAGGCGCCGAGCCCGGGCCCGGCCGAGACCGACATGATCGATCCGAGATTGACGATCCTGCCGCGCGTCTCGCGCAACTGCGGCAGGAAGGCGCGCACCATGTTGCGTACGCCGTCGACGTTCACCCGGAAGATGTCCGTCCAGTCCTCGTCGAATCGCGCGTCGTCCACGGGCGTGCGCCGGATGATGCCTGCGTTGTTGACGAGGATGGCTGCGGGTCCGAATGCCTCGCGCGACGCCGCGGCGAAGCGGTCGACCGAGGCACGGTCGGCGACATCGCTTTCGAAGGCGAACGACTCGCCGCCTTCGTCGCGAATGGCCGCCGCCGTCGCCTCGACGGCGGGGCCATTGACGTCGCAGACGCAGACACGGGCTCCGGCTCTCGCCAAGCCGCGGGCGATGGCCCGGCCGTTGCCTTGTGCAGCCCCTGTCACCACGGCGACCACGCCTTCTATCCCTTGCATGCACCCTCCCGGATATTCGTTATCTGCAAATGCGTTTGACTATAGCGAATTTTCTTATTGAGCCAAGCTGCGGAATTTGCAAGATAGCGACTGCTCCGGGAGGACGTCGGTGGCGATGCCCCTTCGTTCCCCGCAGGCGAAGCGCCGCCGTCGCGCGGCTATTGGGAGGAAGAGATGAGACATTACGTCGTTGCCGCCGCCCTGGCGGCGTCCGTTGCATTCACCGGGTCGGCCATGGCCCAGAGCTTCGATCTTCAGAGCGTGTTCGGTCTCAACGTGCCGTCGATCGGTCCGAGCCCCGTCAACTGGGCCGAGAAGGTGCGGCTGATGACGGCCGGCGCGGTCGACATCAAGGTGCATGGAGCGGGCGACTTCGTGCCTCCGTTCGAGGTCTTCGGCGCGGTCTCCACCGGCGCGATCCCGATGGGCTTCGACTGGATCGGCTACTGGGCGGGCACCATTCCCGTCGCCAACCTCATCGGCTCCATGCCTTTCGGACCCTCGCCCGAAATCGCGCTCGGCTGGATGTTCAACGGCGGCGGGCTGGAAATCATCCAGAAGGCCTACGACCCGCACGGCGTGAAGATCATTCCCTGCCACCTGGTCGTGCCGGAAGCCGGCGGCTGGTTCAACAAGGACATCAACAGCGCCGACGATCTGAAGGGTCTCAACATGCGCATCGCCGGCCTCGGCGGCAAGGCGCTGGCGAAGCTCGGCGCCAACACCCAGCTCGTTCCCGCGGGCGAGATCTACGTGTCGCTGGAGACCGGCCGCATCGACGCAGCGGAGTTCTCCGCACCGCAACTCGACAAGGGTTTCGGTTTCCAGAAGATCGTCAAGAACTACTACTTCCCCGGCTGGCACCAGCCCTCCAGCTGGGACTCCATCATCATCAACATGGATGTCTGGAAGGGATTCTCCGAGGATCAGCAGAAGATCATGGTCGAGGCCTGCAAGGCCAACATCACCGAAAACATGGCCGACCAGCTGAACGCGCAGGTCGCCGCCATCGAGGAGATCGAGGCCGCCGGCGCCACCGTCAAGCGCTTCCCCGACGAAGTGCTTGCCGCCATGCGGACCGCGGCGTCGGAGGTGATGCGGGAGGAGGCCGCGAAGGATCCGATCTTCAAGGAGGCCTACGAGTCGCTGACCGCTTACATCGATCGTACCGCGCGCTGGGCTGAACTTCAGGCTCTTCCGCGCTAAGGAACGGGCGGGCCCGGCTCGCCGGGCCCCGTCGCGCGGACGGCGCATGGCCGCGCGTCTCCTGGACGTGCGCGATCTGGGAGGTGGTCTTGAAACGGTTCACAGATGCGGTGTTTCGTGCCCTCGTGAAGCCGGGCGAACTCGTCGGCTGGCTGATCCTGCCGCTGATCGCCTCCGTGCTGCTGACGGTCCTGGCCGCCCAGACGGGGTGGAACGCCTTCCTGCGATGGGAAAGCGCCATCCCCGTCCTCGGCAACGCGATCACCGTGAACTCGCTGGCCGACCTGCAATGGTACATCTTCGCGATCATTGCGATCTTCGGCGGGGTCTATGCCTTCCGCGACGACCAGCACGTCAGCGTCGACGTCTTCTCCGCAGGGCTCCCCCGCAGTGTCCGTCTTGGCCTGTCCCTCCTCGGCGACCTCGTCTTCCTCCTTCCCTTCTGCGTCATCATCGTCTGGTATGGGTGGAGCTTCACGCTGTCGGCCTTCAATTCCGGCGAGGGCTCGAGCTATGGCGGCCTGATGGATCGCTGGCTCATCAAGGCGATCATTCCGGCAGGCTTCGCGCTTCTCGGCATAGGCGCGCTCGTCCGAGCGGCTGCCACGTTCCATTCCCTTCTGCAGCCCTCGCCCGGGGCACTGTCTGGCGACGACCGATGATCGAGTACTTCTGGCCGATGGCGATGCTGGTCGCGCTGATACTCGGCGTCTTCTCGGGCTATCCGGTGGGCTTCGTGCTGTCGGGCATCGGCATCGTGTTCGCGGTCGCGGCAGGCGTGCCGATGATCTTCCTGTCCACCGGCGTCTCGCGGATCTTTTCCGGCATCCTCACCAACTGGCTGCTGATCGCGATCCCGCTCTTCGTCTTCATGGGGCTGATGCTGGAACGGTCGGGCGTTGCCGAACGCCTCCTGCGATCGCTCGCGGCGTTGTTCGGACGGTTGCCCGGCGGCTACGCCTTCGCGGTGGCCATCATCGGCATCGTCGTGGCGGCCTCCACCGGCATCATCGGAGCGTCGGTCGTTCTGATGGGCATGATGGCGCTGCCCGCGATGACCCAGGCCCGTTACGATCCGCGCATTTCGACGGGCCTCATCGCCGCGTCCGGAACCCTCGGCATCCTCATCCCGCCGTCGATCATGCTGATCGTGCTCGGCGACCAATTGCGCATCTCCGTCGGCGACCTCTTCGTGGGCGCGATCGGTCCGGGCCTTCTGCTGGCTGCGCTCTACGTCCTCTATCTGATCGCGGTCGCGGTCTTCCAGCCGCACCGCATGCCTCCGGCCGAGCATGTCCATGCGCAAAGCCGCATGGCGGCGATGACCGGCCTTGCACGCGATCTCCTTGCCCCGATCCTGCTGATCGCATCCGTGCTCGGAACCATCATCACCGGGATCGCGACGCCGACAGAAGCCGCCGCCATCGGCGCAGCCGGCGCGATGCTGCTCGCGCTCCTGTCCGGGAACCTCAACTTCGACACGCTGCGGACCGCGCTGCGCGACACCACCAAGACCACGGCGATGATCGTCTTCGTGATGATCGGAGCGACGATTTTCTCCGTCATCTTCCGCAGGCTCGGCGGCGACCAGATGGTCATCCATGCCTTCGACGCGCTGGGAACGGGTCCCTATGTCGTGCTCTTCGCCATCATGGCGCTGGTCTTCCTGCTGGGCTTCTTCCTCGACTGGGTAGAGATCGCGCTCGTCGTCGTGCCGCTGGTGGCTCCGGTGGTCGCCAGCCTGGATTTCGGGATGACGCAGAACGAGACGCTGACGTGGTTCGCCATCGCGCTCGCCGTCAACATGCAGACGTCGTTTCTCACCCCGCCCTTCGGCTATGCCCTGTTCTACCTGCGCGGCGTAGCCGGGGGAATTTCGATCGGAACGATCTACCGCGGCATCATCCCCTTCGTCCTGCTGCAGCTTCTTGCCTTGCTGCTGCTGATCGCCTTCCCGCAGATCAGCCTCTGGATGATCGGGTAGAAGGACTTCGACCGGTCCCCCGAGGCTGCCGGGACAGGATCCCCATCCTGGAACTGCCGGGGTCGATTCTGCACTGATGACGTGGGCGGCTTTCCGGGCGCTACCAGCTGAGCTGCAGCCCCGCATTGCCGCCGACGGAATCGCCGCTGAAGGCGACGCCACCATAGCCGCTCATGCGGCCCCGGCCGTCGGCAAAGAGACCGTCTCCGAAGGACACCGCACCCGACAGGCCGAAGGCATGACTTTCCTCCGCCGTGCCCCAGTTGAGCCTGAGCCCGAACGTCTCTCCGGCGACCAGATTCGGGCTCTGGAGTGCGTTGGAAATCGCGATCTGGGAGAATGTCTCGATCCCCATGCGCTCTTCGAGCGAAGAAAGACGGCGTGCGAGATCCGTCTCGCCGAACTCCGTGCCATCCATCGTCTCGCGACGGGTCTGGCCGGTGCTCGCGTGTACGCAGGTCTCCGTCCCGGGGATGTAGAAATAGCCCGCCCCATATGCATCGCAGATCCGTACGTATTCAACCGGCTGAGCATGGAGCGGCGTCGCCATGACGAGGCCGGCCAATGTCGATAATGACGCGAGTGCTTTCATGGATCCCCCTCCGAGACTGCCCGTTAACCATCCGCTAACCATCTTGTTGTTGGCGAACGACGTTGTCAACGTGCGGGAGGGAAGGCGAAGCTGCAGATACGAAGGATCGACCAGAGAGCGGGTAGATCGTCGCTGCGAGCCGATGGACCGTTCTATCGAGCGGACGGGGGGACCGGCAGATCCGCGAGCATGTCAGGTGACAGGTCCGGCCGGACACTGAACGGACTCTCGACCGTCATCGCCGCGACCAGCGCCCCGGTCCGGGCGGCATCGTCGAGAGACGCGCCGGCCACAAGTGCAAACAGCGTACCGGCGATCATCGCGTCGCCAGCGCCTGTTATATCCACCGGTCGGGCGGGGAAGGCATCCTGAAACCGTGCGCCCGCTTCCGTGACGATCGCCGACCCTCGCGCTCCCATGGTCACCACCACATCGGCCGCCCCGCGTCCGCGCAACGCCACTGCGGCCTCGGTGGCGCTCAGCCGAGCGGCCGGGTCGAGGCCAAGCAAGGTGTTCGCCTCGTCCACATTGGTGAAGAGCAGGTCGATGGCTGCGAGGTTTTCGGGCAGGCGAAGCGCCTTCGGCGACGAAACGGTGTCGACGGCCAACCGGAAGCGGGCCTCGCTCTTGCGCGCCATCAATGCCGCGATGGTCTCGGCCGGCAGGTTGCAGTCGATGAAGACCCAGTCGCAGGCGGCCAGCGCTTCCCAGATACGGTCGAGCATCTCGGGTCCGAACGCCTCGAAGACGTCCATGTCGGCTATCCCGAGCGCCAGATCGTTGTCCGGTCCGAGTATGGCGACGTATTCGGCGGTCGGGTGACCGTCGATGAGCCCGACGCTGCTCACGTCGACGCCGAGGTCTCGCAACTGGCTCAGCAGCGCGCGTCCCCCCTCGTCATCGCCGACGACCGACACGAAGCAGGTCTCGACGCCGAGCCGCGCCAGGTTCTCCGCCACGTTGCGTGCGACGCCCCCGAAGCTGCGCGAACCGCGTGCCGGATTCGAGGTGGCCGCAATCAGCGGGTTCCGGGCGTGATACTTCCGGTCGAGCACCGCGCCGCCCAGGCAACCGATACGACCCTTCGGCACGAGGCCTGCGGCCATGTTCGCCGTCACCGCAGGACTTGCCGCCGTCATGAGCCCGATGCCTCCGAAGATGGACGCAATCCTGTCGCGCGCTTCCTGCGGTGTTGTAAAGGGGCCGGAGGCGCCGATCCCCATCCGGTCGTGATCGGAACCACGTCCTGACGCGCAACAGCGCTCGCCTGCCGGCAGGATCCGCAATCACCAGGCCCGCCCTCTCGCAGCGAGCTTGGTGCAGCGCTGGATCGCGAGCGGCTTCAGCCTTCGATCCGCGCCTTGCCAGTCGTCCCGTCGTCGCGCGTCCAGCTGATGCGACCGGGCCCCGTCGGAACGATCGTGAAACAGGACGTCTGACCCTTGTACCAGGTCGGCCACTTCTGGCAGAGGCGCTTTCCGTCGACCCACCAGCGGCCGGTCTCCTTCGGCGCGAAGAAGCGGCCCAGTCCCACCCGGGTACCGTCCCCTGTCACGAGGCCGCCCGGCTTGTAGTGCAGCGGAAACTCGCCGCCCAGCGGGACCGCGAGATAGACGCGCTTTCCGCTCACCAGATCGACCAGCTTCGACCCGGAAACCGGCTCGGATGCCGCAGCGTTGGCGGTCACGAGGGTCGCGGCCAGGCCGGCCGCAGCGATCACAGCTTTCATGTCCTGCCTCCAATGGAACCTCGGCAGATACGCGAGCAGGTCGACGGCGGATCACCGCTGCCGAAACGATGGTTCTGGACGGAGCGCCGGGCAGACCTAGGTTGTGACGTAGCCGGCCGTTCTCCGGCGAGGATGGGGTGGAGGATGCGGAGAGGCGACGAAGAAGCGGATGCCGATGACACCGCGACCGTCGTTCGACGAGCGACGGCATGACGACCCCGGGCGACGATCCCTCCATGGCGACATCCACGGACAAGGGGATTGCTGTGGTCGTGGGTGCACGCGGCGGGATCGGCTCTGCGCTGGTCGGGGCGGCCGAAGCATCGGGCCGGTATAGGCATGTGCTCTCCCTGTCCCGCAGCAGCGAGCCCGCGCTGGACGTCGAGAACGAGGCATCGGTCGAGGCGGCTGCGATCCGCGCGGCGGCTTGCGGGGATATCCGCCTGTGCCTGGTCGCAACCGGTCTGCTTCATGGGGAGGGGATCCGACCGGAAAAAGCCATCCGTGACATTGACCCGGCGGCGCTGGCGAGGTCCTTCTCCGTCAACGCGATCGGGCCAGCCCTGGTGATGAAGCATATCCTCCCGCGGCTGCCGCGCCGAGGCCGCAGCGTGCTTGCGGTTCTCTCGGCGAAGGTCGGAAGCATCGGCGACAACCGGCTGGGCGGCTGGTACGCCTACAGGGCATCGAAGGCCGCGCTGAACCAGCTGGTCCGCACCGCCGCCATCGAACTGGCCCGTCACAGGCCGGAAGCGCTCTGCGTCGCGATCCACCCCGGAACCGTCGACACGCGCCTGTCGTCTCCCTTCGCGAAGGCTGGACTGGCCGTGGCTGACTCAGAATCGGCGGCAGTCTCCATCCTGGCCTGCCTCGATCGCCTGACCGCCAGCGACAGCGGAGGGTTCTTCGACCGGACCGGCGAACGCCTTCCCTGGTAGACCAGCGTCGCGGGAACAGACCGGCCGGCCGTCGGTTGTGCAATCAACGGGCGTCGATCGCCAGACTGAAAAGGATGACGCGTCAGAAAGGGTCTGCCATGAGCTATGGGCGCTTCGGTGCGATGATCGCAAGTTCGACAATCGTCATGTACGGCCTCATGTATCTGAATACATGGGCTCTAGATCACATCTTCTGGAGCGAGACACGGGCATGGATGGCTCTGCTGATGGGAGCTGCGATGGCGGTCGTCATGCTCGGATGGATGTGGTCGATGTACGCCCGTACGACAGTCAATCTGGCGATCATGGCGACGGCCTTCATCGTCTTTGCGGGGTCGCTGTGGCTGGTCCGCAGCCAGGAGACGGTTGACGACGTCGACTACATGAAGGCGATGATACCGCATCACTCGATCGCGATACTAACGAGCACGCGCGCGCATATTTCCGATCCCCGGGTTCGTGAACTCGCGGACGGTATCATCGAGGCGCAGCGCAACGAGATCGCGGAGATGAAGTCGCTCATCGCGGAACTCGAACGGCGTTGAGCGATTCGGGTCCTCACCGAAAGATACGGAAGTCGCCGAGCCGGAACTCACACCACCGAAGGGGTGATGGAAAGAGCCCCCTTCGTCGCGTGTGAGTAGGGGCAGACGTGATGCGCACCGGCCACCAGATCTTCGGCGACCGACCGCTCGATACCAGGAAGTTCGACCGCGATCTTCACATCGAGCCCGAAGCCGGCGTCCTCCCGCGGGCCGATGCCGACCGTGACCGTCACCTTCGCGTCTTCGGGCACCTTCACCTTCTTCTGGCCTGCATAGAACTTGAGTGCACCGAGAAAGCACGCCGAATATCCGGCCGCGAAAAGCTGCTCGGGGTTGGCGCCTTCTCCACCCGGCCCGCCAAGTTCCTTCGGCACCACCAGCCTGACGTCGAGCGCCCCATCGGCGGTCGTGGCACGTCCATCCCGTCCGCCGGTGGCAGTTGCGCTGGTGCTGTAGACGACCTTGGCTGGCATGACGAATCCTATCATCAAAGGCAATTGGATCGATTGCGATGTAACGCAGTGTCTGGTTTCGTCAACGGCAGAGCCGGCCACGAGGGGACCTGCCCGCCTTTGCGTGCGAACCTCTCGATGACAGGATCCTCAGCGCACCGGCGCACCACCGACCCAGACGCGGGCAAGGTTGGATCGCGTGGCGGTGTAGAGGATGGTCTGCAGAAGATCGTCGCCGGCCTCCCCGCCCCACAGGCGGATGCCGCCGTCGGCCGCCTCGCAGTCGACCGCGAGGGCGTCGAAGGGACAGCCGGACTCGAAACGGCCGACCGGCAGGCCGAGTGCGGCGCCGCCGCCGGCGGTGGCGAGATGGAAGGCGTCGCGGAAGTCGATCCGCGTTCCGCCATGGCGGCTGCGGCTTCCCGGAGCAAGGTCGGGATCGACGCCGCTCTCCAGCATGCGCGAGACCATCACGGCGCCGCGCATGGCGTCGAGGATCGTGGCGATCGGCCCGCCGGAGATGTCGGTGCCGAGCCCGACGCGGACGCCTTTTTCCAGGGCCGCCTTAAGCGGGAATACCGCGCCGGCGAAATAGGCGTTGGAGACCGGGCAGTGCGCCACCGCGGTGCCGCGCGCGGCGAGAAGGTCCATGTCGTCCGGGGTGAGGAAATTGGCATGCGCCACGACGCCACCCTCGGTCAGCAGGCCGAACCGGTCGAGGCTCGCCGCATCCGTCATGCCGTGGCGTGCGAGCACGTGGCCATGCGCCCAGTCGCTCTCCGAGACATGCGTCTGCACGCGGCAGCCACAGGCACGCGCGAGGTCGCCGAGGCCCTGCAGGGCGGCATCGGTGCAGGCGGGGATGAAGCGCGGCGTCACCACCGGCAGCACCCGCCCGCCGCCATTGCCGGGCATGGCGCGGATGTGCTCGATCACCGCGCGCGTCCCCTCCACGGCAGCTTCGGGCGAGGCGTCGCGGTAGTAGGCGGGGCAGCCGGCCGGATCGTCCATCGCCACCTTGCCGACCAGCGCGCGCTGGCCGCGCTCGAGGCAGATTTCGGCGAGCAGATTGCTCGCCTCGATATGGGCGGTGGCGAAGTAGAGCGCGGTCGTCGTGCCGTTGGCCAGAAGGTCGTCGACCAGCCGGCGGTAGACACGGGCCGCGAAGGCCGTGTCGGCGTACTTCGCCTCCAGCGGAAAGGTGTAGCGATGCAGCCAGACCTCCAGCGGCACGTCGAGCCCGCGGCCAAGCTGGGCATATTGCGGCGCGTGGATGTGGAGATCGACGAAGCCGGGCAGGAGGATCGTGCCGGCCGGCAGCGTCGCCAGCCTGCCTGCCCGGGACGCCTCCCGCTTCGCATCGTCGTAGCCGGGGTCGCCGGGTCGCGTGACGGAGATGATCGTACCGTCGTCGCCGATGGCGATCAGCGCATCGTCGAGCTCTTCGATCGTGCCGCGCGCCGGCGCGTGGAAGCCGGAGGCCAGCAGCGTGCGTCCGCGAAGGTCGGGCCTGTCGGTCATGCGCCTGCCTGGAGGCTGCGGTCGCGCAGCGCCAGCGCCTTCTCGCGGAACTTCGCGCGGATCTCCGCTTCGTCCACGCCTGCGAGCACGCGCTCCTCCATCACGATCCTGCCGTCGGCGATGGTCGTCGCCACGTCGTCGGCGCGCGCCGAATAGACCAGCGCCGCGGCCTCGTCATAGACCGGCAGGCAGTGCAGGCGGTCGAGGTCGATGATGATGACGTCGGCCTTGCGGCCTGGCGCCAGCACGCCGGTCTCGGGACGGTTCATGGCGATGGCCGCGCCCGCCGTCGCCATCTCGAGCAGTTCGCCGGTCTTCAGGAACTCGACGTCGCCGGTCCTGTCCTTGTGGATCATGCCGGCGAACTTCATCTCCTGGAACATGTCGAGCGTGTTGTGGCTCGCCGGCCCGTCGGTCGCGAGCCCGACCGGTATGCCCGCGGCCCGCACGTCGCGCAGGCGCATCGTGCCGGAATTGAGCTTGGCGTTGCAGCACGGGCAATGGCCGATGCGGGTGCCGGTTTCGGCCATGATCGCGATGTCGTCGTCGGTGAGCTGCGTGCAGTGCGCGGCCGTCACGTCGGGACCGAGGAAGCCCAGCGAATGGACCCATTGCACAGGCGTCGTGCCGTAGGTATCGGCGACATAGGCGACCTCCTGCGGCCCCTCGGCGAGGTGGGTGTGGATCGCCACCTCGTGCGCGTCGGCCACCGCGCGCACCAGGCGGAACATGTCGGCGCCGCAGGAATAGGGCGCGTGCGGCGACAGCGCCAGATGGATGCGGTCGCCGCCCGAGCGGTGGTGCTTCGACGCGAGGTCGCCGAAATTCTCCAGCGTCTTCCACGACCAGTCGGTGATCGAGGCATAGATGCCCCGGTCCGCGAAGCCGTAGCCGAGCGTGGCGCGCAGCGGGATGCGCTGCAGCGCCTCGATCTCCGGCTCGACCGCATAGGCGTCGAAATGCTCGTTGAAGGTGGTGATGCCGGCCTTGGCCATTTCCGCGAGGCCCGCCAGGCTCGCCCAGTAGAGTGTGTCGGGATCGAAGTTGCGCTTCAGCCGCCACATGGTCGACAGCCATTCGAACAGCTGCACGTCTTCCAGGAGGCCGCGCAGCAGCATGTTGGAGGCGATGTGGGTGTGGCAGTTGACGAAGCCCGGCATCACCACCCGACCGCGGGCGTCGATGGTCTTTGCAGCCCCAGAGACGTCGATCGTGCCGGCGGGGCCGACCGCCTCGATGGCGTTGCCGCGGATCGTCAGCGTGCCGCGCGCGATCTTGCCCGCCCCGCCCATCGGCAGGATGGTGGCATCGACGATGGCGATGTCGGGGCCGCGAGCCGGCCCGTTCATGCCGCCTGCGCCGTCGTGCCGTAGACGATGCCCTTCTCCTTGAGCCAGCGCCGGTAGGCGACCGAGGAGGCGTCCGCGCGCGTCGGGATCTCGGCGCGCGGCTCGAGCGGCAGCAGCAGCGGCCGCTGGTTTTCCAGGATGATGCGGTCCTGCAGGAAGATCACCTGCTGGAAGGCGACGAGCTCCGTCACCGTCGAGACCTCGTCGATCAGGAACATCACCGGGTGGGCGCGGCAGAATTCCGGGTCGACCGGCTGCACGAAGAGGCAGATCACGTCCCAGCGGTTGGTCGAGTTGGGACAGGTCTTGTAGAGCAGCACCGCGAAAGGATCGGCGACGCGGTACTGGTACTGCGTCATGATGCCTTCCTTGGCCGAAAGCGCTGCCTGCGGCTGGAAGAACTGGCAGTTGGTGGCCCAGACCTCGTCGATGTCGCGGCGGATTTCGGTGGTGTAGTGCAGCACCTCGGTGTGCGGTTCCGAGCCCAGGATGTCGGTGTGCACGAAGGGGAAGTGCGCCATGTCGAGGAAGTTCTCGACCACGCGCGGCGCCGACGACTTCACCGAGATCGCGCCGCAGACCACCAGCCGGCGATCCTCCTCGTCGGCTTCGGGGATCGGCAGCACGTCGCGCGCGGGCTCTCCAAGCGTCGTCCAGAGATAGCCGTAGCGCAACCGCGTGGGCAGTGCCGCGGCGGTGTCGGTGCGCGTCACGGCGAAGTCCTCACCCTTGCGCGTCACGGCGAGATCGTAGCCGAGCAGGCGGTTGGTGCTCGGCCCCGGCGGAATGTCGGCGACGGCGTCGATGCAGTACCACTGGTCGAGGGCGGCTTTCTCGGCGGGCTTCAGGGTCATGGCGGCGCTCCCTTGCTCAGGCATCGTAGACACGATCCATCGTGGCGGCGTGTTCGGCAAGGGCGGCCTCGACGTCGAAGCTGACGAACTCGCCCCTGGCGACGACCTGCCGCCCGTCGATGAAGGAATGGTCGACCTTGAACGGTCCGCACAGGACGAGTGCTGCCAGCGGGTCGCGCTCAGTGCCCGACAGGCCGAGCTGGCTGCGCTTCACGGCGATGAAGTCGGCGCTCATGCCCGGCGCGAGATATCCGATGTCGTCGCGGCCGAGCAGGGCCGCGCCGCCGCGCGTGGCCATCGTCAGCGCCTCGCGCGCCGACAGCGCCGAGGGCGTGCCGCCGAAGCCGCCGCGCCCGCCCGGCGCCTCCGAGAGATACTGGTGCGGCGCCACGCGCTGCAGCATCAGCGCCAGCCGCGCCTCCATGAACAGGTTCGACGTGTCGTTCGAGGCCGAGCCGTCGACGCCGAGGCCGACCTTGACGCCCTTGTCGAGCATCTCGCGCACCTTGGCGATGCCCTGGCCGCAGCGCATGTTGGCCGAGGGGCAGTGCGCCACGCCCGTGCCTGTGGCGGCAAAGCGGTCGATCTCGGCGCTGGTCATGAAGATCGAATGCGCGAACCAGACGTCGTCGCCGAGCCAGCCGACCGATTCGGCGAACTCCACCGGCCGCATGCCGTAGATGTCGTGGCAATAGGTCTCTTCGAAAAGCTCCTCTGCGAGATGCGAATGGAGCCGCACGCCGGGATGGCTGCGCGCCAGTGCGGCGGCATTGCGCATCAGGTCCGGCGTCACCGAGAAGGGCGAGCAAGGGGCGAGCACGATGCGGCTCATCGAGTGCCGCGAAGCGTCGTGGTAGCGGCCGATCAGCCGCTCGGCGTCCTTCAGGACCGCGTCCTCGTTCTCGACACAGCTGTCCGGCGGCAGGCCGCCCTGGCTCTCGCCGCGCGACATGGCACCGCGTGCCGCATGGAAGCGCAAGCCGATCTCCCGCGCCGCCTCGATGGTGGAATCGAGCGTGCAGTCGTTGGGCAGGATATAGAGGTGGTCGGAACTGGTCGTGCAGCCGGAATGGATGAGCTCAGCCATCGCCACCTTCGCCGAGATGCGGATGGCGTCGTCGTCGAGCCGCGCCCAGATCGGGTAGAGCGTCTTCAACCAGACCAGCAGCTCGTCGTCCTGCACCATCACCCGGGTGAGGTTCTGGTACATGTGGTGATGGGTGTTGACCATGCCGGGCATGACCACGTGACCGGACAGGTCGAGCACCTCGTCCGCCTTCAGCCCGGAAAGCTCGGCCGTGGTGCCGACGGCGGCGATGACGTTGCCGTCGACGAGCATGGCGCCGTCCGCGATCTCCCGGCGCGCGTCGTCGAAGGTGGCGAGCAGGTCGACGTTCTTCACCAGGAGCCGGGCCATCGGGGATCTCCTAGCGCACGTCGCGGAAATAGGGCTCGCCGAGGGCCGCGGGCGCGGCCATCAGGCGGCGCATCCTCTGCCAGGCGAGGACGGGCACGATGATCATGGCGATGGTACCGAGATAGGGCAGCATCGACAGGATCGGCGAGGGAATCGGCCAGTTGCGCGCCTGGCCGACGAAGCCGAGCGAGGTGATGATGCCGAAGAGCAGGGCGGCGGCGACCGCATTGATCGGCCGGTAGCCGGCGAAGATGACGAGCGACACCGCGATCCAGCCCCGTCCGGCCACCACGCCTTCCGACCAGGACGGCACGAAGGCGAGCGTCAGGTAGGCGCCCGCGCCGGCCGCCAGCGCCGCGCCCGCCGAGACGTACCAGAAGCGCATCGCGTTGACCGGGATGCCGGCCGCGTCCGCTGCCGCCGGGTTCTCGCCGACGGCGCGCATGTCGAGCCCGTGCTTCGTGCGGAACATCAGCCAGTGCAGCGCCACCGGCAGGATGATGTAGATCAGGTAGACGAGGATGTTCTGGGTGAACAGTGCGCGCCCGAGCAGCGGGATGTCGCTGAGATAGGGGATCGCGATCGGCGGGAAGGTGGCAGGCGCCGGCGTGCCGGAATAGGCGCGCCCGATGGTCGCCGCCATGCCCGTTCCCATCAGCGTGAGCGCCAGGCCGCACAGCACCTGGTTGGCGCGCAGGTAGACGGTCGTGGCGGCGAAGACCATGCCGAAGAAGAAGCCGACGACCATCGCCAGCGCGAAGCCGAGCATCGGGTTGGGCGTCGCGACCACGGTGGCGATACCGGTGACGGCGCCGAGCGCCATCAGCCCCTCGACCCCGAGATTGACCACGCCGACGCGTTCGGCGAGCACTTCGCCGAGTGCCGCCAGCGCGAGAACGCCGCCGGCCAGGATCGAGGTCTGGATGATGCCCGCAATGATGTCCATCAGGATCAGCCCCTCACGATGCGGTAGCGGGCGAGCTCGTCGCCGATGGCGGTGTAGAACAGGATCAGGCCGGTGATGGCGAGCACGGTCGAGACCGTGATGCCCTGCGTCTGCAGCACGATGCCGGAATTGAGGATCACCGCCATCAGCGCCGCCGCAGGCAGGACGCCGATCGGCGAGGAGCGCGCGAGCACCGCGACCATGATGCCGAGATAGCCGAAATTGTTGGAGATGCCGCCCTGCAGCCGGTGCACCGTGCCGGCCACCTCGAACATGCCGGCAAGCCCGGCGATGGCGCCGGACAGGAGCATCACGACGATCAAATGGCGGCGGAACGGCATGCCGGCATAGCGCGCGGCCTGCGGGTTGGAGCCGGCGACGCGCACCTCGTAGCCCCAGCGGGTGAAGGCGAAGAGGGCGGCGACGAGGAGCACCACCACCACCGCCACCGGCAGGCCCCAGTGCACGATGCCCCAGAACTCCGGCACCTCGTGCGGCAGCCGCGCCGTGGTGGCGAGCGCACGGCCGCTCGGATCGAGCCAGGGGCCGGTCGCCACCCAGTAGACCATCAGCGTCGCCACGAAGTTGAGGAGCAGCGTCGTGATCAGCTCGTTGACGTCGGCATAGGCGCGGGCCAGGGTCGGCACCAGGATCCAGACGAGGCCGCCCACCGCGCCGGCGACGAACATCAAGGGCAGGATCAGCGCGGTCGGTCCGGGGACGAAGAGCGCGACGCCCGTCGCCGCGAAGGCGCCGGCATAGAACTGGCCCTCGGCGCCGATGTTCTGCGCCCCGATCTTCTGCCCGACCGCGACCGACAGGCCGGTGAAGATCAGCGGGATCACCAGCAGCCCGACGTCTTCCAGCCCGTAGCTGGAGCCGAAGGTGGTGCGCAGCACCTGCCAGCCGAGCGCCAGCGGGTTGAAGCCGAGCGCGGCGAGCACGATGCCGGCCGTCACCAATGCGAGCACGATGGCCGCGCCGCGGGCGGCGAAGGCCACCGAGGGCGGCGCGGAGGGAATGCGCTGGATGCGGTAGGCCATGCCTCAGTGTCCCTTGCGGACGTCGGCGGCGAGCCGCTTGCCGCCCATCATCAGTCCGATCGTGTCGATGTCGGCCTGCGCGCTGTCGACGATGCCCATGACCTGGCCGTGGAACACGACGGCGATCCGGTCGGACAGGTTGAGGAGTTCCTCGAGTTCCTCGGAGATGAAGAGCACGGCGACGCCCTTGTCGCGCAGCTCTACGAGGTACTGCATCATCAGGTTGATCGCGCCGACGTCGAGGCCGCGGCTCGGATAGCCGGCGACGAGCACCCGCGAGGCGATGCGCATCTCGCGTCGCGCGACGAGGCGCTGCTGGTTGCCGCCCGACAGGTTGCGCACCGGCATGCCGAAGTCCGGGACGGCGACGGAGGCGGCTTCGGCGATCTGCCGCGCGAGCGCAGTGGCGGCGCGCCCGCTGTAGCGGAAGCCGTTCGACAGCGGCGGCCGGTCGTATTCGCGGAGGACGGAATTGTCGGTGATCGACAGCGCGGGCGCCAGCCCGCTGTGCAGCCGGTCTTCCGGGATATGGCCGACGCCGAAATCGGCAAAGTCGGCGGCGCTCTTCGCGGTGAAGTCCCGCCCATCGACCAGGATGCGGCCGGAAGTCGCGCGGCGCATGCCGGTGATGATCTGCGTCAGCTCCTTCTGGCCGTTGCCGGCGACGCCCGCGATGCCGAGAATCTCGCCGGCGCGCAGCGAGAGCGACAGGCCGTCGAGCACCGCATGGCCCTGGCCGTCCTCGAAGCGAACGTCCTCGAGCGCCAAGACTGTGGCGCCGATGGGCGCGGCCCCGGATCCGCGCGCGCGCATGTCGGACAGCACGATCTCGCGTCCGACCATAAGTCGCGCGAGCGAGGTCTCGGTGCAGTCGGCGGTCTGCTCGGTCGCCACCTTTCGTCCGGCGCGCAGCACCGTGACGCGGTCGGAGATCTCCAGCACCTCGTCCAGCTTGTGGCTGATGAAGATGACGGCGTTGCCGCGCGCGACGAAATCCTTCAGCGCGCGGAACAGCTCGTGCGCCTCGGCCGGCGTCAGCACCGCCGTCGGCTCGTCGAGGATCAGCACTCGGGCCTTGCGGGTCAGGACGCGCAGGATCTCGACACGCTGCTGTTCGCCGGTCGACAGTTCGGCGACCCGGGCGGCCGGATCGACGGCGAGGTTGAGCGCGCGCGACAGCTCCGCCGTGCGCTTTTCGAGCACCGCCGCGCTGACGGCCTTCGGCGTCTCGCTCCAGCCGAGATGGATGTTCTCCGCCACGGTGAACGCCTTCACCAGCTTGAAGTGCTGGTGGACCATCCCGATGCCGGCGGCGATCGCCTCGACCGGCGAAGCGAAGCTCTTCGGGTAGCCGTCGATGACGATCTCGCCAGCGTCCGGCTGGTAGATGCCGGTCAGGATGTTCATCAGCGTCGACTTGCCGGCGCCGTTCTCGCCCAGAAGGGCGTGAATCTCGCCCGGCATCACGTCGAGGTCCACGTCCTCGTTGGCGGTGACGCCGGGAAAGTATTTGGCGATTCCCCTGAGCTGCACGATGGGTGCCGTTCCGGGCAAGGGCACGAAACGGCTGGTCGACGGCACGGGCGGCTCTGGGGCGTTCATCGTCGTCTTCGATCAGAGGCCGGTGACGCCTTCGATCGACCAGTCCCAGTTGTAGAGCTCGACCTCGGTCATGCGCTGGCCGGCCGCGACCTTGACGTTGCCCTTGGCATCCTTGATCTCGCCCTCGAACGGGCTCCAGCCGCCCATGATCTTGTCGCGGATGGCGTCGGCCTGCGCGGCGGCTTCGGCCGGCACGGTCTCGCCCCAGGCGTCGCGGTCGACGCCCTTGCCGATCGGCAGGATGTCCTCGGTCGGAGTCCATTCGCCGGCGATGCGGCGGCGCACCTGCTCGACATACCAGGCGCTGAAGTCGACCACGATCGAGGAGATGTAGGCCTGCGGCCCGTAGCGGCGGATGTCGGTGTTCCACATCACGGCCTTGGCGCCGCGCTGCTCGGCGACCTGCAGATAGGCAGCCTCGTCCATGATGCCGAAGAGAACGTCGGCGCCGTTGTCGATGAGCGCCGTGCCGGCCTGGGCGGCCGCCTGCGGATCGAACCACGAATTGATGACGATCGCCTGCAGCGTCGCATCCGGCTTCACCGTCCGGGCGCCCATCAGGAAGGCGTTGGTGCCGGAATAGACCGACGGCACCGGGAAGGAAGCGACGTAGCCGAGCTTGCCCGACTTCGACATCAGGCCGGCGGCGACGCCGGCGATGTAGGACGGGTACCAGTGGGCGACGTAGTAGGTGCCGAGATTGTCGAGCGGGTTGCGGCCGTCGCATTCGTAGAAGGCCACCTCCGGCGTGCGCTTGGCGACGTCGTAGATGAAGTCGCCGTAGTTGGAGTTGGCGATGATCATGTTGGCGCCTTCCGAGGCGAACTGGCGGAAGATGCGGCTGGCGTCGGCCGAATAGGGCACGTTCTCGACGTAGAGCGTCTTGGCCTTCGGGAAGGCTGCGGCGACGGCCTGGCGGCCGAGATCGTGCGCATAGGTCCAGCCTTCGTCTGCGGTCGGGCCGACATAGCCCCAGGCGATCACGGCATCCTCCTCGGCGACCGCCGGCAGCGGTGCCGCGGCGCGGGCGGGCGAAATCAGGCCGCTCTTCGGCAGCAGCAGCGAGGCGCCGGCGGCGGCGCCGATGTTGAGGAAGCCCCGGCGGGTCAGGTCTCTTATCTTGATCATGATGCGTCCTTTGCGGGTTGCGGCAGTTCAGGCGGGAGAGGCGTGGTCGGCGACGAGCCGGTCGATTTCGGCCGACCAGTCGGCCATCCAGTTCCGTTTCGTGTCCGGGTCGAGCCAGGTGGCCTCGAGGCCGGCGAGCGCGATCCGGCCGAGCGCTTCCGGCGGAAGGGCGAAGTTCCGGGCGATCAGCGCATATTCGCGGTCGAGCGTCGTGCCGAACATCGGCGGATCGTCGGAATGGATGGTGATGTTGAGCCCCGCCTCGATCATCCGGCGGATCGCGTGGTCGGGCGAAGCGAGATCGCGCCAGACGGTCGTGGCGAGCGTCGTGCTCGGGCAGCAGGTGAAGGGGATGCGGCTCTCGCGGCAGCGCGCGACCAGGTCAGCGTCGTCGACCACGTGGTAGCCATGGTCGATGCGCGAGACGCCCAGCAGGTCGATGCTGTCGCGAACGAAGGCTGCGGGTCCGGATTCACCGGCATGGGCGGTGACGTTGAGGCCTGCCGCGCGGGCGCGTTCCCACGTCCCGGCGAAGGGTCCGGGCGGGAACGGCGCCTCGTTGTAGTCGAGGCCGATGCCGATCACCTCGGCCGGCCGTTCGGCGAGCACCATGTCGAGGAAGCGGTCGCCGCGCTCCGGCCCGAGTTCGCGGCTGTGCGCCGGGATCAGCCTGGCGACGAGGCCGTAATCCTGCCTTGCACGGCGAAAGCCGTCGAGGATGCCTTCGAGCATGGTGGCGTAGGCAACGCCGTACGCGAGATGCGCGTGCGGGCTGAAGAACAGCTCGACGTAGCGGGCACCGGCCAGCGCGCAGCGCTCCAGCGCCTCGAAGGTCACGCGCGAGAAATCGCCGCTGTCGCGGATCGAAGCGCAGACGAGGTCGTAGATCGCCAGGAAGTCCGGGAGGTTGCCGTAGCTGTAGAGATCGCTCGTCCGCTTGCCCGCGGGCAGCGCCACGCCGTTCTTCGCGGCGAGATCAGCGAACGTTGCCGTCGACACGGCGCCTTCGAGGTGCAGGTGCAGCTCCACCTTCGGCAATGCGCGGACGAAATCCTCCATCGCCATCGTTCTATCCGCGCCGGACGGTGGCGCAGCACGGTCCGAAAGGCCGGACAGGCCGCAGGTCGGTCTTCGACTTGTTCGACATTTCGCCCACTCATGCACCGATTTGATGATCTGAGCGCAACAATATGCAGGCCTCCGGGGCTTGCACAAGCCCCAAAATGATGTCTAATTAGACAGATCGATACGGCGCCTTAAAAATAGGCAGAAAGGCTGAAAAGCAGGCTCGCGGTGATCAGGAATTCGGCGCCCACATGGTTTTGACCCGAACTGTCCGGCTCCGCTTCGAGGGCCGCTTCGTCGTTTCGAGTTTCGTGGACTTCGCGGCACGACGCGCGGCGCGCCTCGACCTCGATGCCCGGGTGCTGCGGGCTGACGACCGCGTCATTGCCCTCGACGTCACGGGACAGCGCGACCTGATCGACGCTTTCGAGATGGCCTGCAGCCTCGGCCCCCTCGACTGCCTGGTTCTGGACTGCAGGAGCACGGCGACGGCCGTGTCGGAGATGGAGACGAGCGACCGATGAGTTTGGCACCTGGATGGCACCCCGTCGCCCTTTCGGGCTCCATCGACCCCGGAACCTCGGCCGGAACGCATCTCGACGGCCGCGAATACGTGGTCTGGCGCGACAATTCCGGCGCCGCCCATGTCTGGGAGGATCGCTGCCCGCATCGCGGCATGAAGCTCTCCTTCGGCTTCGTGCGCGGAGACCACATCGCCTGTCTCTACCACGGCTGGCAGTACGACACCGCCGGGCGCTGCCGCTACATTCCCGCCCATCCGGACCTGGAGGTGCCGGCGACGATCACCGTTCCGGTCTTCGCCACGGCGGAGGCCTGCGGCATGATCTGGACGACCAAGGACGCCGAGGCCGACCGCGCCGCGCCGCCGTCCGGTTCAGGCGATACGGTGCCCGTTGCGAGCCTGCAGGCGGCGTGCCGAACCGAGACCCTCATCGACGCCGTGCGCGCGGCACCTGCTCAGCCCTTCGTGGCAGACGCGGCCGGTTTCGATCTGGCACCGGTTGCCGAAACCCTCTGGCGCCTGACGGTCGGCGGCGACACGCTGTTGCTCGGAGTGCAGCGGCTGGGGGAGGCGCGCTCGGCGCTGCATGTCGCGATCGAGGGCAGCGAAGCGGTCTACGCAGGCGCGGGGCAGGCGCACTGGTTTGCGTGGTTCCGCGCGCTTCGGCACCGGCTGGGCGCGGTAACAGACGCTGGCGCGCGTTCCGCGGCGGCGATGGCGGAGGCGGTGTGATGGCGCTGGTGCTCTTCAATTACGATCTCGACGAGAACAGCTACAAGGTGCGTCTCGCGCTCTCCATGCTTCAGGTCGGGCACGAAACGGTGGCCGTCAACGCCTTCCCCGGCAAGGAGCAGGAGACGCCGCCCTTCCTCGCCATGAACCCGATGGGCACGCTGCCGATCCTGAGGGACGGCGACCTGACGCTGTTCGGCGCCGAGGCGATCCTCGCCCATCTCGCGCGGACGCATGATGGTTCAGGCCGATGGTTGCCGGTCGACGGCGCAGGCTTCGCGCACGTGATGCAGTGGCTGGTCTTCGCGGCCGGCGATCTGTCCGTTGCATCGCGGGCCCGTGCCCATGCGCTGTTCGGAACGCCGGGCGACGAGGCGGCGCTGCGGGCAGGGGCGCGCCGGGCGATCGGCGCGATGGAGGACGCGATGACCGTGAACGGCTTCGCCGGGCAGGACTGGTTCGCAGGTCCTGCGCCGACCGTCGCCGACGTCGCCCTTTTTCCCGCTTTCGCGCTCAGCCGCGATTTCGGCATCGACCATGACGCCTATCCGGCGCTGCGCAAATGGGCGCGCCGCTTCCGGGCGATCCCCGGCTTCCTGACCATGCCGGGCATTCCGGACTACCACTGAAAGCCAGCCGGCGCGGCCGGTCGCAACGACAGACACGAGGATCACCATGGCTCCGCTCACCCGCTTCTCCGTCGCGCCGCTGCACATGATGACGCGCCACCTCGCCGCCGTCGCCTCTGGACGGGCGGATCCCGACCTCGTCATCGCCGGGGCGCGCGTGCTGTCGACCTATTCGGAGCGCATCCTGCCCGAGCGCGAGGTCTGGATCGCCGGCGGCCGCATCGCCGCCGTCAAGCCGGCCGGCAGCCACAAGGGCGGCGCGAAGCGCTACGACGCGAAGGGCGGCATCGTCGCGCCCGGACTGGTCGACCCGCACATCCACATCGAATCCTCGATGGTGACGGCCTGCGCCTATGCCGAGGCAGCGCTGCTCAACGGCACGACCACGATCTTCTGCGACAGCCACGAGATCGGCAACGTCATGGACGTGGCCGGCGTCGAGGCGATGCTGGAGGACGCGCGCCAGGCGCCGCTGTCGATCTTCCTCACCGTGCCGTCCACCGTGCCGGCCACCTCGGCCGCGCTCGAGACGGCGGGCGGCGACCTGACCGCCGACAAGATCGGCGCGCTGTTCGACAAATGGCCGGAGGCGCTGGCGCTCGGCGAGAAGATGGATTTCGTGCAGGTGGCGATGGGCGACGAGCGCAGCCACGCCATCCTCGCCGCGGCGCTGCAGCGCGGGCGTCCGGTGTCCGGCCACGTCTATGGCCGCGAATTCGTCTCCGCCTATGCCGCGTCCGGCGTCACCGACACGCACGAGGCGATCGACCGCGAGATCGCCGACGACATGCTGGAGGCGGGCATCTGGCTGTTCCTGCGCGGCGGGCCGCCGACCACGCCCTGGCACTCGCTGCCGCAGGCGATCCGCACGGTGACCGAGCTCGGCGCCTCGCACAAGCGCATCGCGGTCTGCACCGACGACCGCGACGCCGACGACCTGCTGCTGTTCGGCCAGGACTGGGTGGTTCGCGAGGCGATCAAGGCCGGGATGAGCCCAGAGCAGGCCTGGAGCATGGGCTCGCTGCACGGCGCGACCCGCTTCGGCGTCGAGGTCGAGGTGGGCGGCATGGGCGGCGGCCGGCGCGCCGACCTCGTCCTGCTCGACGACGGCATGAAGCCGGTCAGCACCTGGTATGGCGGCGAGCTGGTGGTGGAGAATCGCGCGATCACGCCGGTGCTCGATGCCGCGCTTTCGGCGCGCTACCGCTACCCCGAAGCCGCCTACCACACCGTCAGGCTGCCGAAGGAGATCAGGCTCGTGCCCGACCTGCCGACGGGTCCGGTCACGGTCAATGCCATCCGCACCGAACTGCCCGGCATCACGCTCGGCCACCAGAAGATCGCGCTGGAGCCGGCGAACGACTGGCAGGCGCATTTCGAGCGGCACGGCCTGTGCTTCGTCACCGTGGTGGAGCGGCACGGCAAATCGGACGGCAACGTCGCGCACGGGCTGCTGTCGAATTTCGGCCTGACCCGCGGCGCCGTCGCCTCCTCGGTCGGCCACGACAGCCACAACATCATCCTGGCCGGCGTCAGCGAGGCAGACATGCAGGTGGCGCTGCGCGCGCTGGAGAAGACGCAGGGCGGCGTCTGCGTGGTGGTCGACGGCGAGGTGACCGCCATGGTCGAGCTGCCGATCGCGGGTCTGCTCTCCGACAAGCGCGTGACGGAGGTGGCCGAGGAGGTGAAGCTGATGAAGACGCAGTGGGATGCCGCCGGCTGCACCATCCCCTACATGGGCTTCAACCTGATCCCGCTGTCGGTCATCCCCGAGATCCGCATCACCGACAAGGGCCTCGTGCTGGTACCGCAGATGGAGATCGTGCCGCTGGTGGAACCGGCCTGATGGACCTCTTCCGCTCCGGGCTGGTTTCGCCGCGCCTCCACTACTTCCAGCTGGTGGCGCGGCTCGGTTCGGTGCGCCAGACGGCCCAGGTGCTCAACGTCGCGCCGTCCTCGATCAGCCGGGTGATCAAGGGGCTAGAGGACGAGATCGGCACGCCGCTGTTCGAGCGGGTGCGCCAGCGCCTGAAGCTCACCAGCGCCGGCGAACTGCTGCTCTACCATGCGCGGCTGAGCACGTCGGAACTGTCGCGCGCCTGGTCGGAGATCAACGACCTGCGCGGCCTCAATCGCGGCGCGCTGACGGTGGCGGTGGTGGAAAGCGCCGCGCGCGGGCTGATGCCGGATGCGCTGGAGGCGTTCTGGTCGAAGCATCCGCTGATCACCGTCGACGTACGGGTTGCGAGTTCGCAACAGGCCTGCGACGCGGTGGCCGACGGGGAATGCGATGCCGCCATCGCCTTCGACATCCGCGTCCCCCGCACCGTGCGCCGACTTGCGACGGCATTGCTGCCGGTCGGTGTCGTCGCACATCCGTCCAGCCGTTTCGCGGATCGCAAGGAGCTGAAGCTGTTCGATCTCTCGGGCGAGCAGGTGATCCTGTCGGACGCGAGCCTTGCGCTCGGACTCTCGGTCAACGAGGCGATCAACCGCTCCATCATCGATCTCACCCGCCGCACCCGCACCAACTCGATCGCGCTAATGGGCGACCTTGCCCGCCGCAACCTCGGCACGGCGCTGCAGACGCGTCTCGGCGTCGAGCGGGAACTGGCCGAAGGAAGTCTGATCTTCGTGCCGCTGCGCGATCCCAAGGTGCCTCCGCGGCGACTGATGCTGCTCACCCGCGGCGAGCGCGAGATGTCGGAGGCGGCCTCGGCCTTCGCTGCGGTGCTCGCGCGGGCAGTCGAGCGACTGGAGGAATAGTTGTTGCGTTATACGCATCAATTGAACGCAGAAAATCAGTCTATTCAGAACAAGTCCTATTTGCGAGCGTCATCGCGCATGGAGAACCGGACATGAAGCAGAGCGCCGTCGACGCGGTGATCAGGGGACTGAAGAAGGCGGGCGTGTCGATCGTCTGCTACCTGCCGGATTCCCTGTTCAAGGAACTCTATCCGGCGCTCGACGCCGATCCGGACATCCGCACCATCCGCGTCACCAACGAGGGCGAGGGCGCGGCGATCTGCGGCGGCGTCTTCCTGTCGGGCAAACGGGCGGCGCTGGTGATGGAGAACTCCGGCCTCCGCGCCTCGGTGGAGCCGCTCGCCCGCATGGGGCTCGGCGCCGGCATCCCCGTGGTGATGCTGATGAGCTATCGCGGCGAGCTCGGCGAGAACAACTGGTGGGCTATCCCGCACGGCATCACCATGGAGCCTGTGCTCGACGCGCTGCGCATTCCCTACCGGGTGGTGCGCGAGGAGGAGGCGATCGAGCGCGCGATCGTCGATGCCTACGCCTGGTCCTACGCTTCCTACTATCATTCGGCGATCGCGCTCGGCGGAGAGGTGGTGCGATGAAGCGCTACGACTGCATGACGGCGCTAGGCAAGCGCCTCAAGGACGAGCTGGTCATCCTGTCGCTCGGCGGCTCGGTGGACGAATGGTACAACGCCGCGCCGCACATGCGCGAGGCGAGCCTCTTCCAGCAGCAGCTCGGCTGCGTCACGCCGCAGGCCTTCGGGCTGGCGGCCGGCCTGCCGCACCGGCGCATCGTCTCGCTCGACACCGATGGCGGGCTGCTGTTCAACCTCGGCATCCTCGCCACGCTCGGCAACGAGCAGCCGAAGAACCTCTTCGTCGTGGTCTGGGACAACGAGCGCTACCAGTCGATCGGCGGCCCGCCCACCCACACCGCCTTCGGCCGCGTCGACCTCGCCGCCATCGCCCGCGGCGCGGGCGTCGAGCACGCCTACACGGTGCGCACCGTCGAGGATTTCGATGCCCATTGCGAGGCCGGACTGAAGGCCGACGTGCCCTATGTCGTCGTCGCCAAGGTCGACGGCATCTTGCAGCCCGGCATCAAGCGCAAGCATTCCGACGGCCGAGAGGACAAGTACATCTTCGTGCGCCATGTCGAAGCGACGGAAGGCATTGTGATCATGGGTCCGAGCGAGCACAACTGACCGGGCAGGCGATGACATGACCGCTTTGCCCCTCCTCCCGATGAAACCGCTTGCCGGGGGCTACGACGTGATCGTCGTCGGCTCCGGTTCCGGCGGCGCGGCGGTGACGCGGCGGCTGGTCGATGCCGGCGTCGCGGTACTGCTGGTCGAGGCGGGACCGGCGGGCATCGGCGTCGAAGAGATCGAGGATCCCGCGCAGTGGGTGCCGCTGATGCGCAGCCGCTGGGACTGGGGCTACGACTACGCCCCTGCGCCGCACGTCGATGGCCGCGTCATCGGAATTCCGCGCGGGCGGGTGCTCGGCGGCTCGACGGCGATCAACGCGATGATGTGGTATCGCGGCCACCCGATGGACTACGACATCTGGGAGGCGGCCGGAGCGGCGGGCTGGAGCTTTGCCGACTGCCTCCCGTACTTTCGAAAGTGCGAGGACTGGGAGGACGGCGAGACCGAATTTCGCGGCGCCGGCGGTCCGCTTCGTATCGAACGCGAGACGGAGATTCATCCCGTCGCTCAGGCGCTGATCGACGGCGCAGCGGCGATCGGCATCCCGGTGATCGACGACCCGAACGGCCCCGACAACGAAGGCGCCGCGCGCTCCAACTTCAACATCGCTGGCGGACGGCGCTGGAGTTCTGCGACCGGCTATCTCTGGCCGATTCTCGACCGCCCGAACCTGACGGTGGTGACGGAATCGCTTGCCATCTCGCTGCTGATCGAGAACGGTCGTTGCGTGGGCGTCCGACACCTGGTCGATGGCAAGGTGGTCGAGACCCGTGCGCACGATCGCGTGGTGCTGGCCGCGGGCGCGATCGACACGCCGCGGCTCCTGATGCTGTCGGGCATCGGCGATCCGGCCGAACTCGCCCGCCTCGGCCTTCCCCTTGTCCATGCCCTGCCCGGCGTCGGGCGCAACCTGCAGGACCATCCGCTGGCGCAGGCCTGCGTCGTCCGCTCGAAACGACCGCTCGGGCCGGTCACCGGCAATGGCGGCGGCTCGATGGTGAACTGGAAATCGCGGCCCGGCCTGCCGCAGCCCGATCTGCACGCCTTTCCGGTGCAGGGCAACAGCGCCGAGCCGCCGCTGCGCGCCCGCTACGACCTGTCCGGCGACGTCTTCTCCTTCGGTTTCGGGCTGATGCGCTCGAAGAGCGTCGGCCATCTGCGCCTGCTCGAGGGCCGGCCCGGCGGCGCGCTGGAGATCCAGCCGAATTACCTGGCCGAGCCCGAGGATCGCGAAGCGATGCTCGCCGCCCTCGAGCAAGTGATGGACATGGCCGCCGCGCCCGTGAACGCGCATCTCTTCGACGGTTTCGCCGCGCCCGACCGGCGGCTCTCCCGCGCAGAGGCGGAGACCTTTCTGAAGGAGGCCTGCTCGACCTTCTTCCACACTTGCGGCACCTGCCGGATGGGCGAGGACGATCTCGCCGTTGTGGACAGCCGGCTGTCGCTGCGCGGGCTCGACGGCCTGACGGTCGCCGACGCCTCGGTCATCCCGGTCATCCCCACCTGCAACACCCACGCGCCGACGACCATGATCGGCGAGCGCGCGGCGAGCTTCGTGCTGGGGCTGGCATGAGGCTTGCTTTTTTCGAAACCGGCTGGCGATGCGCCGGCAGACCAGAGGACCGACGCCCATGATGCAGGCACTCATCCTGGCAGCGGACGCGCTGCTCACCATGGATGCGCAGGACCGCGTCGTCGTCGGCGGCGCCGTGCTGGTCGAAGACGGGCGCATCGCGGCGGTCGGCACGCGCGACGCGCTCGTTGCCGCGCACCCGCACGTCGCGGTGAAACCGCTGCCGAAAACGGTGCTGATGCCCGGCCTCGTCAACGCCCACGCCCATTCCGGCTTCCTGCGCGGCACGGCCGAGCACCTGCCGGTGTGGGACTGGCTGACGCTGCACATCAACCCGATGCACCGCATGCTGCAGCCGCACGAGGCGCAAGCCGCGTCCTGGCTCTGCTATGCCGAGTCCGTGCTCGGCGGCACGACCACGGTGGTGGACATGTGGCGCTTCATGAACGGCAGTGCGAGGGCCGCCGAGGCGATCGGCAACCGGCTGGTGGCCGTTCCCTATGTCGGCGAGCACCCGGACTATGACTATTTCGACACGCTCGACATGAACGAGGCGCTGATCGAGGGCTGGCACCGCAAGGCCGGCGGGCGCGTCAACGTCTGGGTCGGGCTGGAGCATCTCTTCTACGCCGACGAAGCCGCGCAGCGGCGGGCGGTCGAGATGGCGAAGCGCCACGGCACCGGCTTCCACACCCATTGCAGCGAGGCCGAGATCGAGCTCGCCGAGTTCCAGAAGCGCTACGGCAAGCGGCCGATGTTCGTGCTCGACGATCTCGGCTTCTTCGAGACCCCGCGCGCCATGATCGCCCATGCCGTCTGGCTCGACCAGGCGGAAGTGGATCTGATCGCAGGGCGGCCAGTCTCGGTCGCCCACAATCCGGTCTCCAACATGAAGCTCGCCAGCGGCATCGCGCCCATCGCCGAGATGCTGGCCGTGGGCGTACCGGTCGGCATCGGCACCGACGGCGAGAAGGAGAACAACAATTTCGACATGTTCGAGGAGATGAAGGTGGCTTCGCTGCTGGGCAAGCTGAAGCATCTCGACGCCGCGGCGATGGACAGTTGGCAGGTGCTGCGCATGGGAACCATCCTCGGCGCGAAGGCCGTCGGCCTCGATCACGAGATCGGCTCGATCGAGGTCGGCAAACGCGCCGACATCATCGCCGTGCGGACCGACACCCCGCGCATGACGCCGTTCTTCCCGGAGGGACCGTATTTCAACCTGCAGCACAATCTCGTCCACGCCGTGCGCGGCGGCGACGTGTCGATGACCATGGTCGACGGACGGATCCTGGTCGAGGACGGCGAACTGAAGACCGCCTCGATGACCGAGATCCTGGCCGAGATCCACGCCGTCGCGCCGGGCCTCTTCGCCCGTCGCGCCGCATGGCTTGCCGATCACGCCGAGGGCACCAGACAGTGGACCAAGGAGAGCTGAACCGGAGCGCCACACCATGAAGACCACCGACAGGGCAGCCCTCGACGACTGGTACGCCGTGGAGACGGCTGCCGACCTGACCGCAACACCGGTGCGTACGCGCCTGCTGGGGCAGGACATCGAGCTGTTTCGCGACGCAGCCGGCGCGCCCGTGATCCGCGAGATCCTCGACGACGGCGGCCGCGGCCCGGCGTTGCCGGTCGAGGAGCGTTATGGCTGCGTCTTCACCACGCTCGGCCGTCCGAACCGCGGCATCGTCGAGATCGCCGAGGCGGCCGAGCCGGACCGCCGCTTCGTGCCCTGCGGCTGGGTGACGATGCGCGCCTCCGGCCTGCGCGTGGTCGAGAACTTTCTCGACATGGCGCATTTCCCCTTCGTCCACACCGACATTCTCGGTTCCGAACCGCACACCGAGGTGCCGCACTATCTGAGCGAGATCCGCCGCGACGTCGACGAGGTCTGGGCGACCAACTGCACCTTCTTCCAGCCGCGCATCGCCGCCACCGAGGACAAGGGCGACTACGTGCACCTGACCTATCGGGTGCCGAGTCCTTTCGTGGTGATGCTCTACCGCGTCTGCCCAACCGCGCCCGATCGGCTCGATGCCATCGCGCTGTTCATCCAGCCGCTGGAGGAAGATCTCTGCCGTGCCCAGCCGGTGATGTACCTCGTCGATTCCGTCTCCACCCAGACCGCCCTGCTGCGCTTCGAACAGGTGATCTTCCTGCAGGACCGCATCATCGTGGAAAACCAGCGGCCGCTGCTCCTGCCGCTGGAGCCCCGGGCGGAAATCCCGACACGCGCCGACTCCTCCTCGATCGCCTATCGCCGCTGGCTGAAGGAGAAAGGCCTCCGCTTCGGCACGACGGCGGGTGCCGCGTGACGCTCGCCGTCCTCCCTGCACCCGGCCTGCGTCGTCCGCGAACGACCGAAGAGGCGCTCGTCATGGCAGCGGAGCCGGGCGCGCGCTGCGTCGCCGGCGGCACGTCGCTTCAGCTCGAATGGGCGCGGGGCGAGCCGAAGCCCTCCCGCATGATCGATCTCGGCGCCTTGGCAGACCTGCGCGGTGTGTCGTCCGACGGTGCGCGCCTGCGGATCGGCGCCCTGACGCCGCTCGCCCATCTCCTGCGGGATGCGACGGTCGGCGCCTGTCTTCCTCTTCTGGCCGCAGCGATCCGTACGACGGCCGGACCGGCGGTGCGCACGCTCGCCACCATCGGCGGCAATGTCGCCAGCGGCACCGGGTGCCTCATACCGGCCTTGCTCGCGCTCGATGCCCACGCCTGCGTCGCCACCGAGGCGGGATCGTCCATGCTGCCGCTGGCCTCCTTCCTGCGTCGGCCCTTCACTGGACCCGTCCTGCTGCAGGCGCTGTCGGTTCCGGCGCAGCCTCGGGGGAACCGCTGGATCTGGCGCAAGATCGGCCTGCGCGCGGCATTCAGCCCCGGAATCATTTCTGCGGCAGGCCTGCTCGACGTGCCGGACGGTCGTGTGGTCGCGGCGAGGCTCGCCGTCGGCAGCGGCATCGTCGCGCCATCGCGCCTGTCGCAGTCGGAATCGATTCTCCAGAACGCCCGGCTCGACGATATCGACTGGACGGAACTCCATGACGTGCTGGTCGAATCCATCGATGCGCCCGGAGATGCCTTCCGGTCGGCCCGCTATCGCAGGATGGTGGCCGCGAAGGCTCTGGTCCATGGGCTGCATGGTCCTGACGCGTCAGCGACGCCTGCAGAAAAACGTCAGTATTCACTTACAAAAAGGGTGGCGCCTTCAGGCGAGCTGCAGCTTTCGCGCGCGCAGGCAGGTGACCGGTGGCAGGTCCGACCCGACGGTCCGGACAAGATCGCCGGCCGCCTGCACTACCTGACCGACCGCCGCGAACCGGGCATGCTGGTGGCCCGGATCAAGCGCGCCGGCCTTCCGCACGCCCGCATCCTGTCGATCGATACGGCGGCGGCCGAGGCTTTGCCGGGCGTCGCCGCCGTCGTCACCCACCGCGACGTCGCCGGGCAGAATGCCTTCGGCATCGTGATGCAGGACCAGCCGGCGCTGTGCTTCGACACGGTGCGTCACGTCGGCGACGCGGTGGCAGCGGTCGCCGCCATCGACGCCGAGACCGCCGCCCGCGCGCTCGACCTGATCGAAGTGGCCTACGAGCCGCTTCCGCTGGTCGACGATCCGAAGGCCGCCCTGCAGGACGACGCGCCGACGGTGCACGCCGGCGGCAATCTGCGCACGGACTTGGGCCTGACGCGCGGCGACGTCGAGGCCGGTTTCCGGATGGCGGCGCATGTGGTCGAGGACGTCTACGTGACGCCGCGCCAGATGCACGGCTTCATGGAGACCGAGGGCGGCTTCGCGACGGTGGAGCCCGACGGCACGCTTTTCGTGGCGGCCGGCGGCCAGCACGGTGCCCGCGACCGCATGCAGCTCGCGCGCATCCTCGGCCGGCCGGAGGAGACGATCCGTGTCGTCACCTCGCCGACCGGCGGCGCCTTCGGCGGCAAGGACGAACTCTCCGTCCAGCCGGCGCTGGCGCTGCTCGCGTTGAAGACGGGAAAGCCGGTGCGCATCCAGCTCGACCGCGCCGAAAGCGTGCTCGCCGGCCAGAAGCGCAACCCGATGACGATCCGCATGCGCACGGGCTGTGACGCCGAGGGGCGACTGGTCGCGCAGGAGGTCGAGGTGCTGGCCGACGCCGGCGCCTATGCCTCGCTTGGACCCGGCGTGCTCGAGACCGCGCTCGAACATGCCTGCGGTCCCTATCTCGTCGACAATGTGCGTACCCGCGGCCGGCTCGCCTACACCAACAACGGCGTCTGCGGCGCCTTCCGCGGCTTCGGCGCGAACCAGATGACCTATGCCGTCGAATGCCAGATGGACCGGCTGGCGGCGGCGGCCGACCTGGATCCCTTCGCGATCCGCGCCCGCAACATGCGCCGCCCCGGCATGAAGGGCTATCTCGGCCAGACGGTGTCCGGGTCGGAGCGGCTCGACGAGATGCTGGCGGCGGCGATGGCCGATCCGCTCTGGAGCAAGCCGCGAGGGCCGTCGGCGGACGGGGCCGAGGTCGTCGGCACCGGCTGGGCGCTCGCCTACCAGGGCAACGGCCTCGGCACGCTGCCGCCTGACCCGGCCGGCGGGGCGCTGAGGCTTTCGCCCGACGGGGCGATCGAGGCGCTCTACGGGCTCGACGAGATGGGCCAGGGCCTGCTGACGTCGATCCAGGGCGCGGTGGCGCAGGCGCTGGGCTGCGCGCGCGCCGACGTGCGGCCGGTGACCGGCGATACCGGAGCAGCACCCGACTCCGGTTCCACCACGGCGAGCCGCGGCACCTATGTCGTCTGGCGCGTCGCCGAGACGACGGCGAAGCCGCTGGCCGAGGCGCTCTGCCGTGCCGCGGGCCGGCTGCTCGGGCGAGACCCGTCGTCGCTCGCCGTGGCGCCAGGCGGCATCGCCGAACGCGGATCGAACAGCGGCGAACTCGCCATCTCCTTTGCCGACCTCGCCCGCGCCCTGCCCGCCGAAGACCTGCCCTTCGCCGGCACCAGCTTCGAATTTCCGAAGTCCGACGTCTTTACCGGCAACGCCCGGTTGATCTTCGCCAACGGCGCGGTGGTCGCGCGTGTCGCGGTGAACCGGATCACCGGCCAGGTGCGTGTCCTCGACCTGAACCAGCATACCGCGGCCGGTCCGATGCTCGATCTGGCGGCCTATCTCGGTCAGCTGGAAGGGGGAGGCGTCCAGGCGCTGGGCTTCACGCTGACCGAGGATGCGACGATGCGGGGAGGCCGGCATGACGCCACGAATCTCGACGGCTACATGATGCCCGGCATAGCCGATGCGCCCGAAACCATGGCGTGTTTCGCTCTGGAGGATCTCGATCCCGGCGATCCGTTCGGCCCGCGCGGCACCGGCGAACTGGGACTCGCTGCCGTTTCCCCAGCCATCGCCAATGCGGTGGCGGATGCGACAGGCCACTGGCCGGCCGTGGCGCCGTTCGATCCGGAGTGGATGCTGGACCGGCTGGGAGATGCGCGATGAGCGGGCTGGACGACATCGCCGTCACCATTCGTCTCAACGGCGAGCCGCGAAATCTCCTCGCGCCGGCCGACAGGCGGCTGATCGACTGTCTGCGCGACGATCTGGCCCTCGTCGGCGCCAAGAAGGGCTGCGCGGTCGGACGCTGCGGTGCCTGTACCGTGCTGCTCGACGGCGAACCTGCCAATGCCTGCCTGCTGATGCTCTGGCAACTCGACGCGCGCGACGTCGTCACGCCGGAGGGGCTCGATGCGGACGAGGATGCGGTCATTCTCCGCGAGGCGCTCGCGGCCGAGAACGCGTTTCAGTGCGGGTACTGCGCGCCGGGGTTCGTCATGGCGCTGCTGGCGCTGCTGCGCCGCGATCCCCTCGCCAGCGACGCCGACATCCGCGCGGGGCTCGAAGGCAACATCTGCCGTTGCACCGGCTATCATTCCATCATCAGGGGCGCGCGCAGAGCCGCAGAGGCGCTGCACGCCGCACGTGCCGATCCCACCGGAGAATCCGCATGAACGTCCACGTACAGCCGGCGCAGCCAGGAGATGCGGCGCGGGCGTTTCTCGACCGGGCCGACAAACAGATCCTCATCGGCGGCGCATGGCGCGACGCGTCGGACAAAGGGCGCTTCGAGACCTTCGATCCGGCGAACGGTGCTTTCTTGGCACGGCTGGCGCAGGCGACCGAGACGGACGTCGACGACGCTGTCGCCGCCGCCCGCGCAGCCTTCGAGAGCGATGCATGGCGTGGCATGACGCCCTCTTCGCGCGGGAAGCTGCTCTGGCGCATCGCAGACCTGATCGACCGCCATGCGGATGAACTCGCCGAGCTCGAGGTGCTCGACCAGGGCAAGCCGTTGAAGACGGCGCGGCTGGGAGAGATACCGGCATCGGCCGATCAGTTCCGGTATTTTGCCGGTTATGCGAACAAGATACTCGGCTCGACGATCCCCACGTCGATCGCGCATCAGCCGGCTGGCCGGAAAATCTTCGCCTATACCAGTCGTGAACCGATCGGCGTGGTTGCGGCGATCACGCCCTGGAACTCGCCTCTGCTGATGGCCGCCATGAAACTCGCGCCGGCGCTGGCCGCGGGCTGCACCGTCGTGCTCAAGCCTGCCGAGGAAACCTCGCTGACGGCCCTGCGGCTCGGCGAAATCCTCGTCGAGGCAGGGCTGCCCGCAGGCGTCGTCAACATCCTGACCGGCCTCGGCGAAACCGTCGGTGCGGCGCTGACGGCGCATCCGGGTGTCGACAAGGTCGCCTTCACCGGCTCGACCGAGGTCGGGAAGCTCATCGTCGGCGCGGCGCGCGGCAACCTGAAGAAGCTGACGCTGGAACTCGGCGGCAAGTCGCCGGCGATCGTGCTGCCGGACGCGGAGATGGAACTGGCGGTTCCCGGCATTGCGCGAGGCATTTTTGCCAATGCCGGTCAGGTCTGCGTCGCCGGCTCGCGCGTCTATGCCCATCGCTCCGTCTGCAACCGCCTCGTCGAGGGTCTGGTCAAGGAAGCCCGTGCGCTCCGGCTCGGCCACGGCCTCCATGCCGATACAGACCTGGGGCCGCTCGTCAGCACCGGACAGGCCGCGCGTGTCGCCGCCTATGTCGCCGACGGATCGGCCGAAGGGGCCGAGATCGTTTCGGGCGGCGTCCAGGACGGTGCTTTCTTCACGCCCACGGTCGTCACCGGCGCGACGGCTTCCATGCGCATGATGCGGGAAGAGATCTTCGGCCCGGTGGTTGCCGTCACCCCCTTCGACACGGTCGATGAAGCCCTGTCACTGGCCAACGACACGCCCTACGGCTTGGCTGCAAGCGTCTGGACCCGTGATCTGTCGGCTGCACACCTGACCGCTGCCCGCATCCGCGCCGGAACCGTGTGGATCAACTGTCATTCCTATTTTTCGCCAGAACTGCCCAAGGGTGGCCACAAGCAGTCCGGCTGGGGGTACGAGAACGGCGCGCAGGGTCTCGAAAACTATCTGGAGACCAAGACCGTATGCGCTCTGCTGTGAGGTCTCCGACGCCGCCTCCCGGATTTCGGACCGAAGTCGAAAGCCCGCGGCGGGCAATCCGCATCATCGAAGCAGGCGCGGGGAATCTGCGTCCGCGAGCCGTACCCACGACAAATCCGCAGATGTCCCTGCTGATGGGATTGCCCTTTCTTTAGAACGACATCCGTGCGGGTTTTTCGTCAGGAGCGTCCACGGAACCGGACGGGTGACGAATTGACGTGACGTGACGCTGCGTCAATGATCCCGAAAGGCTTCTGTACTATACCGGACGTCGCCACCGGTGCAGGTGGCTCCGTTTGGGATGGATGGAGCGGACATGATGATTTCGCCGGCGACCGCCCTCGACGACGTTCTCGACTCACTGGAAGCCGAACTGGCGAGCTTCAGCAATCCCGGCATCCCGACCGGGCCGGACCGGCCGGACCTGCCCCGGACAACCGACTTGCCTGCCATCGCCAATGACGATCTGCCGGATTCTCCGACCCACTTCGTCATCGCCGCCTATCGAGCCTGCTGAGCGAGGTGCCGAGCGTCCGCACCGGCGATTCGTCCGTAGGTGAGTCGGCCGGCGCCGATCAGTTCGAGAACAGCCGGTTGGTCGAGCTGGCCTCGATAAGGCGCCGCGTTACGCCGCCGAAGGCCCATTCACGCAACCGGCTGTGACCATAACCACCCGAAACCACGAGATCGGCGCCCATCTCGAAGGCGGCCGTCGAGAGCGTGTCGCCGAACTCCTCGTCGGCAGGCATGAGGCAATCCGCGCGGGCGGTCACGCCATGCGCCGCGAGGAAGGCCACGACATCGGCAAGGCTCTGTCGGGCGTGATGCCGGTCGTCTTCCTCAACGGTGACGACCGCCACTTCGCGCGCCGTCTTCAGGAAGGGCATCGCGTCAACGACCGCGCGCCTCGCTTCGCGTGTGTCCTTCCAGGCCACCAGGACCCGGTCTCCCTTCAGGGCAGCGTGGTTCCTGGTCGCGACGAGCACCGGCCGACCGGCGGACAGGATGAGTGCACCGAGATCGACCGCGCGATAGCCATCGCGCCCGTACCGGTCGTCGCGGGGACCGGTCACGATCAGGTCGCCCCGTCGTGCCATTTCGGTCAGGCTGCGTGTCGGGTCGCCAACCAGCCCGTGGAAGGGAGCGTCGATACCGGCAGTTTCCGCGAAGACACGTGCCGTTTCGTCGAGACGCGCCTGTATCTCCTCGGTCTCGCGCCGGACGAGCTCGCCGGCAACGATCGCACCGTCCATGGGCGCGACTGCCGGATGAGGCTGCGCGGCGCTGAAGCCGATCAAGGCCGCATCGAAACGGCGCGCGATCTCCCTGGCGAAGCGTATTCGGGGTTCGTTCGCCCCGTCGATATCGATCTGGACGAGGATGCTGCGGTAGCTCATGGGAAAGATCCTCCGTTTCGGTGCAAGAGGAGCACCCGGCGAAGGTCTTCACATTGATGCCGGTCAATCGCCACGGACTGCCACTGGCGAGACCAAATGGCGCTTGCGGGCGGCGTGGTGTATACATTCTGCCTCTGAACGAGGGGATAAGATGGACCAGTCGGCCAACACACACGCCACCCGGGCGCTCATCGAACTGCGCAAGAAGATCATTTCGGGCGACCTGCCGGGGGGCATGCGCCTGTTCGAAGTGCCGCTGGCCGAGGATCTGAAGATCTCGCGCACGCCCGTTCGCGAAGCCATGTCGAGGCTGGCCGAGGAGGGACTGCTCGACCGCGTGCGCGGCGGCGGTTTCATCGTTCGCTCCTTTGCGATGTCGGACGTCATCGACGCGATCGAACTGCGCGGCGTGATGGAGGGCACGGCGGCACGGCTGGCGGCCGAACGCGGAGTCGAGCCGGATGCGCTGGAGAGCATCACCGAATGCGTGCGGCTTCTCGATGCTTGCTTCGGCGCGGGTCCGGGCCATGTCGACTTCGACGCCTACGAAACGCTGAACGCCCGTTTCCACCGCGAACTCGCCGCGCTCTGCGGCAGCGAGACCGTTCGTCGCGAAGTCGAGCGGGCGTCGCGCCTTCCCTTCGCCTCGCCTTCGGCCTTCCTGCCCAACCGCGCCGACATCGATGCCTTCCGCCGGTCGCTGACCGGCGCGCAGGAACAGCACCGCGCGATCGTGTCGGCGATTGCCGCCCGCGAAGGCTCCCGCGCCGAGGCGCTCGCCCGGGAGCACGCCCGCACGGCCCGCCACAATCTCGAATACATCCTCGTCAAGGACAGGAGTCTCATCAAGCGCGTGCCGGGTCTGGCCCTGGTCGTCACCGGCTGAGGCCTGCCCGCCTCACGCCGCGTCGCGCACCTGGTAGTCCTTGATCGAGGCGAAACGGATCTGCTTCCAGCGCTCGGCCTCGTATCGGAGCCCGAACTCGTGCGGGGCGAGAAAGACCGGGTCGTTGTCGAGATCGCGGGCGATGTCGCCGCGATGGCTCTCCACGAAGCGCTCGAGGTCGGCCTTGGTGTCGGCGGAAATCCAGCGGCAGACCGAGAAGCGCGCCATTTCGAACTCGACGGGCAGCCCGTATTCGGCGTTGAGCCGCTCCTTCAGCACGTCGATCTGCAGCGCACCGACGACGCCGACGATCGCGGGCGATCCGTCCTCGGGCGAGAACAGCTGCACCACGCCTTCCTCGGCCATCTGCTGCAGCGCGTCCTTCAGCTTCTTGGCCTTCATCGGGTCGCCGAGCCGGACGCGGCGGAGGATCTCGGGTGCGAAGTTGGGCACGCCCCGAAACAGGAATTCCTCGCCCTCGGTCAGCGTATCGCCGATCCGCAGCGTGCCGTGGTTGGGAATGCCCACCACGTCGCCGGCATAGGCCTCGTCCGCGGTGATGCGCGAGCGCGCGAAGAAGAACTGCGGGGCGGACAAGCTCATGGGCTTTCCCGTGCGCACGAGCTTCGCCTTCATGCCGCGCTTCAGCTCGCCCGAGCAGACCCGGACGAAGGCGATGCGGTCGCGGTGGTTCGGATCCATGTTGGCCTGGATCTTGAAGACGAAGGCGCTCATGGCCGGTTCCGTCGCCTCGACCGTGCGCGTATCGGCCTCCTGCGCCCGCGGCGGCGGCGCCCAGTCGCCCAGCGCTTCGATCAGGTCGCGCACCCCGAAATTGCGCAGCGCCGAACCGAAGAAGACCGGGGTGAGGTGGCCTTCCCGGAAGGCGGCGAGGTCGAAGGGCCGGCAGGCTTCGCGGGCAAGCTCCAGTTCCTCGATGAAGGCTTCGCGCTCGTTCTCTGGAAGCAGCCCGGCAACGCGGTTGGAGTCGGGGCCGTTGACCTTGGTGCGCTCTGCTTCAGCGTCGCCGTGGCGGATGGCGTTCTGCGCCAGATGGTAGGTTCCGGAGAAGGTCTTGCCCTGGCCGATCGGCCAGGTGATGGGGGCGGTGTCGAGCGCCAGCTTTTCCTCGATTTCGTCCAGAATCTCGAAGGTGTTGCGCGCCTCGCGGTCCATCTTGTTGACGAAGGTGACGATCGGAATGTCGCGCAGGCGGCAGACCTCGAACAGCTTCAGCGTCCGCGGCTCGATGCCCTTGGCCGCATCGATGACCATCACCGCGCTGTCGACCGCCGACAGCGTGCGATAGGTGTCGTCGGCGAAATCTTCGTGTCCGGGCGTGTCGAGCAGGTTGAAGACGTTGTCGCCATATTCGAACGTCATCACCGAGGTGACGACCGAAATGCCGCGCTCGCGCTCTATCTTCATCCAGTCCGACCGGGTCTGGATCTTGTCCTTTTTCGCCTTCACCTCGCCGGCGAGCTGGATCGCGCCGCCGAACAGGAGCAGCTTCTCAGTGAGGGTGGTCTTGCCGGCGTCCGGATGCGCGATGATCGCGAAGGTGCGGCGGCGAGCCACCGCCTGTTCGATGCTGTCTGCCATGAATGAGGATGTCCGTTGATGCGCGGGCTTATAGCCGCGCAGCACCGGGGTGTCGAACGGGAATTTCTCGGCGTCGCCAGGTCTCGGCTTATCCGGTCGCGATTCGTCGATTCCTCTGCTGGACGCCGGACGGTCAAGTTCGATCTTTACGCCGCCTGCGGATGCGCAGACAGTTGCATCGCCGCTAGCGCGGACCAGATCGTCGAACTCCGGAGAATCGCCATGCTCGCACGCCTCGTTCTGACCGCCGCTCTCTTGTCCGTTCCCGTGTTCGCCCGGGCAGCGGAGGAGCGCGTGACCTTCTCCGTCGGCGGCATGACCGTGGTCGGAACGCTGAACATGCCGGAGGGAGTCGCGAACCCGCCGGCGGTCCTCCTGCTTCACGGCTTCACGGGAAGCCGCGACGAACTGGAGATTCCGTCCGTGAAGGAAGGCATCTATGCCCGCGCGGCGCGTCTGTGGTCGGCCGAGGGCATCGCCAGCCTGCGGATCGACTACCGGTACAATGGCGACAGCGACGGCGAGTTCGCCGATTCCACCCTCGAGGCGCATATCGCCGACGGCCTCGCCGCGCTGGACTGGCTGGCGCGTAGCGGCCGCGTCGATCCCAGCCGGCTGGGCCTGGTCGGCTGGAGCATGGGCGGTGCGGTCGGAGCCGCCGTGGCGGCGCGCGCCGGCGAGACCCTCGACGCCGTCGCGCTCTGGGCGCCCGGAACGAACATGGCCTCGGCCATCGCGCTCATGTTCGGGGCGGAGAAGTTCAAGGAAGGGCTGGCCGCGAAGGATCAGCCGGTGACGGTGACGCTGCCCTGGGGCGCCGAGATCGCCCTCAAGTCGGGCTTCTTCGAGAGCCTCTATGCGGTCGATCCCGTCGCCGAGATCACCCGCTACTCGGGACCACTTTTCGTCGCCGTCGGCACGAAGGACGACGTGGTGTACCCGCAGCCCGTATCGGGACAGGTCCTGCTCGACTACCATACCGGTGACGAGGAACTGTTCGTGCGCGAGATGGACCACGTCTTCAACGCCTTCGCAGGCGTGGAGCAGGTGGACGAACTGATTGCAGCGACCGGAGCCTTCATCCGCAAGAACCTCGACTGACGGGTCTGCACCGCAGGCGGACATGGCGCGCCCGTTCGTGCGCCGCGCAATCGACTGAGGGCATTCCATCCCCACGGTCGAGAACCGCAAGACCGGTGACGCCGGCCGTCACCATCACGCCGCGCACGGTTTCGAGGCGCGGAACGTGCTCGCGCGACGGGGACCGTTCAATCCTGCCGGCCGTCTTCGCTGCGTGCCTGGTCGCGGTTGATCTGAGCCAGCGCCGTATCGGGTGTGATCCGGGCGGCGGCGGCGCGCAGCTTGTTGGCCGTCCCGCTCACCACCTGCGCGGAGCCCTTCATGAGGGCTTCGTATGCCTCCTTCGCCACGTCGGCCGGATCGTCCTTGGCGCCCTGGGCGATATTGGTGTCCTCCATGTCGGCGCTCTCGAAAAAGTCCGTTTCGGTGGCGCCAGGCATCAGGACCGTCACCGTCACGGGGGCGTGTTCGAGCTCGTTGCGGATCGCGAGTCCGAAGGACCGGAGGAAAGCCTTCGTCGCGGCGTAGATTGCCATGAATGGACCAGGGGACAGCGACACCAGCGAGGACGTGATGAGAATCCGGCCTTCTCCGCGCGCCAGCATGTCTCGCAGCACGAGCTTGACGAGATGAACCTGCCCGGAGACGTTGAGCTGGATCACCGACAGCTCATCATCGAGATCGGTCTCGGAGAACCTGCCGGCGACACCGCCGCCGGCATTCGCCGCCAGAACGGCGATCGGTCGCGCGCCCAGCGAACGATACAGACGATCCACGCCTTCGCGGGTCGAGAGGTCGGCGACCAATGTCTCGAAGCGGGCTGCAGGCACGTCTCCCTGGAGGCGCATGCGCGCCTCCTCGAGCTTCTCACGCCCGTCTGCTGCCATGATCACGTCGTGCCCGTTCAGGCCGAACTGGCGAGCAAGTTCTCGTCCGATCCCGCTCGAGGCACCGGTGACGAGAGCCAGGGGTCTTTCGGTTGCGTGCATAGGGGGTCTCCTTCGAGTCCCCCTGCCAACCGCGCCGCACCAGCCCAGTTCCACCTGTGCAACCCAACAAAACGTGAAGGAACACGTTGGGGCACCGCGCGAAGCCCGGGAGCGCGCCGTTCCGCCTAGTCGAATGTGCAGGGCCAGGTGGAAGGCATGCTGAGGCCGGCGGGCAATCTGGTCGCCGCGTCGCCACACGCAAGGTCCACCTGAGCCTGTGCAAGGCCGGTCGCGGCCGAGAGGTCGACGCCTTCGATGCGGGTGAGGAACATGAAGGCTCCGGCGAAGTCGGCGGGAGCGTCGACGATCGCGCCGGTGAACTGGGCGCGCGAGAGATTGGCATAGGCAAACCGCGCACCGCCGATCGAAGCGCCATCGAAGTCCGCGCGGCCGAGTTCGGCCTTCTCGAAATCCGCATTGGTGAGTTCGGCGCCCTTGAAGTCAGCCCGCTGCAGTTCGGCGCTGGAGAAGGTCGTCCCCGGGGCCACGATGCCGGCGAAGCTCGTGCGATACGCTTCCACCCGGGAGAAGTCGCTGCCCGTCGCGTCCGCGCCTGCCAGCGAGGACCGGATCAGCGTCGCCTTCTGCAGCTTCGCATTGGTGAGCGTCGTCGATCGGAGGTCGGTCATCGACAGATCCGTCCCGGTCAGGTTCGCGCCCGAAAGATTGGCGCCGCGGATCACGATGTTGCTCTTGTTGCAATCCTGCCAATCCGCCCCGGGTGCGGGCTGACTGCGGCAGTCGGCGGCCTTCGCGGGCGTGATGGCAGCGAGAGCCGGCAGCAAGGCCCAGACGGCAAGGAGCAGGATGACGGCGACGCCGGAAAGACCGCAGGCACCGGTCCGGCCGACAAAGCGAGGCATTTCCGGTGTCGACATGGTCAAGGCTCCGGTTCCGGCAGGCGCCGGCGGTTCCGGACGCTTCTGTCCGTACTTACACCGAACGGCGTCGCTGCGGAAGAAGCGCGCCGGCTCGCGGGAACACAAGTGCGAGCGCCGCTGGCTCGACTGTGAAAGGAGTGACGCTGATACCGTCCGGCGCGGCTTCGACGAAGCTGTCCGAGGGGATCGCCTGCCAGTCGGCGCACGCCCGGTCGAAAGGCTCCGACACAAGGCAGCGTCCGCCGGTCCGGAACGGCGCCGTGTAGAGCGTGGGCGCATGAGCGTCGGTCGCAAAGCGTACCGCATAAAGCCGGCGACCGTCGGAGAAGGCGGCAGTCAGACGGATCATCGGATCGATTCCCGCCCGGGCTGCGGCCTCGCGCACAGCGAGCACCGCGCGACGGGTCGCCCCGAGCGGGTCGTGATCGAGGCCCTCCTCGACCATCAGGAGGAAGAAGAGTTCCGAGTCCGTCGAGCCCTCCAGGGCTCCATAGGCCTCGTCGGACAGGCGCGTCTCGAGGGATCGCCGCAGCCGCTCGAAGCCGCCGATCTGGCCGTTGTGCATGAAGGACCAGCGTCCGTGCACGAAGGGGTGGCAGTTGGCGCGGCTGGTGGCGCCGCCCGTCGCGGCACGAACGTGGGCGAGGAAGAGACCGGAGCGGATCTGCCGGCAGAGACTCTTGAGATTGGGGTCGGACCAGGCGGGCAGAATGTCGCGGTAGAGGCCGGGTTCCGGCCGTTCACCATACCAGGCAAGCCCGAAGCCGTCGCCGTTCGTGGCGGTCTTTGCCTCCTGCGCGCTGTGGCTCTGGGCGATGAGCGAATGGCAGGGCGCGGTGACGATCTCCTCGAGAAAGACTTCTTCGCCCAGATAGGCGGCCCAGCGGCACATCGTCGGTCTACTTTCGTTTGTCGATCCGCTGGTGGAGCTCGCGGACGATTCGGCTGGCCGTAGTTTCGAAAAAGAAGGGTAAGAATGCGTGAACGAGCGCGGCACCGCCGGCCAGGAACAGGCGCGAGGCGAACCATGCGGCGAAACCCAAGTGGCCGAGATAGCTCTCTCCGACGGTGGCCGGATGCGCGGTGAAGAAATTCGCAAGGCGGGTCGACATGTGTTCCTCCGTGCAGTCGGGCATGGACCTTGTATCCTTCGATGCAGCGGAATTCATCCCAATCTGCCATTGCATCAGAGGCTACCTTGGGAGAAAATCCCAAGATGGCGGATGATATCGATACGACCGATCGACGGATACTCGCCGAGCTGCAGGTCGACGCTTCGCTGTCGGTCGAACAGCTCGCGGAGCGCGTGCACCTGTCGCGCAATGCCTGCTGGCGCCGCGTCAAGCTCCTGGAGGAGCGCGGCGTGATCCGCGCCCGCGTCGCGCTCGTCGATCCGGAGAAGCTCGGGTTCGGCCTCTCGGTGTTCATCCTGGTGCGCACCTCGCGCCATGAGCCGGACTGGCTGAGACAGTTCCGCGAAGCGGTGACCTCGCTGCCGGAAATCACCGGCGTCTACCGGATGTCGGGTGACCTCGACTACGTCCTGCGCGCCCGCGTCGCCGACGTGAAGGCTTACGACCGGCTCTACCAGCGCCTGATCGCGAAGGTACCGCTCAGCGACGTCTCGGCCTCCTTCGTGATGGAAGAGATCCGCGACACCACCGAGCTGCCCGTGCTGCTGCGCTGACTCCGCCTGCTCAGTCCATGTGGGCGGCAGCGGGCGCGGCGGCACCGGCGGAAGGCGGTTTGCGCAGGAAGACCACCAGCGGGATGGCGCAGAGCGTGACGATCATCATCAGCTTGAAGTCGTCGACATAGGCGATCATCAGTGCCTGCGCGTTGACCAGCTTGTCGACCTGGGAGAGGGCGGCAGGGTTGCCGGCGGCGGCGGCCGGATAGAGCGTTCCGAGCACCGGGTTGAACGGGTTGATGCCGGCCGACAGTTCGACATGGTTGATCTGGACGTTGCGCGTCAGCATCACCGTCACGATCGAGATGCCGATCGAGGAGCCGATGTTGCGGACGAGGCTGAACAGGCTTGCCGCGTCGGTGCGCTGGTGCGGCGCGAGCGTCGCGAAGGCGACCGTGGAGAGCGGCACGAAGACCAGCCCGAGGCCGAGGCCCTGGATCACGCCCGACAGGATGACGAGGTGATCGTCCATCTGCGGCGAGAACTGAGTCATGTCGTGCAGCGACCACGCCGTCAGCGCCAGGCCGGTCACCACCAGGAGCCGCGCGTCGACCAGCCGTACGAGCCGACCGACGAGGATCATCGAGATCATGGTGCCGACGCCGCGCGGCGCCATCACGAGCCCGGTCAGGATCGTCGAATGGTTGAACAGGTTCGACAGCATCGGCGGCAGCAGTGCCAGGCTGGCCAGCAGGATGATCCCGACGACGAAGATGAAGACCAGGCCGGCCACGAAGTTGCGGTCGGTGAAGATCGCGGGGTCGATGAAGGTGTCGCGTCCGGTCATCAGGTGGATGGCGAAGACCCAGAAGCCGGTGATGGCGAGGCCGAGCTCGATCCAGATCTCGGGAGAGGAGAACCAGTCCACCTCGCCGCCGCGGTCGAGCATCAGCTGCAGCGCGCCGACGCCGAGCGCGAGCATGGCGAATCCGAAGAAGTCGAAGCGGCGCAGCCGCTGCGCGATCCGGGGGAGGTAGGCAGCGCAGCCGAGGAAGGCGACGATGCCGACCGGCAGGTTGATGAAGAACACCCAGCGCCAGTCGAGCGTCTCGGTCAGCCAGCCACCGAGCGTCGGGCCGATGATCGGGCCGACCATGATGCCGGCGCCCCACATCGCCATGGCCGAGCCGTGCCGCTCCTTCGGGTTGATGTCGAGCAGGAAGGTCTGCGACAGCGGCACGATCGCCGCACCGAACAGGCCCTGCAGCAGGCGGAAGAACACCATGGATTCGAGGTTCCACGACAGGCCGCAGGCCATCGACGTGACGGTGAAGCCGACGATCGCCGTGAGGAACAGCTCTCGCCGGCCGAGCCGGTCCGACAGCCAGCCGGTGACCGGCGTCATGATCGCGGCCGCGACGATGTAGGAGGTGAGCACCCAGGTGATCGTGTCCTGGCTCGCGCCGAGGTCGCCGGTCATGGTGGGCAGGGCGACGTTGGCGATGGTGGTGTCGAGCACCTGCATGATCGTCGCCAGCATGATCGACAGGGTGATCAGGCCGCGATGCGGCACCTCGGTGAATTTCGTGCTCATGGCGAAGTCTTTCCCGGCCGCGCCGCAGCGTCTTTCCGCTACGACGCAGCGGAAGAGAGTGCGACGGCCGTGCCGCTACTCGGCTGCGTGGACGGTACCGAACAGGGAGGCGAAGGCGGGCAGACCGCGCTCGACGCGGGTGTCCACTTCCACCGTGGCGCTCATGCCGGTGCGCAGCCGGCCTGCGATTTCATCGTCCTCCAGTTCAAGTCGCACGGGAACGCGCTGGGTCACCTTCACCCAGTTGCCGGTCGCGTTCTGCGCCGGCAGCAGCGAAAACTCCGCCCCGGTCCCGGCCCCGATCGATTGGACGGTCGCATGCAGCGGTACGTCGGGGAAGGCGTCGATACGAACCTCGGCCGCCTGGCCGACCCGCATGTGCGTCAGCTGCGTCTCCTTGAAGTTCGCCTCGATCCAGGGGTCGTCCGTTTCCACGAGCGTGAACAGGGACGTGCCGGGCGAGACCATCTGCCCCGGCTTGAACGAGGAGGCCTGCGAGACGACGCCGTCCGCTGGCGCACGCACGGTGGTGAGGCCGAGCTGCCAGGCCGCCTTGTCGCGCGCCGCCAGCGCGGCCAGCACCGTCGGGTGGCGGTCGGTCTCGATGTTCGGATCGCCACCCAGCGCGGCGCGGGCGCTGGCGATGCCCTGGCCGGCTGCCGCCTGCTGCTCACGCGCGGTGGCCAGATCGTGCCGGGCGGTGTCGAGGGCAGACTGCGTGCCGATGCCCTTGTCGGTCAGCGCCTTCTTGCGGTCGAGCTCGCTCTGCAGATAGACGACGGAATCCCGCGCGATCGCCTCCTGCGTAATTGCCTGGCCATAGGCGGCGCGCAGCTGTTCCACCTGCAGGCGCGCACCTTCCAGCGCGGCATTCGCCTGGTCGAGCGCGATGCGGTAGGGCTCGGGGTCGATGACGAACAGCGTCTCGCCTGAAGTGACCGCCATGTTCTCGACCACCTTCACCTCGGTCACCCGTCCGGCGATCTCCGCCGCCACCGTCACGCGGGGCTGGCGCAGACTGGCGTTCTCGGTCTCCTGGAAGCGACCGCCGGTGACCCAGACGTAGCCTCCTCCGCCGATCAGGGCCAGCGGCACCGAGAGCATCAGCAGCGTGCGCAGGCCGCGTCGCCGCCTGGGCGGAGCTGGCGCCGCCGCGGGAGCCGGTCGGCTCGCGTCCTTCATCGTCATGTCGATCGTCGCTGCGGCCGGGGTAGAATCAGTTCGGGCGTTCATGGTCTGGTACTTTCGGAGCTTTCGAAAACAGGCGTCGTCCGGCGGGGGTCGACGGTGCCGGACAGGCAGCCGGGTTCGCCATCGGCGACGTTGGTGCGGACCTGCTCCAGCGACGCGAGCAACTGCTGCCGCGCTTCGGGTGACAGGCCCGCCATTGCCTCTTCATAGATGTCCTCGACCATGCCCTTCACCTCGCCGAAGGCGTCGCGCGCCTTGCCGGTCGCGTAAATCACCCGCACGCGGCGGTCGGTGGCATGGGGACGGCGCTCGATCCAGCCGCCCTCCTCCATCCGGTCGAGCAGCCGTGAGACGCTGATCGGCTCGATGTCGAGAATTTCCGCCAGCCGCGCCTGCGGCACGCCCTCGTCTCGGATGAGGCGGAAGAGCAGCCGCCATTGCGCGGAGGACAAGCCCGTCCCGGCCGCGCGGGCGTCGAATCGCTTGCGCAGCAACCGCGCGATGTCGTGGATCAGGAAGCCCAGGCTGTGATGTCCGTCGGTTGTCATAAGCAAGATATATTATAAGCATGCTTATGAAAACAAGGGCGGAAGCCGTCCGCGGGCATGCAGCTTGCTCATGCCAGAGATGCAAAAAGGCACGTGCCTCCTTCCGAGGGCCGGCCACTCGATCGCGGCGGGGCGGGACAAAGGTCCCATCCGCTTCGGTCCGTCATGAGGAAGCATCGACCGATGGCCTTGACGGCCTTCGCACCTGAGGACAAAGGAGCGCATGCTCATCACCCTTCCCATCGTTCGCATGCCCCATGCGCAGGGCCTCGACCTGCCCGCTTATGAAACTGCCGGCTCCGCCGGGCTCGACCTGCGCGCCGCTATCGCCGAGGACCGCAAGCTGATCCTCCTGCCCGGGCGCCGCGTGCTCGTGCCGACCGGCCTCGTTCTCGAACTGCCGGAGGGGTATGAGGGTCAGGTTCGCCCGCGCTCCGGCCTCGCGCTGAAGCACGGCATCACCTGCCTGAACACACCCGGCACGATCGACAGCGATTATCGCGGCGAGGTGCAGGTGTTGCTGGTCAATCTCGGCGACGAGGACTTCGCCATCACGCGGGGCATGCGTATCGCCCAGCTGGTTATTGCTGCCGTCGCGCGCGCAAGGGTCGAGGAACGCAGCCTCGCCGGCTCGACGCCGCGCGGTTCAGGCGGCTTCGGCTCCACCGGAACCGGATGACGATGCGGCCCGGCCTCGTCATCTTCGACTGCGACGGGGTCCTGGTCGACACCGAGACGCTCTCCAACCGCCGCCTGGCCGAATGGCTGTGCGCGGCCGGCTACGACACGACCTATGAACGCTGCAGGCGGCAGTTCGTCGGCCGTTCGATGCGTTCGGTGAAGGAGGAGGTGGAGGCCTCCGGCGTCCTGCTCGGCGACGATTTCGTCGAACGCTGGAACGCGGGGCTGGCGGACCTCTTCGCGGACCGCGTCCAGCCGATCCCGCACGTCCGCAGTCAGGTGGAGGCGCTCCGCCGCGCCGGAATGCCCTACTGCGTCGCCTCCTCCGCGCGCATCACCAAGATGCATCTCACCCTCGGCGCGACGGGGCTGCTGCCGCTCTTCGAGGGCGTGCTGTTCAGCGCCTCGATGGTCGAGCGTGGCAAGCCCTTCCCAGATCTTTTCCTGCACGCAGCCGCGACCATGGGATTCGCGCCCGGAGACTGCGTCGTCATCGAGGACAGCGTGCCCGGCACCATCGCCGGCATTGCCGCCGGCATGCGCGTGCTCTCCTATTGTGGCGACCCGCAGGGAGACCGGGATGGTCTCGCTGCGGCCGGCGGCGAGCTGTTCGACGACATGCGGGAGCTGGCTGGAATGATCGGTCTGGGCCAGACCCACCCCTTTGCGGGCACCGTGGAACGCGCATAGTCTGCTTCCGACGATCGTTCGATGGAGGCACATCATGCGGGACGACAAGGGCGCGGTCTTCCGGGCGCTGCACGAACGGGCGGGCGCCTTCCTCATTCCCAACCCCTGGGACGTCGGCACGGCCAAATTCCTGGCCGCCCTGGGTTTCGAGGCGATCGCCACCACCAGCGCCGGCTATGCCTTCTCGCGCGGCCGGCCCGATGGCGGCGTGCCGTTCGACGAGATGATGGCTCATTGCAGGGAATTGGTCGCGGCCGTCGATCTGCCCGTCTCGGCCGATCTCGAGAAGGGGAAGGGCGATACGCCCGATTCGGCCGCCGAGACCGTCTTCGCTGCCGAAGCGGCGGGGCTCGCCGGGTGCTCGATCGAAGACTTTTCCGGTGACGAGGCGGATGCGATCTACGACTTCGGTCTGGCGGTGGAGCGCATTGCAGCGGCTGCGGATGCGGCCCGGGCGCTGAGGCGCGACTTCGTTCTGACAGCCCGTGCGGAAAACTTCCTGCATGGCAGACCCGACCTCGACGACACCATCCGGCGCCTGCAGGCTTTCGAGAAGGCCGGCGCCGATGTGCTCTATGCGCCCGGCCTGTCGACCATCGAGCAGGTGAAGACGGTCTGCTCCGCGATGACGAAGCCGGTGAACGTGCTGGCGATTCCGGGCTTCGCGATGTCCGCCCTCGTCGAAGCCGGCGTCAGCCGCGTCTCGCTCGGCTCCAAACTCACCACAGCCGCCTTCGGCGCCGTGGAAGCCGCCGCACGTGAGATGCTCGACCAGGGCACGTTCGAGTATGCGCGCAAAGGCACGTCCTTCGCGACGCTGCAGGCGCTGTTTTCCGCCTGACGCGGAGGCCGCGCCCGCCGTTTCACCGGCGTGCGATGACCAGCAGCGTGACGCCGGCCGCGTCCGAGAGCGTTCCCCGGTCGGCTTCGAGCGTGATCGCAACCGCGTCGGCGAGCGCCCGCGCGATCGCCTGTTCCGCCGCCATCACGGCCGGGTCGGAGCAGGCCATCCGTGTCATCATCGCCGGTCCTGCATACCATCTGGAACCCGACTGCGAGACAGTCGTCCGGATCCGGTTGCAGCCGGCCGTCGCCTGCGCGCCGCCGTCGGCGGCGATGTCAAGAATGGCGGCGGCCGCCAGGGCGCGCCCGAAGGGGACGTAGCCGCCGCTCGCTACGCCCGCCGCGCCGACGACGCGCCAGGAACCCGCGACGGCCTCGTCCACGCCCATCACTCGTTCGGTCGTCGTCGCCGCAGCGAGGAGGAAAGCGGTCGGGGCAGGTGGTGGGACCACACGGGCTCGCTCCGCCGAGGCCTCGACCGCCATGACACCGGCGATGCCCACCCCGAGGGTCAGGAAGACGGCGGCGAGTTGCGGAAGCTTCATGGTGGGTCCCTCGCTGTTGGCGATCGTGTCGACGTGACCTCGTCTTGCCGCGATGCGGCTGAACCGGACCTGAATGCCGTGATGTTGCGGTCACATCCGGGGCGCCGGGCGAACCAAACCTGTCGTTCGACGTTGCGGTGGCTCATTCCCAACAAGGAGACCGTCATGCCCGCCATCGCACAATCCCGTATCGCCATCCTCGCCACCCACGGCTTCGAGCAGTCCGAACTCGAAGTGCCGTTGCAGAAGCTGCGCGAGAACGGCGCGACCGTCGACGTGATTTCGCTCGAGGCCGGAGAGATCAAGGGCTGGGACGAGAAGGACTGGGGCGCAGCCGTGGCCGTCGATCGCGTGCTCGCCGATACGATGCCGGCGGACTATGACGCGCTCGTCCTGCCGGGCGGCCAGATCAACCCCGATCTGCTGCGCGTCGAGAAGGATGCCATCGACTTCATCAAGAGCTTCGACGGCGCAGGCAAGCCGATCGCCGCGATCTGCCACGCGCCCTGGCTGCTCGTCGAGGCGGGCCTGCTGGAGGGCCGCCGCGCCACCTCCTACCCTTCGATCCGGACGGACGTGATCAACGCCGGCGCGACATGGACCGATGAGAGCGTGGTCCGCGACGGGCACATCGTCACGTCGCGCAACCCGGGCGATCTCGATGCCTTCGTGGCGGCCATCGTCGAGATGGTGGAAGACGGGGCATCCACACGCCAGGCGGCGGAATAGGGGCGATCCGCGAGCGCGGCAGCCGTCCGTCCGTCTTCGCAGTCTATGGACTTCGAGACGGACGGTTGACACCGTCCGTCCGGCCCGCTCCACTCGGCTTGGGAGGGAGGGGCCATGGAAACGTTCGAAGTCGTCGACATGCACACCGGCGGCGAACCGGTCCGGATCGTCGTGTCCGGCTATCCGGATCTGCCGAGCGGCGGCATCCTGGAAAAGCGGGCCTACGTCCGCGACCACCTCGACCATCTGCGTCGCATGCTGATGTTCGAGCCGCGCGGCCATTCCGACATGTACGGCGCGCTGCTCGTCGAGCCGAACCTCCCCGGCGCCGACATCGCCGTGCTCTTCATGCACAACGAAGGGTATTCCACGATGTGCGGCCACGCCGTCATCGCACTCGGGCGGTATGCGGTCGACCAGGGGCTGGTCTCGGCGAAGGAGCCGATGACGACCGTCAACATCGAATGCCCCTGCGGGATGGTGGTGGCGACGGTCGAGGTGCTGGACGGCAAGGCAGGGGCGGTGTCGTTCGAGAGCGTGCCCTCCTTCCTCTTCGCCGCCGACCGGACCGTGCAGGTGCCGGGCTTCGGCGCCATCCGCTTCGACGTCGCCTATGGCGGTGCCTTCTACGCGCTGGCCGATGCGGCGCAGTTCGGCCTCGTCTTCGGCCGGAGTCCCGCCCGGGCCTTCGTGGACGCCGCCACCGCGCTGACCGGGGCGGTCTCTCGGTCGGTGCCGCTGTCCCATCCCGACAGTCCCGATCTGGCGTTTCTCTATGGCTCGATCCTCACCGACGGCGGCGACGGGGCAGGCGGCGTCGCGACCCGCAACGTCTGCGTCTTCGCCGACGCGCAGGTCGACCGGTCGCCGACGGGGTCGGGCGTGACCGCGCGGCTCGCCGCCATGCATGCGAGGGGTGGGGTCGCCCTCGGCGAGGCCCGCCTGTTCGAATCCATCGTCGGTTCCCGCTTCACGGGAGCGGTCGAACGCACCACGCACGCCGGCGACCATGCCGCGATCGTCGCACGTGTCTCGGGCCGGTCCCACTATTCCGGGAAGTCGAGCTTCGTGGTCGAGGAGGACGACGAACTGGGCCGGGGCTTTCTCGTCGTCTGACGCATCGCAAGCGCAAAGCGGCGGTCCTATATGCGCCGACAAGGACGTGAACTCCCGCCTGCGGGCGGATCGAAGGGAGAGAATTGATGAGCGAGAAGAAACCCGGCCGCGGCCGCGTCTACGACTCCATCGTGGAGACCATCGGCGACACGCCGATCGTTCGCCTCGACAAGTTCGCCAGGGAGAAGGGCATCGTTGCCCACCTTCTGGCCAAGCTCGAGTTCTTCAATCCGATCGCCAGCGTCAAGGATCGCATCGGCGTCGCCATGATCGCGGCGATGGAAGCGGACGGGCGCATACGACCGGGCGAGACGACACTCGTCGAGCCGACGTCGGGCAACACCGGGATCGCCCTTGCCTTCGCCGCCGCGGCCAAAGGCTATCGCCTCATCCTCACCATGCCGGAAACCATGTCGGTCGAGCGCCGCAAGATGCTGGCGCTGCTCGGTGCCGAACTGGTGCTGACGGAAGGTGCCAAGGGGATGAAGGGCGCCATCGCCAAGGCCGAGGAACTGGTTGCGACCATTCCCGGCGCCGTCATTCCGCAGCAGTTCGAGAACCCGGCCAATCCGGACATTCACCGCCGCACCACGGCGGAGGAGATCTGGAACGACACCGCGGGTACCGTCGACATCTTCGTCTCCGGCATCGGCACGGGCGGCACCATCACCGGCGTCGGGCAGGTCCTGAAGCAGCGCAAGCCCGGACTGCAGGTCGTGGCGGTGGAGCCCGAAGCTTCGCCGGTGCTTTCAGGCGGCCAGCCGGGGCCGCACAAGATCCAGGGGATCGGCGCGGGTTTCGCACCGAAGATTCTCGACACGTCGGTCTACGACGAGGTCGTGGCTGTTTCCAACGAGGATGCTTTCGCCAATGCGCGCCTTCTGGCGAGGCTGGAAGGCGTTCCGGTCGGCATCTCGTCGGGTGCGGCGCTTCAGGCAGCCACCGTGGTCGGCTCTCGTCCCGAGAATGCGGGCAAGACGATCGTCGTGATCATTCCGTCGTTCGCCGAACGTTATCTGTCGACGGCGCTTTTCGATGGCCTCGGCTGAGAGCGGCCGCTAGTTGAAGGTGATGCGCGCGCCGGTGGAGACCACGTCGCGCTGGCGCGCGCAGGCCGGTCCCGGCCCGCGCATGTAGTGCCGCTCCGGCCTGTAGCGTGGTGCGAAAAAGTCGCGGATTGCCGCAGCGCAACCGATGATGCTGCTCCAGAACGCCATGATACCGATTCCCGTCCTTCGGACTGTCCCTTCCGAATGGTTGCGTACGATATCAGACCTTCATGAATGCTCGGTGAATTTCTTCACGCCGCGCGTCGGAGAGCATCGCATGGTTTCCGGTTCGTAAACGCCACCGCGCTGCTTCGGCATCGCTTCCCTGGCGGCGTTGATCGCCGTATGAATGCGTCCGTTGCAGTGCAGCATGCACCACACCCGAAGGAAGGCGAGAAGATGGCGGAACCGGTCAACCCCCTGGAGAAACTCGCTGGTCAGGTCGGGAACGAAATCGGCGTTTCCTCCTGGATCACCGTCGACCAGGCGATGATCGATCAGTTCGCAGCCACCACGCGCGATCATCAGTGGATCCACGTCGATGTGGAGCGTGCCCGCCGCGAGAGCCCCTTTGGTGCCACGGTCGCCCACGGCTACCTGACGCTGTCGCTCGTCGCGGTCATGAGCTACGACATCGGTGCCGTTCCCGGCGATGTCGGCGTGACACTCAATTACGGCCTCGACAAGGTTCGTTTCCTGTCTCCCGTGAAGGCCGGCAGCCGCGTGCGCATGCGCAGCACGTTGGTGTCGTTGGAAGCCAAGGCGCCGGGGCAATACCTGATGAAGTGCTCCAACATCGTCGAAATCGAGAACGAGCCGCGCCCCGCCCTGATCGCGGAAACCCTGGCACTCCTCATCGTCGCCTGACGAAGCACAATGGCGGTCTCGTCGATGGTGCGGCAGCGCGCCGCGCCATCTCGGAATCCGAGAGAAAACATGACCTTGTCCATCAAGTCCACTTTAGAACAGTTCTAAAACATTGATCTAAAAGGACTTTTCCTCCGCGGTCTGTTGACAGCGGTCTCTCCCGGAGTCTTTATGGGGCGAGACTGGGGTTGCGCCGACCGCGCAGGGCTTCGTGTTTTGGCTGCGCTTCCTGCCCCGGAACCGACTTGCGAGGAACTGGACAGTGCCGGGAAAGATCATCCGAACCAACGCTATGCTGCTCGCCATCGGCGCCGTCTTCCTGGGCACGGCGGCGCGCGCGCAAACCGATCCGGCGGCGGTTCTCGCCACCTATTCCGACATCGCTCTCGCCAAGTACGAGGACGCGCTCGCCACGGCGAAGGCGCTCGACGCGGCCGTCGAGGCGTTCCTGGCTGCACCTTCAGAGGCGACGCTCGCCACGGCGAGAGCTGCCTGGAAGGAGGCGCGCATCCCCTACCAGCAGACCGAGGCCTATCGCTTCGGGAATCCGATCGTCGACGACTGGGAGGGCCGCGTGAATGCGTGGCCGCTCGACGAGGGTTTGATCGACTACGTCGATGCGAGCTACGGCAGCGAGTCCGACGACAACACGCTCTACACCGCCAACGTCATCGCCAACCCCGCCATCGAGATCAACGGCAGCACGGTCGACGCATCGGCGATCACACCGGCCTTCCTGGCGGAGACGCTCCAGGAGGCCGGCGGCATCGAGGCGAACGTCGCGACCGGGTATCACGCGATCGAGTTCCTGCTCTGGGGGCAGGACCTCAACGGCACCGGACCCGGTGCCGGCGACCGCCCCTTCACCGACTTTGACGCGGCCAACTGCACCGGCGGCAACTGCGACCGGCGTGCGGAATATCTCGGCGCGGCGACCGACCTCCTCGTCGCCGACCTGGAGGAGATGGTCGGCAACTGGCGTGCGGGTGGCGCGGCTCGCGCGAACCTGCTCGAGGGGGAGCCCAGAGCCGGTCTCGCTGCCATCCTCACCGGGCTCGGCTCGCTCTCCTACGGAGAACTGGCAGGCGAGCGGATGAAGCTCGGGCTGCTCCTGCACGATCCCGAGGAGGAGCACGACTGTTTCTCCGACAACACCCACGTCTCGCACCTGTACGATGCCGTCGGCATCCGCAACGTCTATCACGGCAGCTACACCCGGATCGACGGTTCCGTCGTCGAGGGCCCCTCGATTGCGGACCTCGTGAAGGAGGCCGATCCGGCGCTCGATGCGGAGCTTTCCGCCAAGCTCGACGCCACCGTGGCTGCGATGGAGGCGATGGCCGCACGTGTCGAGGCCGGCGAAGCCTATGACCAGATGATCGGGGAGGGGAACGCGGCGGGCAACGCAGCCGTCCAGGCCGGGATCGACGGCCTCATCGATCAGACGCGCTCGATCGAGCGGGCGGTCGCGGCGCTGAAGCTCGACGCCGTCGAATTCGAAGGGTCGGACAGCCTCGACAATCCGAATGCTGTCTTCCAGTGAGCGCGGGTCGACCCCGCATCCAGCCAATGGCCTGACGGGCCACCAGCCGGGACGAAGTGTGACATGCTTGTCTGCCAGTGCAACATGATCAAGCAGAGCGAGATCGAGCGGACCATCGTCGACCTGCTCGATGCCGACCCGTGGCAGCTCATCGTGCCTGCGAAGGTTTACCACGCCCTCTCCAAGCGAGGTCGCTGTTGCGGCTGTTTCCCAAATGTGGTGGAAACGATCATCCGGGTCACCGAGGAGTACCACGCGCGTTCGGAGGCGAGCGCCGTGGAGATCGTTTCACACCTGGACCGCGTGCGCAGTCTGCGCGGTCAATATGGGAGCAGGCGCCATGAAGGGCGAACCACAAGTCATCGAGCGGCTTAACGAGGCTCTCTTCCTGGAGCTCGGCGCCGTCAACCAGTACTGGCTCCACTATCGTCTTCTCGACGACTGGGGTTATGCCAAGCTCGCCAAGAAGGAGCGCGAGGAGTCGATCGAGGAGATGCATCACGCCGACAAGATCATCGAGCGGATCATCTTCCTGGAAGGGCACCCGAACCTGCAGTCGATCGGTGCGCTGCGGATCGGCGAGAACGTCAAGGAAGTGCTCGAGGCGGATCTGGCCGGCGAGTACGATGCGCGCACCTCCTACAAGAAGTCGCGCGAGATCTGCCATCAGGTCGGAGACTACGTCACCATGCAGCTCTTCGAAGAGCTCCTGAAGGACGAGGAAGGCCACATCGATTTCCTCGAAACGCAGCTCGAACTCATGAAGTCGATCGGCGAGGAGAAGTATGGTCTCCTGAACGCCGCCTCGGCGGACGGCGACGACTGAGACGCGATGCGCATGCGGCCCTCGCGTCTGGCGCTCCGCATGCGCGCCCCGGTGACGATCTCGACGGTGCTCGTCGCATGCGCGGTCGCCGGGGCATCCGGCTTGCCGACCGCGCGCGACGACCTGTCGCCGGCCGAGCGGGATCGCGTCGCGTCCGTGACGGCGCCCGCCGTCGATTTCTCGAAGCCGGAGGCGTTCGAGGTCATGCAGGGCGGCGCGAGCACGTCGCGAAAGCTCGTCAATCAGGACGCCTTCTCGAACTTCTCCGCCAATCTCAGTTTCGAGCAGGAAGAGACCTTCAAGCTCGGCAACGCGCTGTTTCGCAAGCTCTGGGTCTCGTCGCCCTCCTCCACGCAGGCGTCCGACGGGCTCGGCCCCCTCTTCAACGCGCGGGCCTGCCAGAGCTGCCACCTGAAGGACGGCCGCGGCCACCCGCCCGAGGGCGCCGCCGACGCGACGTCGATGTTCCTGCGCCTGTCACGTGCGCCGCGGACGCCGCAGGAACAGGAACTCATCAGGTCGAAGGCGATCCTCAACCTGCCCGATCCCATCTATGGCGGCCAGCTGCAGGATCTCGCCGTCCCCGGCATGAAGGCCGAAGGCCGCATGGCCATCGACTATGAGGATTTCACCATCGCCCTCGGCGATGGCACGGAGGTCCCGATGCGGCGTCCGTCCTACTCCGTCACCGACCTGGCCTACGGACCTCTGGACGTGACCACCACCCTGTCGCCCCGGGTGACCCCGGCGATGATCGGACTTGGCCTGATCGAGCAGATCCACCCCGCCGACATCCTGGCGCGCGCCGATCCCGACGACGCGAATGGCGACGGCATATCCGGCCGCGCCAGCATCGTGCGCGATCCGGCGACCGGCGAACTCGTGCTCGGGCGCTTCGGCTGGAAGGCACAGAACCCCACGATCCGCGCGCAGTCCGCGGGTGCCTTTTCGGGCGACATCGGTATTTCCAATCCGGACCATCCCGACAACTGGGGTGACTGCACCGATGTGCAGGCCGATTGTCGCACCGCCCCGCATGGCGCGCAGTCGCGGCTGGGCGAGACGGAAGCCCCCGACCCCGTGCTCGATCTCGTCACCTTCTATTCGCAGCATTTGGCCGTGCCCGCCCGGCGCGACGTCGATGATCCGCAGGTCCTGCGCGGCAAGGAGATTTTCCATTCCATCGGCTGCGCCGCCTGCCACACGCCCAAATACGTGACCCGCAAGGACGCGCCCGACAAGACGCTCGCCTTCCAGCTGATATGGCCCTATTCGGACCTCCTGCTCCACGATCTCGGGCCGGGGATGGCCGACTGGCAGCCGGTGGGGGATGCGCGCGGCGGCGAATGGCGCACGCAGCCGCTCTGGGGGATCGGCCTGACGCAGACGGTCAGCGGGCACACCTTCTTCCTCCATGACGGTCGCGCGCGAAATCTCGTGGAGGCCATCCTCTGGCATGGCGGCGAGGCCGAAGCCGTGACGGAGGGGTTCAAGGCCCTTCCGAAAGCCGACCGCGACGCACTGGTCCGCTTCCTGGAATCGCTGTGATGGTCCTGCGACGCCTGATCCTCGCCGCCGCCTGCCTGGCGCAACCGGTCGCCGTCGTCCCGGCCGGCGCCATCGAACCGCCCGGTGCCGCGGCGATGGTGCAGGATGCGATCGAAGGCTACATCCGGCCGGCCTATGCGTCGTTCGCATCGACTGCCGGCGTCCTTGGCGGCGCCGTCGACGCTCTGTGTCGCGAGCCCTCTCCGACGCATCTCGGGATGGCCCGCAGCGCGTTCGGCGCGATCGTCGATGCCTGGTCGCGCGTCGAGCTCGTGCGGTTCGGGCCGGTGATGGACGACAACCGCCTGGAACGGATCTTGTACTGGCCGGACCGGCGCTCGACCGGTCTGAAGCAGGTGCAGGCGATTCTCGCGGACAGGGATGCTGGCGCCGTCGTGCCGGAATCGCTCGCCGGCAAGAGTGTGGCCGTGCAGGGACTGGGTGCGCTGGAATTCGTGCTGTTCGGCACCGGCAGCGACGATCTGGCGACCGCAGCCGGCTTCCGCTGCGCCTATGGGGCCGCGATTTCCGCCAATCTCGGGTCGATCGCAGCCCGGCTCGACACGGCCTGGTCGACGGGCGAGGCCGCCGCCGGCCTCTGGGCGGCGCCGGGCCCGGACAACCCGCTCTACCGCGACGGCGGGGAAGCCCTGGGCGAATTGCTGGATACGATGATCCACGGACTCGAACTCGTCCGCGACGTCCGCATCGACGGTTTCATGGGCGACGCGGCTTCCGGCGACAAGCCGAAGCAGGCGCTGTTCTGGCGCTCGGAAGAGACCATCGCCGCTCTCCGCGGCAACCTGGCATCGATCGCCGGGCTGCTGGAGGCCTCGGACATGACCGCCAGCCTGCCCGAGGATCGCCGCTGGATCGTCGGCTCCGCGCGGTTCGAACTCGCCAATGCCGACCGCGCTCTGTCCGGGCTCGAGGGACTGCCGATCGGCGATATCCTCGCAGACCCCGACCGGCGCGCAAGGCTCGACTACGCCCGGCTCGTCACCACGAGCCTGTCCGACGTGATCGGCCGCCAGCTGAGCGGCGAGTTCGGCCTGACCGTGGGCTTCTCGTCGCTCGACGGAGACTGAGGATGCGATCCGGCCGGGCTATATCGGTCGTCGACCGACGTGTCTTCCTGAAGGCCGCGGGGGCTGCGTTCCTGGCCGGCCTGGCGCCGGACGCCGCCGCGGCCATGCTTGCCGCCGACGCCGTCTTCGCCACCGCCTATGTCGACCGGGAGGGAAGCTACGGCATCGCCCTTCTCTCGGAAGAGGGGCATCTCGTCCACACCCAGCCGCTGCCGGATCGGGGTCACGACGTCGCCTTCGATCCCCTGACCGGTCGTGCCGTGGCATTCGCACGCCGCCCGGGCACGTTCGCGGTCGTCTTCGACCGGACCGGCATGACCGCGCCATCGACCATCGCGGCCGCGCCAGGGCGCCACTTCTTCGGTCACGGCGTCTTCTCGCCGGACGGCCGGCTTCTCTATGCGACGGAGAACGACATCGACGCCGCCGCCGGTCTGATTGGCGTCTACGATGCGACCGCCGGCTTTGCCCGCATCGGCGAGTTCCAGACCCACGGCATGGACCCGCACGAACTCCTGCTGATGCCGGACGGCCGAACCCTGGCCGTTGCCAATGGCGGCATCGAGACCCATCCGGACTTCGGCCGCGCCAAGCTCAACCTCTCCACCATGAAGCCATCGCTCGTCTTTCTCGACCGTCACACCGGGTCGCTGGTCGAAAGCCACGAACTGGCGCCCGCCCTTCACCAGCTTTCGATCCGCCACATGGATCTCGATGCCCGTGGCCGCGTCTGGTTCGGCTGCCAGTATGAGGGACCCGCGCTGGATCGCCCGTCGCTCGTGGGTCGCGTGCAGCCCGGAAGCGGGATTGCGCTGCTCGACATGCCGGACGACGTGCTCGCGGGTTTGCGAAACTACGTCGGCTCCGTCGCGGCAAATCCGGCGGCAGGGACGGTCGCGGTCTCGTCTCCGCAGGGAAACCGGCTGGCCGTCATCGATACGGAGACGGGGATGCTCGTCGGGGACCTGGTGCTGACGGAAGTCTGCGGTCTCGCCGCCGATCGCGACGGCTATTTCGCCACGACGGGCGAGGGGCGCATCGTCCCTGCCTCGGGCGAGGACGCGACGCTGCCCGGCTATGTCTGGGACAACCACATTCTCAGGATCGGCTGATGCCGGCGCCGGGGGCGGCGAGCCTTCGGGCCATCCGCGCCATCAAGGGTCGACGGCAGAGGCCGCCATCGCGCCGGCCGTCCGGATCGCCGCGACAAGGGCGTCGCCGGCGTCTTCCACCAGCCCGTCATTGACGATCGAAACGACGGCGCCGCCGAGCCCGTCGGCAGATGCCGAGGCCCGGGCGAGCCGGGCCGAAACCTCTTCGGCGTTTTCGCGGCCGCGCGCCGCGAGCCGCTTCGCCAGCGTCTGCGGGCTGGCGGCGATGGCCACGACGCAGACATGCCTGTAGCGCGCCCTGACCGCGTCGAGGGCGGACCGGGAGAGATTGGCAACGACCGTATCGCCCGCCGCGATGTGGCGATTCACGCTCTCCGGCAACCCGTACCGGAGACCGTGCGCCTGCCACGACAGCGCGAATGCCCCGTCCGCCAGCGCGCACTCGAAAGCGTCCGGCGAAAGCGTGTCATGATCTTCGGTCGATCCGTCCGCCGGCCGCGTGATCACGCGCCGCACGAAATGCACGGGAGTCCCATCGCAAGTGTCAAGCCGGGCCCTGGCATAGGCAAGCAGGGTATCCTTGCCGACGCCGCTCGGCCCCACCACGGCCACGAACGCTCCCTGGCACTCGCGCCGGTCGACCTGGCGCGACGACATCTCCCGCTCGGGTCCCATCAGGCGACGCGGCGGCCTTCGCGCCAGACCGAGCGCACGACGGGAATGTGCTCGTCCACCCGGACGCGGACGAGATCGGCGCGCTTTCCCGGCGCGATCTCGCCGCGATCGGTGAGCCCGGTCGCCGCGGCCGGATTCTTCGACACCATCGCCACGGCCTGGGGCAGCGAGACGGAGTCGACGACGTCGCCGAGGAAGAACGCCGACTGGATCAGACTGTAGGGGATGTAGTCGGACGACAGGATGTCGAGGCAGCCGTGTTCGGCGAGTTCCCGCGCCGACACGTTGCCCGAGTGCGACCCGCCGCGCACGACGTTCGGCGCGCCCATCAGGACGCCCATGCCCGCATCCTTGGATGCCGCCGCGGCGGCCAGCGTGGTCGGAAACTCCGCCACCTTGATTCCCTGTTCGACCGCCTCTTCAACATGCGCGGTAGTCGCGTCGTCATGGCTTGCCAGCACGATCCCGCGATCCTGGCACGCCCTCGCGATCGCGACGCGATTGCTCCGGGAGTTGCGGTCCGACTGCGCCATGCGCTTCTCGCAGAAGCGGATGAACTCTTCATCCGTAAGTTTAAGCTTACGTTGATAATAGTAGGAGTAGGTCTCGAGGTTGACGAACTGGCGCTGGCCGGGCGCATGGTCCATCAGGGATGCGAGCCGCACGCGCGCGTCGCCGTCGAAATGCGCGAAGCCTTCGAGACAGTCGTCGGCCGAGACCTCGCAGCGCAGGTGGATGAAGTGATCGGCCCGCAGCCTGTCGTTGGCGACACCGTCCTCGATCGCGTCGGCGAGCCTGCGCATGTCCTGGGCCGTGATGTCCGGGTCCTCGTCCATGCCGACCCGCAGAGCGTCGAAGACGGTGGTGATACCCGAGGTCGCCACCTGTGCATCATGCGCCAGCACGGCTGCCAGCGGGTTCCAGCGAACTTTCGGACGCGGCGCGTAGTGACCCTCCAGATGGTCCGTATGCAGTTCGACGAGCCCGGGAATCAGGTAGTCGCCGCCGAAGTCTTCTCCGACCCGAACGACCCCGTGCGAAATGTCGGCGATCAGTCCGTCCCGGACGGCGACCGTACCCTCGACGATCTCGTCGGCCAGCACGATTCGGGCGTTGGTGAGGATCAGTTCCGTCGGCATGTCATGCGGTCTTTCGTTTCGGCAGCCGGCCGAGCGCGCGGTGCGCCAGGACGGTGAAGGGCGCGCCGGGCTCCGGCTCGGCGAAGAGGGCGATCGAATCGACGATCAGCGGCCCGTCGAGCAGAGACCCGAAATAGGATTCGATCGACCCGCGGAATCGTTGCGACTCCGCCGCCGGCACCTGACCCGACAGGGTCATGTGGAAGCGAAAAGCCTCGAACACGTAGGGATAGCCCCACTGGTGCAGATACTTCAACTGGGCGGGCGTCAGTTTCTCGGGGTTGCGGCGCGCGATGTCGGCCTCCGACATCGGCGCGCGAAACCGGTCGAAGGCGACGACGATGTCGCTCGCGAGGCCATCCAGCGCCTCGCTTCGCTGGGCAGGCGTCAGCGCGAAGAACCTGTCGATCTGCGACAGCCGGATCGCGGGCAGCGCCACGGGAGAGAGAGCTTCGGCGAAGGCGTCGAAGGCGCCGAGGAGGCTGCCTTCCGTCTCGCTGGGCGCGAGTTCGAAGGGCGCCTTCAGCGTCGCGTGGAACCCGTAGCGGCGAGCCGACGCCGTGAAATAGGCGAGCTCCTCCCGCGTCAGGCCGGGGACGTCCGGGCGCGTGACGGCTTCGCCCGTGAAGGCGTCGCGCCCGAGCCAGCGCGAAGCCGCCATCGTCAGCGGATCGCCGTGAGGCGGCGTGAAATAAATGGCGTATCGCATGGGATCATCCTCGCCGGAGGCGATGGCATAGGTGATTTTCGTGACAGAATGACGAAGACGGGCAGCATTTGCATAGCACATCAGGCGCTGCGCGTCATGGCTGCCCGCCGTTCCGGGCTGGTCGAAAACGGACATCGCGTCGACCTGCCCCCCTTGCCAGCGTCAGGAATTGGCGGGCGACGTGGACCTGCCGATCAGGCGCTGGCGCAGCCATCCCGACAGGATGTCCATCGCGCTGACCATCAGAAGCGTCAGGATGATGTAGTAGCTCACCTCTTCCCAGTCCTTCTGCGTCTGGATCGCCTGGGTGAGCAGGAGCCCGATGCCGCCGCCGACGATGGCGCCGATCACCGTGGCGCTGCGGGTGTTGGACTCCAGGTAGTAGAGCACCTGGCTGAGGATCACCGGTGCGACTTGCGGGATGACGCCGAAGCGGTTGCGCTGCAGCGCGTTGGCGCCTGTCGAGCGCAATCCGTCGATCTGTTTGCCGTCCACGTTCTCGAGCGCTTCGGAAAACAGCTTGCCGAAGGTGCCGGAATCGGTCGTCAGGATTGCCAGCGCCCCGGTCAGCGGCCCCGGCCCGAAGGCACGGCTGAGGATGATCGTCCAGATCAGCCCGTCGACGCCGCGCAGGAAGTCGAACAGGCGGCGGATGCCGAAGCGGACGAGGATGTTCGGTGAGAAGTTCGTCGCCGCGAGGAACGCCAGCGGAAAGGCGATCAGGAAAGCGCCCATCGTGCCCAGGAAGGCCATCAGAACCGTCTCGAAGATCGCCCAGACCACGTCCTTGTGGCGCCACATGGCGTTGTTCCAGAAATCCGACGCCATGGCGCCGACATTCGAGGATCCGGGCCGCACCTGCTCTCCGCTGACGGCGAGCTCTGCCAGCTGGCCCCACGATTTGCCCGAGAAGGGGCTGTCGAGCGTGAAGAAGAACAACTCCCACCCGTTGAAGTACCGCAGCGCTTCCGTGCGGTTGCGCGTGACCGACACGCGCCCGGCCGGCCGTGTGATCGAGACGCGCGTGCTCGAGGCATTGATCCAGCCCGGGACGTCGCCGGAGGGCGTGTCGAGCGTGATGCCGTCCTCGGTACGATGGATCGTCACCAGCCCGTAGCCGGGAACCGCATAGCGCACCCCGTCCGGATTAAAGCGCACGCTCTCGCCGTCCTCCAGCGCGATCACCACCGACTGTCCGTCGCGCTTGACCCAGTCCGGCCAGGCGTCCGGCGGGTAGAGCCCCTTGTTCTCGCCTTCGATCGCCACGCTCGTCTCGCCGGAACGATTGTCCAGGGTGACGTGGACCTTGTGGCTGTAGGTGTCGGCGAGCAGGATCCGGGCATTGTCCAGCCTCGCCCTTTCCGCGAGGCCGGGAATGTCGAAGGCGAAGAACACGTAGACGAGATAGAGGAGGATGACGGCCGGAACGCCGAATGCGATCATGCGCTTGCGGCGAAAAAGACCGGTGGCCGACGCGCGGGCCAGAGCCGGATCGTATCCGGAATCGGCAATCGCCATCAGAATCCCCTCACGAGCTTGTTTCTGAAGTGGCTCGACGTCTGGTCGATCACCACGATCGTCAGGAAGAGCAGGATGAAGATCGCCGCGGCGGCGTCGTAGCGGCCCGTCCCCCACGAGATGGCGATCCTCAGCTCGGAACCGATGCCGCCGGCCCCCACGAAGCCCAGGATGGCCGAGGCGCGCACGTTGATCTCGAAGCGCAGCAGTGCGTAGGAGAGGTAGTTGGGCGCGACCTGCGGCATCACGCCGAGCCACATCCGCTGCAGCCAGGATGCGCCGACCGACGTCAGCCCTTCGACCGGCTTCAGGTCCGCGTTCTCGTTGACCTCGGAGAACAGCTTGCCGAGCGCGCCGGCGGTATGGAAGGTGATGGCGATCATTGCCGGCACCGGTCCGCCGCCGAGAACGAAGATCAGCACGAGAGCGATCACGACTTCCGGCAGCGCGCGCATGACGTCCATCATGCGGCGGAAGACGCCGATCAGGCGCGGCCAGCGCGCGAGCCCGCGTGTCGACAGGAGGGACAGCAGGATCGCGCCCATCGCGCCGATCAGCGTCGAGACGGCGGCGATGTTGATGGTCTCGATCAGCGCCGGGAAGTACTTCACGAGGTTGCCCGGCATCGCCGGGGCCTTCTCGATAGCTTCCCGCACCAGTTCCGCCGGGAAGTCGAAGACGCGGCTCAGGCCCGACCAGAACCCGCCGGCATTGCGCTCGTCAGCGAGATCGAAACCGGCCGCCAGCATCGCCACGAAGACGATCAGCACGATACCCGAATAGACCCGCTTGCGCTGCACCAGCGCCATGTAGCCGGCCTTGATGTCGGTCGCCGATCCGCCGAGCGTCGCGTTTGCCATGCCCCTGCCCTTCCAATGCGAACGGACGGGCTCTCGCGAGCCCGTCCGTCGATGTGAACCTGATCAGTTGGTCTTGGCTTTGCGCAACTCGATCATGGTCTGGTAGGCGTCGTGCGTGATCGGCTTGAACCCGGCGGTCTCGCCGGCAGCCATCTTGTAGGCGCAGTCCTTGTCCTTGGCGTGCAGGCCCTGGATGAGGTCGACCATCTTGGTCTTGACGTCTGCCGGCAGCCCCTTGCGCAGGACGATCGGACCCTCCGGAATCGGCTTCGACTTCCAGATCTCGACGATGTCGTTCATGTCGACGATGCCGGAGTCGACCGCCTTGCGCAGCGCGCCCGAATTGTAGCCGTCTTCCCAGGCGCCCTGGCCGTCGGCCCAGGTCACGCCGGCGTCGACGTCGCCGTTGACCACGGCGACGATCGTCTGCTCGTGGCCGCCGGTGAAGACGACGTCACCGAAATAGTCGCCGGGCTTCATCGAGGCGCCCGTCTCCTGCGGGATCTCGACCGAGGGGATCAGGTAGCCGGAGGTCGAGTTCGGGTCGCCGAAACCGAACTTCTTGCCCTTCATGTCGGCGAGCGAGGTGATTGCGGAGTCCTTCCGCGCGAAGCCGATCGAGTGATAGGCGAACGAGCCGTCGAGATTGGTCTTGACCAGCACGACGTCGACGGCTTCCGGGTTCGTCAGATAGATCTTGGCGTAGGCCGACGCGCCGAGCCAGGCCATGTCCAGGGTGCCGCCCAGCAGGCCCTGGATCACGCCGTCGTAGTCCGCCGGCGTGAACAGCTTTGTGGCCACGCCCAGCGCTTCCTCCGTGTAGGCGCGGACGCATTCGTTGGAGGTCAGGCGATCCTGCGCGTTCTCGCCGCCGAGGATGCCGATGCGGAACTCGCTGATCTTGTCCTGTGCCAGGGCCGGGGCGGCCAGGGCGGCGGTCGCGAGCAGCGCTGCGAGCAGTTTCTTCATGGGGTCTCTCCTTTGGACGGATGGTCCGCGACCGACGGTCGTCGGATGGGTGAAATCAGAGCGCGTAGGCCGGTTCGAGCGACGGGGCCGGCCGCGGCAACGCCTCGATCGAGGTGGAGGTGGTCTCCTCCGAAAAACTCTCGTCGGCACCGTAGATGTCGCGGGCGACGCGGGTGCTGAGCTCGTCCGGCGAGCCGTCGAAGACGATCCGGCCGTCGCGCATGCCGATCACGCGGTCGCAGTAGCGCCGGGCGGTGTCGAGGGTGTGCAGATTGCACACGATCATGCGGCCGTCCTCGTCATGGATGCGGCGCAGCGCATCCATGACCACCTGCGCGTTCATCGGGTCGAGCGAAGCAATCGGCTCGTCGGCCAGGATGATCCTGGGATCCTGCATCAGCGCGCGGGCGATGGCGACGCGCTGCTGCTGGCCGCCCGACAGGGCCTCGACACGCTTGGACGCATGGCTGGCGATTCCGAGGCGGTCGAGGATGTCGATCGCCTTGTGGATGTCCTCGCGCGGGAAGAGGTTGAACACCGTGGCCAGCGTCGAGCGGCGGTTCAACGTCCCGTGCAGCACGTTCGACACGACGTCGAGCCGCGGCACGAGGTTGAACTGCTGGAAGATCATGGCGCAGTCGCGCTGCCAGGACCGCAGCGCCGCACCGCGCAGCGCCGAGACCTCGGTTCCGCCGAAGCGAATGGCGCCGGCCGACGGGTCGACGAGGCGGTTGATCATGCGCAGGAGCGTGGACTTGCCCGCACCCGACCGGCCGATGACCCCGACCATCTGGCCTTCGGGGACGACAACGTCCACGGCGTCGACGGCGACGTTCGTACCGAAGCGGCGCGTCACCTTCAGGATCTCGAGCATGGAACTCCCTGTCGCGCTTTTTTCTCGCGTCGGGAGAACCGGGTACCGGAGTTCGATGAAGGCCGGATGTCGGGTCCGTGACGGTTTTGTTACCATCCACCATGGTGCGCGTGAGAAGCCGGCAAAAGAAATGCGGCGCGTCGCGTCGGTCGTCCCGACGGCGTCCCGTCACCCGGCGGACGCCTCGTGCTTCTCGAGGAATTCCTCCGCCGAGAGCGCGCGGAAATCGGCGAGAGCCTCCCGGATCCGATCGTGGTCCCAGTCCCACCAGGCCAGCGCCTGGTACCGATCGGCCGTCCTGCGGTCGAAGCGCTCCCGGATGGGTTTCGCCGGCACGCCGCCGACGATCGTGTAGGGCGAGACGTCCTTCGACACGACGGCGCCCGCGCCGACCACCGCGCCGTCGCCGACCGTCACGCCGGGCAGGATGGTCGCGCCATGGCCGAGCCAGGTATCGTGGCCAATCGTGACCCGGTTCTCGCGCCGCCAGCCGAAGAAGCTCTCGTCGTTCTCGGCGTCCGGCCAGTAGTCGGCGGAGCGGTAGGTGAAATGATGCAGCGTCGGTCGCCAGGTCGGGTGATTGGTGGCGTTGATCCGGCAGGCCGCGGCGATGTTGGCGAACTTGCCGATCTCGGCGCACCACACCGAGCCGTCCTGCATGATGTAGGAGTAGTCGCCGATGACCGCCTCGGCGATGCGGCAGCGCTCGGCGACCTCGGTGTAGCGCCCGAGCGTCGCGTTCGAGACCTCCGCCGTCGGGTGAACGAGCGGCTCGGGCGAGAGCTTGGTCACGCTCATGCGGCCACCCGCCTGGGCGCGAAGCGGGTCACGTCGATGATCGTGTCGGCGACGGCCTCGCGCACGTCCTGATCGTGGAAGATGCCGAGCAGGGCGACGCCGGCCCGCTTCTTTTCCGCGATCAGGTCGATGACGACCTGCCGGTTCACCGCGTCGAGCGACGCCGTCGGTTCGTCGAGCAGCAGGATCGGATGGCTGGTGATGAAGCCGCGGGCGATGTTGACGCGCTGCTGCTCGCCGCCCGAGAACGTGGCCGGCGGCAGCGACCACAGGGTCTTCGGCAGGTTCAGCCGGGCGAGCAGGATGGCCGCCCTCTCGCGCGCCTCGTCCCGGTCGACCCCCGCCGCCGTGAGGGGTTCGGCCACCACGTCGAGGGCCGTCACCCGCGGCACCGTGCGCAGGAACTGGCTGACGTATCCGATCGTCTCGCGCCGCACCGACAGCACCATCCTTGGGGCCGCGCGCGCGAGATCCACCAGCGCGCCGCGGTGCTGGACGATGATCTGGCCGGAGTCCACGGCGTAGTTGCCGTAGAGCATCTTCAGGATCGAGCTCTTGCCGGCGCCCGAGGGTCCGCCCAGCACGGCGCAGCACCTGGCTGTCAGTGAGAAAGAGACGTCTTCCACGACCGGCAGCGTCAGCCCGCCGCGCAGATGCATGACGAAACTCTTGGCGACTTCCGAGACGACGAGGGGCGTGGCCATCATCACACCTGCAGGATCGAGGAGACGAGCAATTGCGTGTAGGCTTCGCGTGGATCGTCGAGCACGCGGTCCGTCAGCCCCGTCTCGATGACGCGGCCGTCCTTCATGACCATCATGCGGTGCGACAAAAGCCGCGCGACGGCGAGATCGTGCGTGACCACGATCGCCGCGAGCCCGAGGTCGGCCACAAGCCCGCGCAGCAGGTCGAGCAGCCTTGCCTGGACCGACACGTCGAGCCCGCCGGTCGGCTCGTCCATGAAGATCAGCCGCGGCGACGTGACGAGGTTGCGCGCGATCTGCAGCCGCTGCCGCATGCCGCCCGAGAAGGCCCGCGGTTCGTCGTCGATGCGGTCCGAGCCGATCTCGACGCGGCCGAGCCAGTCGATCGCGGTCGAACGGATGGTGCCGTAGTGCCGGTCGCCGATCGCCATCAGCCGCTCGCCGACATTGGCTCCGGCCGAAACCGTCATCCGCAGGCCATCGGCCGGGTTCTGGTGCACGAAGCCCCAGTCGGTGCGCATCAGGAACCGGCGCTCGGCTTCGCTCATGCGGTAGAGTTCGCGCCACGTCTCGTCGCGCATGCGGTAGGAGACGCTGCCCGAGGTGGGAAGGAGCCGCGACGAGATGCAGTTGAGCAGCGTCGTCTTGCCGGAACCGGATTCGCCGACGACTGCCAGCACTTCGCCGGGCCACAGGTCGAAGGAGACGCCTTCGCAGCCCGTGCGGGCGCCGTAGGATTTCGAGACGGACGAAACGCGCAGCAGCGGCTGGTCGTCAGGTCGGGTGTCGGCAGGGCCGCTCATCGCGCCTCCTCCGGGCGTTCCATGGCCCCGCCGAGTTCGCCGACATGTCCCGCCGCACGTCGCGTTTCGCAGAAATCGGTATCCGAGCAGACGAACATCCGTCCGCCGCGATCGTCCAGAATCACCTCGTCCAGGTAGACCTGCTCGGCGCCGCACAGCGCGCAGGGCCGGTCGAAGGTCTGGACCTCGAAGGGATGGTCCTCGAAATCGAGGCTGACGACGTTCGTGTAGGGGGGGATCGCATAGATGCGCTGCTCCCGTCCGGCGCCGAAGAGCTGCAGCGCCGCCGACATGTGCATCTTCGGATTGTCGAACTTCGGCGTCGGCGAGGGATCCATCACGTAGCGCCCCTCCACCTTGACCGGATAGGCATAGGTCGTGGCGATGCGGCCGTTCTTGGCGATGTCCTCGTACAGCTTGACGTGCATGAGCCCGTACTCCTCCAGGGCATGCATCTTTCGCGTCTCCGTCTCACGGGGCTCGAGGAAGCGCAGCGGTTCGGGGATCGGCACCTGGTAGACCAGCGTCTGGCCCTCGCTGAGCGGCTGCTCCGGGATGCGGTGGCGGGTCTGGATGATCGACGCCTTCGCGGTCTCCGTGGTGGTCTCCACCTTGGCGACCTTGCGGAAGAAGGCGCGGATGGAGACGGCATTCGTCGTGTCGTCGGCGCCCTGGTCGATCACCTTCAGGACGTCGTCGGGTCCGATGATCGACGCCGTCACCTGCACGCCGCCGGTCCCCCAGCCATAGGGCATCGGCATCTCGCGGCTGGCGAACGGGACCTGATAGCCCGGGATCGCGATGCCCTTCAGGATCGCCCGCCGGATCATGCGCTTCGTCTGCTCGTCCAGATAGGCGAAGTTGTACGTGGCAACGTCGTGTGCGGCGGCGGTCATTCCGCGGCCTCCTTGTGCTCCGGGCCGGCAAGCCGCCGCTCCTCGAATTCGCCGCGCATGCGGCGCACGAGGTCGAGCTCCGCCTGGAAATCGACGTAGTGCGGCAGCTTCAGGTGCTCGACGAAGCCCGTCGCCTGCACGTTGTCGGAATGGGCAATGACGAATTCCTGATCCTGCGCCGGCGCGACGAGATCCTCGCCGAACTCGGCCGACCGCAGCGCCCGGTCGCACAGCGACATCGCCATCGCCTTGCGTTCCGACTGGCCCATGACCAGGCCGTAGCCGCGGGTGAACTGCGGCGGCGCCTTCATCGAGCCCTTGAACTGGTTGACCATCTGGCATTCGGTCACCCGGATACGGCCGAGCGGTACCGGAAACGGCAGTTCGGGAACGTCGAGTTCGATCTCGACTTCGCCGATGCGGATTTCGCCGACGAAGGGATGCGTGCGGCCGTAGCCGCGCTGCGTCGAATAGGCGAGCGCCAGCAGGAAGCCCTCGTCCCCGCGCGACAGCGCCTGCAGGCGCACGTCGCGATCCATCGGATATTCGGCCGGCTGGCGGGTGATGTCGCCCGGCTCGGGCCCGACCGCCGCGCCGTCCGGCTCGATCAGGCCCTCCTGCTTCAGGATCTCGGTCACGCGCGGCATCGGTTCGGGCGCTTCCGGACGCAGCCGCGGCGCCTCGACGGGGTTGTCGCCGGCCAGGTCCGGGTCGAGCAGCCGGTGCGTGTAGTCGAAGGTCGGCCCCAGCAACTGCCCGCCGGGCAGGTCCTTGTAGGTCGCCGACACGCGCCGCTCGACCTGCATGGCGCCCGTCTCGACCGGTCGCGAATAGCCGAAGCGCGGCAGCGTGGTCCGGTAGGCGCGGGTGAGGAAGATCGCCTCGATCATGTCGCCGCGCGCCTGCCGGATGGCGAGCGCGGCCAGTTCGCGGTCGTAGAGCGACCCTTCCGCCATGACGCGGTCGACCGCCAGCGCCAGTTGCTCGACGATCTGGTCGAGCCGAAGCGCCGGGACCTCCCGGTCGCCGCGGCGGCGGTCCGCCAGCAGGCGATGGGCATTGTCGATGGCGGCCTCGCCGCCCTTTACCGCGACATACATGGCTCAGGCCTCCGTCTCGAAGATGCGCGTCGTGCGCGGCAGGCAGGCGATCGCGTCGGGCGCGGCGAGGATCAGGTCGACGCCGCGCGGAAAGCGGGCCCGGTTCTGCAGCCATTGCGCACCGAAATGCCGCGGCATCGGGAAGGGCGCGAGGGCGGCGCCCGTCGCTATCCCCGGTCCTTCGAGATGCAGCACGCGTCCCTTGGTCAAGGTCTCCACCTGCAGGATCAGCGTCGTCGAGCGGTCGGGGTATTCCTGCGATCCCTGGGCGAAGTTCTCCAGCGCCATCAGCTCGCCGGGGCTGGAGGCCAGCACGAAATGCGCATCGGCGGCAATGGTCGTCAGCGGGGCGCCGCAGTGGAAGCCGAGCCAGCCGCGCACGTCGCCCGAGGTCTCGAGCCGCGGGTCGAGCCAAAGCGGCGTGTCATGGTCGCAGAGCGTCAGCGCGACGGCCGCGGCCGACGGCGTCAGCGGGGCGGGCGGCTGGACGAGCGGCGCCACCGGGTGAACGGTGCCGGGTCGCGCCATCGCATCCATCAGCGCCCGGAACACGGACTGCGCGGCCATCGGGGGATTCGCGAAACCGCCTTCGATGGGAGCGCTCGTCGGGAAGCCGCCCATGTCAATCCTCCCCGCGTACCATGGTGAAGAAATCGACCCGCGTCGCCGCCGTCTCGGCGCGACGACGCGCGTCGGCCTCGGCCGCGCGAGTCCGCAGCGGCGCGAGGATCCTGTCCTCGACGGCCGCGCGCATGTCCGCCCGCTGCCACAGCGCATCGATCGTGGCGGAAATGCGGGCCTTCTCGCGGTCGCGACCGAGGGCGTAGGCGTGGCCGATCTCGCCCGAGGCGAGCTTCACCGTGGCGCGCGTCACCGTCGCCTCGCCGAAATTGAAGGGGGCGCCGCCGCCGCCGATGCGGCCGCGCAGCGTCACCAGCCCCGTTTCCGGACCCCGCAGCAGCGTGGCCTGGACGGCCATGTCCGCGTCGCGCCAGAGCGCCTGCAGGTCACCCTCCGGCGCCGCAGCCAGCGCGGCCATGGCCGCCTTGCGACTGGCTTTCTCTTCCTGATCGCGCAGGCGATCCCTGGATCCGCTTGCCACGCGGCGGCCCTCCGTTTCCCGGTGGATTCGTCTATTGATATAGACAAGTGTACAGCATATGACGTTTCTTAGGCGTTGTCCATGACGGGTACGTGACAGGAGGTGCGGGATGGCTGCCAGGGCATCGAAAGGCATGGAGCGAAAGACGGGCGTCGCCCTCTGGCGCCAGATCGCCGACCGTCTTCGTCACGGCATCGCGGCCGGCGACTTTGGCGAGGGCAGCCGCCTGCCGCCGGAGACGGCGCTGGCGGAGCGATTCGGCGTCAACCGCCATACCGTTCGCGGTGCCATCGCCGCGCTCGTGCAGGAGGGCGTGCTGCGTGCGGAGCAGGGGCGGGGCACCTTCGTCGAACGGCGCCGGCGCCTTTCCTACCCGATTGCCCGGCGCACGCGCTTTTCGGAGGGTCTGCGCGATCAGGCCCAGGACCGTCGCGGCCATCTGCTCAGCCAGGCGCGCGAGGAGGCCGACGCCCGCGTGGCGGCGGCACTGAGGCTGGATCCGGGCGCGCCGGTCCTGCGGGTGGATACCATGAGCGAGGCCGACGGCCGCCCCGTCTCGCGGGCCACGAGCTGGTTCGACGCCGTTCGCTTCGACGGCATCGGCGAAGCCATCGGGGAGACCGGCTCGATCACGCTGGCCTACCGCCGCCATGGCGTGGAGGACTATTTCCGCCAGTCGACCGTCATCTCCGCGCGCCATGCCGATGCCGACGATCTCGCCGCGCTCCGTCTGGCGCCCGGTGCCATCGTGCTGGTCGCCGTGGCGGTCAACGTCGACGTCGAGGGTCGGCCGATCCAGTTCTCCGAGACGCGCTTCGCGGCCGACCGCGTCGAACTGGCGGTCGCCGAGTAGTCCGCATCAGCTTTCGCGTTCCTCGTCGCGCGGCGGCGCCTTGTAGGCGTAGAGCATGCTCCAGGCGCCGTAGACGGTCACCGCCGCCGCGATCAGGGTCCAGGTCTGATCGCCATGGACCCATTCGACGACCGTCCATCCCGCGCAGACGAGAACGATCGCGACCCGCCGCCAGAGCGGCCGGAAGAACGTGTCGCCTGCTTTCGCCATCCGTCCGCCTCCTCCCGATCGCGCCAATGCCACGCCTGCGCGCTTGCGATGCCTCGCATGATTCCGCCCGTCACGGAAGTCTCACGCCTAAGTGAGACGATTGTGTCGGCGCGCTCGGTTGACCCTCTTCGCCGCGCCATGCTCAATCGGTCGCGACAGATGCCCTGCCGATGGAGAGCCGGATGAGAAAACTCGCCCTGACCGCGCTGGTGCTCGCCGCAACGGCGTTCGGCGCCGCGGCCGGTCCCGATCCGAAGGACTGGGATGCCGTGCTGGCCGACGCGCGCGGCGAGACCGTCTACTGGAACGCATGGGGCGGATCCGAGAACATCAATGCCTACATCGAATGGGCAGGCGCAGAGCTGAAGGCGCGCCACGGGATCACCCTCGTCCACGTCAAGCTGGATGACACCGCCAATGCCGTCGCCAAGGTCGTGGCCGAGAAGGCGGCGGGCAAGGATGCAGGTGGGTCCGTCGACCTCATCTGGATCAACGGCGAGAACTTTGCTTCGATGAAGCGCCAGGGCCTGCTCCTGTCGCCCGGCTGGGCCGAGGACCTGCCGAACTGGGCCTATGTCGACGTCGAGAACAAGCCGACCATCCGCACCGACTTCACCATTCCCGTCGAAGGACTGGAAAGCCCCTGGGGCATGGCCAAGCTCGTCTTCTTCTACGACGGAGCGCGGACGGACGCCGCCGCGCTGCCGACGGACGCGCGCTCGCTGCTCGAATGGGCCAGGGCCAATCCCGGCCGTTTCTCATACCCGCAACCGCCGGATTTCGTCGGTTCGTCCTTTCTGAAGCAGGTCCTGTCCGAGCTTGTCGAGGACCCATCCGTCCTTCTCGCGCCCGTCGATGAGGCGCGTTTCGATGCGACGGTCGCCCCGCTCTTCGCCTATCTCGACGAACTGCACCCGGTGATGTGGCGTTCGGGCCGCGCCTATCCCGCGAACTACCCGGCCATGAAGCAGCTGCTCGCCGACGACGAACTCGACATCATCTTCGCCTTCAACCCGTCCGAGGCCTCGAGCGCCATCGCCAATGGCGAGCTGCCCGACACGGTGCGCTCCTTCACCTTCCCGGGCGGCACGCTCGCGAACACGCACTTCGTCGCGATCCCCTACAACGCGACGTCTGCCGCCGGCGCGCTGGTCGCGGCGGATTTTCTGATCTCGCCCGAGGCACAGGCCCGCAAGCAGGATCCGAAACTGTGGGGCGATCCGACCGTGCTCGCCATGGACAAGCTGTCTGCGAACGACCGCGCCCGCTTCGACGCGCTCGATCTCGGCATCGCCACGCTGAAGCCCGACGAGCTCGGTCCTGCGATCGACGAGCCGCATCCGACCTGGATGGACCGTCTGGAAGGAGAGTGGAAGCGCCGCTACGGCGTGGCGAACTGATGCGGTACGGCTGCTCCCGGCCCGGATAGGGCGCGTTCGATGCTTCCGCGCCTCGGGCCGCCGGCTGCCGTCCTTCTCCTGTCGGGCCCGATCCTCGCCGGTCTGGCCGGCACGATTCTTCCGGCCTTCGGCTATCTTCCAGCGCTCGGCGGCGAGGCCCTCTCGCTGGAGCCGCTCAGCAGGCTCGCCGCCACGCCCGGCATCGGCGGCTCCGCGATGCTCAGCCTGCAGGCCGGGCTCGCTTCGGCCGCATTGTCGCTCGGCGTCGTCATGCTCTTCGTCGCCGCCTGGGCCGGCACGTCGGCGTTCTCGCGCGTCCAGCACCTGATCTCGCCGCTCCTTTCGGTACCCCACGCGGCCGCCGCCTTCGGCTTCGCCTTCCTTCTCGCCCCCAGCGGATTGCTCGCCCGCCTCGTCTCGCCCGAACTCACGGGCTGGCAGCGCCCGCCCGACCTGCTCGTCGTCAACGACCCCATGGGGCTCTCGCTGATCGCCGGTCTGGTCGCGAAGGAGATTCCTTTCCTTCTTCTCGTCACACTGGCCGCTCTGCCGCAGGTGCCGTTGACCCGCACCCGCCAGCTCGCCGCGTCGCTGGGCTACGGGCGCATCGCGGGCTTCCTGTACTGCCTCTGGCCGCTGATCTACCGGCAGATACGACTGCCGGTCTTCGCCGTCATCGCCTTTGCCTCATCCGTGGTCGACGTCGCCGTCATCCTCGGACCCTCCACGCCGCCGACGCTGGCCGTTCGTTTGGTGGGCTGGATGAACGACCCCGAACTCTCCATGCGCTTCCTCGCCTCGGCAGGAGCCTTGCTCCAGCTCGGCGTGACGGCGACGGCGATCCTGGCGTGGCTTCTCCTCGAACGGATAGGCGCCGTCGTGCTTCGGACCCTCTGCGTCCATGGCCGGCGCCTGCGCCGGGATGCAGCGATGCGCTGGACCGCTCTGGGGCTGATGCTCGTGAGCGCCCTCGCCGTGTTCGTCGGCCTCGCGGGGCTGGCGCTCTGGTCGGTGGCAGGGCTTTGGCAGTTCCCCGACGTAGTCCCGCGCAGCGTCTCGCTCAAGACCTGGGTGGCGACCGCGCCGCGGGTGGGCGGGCCTCTCGCCACCACGCTCGCCGCGGGTCTGATCTCGACCGCGGTGGCGCTGGTGCTGACCCTGCTCTGCCTCTTGCGCGAGGACGAGACCGGCCGGCGCGCGCGGCGCACGGCTGGCCTCATCTACCTGCCGCTGATCGTTCCGCAGGCGGCCTTCCTGTTCGGCCTGCACCTTCTGTTCCTGCTCGGCGGCTTCGAGGCAAGCCTGTGGGCGCTGGTCTTGGTCCATCTCGTCTTCGTCATGCCCTATGTCTTCCTGGCGTTGTCCGATCCCTGGCGGGCCTTCGACCGCCGCTACGATGCCATCGCCGCCGGCCTCGGCAAGTCGCGCTTCGAAACCCTCTGGCGCGTCCGCCTGCCGATGCTGGCGCGGCCGGTGCTCACCGCCTGCGCGGTCGGCTTTGCGGTCTCGGTCGGCCTCTATCTGCCCACCGTGCTGATCGGTGCCGGACGTCTCACCACCATCACGACCGAAGCGGTCGCGCTCGCCTCGGGCGGGAACAGGCGCGTCATCGGCGTCTACGCCTTCCTGCAGTTGCTTCTCCCGCTCGCCGGCTTTGCCGTTGCCACCCTCGTCCCGGCGCTGTTATTCCGGCGCTTCCGCGCCATGCGGGTGTGACGGGCGGGCCATGGACCATCGGGGGCTGAGACTGGACGGCGTGCGGATCGCGCTCGGGACGCGCACGCTGATCGCCATCAGCCATGCCGTCGCGCCGGGCGAGGTGCTGACCGTCATGGGGCCATCGGGCTCCGGCAAGTCGACCCTGCTCGCCTATGTCGGAGGCTTTCTGGACAAGGCCTTCACCGCCTCCGGCCGCGTGTTCGCAGGCGATGTCGACCTGACCGCCCTGCCGCCGCAGGAGCGCCATGTCGGCCTCCTGTTCCAGGACCCGCTGCTCTTTCCCCACATGAGCGTCGCCGGCAATCTTCTCTTCGCCATCCCGCAGTCGCTGAAGGGACGCGCCGCGCGCGAGGCGCTTGCCGAGGAGGCGCTCGCGGGCGTCGATCTCGCCGGCATGGGCGCGCGCGATCCAGACACGCTGTCAGGCGGCCAGAAGGCCCGCGTCGCGCTCGCCCGCGTGCTGGTGTCGGCGCCGCGCGTGCTCCTTCTCGACGAGCCCTTCTCCAAGCTGGACGCCGAGCTGCGCCTCCAGATGCGTCAGCTCGTTTTCTCGAAAGCCCGCGACGGCGGACTCCCGGTCATCCTCGTCACCCATGACGAAGCCGACGCCGACGCGGCTGGCGGACCGATCGTGCGGATCGGCGCATGACGATGCCCGACCTGCCGCCGCTTCCCGTCACCGAGGTCCTGCCGGCGCTGCTGGAAGCGCTGTCGGCCGGCAACGCGGCCGTTCTCGTCGCGCCGCCCGGCGCCGGCAAGACCACGCTCGTCCCGATCGCGCTCATGGATCAGGCGTGGCGCGGCGGCGGCACGATCCTCCTGCTGGAGCCGCGCCGCCTCGCCGCTCGCGCCGCCGCCCGCCGCATGGCATCCCTGCTCGGCGAGGAGGTAGGCGCCACCGTCGGCTATGCCATGCGCATGGAGAACCGGACCTCGGCCGGCACGCGTATCCTCGTCGTCACCGAGGGCGTTCTGGCCCGCATGATCCTCGACGACCCCGATCTGCCGGGCATCGCGGCGATTCTCTTCGACGAGTTCCACGAACGTTCGCTCGACGGCGATTTCGGCCTCGCGCTGGCGCTCGACGTTCAGGGCGCGCTGCGGCCGGACCTGCGCCTTCTCGTCATGTCGGCGACGCTGGACGGCGCGCGGGTGGCGCGCCTGCTTGGCGACGCTCCCGTGATCGAAAGCGCCGGCCGCGGCTTCCCGATCGAGATCCGCCACGAGGAGCGTCCGGCCGACTCCGCCATCGAGGATGCCATGGCGCGGGCCATACGCTCGGCGCTCGCCTGTGAGCCCGGAAGCGTGCTCGCCTTCCTGCCGGGCCAGCGCGAGATCGAGCGGACTGCCGAGCGGCTGGAAGGGGCGGTCCCGGCCAATGTCGACGTCATCCCCCTCTATGGGGCAATGGACGGCAGGGCGCAGGACGCGGCGATCCGGCCGCCCGCCGCCGGCCATCGCAAGGTCGTGCTCGCCACCTCGATCGCCGAAACCTCGATCACCATCGACGGCGTGCGGGTGGTGATCGATTCAGGCCTGTCGCGCCAGCCGCGCTACGAGCCGGCGACGGGTCTGACGCGGCTGGAGACGGTGCGCGTGTCGCGTGCTTCGGCCGATCAGCGCGCGGGCCGGGCGGGCCGCACCGAGCCCGGCGTCGCGATCCGCCTCTGGCGCGCGGAGCAGACGGCGGCCCTGCCGGCCTTCTCCCCGCCGGAGATCGTGGAGGCCGATCTCTCCGGCCTTCTGCTCGACTGCGCGGCCTTCGGCGTCGCCGACCCTTCGACGCTCGTCTTCCTCGACCCACCGCCGGCACCGGCCCTGTCGGAGGCGCGCGCGCTGCTTGCCGACCTCGGCGCCATCGGCCCCGACGGGCGGCTGACGGTTGACGGAGAGGCGATGCGTCGCCTCGCGCTTCCGGTACGTTTTGCCCACATGGTCGCCCGCGCCGCCCGGACCGGAAACGAGGCCGCCGCCGCCGAACTCGCCGTGCTGATGACCGAGCGCGGGCTCGGCGGCACGAGCGCCGATCTCGAAGCCCGGTCGTCGCGCTTTCGCAACGAGCGCGGCCCCCGCGCCGACGCCGCGCGCGGCCTGGCGCGACGGCTTGCCGCCACGGCTGCGTCGCAGGCGAAGTCCTCCCGCGCTCGGATCGTCGCAGAACCCGAAACCGCGGGCTCGCTCCTCATCGACGCCTGGCCCGATCGCGTCGCCAGGGCGCGCGGTGCGCCGGGACGTTTCGTGCTCGCCAATGGCCGCGGCGCGATGGTCGAGGAGACCGATCCGCTCGCCCGGCATCCCTTCCTCGTCGTCGCCGATCTCCAGGGCAAGGCGCAGAACCCGCGCATCGTCTCGGCCGCTGCCGTGTCGGAGGAGGAGGTGCGCGCCAAGCTGGGGCATCGAATCGAGACGACGACCGAGGTCCGGTACGACGCCGACCGCGCTGCCGTGCGGGTGCGGGAGACGACCAGGATCGGCGCCGTCACGCTGGCGGAGCGGACGCTGCCCGCCCCGCGGGGCGAGGCTGCCGATCGGGCGATCCTCGAGGCGCTGCGCCGGCACGGTGTCGGCATCCTGCCCTGGGGCAAGGCGTCTACGGTCCTGCGCCACCGCCTCGCCTGGCTGCGCACCGGGCTCGGCGACCCCTGGCCCGACGTGTCGGACGATGCGCTGGCCGCCACCCTCGACGACTGGCTCGCGCCCTTCCTGCGCGGCGATCCGTCGCTGGCGGCCCTGCCCGAGCAGGCGCTCGTCGACGGGCTGCGCTCGCTGGTGCCCCATGATCTCCATCGCCGCATCGACGACCTGGCGCCGACGCATTTTTCCGCTCCGTCGGGCAGCCACGTGCCGATCGACTACGGCGGCGAACGGCCGGTGCTGGCCATCCGCGTCCAGGAACTGTTCGGCCTCGCGACCCATCCCGCGATTGCCGGGGGATCCGTGCCGCTGACGCTGGAACTCCTCTCGCCCGCGCACCGTCCGATCCAGACGACCCGCGACCTTCCGGGCTTCTGGCGCGGGTCCTGGGCCGACGTGCGCTCGGACATGCGCGGCCGCTATCCGCGCCATTTCTGGCCGGAGAATCCGCTCGAGGCGCAGGCGACGGCGCGCGCCAAGCCGCGCGGGACCTGAAGCGGCTCGGCGCCTTCAAAGCCGTTCCGAAAGGGGATATGGCTCGTCCATGCAGAAAGATCTCCGCATTCTCGACTATCAGGAAAGCCGCCAGCTCAGGCTGAACACGTTGATCCGCCTTCGCTGGCTGGCGATCGTCGGCCAGAGCGCCGCCATCGTCGTCGTCGACTACTGGTTCGAGTTCGCCACCCCGATCGGGCTCTGCTTCGCCCTCATCGCCTGCTCGGCCTGGATCAACCTCTATCTCGCCTTCCGCTTCCCGGCCACCCACCGGCTCCAGCCGCCGGCCGCGCTTGCCATCCTGGTGGTCGATTCGATCCAGATGGCCGGGCTTCTCTATCTCACCGGCGGGCTGACCAATCCCTTCGCGATCCTCATGGCCGTCCCCGTGGTCATTTCGGCGACCGCGCTGCCGCTGCAGTTCACCGCCGTCCTCGGCCTCCTCGTCACGGTCGCGGCCACCGTGCTTGCCCTCCATCATTTCCCGCTGCCCTGGTTCGACGACGCCGGCCTCGCGATGCCCTTCCTCTACGTCGTCGGCATCTGGATGGCGGTGGTCTCCACCACGGCCTTCACAGCCGTCTACGTCTGGCGGGTGGCGGAGGAGGCGCGTCAGCTGGCGGCCGCGTTGACCGCGACGGAGCTCGTTCTGCAGCGCGAGCAGCATCTCTCCGCCCTCGATGGTCTCGCCGCCGCCGCCGCGCACGAACTCGGCACGCCGCTCGCCACCATCGCCCTCGTCGCCAAGGAGATGCAGCGCGCCATCGGCGACGATCCCAAGCTCAAGGAGGACCTCGTGCTGCTGCGCTCCCAGAGCGAGCGCTGCAAGGAGATTCTGAAACGCCTGACCAGCCTCTCCTCGCAGAGCGAGGAGCATTTCGCGCGGCTGCCGCTCACTTCGCTGATCGAGGACGTCATCGCGCCGCACCGCGATTTCGGCGTCGAGATCAGCCTGGAGCCGGGTGCTGCCGCCGGCCCGGAGCCGGTGGGCCAGCGCAATCCGGGCGTCATCTACGGCCTCGGCAATCTGGTCGAGAACGCCGTCGACTTCGCCCGCGAGAAGGTCTCGGTCCGCTGGAACTGGGATGCCGAGCGCGTCTCCATCGGCGTCACCGACGATGGCCCGGGTTTTCCGCCCGAGATCATCGACCGTATCGGCGAACCCTACATGACCACGCGCGGCTCGGGCCAGTCGAGCGGCGGCGGCCTCGGGCTTGGGCTGTTCATCGCCAAGACGCTGCTCGAACGCTCCGGAGCGGACGTGTCCTTTCGCAACGCCGGCGCGCCCGGACAGGGCGCCCAGGTGATCGTCACCTGGCCGCGGGAGGTTTTCCTGCGCCGGAGCGGGGTGCTGGAAGCGGCCGGTTGACGCAGGTCGAATGGACATGCCCGACTTTTTGAATACATAAGGGTCGAATAGCGCCCGAAAGAAGAAAAGATGGACACAGACCCGCACGACGCTCTCGGAGACGATCGCACCTTGCTGATCGTCGACGACGACAAGCCCTTTCTCACCCGGCTGGCCCGGGCGATGGAGACGCGGGGTTTCCTCGTCGACACCGCGGAGAGCGTCGAGGAGGCGCTGGCCAAGACGAAATCCACCGCGCCGGCCTATGCGGTCGTCGACATGCGGCTCGGCGACGGCAACGGCCTCGACGTCGTCTCCGCCATCCGCGAGAGGCGGGAGGACTGCCGCGCGATCATTCTGACCGGCTACGGCAACATCGCCACCGCGGTGACCGCCGTGAAGCTCGGCGCGATCGACTACCTCGCCAAGCCCGCCGACGCCGACGACATCTATGCCGCCCTGACGCGCACGCGCGCCGACCGGATCGAGCCGCCGGAAAACCCGATGTCGGCCGACCGCGTTCGCTGGGAGCACATCCAGCGGGTCTACGAGATGTGCGAGCGCAACGTCTCCGAGACGGCCCGCCGGCTCAACATGCACCGCCGCACGCTGCAGCGCATCCTCGCCAAGCGCGCGCCGCGCTAGGTCCGTCCGCTGGGGAAACCCGTCACGCCCCTGCCGACGCGACGCGATCGGCACCTTGACCCGCCCGTCGCCGCGGCCTAGGCGGACCGCCTCGGATACGGCCACGAAAGGGTGCAGGCGATGCGGGTTCTCTTGATCGGCTCGGGCGGCCGCGAGCATGCGCTCGCCTGGAAGCTCGCCGCCTCGCCGATGCTGACGAAGCTCTGGGCCGCGCCCGGCAATCCCGGCATCGCCGGCGAGGCGACCTGCGTGCCGCTCGACCTCGCCGACCACGCCGCCGTCGCCGGTTTCTGTCTCGACAATGCCGTCGACCTCGTCGTCGTCGGCCCGGAGGCGCCGCTGGTCGCGGGCCTCGCCGACGACCTGCGCGCCGCCGGCATCGCCGTCTTCGGCCCGTCCGAGAGGGCCGCGCAGCTCGAAGGCTCGAAGGGCTTCACCAAGGACCTCTGCGCCCGCATGGGCATCCCCACGGCCGCCTATGGCCGCTTCAACAACGCGCCGAAGGCGAAGGCCTATCTCCGTCAGGTCGGGGCGCCCGTCGTGGTCAAGGCGGACGGGCTTGCCGCCGGCAAGGGCGTCGTCGTGGCCATGACGCTGGAGGAAGCACTGGAGGCCGTCGACGCCTGCTTCGAAGGCGCCTTCGGCGGCGCCGGTGCCGAGGTCGTCGTCGAAGCCTTCCTCGAAGGCGAGGAAGTGAGCTTCTTCTGCCTCTGCGACGGCTCCACCGCACTGCCCTTCGGCACCGCGCAGGACCACAAGCGCGTCGGCGACGGCGATACCGGACCCAACACCGGCGGCATGGGCGCCTATTCGCCGGCCGCCGTGATGACGCCCGACCTCGTCGAACGCACGATGCGCGAGATCGTCGAGCCCACCATGCGCGGCATGGCCGAGGCCGGCGCGCCCTTCTCCGGCGTGCTCTTCGCCGGCCTGATGCTGACGAAGGACGGCCCGCAGCTGATCGAATACAACGTCCGCTTCGGCGATCCGGAATGCCAGGTCCTGATGATGCGCCTGAAGGACGATCTTCTGGTGCTGCTCAAGGCCGCCGCCGACGGGCAGCTCGGCCACGTCTCCGTGCGCTGGCGCGACGAGGCGGCATTGACGGTGGTGATGGCGGCGACGGGCTACCCGGCTGCGCCCGAGAAGGGCAGCGTCATCGCCGGCCTCGACGAGGCTGCCGCCGATGGCGTCGAGATCTTCCACGCCGGCACAGCCCGGTCGGATGGCCGCCTTGTCGCCAGCGGCGGCCGCGTCCTCAACGTCACGGCCACCGGGCGAACGGTCGCCGAGGCGCAGGCCCGCGCCTACGCGGCCGTCGACCGCATCGACTGGCCGGGGGGCTTCTGCCGTCGCGACATCGGCTGGCGCGCGATCGAGCGCGAGAACGGCCGCTGAGCCAGACCAGTCGCTGTCAGGGCAACGCGGTCGATTTCTCGGGCCGCGTGCCTTCCGCCATTCGCCGCCGGGTATGCGCCAGCGAACATTCCGGCGTGCACAGCGCGCCGCGGTCGCAGTAGTAGGCCGGCCCGTTCTCCACCCGCCCGTAGTGGAAGCGGAACAGCGGGTCGGTCGAGGGGCGGCCGCATTCGATGCAGCGGTGGATCATGGGCGGTGCGAGCATGTCTGCTTCCTTTCAGGTCGGGTGACTGCCGTATGCCGTCGTCAGCCGTAGAGCCCCTTGTAGCTGTCGCGCAGCACGTTCTTCTGCACCTTGCCCATGGTGTTGCGCGGCAGTTCGTCGACGAAGATCACCCGCTTCGGCTGCTTGAAGCGGGCGAGCCGGTCGGCCAGTCCCGTCATGACCGCCGCCTCGTCGATCGTCGCGCCCGTCTCCCGCACCACGACGGCCGTGACCCCCTCGCCGAAATCCGGATGGGCGATGCCGATTACCGCGCTCTCGACGACGCCGGGCAGCTGGTCGATCTCGGTTTCGACCTCCTTGGGATAGATGTTGAACCCGCCCGAGATGACGAGGTCCTTGCCGCGCCCGACGATCTGGACGTATCCGCGCGCGTCGATCAGCCCGAGGTCGCCGGTGATGAAGAAGCCATCCGGCCGGAACTCGGCCGCCGTCTTCTCCGGCATCCGCCAGTAGCCGGAAAACACATTCGGACCGCGCACCTCGATCATGCCCGTTTCGCCGGCGGCCAGCGGCGTGCCGCTCTCGGTTTCGACGACACGGACGTCGACGCCCGGCAGGGCCGGTCCCACGGTGCCGGCGATGCGGTCTCCGTCATAAGGGTTCGACGTGTTCATGTTGGTCTCGGTCATGCCGTAGCGCTCGAGGATCGCATGTCCGGTCCGTTCGGCGAACTGCCGGTGCGTCTCGGCCAGCAGCGGCGCCGAGCCCGACGTGAACAGCCGCATGCCGGCCGCGGCCTCGCGCGTCAGTCCGGGATGCTGAAGGAGCCGGGTGTAGAAGGTCGGCACGCCCATCATGGCGGTGCAGGAGGGCATGAGACGCAGGATCGCGTCCGGATCGAATTTCGACAGGAACACCATCGACCCGCCTGACAGAAGCACCACGTTCGAGGCGACGAACAGCCCGTGCGTGTGGAAGATCGGCAGCGCATGGATCAGCCGGTCGGCGGCGGTGAAGCGCCAGAAGTCGACCAGCGTCAGCGCGTTGGAGAGCAGGTTGTCATGCGTCAGCATGGCGCCCTTGGAACGCCCGGTCGTGCCCGAGGTGTAGAGGATCGCCGCGAGGTCCGCCGCCCCGCGCGTCACGTCGTCGAAGTCCGGCGGCAGCGCTGCAAGGCTCTCGGTCAGGCTGCCGCCGCCGGTCTCGTCCAGCGTCTCGATCCGCGCTCCGTGCCGCTCCGCGACCGTCCGCGCCGCGTCCGCGCGGGCCGGCGGGACCACGAGGAGCCTCGGTTCGGAGTCGCCGACGAAATAGTCGAGCTCCGCCAGCGTATAGGCGGTGTTGAGCGGCAGGTAGACGGCGCCGGCGCGCAGGCAGGCGAGATAGAGCATCAGCGCCTCTGCGCTCTTCTCCACCTGCACGGCCACGCGGTCGCCGGGCATCACGCCGCGCTCGACCAGCCGCCGCGCAAGCCGGCCCGACAGCTCCAGCATGTCACGATACGTCCAGAGCCGGCCTTCGGGCGTCTCGATGAAGGGACGCTCGCCCGCGGCTGCAGCTGCGCGGATCGCGTCGAACATGTGATTGGCCATCGTCCCTCCTGCATCGCCGCCGCCACTCCGGCGCGGCCCTTCCGACCTCCTATAGCATGAGCCTGGCGCGGGTGGGGCCGAAGTCGGTCCAGGCGATCGCGGCGTCCGTTCCGGTCCTGAATGCCCGCTGAACGCGCGGTTCAGGCCCGGTTCCAGACCGGGCCTCTACAACCGGGACCGTCAGACACCGGCGCCCCCGCCGAAACCCCGCAACAAAGGAAGACAGCCATGCTCCGCAAGATCCTCGCCACCGCCCTCGTCGCCGCTTCGTTCGGCATCGCCACCGCACCGGCCATGGCCAACCAGGTCAAGATCCAGCAGTGGGGCCTCGGCCACACCGCCGGCGGCGCACAGACCGGCACGTCCAACAGGATCGGCGTCTATCAGACGGGCCGCTGGAACCAGGCCGTCGCCAACCAGACCGGCCGCCGCAACCAGGCCGCCATCGGGCAGGAAGGCGTCAACAACTTCGCCGACACCTGGCAGCGCGGCCGCGACAACGCCGCCGGCATCGGCCAGTTCGGCACCAACCACACCGCCATCCTGACGCAGGACGGCAACCGCAACATCGCCGCGGGCGTGCAGGTCGGCAATGGCTGCGATGCCAACGTCACGCAGGCCGGCCGCGGCAACGTCGCTGCCTTCGTGCAGACCTGCAACTGACGGTGACAGCCGGACGTCCATGGCCGGGGCGCGCGACGCGTCCCGGCAAGCAACCGAAATCGAGGAGCAAGTCCATGCCCACAGTCAGCAAGCCTTTCGCTGTCGCCGCCGCGGCTCTCGTGATCGGGGCCGGCGCAGGCGCCGGTGTCGCCGTCGCCACTGCCGGCCCCTCGCCGGAGGCGGCCCGCTGCGAGATCGTGGCGGAAAAGCACGGCGCCGGCGTCAGCATCATCGGCCTCTACCATGCCGCCAAGGCGCTCGACGGCGAATATACCTTCCGCGTCCGCGGCGCCGGGCGGTCGGGCAGCACCGACATCGCCCAGGGTGGTCCCTTCTCGGCGGACGCCCGTCGTCCGGCCGAGATCGGCCAGGTCATGCTGGGCGGCGCCGGCGCCACCTACGATGCCACCCTCGTCGTCAGGGCGGCCGGCCGGACCTGGCGATGCGACGAGCGGATCGGCGGCACCTGAAGTCCGGGATCCGCATCGAAAGACGAAGGCTCCGGCGCGTCCGGAGCCTTCTTCGTTTCCGGGCTGCACAGTTCGCTCCGCTGAACGCCTCCTGAACGCGCGGTTCCGTCTCGGTTCAGCGGCCGGGCTTCATGATCCCCCCATCGCTGGACCCGAACCACCCGGACCCGCTTCAACCCTCGACCCTCGGAGACAGATCATGACCAAGAGCCTGAACACCCTGGCCGCCGCCTTCGTCGCTGTTTCGATCGGCACGGCCGGCCTCGTCACGCCCGCCGCGGCCGGCGGCTCGGTTTCCATTTCGGTGGCCCCCGCCAATGCGAAGCAGGAGAAGGCGATGCGCGCCGGCCTGGGTCTCTACGCCCTCTACAACGGCATCAGGAACGGTGGGATCCGTCAGCGGGGCACCGGCAACAGCGCCGGTCTCGTCCAGAACGGCACCGGCAACCTCGGCATCGTTCACCAGGAGGGGCGGGGCCACGACGGCACCCTCCAGCAGAACGGCAACGGCAACAGTCACGGCCTCTTCCAGTTCGGCCGCAACACCAGCGGCCATGTCGCCCAGACCGGCAACGGCGGCACCGGCGCGACCTTCCAGTTCGGCTGGTGAACGCGTCCGCTTCCCGCCGCGCGGAACGGTTTTCCACCATCCCCGCTCTGCGCGCGTTTCCGTTCCGGGCTGCGGCGAAATGCGCCCGCGCCTGCCTCGAAACCGGGCCGGAAGCGGCTATGATGGCAGCCTGACGCAGGCGGGCCGCCGGCCGGCCGGCACGGCAACAGCACAGGGAGACCCAGATGAGCCTTCGCATCAACGACATTGCGCCGGATTTCACCGCCGAGACGACGCAGGGCGTGATTCGCTTCCACGACTGGATCGGAGACGGGTGGGCCGTGATGTTCTCGCATCCGAAGGACTTCACGCCGGTCTGCACGACCGAACTCGGCACCATGGCCGGATATGCACCCGAGTTCGCACGGCGCAACGTCAAGATCATCGGCATCTCCGTCGATCCGGTCGAGAGCCATCACAAGTGGAAGGAAGACATAAGGATCGCCACCGGGCATGCGGTCGACTACCCGCTGATCGCCGACAAGAACCTCGAAGTGGCCAAGCTCTACGACATGCTGCCGGCCTCGGCCGGGAGCAGTTCGGAGGGCCGCACGCCTGCCGACAACCAGACCGTCCGCTCCGTCTTCGTCATCGGTCCCGACAAGAAGATCAAGCTGACGCTGAGCTACCCGATGACCACGGGCCGCAACTTCGCGGAGATCCTGCGCGCCATCGATTCGATCCAGCTGACGGCGAAGCACCAGGTCGCCACGCCGGCCGACTGGAAGCAGGGCGACGACGTGATCATCACCGCCGCCGTCTCGAACGAGGACGCGGTGAAGCGCTTCGGTTCCTTCGACACGATCCTGCCCTACCTGCGCAAGACGAGGCAGCCCGGCGCCTGACGCGGCGATCCGGCCGCGCGGGCGGCTGGCTTCGCCGGTCGAGGTCAGCGCGGCACGGGCCGCGTCAGCAGCAGGATCGGCGTGCCGGCATGGGTCGTCTCCACCGGATCGGCATAGCCGATGGCCCGGGCGATGCGCAGCGAGGCGTGGTTCTCCGGCTCGATGATGCAGACGCACCGCTCCGTGCCGAGGTGCCGGTCGCCCCAGCTGTGGATCGCCTCGACGGCCTCGCGGGCGAGGCCGCGGCCGTGGAAGCCGGGCGCTAGCGCCCAGCCGGCTTCCGGCACGCCGTCGAAGGCGGGCACGACGTCGCGGCGCAGGTCGTGGAAGCCGGCTTCGCCGACGAGCGCGCCGCTCGCCTTCTCCTCCAGGGCCCAGAAGCCGAAGCCCTGCACCCGCCAGTGGCCGATCTGCCGCAGGATGCGGCCCCAGCTTTCCGAGCGCGAGAAGGGGCGTCCGCCGATGAAGCGCACGGTGACGGGGTCGGCCCACAGGCGGGCATAGGCCTCGTGGTCCGCCGGCCGGTGGGGCCGCAGGATCAGGCGCTCGGTCTCGACGACCGGAGCGATGGGGAACGCGGGCACTGGCATGGCGCTTCCTTCCGCGCGGGCGATCAGATGCCGGTCAGCCGCGTCGCGATCAGCGACGCCAGACGCTCGGCCACGTCGGCCTTCGTCATTTCGGGCCAGTCCTCGATCCCGTCATGCGTCACGATGCGGACCCGGTTGCGATCACCGCCCATCACGCCCGCCGGACCGATGCCGGAGCCGTGCGAGACGTCGTTGGCCACGATCAGGTCGGCGCCTTTCCTTGCGAGCTTGGCGCGGGCGTTGCCGTCGAGATCCTGCGTCTCGGCGGCGAAGCCGACGACGAACGGAGGCCGGCGCGCCGCGTGGCCGATCGTCGCCAGGATGTCGGGGTTTTCCACCATCTGCAGCGCAGGCGGGCCTTCGCCTGCGACCTTCTTGATCTTCTCGCCTGCCGCATCCGCCATGCGCCAGTCCGCGACCGCCGCGACGAAGATCGCGGCGTCGGCAGGCAGTGCCGCCTCGACGGCCGCGAGCATCTGCCGCGCGGTCTCCACATGCACAGTCCGGACGCCGCGCGGATCGGCGATCGTCACCGGCCCGGAGACGAGGGTAACGTCCGCGCCCAGCCGCGCGAGCGCCGCCGCGATCGCATGGCCCTGTTTGCCCGACGAGCGGTTGGCGATGTAGCGCACCGGATCGATCGGCTCGTGCGTGGGGCCGGAGGTGACGACGACGTGCCTGCCCGCCAGCGGCTTCGGCCGCTCGTCGAGCAGACTTTCGACCGCCGCGACGATCTCGAGCGGCTCGGCCATGCGGCCTTCCCCGGCTTCGCCGCTCTCCGCCATCTCGCCTCGGCCCGGCCCGACGAAGGCGATGCCGTCGGCTTCGAGCGTCGCGCGGTTGCGCATGGTCGCGGCGTGGTTCCACATGCGCGGGTTCATCGCGGGCGCGATCAGCACGGGCTTGTCCGTCGCCATCAGCACCGTCGAGGCGAGATCGTCTGCGTGGCCGTTGGCCATCTTGGCCATGAGGTCGGCGGTTGCCGGCGCCACCACGATCAGGTCGGCCTCGCGCGACAGCCGGATGTGTCTTACGTCGTGCTCGTCCTGCCGGTCGAAGAGTTCGGTGAAGACGTGGTCGGCGGAGAGCGCGCCGACGGCGAGCTGCGTGACGAACTGCTGCGCCGCAGCCGTCATGACGCAGCGCACCTTCGCCCCCCGCTCGCGCAGGCGGCGGATCAGGTCGAGGCACTTGTAGGCGGCGATGCCGCCGCCGATGATGAGCAGGATGCGTCTGTCGGAAAGGGTCACGACGCACTCCACGGGTTGACGACGCCGACGCCGCAGTCATCGAAGTCGCGGACGTTGCGTGTGACGACCGAGAAGCCGCGCGCGCGGGCGATCGCTGCGATCTGGGCGTCGAACTCGCCGATTGGCCTGCCGATGCCCCGCCGATGCGCGACGAGTTCAGCGAAAAGAGTGGATTCCCGGTCGCCGAACGCCAGAATGGCAGTTCGCAGCTTTTCGGCGAAGAACAGGCGCAGAACATGCTCGAGGCCGTCCCGGCGACGTCCGGGGAGCATGATGGCCAGGCCGAGAAGGATCTCGGCCTTGCTGATGGCCGTCACGTACAGGTTGGCCGGGTCGGTTCGCCCGATCCAGTCGACGACCTCGTCGGCAGGTGTCGGCCGGAAGAGCTCCGACACGACGTTGGTGTCGAGGACGAACATCAGTCGAATCCCGGGGGATCGCGCATCATGCGGTTGCGCGGCGGAATCTCGAGATCGCCCGGGCCGTATGTGTCGACGAGGTCGCGGATCGACCTGTACCATGCCGCCCCGTCGGCCCGCTCCATGGGGTCGTGCTCTGGCGAACGGACGGCCTTCGCGAGAAGAAGGCGTGCTTCCTGCTCCATGGAAACGCCATGTCGAGCTGCTCTTAGACGAAGGCTCCGCTTCGTCTCATCGTCCAGGTTCCGGATCGTCAGGGTTGCCATGGGCATCCTCTCCTGAGAGCCTTGACGATAGGGAGGCGAGGTCTTGCAGTCAATGCTGTCGTTGCTGTCACCCGAGTTCCACCGCGATCCACACCAGAGTCAGCGCAATCACCCAGAGCGCGATCCGGCCCGACCGGGCGTAGCGCGCTTCGGCCTTGCCGATCGCTTTCGCCGTCTCGGCGTCGAAGCGCAGGCCGTTCTCGGCCATGGCGTCGATCTCGCGCGACAGGCGCTCCGTGCGGGCGGCAAGGTCCGGCGCCTGCCGGGCGAGCGAGACGAGCGCGTTCACCCCCTCGCGCGCGTCGGTCAGGATTCCGCGAGGGCCGAGATTGGCGGCGATCCAGGAGCCGACGACGGGCTCGGCGGTCTTCCACATGTTGAAATGCGGGTCGAGCGTGCGGGCGACGCCTTCCACCACTACCATGGTCTTCTGCAGCAGCACCAGTTCCGGCCTCGCGGCCATGTCGAAGAGCTCGGTCACCTCGAACAGCAGCGTCAGCAGCTTGGCCATCGAGATCGTCTCGGCCGGCTGCCCGTGGATCGGCTCGCCGATCGCCCGGATCGCCTGGGCGAAGGCCGCGACGTCGTGCCTGGCCGGGACGTAGCCGGCCTCGAAATGCACCTCGGCGACACGCCGGTAGTCGCGGGTGATGAAGCCGTAGAGGATCTCGGCGAGGAAGCGCCTTTCCTTCCGGCCGAGCCGGCCGGTGATGCCGAAGTCGACGGCCACGATCGTCCCGTCCGCCTCGACGAACAGGTTGCCGGGATGCATGTCGCCGTGGAAGAAGCCGTCGCGTAGCGTGTGGCGCAGGAAGTTCTGGATCAGGTTGGCGGCCAGCGCCGGCAGGTCGTGGCCGGCGGTGCGCAGGCCGTCGATGTTCGACATCTTGATGCCGTCGATCCATTCCATCGTCAGCACGTCGCGGCCCGTGCGCTCCCAGTCGACGGAAGGGACGCGGAAGCCGGGGTCGTCGCGGGTGTTCTCGCCGATCTCCGACAGCGCCGCCGCCTCCAGCCGCAGGTCCATCTCGATCTTCGTGGTCTGCGCCAGCGTCTCGGTGACCTGGACCGGGCGCAGGCGGCGGGTCGCCGGGATGAAGCGCTCCTGGAGATGCGCGGCCGCGAAATAGCTCTCAAGATCGTTGAGGAAACGCCGCCGCACACCGGGGCGGATCACCTTGACCGCGACCCGCCGGCCGGTGCCGGCGAGCGTGGCCGGATGCACCTGCGCGATCGAGGCCGCAGCCACGGGTTCGCCGAGGCTTTCGTAGAGGTCGTCGAGGGGGCGGCCGAGCGAGCCGACGATCGCCGCCACGGCCTCGGAACGGGGAAAGGTCTCCATCCGGTCCTGCAGGTTGGCGAGATCGAGAGCGACCTCCGTGCCGACGACGTCCGGGCGTGTTGCAAGGAACTGGCCGAGTTTGACGTAGGACGGGCCGAGCCGGGTCGCGGCGCGCGCGAAGCGTTCGGAGCGATCGCTTCCGGCCGAGCGGCGGCGGGCGAGCGCCGTGCCGATGCGCCAGCCGAGCCGGGGCAGGCCGGAGAGCTGGTCGCCGGGCAGCGCCGCCACGACGCCCTCGCGAACCATGATCCAGCCGGCCCTGACGAGCCGGAGATAGGCGGCGGGCGTGCTCATCGGCGGCGAGCCCTCACAACTTCCAGCCGGAATGCAGCGCGGCGATCCCGCCGGTGAAGTTGCGGAAGCTCACCCGTTCGAAGCCGGCGCGACCGATCATCGCCGCGAAATCGGCCTGCCGGGGAAACTTCGCGATCGACTCGACCAGGTAGCGATAGGGCTCACCGTCGCCTGCCACCATCTTGCCGATCGCCGGAATGGCGTTGAACGACCAGGCCTCGTAGGCCCGGTCGAGCAGCGGCATCTCGACCTCGGAAAATTCGAGGCACAGGAACCGGCCACCGGGCTTCAGGACACGATGGGCCTCCGCCAGCGCCACGTCGATGCGCGGCACGTTGCGAATGCCGAAGGCGATCGTGTAGGCGTCGAAGCGGTCGTCCTCGAAGGGCAGGGCTTCGGCATTGGCCTCGACGAAATCGAGATTGTCGATCAGCCCCCGCTTCTGCGCTCGTTCGCGGCCCACCTCCAGCATCGAGCCGTTGATGTCGAGCACGGTGACGTGGGCGGCCCGCTGCGACGCCTCGACGATCCGGAAGGCGACGTCGCCGGTGCCGCCGGCCACGTCGAGCGAGGTCCAGCCGGCCCGCCGCGGCGGGTTCAGCGCAGCCACCATGGCGTCCTTCCACACGCGGTGCATGCCCGCCGACATGATGTCGTTCATCAGGTCGTAGCGCCGCGCCACCTTGTGGAACACCTCGTCCACCAGCGGCTGCTTGGTGCCGGCGTCCACCGTGCGGAAGCCGAAGGACTGTTCCATCCCGCCCTGGGCGGTCGTTCTGTGTTCGGGCATTTCTCGATCCAGTTGAGCGGCCGGACCATAGCCGATGGCGCAGGCGGGCGCTATTCTTCAAGATTGTGGTGAAGCGACGCGCCGGGACGCGCGATTCGGGGATAGACATATGGTCCTGAAGGCCGAAATCCACTGCCACATCGAGGGGGCCGCCTCGCCTGCGCTCGTCGTGGCGCAAGCGGCGAAGTATGGCGCCGACGTGTCCGGCTTCATCCGCGACGGCCAGTTCGTATGGGACGACTTCACCAGCTTCCTCGCAGCCTATGACGGGGCGGCCTCGCTGTTCCGCACCGAGCGCGACTATGCGCTGCTCGCCGAGACCTACCTGTCCAGCCTCGCCCGCGACGGCTGCATCTATTCCGAATTCTTCACCTCTCCGGACCATGCCGAGCGTTCGGGCCTGTCGCCGGCCGCCTATACGGCCGGGCTTGCCGAAGGCATGCGCCGGGCCAAGGCCAAGACCGGCATCGAGAGCCGCATGATCGTCACCGGGGTCAGGCACTTCGGCGTCGAATCGGTCGAGGCGGCGGCGCGCTTCGCGGCGCGCTGCGGCGAGCCGCTGGTCACCGGCTTCGGCATGGCGGGAGAGGAGCGTTTCGGCGATCCGGAGGATTATGTCCGTGCCTTCGAGATTGCCCGCGAGGCGGGCCTCGGCATCACCGTCCATGCAGGGGAACTGGCGGGTTGGGAAAGCGTGCAGTCCGCGCTCGACCATTTCCGTCCCGCGCGCATCGGCCACGGCGTGCGCGCCATCGAGAATCCCGACCTCGTCGCCCGCGTGGCGGCCGAGGGGATCGTGCTGGAGTGCTGCCCGTGTTCCAACGTGGCGCTGAAGGTTTTTCCAGGTTTTGCCGAGCACCCATTCCCGAGGCTCCGTGCCGCCGGCTGTAAGGTTACGCTCAACTCGGACGACCCGCCCTATTTCTGGACGACGCTGAAGCGCGAATACGACGAGGCGCGGACGCATTTCGGGCTCGACGACAAAGCCCTCTCGGCGATCACCCGCACCGCCGTCGAAGCCGCTTTCGTCGACCGGAAGACGAAGACCGCGCTGCTGGCGAGGCTGGACAGCGGCCGGCGCTGAGTCGTCTGTCCTTCGCGTTCCGGTCACGGCCACCATCCGTTTCCACCGACCGATCCCAGGCGGAACAATCCTTCGCCCGCTGGATTACCGGCAGACGCGCTTCGCGCTCGCCGAACCCAGCCCCCGCGCAAGGAACGCCCGCATGAGAACCGACCTGACGGTCAACGGTCAGTCCCGAACCATCGAGGCCGACCCGCGCACGACCCTTCTCGACGCCCTCCGCCACCATCTGAAGCTGACGGGTACCAAGAAGGGCTGCGACCATGGCCAGTGCGGCGCCTGCACGGTGATCGTCGGCGGGCGACGGATCAATTCCTGTCTCTCGCTCGCCTGCATGCACGATGGAGATGAAATCCTCACCATCGAGGGTATCGGGACACCCGAGGCGCTGTCGGCGCTCCAGGAAGCCTTCATTCGGCACGACGGCTTCCAGTGCGGCTTCTGTACGCCGGGGCAGATCTGTTCGGCGACCGCCATGCTGGAGGAGATCCAGGCAGGCTGGCCGAGCCACGTCACCCCCGACGTCGCCGGCACGCCGGCGCTCACGGTCGAGGAGGTGTCGGAGCGGATGAGCGGCAATCTCTGCCGCTGCTCGGCCTATCCCAACATCGTCGACGCGATCATGGAGATCGCGGGCAGGGGGCGCGCGTGAGACCCTTCGATTTCATCCGCGCCGAGACCGCCGCCGATGCCATGCGGCTCGCGGGCGAGGGCGCGACCATCATCGCGGGCGGCACCAACCTGCTCGACCTCATGAAACTCGAGGTGATGGCCCCGGGCGCTCTGGTCGACATCAACCGGCTCGACCTCGGCGGCATCGAGGAAGCCGAGGGAGGCGGGCTGCGCATCGGGGCGCTCGTGCGCAACAGCGACCTCGCCGCGGACCGCCGCGTGCGCGACGCGTACCCGGTTCTCGCCGAGGCTCTGCTGGCGGGTGCCAGCGGCCAGCTTCGCAACAAGGCCACCACCGGCGGCAACCTATTGCAGCGCACGCGCTGCTATTATTTCTACGACACGGCCATGCCCTGCAACAAGCGCGAGCCCGGCAGCGGCTGCCAGGCGATCGGCGGCATCACGCGGCTGCACGCGCTGTTCGGCGCGAGCGAGCACTGCATCGCCACGCATCCGAGCGACATGGCGGTGGCGCTGCGCGCGCTCGACGCCCGCGTGGAGATAAAGACGCGGGGCGGCGTCACCCGCCTGCTGCCGCTCGGCGAGTTCTACCGCCTGCCGGGCGACACGCCGCACGTCGAGACCGTTCTGGCGCCGGGCGATCTGATCACCGCCGTGCTGCTGCCGACGCCCGCCGGCGCGCGTCAGATTTACCGCAAGGTTCGTGATCGGGCCTCCTACGCCTTCGCGCTGGTGTCGGTTGCCGCCGCCCTCGACGTCGAGGACGGGCGGATCGTCCGCCCGGCGCTCGCCTTCGGCGGCGTCGCGCACATGCCGTGGCGCAACCACGCGATCGAGACGCTGCTGGAGGGCGAGGCGCCGTCGGCCGAACTTTTCGCCGAAGCGGCTGCCAGGCTGGTGGCGGAGGCCGAACCGCAGGGCGGCAACGCCTTCAAGATCCCGCTGTTGCGGCGCACGCTGCAGGCGGTGCTGCGCGAATTGACGGAAGGCTGAGCCATGACCGTGCACATCAGGATGGACGACAGGGTCGAGGCCGACCGCCTCGAGGACATGGCCCAGGGTGTCGTCGGCAAGCCGCTCGACCGGCCGGACGGGGGACGCAAGGCTTCCGGCACGGCGCCCTACGCCATGGATTCGCTGCCCGAGGGCGCCTGCTTCGGCGTGCTCGTTCGGGCGACGATCACCGCCGGACGGCTGGCGGGCGTCGATTCTGCAGCGGTCGAGGCACTGCCCGGGGTGCGCGCCGTCATCGTCGACGCGCGAATGCTCCGCAATCCCGCGCAAGGCATGGCCGGCAAGGCGCCGGTGCAGGACCCGCACGACATCGCCTATTTCGGCCAGCCGGTGGCACTTGTGGTGGCAGGGAGCTTCGAACAGGCGCGGCACGGCGCCAATGCCTTGGCGCTGCGCCTTGAGAAGACTGCGGACGCGGTCGTCGGTCCCGACGATGCGGGCGTCGAAATCGAGACGCCGGAGAAGAAGCAGCAGGCCAGCGGCGATCTCGACGCCTCGATGCGGGATGCCGCCTTCAGCGTCGACCAGACCTACACCACGCCGGTTCACGCCAGCGCCGCGATGGAACCGCATGCCTCGATCGCCGAGTGGGACGGCGATCGGCTCACGCTGCACGGCAGCTACCAGATGCTGCGCTTCAACCGTGCCGAACTCGCCGATGCACTCGGCATGGACGAGAAGAACGTGCGCATCCTCTCGCCCTTCGTCGGCGGCGGCTTCGGCTCCAAGCTCGGCATCGCGCCAGAGGCGGTGGCGGCGGCGATCGCCGCCAAGAAGCTCGGCGTGCCGGTTGCGGTGCCGATGTCGCGCCAGCAGGTCTTCGAGGGCGTCATGCGGAGGTCCGAGTCGACGCAGCGCATCCGACTCGCCGCCGGCGCGGACGGCCGCCTCACCGGCATCGGCCACGAGGCGCTGGTGTCCAACCTGCCGGGCGAAACATTCTCGGAGCCGGTCACACAGGCGACGCCGTTCCTCTATCGCGGCGAGAACCGGGTGATCGGCCACCGCATCGCCCGGCTGAACCGACCCTGCGCGGGCTCGGTCCGCGCGCCGGGCGAAGCGGTCGGCGTGACCATGCTAGAGATCGCGATGGACGAACTTGCCGCAGTCAGCGGCATCGATCCGGTCGAACTGAGGCTGCGCAATATCCCCGATGAGGATCCGACGCAGAAGATTCCTTTTTCGTCCAACAAACTGGCGGAGGCGCTGCGCACCGGCGCCGCGCGCTTCGGCTGGGACCGTCGCTGCGCGGAGCCCGGCCAGAGGCGCGAAGGCGAATGGCTGGTCGGCATGGGCATGGCCTCCGCTGTGCGGGTCAACATGCTGGTCGAGTCGAAGGCGCGGGTAGTGCTGTCTTCGGGCGGGCATGCTCTGGTCGAGACCGACATGACCGACATCGGCACGGGCACCTATGCCATTCTGACCCAGATCGCCGCCGAGATGCTCGGCCTGCCGATGGACCGCGTCGAAACCCGCCTCGGCGATACCGATCTTCCGCCAGGCTCCGGCTCGGGCGGTTCCTTCGGCGCGGCATCGAACGGAACCGCGGTCTTCATGGCCTGCGAGGAGATCCGGCGCATGATCTGCGAGCGGTTCGGCTGCGAGACCGCCGACCTGACGCTGAAGGATGGCCGCGCCATCGCCGGCAACCGCAGCGTCCCGCTGGCCGAAGTCCTCGGCGGTCATGACTTGGTCGCGGAAGGCCATGCCGAACCGGGCGATGCGGAGGACAAGGTGCGGCAGGCGACCTATGGCAGCTATTTCGCCGAGGTCGGCGTGAACGCCGTCACCGGCGAGACGCGGGTGCGCCGCATGCTCGGCGTGTTCGCGGCAGGCCGCATCCTCAACGCCAAGACGGCGCGGTCGCAGTGCCTCGGCGGCATGACCTTCGGCATCGGGATGGCGCTGACCGAGGAGGTCTTCCACGACCCGCGCGACGGCCACATCGTCAACCGCGATTTCGCCGAATACCACCTGCCGGTGAATGCGGACGTGCCGCAGATCGACGTGGTGCTGCTCGAGGAGCGTGACGCCTGGGCCAACCCGCTGCAGGCGAAGGGCATCGGCGAACTCGGTATCTGCGGCGCTGCGGCGGCCGTGGTGAACGCCATCCACAACGCCACGGGCGTGCCTGTGCGCGACCTGCCGGCGACGCTCGACAAGGTGATCGAGGGGCTGGAGCGGCAGGGGCACTGAAAGGTCGCCGCTGCACGGGTGAACTTTAGCCGGGACGAGACCACGGCCCGCGTTCCCCCGCCGCTGCCGATGCGCTAAGGGACGAGACCGAAAAAAGCGCGCGCGCAGTCCGAGGAGCCACCCCCATGAAAGGCGTCACCGTCGTCACTCATCCGCTTGTCCAGCACAAGCTGACCATCATGCGAAAGAAGGAGACCTCGACGGCCAGCTTCCGCCGCCTGCTGCGCGAGATCTCGCTTCTGCTGGGCTACGAGGTGACGCGCGAACTGGAACTGACCACGACGACCATCGAGACGCCGCTGCAGACGATGGAAGCGCCGACTCTGGAGGGCAAGAAACTGGTCTTCGCCTCGGTGCTGCGTGCCGGCAACGGCCTGCTCGAGGGCCTGCTCGACCTCGTGCCTGCCGCCCGTGTCGCCCATGTCGGGCTCTATCGCGACCACGAGACGCTCGAGGCGGTGGAATATTTCTTCAAGGCGCCGAGCGATCTCGGCGACCGCCTCGTCATCGTCGTGGACCCGATGCTGGCCACAGCCAATTCCGCCATCGCCGCAATCGACAAGCTGAAGGAGCGCGGCGCCACCAACCTGCGCTTCCTGTGCCTGCTGGCCGCGCCCGAGGGGATCGCACGCTTCACCGCGGCGCATCCCGACGTTCCGGTCTTCACCGCCTCGATCGACGAAAGGCTCAACGAGAAGGGCTACATCGTGCCCGGGCTGGGCGACGCCGGCGACCGCATGTACGGCACCAAATAGTCCCTGCCGGTAACGCGTCGTTAACCAAAGGACGAAGCGAGTGGCCGGCTCGCCCTCATCTTAAACCGCCTGCAACCGAGACTTCCCATAGTCGAGCGGGAGGTTTCCGATGAAGAAGCAGTTGCTCGCCCTGGCCGTGATCGTCGGTTCCGCCGTGTCGGTTCCGCTCGTCTACCAGTCCGACCCGGAGCGGTTCCACGACATGGCGTCGTGGGCCCTGCGCCCCGCCGAGCCCGAGCCTGTCCCCGTGGTCATGGCAGCACCGGCGCCGGAGCCCGGCGTGCGGCAGCTGACCGGGCGGCGCGTCGAGGTTGCGATGGACGATCGCGGTCATTTTTCCGGTGCGTTCCGGGTCAACGGCACGCGCATCGACGCCATGATCGATACCGGCGCCACACTGGTGGCGATCAACCGCAGTACGGCCGCGCGGATCGGCCTGACCCTGACCGCCAAGGATTTCAAGTACAAGGTCGACACTGCCAACGGCCCGACGCTCGCCGCCGCAGGCGTCATCGACACGCTGCAGATCGGCCGTATCAGCATCGACGGCGTTCAGGCCGTGGTGCTGGAGGACAAGGCGCTGAAGCAGACGCTGATCGGCATGAGTTTCCTCAACCGGCTGTCCACCTACCGCGTCGAGCGCGGCAAGCTGCTGCTCGAGCAGTAGGCGGGTCCGCGGCGCGCGGGTCCGGCATCGGTCCGCGCGCCCGGCGCCGGGGGAAATTGCGCTGGCAATCAAACCTGTTTTGCACTATATGCGCCGCACATCGCGCCTTATGCGCATGTGCACATGGCCCCTGCTGGACGACATCCCGGCCGCGGGCGACCCGATTTCCTGATCATTCAACAGAAAGGAACAGTACGATGTCGATCACTGCCGAGCGCAAGCAGGAGCTTGTCAAGGAATTCGCGACCAAGCAGGGCGACACCGGTTCTCCGGAAGTCCAGGTTGCCGTTCTCTCCGAGCGCATCAAGAACCTGACCGAGCATTTCAAGGGCCACGCGAAGGACAACCATTCCCGCCGCGGCCTTCTCAAGATGGTGTCGCAGCGCCGCAGCCTCCTCGACTATCTGAAGGGGAAGGACGAGGCCCGCTACAAGACGCTGATCGAGAAGCTCGGCCTGCGTCGCTGACGAATGCCCGGCCGGCGGCGCCATCGGGTGCCGCCGGCCGGTTCTTCGGGCCGGGCACGCTGCCCGCCCCGCACGGATCTCCGCCGCGAGAAGGCGAATGCGGAGATCGCCCATGGCCAGGTCATGGGGCAGGATTGCCGGACGCTCGCGCGCAAGCCGCGCCTCACCCACGAGCCTCCCGTTGTCTTGCCCGTGGCTCGGCCGAACGAAGCCACAGGCGAAAGGCTGTCCGCGCGGACTGCGCGGCACCTTTCCGCACAGAAAGACGAAACATGTTCAATCACCACAAAGTGGAAATCGAGTGGGGCGGCCGCCCGCTCATCCTCGAGACGGGCAAGATCGCCCGCCAGGCCGACGGCGCCGTGCTCGCCACCTACGGCGAGACCGTCGTGCTCGCGACCGTCGTCTCCATGAAGGAGCCGAAGCCGGGCCTCGACTTCTTCCCGCTGACCGTCAACTACCAGGAGAAGACCTTTGCCGCCGGCAAGATCCCCGGTGGCTTCTTCAAGCGTGAAGGCCGGCCGAGCGAGAAGGAGACGCTGACCTCGCGCCTCATCGACCGCCCGATCCGCCCGCTCTTCGCCGAAGGCTACCGCAACGACACCCAGATCGTCGTGACCGTCGTCCAGCACGACCTCGAGAACGATCCGGACATCCTGTCGATGGTCGCGACCTCCGCGGCGCTGACGCTGTCGGGCGTGCCCTTCATGGGTCCGATCGGCGCCGCGCGCGTCGGCTACATCGGCGGAGAATACGTGCTGAACCCGCACATCGACGAGATGCCGGAGTCCAAGCTCGACCTCGTCGTCGCCGGTACCACCGATGCCGTGATGATGGTGGAGTCCGAAGCCCACGAACTCTCCGAGGACGTGATGCTCGGCGCCGTGATGTTCGGCCACAAGGCCTTCCAGCCGGTCATCGACGCCATCATCAAGCTCGCCGAAGTGGCCGCCAAGGACCCGCGCGATTTCACCGCGCCGGACTACTCCGCGCTCGAAGCCGAGATGCTGAAGATGGTCGAAGGCGAGCTGCGCGCCGCCTACAAGAACACCGACAAGCAGGCCCGCTACGCCGCGGTCGACGCCGTGAAGGCCAAGGTCAAGGCCGCCTTCGCACCCGCCGAGGGCGAGGAGGCGAAGTGGACCTCCGAACAGATCGGCACCGTGTTCAAGGAGCTCCAGGCCAAGATCGTGCGCTGGAACATCCTCGACACCGGCTCGCGCATCGACGGCCGCGACCTGCAGACGGTTCGCCCGATCGTCTCGGAAGTCGGCATCCTGCCGCGTACCCACGGCTCGGCCCTGTTCACCCGCGGCGAGACGCAGGCGATCGTGGTCGCCACGCTCGGCACCGGTGAGGACGAGCAGTTCGTCGACGAACTGACCGGCACGCGCAAGGAGACCTTCCTCCTGCACTACAACTTCCCGCCCTATTCGGTCGGCGAGACCGGCCGCATGGGTTCGCCCGGGCGCCGCGAGATCGGCCACGGCAAGCTCGCCTGGCGCGCCATCCACCCGATGCTGCCCGCCGCCGACCAGTTCCCCTACACGCTGCGCGTCGTCTCCGAGATCACCGAGTCGAACGGCTCGTCCTCGATGGCGACGGTCTGCGGCACCTCGCTGGCCCTGATGGACGCGGGCGTGCCGCTCGCCAAGCCGGTGGCCGGCATCGCCATGGGCCTGATCCTCGAAGGCGAGCGCTTCGCGGTGCTCTCCGACATCCTGGGCGACGAGGACCATCTCGGCGACATGGACTTCAAGGTGGCCGGCACGCAGGACGGCATCACGTCGCTGCAGATGGACATCAAGATCGCCGGCATCACCGAGGAGATCATGCGCGTCGCGCTCGATCAGGCCAGGGGCGGCCGCACCCACATCCTCGGCGAGATGGCCAAGGCCATCACCAAGGGCCGGTCGGAGCTGGGTGAGTTCGCCCCGCGCATCGAGGTCATGCAGATCCCGACCGACAAGATCCGCGACGTCATCGGCTCCGGCGGCAAGGTGATCCGCGAGATCGTCGAGAAGACCGGCGCCAAGATCAACATCGAGGACGACGGCACGGTCAAGATCGCCTCTTCGAACGCCAAGGAGATCGAGGCGGCGAAGAAGTGGATCCACACCATCGTGGCCGAGCCGGAAGTGGGCGAGATCTACGAGGGCACGGTCGTCAAGACCGCCGACTTCGGCGCCTTCGTCAACTTCTTCGGCCCGAAGGACGGCCTCGTCCACATCTCGCAGCTCGCTTCCGAGCGGGTCCAGAAGACGACGGACGTGGTCAAGGAAGGCCAGAAGGTCTTCGTCAAGCTGATGGGCTTCGACGAGCGCGGCAAGGTCCGCCTCTCCATGAAGGTCGTCGACCAGACGACCGGCAAGGAGATCGTCCGCGAGAAGAAGCAGGACGGCGACGAAGAGACCGCCGCCTGACCCTTCTCGATCGAAGAAACTCGACGGGCGCGCCTCCGGGTCGCGCCCGTTTTTGCATGGTCGTCGCGCCGCGTGCCCTGTGCGGCAAGCAGCGACGTTCCGGGGCGGGCGACGACATGATGACGAACGATGCGCTGAAGACCCTGCTGCACCCCTTCGAAGCGGAGCTCATCGCGGCGCCGGGCCGCAGGGCGCTGTTCCTCGGTCCGCGGGCGGGCCTGCGGCTGCCGCGGTCGCTGGACGTCGATCTCCTCGCCGTGCAGGGCTTCCGCCCCGACGTGCTCGCACTCGAGAAGGCCGGATTTGCAGTGAAGCCTCGCGCTGAAGGGGAAGCCTTCGACCTCGCGCTCGTGCTGCTCGGCCGCCATCGCGGCCAGAACGAGGCCTGGCTCCGCGAGGCCTTCGCACGCACCCGGGAGGGTGGGTTGGTGGTCGCCGCCGGCGGCAAGGCGGACGGCGCCGACAGCCTGCGCAGGCGTTTCGCGGGCGTGCTCGCGCCTGCCGGCCATCTGCCGAAGCACCACGGCGTCGTCTTCTGGTTCGACCGGCCGTCCGATGCCGACCTCGCGGCGGAGCCCTTCATGCGAGGCGAGGCGGCCAGCCGCGTCGACGGCCGCTTCCGTACCGCTCCGGGCATGTTCTCGCACGACCGCATCGATCCGGCCTCGCGGCTGCTGGCGGACGATCTGCCGGCTGCGATCAAGGGACGTGTGGCGGATTTCGGCGCCGGCTGGGGCTACCTCTCCTCGGAGGTCCTGAAGCGGAATGCCGGCATCACCGCGCTCGACCTGCACGAGGCCGACTGGGACTCGCTCGAGGCCGCGAAGCAAAACCTCGCGCCGCTGGCCGGGGACGTGCCGCTCGGCTTCCACTGGCGCGACCTGCTGCAGGAGTCGGTGGCGCGGCAGTATGACCTGATCGTGATGAACCCGCCCTTCCACGAAGGCCGCGCCGCCGACCCCGCAATCGGGCAGGGCATGATCCGCGCCGCATCGGCGGCGCTGAAGCCCGGCGGCCGACTGCTGATGGTCGCCAACCGCGGGCTGCCCTACGAGGCGACCCTCGCGTCAGCCTTCGGGGCGACGGGAGAGGCCTGCCGCGACGACCGCTTCAAGGTTCTGTGGGCCCGGAGATAGGCGCCGCCGCCGGTGTCAGTGGATGGCGGCGGACGGCAGTTCGATCGGCTTGCCGTCGTGGATGACCAGCGGCCCCGGGCGACCGTAGAGATAGCCCTGGAAGACCTCGCAGCCGGCGGCGCGCAGCAGCGCGGCCTGGTTCTCGGTTTCCACGCCTTCCGCGATGGTGTGCACCCCGAGCGCCCGTGACAGGCCGACGATCGTGGAGACGACGGCGCCGCCATTGTCCTTCTCGATGCGGCTGACGAAGGACTTGTCGATCTTCAGCTTCTGGAACTGGAAGTCGATCAGGTAGGACAGGTTGGAATAGCCGGTGCCGAAATCGTCGACCGCGACCGAGATGCCGAGCGCCGAAAGCTGGCGCAGCATCGCGGCGGCGCGCTCCTTGTCCTGCATCATCGCCGTCTCGGTGACCTCGAGCTCGAGCCGCTTCGGGTCGAGCCCGGTCTTGTCGAGCACCGACTTCACGAAGCGGACGAAGTCCTTCGTCATGAACTGGACGGGCGAGATGTTGACGGCGACGAAGCAGTCGTCGGGGAGGGAATGCGCGTCGGCGCAAGCCTTGTGCAGCACCCACTCGCCGATCGGCCCGATCATGCCGGTCTCCTCGGCGATCGGGACGAACTCCATCGGCGGGATGGAGCCGCGCTCGGGATGATTCCAGCGCAGGAGCGCCTCGTAGCCGACGACGCGGCCCTTCATCAGGTCCATCTGCGGCTGGTAGTGCAGGTCGAAGTCGCCACGCTGGAAGGCGACGTGGAGCTCCGATTCGAGCCACTGGCGATACTCTGCCACCTGCCCCATCGTGTCCTGGAACACCGCCCAGTTGCCCACCCCGGCCGCGCGGGCGTTCTGAAGCGCCAGGTTGGAGCGGCGCAGCAGGATGATCGGATCCCGCCCGTCCTTGGGCAGGGCCACGAGACCGGCCGACAGGTTGACCGTCTGCTGGTGCGTGGCGAGCTTGTAGGGCTTGGCCAGTTCCTCGAGCAGCGCCTCCACCATCCGGTCGATGCGTTCGGCGACCTTGCTCTCGGGCACGAGCACCGCGAACTCGCCCGCGCCGATGCGGCCGATCTCGAGCCCCTCGGGGAGGTTCTTCTTCAGCCGCCGTGCGAAGGCGCGGATCAGCTGGTCGCCCTGGCTGTAGCCGATCGCGTCGTTGATCTGCTTGAAGCGGTCGATGTCGAGGTCGATCATGTAGACCGGGTCGCCGGTCCGCGCCGTGCTGGCTGCGGCCTCGGCGATCTTGCCGATCATGGCGTTGCGCGAATGGAAGCCCGTCAGCTTGTCGATCTGGGTCTCCTGGAACACGTAGCTCGCCGATTCGTCGACGCCGGCGAAGAATGACAGGGCCGTACCGGCGGCCGCCAGAGCGCAGAGCGCCGCGATGACGCCGCCGAGCACCGCAGGCTCCAGCCGGGTGACGTTCTCGAGCAGACCGAACTTCAGGGCCCAGATACCGAGCAACAGGCTTCCGAGGCCCGCGGCTGCGATCGTGATCAGCCTGAAGACCGGTGTCCTGTTCGGATTGCTTACCGCTGCCATGCCGAGTTCCCCAATTCCGGAGCACCCTAGGCCGGGTCCGCTGAAATTTTGGTGCAGGCGATGCGTAAAGCTTTAGCGATGCCCGGATTTATCGGTAGATGGCGGAATCACTCGCCCTTCTTGAGTTCTTCCAGCGCCGGCATCGAGACGATGTGGTAGCCGCTGTCGACATAGTGGATCTCCCCGGTCACGCCGGAGGAGAGATCGGACAGGAGGTAGAGCGCGGAACCGCCGATCTCGTCGATGTCCACCGTCCGGCGCAGCGGCGCATTGCGCGCCTGGTAGGCGAACATGTGCCGCGCATCGGCAATGCCGGCGCCCGCGAGCGTCCGCACCGGACCGGCCGACAGCGCGTTCACGCGGATGCCGGCGGGACCGAAATCATTGGCGAGGTATCGGACGCTCGCCTCCAGCCCCGCCTTGGCGACGCCCATGACGTTGTAGTTGGGCATGACGCGCACCGACCCCGCATAGGTCAGCGTCAGCAGCGATCCGCCCGTCGTCATCAGTGCCGCGGCGCGGCGCGCGACCTCTGTGAAGGAGAAGCACGAGATGACCATCGTGCGCACGAAATTGTCGCGCGTGGTGTCGGCGTACCGGCCCTTGAGCTCGTTCTTGTCGGAGAAGCCGATGGCGTGGACGAGGAAGTCGATCCCGCCCCACGCGTCCGAAAGGCGAGTGAAGACGGCATCCATCGAGGCGGTGTCTTCGACGTCGCAGGGCAGGACGAGCCCGGCGCCGAGCGAGTCCGCGAGCGGCTTGACCCGCCGGCCGAACGCCTCGCCCTGATAGGTGAAGGCGAGTTCGGCGCCCTGTCCGGCGAGCCGCTTGGCTATTCCCCACGCGATGGAATGGTCGTTGGCGACGCCCATCACGAGCCCGCGCTTGCCCTTCATCAGGTCCTGCATGACCGGTCTGCCCTATGCGTGCCGCTGAAAGACGAGGGTGGCGTTGGTGCCGCCGAAGCCGAAGGAGTTGGACAGGACCGTGTCGAGCTTCGCGCCGTCGATCCGCTCCCGCACGATCGGCACGTCCTCGAATTCCGGGTCGAGCGTGTCGATATGCGCGCTCTTGCCGATGAACCCCGCCTGCATCATCAGGATCGAGTAGATCGATTCCTGGACGCCGGCGGCCCCGAGCGAATGGCCCGTGAGCGACTTGGTCGAGGAGATGTGCGGGATCCTGTCGCCGAACACCTCGCGGATGGCGCCGATCTCGCGCTGGTCACCGACCGGGGTCGAGGTGCCGTGCGTGTTGATGTAGTCGACCGGCCCGTCGACGGTGGCGATCGCCTGCTTCATGCAGCGCACCGCGCCCTCGCCCGACGGCGCGACCATGTCGTATCCGTCGGACGTGGCGCCGTAGCCGACGACCTCGGCATAGATCTTCGCGCCACGCGCCCTGGCGTGCTCGAGTTCCTCGAGGACGAGCACGCCGGCGCCGCCGGCGATGACGAAACCGTCGCGGTCGACGTCATAGGCGCGGCTCGCCACGGCGGCGCGATCGTTGAACTTGGACGACATGGCGCCCATGGCGTCGAACAGGTTCGACATCGACCATTCGAGATCCTCATGGCCGCCCGCGAACATGACGTCCTGCTTGCCCCACTGGATCAGCTCGTAGGCATTGCCGATGCAGTGCGCCGAGGTCGAGCAGGCCGAGGAGATGGAATAGTTGACGCCGTGGATCTTGAACCAGGTGGCAAGCGTGGCCGAAGCGGTCGAGGACATCGCCTTCGGCACGGCGAAGGGGCCGATCCGCTTGGGTGAATTGTTCTTGTTGGTGATCTCGGCGGCTTCGACGATGGTGCGCGTCGAGGGGCCGCCGGAGCCCATCACGATACCGGTCCGCTCGTTGGTGATGTCGCCCTGTTCGAGTCCGGAATCGCGGATCGCCTGGTCCATCGCGACGTGGTTCCATGCGCCGCCCTTCGACAGGAAGCGCATCGCGCGGCGGTCGACCAGCTCCGTCGGGTCGAGTGTGGGGCGTCCCCAGACCTGGCAGCGGAAACCATGCTCCGCAAAGGATTCCGAAAAGCTGATGCCGGACCGGGCGTCGCGCAGCGAGGCCTCGACTTCCGCCGCATCGTTGCCGATCGAGGATACGATCCCCAGCCCGGTCACGACCACTCGTCTCATGATGGAGCTCCTCTCCGCTGTGCCGCCCGGGAGTCGCGCATGCGACCGACGAACAGCGATCGTGTCAGGCTGCGCCCTGCTTGGACAGACCGACCTTCAGGTCGGACGCATGGTATATGGTCTCGCCATCAGCCTTCAGCCAGCCGTCGGCGATGCCGAGCACGAGACGGCCGCGCATGACGCGCTTGAAGTCCACGCCGTATTGGACGAGCTTCACCGACGGCGTCACCATGCCCTTGAACTTCACCTCGCCGGTCGAAAGTGCCATGCCCTTGCCCGGCTCGCCCAACCAGCCGAGGTAAAAGCCCGTCAGCTGCCACATGGCGTCGAGACCGAGGCAGCCGGGCATGATCGGGTTGCCGATGAAGTGACAGGGGAAGAACCACAGGTCGGGCCGGATGTCGAATTCGGCGCGGATGTACCCCTTGCCATGCTCGCCGCCGGTCTCGCTGATGTCGGTGATGCGGTCGAACATCAGCATCGGCGGAGCGGGCAATTGCGCATTGCCAGGTCCGAACAGTTCGCCCCGGGCGCAAGCCAGCAGGTCCTCGTAGCCGTAGCTTGATTTCTGCTCCGCCATCTGTTCCTTCCCCATTCGTCGCCGGCTTCCTGCCGATCAGGTCGGGATTTGCACGTCCCGCCGCGAAATCGTCGCCTGCGCTTATCGCGATGCCGACCGGGGGTCAATGCGCGAGGCCGTGTCCGTGGGCGCAAGGCCGCAGCCTGAGCTCGTTCCGGGCGCATTCCCGCAGGCCGGCCGCGCTTGACAGCGCATCGCCGCTGGCGTTCGCTTAAGGCCGAGGGTGGGATCGGCCGATGAACGGAACGGATGCGACACGCGCGGGCGCGCGGGGCGGCGGAGGATGGGGCTGGACACCGCAGATCGCCTGGGTGGCACTGACCATGCTGTTGTCGCTCCGCGGGCTCTACTCCATGCTTCCGATCGCCTCGGATGCATCGCTGCCGCCCGCGGTGACGGCCTATCTCCAGGCTGGCATCGCGGTGGCGGTGGTCAACCTGTTATGGGGTGGCTGGGTCATGCTCGCGGCGCGGTCCCGGTCGCGTGCGCTGCGACGCGGCTTCCTCGGCTGGCAGTCCTTTAACCTCGTTGCGATCGCGGCCTCCGTCGGCTTTGCGACCCTCTACGGCAACTTCGTCACGACGGCGGCGGGGCTGATCCTTCCAGGCGTCGAGTTCGTCGTCGGCATCGCGCTGATCGTCCACGCGCTGCGGCTGCCCGATACGACCGCGCCCGATGACGCGGCGCCGTCCCCGCCGGCCGCAACCCGTCCGGCCTCGACCGCAGGCACCGTCCTTGGGGCGCTCCTCGGCGGCGTCGCCGGCGCCGTGCTCGGCGGCATCGTCGGGTTCCCTTTCGGCGCGTTCCTCGCCGAACGTCTTGGGATCTCCTGTTTCGAAGGCGGCTGCGGTTACTTTGCCGCTGCGGTCGGCCTCCTCCTCGTCCTCGCCGGTTTCGTGGCAGGCATCGTGGCCGCCATGAAGCGGATCCGCCGCGCCGGGACGGGCTCTGCCACATGACCTTCGGTCCGGATCTCACTTTCGCGTGTATCGATTGAAGCACGGCAGCCATGGCCATACTTCCGCGGCAACGCTAGACTTGGCCGCGGCAATCTCCCGAGGCGACAGGTGTGATACGTTTCCTTTTTCGGTTTGTTGCGGTGGTGTCGCTGGCTGCTGCGGTCATACTCGCGGTCGCTGATGCGACGCGTTCGATCGCGGCGTCGGAACTCGTCCTGACGCCCCTGGGAACGAGCTGGTTCGCCGTCTCTCCGGAAACGCTCAATCTCGCGCAGGCGGTGATCCAGCGCTACGTGCTGGCCGGGCTGTGGGATCCCGTGATCGTGTCCGTCCTGAACCTGCCCGGTTTCGTCGCGTTCCTCGCCATGGCGTTGCTGTTCTATGCGATCGGACGCCGGCCCCAACACCGCTCCGGGCGCGTTCGTGCCTGAGCCGACCATGTCCAGTCCTTCGGAGAGATGAAATGTTCTTTCTCGGTGATCTCCTCAACAAGAAGCAGACCATGCCCACCCCCGAAAGCGCTCTGCGCGGCCGCGACGCGCCGCTGCCGACGGCGCGGGTGCACGACGTCAACGGGCGTCCGCTGAAAGGACCCTATCCGGGGGGGCTCGAAACGGCCTATTTCGGGATGGGCTGCTTCTGGGGCGCGGAGCGGCTGTTCTGGCAGACGCCGGGCGTCTGGGTGACGGCCGTCGGCTACCAGGGCGGCTACACGCCGAACCCGACCTATCCGGAGACCTGCACCGGCATGACCGGCCATGCCGAGGTGGTGAAGGTGGTCTACGATCCGGCCGAGGTCTCCTTCGCCGATCTCCTGAAGATCTTCTGGGAGAGCCACGATCCGACGCAGGGCATGCGCCAGGGCAACGACGTCGGCACGACCTACCGCTCGACCATCTACGCGACCACGGCGGAACAGCTCGACCAGGCGCTCGCCTCGCGCGACGCCTACGAGCGGGAACTGCGCCGTGCCGGCCGTGGCAAGGTCACGACGGAGATCGCGCAGGCTCCGGAGTTCTACTATGCCGAGACCGAGCACCAGCAGTATCTGAGCAAGAATCCCGGCGGATATTGCGGCCTGCGCGGGACGGGCGTGTCATGCCCGATCCCGGGCGTCGCGGCCGAATGATCGGGCGCCGCGACACTCGGGGCCTTTTCCGGAAGGTCAAAAAATCCGCGTGAGTTTTGCCATGGGCCGTGCAAGAGTGAGGAAGAGCGGGGGCCGCGAGCCCCTGCCGGACCTCATGCGCGGGTGACGACCGGCGCAGACGGGCCTGACAAGAAACCGATTGGAAAAACCAACAGGGTGTGGATCACATGAAGCGTCTCGTCCTTGGCCTGATGGCCGCAACTGCACTGTCCCTGCCGGCTTTCGCGGCCGACATCGCACCCGCGATCATCTACGATCTGGGCGGCAAGTTCGACAAGTCGTTCAACGAAGCCGCCTATAACGGCGCCGAGAAGTTCAAGGCCGAAAGCGGCATCGAGTACGTCGAGTTCGAGATTTCCAACGATGCCCAGCGCGAGCAGGCGCTGCAGCGCTTCGCCGACGACGGCCGCAACCCGATCGTGATGGCGGGCTTCTCCTGGGCGGCGGCGCTGGAGAAGGTGGCGGCCGAGTATCCCGAGACCAACTTCGCCATCATCGACATGGTCGTCGACGCGCCGAACGTCCGCTCGGTGGTCTACAAGGAGCACGAGGGCTCCTACCTGGTCGGCGTCATGGCCGCGATGGCATCGGAGTCCAAGAAGGTGGGCTTCATCGGCGGCATGGACATCCCGCTGATCCGCAAGTTCGGCTGCGGCTATGTCGGCGGCGCCAAGGCGGCTGGCGCGACGGACGTGTTCCAGAACATGACCGGCGACACGCCGGCTGCCTGGAACGACCCGACCAAGGGCGGCGAGATCGCCAAGGCGCAGATGGACCAGGGCGCGGACGTGATCTACGCGGCCGCCGGCGGTACCGGCGTGGGCGTGCTCCAGGCGGCGGCGGACGCGGGCAAGCTCGGCATCGGCGTCGATTCGAACCAGAACGGCCTGCAGCCGGGCAAGGTACTCACCTCGATGCTGAAGCGCGTCGACGTCGCCGTCTATAACGCCTTCAACGACGCCAAGAACGGCCAGTTCACCTACGGCTTCAACGTTCTCGGCCTCGCCGAGGACGGCGTCGGCTACGCCATGGACGAGAACAACAAGGAACTCGTCAGCCAGGAAATGCTGGAAGCGGTGGAGAAGGCCAAGGCCGACATCATCGCCGGCACCGTCCAGGTGCACGACTACATGTCGGACAATTCCTGCCCCTACTGATTACGGATCGCGATCCGTTTGCGCCGCCGGGCCTCGTGCCCGGCGGTTTTGTTTTGGACCCCGCCCGTGTCACCAGTTGTGGCGGCCGGCCGCTGCCTTGTAGTTTGGATCATCGTCAGGGCCGCCTTCGATTCGGCCGACATGAGTGAGCCGGATCATGACATCGAACGGAAGCGCCCGCCGCATCGCGGCCCTCGTCATGCTGTTGCTCGCAGGCATCCTCGCCGGCGCACAGCTGGCCAAGATCGCGCCGCTGGTCGAGTGGTATCAGCGGGAGGCCGGCTATTCGCTGGTCACGATCGGCTGGCTGACCTCGACGCTCGGCCTCTTCGTCGCCCTCGCCGCGCTGCCTGCCGCCTTCGCCATCGACCGCGCCGGCATGTACGCCTCCTTCGTAGGCTCGTCCGCGGCGCTGGCGCTCGGCGGCGTGATGCTGGCGAGCTTCGAGACGCCGGCCGCCGTGCTGTCGGGCCGGCTCGTCGAAGCGCTGGGATACCTGGTGATCGTGATCGCCACGCCGGCCCTGCTCGCCGCGCTCGCGCCCGAGCGGCTGAAGGCGCCGGCGCTGGCCGTCTGGGGCGGCTTCGTGCCCCTCGGCTACGCCTTCGCGGATTTCGCGGCCGCCGCGCTGCTGCCGGCTGTTTCCCCGCCGACCTATCTGATGATCGTGGCTCTCTGCTTCGCCGCCAGCGCGGCCGCAGCGGCAGTGCTGGCGCTCGGCCTGAGGCCTGTGGGCGGCGATCCGGCGGCCGACCGGGTCCCGGCGACCATTGGTTCCACCTTCACCGTCCCCGTGGGCGCGGTGGCTGCGGCCTTCGGCGCCTACGTCGTGCTGTCGCTCGGCTTCTTCTCGTTCCTGCCCAGCTTCGCCGGCGACGGCACAAGCGCGATCCTGCTGTCGGCCGGTTTCGTGGCACTGCTCGTGCCCTTCGGCAACGTGCTGGCCGGCGTCCTCGTCGAAGGACGGAGCGCGCGTTTCATCGCCTGGCTGACCGTCGCCGGATTCCTCGCCGGCGCGGCCTCGGCGGTGCCCTTCTTCTCTTCGCCCGATCCGGTGGTCGCGACAGCCGCCGCGGTCGTGTTCGCGATCGCGGGGGGCATCGTCGCCTCGGCGCTGTTCGCCAGCATCCCCTCGGTGGTTCCGGCCGGAGGCTCGGTGGCGGTGGGCATCGGTCTCGTGGCGCAATCCGGCGGGCTCGGCACGCTGATCGGGCCGCCGCTCGCCGGCTACGTCATCTCCGAATTCGCCTGGCCGGGCTTCGGCTGGTTCCTGGCCGTCGTGTCACTGCTCGGCGCGCTGTGCCTCGCCCCGATGCTGCGCGCTGCCCGGCCGGCGGTCTGAGCCTGCGCTGTCAGCGGCCGGCGACGGGACGCGCGGTGCCCTCGAACGGGAACGGGCCGGTCCGGAGCGACGCCGTGCCGTCTCCCGCGGCGGCCACATAGCGCTGCCCTGCTCGCGGAGGAGGAAGCTCGGGTCCGCGCCAGCGCGTCACCCCGGCGGGGCCGAGCGCGCCGAGCGCCACGAAGCCGATCGCGTCGTCATAGATCGTCCAGAGCTGGAGCGGCGAACCGTCGGACGCGGTGCCGAGATCCAAGGGCACGAAGCGGATCATGTTCTCCCGGCCGATTTCGAGGATGCCACCGACGCCGCCCTGCGGGTCGGCAAGAGTGACGACGAGATCGGGCGTCACGGATCGCGCCTGCCTCTCGCCCGCCACGTAGCTCGCGCCGCAGGCCGCGGCCGCGCAAGCGAGGAGCAGCGCGCCCTTCCAGCCTGGCTGTGCCTGCGAGGCAGCGGCGCCGGCGCGGCGGCGCGTCCGCTCGGCAGAAGCCGTCGGCACCGCCGCGCGCATCTGCGGCAGGCTGCCCAAGCCGGCCTCGACGGCGCGCCACAGGTCACGATCGGCAATGGCGTCGCTGCGCCTGATGCGCTCCGAAAGCCGAAGCACCGCCTCGCGGAACTTCGGATCGCGTTCGAGGTCGCGCTCCGCGCGCTCGCGCTCGGCCGGGGCCATCCGGCCCATGACGTAGTCTCCCGCCCGCCCGTGTCGATCGCCGTCGCCGCTCATGCCGTCCGTTCCGAAACCGGTCCTCCCGGGACGCTGCAAGCATAACGCATCCGGGCTCCCGGCGGAACCGCGGATCGGGCGACCGTCTCGGCGTCGACGCTACCAGTGCGGCGGTTTGGTCACCGGAACGTCCGCGCCGCTTTGCTCCTCGACCGCGAGGAAGCGCTCCGTGAGCACGTCGAGCTTCCGGCGCAGCCTGTCGACGACGGTCCATTGTTCCGCGAGCTGACCGGAGAGCTCCTCGATGGTCCGCTCCTGCTCGGCCAGGATCGCTTCGAGCCGGGCGATGCGGTCGTCATCCGTCACGCCGCAATCCCCTCGAGCGCCGCGCGCAGCGGCCCACTCAGCGGCTGCGGCCGGCGGCTTTCGCGGTTCACGTAGACATGGATGAAGAAGCCCTCCGCGGCCGCCGTCTCCTCGTCGTTGCGGAACAGCCCGACCTCGTAGCGCACGGAACTCGACCCGATCCGCGCGACGCGCAGGCCGGCCGTCACGACGTCGGGAAACGCCATCTCCGAAAAATACCGGCAGCCGGTCTCCACGACGAGGCCGATCTGGTCGCCGCCGTGGAAGTCGAGCACCCCCTGCTCGATCAGCCAGCCGTTCACCGCCGTGTCGAACAGCGAATAATGCACCACGTTGTTCATGTGGCCGTAGACGTCGTTGTCCATCCACCGCGTCGGGATGGATCGGAACGCACGGTATGCGGCGCGGATGCCGGCGGTCGGGCGCTCCATCACCAGGCCGCGCGGTAGATGGCCAGCGCGTCCGCTTCGCTCACCGGTCGCGGATTGTTGACGAGCAGCCGCTGCTGCTTCATGGCGTCGGACGCCATCTTCGCCAGGTGTTCCTCGCCGATGCCGACGTCGCGCAGGCGCGGCTGCAGCCCGACCCGGGCCGACAGCGCGGCGAGCGCCTCGATGAAGGCGGCGCAGCGGCCCTGCACGCCTTCCTCCCGGGTCAGGTCCGGGAAGGCATCGCATGCGATCTCCGCATAGAGGTGCGCGGCGTCCGGCGCGTTGAAGCGCAGCACGTGCGGCAGCACGAGCGCGTTCGACAGCCCGTGCGGGATGTGGAACGTCCCGCCGATCGGATAGGCGAGCGCGTGCACGGCGGCGACGGGGGAGTTGGCGAAGGCCTGTCCGGCGAGCATCGAACCGAGCAGCATGGCGCCGCGCGCGGCGATGTTGCGGCCGTCGTTCACCGCCGTCTCGATGTTGGCCCCCAGGAGCTGCAGCGCCTGCTTCGCCAGGCTGCGCGACAGCGGGTTGTTGTTCGCGTTCTTCGAGGCAAAGGCTTCGATGGCATGGACCATGGCGTCGATGCCGGTCGCAGCGGTGATCGCGGGCGGCAGGCCGAGCGTCAGCTCCGCGTCGAGCACGGCGACGTCGGGCAGGATGACGGGCGAGGAGACGCCGCGCTTCTCCTCGTCGCCGACGGTGATGATGGAGACCGGGGTCACTTCAGAGCCCGTGCCGGCCGTCGTGGGGACGAGGACCAGAGGCAGGCGCGGCCCCTTCGCGTTGCCCACGCCCCAGGCGCCGTCGAGTTCCTCGTCCGAGCCGATCAGCAACGCGGCGAGCTTGGCGACGTCGAGGGACGAACCGCCGCCGAAGCCGACCACGCCGGTCGCACCGGCGGACCGTCCGGCCTCCACCGCGGTCATGAGCGTGGCGAGGGAGGGATCGGCCTCGACCTGATCGAAGACCGTGACCGACAGCCCGGCCTCGTGGAGGGAGGAGAGGGCCGGGTCGCAGAGGCCGAGTCTCCGCAGGCCGGGATCGGTCACGAACAGGACCGACGGCCCGAGCCGTCTGCCCGCGATCGCAGCGAGCCGTCTGGCGGCGCCGTTCTCGAAGACGATGGAAGGAGTGGTGTTGAAGGTGAAGGAGGGGAATGCCGGATTTGTCATGGCGCGGAAATTGACAAGCCGGGAGCCTTTTGTCGAGAGTGGCCGGCGGTCGATTGGCAACCACGGCGCGGCGTGTTAGCAACTTTGATCAAACGATAAAAAATGAGGGGATACGGTTGCATGGCGCCAGCTGCAATCGAACTCAAGGGCATCAACAAGAGTTTCGGCGCGGTCCATGCCAACCGCGACATCCATATCGAGATTCCGAAAGGAACGATCCACGGCATCATCGGCGAGAACGGCGCCGGAAAGTCGACGCTGATGTCGATTCTCTACGGCTTCTACCAGGCAGACAGCGGCGCAATCTTCGTCGATGGCGCCAGGGCCGAGATCAGGACTCCCAACGACGCCATCGCGGCCGGCATCGGCATGGTCCACCAGCACTTCATGCTCGTCGAGAATTTCACGGTTCTGGAAAACATAATTCTCGGAGCCGAAGGATCGCAGCTGCTCAATGCGGGCATCGCGCGGGCGCGCGCGGAACTGCACAGGCTCGAGAAGGACTACGGACTGGAGGTCGACCCCGACGCCGTGATCGAGGAACTCGCGGTCGGCCTTCAGCAGCGGGTCGAGATTCTGAAGGCGCTGTACCGCGGCGCCGAGATCCTGATCCTCGACGAGCCGACCGGGGTGCTGACGCCGGCCGAGGCAGATCACCTGTTCCGCATCCTGCGCATGCTGAAGGACGAGGGCAAGACCGTCGTCCTGATCACACACAAGCTGCGCGAGATCATGGCCGTCACGGACAACGTCTCCGTCATGCGGCAGGGGACGATCGTCGCCACCCGCAGGACCGCCGAGACGACGGTCGAGGAACTGGCCGAACTGATGGTCGGCCGTCGCGTGCTCCTGCGCGTCGACAAGGGCGAGCCGAAGCCGGCTGCGGTCAAGCTGTCGGTGCAAGGCCTGACGGTGAGGGATTCCCGCGGCGTGACCATGGTCGAGAACGTGTCGTTCGACGTGCGCGCGGGCGAGATCGTGGGCATCGCAGGGGTTGCGGGCAACGGCCAGTCCGAGCTGATCGAGACGATCGCCGGCATCCGCAAGGCCGTCTCCGGCAGCGTCCTGCTCGACGGCACGCCGATCGACGTGACCGGTGCCGCCGATCCCGGCGAGCTGCGCGACCGCGGTCTCGCCCACGTGCCGGAAGACCGCCATCACGTCGGTCTCGTCCTGCCCTTCGAGGAGAACGAGAACGCGATGCTCGGCTACCACGACGATCCCAAGTTCCTGAATGGTCCGTTCCTGAACATCGACGCCATACGCGCCGACGCGCGCGACAAGATCCAGAAGTACGACATCCGCCCTGCCGACTGCCGCCTGAAGACGGCGAATTTTTCCGGCGGCAACCAGCAGAAGATCGTGCTGGCGCGCGAGATGGAGCACGATCCGGGCGTGCTGATCGTCGGCCAGCCGACCCGCGGCGTCGACGTCGGTGCGATCGAGTTCATCCACAAGCAGCTGATCGCCATGCGCGACCGCGGCAAGGCCGTCCTCCTCGTCTCCGTCGAACTCGACGAGATCCGCTCTCTGTCGGACCGCATCCTGGTGATGTTCGACGGCCGCGTGGTGGGCGAGCGCGGCCCCGATGCAACGGAAGGCGAGCTCGGCCTGCTGATGGCCGGCGTGGAAACCCGGGAGGCTGCTGAATAATGGCTACGCCCTATGCCAAGCTGCCGGCCTGGGCCGACTACGGCCTGATCCCGCTGATCAACCTCGCCGTCGCCTTCGCCGTCGCCGGGCTGGTCGTGCTGCTCGTCGGCGAAAGCCCGGTCCAGGCCGCGACGCTGCTCCTCAAGGGCGCCTTCGGATCGGGTGCGGGCATCGGCTACACGCTCTACTACGCGACGAGCTTCATCTTCACGGGCCTCGCCGTGGCGGTGGCCTTTCATTGCGGCCTCTTCAACATCGGCGGCGAGGGACAGGCCTATATCGGCGGGCTCGGCGTCGCCATCGTCTGCCTGTCCTTCGACGGCGTCTTTCCCTGGTGGGTGAACTTCCCGCTCGCCATCCTCGGAAGCGCGGCGATCGGCGCCTTCTGGGCGATGATCCCGGCCATCCTGCAGGCCAAGCGCGGCAGCCACATCGTCATCACCACGATCATGTTCAACTTCATCGCCGCCAGTCTCATGGTCTACCTGCTGGTCGGGCCGCTGAAGCCGATGAACTCGATGGCGCCGCAGACTCGCACCTTCGCGCAGGACGCCTGGCTGCCCAAGCTCGACTGGTTGCTCGAACTGTTCGGCGCCACGATCCGCTCGACGCCGCTCAACCTGTCCTTCCTGCTCGCGCTGGTGATGGCCGTGGTCGTCTGGGTGCTGATCTGGCGCACGAAGCTCGGCTACGAGATCCGCACCTACGGCTTCAGCCCCAAGGCTGCGAAGTATGCCGGCATCGGCGAGGCGCGCATCATCGTCGTCACCATGATGATCTCCGGCGCGCTGGCCGGCATGATGGCGCTGAACCCGGTCATGGGAGACCAGCACCGGCTGCAGCTCGACTTCGTCACCGGGGCGGGATTCGTCGGCATCGCGGTGGCGCTGATGGGCCGCTCGCATCCGGCCGGCATCGTGCCGGCGGCGATCCTGTTCGGCATGCTCTACCAGGGCGGAGCGGAAATCTCCTTCGTCATGCCCAACATCTCGCGCGACATGATCGTTATCATCCAGGGCCTGGTGATCCTGTTTGCGGGCGCCCTGGAGCACATGTTCCGGCCGAGCCTGCAGGCGGTGCTGGCGAGCCTGGCGCCGAAATCGATGGGCATGAACGCGGCGAAGCGGGAAGGAGCCTGAGATGGATACGCTGGTCCAGCTGCTCGATGCGACGGTTCGCGTCTCCGTGCCGCTGCTGCTCGCCTGTCTCGCCGGGCTCTATTCGGAGCGTTCGGGCGTCTTCGACATCGGGCTCGAAGGCAAGATGCTCGCCGGCGCCTTCGCCGGCGCCGCCGCCGCCGCCGCGTCGGGATCCGCCTGGATCGGTCTCTCGGCCGCCATCCTCGTCGCCGTGTTTCTCGCGCTCGTGCACGGCTTCGCGTCGATCACGCATCGCGGCAACCAGATCGTTTCCGGCGTGGCGATCAATTTCGTCGCGGCAGGCTCGACCATCATCCTCGGCCAGGCCTGGTTCCGGCAGGGAGGGCGCACCCCATCGCTCGCCGGCGACGCTCGGTTCGAGCCGATCGAACTCTACGGGGCCGAGGCGGTAAAGGACGTGCCGGTGCTCGGGCCGATCTACTCCGACATCGTCTCCGGCCACTCCATCCTGGTCTATTTCGCCTTCTTCATGGTTCCCTTCACCTGGTGGGCGTTGTTCCGCACCCGCTTCGGCCTGCGGCTGCGCGCGGTGGGCGAGAATCCGGCCGCCGTCGATACTGCCGGCATCTCGGTGACCTGGCTGCGCTACCGGGCGGTGATCATTACCGGCGTGCTCACCGGGGTCGCCGGCGCCTATCTGTCCGTCGCGCAGAACGCCGGCTTCGTGAAGGACATGACGGCCGGAAAGGGCTTCATCGCGCTGGCGGCGCTGATCTTCGCCAAGTGGAAGCCGGTGCCGGCGATGTTCGCCTGCCTGCTGTTCGGCTTCCTGGAAGCCTCCTCGATCCGCTTCCAGGGCATGGACTGGCCGCTGGTCGGCCGCGTGCCGGTGCAGCTCATCAACGCCCTGCCCTTCGTGCTCACCGTCATCCTGCTCGCCGGCTTCATCGGCCGCGCCATTCCGCCGAAGGCGGGCGGGGTGGCGTATGTGAAGGAGAGGTGAGGGGCGGGATTGGGCAGTCGGCAGTCGGCAGTCGGGACCAGGTGGGTCCGGACGACGACCGCCAGAACCATCGTTGCCTTCGAATGAGAACGAAACCATCTCGACTGCCGACTGCCGACTGCCGACTGCCACACTCTTCCGGAGCCCCCATGTCCCACGATCTCTTCCTCGCCGCCCGTGACGCCATGGCGAAGGCGCATGCGCCCTATTCGAAGTTTCCGGTGGGGGCAGCGCTGCGAACCGCGGAGGGGCGGGTCTTTTCGGGCGCCAACATCGAGATCGCGTCCTATCCGGAGGGCTGGTGCGCCGAGACGACGATGCTCGGCCACTACGTGATGGCCGGCGGCGGCGACATCATGGAGGTGGCCGTGGTGGCGGAGCGCATGGCCCGGATCACGCCCTGCGGCGGCTGCCGGCAGCGCCTGGCGGAGTTCGGCCGGCCCGACACGAAGCTGCATCTGTGCGACGAAAGCGGTATAGTGGAGACGACGACCCTCGGGGCCATGCTTCCCCTGGGCTTCCAGGGAGACGTGCTCAAATGAAGACTGCGGTCGATCATCTCGTCGAACGGCTGGCCGGGCGGACCGCCGATACCGCGCTCGTGCTCGGCTCGGGCCTGGGCGCCCTCGTCGACGAAGTCGAGGATGCGGTGCGCATCCCCTATGGCGACCTGCCGGGCTTTCCCGTCAGCGGCGTGTCCGGTCACGCCGGCCAGGTGGTCGCCGGCCGCTTCGGCGGCGTGCCGGTGCTGATGCTCGCCGGCCGCGCCCATTACTACGAGCACGGCAATGCCGCCGCGATGCGTCCCGTGCTGGAGACGCTGGCCGGGATCGGCGTGACCAAGCTGCTCCTGACCAATGCCGCCGGCTCGCTGCGCCCGGAGATGGGGCCGGGCTCGGTGATGCTGATCACCGACCACATCAACTTTTCCGGCTCCAACCCGCTTTTCGGCGAACCGACGGACCGCCGCTTCGTGGGCCTGACCGAAGCCTACGACGCCGGCATCCGCGCGGCGCTGAAGGCTGCCGCCGCCGCGACCGGCACGCCGCTGCACGAGGGCGTCTACATGTGGTTCTCCGGCCCCTCCTTCGAGACGCCGGCCGAAATCCGCATGGCCCGGATCGTCGGGGCGGACGCGGTGGGCATGTCCACCGTACCGGAGGTGATCCTCGCCCGCTTCCTGGGCCTCAGGGTCGCCGCCTGCTCGGTGATCACCAACCTCGCGGCCGGCATGACCGGCCAGGAGCTTTCGCATCAGGAGACCAAGGACATGGCGCCGCTGGGCGGCACGCGTCTGGCGGCGATCCTGCGCTGGGCGATCGGAGAATTGTGATGAACGCGAGAACGGCCGAGCCGACGGGCGCTTCCGCCACCGGACTCGTCAGGATCGAGCAACCGCATGCCCGCGTCGAGGGCGTGCCCTTCCAGGCCGACTGGTTCGACGCGGTCGACGTGAACCTGTCGGCGGTCGAGCGCCGGACCGCCACGCTCGGCGCCCGCCGCTCGGTGAAGAAGGAATGGCAGGCGGCCTGGCAGGTGAAGGCGATCCAGTGCATCGACCTGACGACGCTGGCCGGCGACGACACGCCCGGGCGCGTCGAGCGGCTCTGCGCCAAGGCGAGGCATCCGCTGCGCGACGATCTCGTCGAGGCGCTGGGCCTGTCCGGGCGGCGGCTGACGACGGGCGCGGTCTGCGTCTATCCGACGATGGTGCGCACGGCCGTGAAGGCGCTCGAAGGCTCGGGCATTCCGGTCGCCTCGGTGGCCACGGGCTTTCCCGCCGGCCTGACGCCGCTGGAGCAGCGGCTGGCCGAAATCCGCTACGCGGTCGGCGAGGGCGCGAGGGAGATCGACATCGTGATCACCCGCGCCCATGCGCTGACGGGGAACTGGCAGGCGCTCTATGACGAGATCAGCGTCATGCGCGAGGCCTGCGGCGAGGCCCACATGAAGGCCATCCTCGCCACCGGCGAACTGAAGACGCTGACCAACGTCTACCGCGCGTCGATGGTGGCGATGATGGCCGGCTCCGACTTCATCAAGACCTCCACCGGCATGGAGGGCGTCAACGCCACGCTGCCGGTGAGCCTCGTGATGGTGCGCGCCATCCGCGACTTCCTGGAGCGGACCGGCCAGCGCGTCGGCTTCAAGCCGGCCGGCGGCATCCGCGCCGCCAAGGACGCGCTGGCCTGGCTGATCCTGATGAAGGAGGAGCTGGGCCGCGACTGGCTGGAGCCCGACATGTTCCGCTTCGGCGCCAGCGCGCTGCTCTCCGACATCGAGCGGCAGCTCGAACACTTCGTCACCGGCCGGTACGCGTCCGCCGATCGGCACGGCATGGCGTGAGGCCAACGGAATGAACAAGATCGTGACCATTCTCGACAGCATGGACTACGGCCCCTCGCCGGAGGAGGACGGCCATGTCCGTGCCTGGCTGAAGCGCCATGGCGGCCGTTTCGGGCATTTCGTCGGCGGCCGCTTCACGAGGCCCGGCGAGGCGACGTTCGAGGTGCGCAACCCCGCCGACGGCGAACTGCTGGCCGACGTGGCCGAGGCGGACGAGAAGGACGTGGATGCCGCGGTCAAGTCCGCCGCGTCCGCCTTCAAGTCCTGGTCCGCGCTGTCGGGCACCGAGCGCGCGCGGCATCTCTACGCGATCGCCCGCCAGGTGCAGAAGCACGCCCGTTTCCTGGCGGTGCTGGAGACGCTCGACAACGGCAAGCCCATCCGCGAGACGCGCGACATCGACGTGCCGCTGGTGGCGCGGCACTTCTACCATCATGCCGGCTGGGCCGAACTGCGCGATTCCGAATTCCCCGGCCATGTTCCTGCGGGCGTCTGCGGCCAGATCATTCCCTGGAACTTCCCGCTGCTGATGCTGGCCTGGAAAGTGGCGCCGGCACTCGCCGCCGGCTGTACCGTGGTGCTGAAGTCGGCCGAGCACACCCCGCTCACCGCCCTCGCCTTCGCCGAACTCTGCGCCGAGGCGGGACTGCCGGCGGGCGTCTTCAACCTCGTCAACGGCGGCGGAACGACCGGCGCGCTGGTGGCGGGACATCCGGGGCTGGCCAAGCTCGCCTTCACCGGATCGACCGAGGTCGGCCGCCTGCTCAGGCGCCAGACCGCGGGCACGGGGAAGAAGCTGTCGCTGGAACTCGGTGGCAAGTCGCCCTTCGTCGTCTTCGACACCGCCGACATCGATGCCGCGGTCGAGGGCGTCGTCGACGCCATCTGGTTCAACCAGGGCGAGGTCTGCTGCGCCGGCTCGCGCGCGCTGGTGCAGGAAGGCATCGCCGACCGGTTCCACGCCAAGCTGCGCGCCCGCATGGAGACGCTGCGCGTCGGCCCGCCGCTCGACAAGTCGACCGACGTCGGCGCCGTCGTCGCGCCGGTGCAGATCGCGTCGATCCGGGCGAAGGTCGAGGCCGGCGTCGCGGAGGGCGCGACGTTGTGGCAGCCCTCCTGGGCCGACGAGGCATTCGCGAAGGCGACTGAAGGAGGCTGCTTCTTCCCGCCGAGCCTCTTCACCGGCGTCTCGCCGGCTTCGGCGCTGGCGCAGGAGGAGATTTTCGGCCCGGTGCTGGTGTCGATGACGTTCCGCACGCCCGGCGAAGCGATCACGCTCGCCAACAACAGCCGCTACGGGCTGGCGGCGTCGATCTGGTCGCAGAATCTCGACGTCGCCTTCGACGCCGCGCGCAAGGTGAAGGCCGGCGTGGTCTGGATCAACTCGACCAATCTCTTCGACGCCGCCGTCGGTTTCGGCGGATACAAGGAGAGCGGCTTCGGCCGGGAGGGCGGCCGGGAAGGCATGCTCGAATATCTGGTGGCGGCCTGGGAGAAGAAGGCGCGCATGCTGCCAGCGGGCGCGGCGCTGCCGGCTCCGGTGCCGGTCGACGGCGATGCCGGCCCCGGCGCGGGCTCCGGCGCGCTCGACCGGACCGTGAAGCTCTATGTCGGCGGCCGCCAGGTGCGTCCGGATTCAGGCTATTCCTATCCGGTGCTCGACCCGAAGGGCCGGCTGATCACCGAGGCCGGCTACGGCAACCGCAAGGACATCCGCAACGCGGTCGAGGCCGCGCGGAAGGCCGACGCCTGGTCCGAGATGACGGGACATGCCCGCGCGCAGGTGCTGTGGTTCCTAGCCGAAAATCTCGAACTGCGATCGGCGGAGTTCGCCGCCCGCATCGACCGGATGACCGGCGTCGGCGGCAAGCAGGCGGCGCGCGAGGTGGCCGCCTCCGTCGCCCGCATCGTCCACTACGCGGCCTGGGCCGACAAGTATGACGGACGCGTCCGGGCGCCGCAGGGCCGGATGCTGGCGCTGGCCCTGCCCGAACCCTTCGAGGTGATCGGCATCTCGTGCCCCCACGAGGCGCCGCTGCTGGGTTTCGTGTCGCTGGTGGCGCCGGCGATCGCCATGGGCAACCGCGTCGTCGTGACGCCCTCGCAGCACCATCCGCTGGCGGCCTGTGACCTCTATCAGGTGCTCGACACCTCCGACGTGCCGGACGGTGTGGTCAACATCATCACCGGCGACCGCGACCAGCTGGCGAGCGTGATGGCCAGGCACGACGACGTCGCCGCCTGCTGGTATGTCGGATCGGCGGAGGGCAGCGCCACGGTGGAGCGCGACTCGGCCGGCAACCTCAAGGCCACCTGGGTCAACCACGGCAAGGCGCGCGACTGGTTCGATCCGGCGCAGGGGCAGGGCGAGGCGTTCCTGTTCCGGGCGACGCGGATCAAGTCGATCTGGACGCCGTTCGGGGTGTGAGGGTGGCTGGTTCGCTCATGATGGATACGCCCTACGGCGCCCCCCTCTGCCTGCCGGCATCTCCCCCACGAGGGGGGAGATCGGCAGGTTCGGCCGCCGCGTTCCTCCTGCGACCTGGGCGATTGGCGAAGCCGGCCGAGCGAATAATCTCCCCCCTCGTGGGGGAGATGTCCGGCAGGACAGAGGGGGGCGCGACGGAGCGCCACCGCCGACTATTCGAGGCCAGTTGATGCTGCCCCAGGAAATCATCCGCAAGAAGCGCGACGGCAGGTCTCTGTCGGCCGCCGAGATCGCCTTCTTCGTCGACGGCCTCGCGAACGAGACCGTCACCGAGGGACAGGTCGCGGCGCTGGCGATGGCGGTGTTCTTCAACGGCATGAGCCGGGAGGAGGCCGTGGCGGTGACGCTCGCCATGCGCGACTCGGGCGACGTCCTGTCGTGGGATCTGCCTGGGCCGGTCGTCGACAAGCATTCCACCGGCGGCGTCGGCGACAACGTCTCGCTGATGCTGGCGCCGATCGTTGCCGCCTGCGGCGCCTACGTGCCGATGATTTCGGGACGGGGGCTCGGCCATACCGGCGGGACGCTGGACAAGATGGATTCGATCCCCGGCTATGTCAGTCAGCCGGCTAACGACCTGTTCCGAGATGTCGTGAAGAGCGTCGGATGCGCCATCATCGGGCAGACGGGAAACCTCGCGCCGGCCGACCGGCGCTTCTACGCCATCCGCGACGTGACGGCGACGGTGGAGTCGATCCCGCTGATCACCGCCTCGATCCTGTCGAAGAAGCTGGCGGCGGGCCTGCAGGCGCTGGTGCTCGACGTCAAGGCCGGCAACGGCGCCTTCATGGCGAAGAGCCGCGACGCCGCGGCCCTGGCGAAGAGCCTGGTCGAGGTCGCCAACGGTGCCGGCATGGCGACGACGGCGCTGATTACCGACATGAACGAGCCGCTGGCCTCGGCGGCGGGGAACGCGCTCGAAGTCGTCAATGCCGTCGACTTCCTCACCGGGCGGATGCGCGACCCGCGCCTGCTCGAGGTGACGCTGGCGCTCGCCGCCGAGATGCTCGTCGCTGCCCGGCTCGCGGGCTCGCCGGTCGAGGGCGAGGCTTCGGCCCGCCAGGCGCTCGACTCGGGCAAGGCGGCGGAGGTATTCGGGCGCATGGTCGCCGCGCTCGGCGGCCCCCATGATTTCGTCTCGGCCTGCCGCCGGCACCTGCCCGAGGCGCCCGTCGTTCGCGCGGTGCCCGCGCGGGCGGATGGCTATGTCACCGGCATCGATACCCGCGCGGTGGGCGTCGCCGTCGTGGCACTCGGCGGCGGGCGGGTGCGGCCTGGCGACGCGGTCGATCCCGCCGTCGGCATCAGCGGGCTCGCAACGGTCGCGGCCGAACTCCGGTCGGGCGACCCGATCGCCATGGTGCACGCGCGCGATGAAGCCTCGGCCGCTGCGGCGATCGCGGCGGTTCAGGGGGCCTATGCGTTGGGCGACAGACGGCCGCCGCGCCGCAAGGCGGTGCTGCGCCACGTCGGCGCCACGGGCTGACGCTGCGGCGCGGATTCACGTGAAGCAACCGGCCGACGACACCGCACGGGGGACCGCCGTGCTCGCGTCCGGCCTCAGCGACTCCGGCGCGCCGTCACGAGCGCGATCCAGTCGCGGCCGACGCCGCGTTCACGCAGGAGCGGGAGCGGGTCCTGGTCGTCCAGGCGCGAACAGAGCCGGTAGACTTCGAGGGTCTCGGCATTCATGACGCCGCGTCGGTAAAAGTGCATCGCCGCGGCGTAGCGGGCACGGCCGGACCATGCCTCGCCGAGCGGCGTGTCGACCAGCGCCCAGTTCTCGGCATCGTCGGCCGCGTTCTCCTCCGTCCCGGTCATCAGCAGTCCGCCGGCGGGGTCGCGGTGCGCCGGCCGAGCGTCATGAAGGGGCGCGGAACCACCGTCGCGCGCTTCATGAGCTTTGAATACTGGCCTTCGCGGAGGGCGTATATCTCGACCCAGAGATCGTCCGAGCGCATGTCTCCATAGGGCCGCGTCAGGCTGGCGATGGCGATGTTGCGCTTCGTCATCGGCGACCAGATGGCAGCGCTGACGAGCCCGACCTCCTTCTTCCGCGCATGATAGACCAGCGCATGGTCGGCCGGCACGTTGCCCTCGACCTCCAGTCCCACGAGAACGTGCCGCAGCGTGCCCCTGCGCCGCGCCTCGAGGATGGCGCGCCGGCCGTTGAAATGAGGCTTGTCCGGATCGACCATCCAGCCGAGACCGATCTCGTCGGGCATGCGCACGCGGTCGGCGCGGATCGCATGTTCGGCGGTGATGAAGTCGGCATTGGCCACGATGAACCCTGCCTCGATCCGCGCCCGGTTGAGGGCGCCGTAGCCGATCGCGCGCAGGCCGCGCAGGCGGCCGGCCTCCCACAGCCGGTCCCAGAGCGGGAGAGCCAGCCCCGCATCGACGAAGAGTTCGTAGCCGAGATCGCCGGTGAAGCCGGTGCGCGAGACGGTGACCGTGCCGTCATCCCGCGCAAAGTCGGCGATGTCGAAGGGCTTCAGCCGTTCGATACCCTCGAAGCCCGCATCCTTCAGCAGCGCGCAGGAGGTCGGTCCCTGCAGCGCGAGCCCGGCCACGGCCTCCGTCTCGTCGGCGACGGTCACGTCGTAGCCGACCGCGCTGTCGAGTAGCCAAGGCAGGTGCCGCTCCTGGCAGCAGAGGCGGAAGCGCGTCGCCGACAGCCGGAACAGCGTGCCGTCGTCGAGCACGTTGCCCTCGTCGTCGCACCAGGCGGTGTAATGGACGCGACCGGGCTTGAGCTTCGCGACGCTTCGCACGAAGACGCGCTCGCAGAAGGCCTCGGCGTCCGGCCCCTCGATGCGGTACTTGATCATCGGCGAGATGTCGAACAGGGCCGCCTGGCTGCGGATCGCGAAGTACTCGAGTTCCTCGTCCCACAGCGAATGCGGTGCCTTGCAGCCGGCCCAGGCATACCAGTCGTTGCGGAAGTCGAGCGCGGCGAGGCGCGGGTGGAACGGGGTCTCGCGGCGCATGACGCGCCAGTGGTCCTGCAGCGCGCGGCGGGGGGTGATGTCTTCGCCGGAGATGGCAGAAATCATGAATGAACCCTTCCCTTGACAGGCAAAGGACAGCGCGAGGCACCCCCCTCTGCCCTGCCGGGCATCTCCCCCTCGAGGGGGAGGTGCCCGGCAGGGCAGAGGGGGGTGGGACAGGTGAAGGCGTCCGAACCGCAGGCCATCCTCATCCCCGCATTTCCACGACCCGCCTCGCCGCGTTCCAGCCCGGTGCGCCGGAGATACCGCCGCCCGGATGGGAGCCGGCGCCGGCGAGGAACAGGCCGTCGACCGGTGTGTCGTAGCCGTCGGCGCCGTGGACGGGCCGGTTCACCAGCATCTGGTCGACCTGCAGCTCGCCATGGTGCCAATGACCGCCGGGCATGCGGAAGCGCGTCTCGATGTCGGCGGGCGTCAGGAGTTCGGCGTGGCGCACGCTGCGGCCAATGCCGGGCGCGTGGCGCTCCAGCACGGCCATGATCGCGGCGAGCAGCTTCGGCCGGCCGGTCTCCCAGCCCTCTTTCAGCGCATAGGGCGCGAACTGGACGATCGCCGAGAGCACGCAGGCCCCGTCCGGCGCCAGCGACGGGTCCGTGAGGCTGGGCAACGTGATTTCCAGGACCGGCTCGGGCGAGAACTCGCCGTACTTCGCCGGATTGAAGGCCCGCTCGACATGGTCGACCGACGGCGCGATGACGAGACGACCGCGATGCGCGGCGTCGGCGAGGCCGCAGAAGCGCGGTGGCGCGGCGAGCGCGAGATGAAGCTTCGCCGCATCGCCCTTCATGCGGATGGCGCGGAGCCGGCGAACGAAGCCGGTATCGACGTGGCGCGGGCCGACGAGATCGAGGAAGGTGGCGACGGGATTGATCGCCGAGACGACCGTCCGGGCGCCGATCTCGCTGCCGTCGGCGAGCACGACGGCGCAGACGCGGCCCTTCTCGACGAGGACGCGCCGCACGACCGCGCCCGTCCGCAGCGCGCAGCCGGCGGCTTCGGCCGCGCGCGCGAGTGCCGTGGCGACCGCGCCCATTCCGCCCGTCGGCACCGCCTGTGCGCCGGCCACGCCGTCGATCTCGCCGGTCAGCCGGTAGTAGAGCCCGAGCAGCGAGGTGGGCGAACGGGGACCGAGATGGGCGCCGAGCGTCGCGTCGAAGGCGACGAGGCCCTTGAGCCGGTCGTCGGACAGATGCTCGTCGAGCACGTCGGCGACGTTCATCAGCACCATGCGGAGGAATTCGCGCATGTCTTCCCTGCCGAGGCGGCGCAGCGACAGGGCAGCGCCGCCGAGCATCGTGGCCTGAGACAAGGACATGCCGCCGAGGTCCGGCGGCCGGCGCGACAGGAAGGGCTTCAGGATGCCCGCCTGACGCAGCAGCAGCGACCGCAGTTCCGCCCAGCCGGCCCGGTCGGCGGCGGCGATGCTGCCGTCGAGCCGCTCGCCATAGGCGCCGTCGAGCACCAGCGGTTCGCCCGCCGCCGACAGCGCCACGCTTGCCATCGGGCCGGGCGCGAAGGCGAGGCCATGGCTGCCGAGGTCGAGGCCCCGCACCATGTCCGGGTGCAGCCGGTTGACGACATGCGCGAGGCTCGGGGTCCGAAAGCCGGGGGCGAATTCGTGCGTGCCCGCCGTGCCGCCGACGGACGCTGCGGCCTCCAGCACCAGCACCTTGCGGCCCGTACGCCCCAGCGCCGCCGCGCAGGCGAGGCCGTTGTGGCCGCCGCCGATGATGACGACATCCCACCGCGCGGTTTCAGATGACGTCATGGGCCGGACTCATGTGGCGGGTGCCGCGCTTCAGGTCGCGCAGGATCTCGGCGGCGGCGTTGCGGCCGGGCGCGCCCATGACGCCGCCGCCGGGATGCGTGGACGAGCCGCACATGTAGAGCCCGCCGATCGGCGACCTGTACTGCGCGTATCCGGGCACCGGCCGGTTGAACAGCAACTGGTCGAAGGTCAGTTCCCCCTGGAAGATGTTGCCCTCCGTCAGGCCGACCTCCTCCTCCAGTTCGCGCGGCGTGCGCACCTCCATGTGCACGATGCGGTCGCGGAAGCCGGGCGAATAGTCCGCGATCTGGGAGATCACCGTTTCGCCGAAGGCGTCGCGGTCGGCGTCGGTCCAGTCGCGCCCCTCGACCTTGGGCGGGCAGTACTGCACGAAACAGCTCATGAAATGCGTGCCGGGCGAGGTCATGGTCGGGTCGAGCGTGGTGGGGATGACGACGTCGAGGAAGGGGTCGGCCGACCAGCGTCCGGCCTTCCAGTCGTCGTAGCCGCGCTCCATGCGCTCGACGGAATCGGTGAAGTGCAGGTCGCCGCGAAGGCAGGGCGAGTCCTTCGGCAAGGCGGGGAATTCCGGCATCGAGTCCAGCGCGATGTTGACCTTGCCCGAGGAGCCGCGGATCTTGAAGTTGCGGACCCGGCGCAGGAACGTCTCAGGCAGGTCCTTTTCGTCGACGAGCGTCAGGAAGGTGCGCTTGACGTCGGCGTTGGAGACGACCATGCGGCCGCGCACCTCCTCGCCGCCCGCCAGCACCACGCCCTCGGCCTTGCCGGAGCGGACCAGCACGTGGTCGACCGCTGCACCGGTCCGTATCGTGCCGCCACTCGCCTGGAAAGACGATGCCAGCGCCTGCGTCACGGCGCCCATGCCGCCGCGGGCATAGCCCCAGGCACCGACGGACCCGTCCACCTCGCCCATGTAGTGGTGCAGCAGGATGTAGGCGGTGCCGGGCGACATCGGCCCGAGCGCCGTGCCGATGATCCCCGACAGGGCGAAATAGGCCTTGATGACGTCGGTCTCGAAATACTCGTCGAGGAAGTCCGCGATCGACATGGTCCAGAAGCGGATGGTCTGGGCCATCTCGGCCGGACCGAGGTCCGCGAACTTGCGGCCGAGATAGAGGAGTTCGCCCAGGTCGCGCGGCTTCAGGCTCGTCGGGTCGGGCGCGGTGCGCATCAGGAGCGGCTGGATGAAGCGGCACTGCCGCGTCACGTCGCGCGAATAGCGGTCATAGGCCTCGGCATCTCGGGGAGAAAAGCGCGCGAACTCGCGCCGGTGCGCCTCGTGGTCGCGGTAATTGCCGAGGAAGTCGCCGTCCTGCGTCAGCACAGCGCCGCCCTCGTAGGCGATGACCTGCAGGCCGTGGCGCGGCAGGTCGAGGTCGCGCATGATTTCCGGCCGGAACAGCGAGCAGACATAGGAACAGTTGGAATAGGTGTAGCCCGGCGTCAGCGAGCGGCTGACGGCCGCGCCGCCGACCCATTCGTTCTTCTCGAGCACCAGCACGTCGAGGCCCGCGCGCTGGAGGTAGCACGCGTTGACGAGGCCGTTGTGTCCGGCTCCTATCACGATGGCGTCCCAGCGCTTCATTCGGTCGGTCCCGCGTCGTCGCCTCCGGCATGTCCGGCTGCCGCCAAATCTGGCACGGGCTCCGCGCGCCTGTCCAGCCATTCTGAATGAATGTTCAACAAACGAGGTTGCGTTTCTGCCGATGTTCGTTACGCTTTCCGTCGCCGGCCACGAACGGCCGGGTGACATCCGCGCGCTCGGAAAGGCTGACGATGCACGGCGCCCGCGAAGACGAACCGCACGGCGGACCAGAATATGACGACGCCGCCATCCGCTTCCTCGAAGCGCTCTGGGGCGAAGGCTATCTGTCGCCGGGCGGACCCGAGGAGGTCGACCGCGTTCTGTCCGGCCTCTCGCTCATGGGGCGGACAGTGCTGGACGTCGGCTGCGGCTCCGGCGGCATCACCCTGCATCTGGTCGAGCGGCATGGCGCGTCGCATGCCACGGGCTTCGACGTCGAGGCCCCGGTCATCCTCGCGGCGCGCCGGCGCGCCTGGGAGCGCGGACTGTCGCAGCGCGTCGACTTCGTCCAGGCGCCGCCGGGTCGCCTGCCGTTCCGCGACGAGAGCTTCGACGTCGTTTTTTCCAAGGACGCGCTGCTGCACGTGCCCGACAAGGACGCGCTGTTTTCCGATCTCTGGCGCGTGCTGAAGCCGGGCGGCCAGCTGGCCGCCAGCGACTGGATGATCGGACATGACGGCGAGCCGAGCGACGACATGAAGGCCTATGTCGCGGCCGAGGGACTGAGCTTCGCCATGGTCTCGCCCGCCCGGACCCGCGCGGCGATGGAGAAGGCCGGGTTCGTCGACGTCTACACCGTCGACCGGAACCCCTGGTACCGCGAGGTTGCCCGAACGGAACTGGAGCGCCTGAAGGGACCGCTCTACGCGCGCTGCGCCGCGGCGGTGGGCGAGGCCTATGTCGACAGGAACATCCGCACCTGGGAAGCCATGCAGAAGGTTCTTGACTCGGGCGAACACCGTCCCACTCATCTGCGGGGAAGGAAGCCGGGATAGTGCTGGATCTTCCACGGGAGAAAACGGTTCTCATGTCCGAAAGCGTCATCGCCGATCGGGGACCCGACGGCGACCGGAAGGGCCGCAAGGCCTCGCGCGAAGTCCGCCGCCAGCAACTCGTCGACGCGACCATCGATTCGCTCGCGCGCCGCGGCTATGCCGAGACGACGCTGGCCGACGTCGCCGACGGGGCAGGCCTCTCGCGCGGCATCGTCAACTTCCATTTCGAGAGCAAGGAGAAGCTCCTCGTCGCCACGCTGCAGTTCATGGCGGAGGAGTATGCCGCACACTGGCGCGGCGCGCTGGACAAGGCGGGCGACGATCCCGCCAGCCAGCTGTGGGCATTGTGTGCGGCCGATTTCGACCGCGCCATCTGCAACAAGCGCAAGCTGGCCGCCTGGTGCGCCTTCTGGGGAGAGGCGAAGTCGCGCCCGACCTACCAGGCACTGTGCGGCGGTCGCGACCAAGCCTATCACGACGTGATGGTGGACGTCTGCACGCGGCTGAAGGCCGAGGGGCGCTATCCGATCGATCCGCAGGCGAGCGCGCTGGCCATCAACGCCCTGCTGGAAGGCTTGTGGCTGCGCCTCATGCTCGCCGCCGACGAGGTGTCGCGCGACACCGCCTTCGCTTCGGCGGCCGAATTGCTGGCGGCGCTGTTTCCGCGGCACTTCGTGCGGGGCACGGGCGGCACGATCACGAAGGCATGACGATGAGAAAACGATGGGAGCACGCAGTCATGAAGACATTCAGGCAAATCTTGCAACGGACCGTCGCCATGGCGCTCGTCGGAGCGGTGGCGGGACTCTCCGCCGCGCCGGCTTTCGCGGAGGACGGTGATCTCGTCGTCTTCGACTGGTCGGGCTACGAGGAGCCGGCCTTCCACCCGCGCTACGTCGAGAAGCACGGCGATTCGCCGACCTTCACCTTCTTCGGCGACGAAGACGAAGCCTTCGAGAAGCTGCGCTCCGGCTTCAAGGCGGATCTCGGCCATCCCTGCTCCCAGAGCGTGGTCAAGTGGCGCGACGCCGGCCTCCTGCAGCCGCTCGACACGTCCCGTATCGAAGGCTGGAACGATTTGTTGCCGGGCATCATGGCGATGAAGGACCTGGCGACCACGGCGGACGGAACCGCCTGGTTCATGCCCTGGGACTGGGGTAACACCTCGCTCACCTACAACACCGAGAAGATCGCGGCCGAGGACGTCACCTCTCTGAAGGCCTTCGCCGACCCGAAATTCAAGGACCGCGTTTCGCTGCCCATCAATGTCGACGATGCCTTCGCGCTGGCCGCGCTGGTGATCGGGCTCAAGGACTGGACGCAGATGACCGACGAGCAGTTCGCGGAGGCGGCGGCTTTCCTGCGCGAGGTGCACAAGAACGTCCGCCTGTACTGGACGGATTCGACCGAGATCGTCCAGGCTCTGGGCGGCGGCGAGGTCGATCTCGCCTGGGCCTGGAACGACGCCTCCACGCAGCTCGCCGCCGAGGGCCAGCCGATCGCGTCGAACAAGGATACGGCCGAGGGCATCACGACCTGGGTCTGCGGCTACGTCCTGCTGAAGGACGCGCCCGGCAGTATCGACAAGGCCTACGACTTCCTGAGTGCCGTCAACGCCGACCCCGAAGTCGCGAAGTACATCGTCAACGACTGGGGCTACGGCCACGCCAATGCGAAGTCGATGGCCGCCGTCGATCCCGCGGTGCTGGCGGCGAAGGGCTATGAGGACGTGGAGAAGTTCGTCGACAAGACGCTGTTCCAGTCGCCGGTGCCGCCAGAACTGAAGCTGCGCATGATCGACGAGTTCGAGAAGATCAAGGCCGGCTACTGACCGCCGGAGGCCGGGGCTCAGGCTCCGGCCAGGGCCGCCGGGACCTCTGTCGACGGCCCACGCACGGCGCCGTCGGCGTGCTCCATGCGCCGGCCGTCGGCGCCGAAGACGTGGAGACGTTCGCCCGGCACGCCGATGCGGATGCGGTCCCCCGGCAGGGCGGTCGCACGTCCCTGCACGCGCACGACGATACCGGCACCGCCCGCCCTGCCATGCAGGAAGCTCTCCGCACCGACCCGCTCGACGACGACCACGTCGAAATCCAGGTCGAGGGCGTCAGTGCCCCCGATCACCACGTCTTCGGGCCGGAAACCGAGCTTCGCCGCCTTGTCCCGCGGAAGGCGACCGGCCGGCAGGGCCGATCCGTCGGGAAGCCGGTAGCCGTCGGCCGAAGGGGTGAGCGGGAGGAGATTCATCGGAGGCGCGCCGATGAAGCTCGCCACGAAGGTGCTGGCGGGCTCCTCGTAAACGTCGAGCGGCGCGCCGATCTGCTCGACCAGTCCGCCGTTCATGACCACGAGCGTGTCGGCAAACGTCATGGCCTCCAGCTGGTCGTGCGTCACATAGACCGAGGTCACGCCGAGCGAGCGCTGCAGCGCCTTGATCTCGACGCGCATCTGGCCGCGAAGCTTGGCGTCGAGATTCGACAGCGGCTCGTCGAACAGGAAGACCTTCGGGCTGCGCACGATCGCCCGGCCCATGGCGACACGCTGGCGCTGGCCGCCGGAGAGCGCGCGCGGCTTGCGGTCGAGCAGGGCGCCGATCTCCAGGATCTCCGCCGCCTTCCTGACCCGCATGTCGATCTCGTCGCGCTTCATGCCGCGGTTGCGCAGGCCATAGGAGAGATCCTCGTAGACCGTCATGTGCGGATAGAGCGCATGGTTCTGGAACACCATGGCGATGTCGCGTTCGGCCGGGTCGATCTCGTTGACCACGCGATCGCCGAGCTTCACGCTGCCGGAGGATATGGTCTGATCGGGATCGGTGCCGCACGAAATTAGCCGGTTAAGCAGAGCCGGCGCGGTGCAGTCGACGGGGGCGTGGGGTCGCGGGCAGCGAAACGCTTCTCAGTCGGCCATCGCCACCAGCGCGTCGGGTTCGAAGGCGATGCGGATCGCCGCGCCGACGGGGATGTCGTCGGCGCCGAAGTCATTGGTCTCCGTCACCGACAGCGGCGCGTCCATGCCGGGAATGCCGACGACGAGGTGGGTGATCTCGCCGAAGTAATGCCTGTCGACGACCGTGCCGGTCAGTTCATGCCGTGCGGTTTCCCCATCCCAGAGGACGCGCAGCCTTTCGGGCCGGATGCCGATCGTCACGGAGCCGCCCTTGCCCGACCAGTGCGCCGGCCGCTGCGTCGTCACGCGGCCGAAGCCCGTGGTCTCGACCTCGATCGCGGTTCCGGTCTCGGCGACGAGCCGGGCTTCGATGAAGTTCATGCCGCCGAGGAAATCGGCGACCTGGCGGTTCACCGGACGCTGGTAGATGTCCTTCGGCGCTGCCACCTGGGCGATCCTGCCGCCGAACATCACCGCGATCCGGTCGGACATGGCCAGAGCCTCGTACTGGTCGTGCGTGACGAGGACGAAGGTGATGCCGACCGCCTTCTGCAGGCTGCGCAGCTCCACCTGCATCTGCTCGCGCAGCTTCTTGTCGAGTGCGGAGAGCGGCTCGTCGAGCAGCAGCACCTTCGGGCGCATGACGAGGGCACGCGCCAGCGCCACGCGCTGCCGCTGGCCACCGGACAGTTCGGTGGAGCGCCGCTTGCCGAGGCCCTTCAGGGAGACCTGCGCCAAGGCCTCTTCGATGCGGCGTTCCTCCTCGGCCCTGCCAAGCTTCAGCCGCTTCAGCCCGTAGGCGACGTTCTGCTCGACGTCGAGGTGGGGGAAGATCGCATAGCTCTGGAACACCATGTTGGTGGGCCGGCGGTTGGCGGGAATGCCGAGCATCGGCTGTCCGTCGATGGCGATGGTGCCGCTGGTGGGGGCGTCGAACCCGCCGATCATGCGCAGGAGGGTCGTCTTTCCGCAGCCGGACGGGCCGAGCAGCGAAAAGAACTCGCCTGCGCGGATGGAGAGGCTCGCATCGTCGAGCGCCTTGAACTCGCCATAGGCCCGCGTGACGCTGGCGATCTCGATCATCGGCCTGTCAGGCAAGGATTCCTCCGTCGACGTTGGCCCGCCGCGCGGCGCGGCGGCGGTAGATCTCGGCGATCGTCAGCAGGATGAAGGACAGGATGAGCATGATGGTGCCGAGCGCCAGCACGCCCGGAAGCCGCGCGGCGAAGCGCAACTGGCCCCAGATGTAGACCGGGAGCGTCGATTCGGTGCCCGTCAGGAAGAAGGCGAGGATGAACTCGTCGAGCGAGATGATGAAGGAGACGAGCAGGCTCGACACGATGGCCGGCGCCACCATCGGCAGCGTGACACGGCGGAACGTTCCGAACGCCGTTTCCCCCAGATCCGCCGAAGCCTCCTCCAGGCTGCGGTCGAAGCCTTCGAAGCCGGCGATGAGGACGGTGACCGAATAGGGCACGCAGATCAGCACATGGCCGAGAACGACGGAGAGCAGCGAGAGTTCGAGCCCGAGCCGCAGCATCACGAGGAGCAGCGCGACCGCGATGATGATCTCCGGCAGGACGAGCGGCGCCATGATCAGCCCGCTCATCGCCTTCTGCCCGCGGAACCGGTAGCGCGTGATGGCGCGTGCGGCGCAGATGCCGAGGAGCGTCGAGGTGACGGCTGCCGCAAGGCCGACCATGGCGCTGTTCTTCGCAGCATCCAGCATGGCCGGTGTGGCGAACAGGCCCGAGTACCATTTCCAGGTAAAGCCTGAGAGCGGGAAGTTGGGAACGGCGGAATCGTTGAAGGAAAACAGCGGCAGCAGCAGGACCGGCAGATACAGGAACGTGACGTAGAGGGCGACGTAGGCGGCCAGCCAGTTCACGCCGAGGAAGCGACGCCCACCCCTCATCGGATCCGCCCCGCCGCCCAGCGCAGCAGCCCGACGCAGGAAACAGCGACCGTGGTGATGACGATCATCGTCGTCACCGACAGCGCGGCGCCGAGCGGCCAGTTGGCGCCCTTCTTGAACTGCACCTCGATGGCGCCGGCGATCATGACCCCGTCCTTGCCGCCGACCAGGCGCGGCGTGACGTAGTCTCCGACCGTCGGGATCATCACGATGATCAGAGCAGCGACGATGCCGGGAACGGTGAGCGGCAGCGTCACCCGCAGGAAGCGGCGCAGCGGCCCGTCGCCGAGGTCGGTGGCCGCCTCGATGAGCGTCCGGTCGACCTTTTCCAGGGACACGTAGATCGGCAGGATCGCGAAGACCGCCCAGGCATGGGTGAGCGTGATCAGGACGGCGTTCGAATTATAGAGGAAGGCGGTCGACGGCTCGTCGATGATGCCTGCCCCGAGCAGCGCCGTGTTGAGCACGCCGTTGTAGCCGAGGATCACCTTCCACGACATGACCCTGAGCAGGTAGCTGGTCCAGGCCGGAATGGTGATCAGGAACAGCAGCAGGCCCTTGTAGCGTCCGCCGTGGAAGGAAATGTAGTAGGCCACGGGATAGGCCAGCACCATCGTCAGGAAGGCCACGCTCATCGACAGTGCCAGCGACCGCATCAGAAGGTCGCGATAGATCGGCTCGGTTAGCGCAATGCGGTAGTTGTCGAGCGTGAAGGTCCGGTCGATCGTCAGGTAGTCCTGGGTCCAGAAGGAATGCGCGACCACGACGATGATCGGCGCTGCCAGCATCACCAGCGCGAACAGGAAGGTCGGGCTCATCAGCGCGAGACCCTGGCGCTGCTCCGTGCTCAGGATGGCCGGGCGGGTCGAAGGCGCACCGTCCACTGCGACGCTCATCGCTGTGCTCCGGTCCGGCCGTCCGGCAAGGGCGCGGGACGTGTCGTCACTTGTCCACCCGTCTGTCCACCCGCGGATCGCACCGGTCCCTGTCGCCGGTACCCGTCTCAGAACATGCGCTCATGGCCGGATTGAAATCAAGCGCTAATTCTGGGATATTGATTGAACGGACATTCAGAACAGCGACGAAAACCGTCGCGGTTCCGGGGCGTTGGGCAGACTGTCCGGCGGGATCGGGACGAACGGACAGCGAGGACGAAAAATGGCGGCGATCAAGAAGCCGGCTGACCAGGCGGGCGATCCGGCGCCCGGCCGCTTCCAGGATGCCGAGCGCCACCTGATCCAGCCCTGGCCCTTCGCCGGCACGATCGGCAACGAGGCGCGTACTCCCATCCGCAGCGCAGACGGCGTCTACATCACCGACGGCCAGGGGCGCCGGCTGATCGACGGCCCGGCCGGGATGTGGTGCGTCAATCTCGGTCACCGCCGCGAGGAACTCGCCCGCGTCATGGCGGAGCAGGCGATGGAACTCTCCTACAACACGCCCTGGTACACGATGAGTGATCCCTCCGTCGTGCTCGCGAAGCGGCTGGCCGCCCATGCGCCGGGCGACCTCGAGCATGTGTTCTTCACGACGGGTGGTTCCTCCGCCGTCGAGACGGCACTGCGCTTCACGCAGTTCTACAACAACGTTCGCGGCCGGCCGGACAAGAAGATGATCCTGTCGCGCGGCGGCGCCTATCACGGTTCGACCTACCTCTCCGCCTCGCTGAACGGCCGACCGCGCGACCGCGACTGGATGGACGGAGCAGACGACCTCGTCGTCAAGCTGTCCTGCCCCGATCCCTTCCGCCGGCCGGCGGGGATGACGCTCGCCGGCTTCACCAACTTCCTCGTCGACGAGTTCAGCGATACGATCGACCGGATCGGCGGGGACCGCATAGGCGCCTTCGTCGCCGAGCCGATCCAGGCGTCCGGCGGGGTGATCGTGCCGCCGCCGGGCTATCTTCCGCGCATTCGCGATCTCTGCCGCGACAACGACATCCTCTACGTCTCCGACGAGGTCGTGACCGCCTTCGGGAGGCTGGGCGAGGTGTTCGCCTCGGGCGACCTGTTCGGCATCGAGCCGGACATGATCACCTTCGCCAAGGGCGTGACCTCCGGCTATTTTCCGCTTGGCGGCGTGATGATTTCGGCGCGGCTGACCGAGGACCTGCGGCGGTCCAACCATCCGCAGGCCATGTTCGGCCACGGCTATACCTATTCCAGCCATCCGATCGGCTGCGCCGTGGCGCTCAAGAATCTCGACCTGCTGGAGGACGGCGGGCTCGACCACGCGCGCGCGGTCGCGCCCTATTTCCAGGCGCGGCTGAAGACGCTGGAGGACCTGCCGCTGGTGGGCGAGGTACGCGGTGCCGGACTGATGGCCTGCGTCGAGTGCGTCGCCGATCGCGAGAGCAGGAACCCGCTGGCGCTGGACAACGCGGTCGGCAGGCGCATCGACGCCCATTGCCACGAGCTCGGGCTGCTGGTTCGGCCGCTGATCAACATGTGCGTGATGAGCCCGCCGCTGGTCATCACCCGCGACCAGATCGACGACATGGTCGCCATCCTGCGCGAAGGCATCGCACGCACGATGGACGATTTGCGACGCGAAGGGCTGTGGCGGGGGTGAACGTCTTCCCGGGCGGAACGGTCGGGGGAGACGTCGTCCCGCGGACTTGACCCCGCAGGGCGGGCGCGTTTTCGTTCCGCGAACGGCTTCGGAGGAGATGTCGCATGGAGGGGTTCACCGGCGGTTGCCTGTGCGGCGACGTCCGCTTCGTGGCGTCCGGCCGGCCCGGTCGGATCGGCATCTGCCATTGTCTCGATTGCCGCAAGCATCACGGAGCGCTTTTCTACGCCGCCGCGATCTTCGCAGCGGAATCGGTGACGATCGAAGGCGAGACGCGGGACTATGCGGGGCGCAACTTCTGTCCCCGCTGCGGCTCCTCGGTCTTCGCCCGCAGCGGGGACGAGATCGAAGTGCATCTCGGGTCGCTCGACGCGCCTGACCAGCTGACGCCGACCTACGAAAGCTGGGTCGTGCGACGCGAATCCTGGCTGCCGCCGTTTCCCTGGATGCAGCGATACGAGCGCGACCGCGACGATGCCCGTGGGTCGGAGCGCGCCAGCGAGGTCTAGGGCGCCGGCAGGCGGGGCACGCCACCGCACAAGCCTGCTCGCTGGCTAGTGTTCCACGTGAGTCTCGGCGGTCCGTCCGAAGGAGAGCACCCGGCGTCCCGAGTAACGAGACAACTGGCCGGCCGATCATTCCCCCGGACTGGCGGGCATGACGCCCACATAGACGGAATCCGGTCTGAGCAGCCGGCCGGTGCGCTGCTGCTCCATCGCATGTGCCGTCCAGCCCGCCACGCGCGCCGCGGCGAAGATCGGTGTGAAGGCCTCGCGCGGGATCGCCAGCGCGTCGAGCAGGATCGCGGTGTAGAACTCGACATTCGTGTCGAGCGGCCGGTCGGGCTTGGCGCGTGCGAGCGCCGCCCGCGCTTCGCTCTCCACTTCCGCCGCGAGTCCGAGGTCAATTGCGGTCCGTCCGAGCGAAGCGACCGCCTTGCGCAGCACGTCGGCGCGCGGGTCCCGGACGCGGTAGACGCGGTGGCCGAAGCCCATCAGCCGGTCGCCGCGGACCAGCGCCTCGGCGATCCACGACCGGATGCGATCGCGCGTGCCGATCGCGTCCAGCATGTCGAGCACCGGCCCCGGTGCGCCCCCGTGGAGGGGCCCGGTCAGTGCGCAGTAGGCGGCGGTCACGGCCATGAAGGGGTCGGCCTGGGTCGAGGCGACCACGCGCGCGGTGAAGGTGGAGGCGTTCATGCCGTGGTCGCTCGCCGTCACCAGATAGGCGTCGAGCGCTGCCGCCTCCGCCGCCGAGGGCGTCTCGGCCCGCAGCATGCGCAGCGTGTCGTCCGCCTGGCCCCGCGCCGGGTCGGGCGCGACCGGCGCCTCGCCGCGCGCGCGACGCATCAGCGCCGCCGCGAGCACCGGCATGCCGCCCGCCAGGACGGCCGCGCCGGTCAGCCCCTCCACGGGCCGGAGCGCCGCCACCGCGACGCGGAACGCGGCCGTCACCGGCAGATCCTGCGTCGCGTCGAGCACAGCCGGCACCAGCCGGAACGCCTTCACGCGCGCTTCGCCCAGGGCGATCCGCGTCTCGGTCTCCTCGACCGCGGTGCCCGAGGCGAGGGACCACAGCCGCGCCGTCAGCGCCTCGAAGCGCACGCGTCCGGCGAGGTCGTCCACGCGCTCGCCGGCGATGATCAGCTCGCCGCGCTCGCCGTCGATATGCGACAGCGCCGTGGCCGCGGCGACGACGCCGTCGAGCCCGGCGGGGGTTCTGGTGTGGAGGGTCATGGTCAGGCTCCTTCTTGACGTTCGGGGCGAAGGTGGAGCCGGTTCCAATATTGATCAATCTTGATTATGCTGATCAATATGAAAAATTCCGATCAGCCTCTCTATCTGTCGGCTCGCGAGGCGGCGGGCGAACTCGGGGTCTCGACCGCCACGCTCTACGCCTATGTGAGCCGAGGCCTCGTCCGCTCCGAGCCGGTCGCCGACACCCGGGCGCGGCGCTACCGTGCGGACGACGTGCGCGCGCTGAAAGTCCGACGGCCGGGCCCTGCCGGTGGGCGTGCCGGCGAGGCCGACGCGGCGGTGCTCGATTCGGCCGTCTCCACGATCACCGATGCAGGCCCGATCTATCGCGGCGTGCCGGCGCTGGCGCTCGCGGAGGAAGGAAGTCTCGAACAGGCCGCCACCCTGCTCTGGGGCATCGACGCCACCGACCCCTTCTCGTCCGACAACCTCCCCGTCGTCGACGAGGCGATGCGCATCGTGCGGCAGGCGGCACGGACGGCGGGGCCGCTGTCCCGGGCGATCGCGGTTCTGGCACTCGCCGGGGAGGCGGATCCGCGCGCCTTCAACCGGGCACCCCTCGGCCGCGCCCGCACCGGCGCCCGCGTCATGCGGCTCGTCGCGGCGTCGATTCTGGACGTCGAGCCGTCCGCCCGGCCGCTGCACGAGCAGGTGGCGCAGGCCCTGGCGCCGGGCGATCCCCGCGCCCGCGACCTCCTCCGTCGCGCGCTGGTGCTGCTCGCCGACCACGAACTCAATGCCTCGTCCTTTACGGTCCGCTGCGCCGTCTCAACCGGCATCCACCTCTACGACGCCACGATCGCGGGACTGGCGGCTCTCAAGGGGCCGAAGCATGGCGGCGCCGGGCCGCTGGCCTCCCTGATGGTGTCGGAACTGGCCGCGGGCGACCTCGGCACCGGGATCAGGCACCGCGTCTCGCTCGGAACCTCGGTGCCCGGCTTCGGTCACACCATCTACCGCGACGGCGATCCCCGCGCCGACGCGCTGCTGCGCGCGCTGGCGCGCGCCGGTGCGGACCGGCGGCTCGCGGTCGAGGCGCCGGCGCTGCTCACGGAGGCGACGGGTCTCCATCCGAACATCGATTTCGCGCTGGCGGTGATGGTGCGCACGCTCAAGCTGCCGGCCGGCAGCGAGACCGTGCTCTTCGCCATCGCCCGCACGGCCGGCTGGATCGCCCATGCGATCGAGCAGCTGGAGACCGAGACGCTGATCCGGCCCCGCGCCCGCTATGTCGGGCGAGCGCCGGGCCGGGGTTGATCCGCGCCCTCCCGACCTGCGCCTCGCCGATGCGCCGTTCAGCCGCGGCTGAGCAGCGCGTCGTTGAGGTTCCAGACGTCCTTCTCCTCGGGTGCGGTCTCCAGGGACATCACGGGCAGCATCCGGCGCAGGTGGTCGTGATGCGTGCGGACGCCGTATTCGAGATCGGAGAGGTAGAAGCCCTCGAAGGCGTTGGACAGCATCGATTCGTTCGACCATTCGGAAAGCCGGACGTCCTCCGCCATCGTGTCGCGGTCGATGCGGAAGGCGAGGTAGCGCGCGGCCGCCTGCTCCCGGCTCTCGTCGGCATAGCGGTAGATGGCACCGCGCAGCATCGTCTCGCCGGTCGACAGCGGGAACTCCTGGTAGAACTGTGCCGACTCCGGGGTCACCGCGATCACGGCGTTCGGGAAGATGCCGTAATAGATCCAGGCCGTGCGCAACTCCTCCGGCAGATGCGGCGGCCGCGGTGCGATGCGGACGTAGTTGCGCACGCTCCAGCGGCGCCCGGCATGGGGATTGTAGGTCGCCCAGGAGCGGGACACGCCGTTGACGAAGGGTTCGTCGAAATAGGTCGCGCCATAGAGGTCCTGCAGCGCCGGATGCGCCATGGCGACGTGGTACCCCTCGTTGTCGACGTCGCGGACCGACTTCCAGTTGACCTGCGAGGTCTGCGTCCAGATACCCCAGGACGGCACCATGTCGCCGATCCGGTAGTGGCTGATCTCCTGTTCGATCGAGCGCATGAGTTCGGCGACCGATGGCTGCGGTCCCTGCCGGAAGCGGACGAAGACGAAACCCATCCAGATCTCGAGATCGATCGGCTTCAGCCCGAATTCCACCTTGTCGAGTTCGGGGAAGGTGAGCGGCCGCGCCGCGCCGCGCAGCGTTCCGTCGAGATTGTAGACCCAGCCGTGGAACGGACAGACCAGCGCGCCCTTGCAGCTTCCCTGGCTGTCGGCGACGACCCGGCTGCCGCGGTGGCGGCACATGTTGTGGAAGGCCCGCACCACGCCGTCCTTGCCGCGCACCACCAGCGCCCGCTCGCCGACCACGTCCATCGTCAGATAGTCGCCGGGCTCCGGAATGTCCGAAACATGGCCGACGATCTGCCAGTGATTGCGGAAGACTTGCTCTTTCTCGAGCTCCAGGAGGCTGGGACTGTGATAGGTCCATCCGGGCAGGCCACGCCTGTCCCATCCGTTCGGAATGGCCGAATCGCGCAGAGGGCGGTTCACGCGCCGTCTCCCAATTGTTGAACGTTCATTCAATAAAATCACAAAACGCCATCGTTTGCAATGCTTTAGTCGAAATGACGGGTCGCGGTCGTTCGGTCTGGGCGGAAAAATGCTGGAATTCCCGGGTGTTGCCGTCGCGCGCGCCGCCAGAGGTCTGCAACCCGCACGGCCCCCCGGGCATTACAGGGCGAAATGGTTCTGTGAATTTTTCGGCAGTCGGCGGGAACGGCTCCGTGCTTGAACGGCCGCATCGAAAGACAAACCGAGGCAGTGACGATGACCCAGCATCAAGCCGCAGGCACCGAGGCCACGACGGGCCTGTCCACCATCTCCATCCCGGCAATGCGCCGCCGCGCAACGGAGCACCCGATGGCCCTCTTCACCGTCGTCGCAACGGTCGCGGTGCTGTCGGTGTCGGCGCCGTGGCAGGCTGCGAGCGCCTTCCTGGCGCCGGATGCCGTGGCGCCGCGCGCCGAGCCCGCCGCTCCCGCAAAGCCCGTGAGGAGCGAGATCGATCTGGCCTGCGAGGGACAGGTCTGGGGCCGCGAGACCCCGAATTGCCTGCTGGCCATCGCCAAGGATGGCGGAAAAGACGCTCCCGCCAGAATTAGGACAATTTCTGGCGCTTGAGTATCGGCACTGGAGGACTCGAAGATGACGAAGCTTCGTGAACAAATCCCTTACAGCGCCTACGAGGCGGCGCGCGCTGCCTGCGAGGCGATGAAGGCCGGCCGCCCGCTGGACGAGCACCATTTCTTCGGCAGGCTCGATGTTTTCCGTCGCGACCATCGCCTGGATCGTGACGACGACGTCGTCGTGATGACGATCAACTGAAGACACTGCCGCGGCGCCCACGGGCGTCCCGGCGGGTCGCGCGGCCGCGTCACGCCGCTTCGAGGCCGTCCGGCATCGCTGCCGGTGGAAGCCCCGCCACTCCCGCTCCCACATTCCCACCTCTTCGTACCGGCATTCTCGTCCTGCCGCCCTTCCGCCTGCTTCGTCGTCCCCGATGACCGGCAGGACGTGGGTCGTTGACACCGCATGCCGGCCGCTGTAGAAGCGTATCGATGAATCGAGAAAAACAGATATATGGATAGGAAGTCGGCACTGGCGGGTCTGTCGGCCCTCGGCCAGGAGACCAGACTCGAGGTGTTCCGGCTTCTGGTGAAGGCGGGTCCGGCAGGTGTGCCGGCGGGCGAGATCGCCCAGCGTCTCGGGGCGGTTCAGAACACCATGTCGTCGCATCTGCGGATTCTGGACCAGGCCGGGCTCGTGCGCGCCGAGCGCGACGGACGCACGGTTCGCTACGTCGCCGACATGACCGGTTTCCGCGATCTTCTGGCCTACCTGATGGAGGACTGCTGCAACGGCTCGCCGGAGCTCTGCCGTCCCGTCATCGAGGCCGTCACCTGCAATTGCTGAAGGCGCGGCAGAGCCGCCTGGAGGGGAAAATGGACGATCGGGTCTTCAACGTGCTGTTCCTGTGCACCGGCAACTCGGCCCGGTCGATCCTGGGGGAGGCAATCCTCAACCGGCTGGGTCAGGGGCGGTTCCGTGCCTATTCCGCAGGCTCGCAGCCGAAGGGGGAGGTTCATCCGTATACGATCGACCTCCTGAAGAGTCTCAATCACGACACCGCCTTCGCACGTTCGAAGAACTGGGAAGAGTTCGCAAGGCCCGGCGCGCCGGAGATGAACTTCGTGTTCACGGTCTGCGACAGCGCCGCCAACGAATCCTGCCCGGTCTGGCCCGGCCAGCCGATGACGGCGCATTGGGGAATCCCCGATCCGGCGGCCGCGGAGGGCACGGAGGCGGAGAAGCGCCTGGCCTTCGCCGACGCCTACCGCATGCTCAACAACCGCATCTCCATCTTCGTCAGCCTTCCGATGCAGACGATCGACAGGCTGGCGCTCCAGAAGCGTCTCGACGAGATCGGCCGGCAACTGCCGAAGGCCGGCTGAATCGAAAAAGGGGAATGCGATGACGGATCACGCATTCGGCCGACCCGCACCCTTGGCGGGCGGGATTGGGTTCTTCGAGAAATGGCTTTCGGTCTGGGTGGCGCTGTGCATCGTCGCCGGCATCGTTCTGGGCAACCTGATGCCGCGCGTGTTCGGCGCGCTCGCCGCACTCGAGTATGCCTCGGTCAACCTCGTGGTGGCCGTGCTCATCTGGGCCATGGTCTTTCCGATGATGGTCAACGTCGATTTCCGCAGCCTGACCCATGTCGGCGAGCGGCCGAAAGGGCTCGTGTTGACCATCGTGATCAACTGGCTGGTGAAGCCCTTCACCATGGCCGTTCTCGGCGTCTTCTTCTTCGAACATCTGTTTGCGTCGCTGATCGAGCCGGCCGACGCACAGCAGTACATCGCGGGGCTGATCCTGCTGGGCGCCGCTCCGTGCACGGCCATGGTGTTCGTCTGGAGCCAGATGACGAAGGGAGATCCGAACTACACGCTGGTCCAGGTCTCGGTGAACGACGTCATCATGATCTTCGCCTTCGCGCCGCTGGTGGCGCTGCTGCTCGGCGTCACCGACATCGTCGTGCCCTGGGAGACACTTCTGCTCTCGGTCGCTCTCTATGTCGTCATCCCGCTGGTCGCGGGCGCCATCACCCGCAAGCGGCTGCTGGACCGCGCAGGCAGCGGCCCGCACGCGCATGATGCCGTATCCCTCTTCACGTCGCGGCTGAAGCCCGTTTCGGTCATCGGCCTTCTGGCGACGGTCGTGCTGCTGTTCGGCTTCCAGGGTGGCGTCATCACCGGGAATCCGCTGCTGATCGTGCTGATCGCCGTGCCGCTGCTGATCCAGTCCTACGGCATCTTCTTCATCGCCTACCTCGCCGCACGGGCGTGGAAGGTCCCTTACGACGTTGCGGCACCCTGTGCGCTGATCGGCACGTCGAACTTCTTCGAACTGGCGGTGGCCGTGGCGATCAGCCTGTTCGGGCTGAATTCGGGCGCTGCGCTCGCCACCGTCGTCGGTGTCCTGGTGGAAGTGCCGGTCATGCTTTCGCTGGTCGCCTTCGCCAATCGGACGCAGCACTGGTTCCCCAAGGCATGAACGGCATGAAGATCACGATCTACCACAACCCCGCCTGCGGTACCTCACGCAACACGCTGGCGATGATCCGCCAATCCGGCGAGGAGCCGGAGATCGTCGAGTACCTGAAGACGCCGCCGTCGCGCGAGCGCCTCGTCGAACTGATCGCCGCGATGGGGATCGCGCCGCGCGCCCTGCTGCGCGAGAAGGGCACGCCTTTCGCCGAGCTGGGGCTGGCCGATCCGAAATGGACCGACGACGAACTGATCGACCAGATGATGGCGCATCCGATCCTCATCAACCGGCCGATCGTGGTGACGCCGCTCGGCACCAGGCTCTGCCGGCCGTCGGAAGAAGTGCTCGACATCCTGCCCAACCCGAACATCGGTCCCTTCACCAAGGACGACGGCGAGGTGGTCATCAACGCGGACGGGAGACGGCTGAGGTAATTTCGATCTTCGTCGAAATAGGTGTTGACGGTTCCCGGCTCGTTACCTAACTGTTATTTCGAAGATTGTCGAATTATGGCGCGTCACACCCGACCGTGCCGACAGGAGCCGCGATGACCGACCAGGCCACCACAATGAACAGCCTTCCCAACGTCGACGAGGCGCAGTTCCGGCCCATCGACGAGGCGGCGCTGTTCGATGTTCCGCGATCGGCTCATCCGCCGCGCATCCTGATGCTCTACGGATCGCTGCGCGAGCGATCATACTCGCGCCTCGCCACCGAGGAGGCGGCCCGCATTCTGCGCCGGTTCGGCGCGGAGGTCCGGATCTTCGATCCGTCCGGGCTGCCGCTGCCGGACTCGACGACGCCGGACCATCCCAAGGTGAAGGAGCTGCGCGACCTGTCGCTCTGGTCGGAGGGTCAGGTCTGGTGCTCGCCCGAACGGCACGGCGCCATGACCGGCATCATGAAGGCGCAGATCGACTGGCTGCCTCTGTCGGCGGGCAGCATCCGACCAACGCAGGGCCGCACGCTGGCAGTCATGCAGGTCTGCGGAGGTTCCCAGAGCTTCAACGCCGTCAACCAGCTGCGCGTGCTCGGCCGCTGGATGCGCATGGTCACGATCCCCAACCAATCGTCCGTTCCGAAGGCCTTCAACGAGTTCGACGAGGCCGGGCGGATGCGGCCGTCGCCCTATTACGACCGCATCGTCGACGTGATGGAGGAACTGATGAAGTTCACGCTGCTCCTGCGCGACCGCTCGTCCTATCTGACGGACCGCTACTCGGAACGCGTCGAAAGTGCGGAAGCCCTGTCGAAGCGGGTGAACCAGCGCTCGATCTGACGCCCGACATCGTCGGCGGCCGCCTTCCCTGTCAGGGCTGCAGCGTGTCGAGGAACGAGAGGATGGCACCGATCTGTTCGGGCGAGGCGATGAACTCGGGCATGTCGGGGTGCCCTGTCGCGATTCCCTCGACGAAGGCTTCCTCCAGCGCGTCGAGCGGATAACGCTCGGTCAGCGTTCGAAAGGCCGGCGCCTCGGGATGGGCGCTCTCGTCGTCCGTGCCGATCGCATGGCAGCGCGCGCAGTTCGCCTCGACCAGCTGCCGCCCGTAGGCCGTGCCGGCGTCTTCGGCGAACGCGCCGCCGGCCGCAAGGCAGGCGAGCAGCGTACCGGCAAGCGAGATGGCGAGGCGGGGATGCGGCGTCTTCATGATCGGGCTCCATTTCTGACAGGCCGTCGATGCGGACCGGCCCCGGGTTTCAGGGCTGCAGCACGTAGAGGCCGGGCGCATCGCAGAGCGGCGGATAACCTGCGTCTTCCCGTCCGACGGGCGGCGGCGCGACCGGGCCGGCGGAATGCGCCGAAAGCCAGCCGGTCCAGGCCGGCCACCACGAACCCGGCTGCTTCGGCGTCTCCGCCATCCAGCCGTCCGGATCGGGATGCGGCTGGCCGTCGCGGTGGCCGAGCAGGCGGAAGGCGCGGTGGGGATGGCCCGGCTCGGAGACGATCCCGGCATTGTGGCCGCCATTGGTCAGCACGAAATCCACGTCGGTGTCGAGCAGGTGGACCAGCTTGAACACCGACCGCCACGGCGCGACGTGATCGGTCTCGGTCGCCACCGCGAAGACCGGCACGCGGACGTCTTCGAGATGCACGGCCCGGCCGCCGACCCTGAAACGGCCCTGCGCCAGGTCGTTGTCGAGGAAGAACCGGCGCAGATATTCCGAATGCATGCGATAGGGCATGCGCGTCGCGTCGGCGTTCCACGCCATGAGGTCGTTGACCTCCGGCCTGTCGCCGAGCAGGTAGCTGGCGACGATGCGCGACCAGACGAGGTCGCGCGACCGCAGCATCTGGAACGCCCCGGCCATGCGGCGCTGGTCGAGATAGCCTTCGCTCCACATGACGTCCTCGAGCAGCGTGAGCTGGCTCTCGTCGATGAACAGCCCGAGTTCCCCCGGCTCGTCGAAATCCACCTGCGCGGCGAACAGCGTCAGGGTGGCGAGCCGGTCGTCGCCGTCCCGCGCCATCGCCGCGGCCGCGACGGACAGGAGCGTGCCGCCGAGGCAGTAGCCGACGGCGTGGACCCTGGCGGACCCGGTGATCGCCTGTACGGCGTCGAGCGCCGCCATCGGACCCATCTGCCGATAGTCGTCGAAGGAGACCTCGCGCTGCTCGCGGCCGGGGTTGCGCCAGGAGATGCAGAAGACGGTGAAGCCCTGGCCGACCAGGTGGCGGATCAGCGAGTTCTGCGGCGAGAGGTCTAGGATGTAGTACTTCATGATCCAGGCGGGGACAATGAGGACCGGCTCCGCCTTCACCGCCCCCGTCGCCGGCCGGTACTGGATGAGCTCGATCAGCTCGTTGCGGAAGATCACGTCGCCGGGCGTGACGGCGACCTCCCGCCCGGGCCGGAACGCCTCGGTCATGGCGTCGGCGCGCCCGTCCGACTGGTCGGCGAGATCCGCGAGGAGGTTCTGCAGGCCGGCGGCGAAATTCGCGCCGCCCTCCTTCATCGTCCGCTCGATGACCTCGGGATTGGTCGCAGCGAAGTTCGACGGCGAGACCATGTCGAGCAGCTGGCGGGCGTAGAACTCGACCAGCCGCTCGTGCTTGCGCGAGACGCCGGGGATGCCGGTCGTGGCGTTGTGCCACCATTGCTGCCAGAGCAGGAAGGACTGGCTCATGGCGCTGAAGGGCAGCGACTGCCAGCCCGGATGATCGAACCGGCGGTCCTGCGGCAATGGCGTGATGCAGGCGGCGCGGCCGGCGGGATCGGCCGCGGCGGATGCGAGGAAGCCGCGGAAGCGCTGGATCTTCTCCAGTCCCTTCAGTGCGAGCTCAGCCTGCTTGCCGGGCGCGAGCGACAGGTGCAGCAGCCAGTCCTGCCAGGCGCCGAGCAGGCTGATGGGTGAAAGCCCCATGAAGGCACCGGCCAGCATCGCGTGGTGGAACCGGTCGACGTCGCGGAAGACGTCGCGACCGGCCGAGGCGCTGCCGGCGCTGCGCGAAGCGTCGGTCGCACCCGCTTCGCGGAGCGGACCCGGCACAGCAGAACCGGCGGATGCTTCCGCCGTCACCCGCCTGCGCGTGACGGCGACCGGCGCGAGAGAGGCAAGTCCCGCGATACCGCGCCGCGCGCGGCGCATCCTGCCAGTCTGACGATCGGTCATCGAGGCGGCTCCCGTCCGGATCGCAGACGCCTTACGCCAGCGTTCCGGCAGCCATGTCGTCGACCACGGCCTTCGCTTCGCGGCGCACCTCGTCGGCGGTCTCGCTGGCGATCTTCGAGCCGAGGCTTGCGAACCTGCTGGTCTCGCGGGAGTACTGGGCGACGGCACCTTCCATGAAGCCGGCACAGACGTCGAAGGCGTCCTTCATCCCATCGGAGGAGGACAGGTCGTCGAAGAGCTTGATGTCCTGCTCGACGCGGCGCTTCGCGAAATCGAGCGCCTCGACGTTGTACCGCAACGCTGCCCTCATCGCGTTCGCCTGCAGCCTGGCGACGGACATCCAGAACTTCTGCAGGTTCGCGGTACCCGGCGCTGCGCCGGTGAGGATCTTCATGGCGAAGGGATCCATGGCATTCATCATGACGGTGCTCCTGTCGTGGACGGTTTCCGGGGCCGGATCAGCCCGGCCCGTGCAGTCGCGCGTCGCCCGGACCTGCAGAGAGCGGCGGATCGGTCGCCCGCCATGGTCCGACGAGACTGCCGAGTCATAAGGCAAGCCGGCCGACCGCCGGTTGATCCGGATCAAGGGCGCATCGCCGGGACGCGCCCGGTCAGCGGGCGAAAAGGACCGGAACGGGGGCGTCCTCGATCATCGATTTCGTGGTGCCGCCGAACATCCGCTCGCGCAGCCGCGAATGGCCATAGGCGCCCATGACGATCAGGTCCGCCGCGACGTCGATCGCATGCTGGCGCAGCACCGACGAGACCGGTTTGCCTCCGGAGGGGAGGCGGTCGACGCTGACCCTGCAGCCGTGGCGCGCGAGGTAGGTCGCGGCGTCGGCCCCCGGTTCCGCGCCATGCCCGTTCTCGCCTTCGACCGGATCGACCAGCGTCAGGTGCACGGCCTCTGCCGCCGACAGGAGGTCGAGCGCGGCGTGCATGGCACGCGCCGCCTCCACTCCCGCATCCCAGGCGAGGAGCACGCGCTTCGGCGCGACGGTCGGCTGGGCGCCGGCCGGGACGATCATTAGCGGCGTGCCGGACGAGAACAGGGCACCGTGGATCACCCTCGAACCCAGCGCGTCCTCCCGCGGCAGGCCGGGTCCGACCAGCGTCATGTCGGCATAGCGGGCGCGCCGCCCCACGATCTCGTCGGCCCAGGCCGGTTCCGGATAGGCCGTCGCGACGTCGGCCGACAGGGCGGTGGCGGCGAGCTTCGCGGTCACGGCGGCGGCGCGGTCGTCGAGCCGCTTCTGGCCGTCCTGCCTCTGCGCTATCCACCCGTCCGACACCATCGCCGCGAACTCGCCGGTCGGGGGAGGCGGAGCGGGTTCCAGGACAAGCACCGACAGATGCAGGCTCGCCTCCTCGCAGAGGGTCGTCGCGATATCGAGATCGCCGTCCCCGGCGGCCGTGCCGGTGATCGCCAGAATTGTCTTCAGGGTCATGGTCGTATCCTTTTCCTGCCAGGCAGAGCCGTTCTGAAACAGACCTTAGGGCGGACGCGGGCGCGAAGCCTTGCGTTGAATCAACTTGCGGCGCCTGGACCCGGACCATCTTGACCCGGATCAAGGCGACGGGGAGGCGGTCCGCTAGCCTGCATGACATGCGTTTCCGGAGGTCGAGATGAAGAAGTGCACGTCGGCGGCGGTCGTGGCGATCATCGCCGCCTTCGCCGTGTCCAGCCATGGCGCGGCAGAAGAAGGCTCCGGCGCGGGAGCGGTTGAGGATGCGCCCGTGGAGATGCCCTACGGCCAGGCGGAGTTCCTGAATTCCTGCGCGGCCTGCCATGGCGAAGACGGACGCGGCAGGGGACCGATCGCCGGCGATCTGCTGAAGCCGCCTGCGGACCTGACGCTGCTGACGCGCGGCAATGACGGCGCCTTCCCCTATTACCGCGTCTTCGCCGTCATCGACGGACGGTATCTGGTGCAGGGACACGGCGAACGGGAGATGCCCGTTTGGGGTCGCCAGTTCATCGAGGAGGACGCCCGCATGTTCGGCAAGCATGGCGGCGAACTGATCACGACCGAACGGATCCACGAGCTGACGCGTTACATCGAGAGCCTGCAGCGCTGAAGGCCGCACCAGGAAGGGAGCCCGGCCATGATCGTCGAGGACCAGACCGGCACCGTGGCCTTCCTGTCCGATCCCGCGACCTATGGCAAAATCGCGCCGGTCGACACGATGGAAACGCACATCTCCCGGATCTTCCTCGCCGGCGACCGCGTCTTCAAGATGAAGCGGGCGGTGAAGCTGCCCTACGTCGACTTCTCCACCGCCGATCGGCGGCTCGAGGCGTGCCGGAGGGAAGTGGCGTTCAACGCCGCGACTGCGCCCGAACTCTATATCGGCGTTCGTGCCGTGACACGCGGCGAGGATGGCCGCCTCGCCCTCGACGGAGGCGGAGAACTCGTCGACGCGGTGGTCGAGATGAAGCGTTTCGACCAGGAATCGCTCTTCGACCGAATGGCGCTGTCGGGACGACTGACCCCGGACCTGATGTCCGAGACGGCGCGCATGATCGTGCACGTCCACCGCGCCGCGCCGGTGGTGCGCGCCGGAGGGGGGGCGGCCAACGTCGCGGCCGTACTCGACATCAACGAATCCGCCTTCGCCGGGAGCCGAACCTTCCGGGCAGACGAGATCGCGCCGCTGAGCCGCGTCTTCCGGCAGGCACTCGAGCGGCATGCGGCTCTGCTCGACCGACGCGAGGCGGCCGGCAAGGTGCGCCGCTGCCACGGCGACCTGCACCTGCGCAACATCGTGCTCGTCGACGGTACACCGCGCCTGTTCGACTGCATCGAGTTCAACGACGCCATCGCCACGATCGACACGCTCTACGACCTCGCCTTCCTGCTGATGGACCTGTGGCACCGCGGCTTCGAGGCCTACGCCAATCGCGTGGTGAACCGCTATCTGGACGAGGCCGACGACGAGGACGGCTTCCCGCTCCTGCCCTTCTTCATGGCGATGCGGGCAGCGGTGCGCGCGCATGTCACCGCCACCCGGATCGACGAGGGCAGCGATCCCGACGGGCGGCTCGCTGCCGAGGCGCGATCCTATTTCGATCTCGCCGCCCGCCTGCTTCGACCCTGTCCGAACCGGCTGGTGGCGATCGGTGGCCTGAGCGGCACCGGCAAGACGACCGTCGCGGAGGCGCTCGCGCCCTTGGTCGGAACGCCGCCCGGCGCCCGCATCGTCGAGAGCGACCGGGTCCGCAAGGCGATGCATGGCGTGCCTGCGGAGACCCGGCTTCCGCCGAAGGCCTACACACCCGAGACGTCGGAGCGCGTCTATTCGGAAATGGCCTGGCGGACGGGGCTGATCCTGTCCGAGGATGGCACGGTTGTCGCCGATGCGGTCTTCGACCGCCGGGCGGACCGGGACCGCATCGCCGCTATCGCGGCGGCGCGGTCCGTGCCTTTTCGAGGGATCTGGCTCGAAGCCGATCCGGCACTGCTCTGGGAGCGTGTGCGCGACCGCAGGGGTGGCCCGTCGGATGCCACCGTGGACGTCCTGTCGCGCCAGCTCGCCCGCAAGGCCGTCTGCGACGACTGGGAGACGGTCGATGCCTCCGGCGAGGCCGCGGCGATCGCGGCGGCACTCGCGGGCGAAGTTGGCTGAGAAGCTCCCGCGGGCCCCGACGGACTGCAGAAGGCTCTCCGGCTAGCGCAATCTCAGCACCGCCAGATAGACGCCCTGCTCCTGCGGATGATGTTCGATGGCGAAGCCGAAGTCGCGGCACATCGCGAGCATCTTGCGGTTGTCGGCGAGCACGATCCCCTCGATCCGCCCGATCCCCTCCCGCCGCGCATGCTCGATCAGCCGGGAGAGCAGGGCGAAGCCGAGGCCCTGGCCCTGCACGTCGGTGCGGATCAGCAGCGCATACTCCGCCGTTTCGCGGTCCGGATCGCTGGACAGGCGGCCGATGCCGGCCAGATCGCCCGTCACGTCCTCCAGCGCGACGAAGGCCATGTCGCGCTCGTAGTCGAGCTGGGTCAGCCGCTTCAGCATCTCGTCCGGAAAATTCTTGCGCGGCGCGAGGAAGCGGAAGCGGATGTCGGAGGGTGACGTCCTGGCGAGGAACGCCGGATAGAGGGCGATGTCGGCCGGGCGGATCGGCCGGATCCGGTATCGCGACTCACCACTGTCGAAAACGCTTTCCAGCCCGGAGGGATAGGGCCGTATGACGAGCGCCGGGTTCGGTCCGGTCTCGCCGACGGCCTTGGGATCGATCTGGATGCGCGCATCGAGCGCCACCGCACCGTCTGCGTCCGCGAGCAGCGGATTGACGTCGACGGAAACCATGCAGGGGAAGTCGACCGCCATCTGTGACAGGCCGTTGAGCGCGCGCGCGATCGCCGCCCGATCAGCCGGGGGTCGGTCGCGGAAGCCGGCGAGCAGCCGGCCGACCCGCGTTCGGTCGATGAGGTCGCCGGCCAGCACGTCGTCGAGCGGCGGCAGCGCGACGGCGGTGTCGTTCATGACCTCGACGGCGATGCCGCCTGCCCCGAACAGGATCACCGGCCCGAAGATCGGATCGCGGCTCATTCCCAGGATCAGTTCCTGCGCCTGATGGCGGGTCACCATCGGCTGGACCGCGAACCCTTCGACATCGCCCTCCGGCGCCAGCTTCCCGACCTTCCGGACGATCTCTTCGGCCGCGGCGCGTGCGCCATCGGCGCTGTCGATGTCGAGCACGACGCCGCCGACGTCCGACTTGTGGGTGATCGTCTTCGACAGAAGCTTCACGACCACCTTGTCCCAATTGCGGAGCAGCCGTTCGGCGGCCTGTCCGGCATTGAGCGGAGACGCAGCGATGATCGTTTCAGGCGCCGGGATGCCGTAGGCGGCGACGGCAGCCTTCGCCTCCGGCTCGGTGAGCATGGCGCGGCCCTCGGCTGCGACCTTCCGGAAGATCGCGAGAACCGCCTCGCGATCCACCTCGATGTCCTCGCCCCGGCTTTCCGGAACACGCGCCAGGGCCGCCTGGGCCTTCGACCAGTCGGCGAGATAGGATAGTGCGGATGCGGTGTCGGACGGCGTCGAGAAGCTCGCCACGCCGGCCTCGTGCAGGATCTGGCGTCCCTCGCGCGCGGTCCGCTCGCCCAGCCAGCAGGTCAGAACTGGCTTGCCGTTGATCATTCCCTTCTTGGTCAGGTCGGCCACGGCGCGGGCCGATTCCACCGGGGATGCGAGACCGGTCGGACAGTTCATCACGATCAGCGCATCGGTGCCCGGATCGGCCGCCACCGCCTCGACGGCCGCGACGTAGCGCTCGGCCGGCGCGTCGCCGATGATGTCGACCGGATTCGCCCGCGACCAGGTGGGCGGGAGGGCGCCGTCGAGCCTGGCGATCGTTTCCGGAGAAAGCTCCGCCAGTTCGCCCTCGCAATCGATGATCCGGTCGACCGCCAGCACGCCCGCGCCGCCGCCGTTCGTCACGATCGCCACGCGCGCGCGCCGCAGCGGCTGGAAGCGCGCGGTGATCTCGGCGGCGTCGAAGAGTTCGCCGAGGCCGTCGACGCGCAGGATGCCCGCGCGCGACAGCGCCGCCTCCACGACCCGGTCCGCGCCCGACAGCGCGCCGGTATGCGTGGCGGCGGCAGCCGCCGCCTGTTCGTGGCGGCCGGCCTTGATGGCGATCACCGGCTTGATGCGCGCGGCCGCGCGCGCAGCCGACATGAACTTGCGCGGGTTGGGGATCGATTCCAGATACATGATGATCGACTTCGTGCGCCCGTCGCCGGCCAGCATGTCGAGGTAGTCGCCCACGTCGACGTCGGCCATGTCGCCGAGCGACACGATGTGCGAGAAGCCGAGATTGTTCTCGGCCGCCCAGTCGACCAGCGCGGTCGCGATGGCACCCGACTGCGAGAGGAGTGCGATGCCGCCGGCCTGCGGCGTCATGTGCACGAAGCTCGCATTCAGCTTGGCCGGGGGCACCATCAGGCCGACCGTGTTGGGTCCGATGATGCGGAAGAGATAGGGCCGCGCCGCGTCGAGCATGGCCTGTCGCAACCCGTTGCCCGCCGTCAGGCCCGCGGTGATGACGACGGCGGCCCGCGTGCCCTTGTCGCCGAGGTCGCGGATCAGCCCCGGCACGGTCGCTGGCGGCGTGACGATCACCGCGAGATCCGGCGCCTCCGGCAGGCTGGCGGGGTCCGGATAGCAGGTCAGTCCGGCGATCTCGGGATATTTCGGATTGACCGGCCAGATCGCGCCCTCGAAGCCGCCAGCGACGATGTTGTGCAGCACCACGCTGCCGACCGACCGCTCGCGCGGCGAGGCGCCGATCACGGCAATCGAACGGGGGCGGGCTGCAAACTCGAGGTTTCGGATCGTCACGCGCCTATCTCCATCATTGATCGGGCTTTTTCTGCGACCTTTGCCCTGCCCGATCGTTGCGGTGGATCAAAGCGGCTTCGGCGGCTCGGTTCTACTGTTGCACCCCAATGCGACAGTTCTCCGGCGCCGGACCGGTTTGAGACGAGTTCGCCTTCGGCCCGGTCTCGATAAGGAGGAACCAGAATGAGCTACTATTTCACCAAGACTCTCGACATGCCGTTCGACACGGCCATCATCCACGTTACCGAAGCGCTGGCGGCAAAGGGCTTCGGCGTTCTGACGACGATCGACGTGAAGGCTACGATGAAGAAGAAGCTGGACGTCGACTTCAAGCCCTACACGATCCTCGGCGCATGCAATCCCAGGCTCGCCTTGAGCGCCCTGCAGGCCGAGGACAAGATCGGCACGATGCTGCCCTGCAACGTGATCGTCACGGAATCTGCGCCAGGCACGGTCGAAGTTGCTGCCGTCGACCCCGTAGCCTCGATGTCGGCGATCCAGAACCCGTCACTCGGCGAGACAGCGGCCAAGGTCCGCCAGATGCTGTCGGACGTGATCGATTCGCTCTAGAGGACGCGCCAGCCCCAGTCCGGGAGAGAAGGCATTGATCGAAGGGGTCATGCGAAGGCTGCTGTTCCTGGGCGCCATCGGAGGTCTGGTGGTGGGTCTCCTGGGTGGCTTTCCCGGAAGAGGGTGGTCGGCGGAATCCGCCTGGACTTTGGCGACCCTGCCGGTGATCGCGATGCTGGCGGTCTCGATCCTGCGGGATTTCCTGATCGGCCGGTTCGGAGTCGACGCGATCGCGCTCGTGTCCATGTCGGCTGCACTGCTCCTCGGTCAGCCGCTGGCCGCAGTTGTCGTTGCTGTCATGTACGCCGGCGGCAGCGTCCTGGAGGATTTCGCACGCGGTCGCGCCGAACGCGAACTGCGTGCACTGTCCGACCGCTCTCCGCGGACGGCTCATCGAAGCATCGATGGGCGGATCGACGACGTCCCGGTCGTACAGGTCGCGGTGGGCGACGAACTGCTCGTGCGCGCAGGCGAACTTCTTCCCGTGGATGGAGCCCTTCTGGACGAGGCCGCATCGATCGACGAGTCGGCCGTGACGGGGGAACCCCTGCCGCGGAACCGCCGCCGGGGTGACCGGCTGTTCAGCGGCACCGTCAATGCCGGCGAGACGATACGGATGCGGGCGGTTGCTCCCGCTGACGCCAGTACTTACGCCGGTATCGTTCGAATGGTGGAGGCGGCGCAGACGGCCAAGGCTCCTTTCATCCGCATGGCGGACAGGTTCGCGCTCTGGCTGCTTCCGGTCACGTTGCTCGTTGCGGGGCTCGCCTGGTGGCTTTCGGGCGACCCGGTTCGCGGGCTGGCCGTTCTGGTCGTGGCGACGCCCTGTCCGTTGATCCTCGCCGCTCCCGTCGCCTTCATCGGCGGCGTGTCGCGGGCGGCGCGGGCGGGCGTCCTCATGAAGGGCAGCGCCGCGCTCGAAGGGCTGGCGCAGGCCCGCACCGCGATCTTCGACAAGACCGGCACGCTCACGCATGGCGGCGCCGAACTGATCGCGACCGAAGCCGCGCCCGGCCGGGACCCGGGTGAATGCCTGCGGCTGCTCGCATCGATCGAACAGGCCTCCCATCACGTTCTGGCCGCCGCCGTCGTCGAGATTGCCCGGGCACGCGCCTTGCCTCTTTCCCCGCCTGCCGACATTCGCGAGCATCGCGGCGCCGGAATCGAGGGCACTGTCGGGGATCTGCATCTGAAGGCCGGCTCGCGGAGGAACGTGCTTGCGGACGCGGAACTGCCGCTCTGGGCAGAGCGGACCGCGACGCGCTATGGCGGGCAGCCGGTGCTGATGGTCTATCTCGCCATCGACGGGCGGCTGGCCGCGGTGTTCGTCTTCGGCGACGCGCTCCGCGGCGATGCACTGGACACCCTGCTCGACCTGCGGACGGCCGGCATCGACCGGATCGTCATGCTGACGGGCGACGATGCGCAGGCCGCATCGCGCATCGGGGAGTCGCTTCCGCTCGACCGTATTCTGGCTGGCGCCGACCCGGCCGCGAAGGTCGCCGCCGTGGCGGAGGAGCGCGGGAGGGCGCCGACGCTGATGGTGGGTGACGGCATCAACGATGCGCCGGCGCTGGCGACGGCCAGCGTCGGGATCGCGATGGGCGCGCGAGGCGCGACGGCCTCGTCGGAGGCGGCCGACGTCGTGGTGCTGACCGACCGGCTGTCGCCGATTGCCGCGGCCGTCGCCATCGCCCGGCGGACGCGCGCCATCGCGCTTCAGAGCATCGTGGCCGGCATAGGCCTTTCCGGCCTGGCGATCGTCTTCGCCGCCCTCGGCTATCTGACGCCCGTCGCCGGCGCGATCGCACAGGAAGCCATCGATGTGGCCGTCATCCTGAACGCTCTGCGCAGCCTCGCGGGAGGCGCGGCGTCCGCGCCTCGCAGGGATGTTCCGCTTCCGTACGCCCGGCCTTGACCGCGATCAAGGTGGCTTGCCTGAGGAAGCGGAAGGATGCTCTCCTGCAGAGAGAGGACGGATCGACATGCCGACGAGAATGCCATGGATGATTCTGGCTTCGCTCGCGCTCTCCGGATCGGCCATTGCGGCCGATCCGGAGAGCGCCTTTCGCGGCAAGCGTCTGGCTGAGGCGAACTGCGCCGAATGCCACGCCATAGCGCAGGTCGACCAGAGCCTCGATCCGGCGGCGCCGCCCTTCCGCCAGATGGCGCTGCGGCGCAACCTTGCCACGCTGCGGGGCGAAATGACGGGCGACCTGTTCCTGCGCCACGCTGCGATGCCGGATTTCGAGCCCGATGCGCGACAGGCGGACGATCTCGTGACCTATATGGAGAGCATCCAGGAATGACCGGCATTGCCGGCACGATGACGGGAGAACACGGATGAACGAGGAAACGCTTGTCGTCTGCGGCAACTGCGCGGCGGTGAACCGGCTCCTGGCCGGCAAGCCCGCGAGCGAAGGCAAGTGCGGCAAATGCCACGCGCCGCTGTTTTCGGGCCACCCGGAAAACGTCAGCGCCGCGGCTTTCGAGAAACACGTCTCACGCGGCACGGTGCCGGTGCTGGTCGACGTCTGGGCGCCGTGGTGCGGACCCTGCAGGATGATGGCACCGGCTTTCGAGACGGCCGCCCGCGAACTGGAGCCCATGGTGCGTCTGATCAAGCTCAACTCCGACGAAGAACAGGCGCTCGCCGGCCGGCTCGGAATCCGCAGCATCCCGACCATGATCCTCTTTCGCGGCGGCAATGAACTCGCCAGGACGTCGGGGGCGCTCAGCGCAACGCAGATCGTTTCCTGGGCGCGCGACCGTCTGCGCCTGACGAGCGCCTGAACCCCGCCGGATGGATCCTCTCCTTCCGCGCCTGGGGCTGGCTCTGGCGATCGGCCTGCTGGTCGGGCTCGAGCGCGGGTGGCGCGAACGCGACGCGCCCGACCGCAGCCGCACGGCCGGGATTCGCACCTACGGGATTGCCGGGCTTGTCGGCGGCCTCCTGGCCGCGCTTGGCGAGGCAGTGGGATCCATGGCGATCCTGGCGGTGGGTTTCGTGACGTTCACTGCCGTCTTTGCCGGGTTCAAACTGCGCGAGGCCACGCATGACGAGGACTTCAGCGTCACCGGCGTGATCGCCGGCATGGCGGTCTTCGCCCTTGGGGCCCTGGCGGTGGCAGGGGATTACGTCGCCGCGGCAGCCGGCGGCACCGCGCTGGCCGCCATCCTCGCCAGCCGAGAGGTGCTGCACGGGCTGTTGCGGCGGCTAACGTGGGCGGAGCTGCGGTCGGCCCTGGTGCTCGCCGCCATGACCGTCATCGTCCTTCCAGTCCTGCCGGACCGGACGATCGACCCCTGGGGCGGCGTCAATCCGCATGAGATCTGGGTCTTCACAGTGCTCATCGCGGCGATTTCCTTTGCCGGCTACGTCATGTCCCGTCTGTTCGGCGAGACGCGCGGGGTACTGGTCAGCGCCCTGGCCGGTGCCGTCGTCTCGTCGACGGCCGTGATCCTGGTGCTGGCCAGAATGGCGCGGGGCTGCCAGGGAATCGAGCCGCTCGCGGGCGCGGCCGCGCTCGCCGCGATGGTCTCCGTCCTGCGGGTCGGTGCCGTCGTCGGTGCGGTGCGGCCGTCGGTCGTCGTCCATGCTGGACTGCCGATCGCGGCGGCCGCGCTCGTGCTGGCGGCGGCGGGCGCGCTGCTCGTGCGCGGCGGCGGACCCTTGCCGATGCAGCCGGCGGCGCGCAACCCGTTCGATCTTGCCCCGCTTCTGGGCTTCGCAGCGCTTCTCGCTGTGGTCTCAACCGCGAGCGCGGTCCTGTCGGGGGTGCTCGACGAGAGCGGCCTGCTCATCACCTCGGCCGTCTCCGGGACGTTCGACGTCGATGTGGCCGTGCTGAGTTCGCTTCGCCTCGTCGAGCAGGGCGTCGCGCCGGCGAGCGCGGCACGGGCGGTGCTGCTGGCGCTGGTGGCCAATGCGGTCGGCCGGCTGTTCCTGGCGGCGGTATCCGGTCCGGTCCGGTTCCTGCTGCCGCTGGCTGCGGCCACCGTCGTCGCCGCGCTGGCGGGGGCAGCGGTCCATCTTCTGCTGCCGCCGATACCGCTGCCGGCGTGATCGCGTGCTTGATGCCGATCAAGGCGCGGGGGAGCGCGCGGGATAGGGTTTCGCCAAAGGAAGGAAAACCCTATGACGCAATTGAAGGATCTGTCCCCCGGCTTCCGCCACGTGCGCCTGCTTCTCGCCCGCGAGAAGGGCCATCCTGCCGGCGAGAGAGACGAGGGTTACGACATACTCGCTCCACTGCAGCCCGATGGACATCTCGACGCAGCGGAATGGAAGAAGCACCAGGACCACTGCCGCGTCCGGCACTTCCGGCACGGCGAACAGGATCGCATCGGGCGGCTTCGCCGCAAGCCGGGAGGCGCCTGGTACTTCGACTACGACGAAGGCGACCGCGACGATGAAGTGGGTTTCCGTTTCGGCGCGGAACGCTTCGTCACCGGCGAGTACGTCTCGGTGAGGTCTGAAGGATCGTTGCATACCTATCAGGTCGCGCGCGTCGAGAGGCCGTGACCCGGCGGGCCGCGCCGTTAAGGCAGTCCGCCGGCTGCGATCGCATGGGTTGCCGGAGGCGCGCGCGGAGACGCCGCCCCGAATTGCCGGCCGTCGGAGCGTGCCGGCTGTCCTGCCCGGGGTTCTGCAGCGGTTGACCGGTGGAAGTCGATCCTGCGATATGGCGTCATGCATGGTGATCAGCGTGCCTTGACGTGGAAATTCGCCGAAACGAGCCGCGCAGCCCGTGGGGATGCGCGGCTGCGGCGATCCGTGCCGCACGTGGCACGGCTGCGAACCTGATCGTCATGGGCTTCCACGATACAGTCCCGCGTGCGGAGAACCGGCTTCTGAAGAAAGCGGTGATCCGCCGGTGTTCCGGACCTTGGGGCTATGCAGTGGCCGTCCTCGTCGTCGCGATCGCCTTCACGGCCCGCCTGGCCCTCGACGGTTCCCTCGACGGACATGGCATCTTCGTCCCGTTCCTGCCAGCCATCCTGATCGTGTCCGGCTTCTGCGGCCTGGGGCCCGCCCTCTTCGCCTTCGGGCTGTCGATTTCCGGGGCCTGGTACATTCACGATTTGCAGCCTGGGCAGGCGGTCGCCACGGTCGAGATGACGCTTTATGCCTTCACCGGGCTGCTGACGATCGCCATGGGTGAGATCGTCAATCGTTCGCGCCTCGCCGCCGAGCGAACCGGAGCGATCCTGGAGGAGAGAGAAGCCCATCTTTCGTCGATCCTGGACACGGTGCTCGACGCCACGATCGTCATCGACCGGCAAGGGACGATCGTTTCCTTCAACACGGCCGCCGTCCGCCAGTTCGGTTATTCGGCCGGCGAGGTGGTCGGCCGGAACGTCCGCATCCTGATGCCGGAGCCCTACCAGGCGCAGCACGACGGCTATATGCAGCGCTACATGGCGACCGGCGAAAGGCGGATCATCGGTACGGACCGCGTTGTCGTCGGCCGCCGCAAGGACGGCTCGACTTTCCCCATGAAGCTGGCCGTCGGCGAGATGAAGAGCGGCGACCGTCTCTACTTCACGGGTTTCGTCCGGGACCTCACCGAGCGCGAGGAATCTGCCGCCCGCCTGCAGGAGGTTCAAGGCGAACTGGCTCGTCTGGCCCGCCTCAATGAACTGGGCGAGATGGCTTCCACACTCGCCCACGAACTGAACCAGCCGCTGTCGGCGATCGCCAACTACGCGCAGGGATGCACCCGCCTGCTGCGCAGTGCGGAGGACGGGCCGTCTCTGCGCGTGCGCGAGGCGCTCGACGAGATCGCCCGGCAGTCGCTGCGGGCCGGTCAGATCATCCGCCACCTGCGCGAGTTCGTCATGCGCGGCGACACCGACAAGCAGGCCGAGGACATCCGCAAGATGGTGGAGGAGGCGGGAGCGCTGGCGCTCGTCGGGTCGCGCGAGCGCGGCGTACGATCCGTCTTCGACTTCCGGCCGGGCGCCGACTTCGTGCTGGCGGACCGCGTCCAGATCCAGCAGGTCCTGATCAATCTCATGCGCAACGCCATGGAGGCGATGAGCGACTGCGAGACCCGCGAACTCACGGTTCGCACCCTGCCGGTCGGCGACGGTATGGCGGCGGTGGAAGTGTCCGACACCGGCCCCGGCATTTCCGATGAGGTCGCCGCCCGCCTCTTTCAGCCCTTCGTCACCTCCAAGGCCGGTGGCATGGGCATAGGTCTGTCCATTTCGAAGCGAATCATCGAATCGCATGGCGGCACCATGGAGGCGCAGCGGACGGACAAGGGTGGCGCGCTGTTCCGATTCACCCTTCCCGCCATCGACAGAGAGGCCACCGATGGAAATAGGTGACTATGTCGTCCATATCGTCGACGACGAGGAGCCGGTCCGCAAGTCGCTGGCCTTCATGCTGACGATCGCCGGCTTTCCGGTGCGGCTGCACGAGTCCGCGGCGGCGTTCCTGGCCGCCGCTCCCGGCCTGCGCAACGCATGCCTCGTCACGGACCTGCGCATGCCCGAGATCAGCGGGGTCGACCTCATCCGGCGTCTGCGCGACATGGCGGTCCAGGTGCCCTCGATCGTCATCACCGGCCACGGCGACGTGCCGATGGCCGTGGAGGCGATGAAGGCGGGAGCCCTCGACTTCATCGAGAAGCCCTTCGAGGACGAGGTGCTGATCGGCGCGATCACGCGCGCGGCTGCAGAGCTCGACCGACATGCCGCCGCCCAGGATTCGGCCGCCATCCTGCAGCGCCTCGCCCAGTTGACCGATCGGGAGCGGGAGGTGCTGGCCGGGGTGGTGGCAGGTCACGCCAACAAGACCATCGCCTACGACCTCGACATCAGCCCGCGCACGGTCGAGGTCCACCGTGCCAACGTCATGACCAAGATGGAGGCGAAGAGCCTCCCGGAACTGGTCCGGATGGCGATCACGGCCGGTTTCGTTCCGAAGTAGGACAATCTTGCGCTTGCCGCCAAATTTGACCTGGCGCAATGCGCGTTTTCCGGCAAGGTCCTAAACGCTCTCGGTGCGGCCGCGGTGCTCTCGGCCGGCGAGGCGCGTTGGAGACCACGTTCTTGAAGCATGGCCGGAAGGTTCTCGTTGTGGTTCCGAACGACGAACTTCGTCGGTCGATCGAATTCACGGTCGAGGCGGAAGGCTATGAGGTCGAGTCGCATGCGGGCTTTCCCACCGTCTTCGCTTCCCACAAGTTCAACGGCTTCGATTGCGCCGTCGTCGACGAGGACGCCGTCGACGCCCGGCAGCGGAATCTGGTCGAGTTCGCCCGCATTGCGGGCGACGAGCGGCCGGTGGTCGTGCTCGTGGACAAGACCGCGGCGCTGTCCCCTGCCGTTCCGTTCCAGCTTCTCCGCAAGCCCCTCCTCGGCCCTGCGCTGATCAGCGCCATCCTGCCCAGGTAGGCGGCGCGGCCGTGCTACGTAGAAACCCGTAGGGACATGAACGAATACAAGCGACGTCCGAAATAGACGAGGTTGCCTCCGACAGAACGAAAACCGTCGGAGACAGCCATGACCATCCATCCCCGCGAGTTCCGCAGCGCCTCCGTCCAGGCCGCCACCCCGGACCTGGGAGCGGAAGGCCTGTTCGACCGCGGCGCCCTGCAGCCCGCTGCGCTCTACTCCGCCGGTTCGGAAATCTATGCTCAGGGAGAGAAGGCCGGCGACCTCTACCAGATCGAATTCGGCGCCGTGCGGGTCTACCGGCTTCTGGCCGACGGCCGCCGCCAGATCTCGTCCTTCCATCTCGCGGGCGAGGTGTTCGGCTTCGAGGCCGGCGGCACGCATCACTTCTTCGCCGAGGCGATCGGCGCCACCGGCATCCGGGTGATCCGCGCCGGCCACGGCGCCGACCGCTCGCATGAACTCCTGCCCCTGGTCCTTCAGGGGCTGGTCAAGGCCCAGGAGCATCTCCTGGTGCTCGGTCGCCAGCACGCTGCGGAGCGCGTGGCCGCCTTTCTTCTCGACATGGCCGCCCGCCAGGGGGATCTCGAGGAATTCGACCTGCCGATGTCGCGCGGCGACGTCGCCGACTATCTCGGGCTGACGATCGAGACCATCTCGCGCGTGTTCTCCCGGATGAAGGACAAGGGCATCGTCCGCCTGCCGAGCCTGCGCCGCGTGCGCATCCTGAAGTGGGACACGCTGCGCGCCATGAGCGAGTAGATCCGGCGCCGCTTTTCCGGCGAACCGCGTGGCGGCAGTCCGGCGCGTCTCCTCGGCGCTGTGACCGCTGTGGTGGCGCACATCGCTCTGCCGGGCCGGTCTCGCCGCAGGCGGCCGCTCGTTCCCGATATTCGATCGACTTCCATAAGTTGATTACGTCGTTCATGTTTGATAGGGCATCCGAGGCCTCGGTCGCCGGCGGATCGGCGGAGGCGTTGCGGTGGTACCGGACCCCCGCGCAGGCGCTGCCCGATCGAGAGGTTCGACGTGACCATACCCGACCGTTCCCCCCGCTTCCTCGCGGCGATCCTGCTCTTCGTGGGCCTCGTCATGTCCGGCGGACCGGCTGCCTCCGAAGAGATCCGGGTTCGCCATGCCCAGGGCGAGACGGTGCTGCCGGCGCGTCCCGCCCGGGTGTTCACCTTCGACCTGGCGGCGCTGGATACGCTCGACGCGCTCGGCGTCGCGGTCGCGGGCGTCCCCGGCTCGAACGTTCCGGACTATCTCGGCAGATATCGCGGCGAGGAATACCTGAAGATCGGTTCGCTCTTCGAGCCGGACTTCGAGGCCATAGCCGCGGCCGAACCGGACCTCGTCATCGTCGCAGGGCGATCGTCGCCGCGATATGCCGAACTGTCACGGATCGCGCCGACCATCGACCTCACCGTCGCGCCCGACGCCTATCTCCAGGGGGCCAAGGCGAATGCCGCCTTGCTGGGCCTCATCTTCGGCAAGGAAGCGGAAGCCGGGAACCTCGTCGCCGGTCTCGATGCCGCCGTCGCGTCGCTGCAAGAAGCCGCACGGCCGGCAGGCGGCGTCCTCGTGATCATGACGAACGGAGGAAAGGTGACGGCCTACGGACCGGGTTCGCGCTTCGGCTGGATCCACGACGACATCGGCTTCGCCCCCGCCGCGACGGAGGTCGTCGCCGCCACGCATGGCGAGGCGGTTTCGTTCGAGTATCTCCTCCAGATCAATCCGGACTGGCTGTTCGTCGTCGACCGCGATTCGGCGATCGGCAGCGCCGGCGCCTCCGCGGCCGCCACGCTCGACAACGATCTCGTCGCCGCGACGAAGGCGGCGCGGAATGGCCGTATCGTCTATGTGGACACCGTCCGCTGGTATCTCGTCGGTCCCGGCATCGCGGCAGTCCGGACGGTGATCGACGAGATCGCCGCCGCGCTCGGAAAGTCGCGCTGAATGCAGTCGGCCGTAGAATCGTCGGGCGCCGGACGGGGATGGCTCGTCCCTGCCGGCACGGTGATCGCGCTGGTCGTCCTGTCTCTGGCCAGCGTTCTCGTCGGCGTCGGTCACGTCGATGTCGCGGCCCTGCTCTCCGGCCGTGCCGACCCGGACACGCTGCGACTGCTGCTCGTGAGCCGTGTTCCTCGGACGGCCGCCATCATCCTGAGCGGGATGGCCATCACCATCGCGGCCGTGATCATGCAGATGCTGTTCCGCAACCGGTTCGTCGAGCCGACGACCGCCGGCACGGTGGAAGCCGCGAGCCTCGGCCTCGTCCTCGTGGCGATCCTGGCTCCCGGACTGCCAATCCTGGCGAGGATGGCGGCGGCCGCATCGGTCGCGCTGGTGGCGACGGTCCTCTTCCTGCGGCTGGTGGAGCGCATTCCCGCCCGTTCGGGTCTGATCGTGCCGCTGGCCGGGCTGATGCTCGGCGGCGTCATCCAGGCTGTGACTGTCTTCCTGGCGCTGCGCTTCGACCTCCTCCAGTCGCTCGCGACCTGGACGAACGGGGACTTCTCGGGCGTGCTGCGCGGCCGTTACGAACTCCTCTGGATCGGATTCGCCGTGGCGGCCGGAGCCTACTGGGTCGCCGACCGCTTCACGGTGGCCGGCATGGGCGAGAGCTTCGCCGCGAATCTCGGCCTCGACCACCGGCGCATCGTCGCCACCGGCCTCGTCATCGTCTCTCTCGTGACCTCCGCCAGCGTCGTGACGGTCGGCACCATCCCCTTTCTCGGCCTGATCGTCGCCAATGTCGGCAGTCTCGTCATGGGCGACAATCTGCGGCGCACGCTGCCCTGGATCGCTGTGTCCGGCGCGGCCTTCCTCCTGGCCTGCGACCTCGCAGGCCGCCTGATCCGCCATCCCTACGAGATCCCCGTCGGGACCGTCGCCGGCGTTCTCGGCTCGGCGCTCTTCCTGATGCTCCTTCTCCGCCCGGGGACGCGTCTTGGCTGACGCCGCGCCGGACCGGTCCGCCCGCCGGGAAACCATCGTGCTCGCCGGCCTTGCGGCGGCCGCGCTCGCCTGCGCCGTCCTCTACATGACCATCGGCGTGCGGGGCGGCTGGGCCTTCGTCCTGCCGTTCCGGGCTCCCAAACTCGCCGGGATGGTCGTCGTCGCCGTCGCGGTCGCGTTCTCGACGGTCGTTTTCCAGACCGTAACGCGGAACCGCATCCTCACCCCTGCGATCATGGGATTCGATTCACTCTATGTCGCGATCCAGACCGCGCTGGTCTTCGTTTTCGGTTCCCGCGTTCTCGCCACGCTCGATGCCGACTGGCGCTTCATCGGCGAAACCTCGGCAATGGTCGGTTTTTCCGTCGTCCTGTTCCGCTGGCTGCTGTCCGAGCACGGCCGCGGCATCCATCTCCTGGTGCTCACCGGCGTGGTCTTCGGCATGCTCTTCCGCAGCCTCGCCTCGATGCTGCAGCGGGTGCTCGATCCGAACGAGTTCTCTGCGCTGCAGGACCTCCTGTTCGCGAGCTTCAATACCATCGACGCGGGCCTGCTCGGGGTGACCGGCCTTGCGTCCGGCGTCTGCTGCGCCTGGCTCCTGTCCATCCACCGCACGCTCGACGTCCTGTCGCTGGGCCGCGACGCGGCGGTCGGCCTCGGCGTGCCGCACGCGCGGCTGGTAACACGCCTGCTGTTCGTCGTTGCAGTGCTCGTTTCCGCATCGACCGCTCTGGTCGGGCCGATCGCCTTCTTCGGCCTGCTCGTCGCCAACCTCGCCTACCTGGCCGTGGGCCATCGCCACCGGCCGGCGCTGGTCGCGTCCGCGCTGATCGCCGTCGTCGCCGTCGTCGGCGGCCAGGCCGTTCTCGAACACGCACTGAAGCTGGGCGGTGTGCTGGGCGTGGTCATCGAGTTCGTCGGCGGAATCGCCTTCATCGTCCTCCTGATGCGCGGGATCCATCGATGATCGAAGTCCGGAACGTCACCAAGGCCTATGGCGGGGCGACGGTCGTCGCCGACGTCTCGCTCCACCTGCCGGCGCCAGGCCTGACGGCCATCGTGGGTCCCAACGGCGCCGGCAAGACCACGCTGCTGTCGATCATGGCGCGGCTCTCGGCAGCCGATTCCGGCAGCGTCCGGATCGGGGGCATGGACGTGGCGACCGCCAGAAGCGATCTGCTCGCCCGCCGTCTCGCCATCCTGCGGCAGGACAACGTCATGACCGCGCGGCTGACGGTCGGGGAACTGGTCGGCTTCGGTCGCTACCCCCACAACGGCGGCCGACCGACCCAGATGGACAGGGACCGGATCGCGGCATCGATCGCCTTCCTCGACCTCGAGGGGCTGGAACACCGCTTCCTTGACGAACTTTCCGGAGGTCAGCGCCAGCGCGCCTTCATGGCGATGGTACTGTGCCAGGACACGGATTACCTGCTGCTCGACGAGCCGTTGAACGGCCTCGACATGCGTCATGCGGTCGAGACGATGCGGCTGCTGCGCCGAGCCGTCGACGACCTGGGCAAGGCGGTCGTCGTCGTCCTGCACGACATCAACGCCGCCGCCGCCTATGCCGACCGGGTCGTGGCGATGAAGAGCGGACGCGTCGTCTTCCACGGGACCGCGCGCGACTTCATGTCTGATCGGATCCTGTGCGGCATCTACGACATGGAGATTGCGGTGCATGAGATCGGTGACCGCAGGGTTGCAGTTCTCGACCGCTAGGGGGCGAAGCAGGGCCGGCGCGATGCCACGAAACCGGCCGGCCATGAGGATGTGGTCGTCGAAGCCGCCGACCTAACGCGGACCCTCTCCCCCGCGACCGGACCCGGCGCACGACGCGAATGGTGATCCCGACAGGATTCGAACCTGTGACCCTCAGATTAGGAATCTTCATCCAGTCGTTGAAAAGATTAAATAATTGTTCGCGGTGCTGCGTCTGTGTCGCATCAAGACAGCAACGCGCGCTCGGCATCCGCGAGCTTGCCGGCGTCATCCCCGGGGGGAAACAGCGAACCATAAGTGTCCATGGTCATGGCGATGGTCGAATGTCCCATGCGCTCCTGCACCACTTTTGGCGGCAATCCAAGCCCGCCGCGATCCGGCGGATTAATGAGCCAACTTGCGAAGAAATGGCGAAGCGAGTGCAGCCCGGTGTACTTGGCGGCCAGGATCGGCTTGCCTTCCTTGTCGAGTTCGCCCGTCTCGCGCGTGACGCCTGCCTTGATCTGCGCTGGATGGAAGCCTCGCTTGATGATGTTCGACAATGACTCAACGTTTCCCTTCCCATTGGGGAAAGCGAGTTCGCCGCCGCCGCTGCGCAGCTTCCATTCCTTGAGGGTGTTCAAGACAATGGGGGGCAAGGGGACGGCGCGGGCGCCTGCCTCTGACTTCGGCGAACCGATGGTGTTGTATCGGTCGGCGCGCTGGCGAACGTGCAGCTTGCGCTCATCAAGATCGACGTCGGCCCATCGCAGTCCGCGCAATTCCGATGCACGCAGGCCGGTGAATATCGCCACCAACAGCAACGGACGCCAACGCCCCTCCAGCGCCGCGACGATGGCTTTGATTTCCGCGTTCGCCGGTATGTTAATGCCCGCCTGTTTCTTGACCTTCTGGCGCTTCAATAGACGCGCTTCCTTGCCCTTACGCTTGCCGCGCATGTCGCGCACGACGTTGCGCGCGCATAGCCCGCGTTCCTGAGCGTCGGACAGGAGCGAACCGAGGCTGACCAAGACCTTGCGTATCATCGAGGGCGACCGGCCTTCCTCTCGCAAGCGTTCTTCGAAAGCGCGCACGGTCGGAATGTTGAGTTCGGATAGCCGCGACCCGCCAATGAACGGCAGGATATGAAGCTTCAGGTGCTGGCGATACTGAAGCAAGGTCGCCCGCTCCAGTTCATTGTTAACGGCGCTGGCAATCCATAGGTCGCCGGCCTTCGCGACGGTGGCGCTTTGGGAATCGGCTACGTGGACGCCTTCGCGGACTTCCACGGTCGCTGTCGCGCGGTAGGCGTCGGCTTCCTTTTTCCGCGCAAAGGTTTTCTGCCTTCGCGCTCCCGCTGCGTCTCGATAGTCAACTATCCAAGCTGTTTTCTCGTCGCCGGACGGGCTGGTCCAAGTGCGCTTGCGGACGGACATTTAGGGCCTCGCCTTGGGGCTCATGATGACACGCTGGATCATGTTCCGTACCTCGGGCGAAACAAGGGAAGGGTCTCGGATGCCGAATATCAATTCAATCCGATTGCGGACAAATCGCTCCCAGACGCCAAGGTTGGGATGTATTTCTGCTGCCGCTGCGTTCGCCTTGGCGATCAATGCAGCGCGTCTCTCAACGTCTTCATCCGGCGTCTGGATTATCGGGAAGAGCCATCTTTCTGCAAACTCGTCTTGATCCAACTCGATCGTGGCCGGGTACTTTTCATCTAACGTGGCAACAATTTCCGTGTTCATGGAGCGGCTGTTGGCGTCGGCGGCGGCTTTGATGCGGTCTCGCAAGCCGGGCGGCATCCGGACTTGGAAACGTTCGGCGGCCTCGCTTGGGTACTTCTCGCGGTCGGTCATTTTTCTGCCTCGGGAACTTTCCCGGGGATAAGTGCCAGTTGCCATCATGAACCGCAAGGGTGCTACTTGCACCTGCGGGAAAATACTGTAGACCTAGGGCAATGATGCAACTCGCATCCATGAACAGAAAGGGTCCACCTGCATGATGACAAACGGGCAGATTGAATTGGTCTGGGGCGCGGAAGCTATCGCGGCTTTTATCGGCCGCACGCCGCGCGCGACGTTCCACCTGCTGGAAAAGAAGGAGATTCCAGCCCGGAAGGTTTCCGGCCGCTGGGTGGCTGAACGGGGACAACTGACGCGCTTCTTCATGAAGCCTGACGTCGAAGGCGGCTCGAACTGAGCGCCGCCACCCACCCATCAGTTGACGGCCCGGCTGCAACCCGCAGCGCGGGCTTCATTTGCGTTTGGAGTACAGCGTCTTCCGGGTTTTCACTGCGCGGGAAGACGGGGAACGAGCGGTCGCAGTTGTCCAGACAGGACCGCCTATTCCCCGAACTGTTCCGCATTTCTCGAAAAATCCTCCCAGACATTCCGAAAGGAACAGCATGTCAGCCTTAGCAAACGGCGTTACCGTACGCCATAGCCTTCGACCGGAAAAAGAGCCTGCCACGAAGCGCGCGCCGCGCTTTTCGATCAAGGTCCGCATTGAGCCGGACGGTCGGATAGTGCAACTCGACGGGCGCGACGCCTGGGCCATGTGCGAACTGGTGCGCGCTGGTGAGCGTGGGTGCACGCCGATCGACAATCCTGCCCCACGCTGGTCAGCCTACACGTTCAAGATCCGCAAAGCTGGTTTTGTAGTCGAGACAGTCCACGAGGCGCACGACGGACCTTTTGCCGGCACACATGCCCGCTACGTTCTGAGGACGCCGGTCACAGTCATTGACAGTGGGGCGGCAGAATGAGCGGCGGGCGCTACGACCCTCCGGAGGCGGTCCAGCCTCCGGAGACCGACCCGGATTGGCCACGACGTTATGAGGCAGCGAAAAGGGAACTGGCCGCGTTCAAGTTCGAATTGTTCCAGACGGTCGCGGCCGACCCGGCGCTTCGAATCGATGAGGACAGCCGGCTTCGGTCGTCTCCCTGCGTGCAGATGATTATCGTCTACTCGCACTTTGTGACCATCGATCCGAAGACGCTTGAACCAACCGCCGCATACGCATCCGCGATTACGCTGGAGGCGAGGGGGGGCGTGAAGGAGACCAGCGGCAAGAAGGCTCGCGCGCTGCTCGTCAAACACGGCTATCTCGTTTTCTCGGGAACGAAGACAAAGGAAGGAAGCCTCAAGTTCTTTCTTCGGAATCCTCGCAAGGCGGTGGTGGAAGACCACGTGCGGGAAGCCACGGAATACCTTCAGGAGAAGCAGGCTGTTGAACGTGCTGAAGAGCGTCGGAGGTCGAAGCGCCATGCCGTGGGGCCGTCGAACGACACCACGGAAACAGTGTGTGGGGTCGCTGGGCGCGGCGACGTGGGGGCGCTGAACGTCCCCAACTACCTTGGAGTATACCTTGGAGTTTCTAGCACTGAAGGGAATGACACTCCTGCTGTTGGGTATGGTCAAATCCCCGAACCTGAACCTGATGAGCCTATCGACCCGCCGGAGACTGAAGCCGAACTCGAAAGTGCCCTGAACGAGTTTCGCGAACTCGGGTTGTCTGAGGCGGTCGTGGCCTATTTCGCCATCAAGCTAAAGGCGGGGCAACTGACGCGCGCCATGGTTCGTGAACAGATGGAAATGAGGTTGGCTGCATGACAAGCGTGGTCTTCTTCCCTTGGCATCGCCGCGTCGGTCGCGTGCGCGAGATTGCCGACAAGCTGTCGGGCAAGAGCGGCGACTCCGCTACGGCCTATTGGCGGCTCGTCGTACAGAAGCAGCGGAAGAGCATGGCCCGGATCGGCATTGAAGGCGACGCGGCCGACGAACAACTCCGGGCGCTCTTCAATGCCGTGCAGAACGAGTTGCGCCATTCGGCTCGCGATGGTGCGGCGTGACTTGCGACGTCGCCAAAGAGACGCAAGGTCGATGCTCGTCAATGAACTCGCCTTTTCTTCCATCGTTCGCGATAAGCGTAGGGCAAGCCGCCAAGGTGGCAAACGTCAGCGGCGAGACAATCCGCCGTTGGTGCATCTCCGATGGCATCGGAGTTCAACCGGGCGGGCGCGGCCCGTGGCGCGTGTCCGCTCCTTGCCTCCTGGCCCTACTGGCGAACGACAGGCCAGCGCTCGCGGCCATCAAGGCGGGCCGTCTCGGTGACGACGCGGCTAAGCCTTATGTCGCGGCCCGGTTCGAAGCTGGCGCCCGACTCACCTAAGTCTTCGCAATGTGGAAATTGTGGAGATTGTGGAATATGTGCCCCCGGTTTCCATCGCCTTGACATGCCTTCTAGTGTGCGCACATCGGAAACGGAAGACAAATCAGATGGATATTCGGCAGCGGAAAGAGAACAAGCTTTTCGTCCGCGTTTCAGACGACGACAAGCGCAGGCTTAGGTCGGCCGCTCGGCAGCGCGGCCAGACGCTTTCGGCGTTCATGCGCGAAGCCGCGACCATGGTCGCCACGACCGATGGGCGCGGCTGAATGGTCGCTTTCTTCGTTCCGCCGCTACTAGGCACATTCCCGACCCGCCTTCACCCCGTGGGGCCGACTTCTGTTTTCACTGGCGACCCGACAACACTAACGGGCGTGGATTTCGGCCCGGCCGAAGCAAAGCGCGTTTGGCTTGGTGTCTCATGGTCGGCAAGCAATAACCGGACGCTCAATGACGTCGAGATTAATGGCGTCGCGGCGACGCGAGCCGGTCGCGCTATCGACGTCGCGGCCGGTTCCAATGTCGAGATTTACCACGCCGAGACGGCGGCGGCCTCTGGCCCCGTAGCTCTGAATTGGAGCGGCAGCATCAACGCGGGTATCTGTTATGTCTTCTACAGCGACGTTAGCCTGACATCCACCAATGCAGGCCAGTTCAGCGACATTAGCAGCGGCACGGACCTTTCGGCCACGGTCGACAAGTTCTCGCGCGGCTACCTCTTGGCAGGCGCCAGATGGGGCAGCAACAGGACGATTTCTTGGACGGGCGCTGATGCCGTCCCCAGCTTCAGCGACTTCGAATCCTTCGCCATCCTCGCGAAGACCGGTTCGGGGCCGACGTTGACAGTAGGCGGCACCCTTTCGTCGGCAACCAGCTTGCGCCGGTTGGTCGTCGTAGCGGTCAAATGAGGGACGGGCACGCGCCATGAGTTACATTTTCGACGGCAACCGCGAAACCCCGGAAAGCATCGCGCGCAAGCGCAGGATTGCCGAGGCTCTGGCCGGGACGGTCGCAACTGCGCCCCGGAACGTTGGCGAGGGCCTCCAGTCGATCGGCAACGCCTTCGTGTACCGGTCTATGATGGGCAATGCCGACAAGGCAGAGAAGGCCGGACAGGCGAACGCGGCGAGCGCATGGGCTGACGTCTTTGGCGGGGGTGGTGCCGGCGGTGACTTCCCGCCTGCTCCTGCGGCTCCTGGCGCGGCGCCTTACGCCGTGGGTGGAGATGAGCCGAAGGGGTTTACTGGTTCGCAGCAAGATTTCGTCCAGATGCTCATGCCGGCCGCCGTTGAAGCATCGAAACGGACTGGCATTGATCCTCGCATCATCGTGGCTCAGGCCGCGCAAGAAACAGGATGGGGCAAGAGTGCGCCGGGAAACAACTACTTTGGCATCAAAAGCCACGGGCAGGGTGGCGGACAGACGCTCAAGACGCACGAGTACGTCAACGGGCAGCGCGTCAACGTGTCGGACAGTTTCCGCACGTTCCAAGACCCGGCAGACAGCGTGGCCGGTTATGCAGATTTCATCCTTCAGAACCCGCGATACAAGCCGCTGATGCAGGCTCAGGGCCTCGATGCGCAGTTGCAGGCATTGCAGGCGTCTGGGTACGCCACAGACCCGAACTATTCGCAGTCGGTTGGATCAATCGCGCGTGGCATTCAGATTCCGCAGCAGGCCGCGCTTGAAAGCCTTCCGGTGGGCGGTTCGATGCAGATGGGCCGTGCGCCTGTCCAGATGGCACAGGCGGACGCGCAGAACAGCATGACCATGGGCGCACCACCCGTGCAAGCCGGCGGCGGACAGCCCAACGCGCAAAGCCTTATGGGGCTGCTGAACAATCCGTATCTGTCGGATTCTCAGAAGCAGGTTGCCAGTGCATTGCTCCAAAACCAGATGCGCCAGCAAGACCCGGCCTATCAGTTGGACATGGACCTAAAGCGAACGCAGTTGGAGCAGATGCGCAAGCCGCAGGGCGATCCGTTCACGCTCGGCGAAGGCCAGATCCGTTTCGACGCACAAGGCAACCCGATTGCGAAGGGCGGCGCGAGCACGAAGGCCCCGACCGTCCAGACGTTCTATGACGAGCAGGGGCGCGAGTACAAAGCGCAGTGGAACGACGAGGCCATGAAGTGGGAGCCGGTCGGCAACAGCAAGGCCGACCGCAACGGCGGCCTATCCATCACGCTCCCGGATGGCACCACGGTGCAGCAGGGTGCCTTTGACAAGACGGACGCGAAGAACGTGGCGAACCGCGTCACCGAGGAGCAGGAAGCGGCAGCGGCCGGCACGAGCCTGCGGCAGACAGTGGGAATGCTTCGCGAGGCGAGCCGGGGCGTTGGCTATTCCGGTCCCGGCGCTGGCATCTATGGCGGCTTAGACAACGCGCTTGAAGGCATGGGCGCGCCGTTCTCGCTTCCGGGCAATTCTGCCGATCGGGCGGTTATGACTTCGGGTGGCCTCGATGTTGCGTTGTCTCAGGTGCAGAAGACCAAGGGCGCAATCTCAAATGCGGAGATGGCGCTATTCATGGCGGCGGCTCCTGGCCTCCAGAACACGCCACAGGGTAACGCTGCCTTGCTCGACATGATTGAGGCCGTCGCCGATAGGCAGGTGGAACGCGCTTCCGCCATGGAAACCTACCGGCAGCAGAACGGCGGCACGCTCGACGGCTTCGAAAGGCAGTGGGCAAGCTACATCGATCAGAATCCGTTGATTGTTCGCGAAGGTGGCGGCGTCCGGCTCAATGTCGGCCCTCGACGTCCGCAAGGTGCGGTAACGGCGACGCCAGCTCCCGCCCTCGCGGCCCCGGCCGGCGCCGTCGAGATGCTTCGCAGCAATCCCGGCCTCGCTGCGCAATTCGATGAAAAGTACGGGGCAGGCGCGGCGGCTCGCATCCTGGGGGGGCAGTGAGATGCCGAACCCATTCGATCAATTCGACGCCAAGAGCACCGGAAACCCTTTCGACAGGTTCGACCCGCCATCCCGCACGAATCCCGCACGGCCACGCCACCCGGAATTCGACGGTTCCGGCATTCCCGGCTACGACCCGGCAACGGGTATGGTGGACCGTCCGCGCGGCGGCGGCCTTGTGGACAAGGTCGGCGCATTCTCGATTAACGCGCTGGACAGCCTGCCAATCGTCGGGCCTTCGTTCCTCAACGTGACTCAGGACATTGCGGCATTGGCAGCGGCCCCGTTCTCGGACCGCAGCCTAACGGAAATCCGCGACAGCATGTCCCGCGCTTCAAATCAGGTTCGGCAGGACAACCCCGGGGCGGCTCTTGCGGGAGGCGTGACCGGCGCTGTTATGGGGACAATGCCGATGATTGCTGCGGCGCCGGCCGCCTTTGGTATGGGTGGCGCTGGCCTTGGTGCCAGGTCGCTTGTAAGCGGCTTGTCCGGCGCGGCTCTCGGCGGGGCAGATGCTGCGGCACGCGGTGGCGACGTCGGGCGGGGCGCAATGATGGGCGGGGCAGGCGGCCTAGTGGCCCCGGCAGCGGGGCAAGCGGCAGGCGCGGCCTATCGTGCTGCTTCCGACTGGCTCGCACGTCGCGGCGTCTCCAGGCTCGCAGGGATGACGCCTAAGGCCGTGTCTGACCTTGTGCGGGCGATGGACGCAGACGGCATCTCCCCGGCAGCGGCCCGGCAGCGGCTTGCAGAGATGGGGCCAGACGCCATGATGGCGGATCTAGGCCCGAACCTTCAGCAGACGGCGGCGGGGCTTGTGGCGGCTCCTGGCCCTTCCCGTGCCATCGTGCAGGGCGCAATCCGAGGCCGGGACGCGGGCGCAAATCGGCGCATTCTCTCGGCGCTGGACGACACGCTAGGACCGGCGGGGATTCCTTCGCAGATCGACGACACCATTCGGTCAGGGCAGCGGGCGCTATCGCCCGAATATGAGGCGGCCTTTGCCAACGCCCGCCGCGTCGAGACGCAACCAATTGCCGACACCCTCGACAGCCTGGCCGTGAACCTTCGCGGGGAGGCGCAAAGCGCAGTCCAGGGCGTTCGCCGAATGCTCAACGTCACGGGCACGGATCAACTCGACCCGAACCCCTACACGTTGTTTCAGGTGCGGCAGGCAATCGACGGGATGTTGGACGGCGCGACAGATGGCAACGTTCGGCGGGCCTTGTCCGGCGCGCGCCAACAGATTGACGAAACGCTGCGGCAGTCGGTTCCTGGCATCAAGGGTGTCGACGCGAAATTTGCAGAGCTTGCCCGCCAGCGCGAAGCCCTTGAGCGTGGTCAAACCTTTCTCGACAGTGGCCGCACGGCTCCCCGGCCTCAGGAGCTTGCCAGCGAGTTCCGGCAGGGCGCTTTGCCGCGCGGGGAGATGGTTGGACCGTCTGCCGTCCCGCTTCGCCTCAGGGAGGGCGCACGGGCCGAAATAGACCGCATCGTAGGCACCAACGCAAACGACCGCGTGGCGCTTCAGCGGATCGTTAAGGGCGATGGCGATTGGAACCGCCAGCGGCTCGCGACCCTGTTCGGGCAGGACAAGGCGGACCGCATCATCAAGGTTCTGGACAATGAGCGGGCCTTTGCCGAGACGGGCGATTTCGTCACGCGCAACAGTGCAACCGCCGCCCGCACCGAAGCCGTCCGCGCGCTCAATGGCCCGCGTCAACAGGGCTTTGGCGTTCGGGAAGGGTATATGTCGGGCGGCACTCCTGGCGCCGTTCGATCGGCCGGACTGCGGAGCATCGAACGAATTGCCCAGGCTCTCACGCAGGGAAGCCGGGAGGCGAACAACGCTTCTCTTGCGCGAGGTGTCACCGGCCGTGACGAGATAGCCAACGCATTGCTCGGAATGAACCCGCCACGCTTCGCGAACCCGTCACAGATCGACGCGATTACGCGGGCGTTGCTCATCTCTCAGGGGACCGGCCGACCGTGACCGGCGGTTGTCTATCCAATTCATGAGGGCAAGCCACAACATGACGCCACCTGCACCGACGACCATCCCATGGGCAAAGTCGCGGGATACCGCATCGTAAAGAACGCCCGCACCTTGATAGACGGCAACGATTATCGCGGTCGCGAGGAATCCGAAGAACAGTTTCAGGGCAAGTTGCATGGCCCGCACTATGGAGCAAAGCCAATGCAGACGGAAGACGCGGTTTCGGCCGGTCTCGGATTGTCGGAAGTCATCCGGCAGGCGCGCGACTTCGGAAAGGCAGACGATGCGGTATTGTTCGGGCTGGCCCGCCTCATCATGGCTCAGGCGACGTCCCCGGCGGACGTGCTCGCGCTTGTGACGACCGCACACGGTCTCAGCCGGATAGCCATTGAAGTCGCGCAAGGAGCGACCGATGCCGACGACGCGGCGACCGCTCAGAACGTCATGTTGATGCGCGCGATGTCCGCTATGCTGGAACATGCGATTAGTGCGCTTGAAGGCGCGACCGGTATCGCTTCCGAGACCTTTTCGGGTGGCGCTTCATCAATAAACTAGGGGCCGAAAATTCTCCCTTCCCCGCCAAGCGTGGAGGGATGAAATCAATCAAGGCAATTCAAGCAATCGAGCCTCCGGGGTAAAATCGCTTTGCCTCTTTCAAACAATGACTTGGCCGATACGGTCCGCATTTTTGTCAGGCGGTCATAGCGGGGGGCGTCTAAAGTAGGCGGAGATAGGTCAGCCAGTGGCTTTCGGTCGCCGGCTATTCATCAGCGTCCGGCCGCGCTGGCCGTTTTGCAGGCTTCGCATTTGGATCCGGGGCGAAGCGAATGGTGATACCGCTGATCTCCAATTCCACCCGACAGCCGGACTTTTCGGCGCCCCGCAACAGTGCGACTAGCTGGCGCGCTGTCACGTCTAGAGCACGTCCGCTTATCCGGTTCATATCCTGCAGCCCTGGAGTAATTGGTGCATTCAGCCGGGGTGAATTGGTCGATGAGACCGCCGACGGTGGTCCACAAGCCGTTGGCTGACGATTCTCGCTAGCCCTGCCAGCAGGATAGCCATGTTCATCTCGCCGACCTCCTCCATCGCCTGATCTCCGTCAAAAGAGAAGACGCGGATGTCAACTACTGACGACAGACCGAATTCGAACAGGAACGCACAGGCGAGCGCCAAAGCGGGCAACTGCAGGCATCTGGGAGTTCTGCGGCCGGATATCGCTACCAACCAGAGCACAAGCGCCCCGATAAAGAAGGAAGAAGCCAGCGCGGCAAGAAAGACCTTCTCGAAAAAGCCTATAGGGCCGAACCATTCTCGTCGGACTGTGTTTACCACCTCAACGAGGTCGTGCATCCCGTCTACGCGGATGCCCATGATTTCGTAGACCTCGTAATGCAAGATCCGTTCGCCGAAGCTGATCTCATCCAAAAAACCGATCGCTCCGAGCACGCCGATTCCTGCAAGCGCCAGACGGTCGAGAGGGGCAGAACCAGTGTCCGTCCACCAGAGCCTGGCGGCGTAGAAACCCCCTCCAAGGAAAATGGCGGCTGACAGATTCTCAACCAGCCGTTCCTCGTCGAACACAAATAATTGAGCGGCTGAGTTGCCTTCCAGGCCGCGCCACAACAAGAAGAATACCAGATGCGTGGTCACGCATACCGAAACGAATTTCAAGGCCGTCTTCGCGGCGGCTGACTCGTACAGACTCGGCATTGCGGCCGGTAAGCCGCGCTCGACGTATCCCATGTTCCCGTCCCCCGGTTCGGGTCGGTCGCCGCGCCCAGACCATTCTCAGTCACGGAAGCAACCCTATTCTCCGGCCATTGGCGGCGCAAAGTCATCCTTAATTTAGGGTTAACGGGGAGGCTGTGGCTTTTCCGGGTGACGCGCATCACCGCGCTCCTGAAGAACGGCAGAATGCTGGAGCGCGGAAATAGTCAAGCGGTACCGGCCGCGCCCGGAATTTGGCAAATCCAAACTTGTCACATCGGTTTCAACGCCGCAGTATCTCGACCTTTGGGAGACGAAAGCCTGATGAGCGAAAAGGAAACCGGGTCCCATCTTCGCCTCGCCTCTGAGAACTCTCAGCACGAGGTTGAGCGGGAATGGGCGCGCCAGAAGGTAGAACAGGCATTGCGCGAGTTAGCCGCGAACATCATCCGCGTCGTTCGCGGGGCCGGTCGCTCGCACGAGATTGGCGACCAGTGCATCGAGTTCCTGAACTCGCTCCGGGAATACCGCGACCAAGTCGGCCAGTGGCCGACCAGTTGGGAATTTGAACGAGCGCTCTCCATCCGTAGAAGTTACGATACGGATAGTAGTGACTGGGAACGTCGGCACTACGAGGAGGATGTTGTTCGAGGAGCCCTCCAGGTGGCCGCCTCGCGCCTAGTGGGCCAACTCACACAGGAAAGTCGGGGCAGAAGCGATATGTCTGATGGCATTCGCGAACTGGAGCGTCTCCGAGAGGAATACCGGAAGCAGCGAGCCGCAGACGAACGCGCGCGACGACGGGCCGCAAAGCCAAACCGACCAAAACGCAAGCCTCAAAACAGACGCGGGCCTTCTTCGTCTAAAGACGGCGATGCTTCATGACGCTCGGCCGAAGCTCCTGGGAAACCCATGCAAGCGGCTCCCCTGACCGGCAGTCACGTTGCGTACTGCACGGCGACAAGTCGACCGGCCGCATTGCGTGAAGGGACAGCCTGCGTCGTGATTGCTCAGCGTCGGAGCCGCGGATGGAGTCTCGGCGAGCCAGGCGGCGGCCTCAACCCGATCGGGAGCGACAAGACCCGGCGAGATGCTTCACACGCTCGCGCACGACGTCCTCTCCAACGTGCTTGCGAGGCTCGCCTCCCAAGACCATCAACATTGAGAAGTCCCGCGTCACGCATTCCGGATGTTGAATGCAGGTCGTTGGGCTTATCGGATTCTTTCGCAACCCGAGAGATGACAGACGCCGAAGATGCAGCGACGGTTGTTAAGATATGAAGTTGCGCATGTCTGACCGGGGTGCTTTGCTTCCCTCCAGGAGTGGGAGGGACACTATCTTGGATCAGGTTATGGGTCTTGTTAACGCAGCCTTCGAGCTGCTGGAGGGATACAACAGCCGCTGCCGCAGCCTAGAGAGGGAGATTGAGTATATGGACTTCCGCCGGCTCCAGTTACAGACGCAGCTTGATATGGTTCGGCTTTCCGTGGGCAGGTTCGACAGCTTCCAACCTGAACTTGAAGGGGATCTACAATGCCCAAGCTGCTGGCTTGCGGCCCGGAGAAATGTCGCAATGACCCCGATCGAGAGCCCTCCCAACGGAGGTAGGTTCCGATGCGAGCAGTGCAACTACGTCTACAACGCCCCGTGCTAGCCCGCTGTTGGCTTAATCGGCGCTTCAGCTTCTATGGCAAACTCAACGCGAAGATAAAGTTCCGGGTTGAACGGAACGTCTGCGGAGGCACCCATGACAACATCGCTCGCGCTACTGTCCCCGGCGGAAGCCGCCGAGCGGCTTGGAATCTCTGACCGCCAACTTCGCGCCCTGACTGTGTCCGGCGCAATCCCGTACATCAACATCGGGCTGGGGACCAAACGCGAGGCGCGCCGCTACGACCCGGCAGACGTTAAGCAGTTCGTTGAATCGAGACGCCGCCAGGCCGATGAAGCCCAGCGCAGCAGATCCACGGCGACAACATCCGCAGTTTGGGTACATGATTTTTGCGAGATGCGGATTGAGAGGCAGGAAGCCAAGGCAAAGGCTTTCCTCGCAAAGCCAAAAAGGCGGCGGCTCAAACCTTAGCCTTTCGGTTCGGCTAGCGCCGCCGCCGTTTCCCGCCGCCCACGATGCCTACTATAGGTCGCCTCCCGGAAATCGCATTGCGCTAAATCAAGATTTCGCGACGCGTGTTCGGTCCGGATGACACCCGCTCGATGCCGGTGCTTCGCCATCGAGCGCGGCATTTGCCCGGTCGCGGTACTAAGGGCAGCCTGTGCGACCGGAGGTGTGTGGCCGAATACGACGATGCTGACGCCATCACGATAGGTGAGGGTCTGTCTTGTACACCTCGAAACTGCGGCTGCAGGAAGGGCTTTTCAGGCTATGCTCCTTCGGCTGGACTGCGCAAGAGACACAATTCTGGGTGGACTTTTTGCGATTTATCAGAGTTCGTAGGCCTGCTAAATTCGCTACCATCGCTAGCCCAATTAGAGGAGGTGCTTTGAGGTGGTGCGTTTTGTCCTATTGGTGATTAGCCTGATTTCTCTGCAGCCAGCCACTGCCTTTGCAATCACGAACGATACAGTGGGAATGTGGAAATTCAATCTCGAATGCGGGGACGACCGACCCAACATCGCAGATCTGTACCTAATTCAAGTCGACGGTAAGTTATCAGCTCGAATTGAACTAAGAAAATGGAAGTTTCAAAAGCAACTTGCAAAAGACATAATTTTCATAGTTGATGTTGAGCCAAGAGGGAATGATGGTTTCCATCAATCGGAGTTTAAATCTCGAGCTTTTGTCGAGAAGGGTGCCGATTCTGTTCCAGAAGTCATGATCAACGGCAATGACAGAAAGAGTCTTACGCTACGTATTGTTGATGGGAGTTGGGACTGCCTTAGTTCTAGTAGCCGCGAGATAGGAGGCGGCATTTCCAAGGGAGCAGACGAAACCCAACGGCAGTACGTTAATGCAGCGCTTCTAAATTGCCGTCCCGAGCGTCCGAAGGAGCCTCCATTCGATCATGAGGTAGAGGTTCAGGCCCGGCAAGCGGCTGCATTCGCAATCTGCAAAGGGAACAAGTTCAACTATCTGACCCGCCTTGGCCAGTTCACCCAGTTCGAGATATCCGTGGACGTGTGCCGGGCGTCATTATTAGGAGTAGGTCTACGAACCCTAGCGTTCTTAGGGGGGAGCGGCACCTGCACGAATCCAACATCAGGAAAGGCGTCGTGCAAGAACGAGATTTTCATGCGGTGCTATGCGCATGACCAGTCGCGGCAATCCATGGATTGCATGGGCCAAGACCTCTCCTTCAATGCACAGACGGAATTCACCTATGACGCTACCTCCTGCAAATGGAACGTGTCGGGTTTTTCGATTATTGATGGCACGGTTAAGCAATTGAATTGACCTCCTGTCGTTTCTGCAGTTTCCGCTCCCCCGAACAGCGACCGCATTCCGTCGGGGGGCGGTGCTGCGGAATCCGTGCGTTGATGTCTGCCTCAGCACGACCGCGACGTGAGGTCTTTGTGGTCGGCCCACGAAACCATCGCTGAAGCATCACCTTATGGCCAAATACGGTCTGACGCCGGACGATTATCGCACGAAGTGGGGCCTTGCTGCGGACTATCCAATGGTGGCTCCCCACTACGCGGCGGCCCGGTCGCGCGCATCGTCAAAGTACTGGCGTGGGCGGAAGTCGAAAGCGCACGACTCTGCGGCCGCGCCACGCAACGGCTGACCTTGAACCCTCTCTGCAAGCGAGCCAAGGCAGCCGAGGCGAAAGCCGACTGCTAATCCTCAGGACCCAGTGCCTTCACAAGGTCAACAACGCGCCGGCGAATCTTGGCATCGCCGATCTTCCCAAACGCGAGGTTGAGGGCGAGGCCCTCGGCGCTGCTGAGGAATTCGATCAGGCCACCGGTGGAATCGTCGCCCTCCACCCGGCTCTTCGTAGAATTGAGAGCCTTCTCCGCTTCCTCGAAGAAGAAAGAAGGTCGCACGTCAAGGGCGTTGGCGATAGCCTGCAGCCGGCTGGCGCTCACACGGTTGGCGCCGTTTTCATACTTTTGGACTTGCTGAAAGGTGACGCCAATCCTGTCGGCGAGCTTCTCCTGGCTCAGTCTCATGTTGAGGCGTCGGGCGCGAATCCGACTGCCCACGGATTCGTCGATCAGGTGTGGTTGTCTCGTATCAGCCATCGGTCCCTCGCGGTTCGGCGAGGCGGCATACTCCGGCAGGCGGGAGCTGTCTATTCACATCGCTTGGATCAGAGAGAAGCTGAAGGCTTGGTCTACGAGAACCATTCCAAGAAGCCAGAGGGCGAACATCAGGAGGACACCCACAGCAACACCCGCCAGGAGCGACCGTCGGTTCCTGCGCTGCATCTCGGCAAAATATTCGTCAGGCTCCATCGGTAGCCTCTGGCTTCGGCACAATCGTCAGTAGTTCATCATCTACCGGACGCTGTAGCGCCTTCGCTTCCTCCCATGGCGCGGAGAGCCAGGTGTCGACCTCGCCGGCCGTGGTCAGGATGACGGGCATGGCTTTCGGATGCACGGGTGCCACAACCGCGTTAGGTTCCGTCGTCAGGAACCCGTAGAGGTCGGCCGTCACCAGTCCGTCGCGGACCTTTCGCACGCTTTCCCATTGCGAAACCCAGATGCCGGCGAAGAAAGCGAGCGGATAGTCAGGGCCAATGGAAAACCACGCGTTGGGAGTACGACCGCCTACCGGCTGGTTGGCAGGATCAGGCTCGGCAAAGGAGGTGAACGGCACCAGGCAACGGTTCTCGACGCCAAGCCAAGGCTTCCAGTGCCGGCTTGCCGTGTTGCGCACGTTCGTCGTGCCGCCGTCCGGTTCCATCTTCAGAATCTGGTCGAAATCAACTTCCTTGCCTTTGGCCCGCAACTTGTCGGCCCGCCTCGATGCCGCATCCATCAGAGCCTTGCGCGACGACGGCAGACCCCATCTGGCGCGGGCGAGTACACGGCCACCGTCGCTGTTGCGAACAATCGGGGCGGAGTAGTCCGGGTAAACGCTTCCCGGCTCCAGGTTGCCAGCCTCGCTGCGCATCGCTCGCGTGAAGTCGAGAATGGCCTGCGGGCCCTTGGAGATGTTGTACAGGTTGCACATCTTGGCATCCTGCTACGGCCGGCGCGGCCGATCAACTGTCAGGTGCAGTCGGGGAGGCGTCCAAGAGAGGGTGCGCCTTCGCCGGACGGAGCCAGGCCTAAAGCCGCGCGACCTTCCTGGAGGGTTTGTCCGCTACCAGAAGGGCGGGTTTCAACGCTGGGGCACTGCTCGGCGGATCGCTCCATCATCCGGTGTCGCGTGTTTGGGTGGGGTATTGGCAGCGGGCCGAAGTAAAAAGAAAGGCCCCGCACAAGGCGGGGCCTCATTCTGACGCTGCAATTAGCTTGGCTTCGCCGGTTGCAACGGCCCTTTCGGGACTTAAATCCCGGATATCTCCGGGGCCTTCCAAGAAATGGGGCCGTTCGCCCCTAAAGTCAATCTCGCATACCAAGTGAGTGCTTAATGCATTCCTTAATTTCAGCCATCTTTTCGGGGCTCAGCACACGAACGTCGTAAACTCGTTCGCCGGTTGCGTCCCGCCCACGATCAAGCAGCTTTAGACGGTGGAAGGCCACGCACATCACCATATCCGCCTTTACCCACATTCGGGGGGAATCGTATGGAAAAGGCAAGGGCGGGTCCAACTCCAAAAGGCAGTTGTAGGTCTGCGGTGGGTTCGGTTCTGTTGTGCTTAGCGGGACAATGGTACAGAGTTGGTCTCGGCCAGCAAGCTTTGGCGAAATCACAATTGCTGGCCGCCTCTTCCGCATCTCAGGCGGCCTAAAACCTTCGTTCAAATCAACGCGGAGTATAGTCCCGATCTGAGGATGATTGAGAATGCTCATGGTGGGAGCATTGCCCGATTCGGCAAGGCAAAGCTATCTTCGTTCCCGTAACAAATTCCTCTTCGCGTCCGTCACGTTCCGAACCTAGCCAGCCTCGCGCATGGCTCGTAGCCTTGCTGAAGCGTTAGGCAACATGTGGCTCTCACTGACCGCCTCGCCTCAACTCCCATGGCTCCACGAAGCGCCCCTGCCAGATGCCGGCGCCAGCCCGCCGAGCTTCGGCTTGGTCCGCCGCATAGGCGCCACGGCTGTACCGAGGCCAGTCGAGCGCATACCCGTTGCGGACCATCCACGCCGCCACACTCTTGCCGTCGGCGCGGAAGCAGTCGCCCACAAAGCGCCGGTAGCGGTCGCGCTCGACGAACCTGCATGACGTTGGCCTGGACTGAGCAAGGAAGGCGTCCAAGGCGTTCGCTGCTACCTGTCCGCACCGATACTCCCGCCCGAACTTGTCCTGGCACCGCTGGCCGCCCTCCGGCGCGTCTACGCCGTGAAGTCGGATCCGCTCGCCAGCAATTTCAATCGTGTCTCCATCGACCACCGAGGCGCGGCCGGTGACGGTCTCCGCATATGCGGTTGCGGTAAGACCGAGACCGACCATGGCAGCGAGCGCCAGCCGGTGAGTAATCACGCGGCGCTGCCATCAGGTTTCGCCATGCGGACACCTGCGCCCCCGCCGTTCTCGGCGATGAAGACAACGCCAGCCGCTTCCAACGCCCGCCGAACGGCGGCAATGTTGTTTGCCATTCCTGTCGCCAGCCCCTCGCTCGCCTCCATCCTTCGAAGCGTTGGAATTGATACGTTCGCCGCTGCCGCTAGCTCGCCCTGACCCATACCCAAGAGTGCGCGCGCTGCTGCAATCTGCCGTCCCCGTACCTGATCTTTTCCGCTCACAATGATCGTTTCCTATTGACATTAATGCATGGTGATCTAAATCTATCACCACAAGCGCATTGTATCAATGGAGCGAAACCAATGTACGACCGTGCCGCCATCCTCCGCAGCGCCTGGGCCATGTACCGCGAGTGGTTCGCCGGCCGTAACCGCTCCTTCAAGTTCAACCGCTCGGACTTTTCGGTTTACCTCGCCGCCGCGTGGCGGATGGCGAAGGAAGCGGCCATGTCCGCCCCGGCCATCCGCGCCGAGCGCATCCGCGAGGAAATCGCCCGCCTGCCCTACAAGGCCGCCCGCGTGAACGTGGATGCCGTCCGCGCCCGCCTTTCCGCCGAACTCGCCACGCTCGCGGCCTAACGGGAGGAACGGAGGTGCACTCCTACGCCAAGCGCCAGACGGTCTTCTACACGCCGTGGGGCAAGTCCTTCACCATCCGCGCCAGCGTCGAGACCGTCCACCGCGACGGGACTTTGACTGTCCGCGCGCTCTTCCATCACGCCGATGGCGCCGACGTGCCGGGATATCTCGGCTTCACATACCGCCTTGGCCCCGAAACGCTGCGCACGACCGCAAGTGCCGCCTGACGTCCACCAATAGAAACGGGAGAACTCGATATGTCTGCAACCATCAACCGCCGTGCCGTGCTTGCCTCTGCACCCGCCGTGCTGGCGTCCGCCGCTATCGCTGTCCCCGGTCCCGCCAACGCGGTCGCCGCCCCGGCCGGAGTGTCGCCGAAGCTTCGGGAACTCATCAACGCTCACAAGGCCGCATCCGAGAATGAGGACGCCGCCGTCAATGCGCAGGATGAAGTCTGGTGCAGCGAGAACGGCGTTCCCTTCACGGACGACGCGGTCAACCACTACCTCGACGCCATGCATGCGGCCGACCGCGCGCTGATGGCCGTGGTGCACTACCGGTGCCGCTCCGGCGCCGACCGCTACATGAAAGGGGAATACCTCCTCCAGCGCGTCGGGCGCTACGGATCGGGAACGCTCGGCTTGGATGAAGACTTCGGCCTCACGGCGCTTCTGCGGTCCATGCGCGAGGAAGGGAGGGCTTCGAACTGACCAAGCCGGGGGGCTCAGAACCTCCCGGCCATCCTACACTTTCGCATCCGGGGGGCGGGAAACCGTCTTCCGGATGATGCTTTTGTACCTGCGCACCCATAGCCAAAGCAGCAGTAGCAGGACGTCGGAAAGCAGGAAGGCTAGCAGGAATTCAGTGGCCTGCTGCCGGTTTTTCGGACACGAGGTTAAGCTAACATAGCTTGTTCCTCGAACTCGACGGGGCTCAGGTATCCCAGTGTCGAGTGCCGTCGCCGAGGGTTGTAGAAGCGCTCGATGTAGTCGAACACGTCGGCCCTGGCGTCATCTCTCGTCCTGTAGACCTTGCGTGCCGTGCGCTCGGTTTTCAGCGACGAGAAGAAGCTTTCCATCGCAGCATTGTCCCAGACGTTACCCGACCGGCTCATCGAACACGTGATGCCGTGGTCGGCCATCAGGCGCTGGAACTGCTCGCTGGTGTATTGCGATCCCTGGTCGGAGTGGTGCAGCAGGCTGTCCGGCTTGCCTCGGCGCCAGATCGCCATGATGAGGGCGTCTGTGACGAGCTGCGCCGTCATCTCCGCCTTCATCGCCCAGCCGACGACGCGCCGAGAGAAGAGGTCGACGACGGCGGCAACGTAGAGCCATCCTTCGGCGGTCCAGATGTAGGTGAAGTCGGCTACCCACTTCTGGTTCGGCGCCGACGCTTCGAAGGCGCGGTCGAGGAGGTTGCCGGACACTGTTGCTCGCTCGCCGGTGTCCTTTGGCAACCCACGGCGCCGCGGCCGGGCACGCAACCCGTTCTCCCGCATGAGCCGCTCGACACGATGAAGGCCACAGGAAAGACCCTCGGCCAGAACGTCGCGCCAGACCCGCCGGGCGCCATAGGTGCGGTCGCTGTTCTTGAAGCTGCGGTCGATCCGGGAGATGAGAACCTCATCGTCCCGAGCGCGAGCGCTGGGGCTGCGTTTGAGCCAGGCATGGAAGCCCGAGCGGGAGACATCCAGCGCCTCGCACAGCCATGCCACCGGCCAGACGTTCCGGTGCTTCGCGATGAAAGCGAACCTCATGTCACTTCCCTCGCGAAGTAGGCTGCGGCCTTTTTTAGGATGTCGCGCTCCGCCTTCAGCTTCGCCACTTCCTTGCGCAGCCGGTCAATCTCCTGCTGCTCCGGCTTCATCTGCCCATGGCCGGGAAAGGCATGCTGCGGATCGGTCGACAGCTCGCGCACCCATTTGCGCAACACATTCTCATGGAGATCCAGATCGCGGGCAGCCTGGGCAACAGCAACGCCCCGATCCCTCACCAGCCTAACCGCCTCGAGCTTGAACTCGCGGCTGAACTTCCTTCGTTGCATTCCCACTCTCCAGTTCCGTTAAACACCTTATCTCGGTGTCCACGAAACCGGCAGCAGGCCACAGCGGGCATTCTGGCAGACGAGTTAGAGCGAAATTCGATTGTTATATGATAACGTTACATTGACTATAGGCGATGGATCTTCGGCGGCACAATCTTAGTTTTGTCGGTCCAGAAAATGCCGCGCTCACGGGACCGTCTGGACGGCTACTCCACACGCCGAGGCGAGTTTTGCGACGCCATAAGGAGCGGGCCACGCAAACGCTTTGGTGACATCTTTTCCGGGGCCATAGCGTTAGCCGCTGAAAACAGGCGCCGGCGGGATTGCGCGACGCCGAAGGCGCCCGAAGATTTTCCGGCAGTCACCACGCGCGGCAGTCGCGGCCCTCGCTCGTCTATGCCCGCAGACAATGGATGAGCTATAAGCCATGGATCAACTGGGGTGGCGAACGGCGAGTGTAGAGGAGAGGGAGGCACGCTGATGTTCCAAAGGGAGAAGCGGACCGCAAGTCGGAGGCCGAAGCCGGCGGCCGACGATGGCAATCCTTGGGATTCGGCGACGCTCGCTAAGATCGGCGAACAGAAGGAGCGCATTTCGCTGCACCTGACCCACCTTGAAGTGCGGCGGCGCTTTGGCGCTAGGCCGAACAGGGCCTGGGAAAATGGGACGATTGAAGTCATCGGCACCGGTTTCGTCCCGCACCTACCTCAGCACGTCCATATGGAATTGACATTCGAACACACAGAGGGAATGGGCGTGGTGGCTTTCGATTACCAGATGGCCGTAAACTACCTGGGAACGGTGGTGCACCTGCCGGTTCTGCGGGTGGTGCTGAATGACCCTGACCACTCAATTGCCCTCGCACTCCGGGAAGGGATGCGGGACGCTTTGGCAAGTGGCGAGACTGGTCTCGAAGTCCGGTGCTGGTGCACGTTCCACGAGGGGTGGGCTCAAGAGCAGTCGCAACGAATCGACCTAACTGGTTTCAACATCTGGTCGAACCTGGCATCGCCGCGGATCGCAGGGTGGCAGCGGCCGATCAGTGAGATCGATCTCTCGGACATCCCTGACCCTACAAAGCTCCGATCCCGCCAGGACCGGTAGAGCGACGAGACGCAGCCGACTTATGCCGCCACCTCGCCCCCGTCCTGCCCGCTGAAAACAGGCGCGAAACAGACGGAATTTGGGGGCCCCTCAAGGCGCGCGATGATTTTCCCACAATCACCGGGAGCAGTAGGACGCGGGATAAGCGGACGCTATAAGAAAGCGGGCGCCTAGACCGCCTCCCATTGCCACCCGGACGGGCGCGTATCAGGCGAATAGATGAGGCTCGCCTTCCGACTACCGCAGACGGCGCATTTGAACCGTGGCGCTAGATCAAAAGCCATTGCGGGCGCATCCGGCCCTAGCCGGTCCATAAGCAAGGCAAGATCCACCTGCCGATTGTGGCCGCACCCGCGAGCTTCACAGTAGGCCCGGACGTTCATCCGCGCTTGTAGGAGCCGGGAGAGTGTCCAGCCGCTGCCGCTCACCTTGCTGAAACCTTGTCGCGCCACATGCGCGCACCGACTATGTCAGGAGCAGCGACAGACAGCGCAACACGTTCGCGAGTTGGGGAAGGAATAGGAGACAGCCAAGATTCCATTGTGAACTCAGCAAAATAGTGAGATTTCCTGATTTTGCGGCCTGGAGGGATGGTCGAACCAACTCGCCTCCTTCGTTACAAACATCATACGGCTGTTAGGCCCCTCATTCGATGGCATTCACTTATCCGCGAAGAGCGGAACAACATCGGCTGCTACCGTGGCTGGACTAGCTGTCTCCGACGGTCCTCATGTTGCATTCCATGCCGCATGGAGTCGCGCGAGCCCCACGGAATCCCTTGGAAATCAGCGGTAACGGGTTGCAGCATAGAGCGGCATGGGCCGGGGCAGGGTTGGCACTAAGCCATTGATCTTATTGGTGATCCCGACAGGATTCGAACCTGTGACCCTCAGATTAGGAATCTGATGCTCTATCCTACTGAGCTACGGGACCACGCGCGCCCGGTATAGCGGCTTCGGGGGCGCAGGCCAAGGGTGTCGCGCGGACTCGGACGGCACGCGCGCAAGAGGGGCAAAGGAACCGGATCGTCAGGCGGCGAGCGCCGTCTCGGTCAGGCGCACCCAGTAGGAGATCCCGTGCGGGATCGCCTCGTCGTTGAAGTCGTAGCCGGGGTGGTGCAGGTTGGCGGTATCTCCGTTGCCGATGAAGACGAAAGAGCCCGGCCGCGCCTCCAGCATGTAGGAGAAGTCCTCGCCGCCCATCACGGCCGGCATGTTCGGCTCGACGTTCTGTGCGCCGGCCACCTCGGCGGCGATCTTCACGGCGAAATCGGTTTCATGGGGATGGTTGAAGGTCACCGGATAATTGGCGTCGTAGACGACATGGGCCGTCGCGCCCCCGGCCTCGGCAATGCCCTGCACGATCGCCTTCATCCGCTTTTCGGCGAGCGCGGCGACGTCCTTGCGCAGCGTCCGGACGGTGCCTGCGATCTCGGCCGTCTCCGGGATGATGTTGTAGGCTTCGCCTGCGTGAAACTTGGTCACCGAGACGACGAGTGCCTCCAGCGGATCTGCGCTGCGCGAGACGATCGTCTGAAGCGCGCCGACGATCTGGGCGGCAATGACGATCGGATCGACGTTCTGGTGGGGGAATGCGGCATGTCCGCCCTTTCCCTTGATCGTTATCGTGAACTCCGCGGTCGCGGCCATGATCGGGCCAGGACGGGTTGCGAATTGCCCGACCGGCAGGCCAGGCTCGTTGTGCATGCCGAAGACGCGGCTGATTCCGAAACGTTCCATCATGCCCTCCCGGACCATGACCGCCCCGCCGCCGCCGCCTTCCTCCGCCGGCTGGAAGATGACCGCGACGCGGCCGGCGAAGTTGCGCGTCTCCGCGAGATACTTTGCCGCACCGAGCAGCATGGCGGTGTGTCCATCATGGCCGCAGGCATGCATCTTGCCGGCGTTCGCCGACATGTGCGCGACGCCGCTCGCTTCCGTGATCGGGAGCGCATCCATGTCCGCTCGCAGGCCGATCGTCGCACCTTCGCCAAGCCGCCCGCTGATGATTCCGACGATCCCGGTCTTTGCGATCCCGGTGACGACTTCATCGACGCCGAACTCCCTGAGCTTCGCGGCGACGAAGGCCGATGTCTCGTGAAGGTCGAAGCCGAGTTCAGGTGTGGTATGGAGGTGGCGACGCCAGGCGGCGACTTCCTGCTGCATTTCGGCGGCACGATTGAGGATCGGCATGTAGGGAACCCTGCTCCTTTTCGCTGGCTGTCCGGCCGCCCCGCGCGATCGTGATCGGCATGGTTTTGCCATTCCCGCGCCACATGCGGTAAGTAGCAGCTCCGGGGAGGGGCCGAACGGCCTTCTTCCGCAACCGTAGCGCAATTCCCGCTCGAGGCGAAAGTGAATTTGAACCGTGTCCTCCCGACGCTGACCGCCTGCGTCCTGTCTGCGCTCAGCCTGACGGCAACCCCCGCGGCCGCCGGCCCTTCGCTTGTCATCGACCTCGACGGCGGACGCGTGCTGTCGCAGGAGGATGCCTTCCAGCGCTGGTATCCGGCCTCGCTGACCAAGCTGCTGACCGCCTATGTGGCGTTCCGCGCAGTCGCGGCGGGCGAGGTGACGCTGACCTCGCCGGTTCGCATCACGAAGAACGCCGCCAAGGAACCGCCGAGCAAGATGGGCTATCCGGTCGGCTCGGTGATGACGCTGGACAGCGCGCTGAAGATCATCATGGTGAAGTCGGCCAACGACGTCGCCACCGCGATCGGCGAGAGCATCGCCGGCTCCGAGAAGGATTTCGCCGCGCGCATGAACGCCGAATCGAAGCGCCTCGGCATGACCGGCTCGCACTGGGTGAACGCGCATGGCCTGCATGACGAGCGCCAGTACACCACGGCGCACGATCTCGCGGTGCTGGCGGCAGCCATCCGCCGCGATTTCCCGCAGCACGCGAGCTACTTCAATCTGGAGGGCATCGTCGACGGCAAATCGAAGATGACCAACCACAACGATCTGATCGGTCGCTTCGAGGGCGCCGACGGCATGAAGACCGGCTACACCTGCCCGGCGGGCTTCAACCTCGTCGCCTCGGCGACCCGCGGCGGGCGCACGCTGCTGGCCGTCGTCATCGGCGAGCGCTCGTCGGAGGAACGTGCGGTCAAGGCCGCCGACCTTCTTGCCGCAGGCTTCGGCAGGAGTGCCGCCGGCGCAGTGACGCTCGCGTCGATGACGCCTTCGGGCGAAGGCCTCGACAGGACCACCAACATGCGCGACCGCATCTGCACCAAGGCTGCCTACAAGGCGCGCCTCGATGCCGGCGAGATCGACAGCCGGGGCCGCGTCATCGTCAGTTCGCCGCATCTGGCCGAGAAGCCGGCGCGCGAGCCGGTTCTGGTGGCGGTCGGTCTCGGCGGCGCCACCGGCCCCCGGTCGCCGCATGCCGCCGACGAGATCGAATATGCCGACGTGCCCATCCCGACGCCCCGGCCCGACTACCGGCCGGTGTCGGCGACGGCGGTGCGGTAACGGCGGAGGACGACATCATGCAGCCGCCCGTTCCCGTCACGGTCCTCACCGGTTTCCTCGGCGCGGGCAAGACGACGCTCCTCAACCGGCTCCTGAAGGACCCCGCGCTGGCGGACACCGCCGTCATCATCAACGAGTTCGGCGACGTCGCGATCGACCATCTGCTCGTCGAGCAGTCCTCCGACGGCATCATCCAGCTCTCCGACGGCTGCCTGTGCTGCACGGTGCGCGGCGAACTGGTCGACACGCTCGCCGATCTCGCCGACCGCATGCAGACCGGCCGCATTCCGCCGCTGAAGCGCGTCGTGGTGGAGACCACCGGGCTGGCCGACCCGGCGCCGGTGCTGCAGTCGCTGATGGCGCATCCGGCGATCGTGGCGGCCTATCGGCTCGACGGCGTGGTGACGCTGGTCGATTCCGTCAACGGCGCCGCCACGCTCGACGCCCACGAGGAGGCGGTCCGACAGGTTGCGATGGCCGACCGGCTGGTGCTGTCCAAGCGCGACATGGCGTCCGCAGCCGCGGTGCGCGACGTCGAGGCGCGTCTGAAGGCGCTGAACCCCCGTGCGCCGCTCGAAGACGCCGCGACCGCCGCGCCGGCGGCGCTGCTCGACTGCGGCCTCTACGATCCGTCGACCAAGAGCATCGACGTCGCCCGCTGGCTGCGCGACGAGGCGCGGCACGATCATGGGCACGGCCAGCGCCACGATCACGCGCACGGCCACGATCATGAGCACCATGACGGCCACGACCACGACGGCCATCACGAACACCACCATCATCATCACGACGACGGCCGCATCCGTACCGTCTCGCTGGTGCTCGACCGGCCGCTGCCGCTCTCGACGGTGGAGAACTTCCTCGACCTGCTGCGCTCCACCCATGGCGAGCGGATGCTGCGCATGAAGGGCATCGTCGAGACGCTGGAAGACCGCGAGCGACCGCTCGTGATCCATGGGGTGCAGAAGGTGCTGCACCCGCCTGTGCGGCTGGCGAAGTGGCCCGACGGCCCGCGCGGCGTGCGCATCGTCATGATCACCTTCGACATGCCCGCCGACTACGTCGAACGCCTGTTTTCGGCCTTCGCGGGCCAGCCCCGAATCGACATGCCGGACAGGGCGGCGCTGGAAGACAACCCGCTGGCGATCGCCGGCGGATGGCGGGGGTGAGGGGAGCGGGGAGTAGGGGAGCTACCGCGTCCCCGTCAGTTCTCACCCGCCCCGTGCTATCAGGAACCGATGCCCGCCCGGCACGCTTTCGCTGGCCAAAAGCCGGTGCCCGGCGTCGTTGCAGAAGGCGGGAATGTCGATGACGGCCAGTGGATCGGTGGTCTCGATCCAGAGGCGACTGCCGGCCGGCAGCGCGGCGAGCCTGCGGCGGGTCTTCAGAACCGGCAGCGGGCAGTTCAGGCCGCGCAGGTCGTAGACGTCGGCGCGCAGGGCTTCAGCATCGTCCAGTACCGCGGGCGAGGCGAGGGGCCCGGCTTCGGCTCGGGTCTCCTGCGTATCGAGGGCCTCGTCGCCCACGGACCCGTCAACCGCCGAACAGGTTGCCGATGGCGCCGGCGCGCTTGCGGACCGCACCGAACAACCCGCCGCCGGCATTGCTCTCCTCGACGGCGACGGCCGGAGCCGTCGCGGCGGCCACCGGCGCGGCTGCGGCCTGTTCGGCCTGCTCTTTCGCCTGGGCGGCTGCGATCCTGGCGGCTTCCTTCTCTGCGCGCGCCTGAGCCGCCGCTGCTGCCTTCTCCTCCTCCAGCCGCTTCTTCTCGGCCGCGGCGGCATCGAGCGCCGCCTGGCGTCTTCCAGCTGGCGAATCGATCCGGCCCATGCGCTCGGTGGAGGCGACGATGGCGCCGTCGCCGAGCATCGCCGGCGGCTCCAGGGGCACGCGCTCGCCGCGGGAGCGGCGCTTGGTCCAGTCGGCGACGAGCTTCGCCTCGGCGATGCCGGCGATGGAATCGCGCGGCGCCGGCAGCGTCTTGTCGGAATAGGTCGCGATGGCGGCGTCGAAGCTCGTCTTCTGTGACTGGTAGGCCGAGATCAGGGTCTCGGGCTGCGACATCGGCGGGCACTTGCCGGTCGGGGAGAAGGTGGCGCTGCCCTCCGGCACCTGGTTGAAGACGTAACGCTTCTCGCAGACGTCCACCTTCGGCGGCACCTTGGTGATCTCGAAGTGATCGTAGCCTTCCTTCAGCATCGACCAGAAGGCGTAGTTCGGGTCGTTGCGGTAGCGCGCCATGTTCTCGGGCGTCATGCGGAAGGGGAAGGCTTGGATCTGGAATTCGCGCTGCCCGCCGGCGAAGGCGTCGCGCGCGAAGGCATAGATCTCCTCCACCTGTGCGTCGGTCATGGAATAGCAGCCAGACGACGAGCAGCCGCCATGCACCATCAGGTTCGAGCCGGTGCGGCCGTGCGCCCGGTCGTAGGCGTTGGGATAGCCCATGTTGAAGGCGAGGTGATAGCTGGAGCGCGGGTTCAACTGGCCCGGTCCGACGGTGTAGAAGCCTTCCGGCGCCTGACGGTCGCCCTCGATGAATTTGGGGCCGAGCTGGCCGGACCACTTGCAGATGTCGTAGGAGGCGATGAGGTCGTAGCGGCCATTCGACTTCTGCTTCCAGATCTCGAGCTTACCCTCCTCCTTGAAGACCCGCGCCATGACCGGCGAGGACTTCGGCATGCCCTTGGCCTTCATCTGCGTGACGATGCGCTCGGGAAGCTGCTTGCTGGCCTTGGCGCCCACGGCCGATTCGAGCGCCGATTCCGTGCAGCCCGCCAGCGCGACCGTCGCCGCGAGAAGACCGATCCGGGTGAATTTCGAAAGCATCGTCAAGCAACTGGATCCTGTCCGGAGCGCGGCGCCAGGAAGGCCGTCGCGCGATCACACCGGAAAACCTCTACGGGCGTTAACCTTGCCAATCCCTTACCGCAAGGCAGGTGCTCCCGTTTTCACCACAAGTTCATTGCGGGCAAGCCGTGGCGACAGTGTGGCGGGCGTGGCGCGCGGCTCGAACTCCGTCGCGGAGGCCAAGGCCGCCGCGTGCGGTCGGCGGCGATCCCGGGCGCGGAAATGCCGGGCGGCCGCAGGGCTTTCAGAGGCCGCGGCCGATCGCCAGGAACTTCTCGCGCCGGTGCTCGCGGCAATCCACGTTCTGGGCGGCGAGGTCCGCGAACGCGGCGGCGATCTGGTCGCCCGCGGCGTCGATGGCTGCTTCCGCACCGCGATGCGCCCCGCCCGGCGGCTCCGGGATGATGCCGTCGATGACCTTCATCTCCAGCAGGTCCTTCGCCGTGATCTTCATCGACGTCGCGGCGTCGCGGGCGCGGGTGGGATCGCGCCACAGGATCGAGGCCGCACCCTCCGGCGAGATCACCGAATAGATCGCGTGCTCCAGCATGTAGACCTTGTTCGCGGTGGCGATCGCGATGGCTCCGCCGGAGCCGCCCTCGCCGATGATGACGGAGACGACGGGCACCTTGAGGCCCAGCGACACGGAGGTCGAGCGCGCGATGGCCTCGGCCTGGCCGCGCTCTTCCGCGCCGATGCCGGGATAGGCGCCTGCCGTGTCGACCAGTGTCACCAGGCGCACGCCGAAGCGGTCCGCGAGTTCCATGATGCGCACGGCCTTGCGATAGCCTTCGGGCCGCGCCATCCCGAAATTGTGCTTCAGGCGGGTCTTGGTGTCGGCGCCCTTTTCCTGGCCGAGAATGGCCACCGGCTCACCGCGGAATCGGGCGAAGCCGCCGATGATGGCGTTGTCCTCTCCGTAGAGGCGGTCACCGGCCAGAGGGGTGAAGTCGGTGAACAGGCGCCCGACATAGTCGAGGCAGTGCGGCCGATCGGGATGGCGCGCGACCTGCGCCTTCTGCCAGGGCTGGAGTTGCCTGTATATCTCGCGCAACGCCTCGCCGGATCGCTTCTCGAGCCGCGCGATCTCCTCGGCGACGTCGACTGCCTCGCCGCCTTCCGAGAGCGTCTTCAGCTCCAGGATCTTGCCTTCCAGGTCAGCGACGGGCTTTTCGAATTCGAGATAGTTGTACATTCGCTGCTGTGCCGGGGGGACGCGCGAGAGGCGTCGTTTCGGGTGCGGAACTGCTCTTTGAACGCCCTTCGGCGCTGAAAAGTTGCTCTCCCATATCGATCCAGCGCCTAGTCGGCAAGCGGATGATGTTCGTTGACCAGCTTCATCAGCCGCTCCTCCAGCACGTGGGTATAGATCTGCGTCGTCGAGATGTCCGAATGTCCGAGCAGCATCTGCACCGCACGCAGGTCCGCGCCGTTCTGAAGCAGGTGGCTCGCGAAGGCGTGCCGGAGCACATGCGGCGAGACCGCCGAGGCGGGAAGGCCGGCCCGCACGGCGAGCGCTTTCAGGTCGCGCGCGAACACCTGGCGGGGCAGAAACCCGGTATCCGAACGCGCCGGGAAGAGGAAGGGGCTGTCCGCGCATGCCGCGTCGGTCGACCGCACCGCCAGCCAGGCGCCCATCGCCTCGCGCGCCTTGCCCGAGAGCGGCACCATGCGCTCCTTGTTCCCCTTGCCGCGCACCACGAAGAAGCGCTCGTCGCGCAGCGCCACCGAGACCGGCAGGCCGACGAGTTCCGAGACGCGCAACCCGGTGGCATAAAGCACCTCCACCAGCGCGTGGAGGCGCACGGCCGCTTCCCGCGAGAGGCCGGGCGGGGGGGCGGAGGCCTCGACCGCAGCGCGGTCGAGCAGCCGGCCGGTCTCGGCCTCCGACAGCACGCCGGGCAGGCTCCGCGGCTTCTTCGGGCTCTCGGCCGTTCCGGTCGGGTCGTCGCCGCGCAGACCCTCGGCGTAGAGGAATCGGAAGAACTGCCGCAGCGCCGAGAGCTTGCGCGCCTGCGTGGTCGCTGCGAAACCTTCGGCTGCGATGCGTTCCATCAGCCATGCGAGGTCGGCTGAGTCCGCGTCGGCGAGCCCGGCCTTGCCCGCGAGGGAACGATGCGCGTCCTCGAGGTCGCGGCGATAGGCCTCGAGCGTGTTGCGGCTCGCGCCGCGCTCCGCGCTCATCATCTCCAGGAAGGCCTCGATCGCGGACGCGGTGTTCATGCCGTTGCGGATCAGTTGCGGGGGTTGAGCTTCTCGGCGGGAATGCGCACCGTCATCTCACCCGTTCGCGGCTCCACGAAGGCGACGAGCGCGAACATCGCGCCGTAGACGATGCCGGCGAGGATGGCGATCGTCGTCAGGAGACGGAAAAGCGTGGGCATTTGTCCTGCAGTTTCCTCGGGGTCGTCCGCCAGCGTCCTTATGCGTCGCCAAAGAGGCGACTTCAACCCCGCGACGGTCCGTCGGGCAGGCCGCCGCGACCGCCAACGTCCACCCGGACCATGGCGATTGCTTGACGCGCCGCGCCTTTTCATGCGCATACGGCTCGCCGAGGGAAGACATCGATGAACGCCTTGACCCAGGTCGACGAACGGACGCTGCGCGACAAGCTCGCAGGGCGCGCCATCGTCTTCGTCGGGTTGATGGGTGCCGGGAAAACCGCGATTGGCCGCCGGGTCGCACAGATGCTCGACCTGCCCTTCGTGGACAGCGACCAGGAGATCGAGACCGTCTCGCGCATGACGATTCCCGACCTCTTCGAACGCTACGGCGAGCCCGAGTTCCGCGCCCTCGAACGCCGGGTGATCACCCGACTGCTGGAGGAGGGAGAGCGGGTCATCTCCACCGGCGGCGGCGCCTTCATGAGCGAGGAGACCCGCCGTGCCGTCGCCGCGCATGGCGTGTCGATCTGGCTGAAGGCCGACATCGACATCCTGATGCAGCGGGTCGTCAAGAACAGGAACCGCCCGCTGCTCAAGAACGACGATCCCCGTGGTGTCATGCAGCGCCTCATGCGCGAGCGGTATCCGGTCTATGCGCTGGCCGACGTCACGGTTGTGACGCGCGACGAGACCAAGGAGATCATTGCGTCGGAAGCGGTTCAGGCCCTGGATCGCTGGCTCGACGCGCAGGAATCGGGAAAGAACCTCGGGGATGGACGTGCCAGCAACTGACGAACCGGTGCGGGTGGATGTCGGCCTCGGCGACCGCGCCTACGACATCCTGATCGGCGGTGGACTGCTCGCCCGCGCCGGTGCGGAAATCGCAGCCAGGATGCCGGGCGTGCGCGCGGCGGTCGTGACGGACGATAACGTGGCAGCCATCCACCTGCCGGCCTTCGAGGCAAGTCTCGCGGCGGCAGGCATCGCGACGACGCCGGTCGTGCTGCCAGCGGGGGAACGCACCAAGAGCTTCGAGCACCTGGAGCGGGTCGTCGATGCCGTGCTCGGCGCCCGGCTGGAGCGTCGGGACGTGGTCGTGGCGCTCGGCGGCGGGGTGGTCGGAGACCTGACCGGTTTCGCCGCCGGCATCGTGCGGCGCGGTATGCGCTTCGTGCAGGTGCCGACCTCTCTTCTGGCGCAGGTCGATTCCTCGGTCGGTGGCAAGACCGGGATCAACACCGGCCACGGCAAGAACCTGGTCGGCCTGTTCCACCAGCCCGGCCTCGTGCTCGCCGACACCGACGTCCTCGACACGCTGCCGCTGCGCGAGTTCCGTGCAGGCTATGCCGAGGTGGCGAAGTACGGCCTGATCGACCGGCCCGACTTCTTCGCCTGGCTCGAGGCGAACTGGCGGGACGTGTTCGCGGGCGGCGCGGCGCGGACGCACGCCATCGCGGAGTCGTGCCGCTCGAAGGCCGCGATCGTGGCTCGCGACGAATTCGAGACCGGCGACCGCGCCCTGCTCAACCTCGGCCACACCTTCGGCCACGCTTTGGAATCGGCCGTAGCTTATGACGGCGCCCGGCTGGTCCACGGCGAGGGCGTGGCGATCGGCATGGTGCTGGCGCATCGCTTCTCGGCCCGGCTCAACCAGTGCAGTCCGGACGACGCGGCGCGTGTCGAGGCGCATCTGAAGGCGGTCGGCCTTCCGACCCGGATGGGCGACATTCCGGGCACGCTCCCTGACGCCGCGCGTCTTCTGGCCTATATCGCACAGGACAAGAAGGTCTCGCGCGGCGCGCTCACCTTCATCCTGACGCATGGCGTCGGCAGGTCCTTCATCGCGAAGGACGTACCGGCGTCGGAAGTCCTGTCCTTCATCGAGGAGAACCATCCCGGATGACGACCGAATTGTGGGTGATCGCCGGGATCATCCTGATCCTGATCTGTTTCTCGTTCCTCTTCTCCGGAACCGAAACCGGCATGACGGCGGCCTCGCGGGCAAGGCTCCATTCCATTGCAGCGGGCGGCGACAAGCGCGCCTCGGTGGTGGAGCGCCTGATCGAGCGCAAGGACCGCCTCGTCGGCGCGCTGCTGATCGGCAACAATCTCGTCAACATCCTCGCCTCGTCGCTCGCGACCAGCGTGCTCCTGTCGATCTTCGGCGACAGCGGCGTCGTCTACGCCACGATCGGCATGACGGTTCTGCTGGTGATTTTCTCGGAGATCCTGCCGAAGTCGCTCGCTCTGTTCCGACCCGAGCAGTTCGCCCTCTTCGTGTCGCCGTTCGCACGGGTGGTCGTCTTCGTGTTCGGGCCGATCTCCGGCGCCGCCAACTTCATCGTCCGCGGTATCCTCCACCTCTTCGGCGTCAACCTGTCGAGCGATGCGAACATGGTTTCGGCGCATGAGGAGATCCGGGGCGCGGTCGAGGTCCTGCACCGCGAAGGCGCCTTCGTGAAGCAGGACCGGGATCGGGTCGGCGGCCTGCTCGACCTGGCCGAGCTCGAAGTCTCCGACATCATGATCCACCGCACGGCGATGAAGCTCGTCAATGCCGGCGATGCTCCCGACGTCGTCGTGCGCGAGATCCTGCAGAGCCCCTACACCCGCATGCCGCTCTATCGCGACGAGACCGACAACATCGTCGGCGTCGTGCACGCCAAGGACCTGCTGCGGGCGCTGCACGAGGTGGGCAACGACCCCGCGCAGGTCGACATCATGAAGGTGGCGACGAAACCCTGGTTCGTGCCGGACACGACCACCCTGCGCGACCAGCTGAACGCCTTCCTGAGGCGCAAGGCGCATTTCGCCATCGTGGTGGACGAGTATGGCGAAGTCGAAGGCCTCGTCACTCTGGAGGACATCATCGAGGAGATCGTGGGCGAGATCGCCGACGAGCACGACGTCGACATCCAGGGCGTCAAGCAGGAGGCAGACGGATCGATCGTCGTCGACGGCGGCGTGCCGATCCGCGACCTGAACCGCGCGCTCGACTGGACCCTTCCCGACGACGAGGCCACCACGATCGCGGGGCTCGTCATCCACGAGGCGCAGATGATCCCCGAGGAGAAGCAGGCCTTCACCTTCCATGGCAAGCGCTTCATCGTCATGAAGCGCAACAAGAACCGCATCGTAAAGCTGCGGATCAAGCCTCTGGACGTCGGATAGGACGGGCGCTTCCGGCAAGCCGGGAACGCGACGGGCAGTCCGTCACCAGCGCGTCTTCTCGCCCGGCGCGGCGGGCTCCAGCGCCAGGGCGTGGACGCTGCCGGCCAGTTCCTCGGCCAGGAGTTCGTTGATGGCGCGGTGCCGGTCGACGCGGCTCAGCCCGGCGAAGGCCGGTGCGACGATGCGGACACGGAAGTGCGTCTCGCCTTCGCCGTCGAAGGCGCCGTGATGGCCCGAGCCGGAATGATGATGGCCGGCATGAAGATGGCTCTCGTTGACGACTTCGAGTCGCTCCGGCGCGAAACGCTGGCGCAGCTTGACTTCGATACGGGACTGGATGGACATGCGCGCATTCTCCCACCATATGCGCCGCTCCGACGCCAAAGGTCATGCAAATCAGGGGTTAGGGACATCCTTCCCCAAATGTCAATTCTTGTATCGCGGTGCGAAGCACCCATAATCGCTGCACGATGAACGCCAACTCGAAGATCTTCGACCGGATTCGCGTCCGCCCCGACCCGGAAGCGGAGGCGAAGTCGCGCGCGCCGCGCTGCCAGTGGGACGGCTGCGCCGAGCCGGGGCTGCACCGGGCGCCGGTCGGGCGCATGAAGGAAGGCGAGTACTTCCGCTTCTGCATCGACCACGTGCGGGCCTACAACAAGGGCTACAACTACTTCTCCGGCCTCGCCGACACCGACATCGCCCGCTTCCAGAAAGAGGCGTTGACGGGGCACCGCCCCACATGGGTGTTGGGCATCAACGGGTCGGCCCGATCGAGCCCGGACATCGCGTCGAAGCGCTCGGGCCGGGCAGGCTACTACAGCCGCGTCCGTGATCCGTTCAACCTGTTCGGCGACGACAAGCCGCGTCAGCAGCCGCAGCGCAAGGCCCGTCCGCTGGAGGCCAAGGCGCTGGAAACGCTGGGCCTGGACGAGAAAGCGACTGGCGCGGACATAAAGGCGCGCTATAAGGAACTGGTGAAGCGCCACCATCCCGATGCGAATGGCGGCGACCGGGGTTCGGAAGACCGGTTCCGCGACGTGCTCCAGGCCTACCGTGTGCTCAAACAATCGGGTTTTTGTTGAGCGCCGCGTCTGCTAAGGACTGCCCCCGAAAAGCTGTGACTGGACGAATGGCGGCGGCCCGAACGGCCCGGCGCTGGAGGCATGATGAACAAGATCGATCGCGACATCTCCAACCTGCCCGACACCACGGTGTCGGTGAAGGACGTCTTCGGCTTCGAGTCGCGCATGATCGTGCCGGCCTACTCCGCCAGCGACCCGCACGTTCCGGACGTCGACCCGGACTATCTCTTCGATCGCGACACCACGCTCGCCATCCTGGCCGGCTTTGCCTTCAACCGACGGGTGATGATCTCCGGCTACCACGGCACCGGCAAGTCCACCCACATCGAGCAGGTCGCGGCGCGGCTGAACTGGCCGATGGTGCGCGTCAACCTCGACAGCCACGTCAGCCGCATCGACCTCGTCGGCAAGGATGCGATCGTGCTGAAGGAGGGCAAGCAGGTCACGGAGTTCCGCGACGGCATCCTGCCCTGGGCCTACCAGCACAACGTCGCGCTTTGCTTCGACGAATACGATGCCGGTCGCCCGGACGTGATGTTCGTGATCCAGCGCGTGCTTGAATCCGCCGGCCGTCTGACGCTGCTCGACCAGAGCCGCGTCATCCGGCCGCATCCCGCCTTCCGCCTGTTCGCCACCGCCAACACGGTCGGCCTCGGCGACACGACCGGCCTCTACCACGGCACCCAGCAGATCAACCAGGCGCAGATGGACCGCTGGTCCATCGTCACCACGCTGAACTACCTTCCGCACGACAAGGAAGTCGACATCGTGCTGGCGAAGGCCAAGCATTACCGCAACGACAAGGGCCGCGTCGTCGTCGACCGCATGGTGCGCGTCGCCGACATGACCCGTTCGGCCTTCGTCAACGGCGACCTCGCCACCGTGATGAGCCCGCGCACGGTCATCACCTGGGCCGAGAACGCCGAGATCTTCGGCGACGTCGGCCATGCCTTCCGCCTCACCTTCCTCAACAAGTGCGACGAGCTCGAGCGCGCCCTCGTGGCCGAGTTCTACCAGCGCGTCTTCGGTGAGGAATTGAAGGAGAGCGCGGCGAACGTGGTTCTGGGCTGAGGTGCAGCCACGGAACCGCTTCTATGGGTAAGACGATCGAGCGGATGCGTTCCGACCCGAGGGCGGACTGGCAGATCGCCGATGTCGAACGGGCCTGCGCGGAAGCTGGCGTCGCTTGCATGAAGCCGTCTGGCGGGTCACACTTCAAGGTAGGAGATCCCCATGGCGGCCGACGCCTGACGATTCCGGCACGGCGTCCCATCAAGCCGGTCTACATTGCGTTGCTGGTCAAGTTCCTCGACGAGATAGGCAGATGATGATCGAGAGAGCGAAGATACTCGTTTCCGACGGATCGCTCTTCGATCCTGGCGGCTACGAGGTCAACCTGCGTCCGCTCCACGCCTCCGAGGGCGGCGGTTGGCTGGCCGTCATCCCCCGACTTCCAGGCTGCACCGGTGACGGTGAAACCGAAATGGAAGCGATCGAGGACGTCCGCCTGGCCGCGTGGGAGTGGGCATCTGCGGCGGCGGCCGATGGCGACCCCATTCCCGCGCCGGCGAGCCGCAATCCTCTGGCAGCCGAGTAGACAATGGCATCTCCGGGCGACAACCAGCGCGGCGGCAAGCCGAAGACGGGCGGGGAGGGCGAAGCCTTCAAGCGCGCCATGACCGTCACCATGCGCGCCATCGCGGGCGAGAACGACCTCGAAGTTTCCTTCGCCAAGGACAAGCCGGCGCTCGCCGGCAACCGCGCACGCCTGCCGGAACTTGGCAAGCGGCCGACGAAGGCGGAGGTTTCCGTCACGCGCGGCCTCGGCGATTCCATGGCATTGCGCCGCGCCTGCCACGACAGTTCGATCCATACCCGGCTCGCGCCCGAGGGCAAGCAGGCCCGCGCGATCTTCGATGCCGTCGAACAGGCACGCGTCGAGGCCATCGGCGCCAACCGCATGGCCGGTGTGGCCGACAATCTCGCCTCCATGCTGGAGGACAAGTACCAGAAGGCGAACCTCGCCGGCGTCACCGAGCAGGCCGATGCGCCGCTCGAGGAAGCGGTCGCCATGGTCGTGCGCGAGCGCCTGACCGGTCGCAAGGCGCCGAAGAGCGGCGAGCGCATGGTCGATCTCTGGCGCGACTGGATCGAGGACAAGGCCGGCGCCGACATCGAGGGCCTGACCGGCAAGCTCGACGACCAGAATGCCTTTGCCCGGGTCGTGCGCAACATGCTCGCGTCCATGGACATGGCCGAGGAACTCGGCGAGGAGGAGCAGTCCGAGGAGGCCGAAGAGAGCGAGGACCAGCCGGAGGGCGAGGAGGACAGCGACGACGGCGGTGAGCAGGACCAGGGCGGCGAGCAGGCCGAATCCGACGAGTCAGACGATTCGAGCGAGGACCAGGACGCCGGCGAAAGCGAATCCAGCGATGCCGACGCCGACGAGGTCTCCGATGACGAGGACGTCGACGCCGAGACGCCGGGCGAGGCCAAGCGCCCGGATTTCCCCTATACGAACCTGCCGCCCGATTTCGACTACAAGGTCTTCACGACCGCCTTCGACGAGATGGTGGGCGCCGAGGAACTCTGCGACGAGGAGGAACTCGACCGCCTGCGCGCCTTCCTCGACAAGCAGCTCGCGAACCTGCAGGGCGTCGTCGGCCGGCTCGCCAACCGGCTGCAGCGGCGCCTGATGGCGCAGCAGAACCGCTCCTGGGACTTCGATCTTGAAGAAGGCTATCTCGATCCGGCGCGGCTCGTGCGCGTGGTCATCGACCCCATGCAGCCGCTCTCCTTCAAGCAGGAACGCGACACCGACTTTCGCGATACGGTCGTCACCCTGCTGCTCGACAATTCGGGCTCGATGCGTGGCCGTCCGATCACCGTCGCGGCGACCTGCGCCGACATCCTGGCGCGCACGCTCGAGCGCTGCGGCGTCTCCGTCGAGATCCTCGGCTTCACCACGCGCGCCTGGAAGGGTGGCCAGTCGCGCGAGAAGTGGCTGAAGGAGGGCAAGCCCGCTGGGCCCGGCCGCCTGAACGACCTGCGCCACATCATCTACAAGTCCGCCGATGCGCCCTGGCGCCGGGCCCGGCGCAATCTCGGACTGATGATGCGCGAGGGGCTCCTGAAGGAGAACATCGACGGCGAGGCGCTGCTGTGGGCGCACAATCGTCTCGTGGCGCGGCGCGAGCAGCGCAAGATCCTGATGATGATCTCGGACGGCGCACCGGTCGACGACTCGACGCTCTCGGTTAACCCCGGCAACTATCTGGAGCGCCATCTGCGCGCGGTGATCGACCTGATCGAGACACGCTCGCCGGTGGAACTCATCGCCATCGGCATCGGTCACGACGTCACGCGCTATTACCGCCGCGCCGTGACCATCGTGGACGCCGAGGAACTCGCCGGCGCCATGACCGAGCAGCTCGCCTCGCTCTTCGCTGATCGTGCCGCTCCCGGCAGGCGCGGCGGCGCGCGGCGCCGCGCGGGCTGACCGGATTGGCTCCGGACCGCGGTGCCCCGGAGGGCGTCCCGTCCAGCCGCGGTGGCGTCCGCGGCGCGGTGCTGGGTGCGGTCCTGACGGCTGCCGCGCTGGTCCCGGCGGCAGCGGCCTGGAGCGTCGTACAGGCGCATTCAGCGGATGCCGCGGTCGAGCGGGTCGAGATCCGCAGCTGGCCGATCCGGTCCTTCCGGATCGGTTCCGCCCAGACGCGCTTCGGACCGCTGGAATTCGTCGGCGGCCTCGAAATGGCCTCGGCCGACCGCGACTTCGGCGCCCTGTCCGCCTTCCGCTTCCTGGATCCGGGTGGACGGATCGTCGGGGTCGCCGACACGGGCTTCTGGTTCTTCGGCAGGCTTGAACGCGATGCGGAGGGAAGGCCGTCGGGCATGGCCGATTTCACCATGCAGCAGATGGTCGGGCCGCGCGGAAAGGTCATCGGCGACAAGGGGCTGACGGACGCCGAGGGTCTGGCGGTGCGTGACGGCATCGCGACCGCGAGTTTCGAGCGCGCGCACCGGGTTTCCGAATACAGGCTGGATCCGGCGGACATGAAGAGCCAGATCCGCGACTTGGGCTACGTCATCCCGCCGCGGGAGATGCGCAACAACCGGGGCCTCGAGACGATCGCCTATGCGCCGAAGGACGGGGCGCTGGCCGGCGCCCGCGTGGTCGTATCGGAAAAGAGCCTCGACCGGAACGGCAACATCTTCGCCGCGATCATCGAAGGACCGGGGCAGGGCGTGTTCACGGTCGCTCGCCGCGGCGAGTTCGACATCACCGACGGTGCCTTCCTGCCGGATGGCGACCTGCTCCTTCTCGAACGCAGCTACGCCATCTCGCGCGGTGTGGGCATGCGGCTGCGTCGCATCCCGTCAGCCGACATTCGCAAGGGCGCGGTGGCCGACGGAGAGATCCTGTTCGAAGCCGGCATGACCTATCAGATCGACAACATGGAGGGGCTCGACGTCTGGCGCCGCGCCGACGGCGCGCTCATGGTGTCGCTGATCTCCGACGACAACCACTCGATCCTGCAGCGCAACCTGTATCTGGAGTTCGTGCTGCACGAAGAATAGGGCACGCCCATCGCTCGCCGCGGGTTTCAGCGAAGGGCCGGCACCGGCTTCAGGACCGACAGCAGCGCCCCATAGGGCGCGAGCATGGCGACCCCGATCAGGATCTTGACGGCGAAATCGCCGAGCGCCAGCGACACCCACAGCGGCGCCTGTCCGCCGAGGAAGGGGACCGCGAAGGCGAGCGAGCCGTCCTCCATGCCGAAGGCGGCGTCGATGCCGGCGAAGGTTCCCGAGAAGGCGAGGCCGAAGAAGAGGACCGTGTCGAGCGCGGAGCCGATCAGCGTCGAGAGAAAGGGCGCCTGCCACCAGGCCCTGCCGCGCAGACGGTCGAACACGGCCGTGTCGAGGAGCTGGGCTGCGAGGAAGGCCGAGCCGGAGGCGATCGCTATGCGCGGCGTGGCGAGCCAGACCGACAGCGCCACGGCGATGACGAAACCCGCCAGGACCACCCGGCGCGCGGCGCTTGCGCCGAAGCGGCGGTTGGTCAGGTCGTTGACGAGGAAGGCTGCCGGATAGGTGAAGGCGCCCCAGGTGAGGAGTTCGCCCAGTCCGAGATGCTCGAAGGGATACTGGACGAGGACGTTCGACAAGGCGACGATGATCGCCATGGCCGCGACGAACGGCAGGACGCGCAGGCTGCTGGTCATTTTTTTATCCTGGGTGATGGAACCAGAAAGGCGGGCCGTAAGCCCGCCTTGCGATGATGTCCGGACGAAGGCCGAACGCGGATCAGGCGGCCGGCTGGTCGGCCAGCTTCTTGGTGATCTGCTTCTTCAGGAGACGCGCACGCTGCGACAGCTCGGCCACGTCGGCCTTGAGCAGGAAGGCATCGAGCCCGCCGCGATGCTCGACCGAGCGCAGCGCGTTCGCGGAGACGCGAAGGCGGACGCTCTGGTTGAGCGCCTCCGACATCAGCGTCACGTTGACGAGGTTGGGCAGGAAGCGGCGACGCGTCTTGTTGTTGGCGTGGCTCACATTGTTGCCGTACAGGACGGCCTTGGCGGTCAGTTCGCAAGCGCGGGACATGGTTCTCTACCTTCGGTTCTCGTCGGACCAATCGACCGACCCGCACCAGACCGTATGGCGCGCGGGCTTTGTCAGGCGGCCTCGTGGGAAAAAGTCGGGGTTCCTTAGTGGGAAACGGACCGATCGTCAAGCGCAGCGCCCGCGCAAACGACTCCGGCGTCTCGATCCGTGCCGGAATGCCGCTGCCACAGATCGGCCGAAACTTTCCGCCACATGATCGGTTTCGGCACCGAGCCGCCGACCGGCTTCATGCGAGGACCAGACAGTGCAACGCCTATCCAATCCCCTGCGCATCGCGGTCATTCTCGCCGCCTCGATCGTGCCGGCAGCGGCCCCGGCGGCAGAGAGCACCTCCTTTCGGTCAGAATACGCGACGTCGCTCTACGGCATCGTGCTCGCGCGCTCCACCTTCGAGAGCCGGATCGCCAGGGACGGCTTCGAGATCAGCGGCCGGCTGTCGAGTTCGGGTGTCGCCAAGGTCTTCGACGACACTCGCGCCAATGCGCGGGCGAGCGGACGCCTCGGAACGGACGGTCCGCTTCCGCGCAGCTATGACGTCGACTACACCTCGGGCGACAAGAAAAAGAAGACCACCATCGCCTTTGCCGACGGAACGGTGGTGCGCGCCGACAACACGCCGCCCGTGCGTACCAACCGCAAGGACTGGATCAAGGTCGAGCAGAAGCACCTGGCGGGCGTCGTCGATCCGATCTCGGCCGCGCTGGTCCGCGCCGCCTCGCCCGCCGAGGTCTGCAACCGCACGATCCGCGTCTTCGACGGCGCCCTGCGCGCGGATCTTCACCTCGCGCCGGCCGGTTTCGGCACGGCCTCCGTCTCCGGCTACAAGGGCGAAACGGTGAAATGCACGGTGCGGTTCGAACCGGTCGCCGGCTACCGCAGCAACAACAAGTCGATCGCCTACATGCGCAGGACCTCGGACATCGCGATCGCCTTTGCGCAGGTCGGCACCTCGGGTGTATACGCCCCCGTCGAGGCGACGGTCGGCACCCAGGTCGGAACGATCAAGGTCCAGGCAGTCCGTTTCGAGATGGTGAAGTAGCAGCCGGAAGCGACGCTTGCTTCCGGCGGGGAGCGGCGGGAATGGCGCGGGCGACGTTGATCGGCTTTTCGGCGGTGATGATGTGGGCGCTGCTCGCGCTCTTCACCGACGCCTCGGGTGCTGTGCCCCCCTTCCAGCTCTCGGCCATGACCTTCGCCATCGGTGCGGCGGTCGGCTTCGCCGCTCGCGGCCTGTCGGCGACGCCCGTCGAGCGCGTATCGATACCACCGGTCGTCTGGTTGGTCGGGATCGGCGGCCTCTTCGGCTACCACTTCTTCTACTTCACGGCGCTCCGCAACGCGCCCGCGGTGGAGGCGAGCCTGATCGCCTATCTCTGGCCCCTCCTGATCGTGCTCGGATCGGCGCTGATGCCGGGGGAGAGGCTGGGCTGGCACCATCTGGCGGGCGCCCTGATGGGCCTTGCCGGCACGGCACTGATCGTCAGCCGGGGCGGCGGCTTCGAATTCGACGTGCGCTACGCCTATGGCTATGGCATGGCCGGCGTCTGCGCGCTGCTGTGGTCGTCCTACTCGCTGCTGTCGCGCCGCTTCCAGTCTGTCCCGACCCGCACGGTCACCTGGTTCTGCGCCGCGACGGCGGTTCTGTCGCTTCTCTGTCATCTGGCGATGGAGGAGACGGTCTGGCCGCAAGGCGCGGGCGAGTGGCTCGCGGTGATCGGCCTCGGCCTTCTGCCGGTCGGTGCCGCCTTTTACGCATGGGACCACGGCGTCAAGCGCGGCAACATCCAGGTGCTCGGAGCCGCAAGCTACGCGGCGCCGCTGCTTTCGACGCTGGTGCTGATCGTCTTCGGCTTCGCCGAGCCGACGCTGTCCATCCTGGCGGCCTGTCTGCTGATCACGGCCGGTGCCGCGCTCGCTGCCAAGAACATGATCCTGTCGCGTCCGAAGGCGTCCGCCGAATGATGCCGTTCCCGGGCGGCATCGAGGCGACCCAGAACGGCACGCTCGTGCTGTCGGCGATCGCGGCCGCGCTCTATCTCGCGATGGCGAGGCGCCCGCCCTCGTTCAGGCGGACGACGGTGAAGACCGCGTCGGTCGCGCTCCTCGGCGTTCTGGTGCTGGTCGCGGAGGGCCCGGCGCTGCTGGCGGCCGCGCTGTTTCTGTCCGCGCTCGGCGACCTCTTCCTGGCGGAGGACGGCGATCGGGCCTTCCTTGCCGGCCTCGCCGCCTTCCTGGTCGCGCATCTCGTCTACGTCGTCCTGTTCGGCATGGCCGGAAGCGGTCTCGACGCCTTCGCGGACGAGCCGCTGCGCCTCGTCCTGGCGGCGACGATCGCGGCCTTCGCGATCGGCACATACCTTCGGCTCCGGCCGGCGCTGCCCCGCGAACTCGTCCTCCCGGTCGGTGTCTACGTCGCTGCCATCCTGGCCATGGGGCTCGCCGCCGCCACGCTCTCGTCCGTCGCGGTGATCGCGGGCGCGCTCCTCTTCATGGCCTCCGACGCCGTCCTCGCCGCCGGCCGCTTCCTCATCCCGGCGGAGTCACCGCGCCAGTCCGTCGTCGCGCCTGCCGTCTGGGTGCTCTACTATGCCGCCCAGGCAGCGATCACGCTGGGGTTTCTCCTCGACCGGTGAGGCGCAACCTTTGGCAGCGCGGACCGTGCGCCGCAGTGTCACGCGAACATGTCCATCACGAGACCGTGCACCCGCTCGAAGGCCGCCTGCGCACCCGCGATCACGAGAGCCTCTTCACCGTCGGTGAGATGTACCGCGTCGAGTGCGGTCGTGAAGATCCGCCAGTGTCGGCCGCGACCGTCAGCGGTGTCGGCCAGATGCCGCGCGCCGAACCTTTCCGAGAGGCCCAGCTTCGCCGCCTCCTTGAGCAGCACCGCTGCGCCGAGGTTGGATCCTTCCGCCACGTAGAGCCAGCCGAGCGCGGTGGCGACATCGGCGGGCGCTGCGTTCGCAACGGCCGGATACTGGCCACCGTCCGGCTGTCGAACACGGAGATCCGCCATATCCAGCAGGATCATCGGGAGCCGCCGTCTTTCTCTCAGCCCGGGCAGAAGCACGTTCAGGCGGGCGTCGTCGTAGAGTGGCTCGATCGAGCGGTGAAATGCATGCTGCATCAAGAGAAGGCGGCCGTACCGCTCCACGTTGCGGAAAGGTTGCTTGTCTGTGATTGCCTGGTCCAGCCGGCTATGCGACTGGCCCGTCGCCGCCCTGAGGAGCCTTGCGCGGGCGGTCCCCTGGTCCCCCGCTCCAGCCCAGGTTTTCGTGTCCGTCGTCATTCGGGGCCCATCTGAGTTCCTGGCGGACCGTGATTGTGCTCGGATCCTGTGAAGTTTCGGGGTTCGCTTTTCCGAGCAGCGGCGAGCGCCCTCCGTCACTGACGAGCCACCGGCGGGGGGCCGCCTGATCTCCCGACGGCGGCTACCGCCGGGGCGCCCAACCGGGCGGTGCCAGTTGGAACGAAGCGAAGTCGAAGCCGGGGGCGACGGTACATCCCACGAGCGTCCAGTCGCCGAGGCTCCGTGCCGACTGCCAGACGGCGGCCGGGACGATGCCCTGCGGTCGCTGGCCGGACAGGATGTCCGGGCCGAGCGTCATCCGCTCGACGTTGGCGCCGTCGACCGAGATCGACAGTTCGAGCGGTGCGCCAGCATGGTAGTGCCAGACCTCGACGGCATCCTTCACCAGATGCCAGTGGGAAACCTGTCCGCGCTCCAGCAGGAAATAGATCGCGGTCGAGTGTCCGCGCGGCCCGCCCGCCGAATCGCGAAACGTCTCCGCGTACCATCCGCCTTCGGGATGCGGCTGTAGGCCGAGCGCCTCGATGATCCGACCCGCCTCGCTGCCGCGGCCGCTCATGCGATGTCCTTGCGCTTGCGGATCTCGGCGAAAACAGCCTCGTCGGTTGCTGCTTCCATCCCGAGGTTGCGGCGTATGACCGGGTCGTGCGCCCGCAGGAAGGGGTTCGTGGCCATCTCCTGCATCAACGTCGTCGGCAAGGTCGGCAGGCCAAGCGCCCGGAGCCGGTCGACCTCTGCCGCGCGTGTCTTCAGCGCGGAATTGGTGGGATCGATGCCGAGCGCGAAGCGCGCATTCGACTGCGTGTATTCGTGGCCGCAATAGACGATCGTCTCCAGTGGCAGTGCCGTGAGCTTCTTCAGCGAGGCGAACATGTCCGGTGCCTTTCGCTCGAACAGGCGCCCGCAGCCGAGCGAGAACAGCGTGTCGCCGGTGAACGCGACGTGGGAGTCCGCAAAATTATAGCAGACATGACCAGCCGTATGGCCTGGAGTCTCGATGACTCCGACCGTCCCGCTGCCGAACCGGAATGTCTCGCCGTCCCGAACCGTGCGATCGATGCCGGGAATGCGGGCCGCTTCCGATTCGGGGCCGATGATCGTCAGCCCGAACTTCTCCTTGAGCGCCAGGTTGCCCTCGACGTGGTCCGGGTGGTGGTGGGTCGTCAGGATGACCGTCGGTGTCCAGCCGGTCCGCTCGATGGCCGCAAGAATGGGGCCGACCTCCGGCGCATCGATGATGGCAGTCTCGCCGGTCGACGGATCGCGCGCGAGCACGCCGAAATTGTCGCTCCGGCACATGAACTGTTCGATTTCCAGGGTCATTCCCTACCTCATTCGTGCTGCGCAGACACGATAGGGCGCCGCGCAGGGCTTCGCCACCCTTTCCTTGCGATGTCGCGGCGGTACGACTAGCGTGCGCGCCATGCACACCGACATCGTCGATCTCCGCGCCTTCTACTCGACGACCCTCGGTCGGCTGGCGGAGCGGTCGATCGCCATGGCGCTGTCCAGCATCTGGTCGACGCTGCCGAACGAGCGTCTGGTCGGCCTCGGCTACACCTTGCCGTGGCTCGATCGTTTCGGCACCGAGGCGGAGCGGGTCTTCTCCTTCATGCCCGCAGCCCAGGGAGCGATTAACTGGCCGCCGCACGGCCCGTCGGCAACCGCGCTCGTCTTCGACGAGGAGTTGCCGCTGTTCGATTCCTCCATCGACCGCATGCTTCTGGTACACGCGCTCGAGCATGCCGAAAACCCGCGCGAGACACTGATGGAAATCTGGCGGGTGCTGGCACCGGGCGGGCGGCTGATCATCGTGGTGCCCAACCGCCGTGGCGTCTGGGCCCGCTTCGAGCATACACCTTTCGGCACCGGACGCCCCTGGTCACGGGGCCAGCTGCTCTCGTTGCTGCGGGAGACCAACTTCACGCCGGCCTCCTGGGCGGAGGCGCTTCTGTTTCCGCCGTCGCGCAGCCGCTGGGTGCTGCGGGCTCACCAGATCATCGAGCGCACCGGACGGCGCTTCTGGCCAATGTTCTGCGGCGTCCTGATCGTGGAGGCACAGAAGCGGCTCTACCAGGGCCTGCCGGTCGCGCAGCGCGCTTCGCGCCGCGTCTTCGTTCCGGTTCTCGCGCCGCAGGGGGCTGCCAGAGGGCCGACCTTAACCGGGAATTTACCGTGAAGGCGCACAGTCCCGGCATCATCCGACGGGGGTGGGGCATGGCGAAGACGAACGAAATCACGCGACTGGACGACCCGACGCTGCTGCGCCAGCTGGTGCGCGAACTCGTCGCCGGGGGCTACTGTCTCGACGAACTCGACGTGAAGCTGAGCCAGATCGTCCCGGTCGACCTCGACCTCCTGCACGAGTGCTTCCTGGAGGTGGACGGCGCAGTCCAGCCATCCCGCCGGGCAGCCTGACGAAGCTAACGCTTCAGCACGAACACGGCCTGCTGGCCGAACAGATTCCAGAACCACCAGGGCATCGAGACACCGATCGGATGGCCGTCGCGATCGAGTGCCATGGCGCTCTCGACAGTCGCGCCCACCTCCTGGCAAAGCGCCACGAAATCCCGGATCGTGCAGAAATGGATGTTCGGCGTGTCGTACCAGCTGTAGGGCAGGTCGCGCGTGACCGGCATCCGGCCGCGAAACAGGAGCGAAAACCGGACCCTCCAGTAGCCGAAGTTCGGGAAGGACACGATGGCGCGCTCGCCGATCCGCAGAAGCTGTTTCAGCACCTCGCGCGGGTTGCGGGTCGCCTGCAGCGTCTGCGACAGGATCACGTAGTCAAATCCTTTGTCCGGGTAGAAGACGAGGTCGGTGTCCGCATCTCCCTGGATGGCCGACAGGCCGCGTGCCACGCATTCGTTGACGCCGCGCTGGGAAATCTCCACGCCGCGTCCGTCGACCTGCTTGTCCTGCTCCAGATAGGCGAGCAATTCGCCGTCGCCGCAGCCGACGTCGAGCACGCGCGCTCTCGGTCTGATGAAGCCTGCGATCAGCTGGAGGTCGATGCGCGGTCCGTTGCTGTTGACGCTCATCAGGAAAGTTCCTCCAGTCCGCGCGCGCGGGCGGCAGAGCGCAGGAAGCCGTCGATGGCCGAGAAGAGTTCCGGCTCGTCGAGCAGGAAAGCGTCGTGGCCGCGGTCGGTCTCGATCTCGACGAACGACACCGAAGCACCGGCGGCGTTGAGCGCATGGACGATCGACCGGCTTTCCTCGGTCGGAAACAGCCAGTCGCTCGTGAAGGAGACGAGGCAGAAGCGCGTGCTCGTGCCGCGGAAGGCATCGGCCAGGCGCCCGCCATGGTCGGCGGCGAGGTCGAAATAGTCCATCGCCCGGGTCATGTAGAGGTAGGAGTTCGCGTCGAAGCGGTCGACGAAGCTCATGCCCTGGTGGCGCAGGTAGCTTTCGATCTGGAAGTCGGCATCGAAGCCGAAGGTCAGGGCGGCGCGATCCTGAAGGTTGCGCCCGAACTTGCGGTGCAGCGCGGCCTCGGAAAGATAGGTGATGTGCGCGGCCATGCGGGCCACTGCGAGCCCCTTTTCGGGACGCGTGCCCGCCTCGATGTAACGCCCGCCGCGCCAGTCGGGATCGGCCATCACGGCCTGGCGACCGACCTCGTGGAAAGCGATGTTCTGAGAGGAATGGCGCGCCCCGGTGGCGATCGGCAATGCGGTGTGGACGCGCTCGGGATGGCTCGACGCCCACTGCAGCACCTGCATGCCGCCCATGGACCCGCCGATCACGGAAAACAGCCGGTCGATGCCGAGATGGTCGACCAGCATGACCTGTGCGCGCACCATGTCGCCGATGGTGACCACCGGCATGTCGAGGCCCCAGGGCCGGCCGGTGTGGGGATTGATCGTCGCCGGTCCCGTCGAGCCGAGGCAGCCGCCGAGCACGTTGGAGCAGATGACGAAGAAGCGGTTGGTGTCGATCACCTTGCCGGGGCCGATCAGGACCTCCCACCAGCCGGGCTTGCCCGTCACGGGATTGTCGTTGGCGACGTGCTGGTCGCCGGTCAGCGCGTGGCAGATCAGGACCGCGTTCGACCGGGCGGCGTTGAGTTCGCCGTAGGTCTGGTAGGCGATCTGGAAGGGCGACAGCACCTTTCCGGAATCGAGCTTCAGCGGCATGTCCTCACCGAACCGGACGACCTTGCTCGACGGTTCGTTGGCTTCGTTGTTCGCGATGCGGGCGCGCTCGGCGGCCATGGTCCCTTCTTTCCCCGGTCGGGCTCCGCACGACAAAAAACCGGCGTTGCGGGGTGCAAGGCCGGTCACGAGACGCGCAATCGGCCCTTTAGCGAGTTGTTTAACGTGGCTGCAAGCCGACCGGCCAAATCACCACGACGTGGTGGCTCAATATCCCTCGCAGGCCTTTGCGTCAATGACAAAGCTTTGCTAGAGCAGGCCGCGCATTCCGGGGCGATCGCCCCAAGCCTACAGGACACCCGATCATGACCGAGCTTCAGCGCCCGCAGCCCAAACCCGGCGTGTTGGACATAGCGGCTTATGTACCGGGCAAGAGCGCTGCTCCGGCGGGCGTGGCCAAGGTGCACAAGCTCTCTTCCAATGAAAGTCCGCTTGGTCCGTCGCCGAAGGCGATCGAGGCCGTTCGCGATGTCGCCGCACGGCTCGAATACTATCCGGACGGCTCCTCGACGAAGCTGCGTGAGGCCATCGCCGAAGCGCATGGGCTGAACCCGGCCAACATCCTGTGCTCGAACGGTTCCGACGAGGTGCTGGGCCTGCTCGCGCTGACCTATCTCCAGCCAGGCGACGAGGCGATCTTCACGGAACACGGATTCCTCGTCTACCGCATCTACACCCAGGCTGCGAGCGCGGTTCCGGTCTCGGTGAAGGAGACGGGCGAGACCGCCGACGTCGACGCCATCCTGGCGGCGGTGACGCCGAAGACGAAGATCGTCTTCCTGGCCAATCCGAACAACCCCACCGGCACCTACATTCCCTTCGACGAGGTGCGGCGGCTGCATGCCGGCCTGCCGAAGCACGTGCTGCTGGTGCTCGATGCGGCCTACGCCGAATATGTCCGGCGCAACGACTACGAGTCCGGCATCGAACTCGTCTCGTCCTCGCACAACGTCGTCATGACGCGCACCTTCTCGAAGATCCACGGACTCGGCGGTGCCCGGATCGGCTGGATCTATGCTCCGGCCGAAATCATCGACGCGCTGAACCGGGTGCGCGGCCCGTTCAACGTCAACGCGGCCGCCCTGGAGGCGGGCGTCGCGGCGATGAAGGACCGAGCCCATGTCGAGGCGGCCGTCGCCCACAATGACCGGTGGCTTGCCTGGGTGACGCAGGAACTGACCGGGCTCGGCCTGCGCGTCACCCCCAGCGTCGGCAATTTCGTGCTCGTCCATTTCAACGACGGCGATCGCCATTCGGCCGCGGCGGCGGACGAGTATTTGACGCAGCGTGGCTACATCCTGCGCCGTGTCACCGGCTACGGTTTCCCCAACGCCCTGCGCATGACCATCGGGACGGAAGAGGCCAATCGCGGCGTCGTGGCCGCTCTCGCCGAGTTCCTGAAGACCTGACCATGGCCGAACCCCTGTTTGAACGCGTAGCGCTGATCGGTATCGGCCTGATCGGTTCTTCGCTCGCCCGCGTCGTCCGACGCGAAGGCCTGGCCGGGAGCCTCGCGATCTCGACCCGCAGTCCTGCGACCCTGGAGCGGGCACGCGAGCTTGGACTGGGTGACGCGTACCACCTCGATCCGCGAGACGCGGTCGCAGACGCCGATCTCGTCGTCGTTTCGGTCCCGGTCGGTTCCTCCGGCGACGTTGCGAAGACGATCGGCCCGGTTTTGAAGCCGGGAGCGATCCTCACCGATGTCGGTTCGACGAAGGCGTCGGTGATCGCCCAGATGGCGCCGGAGGTTCCGGCCAACGTGCATTTCATTCCCGGTCATCCGATCGCGGGCACGGAGCGCTCCGGTCCCGACGCGGGCTTCGCCTCGCTTTTCGAGAACCGGTGGTGCATCCTGACGCCGCTGCCCGGCACGGACGAGGCAGCGGTTGCACGACTCGCCGCCTTCTGGCGCCGTTGCGGTTCGAACATCGACACGATGGACCCCAATCACCACGACATGGTGCTGGCGATCGTGTCGCACCTGCCGCACATCATCGCCTACAACATCGTCGGCACTGCCGACGATCTGGAAACGGTGACGAAGTCGGAAGTGATCAAGTACTCGGCGTCGGGCTTTCGCGACTTCACCCGCCTGGCTGCCTCGGACCCCACGATGTGGCGCGACGTCTGCCTGCACAACCGTGACGCCATCCTCGAGATGCTGGCACGGTTCTCGGAGGATCTCGCCTCGCTGCAACGGGCGGTACGGTGGGGGGATGGAGACAAGCTCTTCGATCTCTTCACCCGCACCCGTGCCATCCGCCGCTCGATCATCGAGGCAGGTCAGGAAGTCGACGCACCGGATTTCGGCCGCCAGGTCGTGGCGCATTCGGAAAAAGGCTGAATGGGCGCGCCCGGCGAGCGACGGGTCAGTCGAGAGCCGGCAACTGGCCGAGCTGGATGAAGGCGATGCGCGCCCGGCCCTTCTCGATCCGCAGCGGAAGTGCAGCCGCGTTCCCGAGCATTGCGAGCCCCGCCATGGCGGAACGGATCTGGTCGGCCTGATCGGGCATCGCCGCCGCCAGCGCTTCGCCGACCTCCGCCGGCCGGTTCATTTCGACTTCCAGCCTGGCGTCGATCAGTCCGTCTTGTCCGATCGCGAGCGGTCCCGACAGGCTGATCCGGGCCTCCTCGGTAAAGAAGGCGGATGCCGACCGCAGGACGAAACTGGCGCCCCGAAGGCTCTCGGAAGAAGCGTCGGCAAGGCGAACGCCATCCTGCACGGTCAGATCGAGTTCGACCCGCGACAGGTCTAGGCCGGTGCCGAGTCCGGGTGGAGACACGCGTAGAGTGCGCCCCTGGATGAACAGGTCGAGGTCGCCTTCGCGCTGGCGCATGTGCGCCTCTCCGGCGAGCGCTTTGAGTACGGTCGATACCTTCTCGCCCGCGAACGGAGCTTCGACGCTCAGATCTGCCAGCGTCATGGACGCGCGTTGCGGCAGCGGGTCGTCCAGCGACGCGGAAAAGCGGACGTCATTGCCGGTGACGCCGAGGCTGCCGCTGTCGCCGGCGAGGCGCAGCTTGAGGTCGTCGAGTTCTCCGACGATCCGCCAGGGATCATAGACCTGCGAGGCCGTACGCAGTCCGCTCCCCTCGACGATCACACCGCCGGGGGCATCGGAGAAAGTGACGGTGTCGCAGAACAGACCGAAACGGAAGGGGAAGCCGCGTGCCTCGCGCCCGGTGCAGGTGGCCTCGCCGCCGTCGGCGATCGCCTGCCGAACCGTTTCGTCGACGCTGCGCTCGATCCGGCCGCCGACGTAGAACCAGCCTGCGCTATAGGCCGCGATCGCCACGACGATGCCCAGGCTGAGCCAGAGGAACTTGCGGCTGCCACGCTCCGGCGATTCACTTGACGTCATGTGGTCGACCTCGTTACCCCTCGCCGCCGGCGACAATCGGCTCGCTCCTCGAATAGGCTTTCCATATGGGCGATTTTTGGGTGTTCGGCTATGGTTCGCTGATATGGCGGCCCGGTTTTGCCCACATCCGCACTGTCCGTGCACGCGTCCACGGCTTCAGGCGCGCGCTCTGCGTCCGCTCCTTCGTCCACCGCGGAACGCCGGAACGGCCCGGCCTGGTCCTGGGCCTCGACCGCGGCGGCTCCTGCATCGGCCTTGCGTTTCAGGTGCCGGGAGAACTGCGCGGCGAGGTCATGGACTATCTGCGCGAACGCGAACTGGTCACCCATGTCTACCGTGAGAGGCTCCTGCCGATCAGCCTCTCCTCAGGCGAGCGGGTTGAAGCCGTGTCTTACGTCGTCGATCGAAGGCACGAGCAATATGCCTGCGCACTGCATCCCGAGGAGGCGGCCGCGCATGTCCGTGGCGCCGTGGGGAAGTCGGGACCCAACGAGGAGTACGTCCTGAACACCGTGGCGCATCTGCGCGCGCTCGGCATCCGGGATCACTGGCTCGAGGATGTGGCAGAGCGTCTCGGCAGAACCTGAGCCTCCCGCCCGGCTCGATCAGCCGATCGCTTCCACGATCGCCGAGAGTTCTCCGAGATGATCGATGGCGAGGAAGCGCGGGTGTTCCGTCGGCGGCTCGACATGCTCCAGCACCCAGGTCAGCTCGTGTGGAACGTGCACGCCCCAGCCGCCCGCATCGATTGCGGGCACGACGTCGGACTTCAGCGAATTGCCGACCATCATGGCCCGTGCGGCACCGTCGCCATGCTGCGCGAAGATGCGCTCGTAGGTCGTCCGCGTCTTGTCGCTGACGATCTCCACGCCGTCGAACAGTTCGCCGAGCCCCGACTGCGCCAGCTTTCGCTCCTGGTCGAACAGATCGCCCTTGGTGATCAGGAGGATCGTGTGCGTGCCGGCGATGCGCTCCAGCGTCTCGCGAACGCCGGGCAAGGTCTCCACCGGATGCGAGAGCATGTCGCGTCCTGCCTGGAGGATCAACTCGATGGTGCGGGCCGGAACGCGCCCCTCGGTCACCTCGATCGCCGTCTCGATCATCGACAGAGTGAAGCCCTTGACCCCGAAGCCATAGAGCCGGAGGTTTCGCTTCTCTGCCTCGAGCAGGCGCTCGGACAGGTGATCGTGATCCGCATGGTCGGACAGCAGTTCCGCGAAATGGCGTTCCGTGATCCGGAAGAAACGTTCGTTCTGCCAGAGCGTGTCGTCCGCATCGAAACCGACGGTGGTCAGGCGGCGCGAGGAGGACATCCTGTGCGGCCTAGCGGGCGCTTCTGGCCACCGGATGGCCGAGCGCGGCGAGGCGCTCGCGCGCGGACTCGGGCAGATCCGGCGCATCGGGTCCGGAAGCGGCATCCACGAGCAGTTCGTCGACCACCGTCTCGGTCTCGGCGATCAGGCGGCGCATGAATTCCTCCTTGGGCAGGCCCGGCGGAATGGGCGGCAGGAAGCGTGCCTTGATGGTGCCGGGATAGCGCATGAACTTGCGGCGGGGCCAGTAGAGCCCTGCGACATGCGCCACGGGAACCACCGGCATACCCAGCTGGGTGTAGAGCTCCACGATGCCCCATTTGTACTCGGGAGCGGCACCGGGGGCCCTGCGTGTTCCCTCGGGATAGATGATCAGCTGCCGATCCTGTTCCATCTCCTTGCGCGTGCGCGCCACCACGGCCTTCAGCGCTGCCGACCGTTTTCCGCGGTTCACCGGTACCATGCGCATCTTCGCGACGTACCAGCCGAAGAAGGGGATCCACATCAGTTCCCGCTTCAGGATGTAGAGCGGATCGCGAAGGTAGGGGAAGAACGCGATCGCGTCCCAGAACGACTGGTGCTTCGGTGCGAGGATGAACGGGCCGTCCGGAAGGTTCTCCAACCCTGTGATCTCGAAACGGGTCCCGACGATCGCCGTCTGCAGCCACAGGCTCGACCGCGACCAGAATTTCGGGACGAACCAGGCGAGATGGCGCGGTGCCAGGAAGTAGAACGGCGTCCAGAACAGCATCTGGACGATCAGGTTGACGTAGAAGACGACGTTGTAGGCAAACGATCGGAGAACGAGCATCAGGGGGCGCCGCGCAAGGTTGAGCGGCCGTACCTAGCACCGGGTCCGGGAAAGGGAAACCTCGACAGCGTCCGGCGGGCTCAGCGTGCGTTCGCACTGCGGGTCTGAGCGGCCTGCTCGGGTCCCCCGGCGAAGGGGCTGCGGGCGAGCGCCGTGAGGAATTTCGTGTACTCGGTGAACAGCACGCGGACGGCGTCGGGCTTGACCAGCCAGCTCCCGTCGTCGAGGCGGCTGTTCACCACCGGATACGGGCGTACATCGGTGGTCTTCAGCAGTCGCCGCATCTCCAGCAGGCTGCGCGGCATATGGTAGTTGTTGGTGACGAGAATGATGGACGTGTAGGCGTGCTCGTTCACCCACTTGGCGCTCTCGGCAGCATTGCCGACCGTATCTATGGCCGCCCGGTCGATGTCGATGCAGCAGGAGAACAGTCGATCGTCTGCGCCCATCACCGCCTTGAGCTCGGAGTCACGAGCGACCGGATTGACCCCGCTGATGAGCAGGCGCTGGCCCTTTCCGGATCGAAGCAGCTCCACGGCGGCGTCGAGGCGGAACTGGCCGCCGGTCAGCACGATGATGGCATCGGCTCCGGGCGGATCGCTCGGCGTTTCGAGACGACCGATCCGGTCGGCGAACAGGCCGAATCCGGCCACGAAGGCGAGGCCGGCTACCGCGGAGACAGCGAAGATCGTTCGGCTCAGCCAGCCGAGCCGGGCAAGCCGGAATTCGCGTTTGTCGGCCCGATCCGAATTCATTGCGCAGTCGCCGCCACCCTTTCCGTCGTCGCGCGATGATCTTTCATATCCTGCAATTGGGGCGATCGATAGAGAGGCGACCCCCTTGAGGTTCCGAGCCGCGCTGGCATCGCTCGTCGGCGAGCGAGGCTCCGGTCTAGTCATGGTCGGTCCGGCCGATATCGATGCTGTTCAGCCGCGCCACGACGGTGACGTGAGTGGTAGCCGCCGTCAGTCCGGCGACCAGCGCCAGGATGAACAGGACGCCGACATATCCCGTCGTGCCGATGACGAAGTTGCCGAAAAGCGCCGTCGCCTGATCGGCCTCCGGCGTCGCCATGTTGCGCGACGACCACCAGGCGAACATCACGAAGACGATGATGGCTGCGAGGCCTCCCGCGGCCGCCCCCTTGAGCCCGATCCAGAGGAAGTGGCGACGGAACTCGGCCGCGATGAACTGCGACTCCGCCCCCACGAAATGCAGCACTTCGATGACGGGCCCGTTGCCTGCCATGGCGCCGCGGGTAGCGAAGACGACCGTGAGAACGGTGGCAGAGAGCATCAGCACCAGAATGGCGATGCCGATGAGCACCGTCGTGCGCGCCATCGAGACCAGACGGTCGACCCAGTTGCGGTGGTCGTCCAGGCTGACGTTCGGAATGGCCGCGCGCAGTGCCTGGCGCATCGCTGCGAAATCCGGCGGCGCGTCCTCGTCGATGGTGACGATGACGAGCCGCGGTACGGGCAGTTCCGCGATGTCCAATCCCGCTCCGAGCCAGGGTTCGAGAAGTCTGGCCGTTGCGGCGCTGTCGACGATCGAGGCGGACCTCACCCCGCCGAAGCCGCTGGCAATCGCCTGAGCCTGCGTCAGCGCCGTATCCATGTCGAATCCGTCGTCGGGCTTGATCTGGATGGTCGCCTCGCGGGCGATCTGGGTCTGCCATACACTCGCCGTGTCGCGCACCAGCGTGACGGCGCCGAGGGTCAGGCAGGAAAGAAAGGTCATGATCGCGATCACGATGACCAGCGCGTGACCGGCCACGCTCCGCGGAGGAACGATGGATGTCGCGCGGCGCCAGGTCCTGGCGCTCGTCCCGTTGCGCGGGATGGCCGGCGGCGCGTCAGTCATGGACATCGAGCCGGCCCTCCGCAAGCACCATCCGGCGAGCTTCCACTTGATCCATCAGGTGGAGGTCGTGCGTGGCGATGACCACCGCGGTGCCGGATCGGTTCAGTTCGATGAAGAGCCGCAGGAGCCGGCGCGCGAGCGTCGGATCGACGTTGCCGGTCGGCTCGTCGGCAAGCAGTATTTCGGGCTGTTCGATCAGCGCCCGCGCGATGGCGGCCCGCTGCTTTTCTCCTCCCGACAGGACCGGCGGCAGAACGTGCAGCCTGTCCCCGAGACCGACCCATTTCAGCAGTTCCACGACGTCGTTGCGGTAACTCGCCTCCTCGCGCCCGCGCACGCGCAGTGGAAGCGCGACGTTCTCGTAGGTTGTCATATGGTCCAGAAGACGGAAATCCTGGAACACGATGCCGATCTTGCGCCGGATGAGCGGTAGTTCGGCTCGCAGGATTTTCGTCCGATCCTTCCCGAAAACGTTTATGAGACCTCTGGTCGGCGCCAGCGACAGGAACAGAAGTCGCAGCAGCGTCGTCTTGCCCGCCCCCGACGGTCCGCAGAGGAATTGGAAGGACCCTCGCGGAATCTGGAAGGATATGTCCCGCAATATCTCGGGCCCCATCCCATACCTCAAGCCGACGTTCTCGAACCGAATCACTGTCTCTGGAGCCTTGATGGTTGGGACCAAGGGGGAACGTGGGACGTTCCTGCCGGGATGGTTAACGGCCGGTTAAGGAATTGCATGCCGAAGCGGCAAGGCTGCCATCCGGCAGCGAAACATTAACCATTGGCGCGTAACCCATGGAAGGGTTTCCACAAGGACCACCGGGCCCGATGTTCGACGTGCGATACCTCCGCCCGATCTCGGGCGAAATCATGACGGATGATCGCATCCGGTCGTCCCGCCCGTCCCTCGCCGACGGGATCGATGAAATCGAGGACGCGGAGTTCGAAGTCCTTCATCTGTCGGAAGTCATTCCTTCCCGCACGGATCATTTCGTGGAGCGCGAATGGGCCGAAAGCACCCGTCGGCCCGAAGGCATGGACATACTGAAGAGCCGGATCGGGGGGGCGCCCCTTCCACGCGAGCGGGCGGGGCCGCTGTTCTGGGTCTTCGGAGTGGTGCTGGCTGCCGCCTCGTTCTGGATATCGGGAGGACATTCGTTATCGGGCACTCTGTTGGCGTTCCTGCCTGCGCCCGCCGAAAAGCCCATGCGCATCGCGAATCTCACGTCGGGCGTGGAGGAGCGGAATGGCCGGCGGCTCGTGGTCGTCGACGGCAGTGTCGAGAACACTGCTTCCTCCGCCGGAATTGCGCCGACGCTCGCCATCGAAGTTATGAGTGACGCAGGCCGTGTGACCCGCTACACACTCGGCTCTGCGGGAGCACTCGTCGAACCGGGCGAGCACTACCGGTTCTCCAGTCGCGTGAACGCTCCCATGGGCGTGGTGGCAGGGGTGTCCGTCAAGATGGCCGAGAGGAACGATTGATGCCTGTGGTGCGCGGCAAGGAGATCGAGGTTCTGTTCAGCGCGTCGACGATTGCGAGACGCAATCTCGAACTCGCGAAAGAAATCGCCTCGCGAGACTACAACGACCTGCTGGTGATCTCCATCCTGAAGGGCTCGTTCATTTTCGCAGCCGATCTGATACGCGCGATGCACGATGCCGGGGCGTCGCCGGAGGTCGAGTTCATCTTCATTTCGAGCTATGGCGCCGGCACGACGAGCGGCGAGGTCCGCGTTCTGCGCGACATCGACAACGACGTCCGAGGTCGCGACATCCTGCTGATCGACGACATCCTGGAGTCCGGCAAGACGCTGAAGTTCACCCGCGAACTCATGCTCGGCCGCGGCGCGCGCAGCGTTTCCATCGCTGTCCTGCTCGACAAGCACAGCAAGCGCCAGACGGAGCTGACCGCCGATTATGTCGGCTTCGATTGCCCGGATTACTTCGTGGTGGGCTATGGTATGGATGTCGCACATGCCTTCCGCGAACTGCCCTTCGTGGGCGTGGTGAAGGGCGACGCCTGACCCGTCCCGACGGCGAGGTGGCGGCGGATGTACAACCCCAGCGTGGAACACCACGGGATGAGCAAGATCCTGATCGTCGAGGACGACGAACCCGTTCGGACCCTGGCGGTTCGCGCGCTCCAGCGTGACGGACACGTGGTCGACACCGCCGAGGACGGTGAGGCAGGCCTCGACCGGATCCGCGGGTGCAACGGCGGCTACGATCTCGTCGTTTCCGATATCCGAATGCCGGCGATGGACGGTATCGAGATGGCGAAAGCTGCGGCCGCGCTGTTCCCTGGCCTGCGGATCATGCTGATGACGGGATATGCCGACATGCGCGAGCAGGCCGAGGAACTCAGAAGCATCATCCGTGAGGTTCTGCCGAAACCGTTCACGCTCGATCAGTTCCGCACCAAGGTTCGCCAGCACGCCGCCTGATGGCTGGCCCAATACACGCCGGGCGCGGCGCTTGCCGACGCAGTCTATTCGTCCTAGACCGTTGCGCCGTCGGGACCAGGCGGATCCGACCCCGTCAGGAGGGTGGACATGACGAAGACCGACATCGCCAAGCGGGTCCACGATCATACCTGGAAACTGGACCCGATCATCCGGAGCCTTCTCGACACCGACTTCTACAAGCTCCTGATGCTGCAGATGATCTGGGGGCTCTATCCGGACGTCGACGCGACCTTCTCGCTGATCAACCGCACGACGTCCGTTCGGCTTGCCGACGAGATCAGCGAGGGCGAACTGCGCGAGCAACTCGACCATGCGCGCACGCTCAAGATGTCGAAGAAGGAGATGATCTGGCTAGCCGGGAACACCTTCTACGGAAGCAGGCAGATCTTCCAGCCTGACTTCCTCTCCTGGCTCGCCGATTTTCAGTTGCCCGAGTACGAGCTCAGCCGCCATGACGGCCAGTACGAGCTGCGCTTTCACGGACGCTGGAAGGAGACCAGCATGTGGGAGATACCCGCTCTGGCCATCATCAACGAGCTGCGTTCGCGTTCTGCGATGAAGTCGCTCGGACCGTTCACCCTCGACGTGCTCTATGCCCGAGCCAAGGCGCGCATGTGGTCGAAGGTGGAGCGGCTGCGCAAGCTGCCTGACCTTCGCATCTCGGATTTCGGCACGCGGCGCCGCCATTCCTTTCTCTGGCAGCGATGGTGCGTGGAGGCGCTGAAGGAGGGGATCGGCAACGCCTTGACGGGGACGAGCAACGTCAAGCTCGCGATGGATACCGATCTGGAGGCCCTGGGCACGAATGCGCACGAATTGCCGATGGTTCTTGCGGCCCTGGCCCAGGATGAGGAAGCCCTCGTTGCGGCGCCCTACAAGGTGCTGCAGGACTGGAACCGGTACTACGGCGGCAATCTGCTGATCGTTCTGCCCGATACGTTCGGGACGGCGTCCTTCTTGCGCCGTGCCCCCGACTGGGTCGCCGACTGGACAGGGTTCCGCCCCGACAGCGCGCCGCCGATCGAGGGAGGGGAGAAGATCATCGACTGGTGGAAGGAACGAGGCCGCGACCCGAAGGAGAAACTTCTCATTTTTTCGGACGGGCTGGACGTCGATTCGATCGAACTCGCCTATCGTCACTTCCATGGCAGGGTCAGGATGACCTTCGGCTGGGGAACGAATCTCACCAACGATTTCGAGGGTTGCTCTCCGATCGAGCGGGATGGCCTGAAGCCGATCTCGATCGTCTGCAAGGTCAGCGAAGCCAACGGCCGTCCCGCCGTCAAGCTCTCCGACAATCCCGAAAAGGCGACGGGGGATCCTCATGAGATTGCCCGCTACATCGGCATCTTCGGCAGCCAGGACCGGATCTCTAAACCTCTGCGGGTGTAGGCCGAATGCTTCGCTCCCAGGCGGGTTTAACGGACAATTAGTCCCGCCGGGTTAACGTGAACGGAAGCTGCGGGTCGGTGCCTTTGTCGGTACGCCCGCGAAGGGGCGGGAGTGGGGTCGGACCGCGGCGGCGTCGCCGGCGGTCCCGCAAACCGCATGGAATGTGGGAGCGGGCTGGGCAAAGAGATGGTGGTTACTGCGGCTCCCGCGGCGTCGTCAGCGCCAGGCTCCAAGAACGCGTCCGACATTGCAACGAAGATCGCACTCGCCATGCGCGCCATGGGCGTGATGGGGACACCCCGCAACTATGAAATCTACTACGAGGTCTTTGCCGGATCCAATCAGGAGCTCAACGCGGAACTCGGCGCGCTGGGAAGCAGGCCCCGCCAGGAAGACCTGGATCGCTTGAGCGTCAAGTACTTCATTCAGACCAGCAATCAGCTCTTCGTCGACAACGTCCGCGAACAGATCGCCAACAAGGTCGAGGAGGTGATGATCCTGTTCGAGCGCGAGCGGATTCAGCTGGAACGTTACGGCTCCATCCTCAGCCAGAGCTCGGACGGGCTCAAGAAGCGCGAGATCGTCACCAAGGAGATCCTGCAGCGGATCTCGGGCATCATGGCGTCTGCCACCGACTCGAAGATCGAGCAGGGCAAGCAGTTCGTCACGCATATGATCGACAAGTCGGCGGAACTCGAGGAGGTGAAATCCAAGCTCGAGGAATACAAGAAGCTCGCCGATACCGACCCGATGACGCAACTCTGCAACCGGCGCGCCTTCGATCGATCGATCGCCCATCTCTACGACGACCCGAAGAAGGTCATGTACGGCGCCCTGATTCTCGCCGACATCGATCGCTTCAAGCAGATCAACGATCGCTTCGGTCACCCTGTCGGGGACAAGATCATCCAGCATGTCGCCAGCATCATCCGCGCGACGGCTTCGGCGGATATGGTCGTGGCGCGAACCGGCGGCGAGGAGTTCGCCGTCATCATACACGGCATGAAGGAAGCAGCGGTCACCGACCTGGCCGAGACGATCCGCAAGGCCGTCGAGCGTCTCGTGCCGTTCAACGGCCATGCCGGTTCGCAGGCCGGCGCCGTGACGGTTTCGATCGGCGCCTGCATGGCGTCTCTCGCCGACAGTGCCGACGATCTCTACGCGAAGGCCGACCGCGCGCTCTACATGTCCAAGGCGAACGGTCGAAACCAGTCGACGCAGTTCTCTGCGTTGCCCGACCTCAAGAGTTCAAAGAACTGGCTGCTCTACAAGGGCGAATGACGCCGAGCAGCAGCGCGGCCCCAACCCCGTGCCGGTTCCGCGCAGCTGGGAAATGACGGTTGACGTGGGCGTTGGAAGTCATTCGGCCCCCCGGGCCGGTACCGCCCGCCGCAGGCCAAGCCGCTGCACCCGCGTAGGGGCCGGACGCGTGATCAGCGGGTGGGGACGGGATGTTCGCCGCGATAGTCGTAGAAGCCGCGGCCGGTCTTGCGACCCAACCAGCCGGCTTCGACATATTTCACCAGAAGTGGGCACGGCCGATACTTCGAGTCGGACAGCCCGTCATGCAGGACCTGCATGATCGACAGGCAGGTGTCGAGCCCGATGAAATCCGCGAGCTGCAGCGGACCCATCGGGTGGTTTGCGCCGAGTTTCATGGCGGTGTCGATCGCCTCCACCGAGCCGACCCCCTCGTAGAGCGTGTAGATCGCTTCGTTGATCATCGGCAGAAGGATGCGATTGACGATGAAGGCCGGGAAATCCTCCGCCACCGTCACCGTCTTCTCGAGGCTCGTCACGAACGCCTTCGCCGTCTCGAAAGTCGTGTCCTCGGTGGCAATCCCGCGCACCAGCTCGACGAGCTTCATCAGCGGCACCGGGTTCATGAAGTGAATGCCGATGAAGCGTTCCGGCCTGTCGGTCTGGGCTGCCATACGCGTGATCGAAATCGATGACGTATTGGTGGCCAGCAGGGCTTCCGGGTTGAGCACCGGGCAGAGCTGGGCGAAGATCTTCCTCTTGATCGTCTCGTCTTCCGTCGCTGCCTCGATCACGAGATCGGCCGCGGCAAGATCCTCGATTTTCTCGGCGACGCCGATACGGCCGACCACGGCTGCGCGCTCCGCATCGGGCAGCTTTCCGGATGCCGTCTGCCGCGCGAGGTTTCCGTTGATCGTGGCAATGCCCTTCTCGATCCTGTCGCGCGAGATGTCGTGCAGAAGGACATGATAACCGGCGAGCGCGGTGACATGGGCGATGCCGCTGCCCATCTGGCCCGCTCCGATGATTCCGACCGTTCGAATTGCCATGTCAGATCCCCTGGATGACTTTGCCGATGCTGCGCCGTCGTCCAGACGCGACGAACGCCGCACTCGTGTCCCGAAGCGGCGTTCGCGATCTTATGCGCTGTCTAAGCGGCGTCAAAGGGCCTTTTCGAGTTCCGGCAGGATGGCGAAAAGGTCGCCGACGAGGCCGTAGTCGGCAACCTGGAAGATCGGCGCCTCTTCGTCCTTGTTGATGGCGACGATGATCTTCGAGTCCTTCATGCCTGCGAGATGCTGGATGGCTCCCGAGATGCCGACCGCGATGTAGAGCTCGGGGGCGACGACCTTGCCGGTCTGTCCCACCTGCCAGTCGTTGGGCGCGTAGCCGGCATCGACAGCTGCCCGGCTGGCGCCGATCGCGGCGCCCAGCTTGTCGGCCACCGGCGTGATGACCTCCTGGAACTTCTCGGCGGAGCCCAGAGCCCGCCCGCCGGAGATGATGATCCGCGCGGAGGTCAGTTCCGGACGGTCGCTCGTCGCGATGCGGTTTTCGACGAAGGACGACAGCCCGGGGTTCGCGGCCGCCTGTATGCTCTCGATCGACGCCGAACCGCCCTCCCCGGCAACCGGGAAGGTGGCGGTGCGGATCGTGACGACCTTCCTTGGATCCGTCGCCTGCACCGTCTGGATGGCATTGCCGGCATAGATCGGACGCTTGAACGTATCGGCCGAAACGACCTCGATCACGTCGGACACCTGCATCACGTCGAGCAGGGCTGCGACGCGCGGCATGACGTTCTTGCCCATCGTGGTGGCCGGCGCGAGAATGGTGTCGTAGCCGTCGGCGATGCTGACGATCAGGGCGGCCAGCGGCTCGGCGAGGCGCTCTGCCAGCTCTTCGGACTCTGCAAGCAGTACCTTGCCGACGCCCTGCAGCCGCGCCGCGCCCTCGGCGGCGCCCTTCGCGCCGTTGCCCGCGATCAGCACGTGCACGTCGGTGCCGATCTTGAGGGCCGCGGAAAGCGCCTTGGCGGTCTGGTCGGATACGGTCGCGTTGTCGTGTTCTGCGACGAGAAGAATGGCCATGGTTCTATTCCTTTCCTGACGCTGCGATCAAAGCACGCCGGCTTCGTTCTTGAGCTTCTGGACCAGCTCTTCGACCGTCTTCACCTTGACGCCCGCCTGGCGGCCGCCCGGCTCCTCGGTCTTCAGAACCTTCAGGCGCGGCTTGACCTCCACGCCGTAATCGGCCGGGCTCTTCTCGTCGAGCGGCTTCTTCTTGGCCTTCATGATGTTGGGCAGCGAGGCGTATCGCGGCTGGTTCAGCCGCAGGTCCGTCGTCACGATGGCCGGCATCGTCAGGTCGAGGACCTGCAGTCCGCCGTCGATCTCGCGCGTGATACGAGCCGTTCCGCCATTGATCTCGAGCTTGGAAGCGAAGGTGCCCTGGCTCCAGCCGAGCAGGGCCGACAGCATCTGGCCGGTCTGGTTGGCATCGTCGTCGATGGCCTGCTTGCCGAGGATGACGAGTTCGGGACCCTCGGCCTCCACGACCCCCTTGAGCAGCTTCGCCACCGTCAGCGGCTCGACGATCTCGTCGACCTTGATCAGAATGCCGCGGTCGGCCCCCATCGCCAGCGCCGTGCGGATCGTCTCCTGTGCCTGCTGCGGGCCGACCGACACCGCGATGATCTCGGTCGCCTTGCCCGCCTCCTTGAGACGGATCGCCTCTTCGACGGCGATCTCGTCGAACGGGTTCATCGACATCTTGACGTTCGCGAGCTCGACGCCCGAGCCATCCGACTTGACGCGGATCTTGACGTTGTAGTCGACCACCCGCTTCACAGGGACGAGAACTTTCATGGGCGCGGAACCTCTCCTTGGACTCGAATTGCGCGGCGTTTAACATCTGCCCGGCGGTCGCGGCTAGTCCCAGGCCGACATCATGCTTCGAAAAACGGCCGTGCGCGCCGCTGTCGGACGACCCGCGGACCCTATTTTCGATTGACGTTTACGTCAATATCGGGCGCCGGCTTGCGGCAGAAGGTAGCGCGCGTGCCGTCCTGCGCTCTATTGCCGCCCCCACCGCGGCGAACGCTTTTGCGGAGGCGACGTCTCGACCTCGCCGGTTTCGACGGCTGCCGGCATGACGATGCGGCGATCGAAGAGCGGAACCTCCGGCCGTTTCAGGATCACGATGAGGAGGGCGCCGCAGAGTATCCCGCCGACATGGGTCGCCCAGGAGATGTTGCTGTCGTCGCCGACGCTGAGCATCAGCACCTGGAAGCCGACCCAGAGGATCAGCGGGACGAAGGCCGGGATGCGCAGCGGGATGCGGCCGAACGCCAGGACCCACACCTTCACGCGCGGATGCAGGATCAGGTAGGCGGCCACGATACCGGCGATGGCGCCCGAAGCGCCCACCAGGGGGATTTCCGAACCGGGCGCAAGCATCCCGTGAAAAGCCGCTCCCGCCGCCGCACAGGCACAATAGAACAACAGGAACCGGAAATGGCCCAGCGCATCCTCGACGTTGTCGCCGAAGACCCAAAGAAACAGCATGTTTCCGGCGAGATGGAAAAAATCGCCATGCAGGAAGGCGTAGGTCACATAGGTGAAGCCTTCGGGAAGGATCACCAGGTGCGGCGGGAGTTCCGCCACATCGTGGACCACCGCCGGAACATAGCCGAGGCCGTAGACGGTCGCCTGGGAACCCGCGTCTGCCGCCATCATGATGAAGATGACGACGTTGGCCAGCAAGATGGCGAGCGTGATGTACTGGAGGCGGATATGCTTCAGGCTGTTGGCGTCGTGAAGCGGTATGAACATCGCCTCACTCCCCGCGAATCAGCGATTGGCTCCGGGCACCCATAACACGTCGTTGGAGCCCAATCCATTGACCGCTCTCGCGGCGACGAACAGGAAGTCCGACACGCGGTTGATGTACCGCATCGCTTCGGGCCCGATATCCTGGCCCCCGACGTCGCGGGCGGCAACCATCGCGCGTTCCGCGCGGCGCGCCACAGTCCTCGCGAGGTGGAGCGCCGCGGCAGCCGGCGAACCGCCCGGAAGCACGAACGACCGCAGCGGTTGAAGCCCGGCGTTGAGCCCGTCGATCTCTGCCTCCACGCGCGCCACCTGGCTGGCGACGATCCGCAGCGGCTCGTACCCCTCGATCCTCGTGTCGGGCGGAGTCGCGAGATCGGCACCAAGGTCGAAGAGATCGTTCTGGATGCGCTCCAGCATCCGGTCGATCTCCGGGTGATCGGTTGTCGTGTGAAGGCGCGCCAGCCCGATGCAGGCGTTTGCCTCGTCGACCGTCCCGAACGCCTCGATGCGCAGGTCCGACTTGGCCCGGCGCTCACCGTTCACGAGGCCGGTCGTGCCGTCATCCCCCGTGCGGGTGTATATCTTGTTCAGCTTTACCATGACGCGCCCCTTCGGCCGGATCAGCCCGGCGTTCCGCTGCGGCTGTACCACAGCGCCAGCATGATGAAGACGAGTGCCACGAACTGCAGCATCACGCGCGCCTGCATCAGCTTGTTGGAGGTGTTGCCGGATCCGCCCCGCAACATGTTGATGAGGCCGCGGATGAGGACGATCACCACGGCCACCATGACGACGACGGCGATGATGTTGAAAACGGTGGACATGGCGAGGACCCGGAGCTTTGAGACGGTGAGCAGTCCGGCAGATCTAGGGCGTCCGGCATCCGATGTCAGCACTCCCTGACGAATCCCTGCCATCGGCTGACGGTCGGAAATCGCAGCGACGACCGATGGTTCGTTCGGGACGGTGGGTTGCCAATGCCAGGACGCCACTTCACATAGTCCGTCGGGCGGTACGATCACGAGGAGGATTCATGCGAGGGACGACCGCGGCGCGGCGCATCATGGCCGATGCTCTCGGTCACTTCGACACGGATGACGGATGGTCGATGGCCAGCCACCTCGCCCTGTCGGCGCTGCTGGCCGTCTTCCCTTTTCTGATCTTCGCCACGACGCTCGCGAGTTTCCTGGGAGCGAATGCCTTCGCCGACACCGCCGTTCATCTCGTGTTCGACACCTGGCCGCAGGACATCGCGGAACCGATCGCGCGCGAGGTGACGAACGTCCTGACCGTCCAGCGGACCGACGTTCTGACTTTCGGCATCGTCGCGGCAGGAATATTCGCGTCCAACGGGATCGAGGCGCTGCGTGTCTCGCTCAACCGGGCCTACCGGGTGACGGAATCGCGCTCCTTTCTCTTCCGGCGGCTGCAGAGCCTCGCCTTCGTGCTGATTGCGACCCTCGGCTTCCTGGCGATCAGCGTCCTGCTCGTGCTGGCGCCGCTCGTGGGGCGTATCGCAGAGCGCCACTTCGAATGGATCACGCCCTACATGGGCACGATCACCCTCTGGCGTTATGCAATCGCGTCGACCGTCATCCTGGTCGGCCTTGTCTGCGTGCATTTCTGGCTGCCCGCGGGAAGAAGGTCGCTCCTCGACATCTTTCCGGGCATCGCGCTGACGGTCGTCGGCTGGATCGCCGGCTCGGCGCTGTTTGCGGCCTACCTGGAGCAGTTCTCGACCTACGTCACGACCTATGCCGGCCTTGCCTCGATCATGATCGCCGTCGTCTTCCTGTACATCGTCTCGGTGATTTTCATCCTCGGTGGCGAGTTCAACGCAGCGATCCGTCGCTATCGCGAGGCCCGGGCCCATATCGGCCGCTGAGCCGTCGCCATCCCGACACCGATCGTCGCGATCGCCATACCGAGGATCTGAACCGGCGAAAGCTCCTCCCCGAACAGGAGCCAGGCCATCACCGCCGTGCAGGCGGGCACGAGATAGAACAGGGAAGCCACCTTTGCCATCTCGCCATGGCGGATGAGGTACATCAGCAGCAGGATGGCTCCGATCGAAAGGACGAGGACGGACCACGCCATCGCCAGAAACAGTTCCGCGGTGGGCACGAAGCTGCGCGTTTCCGTCGCAGCCGAACCCAGCGCCATCAGGAAGGTTGCGCCGAGGTACTGGAAGAGCGTGACCGTCACCAGATCGACGCCGGTGATGAAACGCTTCTGCCATATCGTGCCGGCGCTCATTCCGACGACCGAAATGACGGAGGCGGTCAGCGTGGCCGCGCTGACGCCGCTTGCGATGGTGCCGAGCTTCGGTCCGAGCACGATGGCGACGCCCGCGAAGCCGACGGCCAGCCCCGTCCAGTGCCGGGGCATGATCTTCTCGCCCAGAACCAGTCCGGCCATGACGGCCGTGATCAGAGGCTGCAGCCCGATGATCAGCGCCGACAATCCGGCCGGCATGCCGTGCCGGATCGCCCAGAAGACACCGCCGAGGTAGATCCCGTGCATGAGCATTCCCGCGAAGGCCGCATGCGCCGCTTCGCGCCACCCGGCCCTGGCCGTCTTCAGCACCAGCATCAGGACGCCCAGCAACGCGAAGGCGATCGCGAAACGGACGGCGAGGAAGCTGAACGGTTCCGACCATGGCATGGCATAGCGGGCGCCGATGAAGCCCGTGGCCCAAAGAACGACGAAGACGGCGGGAGCGAATCGGGTGATGGGCATGGCTGTCCGTGGTTCCGTCCGGCAAAGGCCGGACTAAGCAAAGGGAAAGGATTGCGGAATAGTGTCCACGGCGGACTATTGTGAGTGCCAGGGGCATCTGGCCGGAATGGCGAGGCGCGATATCGTGATCTGGAACCTGAGCGTCTGGTGGCTGTTCATGGCCGTCTCGGTGGTGACGATCCTGTCCTTCATTCTGTCCATGGGACTGAACGCGATCATCGGGCGCGAAGGGGTCGGCCCGACGTCCATGACGATGATCATCACCGCCGGCTTCTTCGGATCGATCTACTTGCTCAACATCTACGGGGTCAGGCTATCGAACCTGCAGGAAGCTTCCTTTGCCGGTCTGGTGGGAGCTTTCATCGTCCTGATGACGGTGCTCGTCCTCAAGTCTGCACTCAACAGACCCTGAAGCCGTTCGGGTCAGGGTCCGGTCATCCGGACGATGTCCGCAGGCGTGTACCCCTTTTCCCGCAGGGCGCGCAAACCGGTGTCCCCACGGCTCTTCGAGAGCTTTCGACCGTCTTCGCCGAGAATCAGGTCATGGTGATGGTATGAGGGTACCGGCAGGCCGAGCAGTTCCTGCAGCAGGCGGTGGACGGCAGTGGCCGCGAAGAGGTCGCGGCCACGCACCACGTTGGTCACTCCCTGGAGCGCGTCGTCCACGACGACGCAGAGATGGTAGCTGGCCGGAACGTCCTTTCGCGCGAGGACCACGTCGCCCCAGGCGGCCGGATCTGCTGCGATCGGTCCCGTCTCGCCGCCGGGTCCCGTGCCGGTCTCGGTCCAGAACGGGCGCCGGGCGAGGCGCGCCAGCGCGGCCTCTACGTCGAGCCTCCATGAATGGCTTTCTCCACGAGACAGGCGCGCCTCCCGCTCGCCCATCGACATCAGACGATCGCGGGGCGGATAGAGCGGCACGCCGTCCGGATCACGCGGCCAGCCGGCGGGAGCGTCGTCGGTCAGCCATGCACGCACCTCGCCTCTGCTCATGAAGGCGGGATAGACGAGGCCGGCATCGATCAGGCGCCTCAGGGCTTCCGCGTAGTCGTCGAAATGCTCCGACTGCCGCCGCACGGGGCGCTCCCACTCGAGACCGAGCCATGCCAGGTCGGCGAGAATGCTGCGTTCGAAGTCCGGCGTACAGCGTTCGCCATCGATATCCTCGATGCGCAGCAGGAGCCGCCCGCCCACCTCTCCCGCCATCCTTGCATTCAGCAGGGCGGAGTAGGCGTGGCCGAGATGCAACTCGCCATTGGGACTCGGCGCGAAGCGGAAGGTGGGTGCGGTCATCGGCGCTCGGCAGATTGGATCGGTCGGGATCCGATTGCTACTGTCGAGGCGTCGAAAGGGGAAGGGCATGCGCCGGATCGAGACCGACGCCGACGTCGAAGCGGAACTGAAAGCGCTCTGCGCTGCCGATTCACGGCTGGTGGCGGTTCGCGAACGCGCGGGTCGCGTGCCATTGCGCCGCACGAAGCCGGGCTTCGCCAGTCTCGTGTCGATCGTCGTTTCGCAGCAGGTTTCCGTGGCGAGCGCCGCTGCCATTCTCGCGCGCCTGGAACGGCTGTGCACTCCCATCTCCCCGCCGGTGATCGCCGCCGCGGATGACGATCTGTTCCGGCAGGCCGGACTTTCGCGCCCCAAGCAGAAGACGCTTCGTGCCGTCGCCGCGGCCGTCCTGACGGGAAATCTCGACCTCGAGGCGCTGTGCCTCATGGACGCCGGGGAGGCGGTGAGGCGCATGACCGCCGTCCATGGTGTCGGCCCATGGACCGCCGAGATCTATCTCCTGTTTGCGGCCGGCCATCCGGATATGTTTCCGGCCCGGGACGTCGCGCTGCAGAGCGCGGTCGGTCATGCGCTCGGCCTCGATCGGCGGCCTGATGCCGCATCCCTTTCCAGGCTGGCCGAATCATGGGCACCGCACCGCGGCACTGCGGCCCGCCTCTTCTGGGCATACTACCGCTCGATGAAGGCCAGGGATGGTGCCCCGATGGTCCCGGACGGTCCAACCCCTTGAAAGGCCGTATCCGGCGCCACCGCCCAAACCGGCAGCTGAAGCCATTTGGCCGCTTCACATTCCTGACATCTGTGGCTTACAGTATCCGCGCCGTTCCGTTCTCGGACATAAGGAGTGGATCGAAGTGACGGTTTCCGTCTCGCCGGGCAGCCTCCCCGCGCTCGTCTTGAACGCGGACTATCGGCCGCTCAGTTACTATCCGCTGTCACTCTGGTCGTGGCAGGACGCCATCAAGGCAGTGTTCCTCGACAGAGTGAACATCGTGGCGGAATACGATCACGCCGTGTCGTCTCCTTCCTTCTCGATGCGGATCCCGAGCGTGGTGTGCCTGAAGGCCTATGTGAAGCCGTCGCGCAATCCCGCCTTCACGCGCTTCAACGTCTTCCTGCGCGACCGCTTTCAGTGCCAGTACTGCGGGACGCACGAGGATCTCACCTTCGACCACGTCATCCCCCGCCGCTGTGGCGGCGCGACGACCTGGGAAAACGTCGTCGCCGCCTGCTCTCCCTGCAACCTGAAGAAGGGCGGTATGCTGCCGGCGCAGGCGCGCATGTGGCCGATGCAGAAGCCGTTCCATCCGACCGTCCACGATCTTCACAACAACGGCAGACTGTTCCCGCCGAACCATCTGCATGAAAGCTGGATGGACTACCTCTACTGGGACGTGGAACTGGAACCCTGATCCCCCGGCCGTTCAGGCCTTCCCGAAGGCTGCGCGGTATCCGATGGCGGCGAGGATCAGGCTGGCGATGGCATTCCAGCCGGCGAGCGACAGCCCGAGAATCCGCAGCGCCGCTTCATCGCAGGACGGCGGTATCACCGTGTTCAAGGAGTCGAGGAGGTTGCCGCCGGCAGGCGCCCCGGCCACGACGCCGCAGTCCGTCGGTCCCGGCCACCACGCCCATTCCACGCCGGAATGGTAGATGCCCATGGCCAGCCCCCAGGTCATCAGCAGCGCGCCGAGCAGGATCAGTCCGCGTGTGACGACGCCCGGCAGGCGAAGTGCGGCCGCGAGCGCGGCGGCAATCATGACAGGTGCCCCGATGTAGTAGGGCATCCGCTGCTCCAGGCAGAGCTTGCAGGGGATGTATCCGCCGACGTGCTCGAACAGCAGCGCGGAGCCGACGACTCCTGCCATCGCGATGGCGAGGAAGGATGCGGCGAGCACCTGTCGGCGACCTGCAGGGGCGTTGAGGCGCATGGTCAGAACCTGTCAGAACACGTAGCGGAGGGCGACGAATCCGCCGACCAGCAGCACCATGAAGAGGGTGAAAAGAAGACCGAGGTTCTTTTCGATGAAAAGACGGATCGGCGCACCGAAGCGGTTCAGCAGCCACGCCACGAGGAAGAATCGAAACCCGCGCCCGATCACCGAAACGAGGACGAACGTGAAGAGGTCGAGGCCGGCGAATCCGGAGAAGAGCGTCAGCACCTTGTAGGGGAAGGGTGTTATGGCGGCAAACAGCACGCCCCACCCACCCCAGGCGTCGTACCAGTCCTTGATCTGCGCAAACGACTGTTCGGCATTGTAGAGCTTGAGGATCGGCTGCCCTATCGCGTCGAAAAGGAAGGCGCCGATCGCGTAGCCGAGCAGGGCGCCCAGGACCGAGGCGATGGTGCAGACGAGGCCATAGCGGAACCACTTCGATCGATCCGACAGCACCATCGGAATCAGCAGCACGTCCGGCGGTATGGGGAAGACGGAGCTTTCGACGAAGGATACTCCCGCCAGCGCACGTTCGGCATGGCGCGTTGCAGCAAGCGACATCGTCCAGTCGTAGAGCCTGCGAAGCATGGAGGGTTTCCGGTTGACGCGGGATGTCTAGTGCCTTTCGCCGACGGTTGGAAGCGGGGAAGCGAGTACCACTGCTCGATTCGCGCTGGCTGCAGGCCGGCCTCCGTGCTGAAGGCAACCCGGGCGGTGCAATCGGGCCCATCCGGCGGGCCGTCGCGCCAGAAAGCGTTTGACGGGCCGCCGCGCGCCCGTATAGTCCGCAGCCGTCCGGCCTGTGCCGGCCCCTCCGCGGGCCCCTGTGGTGGAATTGGTAGACGCGCTCGACTCAAAATCGAGTTCCGAAAGGAGTGCTGGTTCGAACCCGGCCAGGGGCACCAGACGGTCCTCCCCGATCAGGGGCTGGACTTGGTGAAGCGTCGGGCATTCGATCGGGTTCGATGAGAATCCGGGCCGGGGTTGCCGTGGAAGTCCGTGCCGCGCTGATAGTGCTTCTGCCATCCGGCCTTGCGCGCCTCGCTGCCCTCCACTTTCAGGTCATGGTTGAACTGCTTTCTGGCTGCGCTCCATTCTCGATGGCTTTGCTCGAGATCAGGCGCTTCGGAAAGGGGCGCCATACGCGGGACGATCTGCTCCAGCACGCCGCGGGCGACCGGGAAGATGTGACAGAAGGGTTCGCCGGCGCGGAACCGGATGGCAGTCCGGGCGCGGGTGAACTTCCAGTTCATCGTGAAGTTGAACGGCCCCCAGTCGCTTTCCACCAGCCCTGTCAACGGGGCGATCGCGTCCTTCGGACAGTTGATCGGTCCTTGCACGAACAGGTCCGTTTCAGGATCGGTCCGGAACACGAGAGGCATCTTGAACGTCAGGATGCCCTCGCCGAAATGGCTGTGGGCAGGTGGCGAAGTGCCAGGATCTTCCATGATGACCAGCCCGTCCCGATGCGGGCCGCCGTTCCAGATGGCAGAGAAGCCGACCGGGCACAGGATTTCCCATCCATAGCCGTTTGCGACGACCAGCGGGAGACAGCGATAGGGGTTGCGGCCCTGTGCGGTGTCCATCCATGCGCGTCTCGATGGGGCGGGTCTGATCTCGAAGCCGCCGCCATCACCCTCCACGTAACAGGTCAGTTCCATCGTGCGCATCTGCCGGTCGGACGCCGGAAAAGTCCGGCGCGTCGGCGCACGATAGCGGTGTCGACGAGGTTCGCAAGCTGCCGGAGTTGAACGGAAGGGACGGGCCGGGGCTGAACCAGACCAGACACCTCGCTTCCCCGGGGCTTGCCACGCGCTGCGGCATTGCGTAACAGCTTTCACGGCGCTCGCGGGAGGCGGGCATCGTTCTCACTCGCGGAGGAGGGGAGATCTTGCCTCCATGCTCGAACGCCGCGGCGACTACGATACTCTCCGCTCCGGTTTCCGCTGGTCGATTCCCAAGAGATTCAACATCGGCGTGGCCGTTTCGGATGCCTGGGCCGCACGTGATCCCGCACGCACGGCCCTGATCGAATGGCGGCCCGACGGCGCGCCGGAAACCATCAGTTTCTCCGATCTGTCGGTACGATCCTCGGCGTTCGCATCGGCCCTCGTCGCGCGCGGCATCGGCCGGGGCGACCGGATTGCACTGCTCCTCCCGCAGAGCTTCGAGACCGCCATCAGCCACGTCGCGATCTACAAGATCGGAGCGATTGCGGTACCCCTCGCGCTCCTCTTCGGTGTGGAGGCGATCGAGTACCGCCTGGCGACGGCGGGTGTGAAGGCGGTGGTGACGAATGCCGCCGGAGCATTGAAACTGGCACGGATACGCGCGCGTCTGGTCGATCTGCAAATCGTGGTCCTGATCGAGGGCGATGCTGGCGACGCCATCGGCTTCGAGCGGATGATCGCCGAGGCGAAGCCCGGCTTCCAGCCGGTCGCCACCACTCCGGACGATCCGGCAATGATGATCTTCACGTCCGGCACGACCGGGCCGCCGAAGGGCGCGCTGCATGGACACCGGGTGCTGCTCGGTCATCTGCCAGGCATGCAGATGGCTCACGAGTTCATTCCCCTGCCGGGCGACTGCTTCTGGACACCCGCCGACTGGGCATGGGCCGGCGGCCTTCTCAACGCCCTGTTGCCCTCCCTCTACTTCGGGGTGCCCGTGGTTTCGTCCCGGTCGGAGAAATTCGACCCGGCGAGCGCATGCGTCCTGATGCGCGAGACGGGCGTGCGGAATTCCTTCATTCCCCCGACGGCGTTGAGGATGATGAAATCGCAGCCGGACATCGGGCGCCTTTTCCCCGGTGGCCTGCGGACCGTAGCCTCCGCCGGCGAGGCGCTCGGCCGCGAGACCTTCGAGTGGGCGAAGTCCGAACTCGGCCTGACGGTCAACGAGATTTACGGCCAGACGGAATGCAATCTCGTGCTGGGATCCTGTGCGGCGATCGGCGTGAGCCGGGCCGGCTCCACTGGAAAGCCGGTGCCGGGCCACGACGTGGCGCTGATCGATGCCGAGGGCCGGCCGGTTCCCCCGGGCGAACCCGGGCAGATCGCGGTCCGCCGCCCCGATCCGGTGATGTTCCTGGAGTATTGGAACAGCCCCGAGGCGACGGCGCAGAAGTTCGTCGGTGACTGGATGACGACCGGTGACCAGGGGATCGCCGATCGCGACGGCTACATCCACTTCTTCGGGCGAGACGACGACGTCATCACGTCGGCAGGCTATCGCATCGGCCCGGGCGAGATCGAGGATTGCCTGACGGGCCATGGTTCCGTCGCGCTGGCTGCCGTTGTCGGCAAGCCGGATGCCCTGCGCACGGAGATCGTCAAGGCATACGTCGTTCTGAAGGACGGTATTCCCCGTTCGGAAGGCCTGCGTGACGAAATCCGCGACTGGGTTCGCGAGCGCCTTTCGGCACACGAATATCCGCGTGAGGTGGAGTTCGTCGACTCGATGCCCTTGACGACGACGGGGAAGGTCATCCGCCGCATTTTTCGCGACCGCGCCCGACGCGAGGCCGAGGAGCGTCCGGACCGGGACGTCTGACCTGCCTCAGCGGCGCTTCAGGAGTCCGCGCAGCCGCGTCCGAACGATGCGGGCGAGGTTGCGCGTCTCGCGGTAGAGATGAATCTGTCCCGCCGCCTGCCGGGCGAGCTTGTCGGCACCCGGCGTAAGGCCGATCACGAGCGTCCCCGTCTCCCGACGCTCCCGCCACAGCCGGCTCATGACGGGGTGGTCCGGAACCGCACAGGAATCGGTGGCCGCGATGTTGGGATCGTCGAGATGCTGGTGGGTGATCTCGATGACGAGGAGCGTGCCCGGCGAGTAGGCGGCATAGGCCTCGTCGTAAGCGGTCTTCCACGTGTAGGCGATGCCCTGCTCGACGAAGACGACGAGGCTCGCGATGGTCCTGCCGTCCAGCGTGAGCGAATGAATGCGGCACAGGTCGCGCTGCGCCAGCCGGTGGATCGCCTCTCGCGCGAAGGGCGCGCGGAACCGGTCCGCCGCCAGCGCCGAGCGCTCGCGCCCTTTCCATCCCGAGGCTTCGAGCGTGAGGAACTCTTCGAGGGCGAGCCGCACCTCCTCGGGCTGGCGCGCAACGACGTGCTCGACCACTCCATGTTCGCCGAGACGCCTCTTCAGGCGTCGGAACTCGCGCACGTGGTGAGCCCGAAGCGTCTCCTTGAGATACGCCTGCCCGTCGAGGTCGCTTTCGAGGAAGGGGCGGCTGACGCGATCGGTCTCGATCACGGAGAGGTTTCGACCAAGTGCGGCCGTGCGGATCACGCGGGCGGCGGCACCCTCGAGGCGCATGTCCGGCAGCACGAGGACACCGGGCAGTTTCAGATGCGGTCTGGCGATCATCGAAAGGAAATCGTCGATCACCCCCACCGGGTCGTCGCGGTCGATCAGAGGAGTCCCCACCGGCCCGAAGGGACTGGACCAGGTGCGCATGATCGGCACGCCGATCGGCACCGACGGGCGTTCCACGGAGAAGGGGACGAGCATCCGAAGGCGGTTCCTCTCCTCGTCCCCGTCGCGAATCACCGCCAGTCGCACCTCGCGATCTTCCAGTCGGGGCATCGCCGGCGCGAGGAAGCGGGGATTGAAGAAGACGTTGGGTTCCACCGTGCGAAGACACAGGAAATCGAGTTCGTCCACGAGGTCGAAGCCAGCCGACGCAGCGTAGAGCGCGAGCCGTCGATCCTTGCCGTTCGAAAGCACCATCTGCGCGTTTTCGGGATCGAGGGACTGGCCTGTGAGGCCGGCCAGGCTGGCGATCATCGCGCCCGCCGGGCTGCCGCTCATCTCTTCGAGGATCGGAACTGCCGCCATGATCAGGGTTCCCTGGACAGGTTCGAAGGCAGGAAGACCATCATCACGATCCCCAGCCGCCGCCATACGGTGAAGGAGAGGGCGAAGGCCTCGAAGCTCATCGCGACTGCCGTCGCCAGTGCAGCGCCCCAGAGCCCGTAGAGCGGGATGAGCAGAACGTTGAGGGCGATGTTGATCGAAAGCGTCAGGGCGTAGACGCCCGCGCAGATGTTCTGGTTGCCGCTCATGGTGAGCAGGCTTTCGGCCGGTCCGACGGCAGCGCGTGCGACCACGCCCAGGACCAGCACGAACAGAAGAGGATATCCCTGGTCGAAATGTGGACCGAACAGGGCCAGCATCGGCTGCCCCACCACCAGGACGATGACTGCCATTGCCAGTGAAGGCCAGAAGGTCCAGCCGACGGTGGCTTGCGCGAATCGTCGGAAGGCTTGGCGGTCGCCGCCATGCCAGATCGAGGCATAGCGTTGCGCGACGCCGGTCTTCACCGCGAAGTAGACGAAATGAACCAGCGCCAGAACCTTGACCGTGGCGAAATAGAGCGCGACGTCGTCCGGCGGCAGATAGCGGCCCACCATCAGGACGTCGGCGTTGGTCAGCAGGTAGAAGAAGCTCTCCACCAGGAAGATCGGCATCGACACCAGCATCCATGTGCGGAAGAGGATCTGCCGAGGACCGTCGCCTGCAAGGCGGTCGGCGCTGCCCGAGACGGTGACGAGCTGCCAGATGGTCGTGGCGTACGTGGCCAGGATCGCGCAGATCATCGCGGTCTGCGCCGTGGGTGCATGTCCGGCAGCCAGGGCGCCCGCCATGCAGAGCAGGATGAGCACGGGGCGCACGAGATAGGTAGGCGAAAGCGCCGAAAACGCCCAGGCATGAGCCCTCGATATGCCCTGCAGCAGATCCGAGAGCGCGATCATCGGCAGGCATATGATGCCGAGATAGAACGGAACCACATAGTAGCTTTCCACCGCGTCTTCGAACCACCACAGCCCCGCGAAGCCGATGGCGGCGATGAGTGTCGAAGACGCTATGGCGAAGACACGGCTCGTCAGAAGGAGGCCGCGCAATTCGGCCGTGCGGGCATTCTCGCGATACTCCGAAACGAAGCGGATCACCGAGGTATGGAAACCGAGGCAGGACAGGTTGCCCGCGATCACCATCGTCACCCAGACGAGCACGAAGATGCCGTATTCGAAGGGGCCCATCCAGCGCGCCAGCAGGACCTGGCTGACGAAGGCGATGATGGCGTTGACGATGCGGATGGCGAAGGCGATCAGCGACACCCGTCCGGCTTCGCTCGCCTCGTCGCGACCGTCGAGCAGCGCATCGGCACGCCTGAGGAGCGGCCGCGCTGCCGCCGCCAGGCGACCGGGCAGCACCCTGTCCGCAGTCGTTGCGGCTGAAAAACGCACCGTACCCATACCCCGAACGCGTCAATGCGACGGTCCGAGGCGTATCACTGACAGCTTAAGAAACGGTTCGGTGGACGTATCGGCCGCGACAAGCGAAGCCGGTGCAGCGGCTCCTTGCCATGGAACAGGGAGGGGGCGAAGCCGCGATCGGTGCGGCCCGCGCTTCCGCGGTCGTCAGACGAACGCGCCGTGGCAGTGCTTGTACTTCTTGCCCGACCCGCATGGACAGGCTTCGTTGCGCCCGATCTTCCCCCAGGTCGACGGATCTTCGGGATCGCGCTGTTCCGGCGGGACCACGCTCTGCTCGTATGTCGCGACCATCACCTCGTCGTCAGCGAACTCGTCTTCTCCCGTCGTCGCGTCCAGATGGTGCCCGACGGCACGCGGCGCTGCGGGCGGCGGTGCCTCGGCGGCTTCGCGCACGAGTTCGACACGCATCAGCTGGGACGTCACGGCCTGACGCAGATTGCCCAGCATCGCCTGGAAGAGCTCGAAGGCTTCCGACTTGTACTCGTTGAGCGGGTCGCGCTGCGCATAGCCTCGGAAGCCGACGACCGAGCGAAGGTGATCGAGGTTGACGAGATGCTCGCGCCAGAGATGGTCGAGGGTCTGCAGGAGGATCGACTTCTCCACATAGGTCATGATCTCGGGACCGAACCGCTCAGCTCGATCTTTCGCCATGGCGTCGGCGGCCTGTTTCAGACGATCGGTGATCTGCTCCTCGTCGATGCCCTCTTCCCGGGCCCAGGCCTCGACGGGCAGATCGAGATTCAGATAGGTCCGCACGCCTTCCTGAAGGCCCTTGGTGTCCCACTGCTCGGCATAGGCGTTCTCGGGAATGTGCTTCGAGACGAGTTCCTCGACGACGTCTTCACGCATTTCGGCGACGGTCTCGGAAAGGTTCTCGCCGTCCATCAGCTCCTTGCGCTGCTCGAAGACCACCTTGCGCTGGTCGTTCATGACGTCGTCGTACTTGAGCAGGTTCTTGCGAATGTCGAAGTTCCTCGCCTCGACCTTCTTCTGAGCCTTCTCCAGCGCCTTGTTGATCCAGGGATGGATGATGGCTTCGTCCTCCTTGAGGCCGAGCTTCTGCAGCATGCCGTCCATCCGCTCCGATCCGAAGATCCGCATCAGGTCGTCCTGCAGCGACAGGAAGAACTTCGACCGGCCGGGATCGCCCTGGCGGCCGGAACGCCCGCGCAGCTGATTGTCGATGCGGCGCGATTCGTGGCGCTCGGTGGCCAGCACGTAGAGCCCGCCGGCCGACAGCGCCTCCTGCTTCAGGCGTTGCACGTCCTCGCGGATGGCCTTCTCACGCGCGTCGCGGTCCGGCCCCTCCGGGACACCTTCGAGTTCCTGCGCGATGCGCATGTCGGCATTGCCGCCGAGCTGGATGTCGGTGCCGCGACCGGCCATGTTGGTGGCGATCGTGATGGCTCCAGGCTTGCCGGCCTGCGCGACGATCTGCGCCTCCCGCTCGTGGTGGCGGGCATTGAGGATCTCGAAATTGGTGATACCGTCGCGGCGCAGCCTTTCGGCCAGGAATTCCGACTTCTCGATGGACGTCGTTCCGACCAGGATCGGCTGACGCTTGGCAGCCGCTTCCTTGATCTCGCGGACGATCGCCTTGTACTTCTCCTCGACCGTCCGGTACACCTCGTCGTCCTCGTCGATGCGGGCGACGGGAACGTTGGTTGGGATCTCGGAAACGCCGAGGCCGTATATGTTGCCGAATTCCTCGGCCTCCGTCGAGGCCGTTCCGGTCATGCCGGCCAGCTTCCCGTACATGCGGAAATAGTTCTGGAAGGTGATTGAGGCGAGAGTCTGGTTCTCGGGCTGGACCCGCACGTGCTCTTTTGCCTCGAGCGCCTGGTGAAGGCCCTCGGAATAGCGCCGGCCGGGCATCATGCGGCCGGTGAACTCGTCGATGATCACGATCTCGTCGTTGCGGACGATGTAGTCCTTGTCGCGCTGGAACAGCCGGTGCGCCTTGAGGGCATTGTTGACATGGTGGACGATCGCCACGTTCTCGACGTCGTAGAGCGAGGCACCCTTCAAGAGGCCGGCCTGCCGCAGGAGGTTCTCCAGCTTTTCGGTGCCCTCCTCGGTGAAGGTCGCCGTACGCTGCTTCTCGTCGATCTCGAAATCCGAGGCGACGAGCTGGGGAATGAACGTGTCGATCTGGTTGTAGAGTTCCGACCGGTCGTCGAGCGGGCCAGATATGATCAGCGGCGTGCGCGCCTCGTCGATCAGGATGGAATCCACTTCGTCGACGATGGCGTAGTTGTGGCCGCGCTGGACCATCTGCGACCGCTCGTACTTCATGTTGTCGCGCAGATAGTCGAAGCCGAGCTCGTTGTTGGTTCCGTAGGTGACATCGCAGGCATAGGCGGCCTTGCGCTGCTCGTCGCTGATGCCGTGAACGATCACGCCGGTCGTCAGCCCCAGAAAGCCGTAGACGCGCCCCATCCACTCGGAGTCGCGGCGTGCCAGATAGTCGTTCACCGTGACGACATGCACACCCTTGCCGCTGAGCGCGTTCAGGTAGACCGGAAGCGTCGCGACCAGGGTCTTGCCCTCGCCGGTGCGCATTTCGGAGATGCCGCCATCGTGCAGGACCATGCCGCCGATCAGCTGCACGTCGAATGGCCGAAGGCCGATTGCCCGGCGCGCGGCCTCGCGGGCAACGGCGAAAGCCGGGACCAGCAGATCGTCGAGGTCGCGTCCATTCGCGATCTCGGCCCGAAACTCGTCGGTCTTGCCACGCAGCGCTTCGTCGGAGAGCGCCTTCATTTCGCCTTCCAGCGCATTGATCGCGGCGACCCGCGGTCGCAGCGACTTGATGCGTCTGTCATTGGCCGAACCGAAGATCTTGCGGGCGAGGCCACCGAGACTGACCATTCAATGGTCCTTTCAAAAGAAACCGTTCCGGCATGGGCCGGCGGGATCGCACCGTGGAGGGATTTTCCGGCGCCGTTCCCAATCAAAAAAGCGTCCGGAAAACGGTTCTGGACGCCAAGACGAAGGACAGATAAGAGGGGGCGCTGGCGATGTCAACGTTCGCCGCCGGAGCCTCCGAACGCCAAATTTCGCCTTATTCCGGCGCGAAAGGCTGCGCCCCCGCTTCCGCCTGGAGATGTCCGATGCGTCCAACCGTCCCCTTCCGCTCGCTTGCCGCATGCGGCCTTGCACTCGGGCTCGTCTTGGCGGCACCCGCCGGCGTCTTCGCACAGGACAAGGCGCCGAATAAAACCGTCGTCGCCACGGTGAACGGGTCGCCGATCACGGAGTACGACCTGGAGATGGCGCAGGGCGACCTCGGTCCGCAGTTCGCGCAGCTTCCCGACGAACAGAAGCGCGCCGCCGCGCTGAGTGCCGCCATTGAGATCCGGCTGCTGGCTGCCAAAGCCGAGGAGGAGGGTCTCGACGATACCGAGGCGTTCGGCGACCGGATGGAGTTCCTTCGTCAGCGCGCTCTGCACAGCGCCTTCGTGGAGAGCAAGGTCGCGGCCGAGGTGACGGAGGAAGCGGTTCGGGCCCGCTACGACAAGGAAGTGGCGGCAACGCCGCCCGCCAACGAAATTCGTGCACGCCATATCCTCGTCGCGACCAAGGAAGAGGCGGATGCCATCATCGCGCAACTGGAGGCGGGCGGCGACTTCGAGGCGATCGCCAAGGAGAAGTCGACCGACGGCGCCGCCTCGCAGGGCGGCGATCTGGGCTATTTCGGCCCGGGTCAGATGGTTCCGCCTTTCGAGGAGGCCGCATTCGCTCTCGAGGTCGGGCAGTTTTCCAAGCAGCCGGTCCAGACGCAGTTCGGCTTCCACGTGATCAAGGTCGAGGATAAGCGGACCCAGCAGCCGCCGGCCTTCGAGCAGGTCAAGGAACAGGTTCGCACGCTTCTATTCCGTGAGACCTACTTCGCTGCGGTCCAGGTGCTGCGCGATGCCGCAACCGTCGACGTGCAGGATCCGGCACTCAAGGCGGCGCTCGGCGAGGAAGAGAAAGCGCAGTAGCATCTGAACGACACGCGGTCACCTTCATCATGTCCAGCACCGTCTCGCCGCTCGCACCGCGCAAGCATCCCGTCCTGCCTCCGATAGAAGGCGTGCGCATCGCGACCGCCGAAGCGGGCATCAAGTACAAGGGCCGCACTGATCTTCTGGTGATGACCTTCGAACCCGGAACGACTGTTGCCGGCGTTCTCACGCGTTCGAAGTGCCCGTCTGCGCCCGTGGACTTCTGTCGGCAGAATCTCCCCACCGGTCGAGCCCGCGTTCTCGTCGTCAACTCCGGCAATGCGAATGCCTTTACGGGCAAGAAGGGACGACAGACGACGGCCATGACCGCCGCCGCCGCGGCGGCTGCCACCGGCTGCGATCAGGACGAGATTTATCTCGCCTCCACCGGCGTCATCGGTGAACCGCTGGATGCCGGCCGTTTCGCTCATCTCCTCGAAAGACTGGCGGCGGATGCGGTCGCCGATCGCTGGGCAGATGCCGGCAAGGCGATCATGACCACCGATACCTATCCCAAGTACGCCACCGCGACGGTGAGGCTTGGGGATGTCGACGTCACGATCAACGGCATCGCCAAGGGCGCGGGAATGATCGCTCCGGACATGGCGACGATGCTGTCATTCGTCGCCACCGATGCACCGATCGAGGCAGCCGTCCTGCAGAAGCTCCTGAAGCGGGGCGCCGATTCGACCTTCAACGCCGTGACCGTCGACAGCGATACGTCGACCAGCGACACGCTCCTTTTCTTCGCCACCGGCAAAGCCGCCGAACGCGGTGCGCCACGGATCGTATCCGAAGGCGATCCCAAACTCGTGCCTTTCAAGCGGGCGCTGAACAGGCTGCTCAAGAACCTCGCCCTGCAGGTGGTCCGTGACGGCGAAGGTGCCCGCAAGGAGATCGAGATCTCGGTCTCAGGTGCGAAGTCGGCGCGCTCGGCGAAGCGCATTGCCTTGTCGATCGCCAACTCTCCCCTCGTCAAGACTGCCGTAGCGGGCGAGGATGCGAACTGGGGCAGGGTGGTGATGGCTGTCGGCAAGGCTGGCGAGCCGGCCGATCGCGACAGCCTGGCGATCTGGTTCGGCGACATCCGCGTCGCCCATCAGGGCGAGCGCGATCCCTCCTATTCGGAGGCGGAGGTATCCGGCTATATGAAGAACGATCGCATCCGCATCGGCGTTGATCTCGGCATGGGGCGCGGCAAGGCTACGGTCTGGACCTGCGATCTCACCAAGGAATACGTCGCCATCAATGGGGACTACCGCAGCTAGGTCGGGGGTCGCGTGCGGACGGGACTGGGCAAGATGCCGGAACTGGCGATGGTGAGGCGCTACGAAGCCGCCGGTTTCCGGGCGTGGCCGGCATCCTTCGTCCAGTATGACGGAACCTGGGTGATCCGGTTGACGGCCGGCCTGCCGGCAAAGCGGCTCAACTCGATCAATCCTCTTGATCCGGGCGACCATTCCAATATCCCCGACCGCATCGCCAGGGCGGCACGTCGGTTCGACGCCTATGGCCGGCCCTTGACCTTCCGGATTTCGCCGCTCGCCGGCCGTTCGCTTCCAAACCTTCTGGACCGGGAGGATTGGCTGCGCCTCTCGGAATCGATCGTCATGCGGATGGACCTCGATGGGGCTCGCCTCGACGGCGTCATGGACCAGATCCCGCTGAAGGACATCGGTCGCTTCGTTGGCGCGGCTCTGCGCGTACACGGCATGGAACAGGCCATGCGGCCGGGGCTGTCCGAGGTCATAGGGTCCATCGAGCCCGAGGCCGGTCTGTTCGTGGCCGAGGAGGCGGACGAACCGGTCGCGACTGCGATCTGCGTCCAGGATCGGGATCTGGCCGGGCTGTTCGAAGTGGCCACTCTGTCTGGCCGGCGCGGCAATGGCCATGGTCGGCAGGTGGTGCTGTCGGCGCTCAAGTGGGCTCGCCATCGCGGCGCCCGCGAAGCATGGCTGCAGGTTGAGGCAGACAACGAGCCTGCACTTGCGCTCTACCGTTCGCTCGGCTTTGCTGAAGTGTACCGCTACCACTATCGCCGTCCGCCGGGTGCCTGACGATGACCGATGCGGGACGGCGCATTCTTCTCGTTGCTGCCTGCGCGCTCGTGGATGCCGACGGCCGCGTGCTGCTCGCCGAACGCCCGCGAGGAAAGGCCATGGCCGGGCTCTGGGAGTTTCCCGGCGGGAAGGTCGAACCCGGTGAGACGCCGGAAGAAACGCTGATCCGCGAACTGCGCGAGGAAGTCGGCATCGAGACCAAGGCGGCATGTCTTGCACCTCTCACCTTCGCCAGCCACACCTATGACGACTTCCACCTGCTGATGCCGCTCTTCGTGTGCCGTCGGTATGAAGGGGTAGCACGCGGCCTGGAGGGCCAGAGATTGAAATGGGTTCGCCCGCGCGACATGCGCGACTACCCGATGCCGCCCGCCGACGAGCCGCTGATACCGTTTCTCATCGATCTCCTTTGAAGTGCAGCCGCACCTGCCGGTCGCTCCGCCACGCCGTCATCAGCGTTAACGGAGCGTTCAGCGCGACGTGCGAAGCTGATCCATGGGGCGTGCGGGGCACTTCACTCCGTATGGCGACGGGGATCGGCGATGCGATTGGACGACGACTGGAATGGCCCGCACTCTGGCACCGCAACCGGCGGCACGATCCGCATCACACTGGTTTTCGGCGTGATAGCCGTAGCCCTGGGTCTCGCCATCGCACCGCTCGCGGAAGAACTGGTGGCCGGCACGGCTGATGCCGGAGGCCTCGACTTCATGTCGACGGGTTCGGTCGGCGTGGACCGCAGCTACACGATCCGCCGCAGCGTTCTGCAGGCGACTCCCGAGTCGGTCTGCATCATCCGTTCGGACGGGGTCCAGAGCGGCGACTGCCGATAGCTGCGCGCATGCCCGCGAGGCAGGACCTGTAAGCACCGATTAACCGTTCCGGTTAAGGGAATCTTGCAGACCTGAAGGTTAGTGTTCCACCTGCCGAAGGAGGAGTACGCCTGCCTATGCTCGCGAAATTCTGGATCGATGAAAGTGGTGCGACGGTCGTGGAATACGGCCTCATTGCCACCTTTCTGTCTCTCGCGATCATCGCGGGCATCGGCAAGGTCTACAGCGCCATCGAGTATCTCTTCGCCGAACCGACGTCTGCCCTGAGCGGCTCCCTGAACTGACGGCGTTTACGACCCCTCCCTCGGCTTCAGCGCCTCAGCGAGCGAAACCTGGGCCGATCCGGGCTTGAGCGGCTTCTGCTGCGAAGCGTGCGGTGCCCAGCCGGACAGCCAGACGAGATTGAACGTCGCCCGCACGCGGCCATCCGGATCCGCAAATCGGTCGGCATAGTGTCGTGCGGCCCGCAGGAAAATGGCCCGCCGGCTGGGATGTCTCAGCCGACCAAGCAGCGTGTTGGTCGCGCCCATCGACCTCAGGTCCCGCATCAGGCCGAACATGTCGCCATAGCGAACGGTAACCGTCTCCACGTCTGCCACGGGAAGTGCGAATCCGGCGCGCTGCAGCAGACCGCCGATGTCGCGCACATCGGCGAACGGGATGATCCGCGGGCTCACGCCGCCTGTGATTTCCATTTCTGCGGCAAGCAGGCAGTCTCGCAGCTCGGCCAGCGTACCCGCGCCCGCGAGGCAGGCCATCAGGAGCCCGTCCGGCCTGAGGGCTCGGCGCATCTGGACCAGCTGTCCCGGCAGGTCGTTCGCATCCTGCAGGTTGAGCAGCGAGACGACCAGGTCGATGCTTGCGGGCTCGAACGGCAGCTGGTCGCCAGGGGCGACGATGCCCTCGTCGTCGCCGAGGAAGAACGGGTCGGCCTCGACCCGCAGCACCTCGCCGATCTGTCCGGAGGCGGCCAGGGCCTCGGCCACCACCGGAACCCAGCCGTTCACCACGGCAGCCCGGGCGAATCGCCGATCCACGGTCGAAAGGCGGTCGGCAAGATCCTCCACCACGCGTCGCAAGAGGAAGTCGGCATCGGCCGTCGCCTGCAAGCGTGCGCGCTTCCGCCGCTGCATCAAGAGCCCGGGTTCGAACAGCATGTCCATGATGGATCCCTTTCTCGATCCCGTTGGGGATCGATAGGCTTGCCCCGAACAGTCTGGTAGGCTCGGCACAGTGGAGAGCGTCGTGGCCGATCTGTCTCGCGAGATCAAGCGTGGAGTAGCCGCGTTGGCGGGGAGTGCCGCGCGCATCCTGTTTCCGCCGCTGTGCGGTGGCTGCCGCACCATCGTGAGCATCCCCGGCTCGCTCTGTGGTGCGTGCTGGAGCGAGTTGAGGCTGATCGAGCGTCCCTGGTGCGAGATCCTCGGCACGCCGTTCCAGTACGATATGGGTGACGGAGCGGTGTCGCCCGCCGCGATCGCCGATCCGCCCGCCTTCGATCGCGCGCGATCGGCCGTTTCCTACACGGGCGTCGCGCGGCGCATGGCGCAGGCGCTCAAGTTCAACGACCGAACCGATCTCGCACCCTGGATGGCGGTCTGGATGCTGCGGGCCGGTCGCGAACTGATCGCCGAAGCCGACATCGTGGTTCCCGTGCCGCTGCACCGACGCCGCTTTCTGTGGCGTCGTTTCAACCAGTCGGCTGAACTTGGTCGTGCGGTCGCCGCGGCGGCCCGCCTTCGCTTCGAACCCGAACTCGTCACCCGCCATCGCAATACCCGTCGGCAGGTCGGTCTCGCCCGGAACGATCGCGACGAGAACGTAAGGGGCGCCTTCGTCGTGGAGAAGAAGGCGCGCAATGTCGTCCGCGACCGGCGCATTCTGGTTGTCGACGACGTTTTCACGACCGGGGCGACGGTTTCTGCGGTGGCACGTTCGCTGCGGCGCGCGGGAGCCGGCGGGGTCGATGTCTTGACCTTTGCCCGCGTGCTGTCGGAGGACTTTCTCGACGCCGAAAGTGACCCTATATAGGAATCCCAGCCGGAACGAAGCCATGCCCGAAGTGACCATCTACACCCGCATGATGTGCGGCTACTGCAGCGCTGCAAAGCGGCTTCTGGATCGCAAGGGCGTGTCCTACACGGAGCACGACGCCAGTTTTTCCCCCGAACTGCGCAGGCAGATGACCGAGCGTTCGGGACGCAGCACGTTCCCGCAGATCTTTGTCGGTGACGTGCATGTCGGCGGCTGCGACGACCTGCATGAGGCGGAAGAGAGCGGCCGCCTCGACAAGCTTCTGTCCGGCAACGCCTGAGGAAACCGGCGATGAGCATGTTCAAGGTGGCGGTACTGCAGATGCGATCCGGGATGGATCCGTCCGCCAATGCTGCGACATTCGAGACGATGGTGCGTGAAGCCGCGGCCCGAGGGGCCCGTTACGTCCAGTCGCCAGAGATGACGGGAGGGCTCGTCCGCAACCGCGAAGCACTTCTCTCGATGGTGAAGTCCGAGGCCGAAGACGTCATCGTGGGGACCGCGGCCAGGCTTGCGGCGGACCTTGGGATTGCGATCCACATCGGCTCGACGGCCATCGCGCTCGCCGACGGACGGATCGCGAACCGTGGCTTCCTGTTCGCGCCCGACGGGACGCTGGTCACCACCTACGACAAGATCCACATGTTCGACGTCGATCTCGACAATGGCGAGAGCTGGCGCGAGTCCGCCACCTACCAGCCGGGCGGTCGTGCCGTGGTGGCTCCGCTGGGAGAGGTCCGCCTTGGCCTTGCCGTTTGCTACGACCTTCGGTTCCCGCATCTTTTCCGGGCCCAGGCGCTGGCCGGGGCGGAGATCCTGACGGTACCTGCCGCCTTCACCCGGCAGACTGGGGAGGCGCACTGGCACGTGCTGCTGCGCGCCCGCGCGATCGAGAATGGCGCCTTCGTGATCGCCGCCGCCCAGGGCGGCCGGCATGAGGATGGGCGCGAGACCTTCGGCCACTCCATGGTGGTGGACCCGTGGGGACGTGTTCTCGCCGAGGCTGCGCATGACGAACCGGCGGTCTTGATTGCCGAGGTCGACATCGCGGCATCCTCGGCGGCGCGACGGAAGGTGCCCAATCTGAAGAACGCGCGCGAGTTCGAGCTGGACGAGGTCGTCTCGCCGGTGGCTGCAGGGAGAGCCGCCTCGTGATCCGTTTCTCCCTGCGATGCGACGGCGACCATTCCTTCGACGCATGGTTTCGCAACAGTGAAGACTTCGAGAGACAAAGCGACCGGCGCCTCGTGGAATGCCCCCATTGCGGCTCGAGCAGCGTCAAGAAGGCGCTGATGGCACCGTCCGTCTCGACCGGACGCAAACGGGAGCAGATTGCACTTGCCATGGGCGAGGAGCAGAAGCGTGCCCTGATCCAGCTGAAGGAACTGGCCGAGAAGGTGAGGCGGGAGGCCGACGACGTCGGCGACAGGTTTGCCGAGGAGGCGCGCAAGATCCATTTCGGCGAGACGGAGGCGCGAGGCATCTATGGCCGGGCCACTCCGGAAGAGGCTCGGGCTCTGATCGAAGATGGCGTGGAGTTCATGCCCATCCCCGTCTTCCCTGACGACAGGAACTGAGACGGCGCAGGGCGCCGTCGTCGTTCCGATGATTCTGGGCAGTCAGTCATGAAACCGGTGTGGGATTCGGCGTCGGCATTGCTGATGATCACCGGCGGCCTGCTCGGCATGATCTTTCCGCTCGGGAAGGTGGCCGGCGAGGCCGGTGTTTCGCCGGTGATCTGGTCCTTCGTCATCTCGTTCGGCGTGGCGACCACGCTTTTTGCAGTCGATGCGGTGCGCGGTGGATTGCGCCGTCCTGACGCGCACCGTCTTCGCTACTTCATCCTGGCGGGGACCATCTCCTACTGCATCCCCAACATGATCGTCTTCGCGGCGATCCCGCAGCTCGGCGCCGGCTTTACGGCGATCATGTTCACGCTGTCGCCCGTCATCACGCTCTGCCTCTCCATGCTGCTCAAGCTGCGGCGACCCAACGGACTGGGCATCGCCGGCATCGCCGTGGGTTTCGTCGGCGCACTTCTGGTCGCGACGACCCGCGGTGAACTCGGTCAGCCTGCGTCGCCGTTGTGGATCGGGCTGGGATTGCTCATTCCCGTCGCTCTGGCGTCCGGAAACATCTACAGGACGATGGACTGGCCGGGTCACGCGGGGGCGCTGGAACTGGCCTATGGCAGCCACTTCGCGGCCGCCGTCGTCCTTCTGATGGTCGGCTTCTGGTCGCCCTGGGGCTTCGATCCTTCACCGCTTGGCGTCGTTCCGCTGGAGACGCTGGCCCAGGTCCTCTCCTCGGCCGGCATGTTCGTCTTCTTCTTCCGTCTCCAGGTCGTGGGGGGGCCGGTGTATTTGAGCCAGATGGGCTACGTCGCCGCCGCCATCGGCCTGGTCTCGGGAACGCTGTTCCTCGGTGAACACTACGCGCTGCTGACCTGGATCGGAGCCGCCATCATCGCGGTCGGAGTGGCCATGACCACGCGGGCCCAGTCCCGGTCCGCGTGACGAGGGAGCTTCTGCCTCCCGTTCCTCAGGACAGAGAGGATTTCTGCGCCATCACCATGTAGTTGACGTCGAGATCCCGCGACTTCTGCCAGCGATCCGCGAGCAGGTTGTAGGTGACCCCTGTGCGATCGGCGATCGTCATTCCGGAATCGGAAAGCGCGCGCTCGAGTTCGTCGGGCCGCACCAGCTTCTCGTACTGATGGGTACCGCGCGGCAGCCAGCGAAGCACGTACTCCGCCCCCACGATCGCCAGCCCCAGCGCCTTCAGGGTGCGATTGATGGTGGCAACGAACATGATGCCGCCGGGTTTCACCATCTCGGCGCATTTGGAAATGTAGAGAGGCACGTCCGAGACGTGTTCCACCACCTCCATGTTGAGGATGACGTCGAACTGCTCGCCCGCATCCGCCAGGTCTTCGGCGGTGGTGGCGCGGTAGTCGATGGAGACGCCGCTCTGAGCGGCGTGGAGGCGCGCCACCTCGATGTTGGTCTCGGACGCATCGGCGCCGACGACGGTCGCGCCGAGTCGGGCCATGGGCTCGCACAGGAGCCCTCCGCCGCAGCCTATGTCCAGGAACCGGAGCCCGTCGAAAGGCCGGCTCGAGCGCGGGTCGCGGCCGAACCGTTCCGCCACGCGGTCCCGGATATAGGCCAGCCTGACGGGATTGAACTTATGCAGCGGCTTGAACTTGCCCGTCGGGTCCCACCATTCAGCGGCCATCCGCGAGAAGCGGTCGACTTCGGCAGGATCGATGGTCGTCTTGCGCATGTCGGACATTGGGGGTCTCCGTTGACGACCCGCCCTAGTTGGATGACGAAGGAAGAATGTCAAGACTGCGCCAGTCCTCCGCCGACCTCTGCCGCTAGGAACGGCACGACCGGTCACGGCGTTGCGCCACAATGACGACACGCACCGGGAGTTCCCCGCTCGCATGGCCGCGGCTCAATCCCTTGTCCTGCATGGCAATGCTCGTTTGGCTAACGATCGTACCGTCATCTTTCGCGGTCTCGCAGGAGACGGCCGTTCCGGCGGACGGGCGCTCGCCGATGCAACTGGAGACCGCCGGACCTTCCGCCGGAGACCTCGGTACGGCCAGAAGGCTCAAGGAGATTCTCGACTCCACCCGCTGGTTCGCCCGCTCGAGCGTGTCCGTGCACGATGGGGTGGCGTTTCTCGAGGGCGAAACCGGCGGAGAGGAGCAACGGCGGTGGGCGGGCGAACTGGCGGCGAACTTCCCGGGCGTCATCGCGGTCGTCAACCGCATCGAACTTCCCGGAGACGTCGGCGACACGTTTCTGCGCGCAGGAGAGGAATCGGCGCGGCTGTACAAGCGCGTCGTTCAGGCTTGGCCGCTGATCCTGCTGGCGGTCGTGATTGCCTTCGCGACCTGGATCGTGGCGGTCATCGTCAACCGGGCGTCCTCTGCCTTTCTCACGCCGCGGATCGCCTCTCCCCTGCTCCGTTCGGTCATCGCACGGGCGCTGAGCGTACCGGTCTTCCTGCTCGGGATCTACTTCGTCCTGCAGGTAGCGGGTCTGACGAACCTGGCGGTTACCGTTCTGGGTGGAACCGGGCTCATCGGGATCGTCATAGGGTTCGCGTTCCGCGACATCGCTGAGAACTTTCTGGCGAGCGTGCTCCTCAGCGTCCGGAATCCGTTCCGCTCGGGGGATCTGATCGACGTGGCCGGGCATGTCGGCATAGTTCAGAACCTGAATACGCGCAGTACCGTGCTGCTGACGCTGGACGGAAACCACGTGCAGATTCCGAACGCCACCGTCTACAAGAGCATCATCAAGAACTACTCGAGCATTCCGAGCCGGCGGGCCGAATTCATGATCGGCATCGGCTATGACTCGTCCACCGCGGCGGCCCAGGCCATCATCGCCGGGGTTCTCGCAAAGCACCCTGCCGTCCTCGCGCAGCCGGAGCCGCTGGTGCTGGTTGACCAGCTGGGAGCCGCAACGGTCGACCTGAGGGTACAGTACTGGTTCGACAGCGCGACCTATTCTCCCGCCAAGATCAATTCGGCGCTCTTGCGCCTTTCGAAGAATGCCTTGATGGCCGGCGGCATAGAGATGCCCGATACGGCTCGTGAAGTCGTGTTCCCGAAAGGCGTCCCCATCCGGCGCGCCGATCGCGCTTCCCGTCCCCGTCCGGCCGCCCTGCCGCGCGAAGACCCGGTACCGCCCTCCGATGGCGAAGCCGCGACGGTCGGCGAGGGCGATCTGGCGAGCGAAACGAGAGAGGCGCGTCCGGGACGACTCGGTGACGAGGCAGCGATCGACCAGGAAAACCTGCTCAAGGGATGATGGCGGTGGGGGACGCCCGTTAGCGACCGGCGAATACCCGCTTGGGCTTGAACATGCCGGCCTCGATCGCCCCGATCGCGACGAGCCGGCCGCGCGCGGTGACGCAGGCCTCGTCTGCCTCGGCAGGCGCATCGCGACCGCGAACGATCACCGGATTGCCGAGCCGGATCTTCGTTGCCGCATCGTCGGACACGGCGACCTGCGGCAGACAGTCCAGAGCCGCGCCGGTGTCGACCACGAGGGCATCGAGCGTCGCGAACCGCTCGCGCTCGCTGCGCGGGTCGACGATCCGGCCGTCCTCGCCGGTTTCGCCGGCCGGCGCAGCCAGCGCTGCCGCTGCCTCGAGTTCTTCCAGCGTCACGAGCTCGTCGGGCGTGAAGGGCTCCACCTCGACGCGGCGCAGTTCCGAGATGTGTCCGAAGCAGCCGAGATCCCGGCCCATGTCGCGTGCCAGCGAACGGACATAGGTGCCCTTGCCGCATTCCACTTCGAAGACCGTCCGCCGCTCGTCGAGCCATTCGACGAGATCGAGGCGCCCGATCTCGACTTCGCGCTCGGGGATGTCGACCGCTTCGCCCTCGCGGGCAAGGTCATAGGCGCGCTCGCCCGCTATCTTGATCGCCGAGAACTGCGGTGGCGTCTGCATGATCACGCCCGTGTACTTCGGCATCAGCGCCCGGACCTGTTCGTCGGACGGACGCAGGTCGGACGTCTTCGTCGCAACCCCTTCGAGATCGTCGGTCGAGCGCTCTTCGCCCCATGTGACGGTGAAGCGATAGACCTTGGCTCCGTCCATGACGTAGGGCACGGTCTTCGTCGCCTCGCCGAGGGCGATCGGCAGCATGCCGGAGGCCAGCGGATCGAGCGTTCCGGCATGCCCGGCCTTGTCGGCCTTGAACAGCCATTTGATCTTCGCCACCGCGTCGGTGGAGCCCATCCCGTGCGGCTTGTCGAACACGACCCAGCCGGAGATAGGACGCCCCTTCTTCTTTCCGCGCCGCGCCATCAGTCCTCGTCCTTCTCGCCGTCGTGATCGAGGTCGCGGGCCACTTCGGGCGAACGCAGCAACCGGTCGATCTTGCTCATGTTGTCGTAGCTGGTGTCGAGCCGGAACCGGAACTCCGGCATGTACTTCATCTGCCGCAGCGCGCCCGAGACACGGCCGCGGATGAACTTCGCGTTCTGGGCCAGCGCCTTGATGACGGCTTCGCCATCCGCGACGCCGAGGGGCGTGACGAAGGCGGTTGCGATCTTCAGGTCCGGCGACATGCGCACCTCGGAAATCGAGATCACCGTCTTCTCGATGAGGTCGTCGCGGACTTCCCCACGCTGGAGCACGTCGGAAAGGGCATGGCGCACCTGCTCGCCGACGCGAAGCATGCGCTGGGATGGGCCGGAGGTTGAAGAGGACATGATCTCAAATCCTGGATCGCCGGCACGGGATCGAACCGCACCGCACGTCTCGAAAGCCGATGGGGCGGCAAGGTGCCGCCCCATTTCCGAAGGAGGTCTCGACGACGACTACAGCGTCCGCGTGACCATCTCGACGCGGAAGCACTCGATGATGTCGCCCGCGCGGATGTCCTCGTAGTTCTGGAACGCCATGCCGCACTCCTGGCCGGCCGGCACTTCCGGAACCTCGTCCTTGAAGCGCTTCAGCGTCTTCAGCGTGCCTTCGTGGATCACCACGTCGTCGCGGATGAGGCGCACGCCCGCACCGCGCTCCACACGGCCATCGGTGACGCGGCAGCCCGCGACCTTGCCGACCTTCGTGATGTGGAAGACCTCGAGGATCTCGGCATTGCCGAGGAAGGTCTCGCGGCGCTCCGGCGAGAGGAGCCCCGACATCGCCTGCTTCACGTCATCCACGAGATTGTAGATGATGTTGTAGTAGCGGATCTCGACGCCTGCCTTCTCGGCGGCCAGCTGGGCCTGCTTGTTGGCACGCACGTTGAAGCCGATGATCGCCGCGTTCGACGTCTCGGCCAGCGACACGTCGGTCTCGGTGATGCCGCCGGCGCCCGAATGCACGATGCGCGCGCGCACTTCGTCCGTGCCGAGCTTCTCCAGCGCCACGGTGATCGCCTCGATGGAGCCCTGCACGTCGCCCTTGATGACCAGCGGGAACTCCTTCATGCCCGAGGTCTGCAGCTGCGACATCATCTGCTCGAGCGAGCCGCGCTGGCCGGCATGCTTGGCCACCGCCTTGTCGCGGGCCAGACGCTGGCGATACTCGGTGATCTCGCGGGCCCGGGCCTCGTTCTCCACGGTGGCGAAGCGGTCGCCCGCCCGCGGCGTGCCCTGAAGACCGAGCACCTCGACCGGGGTCGAGGGGCCGGCATCCTTGATCTGCTCGCCGCGATCGTCGATCAGCGCGCGGACGCGGCCCCACTGATCGCCGGCGACGATGATGTCGCCGGGAAGCAGCATGCCGGTCTGCACGAGGACGGTCGCGACCGGCCCCCGGCCCTTGTCCAGCTTCGCCTCGATGACGACGCCTTCGGAGGTGCGTTCCGGATCGGCCCGAAGATCGAGCAGCTCCGCCTGCAGCAGGATCGCCTCGAGCAGCTTGTCGAGGTTGATCTTCTTGGTCGCCGACACTTCGACGTCGAGCACCTCGCCGCCCATCGATTCGACGAAAACCTCGTGCTGGAGCAACTGGGTGCGGACCTTCTGCGGGTCGGCATCCGGCTTGTCGATCTTGTTGATGGCGACGATGATCGGGACACCTGCCGCCTTGGCATGGCTGATCGATTCGATCGTCTGGGGCATCACGCTGTCATCGGCCGCGACGACAAGCACCGCGATGTCGGTCGCCTGCGCGCCGCGGGCGCGCATCGCCGTGAAGGCGGCGTGGCCGGGCGTGTCGATGAAGGTGATCTTCTGGCCGTTCTTCTCGACCTGATAGGCGCCGATGTGCTGCGTGATGCCGCCCGCTTCGCCCGAGACCACGTTGGCTTCGCGGATGGCGTCCAGCAGCGACGTCTTGCCGTGGTCGACATGCCCCATGATCGTCACCACCGGCGGGCGCGGCGCCTGGTTCTCCGGCTTGTCGGCGATGTTGAAGAGGCCTTCCTCGATGTCGGATTCGGCGACGCGCTTGACCGTGTGGCCGAACTCGCTCGCCACCAGTTCCGCCGTGTCGGCGTCGATGACGTCGCCCGGCTTCAGGATCTGGCCCTGCTTCATGAAGAACTTGACCACGTCCACGGCACGCTCGGCCATGCGGCCGGCGAGTTCCTGGATGGTGATGGTCTCGGGGATGGTCACCTCACGCGAGATCTTCTCGCGCGGTTCCTGGTGCATCGCCCGCTTGAACTTCTCCTGGCGGCGACGCATCGACGACAGCGACCGGCCGCGCGCCTCGTCGCCCGACAGCGCGCTGGTCAGCGTCAGCTTGCCGCGGCGGCGATCTTCGTCGCGCGTCGTCTTGGCGGGACGGGCGACCTCGACGGCCGGGGCACGCTTGGGTGCCACCGCCGGACGCGACTTGCTCTTCGTCGTCTCGGTCTCTTCGGCTGCCGGCTCGACGTCGATCTGCGGAGCGCGGCGCCTGGCCTCCTCCTCCGATCGGCGGCGCGCTTCGGCCTCTGCGGCCAGACGCGCTTCCTCTTCCGCCTGTCGGCGGGCGGAATCCTCGCGCTCCTTGCGGCGGCGCTCCTCTTCCTCCGCGCGACGCTGCGCTTCTTCCTGGGCGCGCCTCCGCTCCTCGGCCTCGCGACCACGCGCGCCTTCGAGTGCGCGGCGGCGGGCTTCCATCTCCTCGCCGGACAGATCGTTCAGCACCATTCCGGTGCGTTCGGTCTGCAGCGGCGGACGGACCCGGTCGGACTGCAGCTGCTGCGTCGGCGCGACCGGACGCGGCGCCTGCGGCTGTGGCCGCGGCGCGAGCGTGACCGGCTGGCTGGTGCCTTCGGTCCGTTCTCCGGGGACGGAGAACTTGCGCTTCTTCGTCTCGACGACGACAGACTTCGTGCGCCCGTGCGAGAAGTTCTGACGCACCGTACCCTGCTCGACGCCCGGGCGCTTCAGTGTCAGCGTCTTCTTCGTGTTCACGGTCAGCGTCTTGTCGTCGCCTGATTTCGTATCCGTCATTCCGTATCCTTATGAGGCGTCGTCGTTCCCGGGACACCTTCAACCGCCGCGCGGCCATCCGGGGGTCCGCCCCGGTAACGGTCAAGCGCAACCGCGCGCCTGAATGCCGCCTTGCCTGCGTCCTGCGCGAGCACGGCAGCATGTATCACATTTGTCCCCCCCATTGCCAAACCCATTTCGGCTTCCGAAAGGAGTTTGTATGCGGGTATGTCCGGACCGCCCAGATGGACGGTTGCAGTGCGCGCCTGCGTCATTTTCCGAACGCCGTCCTCTGCCGCCTCGAAGGCATGGAAAACGGCGAGCGCCTTTCCCGACCGGATCGCGGCATCGACTTTTGCCGAGCCCAATGCCACAGCGCCCGCCTTGCGCGCAAGGCCAAGGCCGCCGCACAGGGCCTTGACCATCAGCGCGTCGACGAGAGCCCCCAGGTCCTCAGCCGCCGTCACCTCGGCCTTGAGGGCGCGACGAAACAGCTTTCTGCGAACGGCCTCGTCCACATGCCGCCGCTCGGCCGTTACCCAGCAGCCCCGGCCCGGAAGCTTCCGCTTCAGGTCCGGCACCACGGACAGATCCGGTCCCGCCACGAAACGGATCATCTCGTCCGGCTCGCCGACGCGGCGGGTCACGATGCAGGTCCGCTCCACCATCTCGTCCAAGGGCGTCTCCCTGCCGGCCGGCAGCCGCCTCAGGCTTCCGCCGCTTCCGCCTCGACGTCGTCCTCGGCCAGATCGTCCTGCGAAATCCAGCCAGCCAGCAGGCGCGCCGAGAGCACCATCTGTTCCGCATCGGCCCTGCTCACGCCGTGGGCCGCCAGAACACCCGGGAACATCTTCGTTTCGCCGTCCTTGCGCTCCTTCCAGCCGACGAGATCGTCGACGGCGTAACCGGCGAAATCGTCGACCGTCTTCACGCCGTCTTCGCCGAGCGTGACCATCATGGCGGTGGTCACCCCCGGAATCTCGCGAAGCTGGTCAGCCACGCCCAGCTCCCGGCGCTTCGCATCCTGCTCGGCCTCGATGCGATCGAGGTATTCGCGTGCCCGGGCCTGGATCTCCGACGCCGTGTCCTCATCGAACCCGTCGATCGACGCGATCTCGTCGGCATCCACGTAGGCGACTTCTTCCACCGACGTGAAACCTTCCGACGCCAGCACCTGACCGACCATTTCGTCGACGTTCAGCGCGTCCATGAACAGGGTGGACCGCTCGACGAACTCCTTCTGGCGGCGCTGCGACTCTTCTTCCTCGGTCAGGATGTCGATGTCCCAGCCGGTCAGCTGCGAGGCGAGCCGCACGTTCTGTCCGCGACGGCCGATCGCAAGCGACAATTGGTCATCCGGGACCACGACTTCAATACGCTCGGCGTCCTCGTCGAGGACGACCTTCGCGACTTCCGCCGGCTGCAGCGCGTTGACGATGAAGGAGGCAGCGTCGTGCGACCAGGGAATGATGTCGATCTTCTCGCCCTGAAGCTCGCCGACGACGGCCTGGACGCGGCTGCCGCGCATGCCCACGCAGGCGCCGACGGGATCGATCGAGGAATCGCGCGAGATGACCGCGATCTTGGCGCGGGAGCCCGGATCGCGCGCCACCGACTTGATCTCGATGATGCCGTCGTAGATTTCCGGCACTTCCATCTGGAAGAGCTTGGCCATGAACTGCGGGTGGGTGCGCGACAGGAAGATCTGCGGCCCGCGCTGCTCCCGGCGCACGTCGTAGACATAGGCGCGGACGCGGTCGCCGTACTTGAAGTTCTCGCGGGGGATCAGCTCGTCGCGACGGATGATCGCCTCGCCACGGCCGAGGTCGACGATCACGTTGCCGTATTCCACGCGCTTGACGGTGCCGTTGATGATCTCGCCGATGCGGTCCTTGTATTCGTCGTACTGCCGGTCGCGTTCGGCCTCGCGAACCTTCTGGACGATGACCTGCTTGGCCGACTGGGCGGCGATGCGGCCGAAGTCCATCGGCGGGAGCTGCTCGGCGATGAAGTCTCCGACCTGCGCATCGGGATTGCGGTCGCGCGCGTCCCGCAGCGAGATCTGACGGGCGAACTCGTCCACGTGCTCGACGACCTCCATCAGCCGCTGCAGCTTCATCTCGCCGGTGCTCGGGTTGATGTCGGCGCGGATGTTGGTCTCCTGGCCGTAGCGCGAGCGCGCGGCCTTCTGGATGGCGTCCGCCATCGCAGCGATGACGATCGACTTGTCGATCGACTTCTCCCGTGCGACCGCGTCAGCGATCTGGAGAAGCTCGAGCCTGTTTGCACTGACTGCCATGTCGTGGTCTCCCTTGCATCGCCCCGGCCGTCGCGCGGCCCGCCGGCGATCTCAGTCTTCGGTATGAAAGTCCGCTTCGCCGTCGGGCTCTTCGCCTCGGCGCTTCTTCTGTTCCTGGCGCGCCTTCTTGTCCTTGCGCAGCGCATCGCGCACGAGATCGTCGGTCAGGATGAGCCGTGCGTCCGAGATGAGGTCGAACGGGATGCGGACCACCGGCTCGTCGCCATAGCTCGCCACGTCCCGCTCGATCACGACGGCGTCCTCGGAGGTTTCGGCGATCTTGCCTCGGAAGCGCTTGCGTTCCGCCACGGGCATCGACGTCTCCATCTTGACCAGATGCCCGACCCACTGCGCGAAGTCCGCCTTGCGGACCAGGGGGCGGTCGATACCCGGCGACGAGACTTCGAGGTGGTAGGCCTTGTCGATGACGTCCTCGACGTCGAGCAGCGGCGACACGGCCTTGCTCAGTTCCTCGCAGTCCTGAACCGTCATGGTTCCATCGGCGCGCTCCGCCATGATCTGGAGCGTCAAGCCGTTCTGACCCGACAGCCGCACCCGCACGAGCCTGTAACCCATGGTGCCGAGCAGCGGCCCGATCAGCAGCGCGATGCGCGCATCGATTCCGGCTTCGCGGATGATGCGGTCGTCTGTCTGAGGCTCGATGTCTGTCATGCTTCGGAGTGCTCTCGCTGCGGTCGCATGGGTAACAAAAAAGAGCGGGTCCGGGAGGGCCCACTCTTGTTCCATCGACCAAGAATTGACCCTTGATATACAGGAGGCGCCGGTTCATTTCAAGCGTGGCCAACGATGAGCGGTCGATGGAGGACGGCTGCAGCGGTTCGGCCGATCCCGGAAGACGTCTCAGCCCCGTTGACGGCGCCGGAAAGCTCGACTATAAGCCGCCACCACTGAGGCGGCCCTCCCGGCCGCCCGATTGTTTTCGCGCCTGCCGGCTGTCGTGCAGCGTGTCCGTCTGAAGAATGAGAGAGGCGATATGGCCAATACGAGCTCGGCCAAGAAGGCAACGCGCAAGATCGCGAGCCGCACGGCCATCAACAAGAACCGCCGTTCGCGGGTCAGGACTTTCGTGCGCAAGGTCGAGGAGGCTCTGGCTGCCGGCGACCGTTCGGCTGCCGAGGATGCGTTTCGTGCCGCGCAGCCCGAGCTCATGCGTGCCGCGACCAAGGGTGTCCTCCATCGCAACACGGCGTCGCGGAAGGTGTCTCGTCTGGCGCAGCGCCTGAAGGCGCTCGAGGCCTGATCTCACGTCGTCGGCCGATCCATCGGCTCGATCTGCCAAACCCGGTCGCAAGGCCGGGTTTTTTGTTTGCCGTCAAACTTGTCGGTGGCGTTTTCCTCTCTTCCGCAGGGGAACCGGCTATGCTTTGCCGGCGCCCCCGCAAACCTTCCCGCCGATCGTCCGGTCCATCGGGCCGCATTGATTTTTCCGTCGTGGAAAACACATATAAAACAAATAGTTGCGGGAGGTTGTCCACAGGTTGTCAAGCCATCGGCGACAGCCTCCGGGAATAACCCGTGTCAAGCTGAAAGTTGCGAAAAATTTTAAGGCTCGCGACCGATTTTCCAGTCCCGGCAAAAGGGGTTGATTCCAAATGAGATAACGAGGGACTCGGGTTTCCGCGCCCGCGAATCGGCCCTCTGCAAGGGCTCCGTGCTTAAAAAACCGTGAAACTCGGACTTGCTCTCGCAAGGCCATTTTTCTAAGGTCCGGACATCGAAAGGGGCGGGCCCGGAGGCCCAAAATCCCAGGAAATTTGAACCGATGCAGAACGCCGGAGCGATCCGGTGCACGGGAGAATTTTCCTCTTCGATGCGGCGTTTGCCGTCGCCACGAGGTCAGGCGAGGATGGGGACGTCCGGGAGTAGTTCCGGCGGTCTTCGCGGAGCTTCGTGCTGGGAGCGGTACGGGGACCGGCATTGCCGGGTACGAGTGGGTACGTCGGTCGCTTCGAGATCGGCAGGGGTCGTGTAACACGCAAAGCGGCAGTACGCCGCGGAAATACGAGGAACACGCGCATGGCCATGCGGTGCGCGAGGGGTACGCTGTTGCGATGAAGACGACGATGAGAAGGAACGAGGACATGTTTGGCGGCATTGAGACGGGAGCCGAGGCGGCGCTTCCGTTCATTCCAGAAAGTGGCGGAGAACCGGTGATGGACGACGCGGGGTCGGAAGCCGGCTCGATCTTCGAGAAGCTCCGTGCCCAACTGCAGGCCCGGCTTGGCGCGGACGTCTACTCCAGCTGGTTCGGGCGCATGAAGCTTGCGGAGGCTTCGCGCGGTGTGGTCCGGCTGTCGGTTCCGACGGCGTTCCTGCGGTCCTGGATCAACAACCACTATCTCTCTCTCATCACCGAGATCTGGAAGGCTGAAGACGAGGGCCTGTTGCGCCTCGAGATCATCGTCCGGAGCGCCACGCGGGCCTCCCGCGGCGCGATGGACGTGGAGGACGTGAAGCCCAGGACACCGCCGCGCGCGTCACAGGCTGCGCTCCTGTCCGGCACGGTGAACCCGTCTCGGCCCGCGCAGCCGCGGTCGGCACCGGAGGCATCCGCCCGGCAGAACATCCTCGGTTCGCCTCTCGACGGACGTTACACCTTCGAGTCTTTCGTCGACGGGCCGTCCAACCGGGTCGCCTTCGCCGCCGCCCGCACGGTGGCAGAGAACGCGACCGGGTCGGTGCGCTTCAATCCGCTCTTCGTCCACGCCTCCGTCGGTCTCGGCAAGACCCATCTCCTGCAGGCGATCGCGGCGGAATCGCTGGCGCGGCGTCCTGCCTCGCGCGTGGTCTACCTCACCGCCGAGTACTTCATGTGGCGCTTCGCGACCGCGATCCGCGACAACAACGCGCTGACCCTCAAGGAACAGCTTCGCGACATCGACCTCCTCATCATCGACGACATGCAGTTCCTGCAGGGCAAGTCGATCCAGCACGAGTTCTGCCATCTCATCAACATGCTGCTCGACAGCGCCAAGCAGGTGGTCGTGGCGGCCGATCGTCCCGCCTCCGAGCTGGAATCGCTGGAACCCCGGGTCCGCTCGCGGCTGCAGGGCGGAGTCTCGCTCGAGATGTCTGCGCCGGACATGCCGATGCGTCTCTCCATGCTCAGGCAGCGCCTGGATGCGGCACGCCAGGACGATCCGTCGCTCTCCATCTCCGAGGAGATCCTGGAGCACGTCGCCCGCACGGTGACCGGCAGCGGCCGCGAACTGGAAGGAGCCTTCAACCAGCTGCTGTTCCGGCAGTCCTTCGAGCCCGACCTGTCGATCGACCGCATCGACGAACTGCTGGGACACATGTTCCGCACCGGGGATCCGAAGCGCATCCGCATCGAGGACATCCAGCGCATCGTGGCGCGCCACTACAACGTGTCGAAGACCGAGTTGCTGTCCAACCGCCGCACGCGCACCATCGTGAAGCCGCGGCAGGTCGCCATGTACCTCGCAAAGGTCATGACGCCGCGCTCTCTGCCCGAGATCGGCCGCCGGTTCGGGGGCAGGGATCACACGACGGTTCTTCACGCCGTGCGCAAGATCGAGACCCTGTCGGGCACCGACGAGAAGCTGGAGCAGGAACTGGAACTCCTGCGCAGGCTGATCAACGACCAGGCCTGAGCCGGTTACCGCCCCCCGAGTGGTACTCCCTCGGGGGAGAATCCCGGGGAAAGCCTGCGCAGCGGGGGCCGGCCTGCCGCGCGGGCTTGCCTTCATGTCGTTTTTCCTGTCATTTTGCCATTCTTGCCGGCCCGGAACGCGGGCCGTTCGTTTCTGTGCTTCCCGCCGAAGCAGCCCCGACCACGAGACCAGTCCGTCATGCGCGTCACCCTCGAACGTACCAACCTCCTGAAGTCCCTCAACCACGTGCATCGCGTGGTGGAGCGGCGCAACACGATCCCGATCCTCTCCAACGTGCTGCTCAAGGCCGAAGGTGGTGCCGTCCTCGAGATGAAGGCCACCGATCTCGACCTCGAGGTGACGGAGGCGACACCGGCGCAGGTCGAGCAGGCGGGGGCGACGACGGTGCCGGCTCATCTGCTCTACGACATCGTGCGCAAGCTGCCTGACGGTTCGGAGGTGATGCTGCGCACCGATGCCGACGGCCACTCCATGACGGTCACCTCCGGCCGCTCGAGCTTCAAGCTGCAGTGCCTGCCGCAATCGGATTTCCCGGAACTCACTGCGGGCTCCTTCTCGCACATCTTCCGGCTCGATGCGCCGGCCCTGAAGGGGCTCGTCGACAAGACGCAGTTCGCCATCTCCACCGAGGAGACCCGCTACTATCTGAACGGCATATTCCTGCACGCCCATGAATCCGGCGGAAAGCTGATGCTGCGCTCGGTCGCCACCGACGGCCACCGGCTCGCGCGTGCCGAGATCGAGGCGCCGGCCGGGTCGGAAGGCATGCCGGGCGTCATCATTCCGCGCAAGACCGTGAGCGAGTTGCAGAAGCTCGTCGACAATCCCGACATCAAGGTCGTGGTCGAACTCTCGGACACCAAGATCCGCTTCACCATCGGCAGCGTCGTGCTGACGTCGAAGCTGATCGACGGTACCTTCCCGGATTACCAGCGCGTGATCCCGTCCGGCAACGACAAGCGCCTGATCATCGATCGCCAGAGCTTCGCGGCGGCGGTGGACCGCGTCTCCACCATCTCGTCGGAACGCGGGCGAGCGGTGAAGCTGGCGATCGCCGACGGGCAGGTGACCCTGACGGTCAACAATCCCGATTCCGGCAGTGCGGTCGAGGAAATCGCGGCCGACTACGAATCCGACCCCATCGAGATCGGCTTCAACGCCCGCTATCTGCTGGACGTGGCCGCCCAGCTCGGCGGTGCCCATGCGCAGTTCATGCTGGCGGATGCGGGTTCGCCCACCCTCATCAACGACACCGCCGACCAGCAGACCCTCTATGTCCTGATGCCGATGCGCGTCTGACCTCCGTGCCGGGCGATGCGACCGACCGGGGCCGACCGCCCGCGGTGAACATCGGCAGGCTGAAGCTGACCGATTTTCGCAACTACGCCGCGCTAACCGTCGATCTGTCGCCGGGGGCGGTCGTCCTGACGGGCGACAACGGCGCCGGCAAGACAAACCTCCTCGAAGCCATATCCCTGTTCTCGCCGGGTCGGGGCCTGCGCCGCGCGACCTATGCGGAAATGGCGCGCGCAGGCGCGCCGGGCGGTTTCGTCGTGCATGCGCGTATCGCTGGCCGACACGGCGAGACGGAGATCGGCACCGGCGCGGGCGGAGGGGATCCGGAGACCGAGGCCGGCATCCGCAAGGTGCGCATCAACGGCGCTCCGGCCCGTTCGGCCGACGACATGCTGGAGTGGCTGCGGGTGATGTGGCTCACGCCGGCGATGGACGGCCTCTTCACCGGCCCGGCGTCGGACCGCCGCCGCTTCCTAGACCGGCTGGTGCTGACGATCGATCCGGGCCATGGCCGCCGCGCGCTCGACTACGAGAAGGCGATGCGCGGCCGCAACCGCCTGCTGGCCGAGGGCTCGCGGAACGACGCCTGGTTCGGGGCGATCGAGACTCAGATGGCCGAGACGGGCGCGGCGATCGCGGCCGCCCGCGTCGAGATGGTTCGGCTGCTGAAGGCCATGAGCGAACGTACCCCCGACAACGGCCCGTTCCCCAGAGCGGATCTGGCGCTCTCGGGCGTCCTGGAGGCAGGCCTCGCCTCGGGTGCCGCACTCGATGCGGAGGAGGAATTCCGGGAACGACTTGCCCGCGGCCGGGAGCGCGACCGCGCTGCCGGGCGGACCCTGGAGGGGCCGCACCGCTCGGACCTGCTGGTGCGCCACCGGCCGAAGGACATGCCTGCCGAACTCTGCTCGACCGGCGAGCAGAAGGCGCTGCTGGTGGGGCTGGTGCTGTCGCATGCCCGGCTGACCGGCGACCTGTCGGGCATGGCTCCGATCCTGCTGCTCGACGAGATTGCCGCCCATTTCGACCACCGTCGCCGGGCCGCCCTCTTCGGCATCCTCGACGATCTCGGCGGCCAGGTCTTCATGACCGGCACCGAGCGCGAGCTCTTCTCCGCGATCGACCGACGCGCCCAGTTCCTGTCGGTGTCAGCAGGTGCCGTCTCGACAGGCTGACAAGGGGCGCGTGCCATCCTATGATCGAGGGATGACCTCATCGTCACCCCCGCCGCTGTCGACGGAAGAACTGCAGAGATACGCGCGCCACATCGTGCTGCCGGAAATCGGCGGGCCGGGACAGCAGAAGCTGAAGCGCGCCCGTGTGCTCGTCGTCGGAGCCGGCGGGCTCGGCGCTCCGGTTCTCCAGTATCTCGCCGCCGCCGGCGTCGGAACGCTCGGAATCGTCGACGACGATACCGTCTCGCTGTCCAACCTGCAGCGGCAGGTCATCCACGAAACGGCGTCGGTCGGGCGGCCGAAGGTCGAGAGCGCCGCCGACACGATCGGCAGGATCAATCCGCACGTCGCGGTCGAGATCCACCGGATGCGCCTCGATGCCGGCAACGCGGCCAGTCTGGTCGCGGCCTACGACGTCGTGATCGACGGGTCCGACAATTTCGACACCCGCTACACCGTCGCCGACGCCTGCGCGGCCGCCGCGAGGCCGCTGGTCGCTGCGGCGGTCGGCCGCTTCGACGGGTCGCTGACGGTGCTCAAGCCCTACGAAACGGGGGCGGACGGTGCTGCCTACCCGTCCTACCGCGACCTCTTTCCCGAACCGCCGCCCGCCGGCCTGGTGCCGTCCTGCGCCGAGGCCGGCGTGCTCGGTGCCTTGACCGGCGTCATGGGAACCCTGCAGGCGATGGAGGCGATCAAGCTGGTCGCCGGAATCGGCGAGCCGCTGGTCGGCCGCATCCTGCTCTACGACGCGCTCGGTGCCCGCTTCGACGTCATGCGCTACAAGGCGCGCCAGCAGGCCGCGGAGTAGCCTCGACGATGCTCCAGCTGACCGCCGAGGAACGGGCGATCGCCGAGGGGCGGGACGGTGCCGGCGCGGCGATGGCGATGCGAATCGTTGCCGACAGCGCGCGCCTGCTCGGTGCGCCGCGGCTGATCCCCGTCGCTTCGGCTCACATCGACGGAGCGCTGTATCACGGCGATTCCGGCACGCTGTTCGCCGAAAGGCTGGTGGAGGGCGCCGCCCGGGTCGCCGTTCGCGCCACCCTCAACGTGGGCGCGCTCGACCTGACCGGAAGCTGCCGGGTACGGCTCGACGGGGCCCGTCGCGACATGGCGCGGCGGATGATGCAGGCCTACCGCGCGCTTGGCTGCGAGCCTTCCTGGACCTGCGCGCCCTACCAGGCCGGCCACCGGCCTGCGCGCGGCAGCGACGTGGCCTGGGGCGAGTCCAACGCGGTCGTGTTCTGCAATTCGGTGCTCGGCGCCCGCACCAACCGCTATGGCGACTTTCTCGACATCGCCTGCGCCATCGCCGGCCGCGCGCCGCTGACAGGGCTGCACCTGCCCGAGAACCGCCGCGCGACGATCGTCTTCGACGTTTCGGGCCTGTCGCACGGCTTCCTCGCCTCCGAAATCGCCTGGCCGGTGCTGGGCAGCCTCTACGGGCGGGAGCTTGGGAACGCGGTCGGCGTGGTGACGGGCGTCGCCGGCCACCCCGGCGAGGATGCGCTGAAGGCCTTCGGCGCGGCGGCCGCGTCTTCCGGCGCGGTCGGACTGTTCCACGTGGCGGGCGTCACGCCGGAGGCCCCGGATCTCGAGGCGGCCACCGGCGGCGCCGAACCCGAGCGGACGATCCGCGTGACTGCCGAGATGGCGCACGACGCGCAGCGGCGGCTGTCGACCGCAGGGCCGGTCAGCCGCATCGATGCGGTGGCCATCGGCAGCCCGCATCTGTCGGCGGGTGAGCTCGACGCGCTGGAGCGGCTGGTCGCCGGCCGCCGGCTCGCCGTGCCGCTCTATGCCTGCACCGGCCGCCACGCACTCGGCGTTCTCGACCGGGACGGCCGCCGCGCGGCGCTGGAACGGGCGGGCGTCGTCCTGGTGGCCGATACATGCGTGGTGGTGACGCCGATTCTCCCCGACCGGGCCGGCGGAGTGCTGATGACCAATTCGGGCAAGTTCGCCCACTACGCACCGGGCAACACCGGCTATGAGGTGCTCTATGCGGCACTGGCCGATTGCGTGGAGAGCGCCGTGGCCGGCCGGCCCGTTCTGACGGAGGCCGCCCGATGAGTCCGTCCGCCCGGACCGGCGAGCCGGCCGCGGGCCGCGGTGCCCCGGCCAGGGGCGAAGGCGGCCCGCCTGCAGGGGAAGCCGCATCCACGCCGGTCGCGGAGGTGCTGGTTCCCGGGGAGGGCGGCCGCGGCCGCGCGCTCGTCCTCGACGCGCCGATCAGCTTCTGGGGCGGCGTCGATCCCGCCACGGGCCGCATCGCCGACGTCCGGCACCCGCAATGCGGCGAAAGCGTCGCCGGAACGGTTCTGGTCCTGCCCGGCACGATCGGGTCGTCTTCGGCGTCGGCCGTGCTTCTGGAACTCGTCCACGCCGGCCGCGCGCCGGCGGCTCTGGTGCTCCACGAGCCGGACGCCATCCTGCTGCTCGGGCTGATCGTCGCCCGCGAGATGGGCTGGCGGACGCCTGTGGCGCTGCGCCTCGCGCGGGAGCGCCACCGCGCCTTCCGCGGCCATACGGTGACCGTCGATGGGGCGGCAGAGGCGGCAGCACCGGGGACACTGCGGATCGCGGCCGGTACGGCAGGCACCTGACTCCGCTCGCGGCCGGGCTCCGTCGATTGCCGCATCTTTTCCCGAACATGCTGCCCGCTGGATGGTTGGGCTCCGGGCGCCGCCCGGCGCGACCCGCACATCGGCCTTCGCGGAAGGCACACCGGACAGGGAGATCGACCATGCATCACGACGAGCCGAAGAACGCGGCGGCCGCCCCGCGTGCCTCGCAGGGCACGCTGACCAATCGCCAGGGCCACCCGGTCTCCAACAACCAGTCGAGCCGCACCGTCGGCAGCCGCGGGCCGGCGACGCTGGAGAATTATCAGTTCCTGGAGAAGATCAGTCATTTCGACCGGGAGCGCATTCCCGAGCGCGTCGTTCATGCGCGCGGCTTCGTCTGCTACGGCGAGTTCGAGGCCACCGGCATGATCGGCGAGGAGCCGGCCTCGACCTACACCCGCGCGAAGCTGTTCCAGGACAAGGGCAGGAAGACGCCGCTGGCGATCCGCTTCTCCACCGTCATCGGCGGGCGCGACTCCTCCGAGACGGCGCGCGACCCGCGCGGCTTCGCGGTCAAGTTCTACACCGAGGACGGCAACTGGGACCTCGTCGGCAACAACCTCGCCGTCTTCTTCATTCGCGACGCGATCAAGTTTCCCGACGTCATCCATTCGCTGAAGCCGGATCCGGTGACCTTCCGCCAGGAGCCGAACCGCATCTTCGACTTCATGAGCCAGACGCCGGAGGCGATGCACATGCTGACCCACCTGTTCTCGCCGCGCGGCATTCCGGCGAGCTACCGCCACATGGAGGGCTTCGGGGTTAACACCTACAAGATGGTCGACGCCGCCGGCGACACGGTGCTGGTGAAGTACCACTTCCACCCGCGTCAGGGCGTCGCCTCCCTGACCGCCGAGGAGGCGGCGAAGGTGCAGGGCCAGGACCTCGGCTCGGCCTCCAAGGACCTTTTCACCGCCATCGAGACGGGTGACTACCCGCAGTGGGACATGTACGTCCAGATCATGGAGGACCACGAGCATCCCGAGCTCGACTGGGATCCGCTGGACGACACCAAGATCTGGCCCGAGAAGGACTTTCCGCTGCGCCATGTCGGCACCATGACGCTGAACCGCAACGTCGAGGACTTCTTCAACGAGAACGAGCAGATCGCCATGGGCACCGGCGTGCTGGTCGACGGGCTCGACTTCTCCGACGACAAGATGCTGGTCGGCCGCACCTTCTCCTATTCGGACACGCAGCGCTACCGCGTCGGGCCGAACTACCTGCAGCTGCCGGTCAACCAGCCGAGGAACGCCGCGGTGGCCACCAACCAGTCGGGCGGGCAGATGTCGTTCTACCGCGACGCCGGCAGGGGCCAGAACCCGCACGTCAACTACGAGCCTTCGATCCATGGCGGGCTGACGGAGGCCGAGCGCCGGCCGGACAACCCTCCCGAGATCGCCGGCCGGCTGACGCGGGCGGTGCTGGAGCGGCGCAACGACTACGTCCAGGCACGCGGCCGCTTCTGCACCATGATGGACTGGGAGCGCGACGACCTCGTCGCCAACCTGGGCACGCTGCTCTCGGATTGCGAGCGCGACGTGCAGGAGCGCATGGTCTGGCACTTCTTCATGGTGCACGACGACTATGGCCGCTGCGTCGGCGAGCGGCTGGGCATCTCGGCCGAGGACGTGCGCGGCCTCGGCAAGCTGCCCGGCCAGGTGCTGACGGGCGAGGACGAGAAGCGCCTCGCCGACCTCGGCCGCAACGGCGACACGATCGATCCCGCCGTCTGGGGCCAGTGGACGAGCTCGGTGACGAACCGCCGCGCCACCGCCGAGGAGGTGCTCGGCCGCATGGGCAACGGCCGCCCCGAGATGGGCAGGGCCGCGGAGTAGCGGCCGGCTGGCGCGGCCGCAAACCGTGCAATATCGCGGGCCTTTCGAACGACCGTCGGCGATGCCCCTCATCCCCCTGCCGGGACCTTCTCCCCGTCGAACGGGGAGAAGAAAACCTTCGTCGGCGGCTTCGCCTATCGCCATGGTCGCAGGACCGACGCCGACGTCGTGGCAAGCCCCTGTGTAACGGGGAGAAGGTTCCGGCAGGGGGTGTGAGGGGCAGCGCCGAGGCTCGAATACGAGGGCCGTCGGAATAAAAGTAAAAAATGGCGGCGGCGGAGAAGAGGGGTGGCGCCTTTCTCTCCGCCGCCGCGTTTGCGTCAGACCTTGGCGCTGGCGCCGGCGGCGCGCAGTTCGGCGTGCTGCAGGGTGACGGCGGGAAGGTTGTCCTCGACCCAGCTGGCCATCGCGCGCTCCTCGTCGAGGTTCTGGCGCAGCAGCGATTGCGCTTCCGCGAAGCCGCCAGCCTCGGCCAGCGTTATCAGCGAGGTGTAGGCGTCCTTCAGCGCCGAGGCGCTCTCGTCGAAGCCGGCGAGCACCGTGTCGAGGCGCTGGATCTGGGTCTCCGTCTCGGCGATGTGCCGGCGCAGCCGGTCGAGCACCTGCGGATAGCTCTCGATGCGCTCGGCCTGCGGCTTCATGATCGCGAGCGCCTGGTTTTCCATCGCATGGGCGTTGCGCAGCCCGACGATGAAGATGTCGCGGGCTTTATCGGTGAAATGGGTGGTCATGGGGGGGGCTCCTGTGATGCAGGCCGAACCGCAAGGTCGGAGCGTTGCTCCGCGCCCGGCCGGGCAGCGCCGGGCGGGCCCTGCCGCGCGGCGCCGGGAGCGCGCCGAAACCGTCGGTCGGCGGCTGAACGTGGGGCGGGGAGGGACCCGTCCTGTCATCGTTCGCGGTCGAGGCTCGGCGCTACACCTGCCTGGACGCTCGGTCGTGCGTTCCGTTCCCGCGGCAAGCTGCGGGAGGGATTATGCGGCGGCGGCGAGAGGTGGGGCGTGAACAGGCGAGAGAATGTTTTCGCGGGGGTGGGGGATTTATCCACGGGGACTATGGCGCGAGCAGCCGCCATACCTCTTCCTCGAAGTCGAAGTCGAAGTCGAAGTCGAAGTCGAAGCAGAGCTGGCGCGCTTCGTCTTCCGGCAGCCACAGAACATCTGCTGCACGATCTTGCGATAGAGCCTGAGATCGTCGTCGTTCCACGGCACGGTCTCCGCCGCCCGCGCCTCGGCGATCAGCCGGTGCAGCCGCGCGCGCACGCGGTCAGGATCGCCGTGATAGTAGACGGGCGGCGCATCCTCGTCGAAGTGTTCGGGCTGGTCGGCGCCGAAGAGGTCGAGCTGGTTCCTGCTGGCCATGGCTGGTCCGGTGTTGCCCGCCGTCATGATGCCGCAGGCACTTGGCCGGCACGATGGCGGGCTTATCCACGCTTCCGGCGTGGTTCTTCCATCCTCCGTTGCAATCTGCTCCTATGCGGCGCCTTGGGGGAACCATGAGTCAATTGCTCGTCCAGAACTATCTTAACGAGATCGACCGCATCCGGAAGTATTCGGGGGTAGTCAATGAGCAGGTGCTGCGGCCGGCCTTTCGGCGGCTGCTCGACCATTGGGCGACGGCGCAGCGCCTCGTTTTCCTGGAGGAGTTTCCCTTCCCGACGACGCAGAAGACGACCGTCTATCCGGACGCCACCATCCTGCACGACATTCGCGTGCCGCTCGGCTACTGGGAGGCCAAGGACACGAGAGACGATCTCGACGAGGAAATCCGCAAGAAGTTCGTCAAGGGCTACCCGCAGGACAACATCCTGTTCGAGAACTCCGAAACCGCGGTCCTGATCCAGAACCGGCAGGAGGTGACGCGGTGTTCGATGGTCGACACCGAGGCGCTGCTGAAGCTGCTCAATCTGTTCTTCGGCTACGAGCGGCAGGAGATCGCCGAGTTCCGAAAGGCGGTGCAGAAGTTCAGGGACGACCTGCCGGCCGTGCTCGACGCGCTGCGCGAGCGGATCGATGCCGCTTACGACCGCGACTCCGCATTCCGCGCAGCGGCCCAGAAGTTCCTCGAACACTGCAAGGACACGATCAACCCGACACTCGGCGAGGCCGACGTGCGGGAGATGCTGATCCAGCACATCCTGACCGAGGAAATCTTCAACCACGTCTTCGACCAGGGCGATTTCCACCGCGAGAACAACATCGCGAAAGAGCTCTACGCGCTGGAAGGAAAATTCTTCACCGGGCAGGTGAAACGCGAGACGCTGAAGGCGCTGGAGACATACTATGCCGCGATCCGCGCCAACGCGGCGCAGATCACCAGCCATCACGAAAAGCAGACCTTCCTGAAGGTGGTCTACGAGAATTTCTACAAGGTCTACAATCCCAAGGCGGCCGACCGGCTGGGGGTGGTCTACACGCCCAACGAGATCGTGAAGTTCATGATCGAGGGCGCGGACTGGCTGTGCCAGAAGCATTTTGGCAAGGCGCTGATCGACGAGCACGTCGAGATCCTCGACCCCGCGACGGGCACCGGCACCTTCATCTGCGAACTGCTGGAGCATTTTCGCGGCCAGCCGCAAAAGCTCGCCCACAAGTACAAGAGCGAGCTGCACGCCAACGAAGTGGCGATCCTGCCCTACTACGTCGCGAACCTGAACATCGAGGCGACCTATGCCGCGATCTCGGGCCAGTTCGCCGAGTTCTCGAACCTGTGCTTTGTGGACACGCTTGACAATGTCCACGCGCTCGGGATCAAGACCGGCCAGCATGTGGGCGACCTGTTTGGCGCGCTGTCGGAAGAGAACGTCGAGCGTGTGAAGCGGCAGAACGCGCGCAAGATCAGCGTCGTGATCGGCAATCCGCCGTACAATGCCAACCAGCAGAACGAGAACGAGAACAACAATAACCGGGCCTATCCGCACGTAGACCAACTGATCAAGGGCAGCTACATCAAGCTGTCTACCGCGCAGAAGACCAAGGTCTACGACATGTATGCGCGGTTTTTCCGCTGGGCCTCCGACCGCCTACACGACGACGGCGTGCTGGCCTTCGTCACCAATCGCTCCTTCATCGACAGCCGCACCTTTGACGGGTTCCGCCGGGCGGTGGCTAACGAGTTCAACGAAATCTACGTTATGGACCTCGGCGGCGACGTGCGCGCCAACCCGAAGCTGTCGGGCACGAAGAACAACGTCTTCGGCATTCAGACCGGCGTGGCGATCTCCTTCATGGTCAAGCGCCACAAGCAGAAGGGGTGCCGGATCTTCTACGCGCGGCGGCCGGAGCTGGACACGGCCGAGGACAAGTTGAGCTTTCTGGCCAGTTCCCCGGCTTCGGGGCTGGCGTGGCAGCGGGTGGAGCCGGACAGGAACGCCAACTGGGTGAATTTGACGGAGAACGACTGGGACCAGCTAATCCAAGTCGCGGACAAGAGATTCAAGACGAGCGGAAATTTACGAACTGCAAAAAGTATATTTGTCGATTACTCGATGGGATATATCACAGCCCGTGACCAGTGGGTTGTGGGGGAGGACAACACCGAGATTGAACCACGGGTCAGGCAGCTGATAAACACCGTAAACCTATCTGATTTGACCGACCGCGGCTCTACAGACATTAAGTGGTCACGAACATTGCTGCGTATCATTGAGAGTGGACGAAAACTGGATTTCGAAGCCGGAGCCTTTCGCAAAACGCTATATAGACCGTTCGTCCGTCGCCAGGTCTATTTCGGTAGTAACCTCGTCGAGATGCCAAACAAGATGCCGGCGTTCTTTGAACCGGGTCCCAACCTCGCGATTTTCTTCAACGATCCGGGAGCAAGAGCTCCATTCAGTCCTTTAGCGAGCGATCTGCCGGCGGAGTTTCATTTGGCCGCAAGTTCGGACGGTTTTCAGGGCCTACCCCGCTACCGCTACACCTCCACCCTCGAACGCATCGACAACATCACCGACTGGGCGCTGAAGCAGTTCCGCGAGGCCTATGGCAAGGACGGGCGCGGCGCGGAGGCTGCGATCTCCCCCACAAGGGGGGAGATCGGGCGCTCCGCCGCCGCGTCCTCAAGGAGGGAGATCGGCAAATCGCGGAAAGCCCGCGCCATCGGGAAGGACGACATCTTCCAATACGTCTATGCCGTGCTGCACGACCCGGTGTACCGCGAGAGGTATGCGATCAACCTGAAGCGCGAATTTCCGCGCATTCCCTTCTACTCCGATTTCTGGCGCTGGGCGGCGTGGGGCGAGCGGCTGATGACGCTACACATCGGCTACGAGGCGGTGGAGCCCTGGCCGCTGACGCGCGCCGACACGCCCGACGAGAAGGCGCGGGAGGCGGGCGTGGCACCCAAGGCGATGCTCAAGGCCGACCGGGACAATGGCATGATCCGGCTCGACAGCGAGACCACCCTCTCGGGCATTCCGAAACAGGCGTGGGATTACCGGCTCGGCAACCGCTCCGGGCTGGACTGGATTCTCGACCAGTACAGGGAAAAGACGCCGAAGGATCCGACCATCCGGGAGAAGTTCAATACGTATCGCTTCGCCGACTACAAGGAAAAGGTCGTGGACCTGCTAATGCGCGTGACGCGGGTGAGCGTGGAGACGGTGGCGATCACGGATGCCATGCGGGAGGCGAAGCGATGAAGGGGCCTCCCGACTTCGAAAAGGCGATGCACGACATCTATGTCATCGCCAAGAAGGACGCGGGTTATAACGCGAAGCTGTTCCTGCAGATGCTGAATCAGAGAGGAGGATTGGCAACCGCGAAACACCTCATCAACGCGACGCAACCATCGGAAGGCTACACGCGCCTTTATGAACGCGGACGCCTCGACCTGACGGTCGAGGCACGGGTGCTCGGGAACCCGAAATGGCATGATCTTTTCACGGCCGAAGAAATCGCCAAGGCGAAAGCGCGCTTGGAAGCCTACGGATACACTGCACACCTTTAGGCAGCGCAGGCGCGAGGAAGCGGGCGAGGGCTCGGTCTTTCGAATGCGCCTCACTATCCCAGGCACCCCGTTCCGGCTGGAGAGGACGGGAGCCCTCCCTCACACCCGCTGCGGCAGCACCCGGTCGGGCGGCCGATGCCCATCCGCCCAGACGCGGATGTTGATGACCACCTTGTCGCCCATGTCGATGCGGCCCTCGACGGTGGCCGAGCCCATGTGGGGCAACAGCACGATCTTGTCCTGGGCGGCGAGTTTCACGAGCTTGGGGTTGACCGCCGGCTCGTGCTCGAAGACGTCGAGGCCGGCGCCGGCGAGGCGGCCGTCCTGGATCATCTGGATCAGCGCGGCCTCGTCGATGATGTCGCCGCGCGCCGTGTTGACGATGAAGGCGGTGGGCTGCATCAGCGCCAGCCGGCGCGCCGAGAGCAGGTGGAAGGTGGCGGGCGTCGACGGGCAGTTGACCGAGATGATGTCCATGCGGGCCAGCATCTGGTCGAGGCTCTCCCAGTAGGTCGCCTCCAGCTGGTCCTCGATGGCCGGCGCCACCCGCTTGCGGTTGTGGTAGTGGATCGACAGGCCGAAGGCCTTGGCGCGGCGCGCCACCGCCGTGCCGATGCGGCCCATGCCGACGATGCCGAGCCGCTTGCCCCAGATGCGCCGCCCGAGCATCCAGGTGGGCGACCAGCCGGCCCACTTGCCGTCGCCGCGCAGCATCGAGGCGCCCTCGATCAGCCGGCGCGGCACGGTGAGGATGAGGCCCATGGTCATGTCGGCCGTGTCTTCGGTGAGCACGTTCGGCGTGTTGGTGACGGTAATGCCGCGCGCGGCCGCCGCCTCGACGTCGATATGCTCCACGCCGTTGCCGAAATTGGCGATCAGCTTCAGGTTCGGCCCGGCCTGGGCGATCAGCGCGGCGTCGATGCGGTCGGTGATGGTGGGCACGATCACGTCCGCCTCGCGCACGGCCGCCACCAGCTCGGGCTGCGACATCGCCCTGTCGTCGAGGTTCAGCCGCGCGTCGAACAGCTCGCGCATGCGCGTCTCGACCGGATCGGGAAGCTTGCGCGTGATGACGACGAGAGGCTTCTTTCTGCCCGCCATTGTTTCCTCGAATCCGGGTCCTGTTGAGACCTCTTTAACCAAGACGGGCGATAGTCGGAAGCATCCCCGGCCCGGCTTCTGTGTACCAACAGCCCGGGGGGATGACAAAGAAAAACAGGATCGTCGCAGGTCCGCCTGCCGGACCGGCGAACCGTGGAAGACGAGGTCGTACCGTGTCCGTTTCCAGATGGCCTGGCCTGGCGGCTGCCCTCGCGGCGCTCGCCGTCGTGATCGCAGCGTCGCCCGTTCCCGTGGCCCGCGCACAGGGGGCGGCGAGCGCCCAGCCGGTGGGGCCGAGCGGCCTGCCGCTGCCGCGCTTCGTCAGTCTCAAGTCGGGGCGGGTCAATCTGCGCATCGGACCCGGCCTGAACTACTCGGTCGACTGGATGTACATGAAGCCCGGCCTGCCGATGGAGATCGTCCAGGAATACGACAACTGGCGCCGCGTGCGCGATTCGGAAGGCTCCGAAGGCTGGATCAACCAGTCGCTGCTGTCGGGCAGGCGCACCGCGCTCGCCGCGCCCTGGCAACGCGGCCGCGTCGAGGAGATCGCGCTGCGCCGTGATCCGAATGCGGATGCGCGCGTGGTGGCTCGCCTGGAGCCGGGCGTGATGGGAACGGTCAAGTCCTGCAACGGCGAGTGGTGCCGCATGGACTTCGACGGCCACACCGGCTGGCTCGAGCAGTCGCTGGTCTGGGGCGTCTATCCCGGCGAGCAGATCGCCGACTGACGGCCACACTGCCCTCAGCGCCTCCCGACGTGCCGGGGGCCGATGCAGCCCGGCTGCAGCACGCTCCGTTCATGAAAAAGCCGCCCGAGGGCGGCCCCATAGGTCGACGGCGAGGTTGCCGCTCAGCGTTTCGGACGCAGTCGCACGACGATGTCGACGTTGACGATCTCCATGCCCTCCGGCGGCTCGGGAAGATTGTGCACCGTCACCGAGCCGGTGTCGATGTCGAGCACGGTGTTCTCGCCCTCGACGAAGAAATGATGATGGTCCGACGTGTTGGTGTCGAAATAGGTCTTGGCGCCCTCGACCGCCAGGATGCGCAGCATGCCGGCATCCGTGAACTGGTGCAGCGTGTTGTAGACGGTGGCCAGCGATACCGGCACGTCGGCGTTCAGCGCCTCTTCGTGCAGTTCCTCGGCCGAAACATGGCGGTCGCCCTTGGCGAAGAGAAGGCTGGCGAGCGCAATGCGCTGGCGTGTCGGCCGCAGCCCCGCCTCCCGCACTTTCTCCATCACCACGGATGACGCCTCGCGCATCATGTCCTTCCACCATGCCCCATCGGGGCCCTGCCGCTGTCCGCCGGTCGCCATGGGCCGGCGCAAACCCAAGACAGGGATATATTATTTCCCGGCCGCGAGATCAATACGCGTGCCGGACCGCAGCATTCCTACCGCGGGCGCGGTTCCCTTTCCAGCGCTCGTCGGCGCGACATCCTGTCGGACGACCCGGCATCAGTCGCTCTCTCCCTCGATGGATGGAACCGATACCCCGGCCATCTCCGCGGCGGTGAGCCGTGCCGCGCCTGCACGCGCGAAGCGCAGCAGCAGCGCCTTGCGGGTGGCGGCTGCCAGCCGGTGCTTGGGCGCTTCCCGCAGGATCTCCGCGCCGTAGCCGTCCGACAGGATGAACCCGCATTCGGCGGGAAAGATCGAGGCTGGAACCTCGGGGTGCGTGGCGAAGAAGAAGCGGTCGGAGTGCAGCCGGTAGTCAGGCCATTTGCGGTCGACGCGGAAGTCCTCGATCGACGACTTGATCTCGATGATCCAGATCTCGCCGCCTCTGGTGAGCGCGACGAGATCGGCACGCCGGCCGCCCGCGAGGGAGAGTTCCGGCAGAACGTGCGCGCTCATCTGCAGGAGCATCCGCTGCACGCCGCGGCGGATGACGAGGGCCCTGTCCGACTGGCGGCCATCGGCGAGCGGGTTGACGGGAATCGGCGAGACGATCGGCATGACCGCACAATGCCATTTCGGGGAGGCGCGGGAAACCCGGCCGGGTGCAACTGCGGCGGCGTCCCGTGGCCATGCCTCAGCGCAGGCGCGAGAAATTGTTGCCGAATTGCAATAAATGTGGCGCAAAGGTGTCCCGCATCCGGACTGGAGGCAAGGTTCTGCTTGGACTCGTATGGTAAAGCTGCGTTAACGATTTGGACCTAAGCATGTCTCGGATAAGGCGGACGGCAACGTCCCGGAACACTGGGAAGGCACAATGAACGCAAGGACTTTTCTGATTGCCGCGAGCCTGGCACTGGCCACGGCCCTGACGGGCTGTTCCACGGACGGTTCGGTCACGATGTTCTCGTCGGGCTACGGCTCCAAGAAGGATGCCGGCTACCAGCTGCCCGCCATTCCCATTTCGAAGGTGCCGAGCAAGTATCACCGCCAGATGGTGCGCTACGAGACGAAGGAGAAACCCGGCACCATCGTCGTCGACACCAACCAGAAGTTCCTCTACTTCGTCATGCCCGAGGGCAAGGCCATGCGCTACGGCATCGGCGTCGGCCGCGAGGGCTTCGAGTGGAAGGGCACCGCCCGCATCGCCATGAAGCGGGAATGGCCGGTCTGGACACCGCCCGCCGCGATGATCGGCCGCCAGCCCGAACTCGCCAAGTGGCGCGGCGGCATGCCGGGCGGCCTGATGAACCCGCTCGGCGCCCGCGCGCTCTACCTCTACAACAAGAACGGCGATTCCGGGTACCGCCTGCACGGAACCCCGGAATGGAACTCGATCGGCCACGCGATGTCGTCCGGTTGCATCCGCCTCATCAACCAGGACATCATCGATCTCTACAACCGGGCCGAGAACGGCGCGAAGGTCATCGTGATGTAGATCTGCCGCGAACCGTCCAGGCAACACGGACGTCGATGCAACGAAAAACCGGGCTGCGAGGCCCGGTTTTTTGTCGTCGGATTTCGGGACGGCCGGATTTCGGCTTCCGGTTCCGCCGCTACATCACCTGTTCGACCTGCTGGACTTCCGGCACGAAGTGGCGGAGCAGGTTCTGGATGCCATGCTTCAGCGTCGCGGTGGAGGAGGGGCAGCCGGCGCAGGCGCCCTTCATGTGCAGGAAGACCGTGCCGTTCTCGAAGCCGCGAAAGGTGATGTCGCCGCCGTCCTGCGCCACCGCCGGCCGCACGCGGGTGTCGAGCAGTTCCTTGATCGTCAGCACGATCTCCTCGTCCGCCTTGTCGAAGAACTCCTCTCCGCTCTCGGCGTCGCCTTCCGACGTGGCCGTGGCCATCACGGGCGCGCCGGACATGAAGTGCTCCATGATCGTGCCGAGAATGGCAGGCTTCAGATGCTGCCATTCCGGTCCGTCCTTGGTGACGGTGATGAAATCGTAGCCGAAGAAGACGCCGGTCACGCCCGGGATGTCGAAGAGGCGTCCGGCGAGCGCCGAGGAGGCGCCTGCGGTGCCGGGGTCCCGAAAGTCGGCGGTGCCCTCGTTCATCACCACTTTGCCCGGGAGGAACTTGAGCGTCGCGGGGTTGGGCGTGGCTTCCGTCTGGATGAACATGGCGGGTTCTCCTGCCGTTAGTTTTGAATAATTCTAAATAGGCGTCTTGAGCCGTCCGTTCAAGCGGTTGCCCGCCGAAAGCTCGACGTGCCGGTCCTCGTCAGGCGAGGGCTTCTATGTCTTCGTCCGTGAGATTGGCGGGAACGACGGTGACGGGGATCTGGAACCCGGTGGCGCCCTTTCCCGAAATCGACGACACCAGCGGCCCGGGTCCTTCCTTCGAAATGCCGGCGGCGAGGATCAGGATGGCGATGTCCTGGTCCTCCTCGATCAGCTTGCGAATCTCTTCCGCAGCCTCTCCCTCGCGGACCACCAGCTCCGGCTCGATGCCGGAGCGCTCGCGCACCTTGGCGGCCGCCTGGTCGAGCGCGGCGCTCGCGGTGGCGCTCGCTTCCTCGCGCATGATCTTTTCGACGCCCATCCACTGCTGGAAGTCGGAGGGTTCGATCACGAACAGGAGAACGAGGGCGCCGCCGGTGGTGAGCGCACGTCGGGAGGCATAGGCGACGGCGCGCTCGCACTCCGGTGTGTCGTCGACGACCGCGAGGAACTTTCGCCGATGGCCGGCTTCCCGGCTCAGTCGCTTGGAGACCATTCAGTCCTTGTGCTCCGTTGATCGCGCGCAATCTGCCACCCCCGCAGCCGCGCCGCAAGCCACGGGGCAGGTGAAGGTCCCGCGTTGAAACCATGTCTCCCGAAACCGGGAGCCGGTTCCGGGGGAAAGACATGCGCGGAAACAGAGATCCGACCCGTGCGGAGCGAATCCGAAAGATCGCGACACGCTTCAGTCCGTCAGCAGTCCGATGATCTCGCGCACGCCCTTCATCGTCGCCTCGGCCTGCGCGCCGGCGCGCTCGCCACCGTCGCGCAGGACGGAATCGACATAGGCGCGGTCGGCGGAGATACGCCGCATCTCGGCTGCGATCGGAGCGAGCTTCTCGACCGCCAGATCGGCCAGGGCGGGCTTGAACGCGGAGAACTGCTGGCCACCGAAATCGCGGATCACCTGCTCGCGCGGGCATTCGGCGAGAGCCGCATAGATGCCGACGAGGTTTTCGGCCTCCGGGCGCCCCTTGAGCCCCTCCACGTCGGACGGCAGTGCCTCCGGGTCGGTCTTGGCCTTGCGGATCTTCTTGGAGATCGTGTCGGCGTCGTCGGTCAGGTTGATGCGCGACAGGTCCGACGGATCCGACTTCGACATCTTCTTCGAACCGTCGCGCAGGCTCATCACCCGCGTCGCCGGCCCCTCGATCAGCGGCTCGGTGAGCGGGAAGAAGCCGTTGACGGTTTCCTCGCCCATCTGCATCTCGACGCCGAGGCCGAGCGCGCCGATCCTGCCGGAGAAGTCGTTGTTGAACTTGATGGCGATGTCGCGCGTCAGCTCCAGGTGCTGCTTCTGGTCGTCGCCGACCGGCACGTGGGTGGCGCGATAGACGAGAATGTCGGCCGCCATCAGGCTCGGATAGGCGAGCAGCCCGAGCGACGCGTTCTCGCGATCCTTGCCGGCCTTGTCCTTGAACTGCGTCATGCGGTTCATCCAGCCGATCCGCGCCACGCAGTTGAACACCCAGGCGAGTTCCGCATGCTGCGGCACCCGCGCCTGATTGAAGACGATGTGCTTCTTCGGATCGATGCCCGAGGCGAGGAAGGCGGCGGTGATGGAGCGCGTCTGCTCGGCGAGATCCTCGTGCACCAGTTGCGCGGTGATCGAGTGCAGGTCGACGACGCAGTAGATGCAGTCATGCGTCTCCTGCAGCGCGACGAACTTGCGGATGGCGCCGAGATAATTGCCGAGATGCAGGTTGCCTGTCGGCTGGACGCCGGAGAAGACGAGCGGCTTGAAGCTGGACATCGAGATCCTCGTGGGGTGGCTTGTGGAGGGCCGTTTCGCGCGCGGCGAAAGTCGAGCGGGCTTATGGCGCAAGGGCGCAGAGGGCGCAAGGGGCGGTTCGATGGCATTGACTGGTGGGCCGAGCCTCTACAAATTCTCCTCTGCAGGTGGGTAAAGACAATGACCATCAACATCACTAACAAGGAAGCCGACCGTCTCACCCGCAGGCTCGCGGAGATCGAGGGCGTGGGACTGACGGACGCTGTCATCATCGCGGTGAGCGAAGCGTTGCAGCGTCGCAGAGGCGATCCGATGGAGAGCGCCGAGCGGCTTCGTGCCGAGTTCGGGATCCCATCGACAGGTGAGATGCGGAAGCCCTTGCCTCGCTCTGTATGGGACGAAATGTCCGGTGAGGAGCCTGGGTTCTCTCCCGAAGAAGGCGAGGCCAGATGATTTTCGTCGATGCCGCTGCCATCGTCGCGATCCTCGGCAACGAGCCCGAGGCCAAGCGTTGTGCTGCTGGCATTCTGGCCTATTCCCGACCGTTCACATCCCCTATTGCCGTTTGGGAGGCGACGGTTGCGCTCGCGAGAGCGGACCATCTCGGTCTTTCCCCAATGGATAGTGCGAAGATGGTCGAACGGTTCCTGCAGGAAAACGGCATCGAATTACGCCAGCTTCCTCCGCCTGCGGCAACCGTCGAGCTCTCAACGGACGCCGCACATCGATATCGATCAGGTCGCCAGCGTCTCAACCTTGCCGACTGCTTCCATTATGCATGCGCCAAGCACGGCGGCGCCCCGATTCTGTCGATTGCCGACGAGTTCCGCTTCACGGACCTGGAGGTGCATCCTTGACCCGCTTTCGCCTCCGCAGCAGGCGCATCAGCTGCGCGCGGTCCAGCGCCCCTGTGGCGATGACGAGCCCGAAATAGAGAACGGCCGCGAGGCCGATGATCCCGAGCACGGTGACCAGACGCAGCAGCTTCGGCCCGGCGAGCCACGCCGCGGACACGACCTGGAGCGCCCAGAGGGCGCCACCCATCACCGCGCCGGCGAACAGGATCAATGCGACGCGCCGGAGCGTTGCCGGCGACGGGCGGAAGGCGTCGCGCGCCCACAGCGTGCCCGCCAGCAGGACGACGTTGATCCAGGCGGCGATGGAGGTGGCGAGCGCCAGGCCGACATGGCCGAGGACCGGGAAGAGGGCGAGAGCGCCGACGATGTTGACCACGACCGCTACCATCGAGAACCACATCGGCGTCTTCATGTCCTCGCGCGCGAAGAAGCCCGGCGAGAACACCTTGATCAGGACGTAGGCGGGCAGGCCGACGGCGAAGGCCGCCAGTGCCGCGGCAGTCAGGTCCGTGGTTTCGGCCGTGAAGGCGCCGCGCTCGTAGAGCAGGGCCACGATCGGCGCGGGCATGACCACGAGCCCGACCGCGGCGGGAAAGGTCAGCCCCAGCGCGAACTCCAGCGAGCGGTTCTGCAGATGCTGCGCGTCGGCCTCGTCCCCGGCCTTCAGCGAACGGGCGAGTTCAGGCAGGAGCACGACGCCGACGGCGATTCCGATGACACCGAGCGGCAGCTGGTTGATGCGGTCGGCATAGTTGAGCAGTGCGATCGCGCCGTCCTGAGCCGAGGCGATGATCTGCCCGACGAGCAGGTTGATCTGCGTGACCCCGCCCGTCAGCAGGGCGGGCCCCATCAGCACAAGCAGCCGCCGCACCGCGGGCGTTATCCGGGGGCGCCGCAGGCGCATCGAATAGCCCTGGCGGTGCGTACCCCACATCAGGAAGAGGAGCTGTGCGATGCCGGAAGCGAAGACGCCCCAGGCGAGCCACAGGCCGGTGATGCGCGCTTCGACCCCGATGGTCATCGCCGCCACGAGCACGCAGATGAGGATGACGTTGAGCAGCACCGGCACGATCGCGGCGAGGAAGTAGCGCCGCATCGAATTGAGGATCCCCGACAGCATGGCGACCAGCGACATGCAGAACAGGTAGGGGAACATGATCCTGGTCATGAGGACCGTGAGGTCGAACTTGTCGGGCGTGTCGGCGAAGGCGGGCGCTATGACCGTGCCGACGAGAAAGGGCATGAAGACGATCGCCAGCACCGACAGGACGAGCAGTGCGACGACCAGCACCGACAGCACCTCCTCCGCGAAGCGGCGTGCGCCGGCCATGCCGTCGCCCTCCAGTTCCTTCGCGAAGAGCGGGATGAAGGCCGTGTTGAAGGCGCCCTCGGCGAAGAGCCGGCGGAACAGGTTGGGAAACCGGAAGGCGGCGTAGAAGGCGTCGGCGACCGGTCCCGCCCCGAGCGCGGCGCCGATCAGCGCCTCGCGCACGAAGCCGAAGATGCGGCTGGCCATGGTGGCGCCGCCGACGCTCGCGAACTTGCCGATGAGGCTCATGCGGCACCGAGGCAGCGGGAGGAAGGGTTGCGGCGGTCCGGCTGGCGGACCGCCGGCGCGAACCGGTCGACGGCGGAAAGCTCCCTCTTCATTTCTGGCTACTCCGCCGCCGCCTTGAGCTTCTGGCCCCGGACGGGACCGCCCGAGAGCGTCTCGATCAGTCGGGCGCGGATGGCGGCCTGGCGGGTCGGATTCTCGACCTTCTGTCCGGTCAGATCCGTGACATAGAACGTATCGATCACCTTCTCGCCGAAGGTCGTGATATGCGCGGAGGCGATGTCGAGCGACAGGTCCGAGATGGCCCCCGTGATCTCCGAGAGCAGCCCGGGACGATCGAGTCCCTCGACCTCGATGACGGAAAAGCGGTTCGACAGCGTGTTGCGAACCTCCGCGCGCGGCTCCAGCCGGAACACCTTCTGCCCCCGCTTGGGCTTCGTGCGCTTCTCGATCATGTCGGGCAGACGCATGCGACCCGACAGCACGTCCTCGATCAGCTTGCCGACACGCTGGGCGCGGCGCAGCTCGTCTTCGTCCCGTTCGAACTCCCGGCTGATCAGGATCGTGTCCAGTGCCCGCCCGTCCGTGGTGGTGAAGATCTGCGCGTCGACGATGTTGGCCCCGGCCGCAGCGCAGGCTCCGGCAACCACCGACAGGAGCCGGGGGTGGTCGGGCGTCAGGACCGTTATCTCGGTGACCGCCTCGAACGCATGCATGGTGACGGCGGTCGTGAAGACCTTCTGTGCCGCGTCGGCCTCGCGGATGAGCTGCGCATGGCGGACCTGGTCCCGCGCGTCGACGATCAGGAGATAGTTGTCGTAATGCAGCTTGAGGATACGCCTGCGGTCGCGCTCCGGCCAGCCCGTCAGTGCGGTCGAGAGCTGCTCGCGCGCATGTTCCGCACGCTTGGCCCGCGACACCTCCGAGAAGCCGCCCGTCAAGAGCAGTTCCGTCTCGTAGTAGAGCGTGCGCAGCAGCTGTCCCTTCCAGCCGTTCCAGACGCCGGGCCCCACGCCGCGGATGTCGCAGATGGTCAGCACGAGCAGCATCTTCAGGCGCTCGACCGACTGCACGACCGAGGCGAAGTCGTCGATCGTCTTGCGGTCGTTCAGGTCGCGCGTCTGTGCCGTCATCGACATGACCAGATGGTTCTCCACCAGCCAGGCGATGGTCTCGGTCTCGGACGGCGAGAACCCCATGTGCGGACAGATACGCCGGGCGATGCGGCCGCCGGCTTCGGAATGATCCTCCGGACGTCCCTTGGCGATGTCGTGCAGGAGGATGGCCGTGTAGAGCACCTCACGCTGCGGCTTCAGCCCCGGTATGAGCTTGTGCGCGAGCGGGTGCGCCTTGTCGTTCTCTCCACGCTCGATCTCCGCCATCACTCCGATGCAGCGCAGCAGGTGCTCGTCCACGGTATAGTGGTGATACATCGAGAACTGCATCATCGCGACGATCTTGCCGAAGTCCGGGATGAGCCTGCCGAGCACGCCCGCCTCGTTCATGCGGCGCAGGTTCAGCTCCGGGTTGCGGTTCGACGTGAGGACGTCCATGAAAAGCTGGTTGGCCTCCGGATTGCGGCGCAAGGTGCGATCGATCAGCTTCAGCGACCGCGTCACGAGCTTCAGCGCATCCGGATGAAACTCCAGCCCGTGCTTGTCCGCGAACCAGAACAGCCTGAGCAGGTTGACCGGATCGCGTTCGAACACCCCCTCGTCGGCCACGGTTATCCGGTCGTTGTCGATGATGAAGTCGGACGTGCCGGCAAGCTTGCGGCGGCGACGCTGGAACGTCTGCAGGAAGCGGTTGAAGCCCGGCACGTGCTTGGCCTGCTCCTCCTCGAGCGCGGCACAGAAGATGCGGGTCAGATCGCCCACCTCCTTGGCCACCAGGAAGTAGTGCTTCATGAAGCGTTCGACCGCCGACAGCCCGGGGTGGCTCGTGTAGCCCAGCCGCTCCGCGATGTCGCGCTGGATGTCGAAGTGCAGGCGTTCTTCCGCCTTGCTGGTCTGGAAGTGCAGGTGGCAGCGTACTGCCCACAGGAAGTCTTCGGCCTTGACGAACTGCAGGTACTCTTCGCGCGTGAAGACGCCCTTCTCGACGAGCTCCTCGCCGGTGCGGACCCGGTAGAAGTACTTGGCGATCCAGAACAGCGTGTGCAGGTCCCGCAGACCGCCCTTGCCGTCCTTGACGTGCGGTTCGACGAGGTAGCGGCTGGCGCCTGCCTTGCGATGCCGTTCGTCGCGTTCCGCGAGCTTCGCCTGGACATATTCGGGACCCGTGGAGCGCACGACCTCCTGGTCGAACCGCATCATGAGCTCGTCGTACAGCTTTTCCTCGCCCCACAGGAAACGCGCTTCGAGCACGGCGGTGCGGATCGTGATGTCGGTCCGCGACAGGCGGATGCATTCGTCGATGTTGCGCGTGGCGTGGCCGACCTTCAGCCCGAGGTCCCAGAGCATGTAGAGCAGGTACTCCACCACCTGCTCCCCCCACGGTGTCTGCTTGTAGGGCAGCAGGAAGAGGAGATCGAGGTCGGAACCGGGTGCCAGCGTGCCGCGCCCGTAGCCGCCGACGGCGATGATCGCCATACGCTCGCCCGACGACGGATTCTTGGACCGATAGACGTGCGTGACGGCAAAGTCGTAGAGGGCGCGGATGATCTCGTCCATGAGGTGCGAGATCCGGACGGCGCAGACGGTACCGCCGCCATCCTCCGTCAGCATTTCCTCTGCGCGCTTGCGCCCCGCTGTCAGCCGCTCGCGCAGGACATGGAGAGCGGCCGAACGCGCCTCGGGGCCTGACCCGTCTCCGCCGGTGACGGCCGTCAGCGCCGTCAGATCGCGGCGAAGCGCGGTACCATCGATCATTTCGTCGAGCTTCAGGGGAATCTTCGCCATGGGCGCCGGGTCTGTCCGCGTCGTTGCCGCGCACTCTTAGCGCGATTGCCGTTGCCTGCCTACGGGCGGCGCCGGCTTCAGGCGGCCTTCCGTTCGGCAGCCGCCGCGGCAGGCGCGCGCTCCCGAACGAAGGCGGCGAAGCCGTCGATGTCGAGCGGACGGGAGATCTGGTAGCCCTGGAGGAAGTCGACGCGATCCGCCCGCTCCCGGAGCTGCGCCAGTCTTGCCGCGGTCTCGACGCCCTCGACGACCACTTTGCGTCCGGCCGATCGGACCATGCCGATCGCATGATGCAGCATCTCGGCCATGACGCTGCCGTCGGGCGCCATCGCGAAGGCCTTGTCGAGCTTGATGCCGTCGATGTCCAGTGCCGCGACGTGGCGGATGGTCGAGTAGCCCGTGCCGAAATCGTCGAGATAGATCAGGTAGCCTTCCTGCCGCAGCCTCTCGATTTCGGCCTGCACGAGTTCGAGCGGCAGCGCGTCGCTCTCGATGATCTCCAGCGCGATCGTGAAGCGATCGGAGAGGTCCCGCAGGGGCTTGAAGACTTCGTTGATCCTGTGCGCGTCGATTTCGCTGGGAAAGACATTGATGTTGACCTGGAGCCGTGCCTCCGACGGCAGCCTTTCGGCGAGCTCCACCGCTGCCCGTCTGACGATCAGCGTGGTGAGCTGGCGCATCATGTCGTGGCGCGCCACGATCGGCAGGAAGGCGTCGGGATAGACGACGGTATCGTCGATGTCGCGCCAGCGCACCAGCACCTCGCAGCCGGCGATACGACCGGTGGCCACTTCCAGTATCGGCTGGTAGGCACAGATCAGCGACTTGGCGTCGAGGTTGCGCAGGAAGCGGGCCTCGAACGACCAGTACCGCCGGATCAGGCCGAGCGTGAAGCGGGTAGCCCAACTGGCGCCGAGACCTGCGAAGACGACGACGAGCAGCATCATCGCGGGGTTGGAGGCGGCCACGTCCACCAGATAGGCCCGTGTCGAGATGCAGTAGTGCCCCTCTGCGCTGCAGGTCTTGCTGCGAAGCGCCGGGCCGCCGGCGCCTGTCCAGTCCATACCTGCCCCGGCGATCAGGACGTCCTGATGAACACGCTCCTTGCCTCCCCGATGCCACCAGCGGCCGTCGGGGGTGATCACCACCACTTCCGCGTCGATCCAGCCCGGCAGGTTGAGCGATATGCGCTCGGGCGGGATGACGGTCGCGAAGTTGCCTCGCTGCACGATGGTTCCCGACATCCCTGCCAGCCCCGTGAAACCGAGGTCCCGGTCCATCCAGAATGTGGTCGGCACCGTCCCATCCCGAACGAAATCGGGCGACCCGAGAACATGCGCGTCCGCCAGTCGTTCGGCCGAGAGGGTACAGATCACACGACCTTCTTCGACGTGGAAGAACTCGCTCAACCCGTCGGGCAGATAGGCGATCTGCCGCAGCTGGCGCATGTAGAGGTCGCTGCACGGAGCAGAGGTGACCGAACGGTCGAGTTCGTCGAAGGCGGTGTCGATGTTCCGGACGAGGCGATCGACGTCGTCGATGCCGTGGGCGACGCTCACCCGGATCGCTTCCCGTCCCTGGACAGCGACGGCCAGGGCGAAGACCCCGGCGAAGAGCAGCGCGGCCACGAACCACACCACGATCCCCAGGGCGCGCAGGCTTCGAGCAGAGACGAAAAGTGCAGAAATACCCGCCATGCCGGACCCCCGGGGATCGTTTTATGGCGGAAAGTTTTCTTACTGGTTAAAGGCCCGGGCTGAAGTAGAAGCGGCCCGCAGGGCCTCAGCCTGCTTCGCGCCAGCGCCGTTCGCGGGCGAAGACCGTCACGTCGGCGGCCGACATTGGCTTGGCGAAAGCATAACCCTGAAGCGCGTCGCAGCCGAGCGTCTTCAGGACGCGGGCGTGATCCATCGTCTCGACGCCTTCGGCCAGCACCTCGATGCCCAATGACTTGCCGATGTCGATGATCGACTGCACGAGGTGTCGCTGGGGGATCGACTGCACGATCGGCATCACGAGCTGCCGGTCGATCTTCAGCCGGCTGGGCTTCAGCTTCATCAGGCTGACGATGGAGGCATAGCCGGTGCCAAAATCATCGATCTCGATGGCGATCCCCAGATCCTTGATCAGGTCGACGTTCCAGGCGATCGACTCGTCCTGCTCGTCGAGAAAGATCGATTCCACGAGTTCGAACGAAATTCGGCCCCTGGAAAGCGGCAGCCGGCGAAGCGATCCGATGAGTTCGTCGTCGTTCAGCCGGCGGGCGGACACGTTGACCGAAACCTTGGGGATGTCGATGCCCTGCGCGTCCCAACGCTCCAGATCCGCCAGGGTCTGTTCGAGGATGACGCGATCGATCACGTCGACGACGTTGATCTCCTCGGCAATCTTCATGAAGGCGGCGGGCAGCAGAAGTCCCTTCGACGGATGGTCCCATCTCGCCAGCGCCTCGATCCCGACGATCTCGAGCGTGGTGGCGTCGAATTGCGGCTGGTAGTGGGCCAGGAACTGGCCCTGTTCGATCGCCGTCAGGATTTCGTCGGCGGTGTTCTTTTGGATGACGATCTCGCGCCGCAGCACGTCGTTGAAGATCTGGTACCGGTTGCGGCCGCGGTTCTTCGCGCGGTAGAGCGCGATGTCCGCATGGACGAGAAGCTGTCTGGGGTCGGCGACCGCATCCTTGTCGCTCGCGATGCCGATGCTGACGCCGATCCGGCATTCATGCCCGCCATGGCTCACCGGTTGCTGGATCTGCTCGATCACGCGTTCGGCGAATTCGGTGAGATAGGAGAACCCTTCCTCATCGCTGCCGCGCGGACGCCGGCAAAGCACGACGAACTCGTCGCCGCCGACGCGCGCGACGAAGTCTCCGGTCCGGGCGGTGGCGCGCAGGATCCGGGCGGTATGGGCGAGCATCGCGTCGCCGGCCGCGTGTCCCAGCGTGTCGTTGATCTGCTTGAAGCGGTCGAGGTCGATATGGAGCAGACCGGCCGTTTCTTCCCCCTTCGCGAACCGTTCGACGTGCTCCGCCAGCATCTGGTCGAGGTACCGCCGGTTGGGCAGGCCCGTCAGCGAATCGTGCAGCGCGATGAACTCGATGCGCTCCTTGGCCGATTCCAGTTCGTGGTTGCGGGCGTCGGTCAGCGCCTTCGCGCGCTTCAGATCCTCGTTGAGAGCGATGTCGGCGGAGACATCCCAGTTGACGCCGACGATGCGCGCAGGCTCGCCGAAATCCCGGTAGACCGTGCCGATGGAGCGGATGTGCCGGACCGTGCCGCTCGGCAGGAGCAGACGGTACTCGGAGTGGTAGCGCCCGGTCTCGTCCATCGCGATGCGGAATTCGCGTTCCGCGCGTGCCATGTCTTCCGGATGGATGCGCCGGCTCCAGAAGGTGTAGTCCCGCAGACGTCCGTCGGCCGGGTAGCCGTACAGCTCGTTCATGCGGTCGTCCCAGAACAGGTCCTTGCTGTCGATCTCCATCTCCCAGACGCCGACCTGCGATGTGTCGAGCGCGAGCCGCAGGCGCCGGGAGAGCCGCGACAACTGCTTCTCGCGCCGCGAGAGTTCGCCGATGTTGCGCTGACGCTCCTCGATCAGTCTCCCTGTCGCGACGATCGGGAGGAGAAGCACGATCGACGTCGCAAGCAGGAAGCCCCGTATCTGCCAGACGTAGGGATAGGGCTGGTTCCAGCCACTGGCCGGTATGGCGTGAAGCCGCCATGACGTCGACGGGAAGCTGGCTTCGACGACGACGGGATCGTGCCTGAGCACGTGCGGCGAGCCCAGGAAGACGGCATCGGGAGCCGGCGCATCGCGCGCACTGATCGCAATCTCGATCGGCAGATCCGTTCCCGAAAGCCCGCTGTCGACATAGACGGCTTCCAGGTCGATTACGGCGGAAACGACCCCCCAGAACCGGCGACCGCCGTTCTCCTCCACGAAGACCGGATAACGTCCCACCAGTCCCTTGCCGCCCTGGACCAGATCGACAGGACCCGTGAGCACGAGCTTTCCGGTATCGCGTGCCTTCAGCACGGCTTCGCGCTGGGCCGGCATCGCGAGATAGTCGAGGCCGAGCGCCTGTTCGTGGCCGGCGAGCGGATGGATGAGGGAGACGACCATGTCCGGCGCCGCCGCGACGTGGCTGAGCCGGTCACTCGTTTGCATCAGGTGCGCGGCAAAGGCGGAGAACTGTTCCTGCGACATCGTCGGATCGGCCGCGATGGCGGCCGCGAGCCCCCGGATCAGCTGGAGGTCGCCGTTGACGACGCCTTCCAGCCGCGAACGGATATAGGTCACCCGGTTGTAGACGTCGGCGCGCAGTTCCTTGTCGTGCAGGGCTCTCGTGCGGTGCTCGACGAGCATGACCGTACCGCAGATCACCGCGAGGGCGACGACCAAAGAAGCCCGTCCTGGCCGCAGCAGCGACCGGAGGCAGATCCCCAGGTTCAACCTCAATCCCCGATCCAAAGCCCGATGTGCCTCTGTATCGTTCCCGTCCTGCGCGAACATAGCCGGCACTGTTTAAGTTTGCCTTAGGGTCCCTGTACAATCTGAGGATGTTTGCCTATCGACGGCCGGCAAGGCCTCGACGTCAGGTGGCCTGCCGCAGCAGGTCCCGGAGCCGGTAGAGCGCATCGAGGGCGTCCTTCGGCGTCATTTCGTCGGGGCGAAGTGCAGCCACGGCCGCGGCAAGCGGATCGGGGCGCGCAGGTTTCGCCGCTTCGCGACGCAGGGCGACCGAGAACAGCGGCAGATCGTCGACGAGCCGGCCGGCCTTGCTGCCGGCAGCCTCTCCGGTTTCGAGCTGCTCCAGTACTTCCCGGGCCCGGGCCACGACGGGATCGGGCAGGCCGGCGAGCCGGGCGACCTGTACCCCGTAGGACCGGTCGGCGGCTCCTTTTCCGACTTCGTGCAGGAACACGACGTCTCCGTCCCATTCCTTCACCCGCATGGTGACGTTGTGCAGCCGCGTGAGCTTGCCGGCCAGTGCCGTCATCTCGTGGAAATGGGTGGCGAAGATCGCGCGGCACCGGTTGTGCTCGTGCAGATATTCCACCGCGGCCCATGCGATCGAGAGCCCGTCGAAGGTCGCGGTTCCGCGGCCGATTTCGTCGAGGATCACGAGCGAGCGCTCGCCGGCCTGGTTCAGGATGGCGGCCGTCTCCACCATTTCGACCATGAAGGTGGATCGTCCGCGCGCCAGATCGTCCGAGGCGCCGACGCGCGAGAACAGCCGGTCGACGACGCCGATATGAACCTTTTCCGCGGGGACGTGGCTGCCCATCTGCGCCATGATGGCGATCAGCGCGTTCTGGCGCAGGAAAGTCGACTTGCCGCCCATGTTGGGTCCGGTGAGCAGCCAGATCGCACCGGCCTTTCCGCCCGGGGCCGGCGAAAGGTCGCAGTCGTTGGCGACGAACGGCTCGGCGCCCTGCCGGCGCAGCGCCTGCTCGACCACCGGGTGGCGGCCGCACTCGATCCTGAACTCGAGGGACAGGTCGATCGTCGGGCGGCAGTAGTCCTCCTCCTCGGCCAGGACGGCGAGCGCCGCCGAGACATCGAGCGCCGACATCGCCTCGGCGCCGCCGCGCAATGCTCCGGCGGCGGCGACCGCCTCCAGAACAAGCCGGTCGAAAACGCCCAGTTCGATCGCGAGCGCGCGTTCAGCCGCGTTGGCGATCCTCGTTTCCAGCCCGGCGAGCTCCGTCGTGGTGAAGCGCATGGCATTGGCCATGGTCTGGCGGTGGATGAAGCGTGCCCTGGCTGCATCGTTGCCCGTCATGACCGCCTGATGGTTGGCGGTGACCTCGATGTAGTATCCGAGGACGTTGTTGTGGCGTATCTTGAGCGAGCGGATGCCCGTCTCTTCGATCAGCCCCGCCTCCATCTCCGCGATGATGCGGCGTGCCTGGTCGCGCAGTCCGCGCACCTCGTCGAGTTCGGCGTCGTAGCCGGCCCGGACGAAGCCGCCGTCGCGCTTCAGCAGCGGCATCTCCTCGTCGAGCGCCCGGCGCAGATGGTCGAGGAAGGCTGCCGGAAGTCCAGCGATTCCGGTCAGCGCATCGGAAACCTCTTCGGGAACCCCCGCGCCGGAAAGCAGTGCGGCCACGTCGGCGGCCACGGTCATGCCGGCGCGCAACGCGGCGAGGTCGCGCGGGCCGCCGCGGTTGAGCGCCAGCCGCGACAGCGCACGCGGCATGTCGGGCGCGCCTTTCAGGGCGGCCCGGAGACTATCGCGCAGTGCCGGCTCGCTGCGGAAGAAGGACACGGAATCGAGCCGCCGGCCGATCTCGCCGGGATCGGTGGAGGGGGACGTCAGCCTTTCGGCCAGCAGCCGCGCGCCGCCGCCCGTGCGGGTGCGGTCGATCGCCTCGAAAAGGGTTCCCGACCGGCTGCCGGAAAGAGTGCGCACCAGTTCGAGATGCACCCGGGTCGCCGGGTCGATGAACAGCGTCGTGGCTCCGTCCTGCCGCTGCGGCGGGGTGAGCGGCGGTCGCTCCGCCTTCTGCGTCCGCTCGACATAGCCGATGGCAGCGCCGATGGCGGAAAGCTCGGCGCGCGAGAAGCGGCCGAAGCCGTCGAGCGTCGCCACGCCGAAGAATCGGCTTGCGCGCTCGGCGCACGCGGACGAATCGAACAGGCTCGGTGGCAGCGGCGTCACCGCCCGGCCGAGCATGTCGAAGGCGGCGCGAAACTCCGGGTCGTGGAACACCGCCTCGGCGACGATCAGTTCGCGCGGGTCGACGCGCATGATCTCGGCGAGCAGCCGGTCGCGCGACGTCGCCGAGACCAGGAAGCTTCCGGTCGAAATGTCGATCCAGGCCAGCGCCAGCTCGTCTTCGCCGCGCACGCGGCCGAGGGCCATGAGGTAGTTGGCCTCGGACGGCGCCAGGAGTTTCTCCTCTGTGATCGTCCCCGGCGTGACGAGGCGGACCACGTCGCGCTTCACCACCGACTTGGAGCCGCGCTTCTTCGCCTCGGCCGGGTCTTCGATCTGCTCGCAGACGGCGACGCGGTGGCCCAGTCCGATCAGCTTCTGCAGATAGTCGTCGGCAGCATGGACCGGCACGCCGCACATCGGAATGTCCTCGCCGAGATGCTTGCCGCGCTTGGTGAGCGTGATGCCGAGCGCCCGGCTGGCCACCTCCGCGTCCTCGAAGAACAGTTCGTAGAAGTCGCCCATCCTGTAGAACAGCAGGGAGTCCGGATTCGCCGCCTTGATCTCGATGAACTGCTCCATCATCGGCGTCGGCGCGGAGGCGGCATCGGATCGGATGGGTCGTTCCTGGTTCAAGGCGCTGCCGTGGCTGGTCTGTGGAGCGGTGGCGCACGGAAATCCGGCGTTCCACCTTTGCTTGGCGCTTTACGCGGCTCCTGTGTAGCCTTAATCCGGTTGCTCCACAAAAGAAGCATGCCCGCGCCCGGTCGGCGCGGCCTGGGAGGGAAGCAGCACATGCCCGTCAAGGACCGGAACGAACAGGGGCCGTCGGTGAGCGCCCAGGAGGCTCTCGACTTCCACTCCATGGGGCGGCCGGGCAAGCTGGAGATCAACCCGACCAAGCCCATGGCGACCCAGCGCGACCTCTCGCTCGCCTATTCGCCGGGTGTCGCGGTTCCGGTGAAGGCCATCGCGGAGGATCCCAGCCGTGCCTTCGACTACACCACGCGCGGGAACATGGTGGCGGTCATCTCCAACGGCACGGCCATCCTCGGTCTCGGCAATCTGGGCGCGCTTGCGTCCAAGCCCGTGATGGAAGGCAAGGCGGTGCTGTTCAAGCGTTTCGCCGACGTCGATTCCATCGACCTGGAGGTCGATACCGAAGACGCGGACGAATTCATCAACTGCGTGCGCTTCCTCGGGCCTTCCTTCGGCGGCATCAATCTGGAGGACATCAAGGCGCCCGAGTGCTTCATCATCGAGCAGCGGCTGCGCGAGCTGATGGACATCCCGGTCTTCCACGACGACCAGCACGGGACGGCCATCATCGCCGCCGCCGGCCTGATCAACGCGCTGGCGATCACCGGTCGTGACATGAAGACGGCGAAGCTCGTCTGCAACGGCGCGGGTGCCGCCGGCATCGCCTGCATCGAACTCGTCAAGGCGATGGGGTTCTCGCCGGAGAACGTCATCCTCTGCGACACCAAGGGGGTCGTCTACCAGGGCCGTGAAGAGGGCATGAACCAGTGGAAGTCGGCACACGCGGCCAGGACCGACGCCCGGACGTTGGCTGACGCGATGGACGGTGCCGATATCGTCTTCGGCCTCTCGGCACGCGGCGCCTTCACCAACGCCATGATCCAGTCCATGGCCAAGAACCCGATCATCTTCGCCATGGCCAATCCCGATCCGGAGATCACGCCGGAGGAGGTGGCCGAAATCCGGACCGACGCCATCATGGCGACCGGCCGGTCGGACTATCCGAACCAGGTCAACAACGTGCTCGGCTTTCCCTACATCTTCCGCGGCGCGCTCGACGTTCGCGCGACCACGATCAACGATGCCATGAAGGTGGCGGCTGCCGAGGCTCTGGCCGCGCTCGCCCGGCAGGACGTGCCGGACGACGTTGCTGCAGCCTATCAGGGCAACCGGCCGAAATTCGGGGTCAACTACATCATTCCGGTCCCCTTCGATCCGCGCCTGATCTCCGCAATTCCGGTGGCCGTTGCCAGGGCGGCCATGGATTCGGGCGTCGCGCGGCGCCCGATCCTCGACATGGAGAAGTATGCGCAGGAGCTTTCCGCGCGGCGAGATCCGATCGCCTCGACGCTGCAGCGCATCTACGACCGTGTCCGCCGCCAGCCCAAGCGCGTGGTCTTCGCCGAGGGCGAGGAGGAGCAGGTGATGCGCGCCGCCGTCTCCTACGTGAACCAGCGGCTCGGTACGGCCATCCTCGTCGGCCGCGACGATCAGATCAAGGAGACGGCGCGCAATGCGGGCGTCGACCTCAACCGGCCGGGCATCGAGATCATCAATGCGCGGCTGTCGCGCCGCAATACGGTCTATGCCGACTATCTGTATGAACGCCTGCAGCGGAAGGGCTACCTCTTCCGCGATGCCCAGCGTCTGATCAACAACGATCGCAACCACTTCGCGGCCACGATGGTGGCGCTCGGCGATGCCGATGCTCTGGTGACGGGTGTGACGCGCAACTATTCGACCGCGCTCGACGACGTCCGCCGCGTGATCGACGCCAAGCCCGGCCATCGCGTCATCGGTGCGTCGATCGTGCTGGCGCGCGGCCGCACCGTGATCGTGGCCGACACGGCGGTGCACGACATGCCGAACTCGGTGGAGATCGCAGACATCGCCGAGGAGGCGGCAGGCATGGCGCGGCGCATGGGCTATGAGCCGCGCGTGGCGCTTCTCGCCTACTCGACTTTCGGCCATCCGGCCGGCGAGCGCTCGGAGCGGGTGCAGGAGGCGGTGAAGATCCTCGACAAGCGCCGGGTCGACTTCGAGTATGACGGCGAGATGGCCGCCGACGTGGCGCTGAACCCGAACCTGATGCAGCAATATCCGTTCTGCCGGCTGTCGGGGCCGGCGAACGTGCTGGTCATGCCCGCCTTCCACTCCGCCTCGATCTCGACCAAGATGCTTCAGGAACTGGGCGGCTCGACCGTCATCGGGCCTCTGCTGGTCGGCCTGAACAAGCCGGTGCAGATCGTGTCTCTCAACGCGAAGGATTCGGACATCGTCAACATGGCGGCGATCGCCGCCTACAACGCCGGGGCCTGAACCGATGCGGCCCGGAGACCGATCATCTCCTGGTGCCGCTCCAGGTCATGTCGACGAACACGACTGCGACGGTGAAGAAGGCGAAGGCGCCGACGACGCTGGCGATGACGATCAGGGTATCGGTTGGCATGGTTTCCTCCATCGATGACGGCATCATTGATGGAGGGCGCCCGGCCCGCATGCCTTGACCTGGATCAACCGCCTGCACGGACGGGGTCCGGCGAGCCCGTCCTCTCGTCTCGCGTTTCCCCGAGACGGTGTCAGGCTGCGAAGCGCTCGGCGTCGGCGCCGTAGTAATTGATGTAGCGGTTGGCGATCCAGTCGGTGGACAGGATGACGAAGACGTCGGTCGTGCCGAAGTCATCATCGACCACACACCCGTCGCCGAAGCGCGCTCCGATGCGCAGGTAGCCCTTGATCAGCGGTGGCATGGCGGCGAGCGCGCGACGCACGTCCACTGCCTCGGCGGGCATCAGGTCCATCGGGCGGTAGCGGGATGCGACCGCCCGGACGTCCCATTCCGGTTCGGGGCGGAAATTGTGGGCCAGCAACGACAGTGCTTCGGCATGGGCAGCCGGCACCGTCCCGTGGAAGGAGGCGCAGCCGGTCATGACGTCGATGCCGTGGATGCGGCAATAGGCCCAGATGCCTTGCCAGAGCAGCTCGACCGTGCGCTTGGAGCGGTATTCGGGCAGCACGCAGGAGCGGCCGAGTTCGAGGAAGCGGCGGTCGGCATGTCGGGCCATCAGCGACTCGAGTTCGAACTCCTCGTCGGAGTAGAAGCCGCCGGCGGCCAGCGCGCTCTCCTGCCGCAGCAGCCGGTACGTACCGACGATCTGATGGTGCTCGGGGCCGGGGATCGTCGTGTCGAGGACGAGCAGATGGTCGCAGATGGCATCGAAGCGGTCTGCATCGCGCTGTTCCAGCGCATGGACGAAGTTTCGTTTGGCGCCGAGTTCGTCGTAGAAGACCCGGAAGCGGACCTTCTGGGCAGCGGCCACTTCGGAAGAGTTGCGGGCGAGACGCGCCTGGAGATTGCCGATCCGGCCGAGCGTGGCGCCCGCCTGGTGCGCCAACCCGCCGACCGCGGCCATCGGGGGGGCTGAGGCGGCACTCGTCGCTAGGGTCGATGCCTGCATAGTGATTCTCCCTCGTCGCCAGGCGTTCACGGCCGTCTACGAAGACCATGATACAATAGGATGACAGGGGGATGGCGGCAAGCGCGTGACGTTCACGCCGGATCGATCAGGCGGCGACCTGATGCTGCACGGCGTCCGCGAGCGCCTGCGGGTCGAGCGGCTTGGTCACGAAACCGGTGGCGCCGTGCGCCAGCACCGTGTGCCGCGTCGACTCCTGGCTGTCCGCCGACAGAACCATGATCGGTAACGTCGGCAGGCCCTTTTCCTCCTCGTGCTTGCGGATGAGGGCGATGGCGTCGAGACCGTCCATGACCGGCATGTGGAGGTCCATCAGCACGAGGTCCGGCCGTTCTTCGATCTTCGCGGCCTTCACGGCCTCGACGGCCGAACGTCCGTCCGGGACATGCTCCACCCTGTGACCCATCTTCTCCAGCACGGAGCGTGCGAGCAGCGCGTTGATCTCGTTGTCCTCGGCGATCAGGATCTTCAGTCCGCGCGGAGCCGGCCGGCGGCTCTGCTGTCGCTTTAGTCCGAGGCGGTGGACCACGGGCGACTGCGACAGTTCGAGCCGGCCGTCGGTCAGGATCCGCATCATGGTGGCGCCCCGCACGGGCCGGGCCAGGAACGAAGGGTACCCGGCATTGCGGAACTGGAACAGGCGGCCTCGGTCGGTGGGCGCGATCAGGATGACCGACTGGAACGGTCTGCGGCATGCTGCGCGCAGCATCGTCAATGTCGCACCGTCGGGGCTCTCGATGGCGGCGTCGATCAGGACTGTCTCGAAAGTGGCGCGCGGTTCCGCCATCGACCGCTCCGCGTCCGCCGCGCTGCGTGCCATGCTGGCGATGCCGCCGTGCGAACGGATGGTGAGCGCCATGGCCTCGGCTTCCACGGCGTTTTCCGAAACGATCAGCACCGATCGGCCGCGAAGGGCGAAATAGCGGTCGGTGTCGGGCAGGGGGTGTTTCGCAAGCGGCATCTCGAAGACGAAGTCCGATCCCCGGCCGACCTCGCTCTCGACGATGATGCGCCCGCCCATCGCGTCGACGATACGCTTCGATATGGCGAGCCCCAGTCCCGCACCGCCGTGCCGGCGCGTCGAAGTCCCGTCCGCCTGCTCGAACTCGCGGAAGATGCGCCCGATATCGGCGCGCGACAGGCCCGGCCCGCTGTCGCAGACCGAGAAGCGCAACGTCGGCGCCTCGTCCTCCCGCCCGGCGCTGACCCGAACCAGGACACCCCCTTCTTCGGTGAACTTCACGGCGTTGCCGACGAGATTGAGCATCACCTGCCGCAGCCGTCCCGGATCCGCCTCGATCAGCGCGGGGACTTCGGGCGCGATGTGGCAGCCGAGGCCTATGCCCTTTGCGTAGGCGCGGGCGGCCATCAGTTCCACCACGTTCTCCACCAGTTCGCGCGGCGACATCGGCTGCGGCTCCAGTTCGAACCGGCCGGCCTCGATCTTGGAGAAGTCGAGCAGATCCTCGATCAGCGCCAGCAGCGCGTTGGCCGATGTCGAAACGGCTCCCACATAGGTCCGCTGCTCGGGCGTCAGGTCGGTGTCTGCCAGAAGCTTGGCCATGCCCATGATGCCGTTCATCGGCGTGCGGATCTCGTGGCTGACGGTAGCGAGGAACCGGGACTTCGCCTGGCTTGCGAACTCGGCGCGTTCGCGCGCCGCGATCATCGCCGACTCGGCACGTTTGCGGGCCGTGATGTCGCGCGCGATGGTGCGGTGGGACACCGTGCCGGTGGTTTCGTCCCGGACCGAAAGCTCTATCCAGGAGAACCAGCGAACGCCTTCGCTGGTATGCACGGCGACGTCGGTCGAACTCAGATACTCGCCGTCGGCGAAGGCTGCATCAGGTACCACCCCGACGTCCACCCCCAGTTCGGACAGCGTCCTCCCCAGCAATTCGCGCGGCTGACGGCCGAAGAGGTCCGCGAACACGGAATTCGCAAAGACGATCCGGCCGTCCCGATCGCGGTGAACCACGAGGTCGCCCAGCGCATCGATCAGGCCGCGGAAGCGTTCCTCGCTCTCGTGGAGTTCCCACATCCGGTCGGCGAGCGTCTCGATTTCCTCGCGTGTCCGGGTGACGCTTTCCTCTGCGATGCGCTCGAACCGGGCATCGTCGATGGACATCCGGCCGAGCAGCACGAAGCCCAGCAGGCCGGTCGCGAGCAGGCCGTAGCTGAGCAGGTGCGGAGCCCCCGACAGGAAGGAATAGCCGCAGAAGACCAGGATGGCGCTCAGGAGCGCCAGTTCGGCAGCGGCAAGACGGCTGCGCGATGCCTTGAGAGCGGACGCGACGCGGCTGAAGCGGCCCGGGAAGCCCGCCCCGGACAGTGGCCGCGCGCCATGTCCCTTCTGTGCCGCTTTGTCCGACGTCATGGCGGGACCGTAGCGGGAACGGCTTAGGGAAGCTTTTGTGCCGGCGCTAAAACTTTATCGAAGTTAGCGGGTTCGTTGCGTCAGCGGCCCATGTCGACCACCACCCGACCCCGCACCTTGCCCTCGACGATGGCCTTCGCCGCGTCGATGATGCCGCCGAAGCCGATCGTGGCGGAGAGGGCGGCGAGCTTGCTCCGGTCGAGTTCGCCGGCGAGCCTCGACCAGGCCTCTTCGCGCAGCGTCCGGGGCGCCATGACCGAATCGACGCCGAGCAGCGAGACGCCGCGCAGGATGAATGGCGCGACACTGGACGGAAGGTCCATTCCGCCGGCGAGACCGCAGGCGGCCACCGCACCGCCGTAGGACGTCATCGAGAGAACGTTGGCGAGCGTGTGGCTGCCGACGGCGTCGATCCCGCCCGCCCACCGCTCCTTCCCGAGGGGGCGGGCAGGACCGCTCAGTTCGTCGCGCGCGATGATCTCGGCCGCACCGAGGTCCTTCAGGTAGTCCTCCTCGGACGTGCGCCCCGTGGAGGCGATCACGTGGTAGCCCAGCCGGGAGAGCAGCGATATGGCGACCGAGCCGACGCCGCCGGCGGCACCCGTTACCACGACCGGCCCGCGCGCGGGCACGATCCCGTGCCGCTGCAGCGCCATGACGCAGAGCATCGCGGTGTAGCCGGCCGTGCCGATCGCCATCGCGTCGAACGCCGTCATGCCGTCGGGCAGCCGCACCAGCCAGTCACCTCTGACGCGGGCCAGACCGGCATAGGCTCCGCAATGGGTCTCGCCCACGCCCCAGCCGTTGAGGATGACCTTATCCCCGGCCTTCCAGCGCGGATCGGAGGACTCCGTGACGGTTCCCGCGAAATCGATGCCGGGCACCAGCGGAAAACGCCGGATGACGGGCGCGAGGCCGGTGATCGCCAGCCCGTCCTTGTAATTGACGGTGGTGGCCTCGACTGCGACCGTGACGTCGCCTTCCATGAGATCCGCCATGGACAGTTCGGTTACGGCGACAGACTGCTTCTTGTCCTCGCCGCGCGACACCACGATTGCCCTGAACGTTTCCACCGTCTTCTCCCTGAACTGCTGACTCGCAGGCGATCCAGCGTGAAGGCTCCGTCCGCCTCGGCTCCGTCATGCCCGACCTGCTGGAACGCGCTGCGGCCGGGACTTTGCTGCGCTCGCAGCGCCCGGTCAACCGCCACCCGGGCCCGGTCCCTTGGCGCCTTGCCGGGCGTGCCTTCGCCAGAGGATGACCTCGTCGAGGATGACCAGACCAGCGCCGACCGAGATGAAGGCGTCGGCCAGGTTGAAGACGGCGAATGACCATGTCGGGGTATGGAACAGGATGTAGTCCACGACGTAGCCGAGCAGGAGCCGGTCGATCAGGTTGTTCGAGAACGCCCCGGACAGGATCAGTGCGAAGCCCAGTCGCGCAAGGACGTGCGCCGGATCCGTGCGGGCTGCCAGCCAGCCCACGAAGATCATGACCGCGACGGCCAGGCCGATCAGCAGCATCCGGTCGAGCCCCGAGAACATCGAGAAGGCGATCCCGGTGTTGTGGATCCGGAACAGGCCGAGGAACGGCAGGACGTCGATCAGTTCGTGCATGGCCATGCGCGTCTCGACCAGATGCTTGATCCACTGGTCGATGCCGATACCCGCCACGATGACGGCCAGGAAGGCTGGCAACCTCATGGAGCAGATGTCTCCAGTGACAGAGCCGAGCGCCGTACCTCGTACAGCATCACGCCCGTCGCGACCGCGAGATTGAGCGAATCCGCGCGGCCTGCCTGCGGGATTCTCACCAGCCTGTCGCAGGTCGCCGCCAGTTGCTGCGGCAGACCCTGCTGCTCGTTGCCCATCATCAGGAGGACTGGACGGCCGCCGTAGTCGATGGTGCGGTAGTCGACCGAGCCCTTGAGATGCGTGCCGACGACGAGCCCGCGAAAGGTCTTGCGCCACGACAGGAAGGCCGCTTCGTCCGTCCGCGCCACCGGCACCGCAAATATCGAACCCATCGTGGCACGAACCGTCTCCACGGCGAAAGGATCGGTCGTATCGCCGACGAGGACGAGGCCCCTGGCTCCGACGGCGTCGATGGTCCGTATCGCCGTTCCCAGATTGCCGGGATCGCGCACCCGGTCGAGCGCCACCCAGACGTCGTTGCCCGAGGGCTTCACGTCTGCCAGCGCCGTCCAGCGCTGTTCGAACACGCCGACCACCATCTGCGGATTCTCCCGCCTGGTGATCGCGGCGAGCACCTTGTCGTTCACTTCCAGCACCAATCCGCCCGCCGCGACCGTGCGCGCCGCGACCTTCTCGACCGACGCGTTGCCGAGCCCGGATTTCGAGAAGACGAGGATGCGGATCGTCCAGCCGAGGTCGAGCGCGTCGATGACGAGCTTCAGCCCCTCCGCCATGAAGGCGTTCTGCTGGTCGCGGAACTTCTTCAGGGCGAGCGCCTTGATGTCCTTGACGATCGGATTGGCGAGGCTGGTGACCTCCTTGACCTGCCCGACCCGGCCTTCGCGCATGACGGTCATGCCGCGACCCATCGAGAGAACAGCGAGGTCGACAGCGCGCGCCCGCCCGCTTTCTCGCGAATGACCAGCTCGCCCGATTCCACGGCGCCGCCCATGCCGGCGAAGGCGTCCCGCATCAGCGCATGAATGGCGAAGAAGGAAGCGCGGATGGAGTAGGCCGTGAGCACCACCGACAGTGGCCTGTCGGAGAGAATGGCGCGGGTGAGATCGACCATGGCCGGAAGATCCTCGAACAATTGCCAGACCTCTCCCTTCGGCCCGCGGCCATACGCCGGCGGATCGAGCAGGATGATGTCGTAGCGGCTTCCGCGACGGTCCTCGCGCTCGACGAACTTCATCGCGTCTTCGCAGATCCAGCGGATCGGCCTGTCGCCGAGCTTCGCCATCTCCTGGTTCTCGCGAGCCCAGCCGATCGCCTTCTTCGATGCGTCGACATGGGTGACCTCGGCACCCGCACGCGCCGCCACGAGGGACGCAAGCCCCGTATAACCGAAGAGGTTCAGCACCTTTACCGGGCGCTTCGCCTCTCTGATCAGCGTCTCCATGTGGCGCCAGTGCGGCGCCTGCTCGGGGAACACGCCGACATGACGAAAGGAGGTGAATCGGCCGAGATAGTCGATACCGTCATGCTTCATCGGCCAGGTCTCGCCCAGCACGGCCTTCGGGAACCGCCAGCGACCCATGCCTTCCTCGTCCGTGTCGCCCGTGAAGACGGCGTCGACGTCTGCCCATTGCGCCTCGCCGAGCGCGCGCGCCCAGACCGCCTGTCCCTCCGGCCGCACGATGCGGTACGGACCGTACTGCTCGAGTTTCTCGCCGTCGCCGGAATCGATCAGCGCGTAGTCTGTTCCGGGGGCGACCTCGAGGATCAGCGGTACGCGCTCCGCCGGCAGCGTTCCCGTGCGGCGCTGGCGCCGGACGGCGGAACGCGAACCAGGCTCCGCTTCCCCGCCCCGCGTTTCCTCCCGCGACTGTCCGTCATTGCGGATCGGCGCCGGGTCACGCAGCGGATTTTCGGAGGCGCTCTGGCCGCGCGGCCGCTGTGCGCGGCGCTTGTCGCGCTGTGTCTTCACGAGGCAGGGCTTTCGGGAACCATGCGGGCGCTTCTGCCACAGTGCCTGAAGAGGCGCAACACGAAGCCCTTGTATCGGCGATCCATGCACGAACACGGACGCTCAGCCGGACACGGACTTGTACACCGACATTGCGGCCGCCAGATCCTCGATGGCTGCACCCACAGACTTGAACAGCGTGATGTCGTCCGGGCTCCCGCGTCCCGCGACGTCGCCGCGCGTGAGCCCGAAGAGGTCGCCGCAGATCGCCTCGCGCGACAGCGCGCCCGATGCGAGGGGCTGGACGATGTCGCCTGCTTCCTTCGTCGCGCCGGCCAACGTGTCGACATAGACGCGGGCGCGACGCACGGTGTCGTCGTCTGCCTCGCGCATCGAGGGCGTGAAGCCGCCGACGAGATCGACATGGGTCCCCGGCCTGAGCAGCGCCCCCTTGACCAGCGGATCGGCCGAGATCGTGCAGGACGAGATCACGTCGGCCTCCGCCAGGGCCGCGTCGAGATCAGATGCGACGGATATGTCCAGACCCAGATCCGAAAGCCCGGCCACCACCTTTTGTGCATTGGCTGGCGACCGGTTCCATATCCGTATCCTGCGGATCGGTCGCACCGCGCAGTGCGCGCGCGCAAGGAAGGACGACAGCGCGCCCGCACCGATCACGAGCAGCGACGCTGCATTCTCGCGCGCCAGGAATGAGGCTGCCAGGGCAGACGCGCAGGCCGTCCGCCACTGGGTCAGGCGCTGTCCGTCCATCAGCGCGAGCGGCTCGCCGGTGCGCCCTTCCAGAAGCAGGTAAAGGCCCATCACGGCCGGCTTGCCGATGGCATTGTTGTCGGGAGAGACGGTGACGATCTTGATGCCGACGAAACCGCCGTCGGACGTTCCCGCCCGCTCGAAATCGCTCCATGCCGGCATCAAGAGCAGCGTGGACGCCGCTCCGTCAGGCCGGTCGATCGTATGGTGGTGCCGGACCGGCTGCACTGCACCGTCGCGGAAGGCCGCGCGCAAGGTCGCCACCAGCCCCGTATAGGTGAGCGACCGGTCGACGGCCGCAGCATCGATCATGCGCACGAAAGATCCCCCATTGGCGCACGCGGGGCTTCCGGAAAGGGGCTCCGCGAGAGTTGGATGCTGATCAGCCGTGCAGCGCAGGCACGCCCGCCGACGGTCCGCGCGTCGCCGAGACGGGCTGCTTCTGCTGCAGCAGGTTCTGGACCTCGCGGCGTTTGGCCCGCGCTTCCTTGCGATAGCGCCCCTGCTTCAGCCAGGCCGCCCCGCCCCCGATCACCATCCCGATGATGAGCGCGAGGAACAACATGACGAAAAGCGGCAGTTGGAGGGTCAGTGCCGCGTTCCCCGGATTGAACGGATCGAGCGTGAAGCTCGCCGGTTGCCGGTTCGCGACTGCGAGCGCGATAAGCACGACCGCGACGGGAACGAGTATGACGACGACGATGATGCGATTCAGCATGCCCTTGCCCGTTTCTGCTCCTCAGCCGGACCCTCACTTCTCGGCATTGAGCCGTTCGCGCAGTTCCTTGCCCGTCTTGAAGAAGGGGATCCATTTCTCCTCGACGTCAACGGCTTCGCCCGTCCTCGGGTTGCGTCCGATGCGCGCGGGGCGATTCTTGACCGAGAAGGCGCCGAAACCGCGAAGCTCGACGCGGTTGCCTTCGGCGAGGGCATCGGTGATTTCCTCGAAAATGGCGTTGACGATGTTTTCGACGTCCCGAAGGAAGAGGTGCGGATTACGATTGGCGATCGTCTGCACAAGCTCGGATTTGATCATTGCGGCATTCCCTCTCGTGCCCGGAAGTATTTGTTCAGCGTCCCCTATTTTTCCCCGGTCGCACGCGGAGAAGGGTGCCAGACCGACAGGAGACCGTCAAGGAACAAGCGCTCTCCGCCAAGCTCGCGCAGGACGTCGCTGCCACTCGCGGGAAGTCCGATCGCGTCCGCCACGATTCTGGCGAACGACTGGCCGATCAGGAAGCCGCCGGTGTTTGCCGGCTTCCATTCCCGCACCTCCAGTTCGGCGTCCACGCCCTTGCTCTTCAGCCACTCGACCGCCTGTTCCTCTCCGCCGAGCGCATCGACCAGCTTGCGCTCCAGCGCCTGGCGTCCCGTGAAGACGGAGCCGTCGGCCAGTGCCAGCACTTCGGCGCGCGAAAGCGGGCGTCTTTCGGTGACGAGGCCCACGAACCAGTCGTAGGAGTCCATGATCATGGCGCGGATCATCGCGCGCTCCTCGTCGGTGGTGGGATTGAAGGGTGACGGCTCCGCCTTCAGCGGTGACGACTTCACCTCCTCCAGCTTGATGCCGACCTTGTCCATCAGTCCCGTGAGGTCCGGGAACTGCACCAGAACGCCGATCGATCCGACGATGGACGATTTTCGCGCCACGATATGATCGCTGGCGCTCGCGATCATGTAGCCCGCAGAGGCCGCCAGAGTACCGACCTGTGCCACCACCGGCTTCTTCTCGGCGATCCGGCGGACCGCCTCATAGACCGCTTCGCCTCCTGCTGTGGTGCCGCCGGGGGAATCGATGGTGAGGATGACGCCCCGGACGGTGTCGGTCTCCGCGATCCGCTCCAGTCGCTCGAGCAGTTCCTCGTCCTCGGTGATCGTGCCTTCGATACGCACCTGCGCGATATGATCGCGGCCCTGGCCCGGCCAGGTCTCGCGCATGCTCCAGGCGCCGAAGGCTGCGATCGCAGCTGCGGCCACGAGCAGGGTGGCGACCCGCCAGAAGGTCAGTTTGCGCCTGATTCTTCGGCGATCGATGATGTCGTCGGCTCTCGGCGCCATGGTGGACCCTCGTATGCTGCTGCGCGCGACGTTTCTAGCCAAATCGCGGGACGAGCGAAACGGACCAACATCGAATCACCGATGACCCTCGGGCAACCGGACCGGAATCGCGTCGATCCGTGCCGACCGGCGCCCTGCGCGGCTGGAAGTTCACCCAAAAATAACCATATTGCGATGCAATGTGGCGAGGTACGGCGCCGCGACATCTTTTCGCGCCGGGTCGTCGTGCTACTTCCGAAACGGACAGGAACGGAACCGACCGGTCTAAGGATGGCGATCAGTGCTGCACATCATGATGCCGGGCGCGCTTCATTGAGCCCGCAGGACCAGCGCGACGAACAATTCGCCGGTGCTATGCGTCATTCGCGCCGGGTCCGCTTCTTCAAGATTGCGCTACCCCTCCTTTCCGTCGCGATCGCAGCCGGATTTGCGGGATACTCCTGGCTGCTTTCGCCGACGAGTGTCGCGATCGTGGTCGACAGTTCCGCTGTTCGCGATGGCAAGATCGTCATGGCCAACCCCAAGATGACCGGCTTCACGAGCGACAACCTTCCCTATGCGATGAACGCAGCAAGGGCGGTGCAGGAACTGTCGCGGACCGGCGGCATCGAACTGGAGGAGATCGACGCGAAAATCCCGATCGATGCCGGCAAGTGGGCGAAGATCGTGGCGAAGACGGGAATCTACGACGACGAGTCCAACTCGCTGCGCATCACCAGCCCGATGACGATCGAAACCTCGGACGGGCTGACGGCGTCTCTGGGGCCGTCCGAAGTCGACATCTCGCAGGGCAAGATGCGGTCGCCGAGCCCCATACGCATACAGCAGAACGGTGCGACGATCACCGCGAACGGCTTGGAAGTACTCGACAAGGGAACGGTCTTCGTGTTCGAGGACAAGGTGAGGGTGCAGATCGATCCGCGGACGGTCCGGGGAACGAGCGAAGGCGCCGGCAACGGAAACGCGGGGCAGTGAAATGACGGCGATGCGCAAGGCACTCTATGTCGCGGCGGTGACGCTGCTTGCAGCGGCTCCGGTCGCCGCCCAGCAGACCAAGAGCAACTTCGGGGGCTTGAAGATCGATGGCGACAAGCCCATCGAGATCGAGAGCGACAAGCTGGAGGTGCGTGACACCGACGGTGTGGCCATCTTCACCGGCAACGTCAACGTCGTGCAGGGGCCGACGCTCATGAAGGCGGGCCGCATGACGGTCTACTACGCCCGTACCGAGGGGGCCGCCGCGTCTGCTTCCGCGACACCGGGCTCGGGCAATATCGACCGCCTCGAAGTGGACGGCAAGGTGTATGTCAAGTCGGACGCGCAGATCGCGACCGCCGATCAGGCGACGTTCGACATGGGCACGGAAATCCTGGTCATGACCGGCAAGGAGGTCGTGCTCACGGACGGACCCAACGTCATCGTCGGCTGCAAGCTCACCATCCGCATGACCACCGGCGAGGCAACGCTCGACGGCTGCGGCGCCGGCCAGCAGGAGAAGGGCGGCCGCGTGAAGATGCTGCTGCAGCCGAAGGCAGCGCAGTAGGCCGTCACTTGTCCCTCCTTTCCAGACTGATCGGATCGAACCGGGTGAAGGAGGTCGCTCCGGTCCATCGCGAGCGACTGAAGGGCACGCTCATCGCGCGTGGTCTGTCCAAGAGCTATCGCGGTCGCTCCGTGGTCGACGGCGTTTCGATCGGTCTCAGGGCCGGCGAGGCGGTGGGGCTGCTCGGGCCGAACGGCGCCGGCAAGACCACCTGCTTCTACATGGTGACCGGACTGGTGCCCGTCGACGCGGGCACGATCGAGATCGACGGTTTCGACGTCACCGACATGCCGATGTATCGGCGCGCGCGGCTTGGCATAGGCTATCTTCCGCAGGAGGCCTCGATCTTCAGGGGCCTCACCGTCGAGCAGAACATCCGCGCCGTGCTCGAGGTCGTCGAGAAGAACCGTCGGCGCCGCGAGGAGAGGCTCGACGAACTTCTCGAGGAGTTCCACATTCCTCATCTGCGCAAGTCCGCTGCCATCGCATTGTCCGGCGGCGAGCGCAGACGCCTGGAGATTGCGCGGGCGCTCGCTTCCAATCCGAGCTTCATGTTGCTCGACGAGCCGTTTGCGGGCATCGATCCGATCGCCGTATCCGACATCCAGCAGCTCGTGCGTCATCTCACCGCGCGCGGCATCGGCGTGCTGATCACCGACCACAACGTGCGCGAGACGCTCGGGCTGATCGACCGCGCCTACATCCTGCACGCCGGCCAGGTCCTCACCCACGGGCCTGCTGCCGAAATCGTCGAGAACCCCGATGTCCGGCGGCTCTACCTCGGCGAGGGGTTTACGCTCTGATCGGCGCCCGGTTTCGGGTGTTTGTCCGTCCCTGGAACGGTTTCGAAAGCCTATTGCGCTAGGTTTCGCTTGACAAGCAAAAGCCGCGCCAGTTTTTTGGCGCGGTGGGGGACGCGGTCCGGCGGGCCGTCTGCGGAGGTACGGGGTAGCAGGCATGGCGCTCTCGGCGAAGTTGCAGCTTCGACAGTCGCAGGCGCTCGTCATGACGCCGCAGCTGATGCAGTCGATCCGGTTGCTGCAGTTCACGCATACCGAACTCGAGCGGTTCGTGGACGAAGAGATCGAGCGAAACCCGCTGCTCGAGCGCCAGGACGCGGTGAATGACGCGATCGAGGGCGACCGGCCCGAGGCGCCGCACGACGCTGAGGGCGAGACCGACTGGTTTGAATCCGGCCTCGACGCCTCTTCCGAAACCCTCGCCGCCCGGCTCGATACCTCGCTGGAAAACGTCTTCCCCGACGATCCGGGCACGCAGGACCGATTGGGACCCGACTTGTCGCTGACATGGAAGTCGGCGGCAGGTGGCATGGGGGATGGCTCGATCGATTTCGAGGATATGGCCGCCGCCGCCGTTACGCTGCGCGACATGGTCGACGAGCAGATCGCCTTCGCCTTTCAGCGCAGAACGGACGCTCTCATCGCGCGCGAACTCGCCGACGCGCTCGACGACACCGGCTACATGCGCGGCGATCTCTGCGAGATCGCTTCGAGGCTCGGTGTCGACCGTGATGCGGTCGATGCGGTGCTGGAGACCTGCCAGGGCTTCGATCCCGCCGGAATCTTCGCTCGTGACCTGCGCGAGTGCTTGGCGTTGCAGCTTCGTCGCCGTGATCGCTACGATCCCGCCATGGCCGCACTGATCGCCCATCTCGACCTCCTGGCGAAGCGCGATTTCGCTGCATTGCGCCGTATCTGCCGGGTGGACGAAAGCGACCTCGTCGACATGCTTGGCGAGATCCGCGCCCTCGACCCCAAACCCGGCGCCGGCTTCGAATCCAGCATCGCCGAGACCGTTGTTCCGGACGTCGTGGTGAAGCCGGCACCGGACGGGAGCTGGACCGTCGAGCTCAATCCGGACACGCTGCCACGCGTTCTCGTCGATCAGGCCTACTTCGCGCATGTCAGTTCGCACACCAGGAGCCCGGCTGAACGCGATTTCCTCTCCGACTGCATGCAGAGCGCCAACTGGCTGACCCGCAGCCTCGATCAGCGGGCGCGGACCATCCTCAAGGTCACGTCCGAGATCGTGCGCCAGCAGGACGGTTTTCTCGTCCATGGCATCCGGCATTTGAGACCGCTGAACCTCAAGACCGTGGCCGATGCGATCCAGATGCACGAATCGACCGTAAGCCGCGTCACGGCCAACAAATACATGCAGACGCCGCGCGGCGTTTACGAGCTGCGCTTCTTCTTCACGGCGTCGATCGCTTCCGCCGAGGGGGGCGATGCGCATTCCGCTCAGGCGGTGCGCCATCGCATCCGCCAGATGATCGACGAGGAAGATGCGTCCAACGTGCTGTCCGACGACGCCATCGTCGACATCCTGCGCAAGGATGGTGTGGAGATCGCCCGGCGCACGGTGGCCAAGTATCGGGAAGGCATGAACATTCCCTCGTCGGTTCAGCGTCGGCGCGAGAAGCGGGCGATGGCGGGAATGGAGGCCTGAGTGCCGGCCTTGCTCCTCGGCAGCGGGGCGTTGGATATGGGCGCGTTGACAAAGGCGGGGCAAATCCCTAGAAGCCGCGCACCCAAGGGGGTGGCGCATCCGCTCGCGTCACTGTCCCGTGTCCTGAACCCGCGCCGAAACCTCGGTATCACCAGATGCGCAACCTTGTGCGCGACGATGGCGGGTATAAACTCGGAAGCGGAGTCATCCGAGCAAGAAAGGGTCAGTTTTCAGATGGGCCTGCGAATTTCCGGTAAGCAGATGGAGATGGGTGAATCGTTCCGCACCCGGATCGATCAACGCATCGAGGAAGCCGTCTCGAAGTATTTCGACGGTGGTTTTTCCGGACACGTCACGGTCGAGAAGGCCGGCGCGCGCTACTCCGCGGACTGCCGCATCCACCTCGACACGGGGATGGAACTTCAGGCCGAAGGGCGTGCGATGGATCCGCAGCTGGCATTCGATGCTGCGGCCGAACGAATCGAGAAGCGGCTGCGTCGCTACAAGCGCCGGCTCAAGTCGCACCAGTCGGTATCGCCCGCGGACGCGGTCTGGACCGACGTCCCCTACAGGGTCATGGCTCCCGCTGCCGAAGAAGACGAGGAGGTGCCGGAGGACTATGCGCCGGCCATCGTGGCCGAGACCTCGCTGACGCTCAAGACCATGAGCGTCGCCGGTGCCGTGATCGAACTCGATACGAAGGAGAGCCCCGTACAGGTGTTCCGCAATGCGGGCACGGGGAAGGTCAACATCGTCTATCGTCGCTCCGACGGTAACATCGGGTGGATCGATCCGTCCGCGGTGGCAGCTGACGGAGCCTGAGGCTCCGTCCGCAGATCTTGCCGCTCGGGATCGACACTCCGCCGGGAACAACCAGGGGACGCGAACAAGCATGGATCTCAGCGATCTTATCGAGGTACCGGCCATCATGCCGGCCTTGAAGGCGAATTCGAAGAAGCAACTCCTTCAGCTTCTCGCCGAAAAGGCGAGCGCCGTCACCGGCCTTCCGGAGCGTGAGATATTCGACACGATCCTCCAGCGCGAACGCCTGGGATCGACCGGCGTGGGCAATGGCATCGCCATTCCGCATGGCAAGCTGCCGGGAATCAAGGCCATCACCGGCGTCTTCGCCCGACTGGATCATCCCGTCGAGTTCGAATCTCTCGACGACCAGCCCGTGGACCTCGTGTTCCTGCTGCTGGCCCCGGAAGGCGCCGGGGCCGATCACCTCAAGGCGCTGTCGCGAATCGCGCGCGTGCTGCGGGATTCCGAAACGGTGGCCAAGATACGCGGGACGCGCGATGCCGCGGCCATCTACACGTTCCTGGCCACGGCACCGGCGTCGCATGCTGCCTGAGACGGCGTGCGCCGTCGGCGCGCGTCAGTGAATGCTGACGGGGGTCAACTGGTTCTGCATCGCTGCGCCGATGGCGCTGTCGCGTTCATCCGTCAGGAGGATGGGGCGGCCATTGGCCGCAAACAGGGCCCATAGCTCGAGACCCGGAGCGATCGCCGGCATGCCGGGGAAACGTCCCGTCAGATCTTCGCTCTTCACCTTGCGCAGGTAGGCGAGCGCGCCCTCGCCGAGATGGGCGAACTGGTCGGCGGTCATCGTCAGAATGTGAGGATCGTCAGTCATCTTAGCCTCCTTGCCGAGGGCTGCCTGGCTCAGGCCAACCCGCGTTCGAGCCATGGGTTCCGATCAGTCTTTCACCGAGATGTTTATTTTCCGTACCAGCTTTTCCGGCTGGGGACGGTCCAGATCCACTGACAGGAGCCCGTTCTTCAATTCCGCGCCGACGACCCGCATGCCATCCGCAAGTACGAAGACCCTTTGGAACTGCCGCGCTGCGATCCCGCGGTGCAGGTAGTCCCGTTCAGCGTCTTCGCTCTGCTTGCCGCGGATGACAAGCTGGTTCTCTTCGGTCGTGACGTCGAGATCGTCGTCCGTGAAACCCGCCACCGCCAGCGTGATGCGGAGCCGCTCGCTGCCGCACCCGGCCGGCTTCAGCCGCTCGATATTGTACGGCGGATATCCGTCTCCGGATTTCGACACGCGTTCGAGCGTCTTCTCCATGGTGTCGAACCCGAGAAGCAGCGGATTCGAGAAGGGCGTCAGGCGCGTCATGGGTCTCATGTCCTCTAAAGAGCGACGTGGAAAGCGCTGGAACCCGGGTGGCGTTCCGGCGCGTGCTGCTGATATGGTCCGCAACCTCATGAAGTTCAAGTGAGTGCAGGGAGTTGCGGATGGACGCGGGTCGCAGGATCATCATCGACACGGACCCGGGCCAGGATGACGCGGTCGCCATCCTGCTCGCGCTCGCCAGTCCCGAGCTCGAAGTGATGGGGATCACGGCGGTCGCCGGCAACGTACCGCTCGCGCTCACCCAGAAGAATGCACGTATGATCTGCGAACTCGCCGGCCGCCATGACGTCCGTGTCCATGCAGGGGCGGTCCGTCCGCTGGTGCGGCGCCTCGTGACGGCCGAGCACGTGCATGGCCGTACCGGGCTCGACGGTCCGCAACTGCCCGAACCGACGATGCCGCTGCAGCAGAAGCACGCGGTCGACTTCATCGTCGATACTCTGATGGCCGAGGAACCGGGGACGGTGACGCTGTGTCCGCTCGGCCCGCTGACCAACATCGCCGAAGCGCTCAACCGCGCGCCCGCAATCGCTGGCCGCATCCGCGAGATCGTGCTGATGGGCGGAGGCTTCTTCGAGGGCGGCAACGTCACGCCGGCGGCCGAGTTCAACATCTACGTTGATCCGCATGCTGCCGAGATCGTGTTCTCTTCCGGCGTTCCGATCGTGATGATGCCGCTCGACGTGACGCACAAGGCGCTGACGACGGCGAGCCGCGTCGCCGCTTTCCGTGAACTCGGTAGCAGGGTGGGTATCGCCACGGCCGAGATGCTGGAATTCTTCGAGCGATTCGACGAGGAAAAGTACGGAAGCGACGGTGGACCGCTGCATGACCCCTGCGTGATCGCCTATCTCCTGAGGCCGGAACTCTTCCGGGGCAGGCTTTGCAACGTTGCCATCGAGACCTCTTCCGAGGTCACCATGGGAATGACCGTGATCGACTGGTGGGGCGTGACGGACAGGCCGAAGAACGCGATGGTGATGCGCGACATCGATTCCGACGGCTTCTTCGCGCTCTTGACGGAGCGTCTGGGTCGCCTCTGAGGCGATCGGGTCGACTGTGAGGCGACCGGGGCGGACAGCTTCAGCTGCCTGCCTTCGCCACAGCATCCTCCACGTCTGCGCGCAGGGGGATTGCCGGCTGTGCTCCATGCCGCAGGCAGGCGAGCGCTCCCGCCGCTGCGGCCCGGCCCAGGGCCGTCTCCAGCGGCAGCCCTTGCGCCAGGCCCGCGCCGAGATAGCCGCAGAAGGTGTCGCCCGCGCCCACCGTATCGACCGGTTTTACGGGAATCGTCGGAACCGCGAGGTCTCCGACGACGGTGGCGGCCAGCACTCCTTCCGCACCGAGCGTCACGACGATCGCCCGGCCCGTCCTTCCGACGAAGCTGCGCATCCGGCCTGCCCGGTCGGCCCCGGCGAGCGACATGGCGGCTGCGCACATGTCGAACTCGGTCTCGTTTGCCACGATCACGTCGGCCTTGCCGACGAACCCGACGGCTTCCGCCGCGAAGGGAGCGATGTTGAGCACCGAGAGCGCGCCTGCAGCCCGCGCCGCGTCCAGCGCTGCCGTCACCGTCTCCAGCGGGATTTCGTGCTGAAGCAGCAGAACATCGCCCTCCGCAAATTCGGTGCCCGCGACGTCGTCAGGCGTCACGGCATTGTTGGCGCCAGGCGCCACCGCGATCATGTTTTCGCCGTCGGCGCCGACCAGGATCAGCGCTACGCCGGTCGGCTCGGCCGCGCTCTTCACTCCGGAGAGGTCGATGCCGCCGGCCGCAAGCAGGGCCAGCGCTTCCGACGCGAAGGGATCGGTGCCCACCGCACCGATCATCCGCACGGACGCTCCGGCGCGCGCCGCAGCAAGGGCCTGATTGGCGCCCTTGCCCCCGGGCGCCGTCGCGAAGCGGTCGCCGCGCACCGTTTCGCCGGGCCCGGGCAGGCTTCCGACCGTGGTGATCATGTCGAGATTGATGGAGCCGATCACGATGACCAAGCCTGCCTCCCCTTGTGCGGAACGGCGCGACCCTATCCGCTCGCGGCGCGGAAGGGAATCGCCCTCAGGCGACGGCCTGGCCCGCTTCCCAGCCGAGCATCGCCCGCTTGCGTGTGAGCCCCCAATGATAGCCGGTGAGGGCGCCGTTCTTGCCCACGGCGCGATGGCAGGGAACCACGAAGGAGACCGGATTGGCTCCGATCGCCGCGCCGACCGCACGGCTGGCCTTCGGCGCGCCGATCTCGGCGGCGATCGTCGAATAGGGCTTGGCCCGTCCGAGCGGAATCCTGAGCAGCGCTTCCCACACCCGCACCTGAAAGTCGGTGCCGATGAGCACCACCCGCAACGGCTCCTCGTCTCGCCAGCGGCCAGGGTCGAAGATGCGCGCTGCGTAGGGCGCCGTAGCGGCCGTATCCTCGACGTGGCTCGCGTTCGGCCAGCGGCCCGTCATGTCCTCCAGTGCCGCCCGCTCTCCGCCCGGATCGCAGAAGGCCAGGCCGGCCAGGCCTCGGTCGGTCGTCATCACCAGGGCGATGCCGAAAGGACAGGCGTGAAATCCGTGGCGCATGACCAGGCCTGCGCCGCGGCTCTTGTAGTCGCCGGGTGACATCGCCTCGTGCGTCACGAAGAGATCGTGCAGCCGTCCGGGGCCGGACATCCCCACTTCCAGCGACGTTTCCAGCAAGGGCATGCCCTGGTCGAGCAGGCGGCGCGCATGGTCGAGCGTCACGGCCTGCAGGAAAGCCTTCGGCGACAGACCGGCCCAGCGGGTGAACAGCTTCTGCAGCGCCGTCGCCGTCAGGCCGGCCGTCTCGGCCAGTTCATCCAGCGAGGGCTGGTGACGGAAGTCGAGGCTTATGGTCTCGATCACCTTGCGGACGATCTCGTAGTCGGTGGCGTGCGGCGTGCCGGGCGCGGGCGTCACGTCGCGTTCGAGGATGGCCTGTTGTGCGTGCATGGCGAAATCTCCTGGACCGCGACTATCGTCGTTCGACGCTGCCATTCCCACCCGAAACCTGCAGGACGGGTGTGAATGCACATGTGCGGTGGATCCGCCCCGCTTCGACCGTGGTACGGGCGCACGCTCCGCGATCCCGACGCAGGCCGCCCGGCGAGGGCTCTACCCCGCCTTCGCGGTCGCAAGGGCGCGGCCGAAAGCGGTGGCGAAGCTCTCGCGGTCCTCGGGGTTGAGAAAGGAACCGATCGGCACGCTGCGCCCCTGACCCTCCACCGCCATCGACGTGATGCCGATCTCCTCGTGGCGGGCGATGGCGAACTTCGTCCAGAAAGGATTGAACAGGTGGTTTTCGGCCCGGCCGGACGGTGCGTATTTGCGGATGTCGAGCCGGGTCCGTGACACCGTCACCTCCTCGCGCACGCGGGCCGCGCGATAGTTCAGCCTGAACGCACCATAGAGAAGGAGGACGTCGAACCCGAAGAATCCGACGATCGGCCAGGCTCCGATCGACCAGAACAGCAGGCAGACGAAGAGAGATATCAGGCTCAGAATGCCCATGAGGACGGCAAAGCCCATCCGCCCCAGCGACCGGTGCGGGGTGAGCAGGGCGCTGAAGATCGGCTCGTCGGCATCCTTTGTCTCGGGCATCGGAGGAATTATAGAGGCGGGATGGAAAAGCCCAAGGTCAAAAACGCCGCACGTCCCGCTGGTCCCCGCGCCAGAACCCGGCGACGGCCGAAGTCTGTCTATTCACCGGCCGAGGTCGCCGAGATTTTCCGCCGCTTTTCCATCCAGCGGCCGGAGCCGAAGGGAGAGCTGGAGCATGTCAACCCGTTCACGCTTCTCGTGGCCGTGGTGCTTTCGGCGCAGGCCAACGATGCGGGCGTCAACAAGGCCACGCGCGCGCTGTTCGCGGTCGCTGACACGCCCGAGAAGATGCTGGCCCTGGGCGAGGAGAGGGTGGGCGGCTACATCCGGACCATCGGGCTTTGGCGCAACAAGGCGAAGAACGTCATCGCCCTTTCGGAAGCCCTGATCAGGGACCATGGCAGCGAGGTTCCAGGCGACCGCGATCTCCTGACGAAACTGCCTGGCGTCGGACGCAAGACCGCCAACGTCGTGCTCAACATGGCCTTCGGTCAGCCCACCATGGCGGTCGACACGCACATCATGCGCATCGGTAACCGGATCGGTCTGGCCCCGGGCAAGACACCGGACGAGGTGGAGAGACGACTGGTCGAGCAGATTCCGTCGGAATACATGCTGCACGCCCATCACTGGCTCATCCTTCACGGACGCTATGTCTGCAAGGCGCGCAGGCCGGAGTGCGAGCGCTGTGTGATCGCGGATCTGTGCAGGGCGGCGGCGAAGACCAGCGCGGTGCCGGCGCCGCTTGTGCCTGTGGTTTCGGTCGAGGCGTAGGATCGGCCGCCCCGGGAGGCGGCCGGGTGGCTGGTCTATCGGCGCTGCAGGCCGGACGAGTTGCCGCCGACCCCGCGACTGCTTTCCGCAAGGCGCAGGTCGTCCAGCAGCGATGTCAGCCTTTTCGGCAGCCCGCCATCCAGCTTGAACGTCGGCAGCGAGTGCAAAAATCTTGCGTTCTCCTTGGAATGGAGCTCGCGGCGGATCATCCTTCCCGCATTGTCTTCTTTTCGGCTTTCTCGCGGAGCCATCTTGTCTCTCCGTTACTTCGTTCGAGCGTCGGGACCAGAACCCTCCCGTCAGGCCAAGGTTCCGGCTTGGGGGGAACCACGAAGCCATGAAGCCTTGAACAACGTAAACATTGAATTAAATCCCGTCTTAACCCCTGGAAGGCCGCGTGCCGCTGGCCCCGATCCGGGCTTTCTTGCGGTCAAGGGGTGTCATTGATGGTGGCCATGCGTTACACCGGCGTCTCGCCGGCGTCCGGTCGGACGCTTGAAATCGCAAGAGCCGGTGAAGCCGGCCCACAGACGAAGGAAGAACATTGCAGGTTCACGTAAGAGACAACAATGTCGACCAGGCACTGAAGGTGCTGAAGAAGAAGATGCAGCGGGAAGGGCTCTTCCGCGAGATGAAGGCCCGCCGCTCCTACGAGAAGCCCTCGGAACGTCGGGCACGCGAGAAATCCGAGGCAGTCCGGCGGTCGCGCAAGGCGGCCCGGAAACTTGCCCAGCGCGAAGGGTTGATCGCCGCGCCGAAGAAGAAACCCCGCGCGCCGCGCCCGGGCATGCGCCCCGCACCATCATCGGCAGCGGCTGGCGTCAACTGAACGATTCGATCGGCTGTCGTGATCCAGCCCGAGGGCTTTTTCGTCGCGGCAGCTGTACGAAGACCGGGCGGCGATGGATATTTCCGCCGTCCCGGTTCCCGCGACAGGAAAAAGATCCACGCGGCGGAGCAGCGAGATCAGGCCTTGGTCTTGCTGGCCCTGGTGATCCGCGTCTGCGTCTGTCTGCGAGCGGCCTTGCCGTAGCTGCTGATGAAGTCGACGATACGCGGGACGATTTCCGCGCGGAAACGCGAACCGTTGAAAACGCCGTAGTGACCCACGGCCGGCTGCATGTAATGCACCCGGTAGTCGTCGGGGATATTGATGCACAGATCCTGGGCCGCCTTGGTCTGGCCGATGCCGGAGATATCGTCGTTTTCGCCTTCAACCGTCAGCAGCGCGGTGTTGCGGATCGCAGTGAGGTCGACCGGCGTGCCGCGGTGGGTCATCCTGCCCTTCGGCAGGTCGTGCCGCACGAAGACCGTATCCACCGTCTGCAGGTAGAACTCCGCCGTCAGGTCCATCACCGCCAGATACTCGTCGTAGAAGTCGCGGTGCTTCTCGGCCGAATCGCCGTCATTCTTGACGAGGTGGCGGAAGAAATCCTTGTGGGCGGTGATGTGACGGTCGAGGTTCATGCTCATGAACCCGGACAACTGCAGGAACCCGGGATAGACGTCGCGCATGAAGCCGGGCTCAGGCCACGGCACGCGCATGATCACGTTGTCGCGGAACCAGTCGATGCCCTTTTCCTGCGCGAGCTTGTTGACGGCAGTCGGGTTGCGGCGGGTGTCGATGGGTCCGCCCATCAGCGTCATCGTCGATGGTGCCATGGCATCCCCCTTGGCTTCCATCAACGCCACTGCGGCCAGAACGGGTACCGAGGGCTGACAGACGCCCATCACGTGGGTGTCTGGCCCGAGATGGTGCAGCATCTCGATCACGTAGTCGATGTAGTCGTCGAGGTCGAAGCGCCCATCGGCCAGGGGCACCATCCGGGCGTCCGTCCAGTCCGTGATATAGACCTCGGCATAAGGCATCAGCGCCTCGACCGTACCGCGCAGCAGGGTCGCGTAGTGGCCGGACATCGGCGCGACGATCAGAAGCTTCGGATCGGCCCGGCGACCGGCGGGAAGGTCGCGCTGGAAGTGGATCAGCTGGCAGAACGGCTTCTTCCAGACGATCCTTTCCTGTACGCCCACCTTCTTCCAGTCCACCACGGTGCTCTCGAGGCCGAAGCTCGGTTTCGCGTAGCGCCGCGTCGTGCGCTCGAAGAGTTCGGCGGCGGCGGCGGCGGATCGCCCGAAGGGGGTCATGGAGAGCGGGTTCAGAGGATTCGAATAGAACAGCTTCGTCGCGTCGGCCAGTGCGCGATACGGCTGCATGGCCGCATGGCTCAGTTCGTAGATATGGTAGAACATCCGCTAACCTTCCCCGCTCCCGCGAAGCCAGCATCCCGCCGCACGCGTTAATTAGCCGTTAACGCACGGTAGACCGTTTCTGTTGCAATGCAATAGGACAGCCGTCGCCGACTCTCCCCGTCAAGGATGGAGATCGCGCGTCAGCATCCGCACCATCATGAGGCGCTCGTTCGGGTCGATGCCCGGCGGAACCTCGTCCCGGAACCGGCGTGCAAGCACGGGTCCGGCCGTCTCGGGCGGCAGTTCCACGAAGCCATGACTGGCGTAGAACGGCGCATTGAAGGGAACGGTGCGAAAGGTCGAAAGCCCGATCTGGTCGCAGCCGCGCTCACGTGCTGCCTTCGCAACCGCCTCGACCAGTGCCGCACCGACGCCGCGACGGCCGTGGGCGGGATGGACGGAGAGTTCGCATAGCCACTCGGTCCGGCCCAGGCGTTCCGTGAGGGCGAAACCGATCGGTTCGTCCAGGCTGTCGGTGGCGAGCAGAAGCCGGCGACCGCGCAGCCTTGCCGCAAATTGCGGCGGCGTCGCAGGCGGTTCCACGGCGAGCGACGGGTAGCCATGGCCGGCGAGGAGCATTCCCGCCGCCGTCTCGATCTCGATCAGGCGTTCGATCTCTCCGGATCGTGGACCACGGATCGGATGAACCCGCGGGGACATCCCGTCAGGCGTCGAATCCTTCCACGATCACCATCTCGGCGTCCGCGACGGTCTGGCGGATGGCCTTCGCCGCCTGGTACTCGGCCGAATTGTAGCAGTCGGTCGCCGCCTGCATGGAGGGAAACTCGATCACCACGTTGCGACCGCGCGCAGTGCCTTCCATGGCATTGTAGGCGCCCCCGCGGGCGAGGAACCGCGCGCCGAAACGCTCGAATGCCGGTTTGGCGGTGGCCACGTAGTCCTTGTAGCGTTCGGGGTCGCGCACGTCGACATGGGCGATCCAGTAGGCCTTGGGCATGGTTTTCTCTCCCCTGGTAGAGGCCGGCCGTCAGGCGGCCGACTGCATTTCCGCGATGATCGCCTCCGCCGCCGCGCGCCGGTCCGGTGCGCCGACGATCGGACGCGCGACCACCAGATGGCTGGAACCGGCGCGGATCGCATCGGCCGGCGTCATCACGCGCTTCTGGTCTCCCAGGGCAGCACCGGCCGGCCGGATTCCCGGCGTCACGACCGCCATGTCCGGGCCGACGATCCTGCGCACCGCAGCCGCTTCGGCGGCCGAGCAGACGATGCCGCCCATCCCGCAGAGCCTCGCCTGCTCCGCGCGCCGCATCACCAACGTGTGCGGATCGTACTCGTACCCCGCGTCGATCAGGTCCTGCTCGTCCATGGAGGTCAGCACGGTCACGGCCAGCAGGCAGATGTCGCTGCCCCGCGCGGCCGCCACCGCCGCGCGCATCGCCTTGGGATAGGCGTGCAGCGTCAGCATGGTGACGCCCATCCTCGCGATGCTCTCGACGCCCTCTGCCACCGTGTTGTCGATGTCGAGAAGCTTCATGTCGAGGAAGACCTTCTTGCCGTCGGCGACGAGGTCGCGGGCGAAATCCAGCCCGCCGGCGAAGGCCAGCCGGTAGCCGATCTTGTAGAAGCGTGCGACGCCATCGAGTTCGCGCACCACCGCCTCGGCGGTCGCCACGTCGGGCAGGTCGAGGCCGACGATCAGCCGGTCGCGCATGTCGGTGTCATTGGTCATGGTCGATTCTGCCGAAATGCTTCGTTCCAGTCCAGTCGCACAGGAACACCCGGCCGGAAAGTCCCAAACGCATCTGCGCCCGGGAGAACGTTGCAGGCCCTGCCTCGCTCGCCCCGAACGCCGCCCGTTCCGCTCAGGCCCGGGTGGAGAATGCCCGGGCACGATCGATCAGGCTTTCGCACAGCCGCGTCATGCCCTTCGTCAGCCGCTCGTCCCTGAACGCACCGTCGGCCTCGAACGCCTCCGCCGCGTTGGGAACCGAAACCTGAGCCGAGACCAGTTCCATGCCGATATGGGCCAGGATGGCCCGGAGATGATTGGCGGCACGAATGCCGGCGAAATGTCCGTTCGATGACGAGCAGATACCGACGACCTTGCCGGGGTAGGGCCGCAGAGCGCGGTTTCCATCGCTCTTCACGCGGCTGACCCAGTCGATCGCGTTCTTGAGCAGCGGCGGCACCGAACCGTTGTACTCGGGCGTGCAGATCAGCACGGCGTCATGCGCCGCGATCTGGCGGGCGAGCTGGACGGCGTTCTCCGGGATGCCCCGCTCCTTTTCGTAATCCTCGTCCATGATCGGCAGCGGATAGTCGGCCAGCGAAAGCCGCGTCACTTCCGCCCCCTGCAGCGCCAGTTCTTTCATGGCTGCATCGGCAGTCCTGCCGCTGTAGGCGCCCTTCCGGCTGGAGCCTGCGAAGACGAGGATTCTTGCTGCCATTGGAGATCCGATCTGCCAGACTGCAGAGGGTTATATGGCTTGCGCCGCAGCAGGCAACCGCATTCGTGAAGGGACGATGGAAATGAAGCAGATGGCGATGGCAGCCATGGCGTTGGCTCTGGTGGCATCGATTGTACGACCGGCCTGGGCGGACGAGGCGCTCCCGCAGGACACCGTAGAGGTCCAGTCCTGCATCGAAGGCGTGCGCGAATACAATTCCTCCGCCGAGCCTGGTGGAGAGGCCAGCCGCGACGAATGCATCGGTACCGTCGCCAAGCCCTGCCTCGAGACGGACGAGGGGCAGTCCACTTATGGCATGATGGCGTGCTACGCTCGCGAACTGGCGGTCTGGGACGTCATGCTCAACGACAATTACGGGGCCTTGAAGGACGGGATGCCGGAAGCCGGAGTCCGGGCGCTGCGCGACACGCAGCTGAAGTGGATCGCCTATCGTGATTCCAAATGCGAATGGCCGGCCGTCTTCTTCGAGGGTGGAACCATCTCCGGGCCGATCTCGGCGGCATGTCTCAACGAAACGACGGCGCGTCGGGCCAACGAACTGGCTGACTATCTCGACTGGACGCAGAACTGAAGCCGCGACCGGCCCCGCGCCCGATCAGCGGGCGCTGGGGCGGCGATAGATCCACAGCTGCGCCGGCGGCAGGTTGCGCAGGACGAAGCCGAGATGCTCGACCGTGTAGTTGCCGCCGCGGGCGGGCACCGGCGAGAACGGTCCATAGGTGAACTGCACCACCGGGCGGCCGGGGGGAAGCCGATCGAGCAGGTCGTCGACATAGGCGATGCGCTGCGCGAGCGGGAAGTTCAGCAGCGGTACGCCGGAGATCACGGCGTCGAACTGCATGCTCCCGCCTTCGCCCAGCGTCGTGTCAAGGTCGAAAGCGTCACCCCGGATGACGTTGACGCCGGGAAAGCTCCGCCTGAGGTGGTCGACGAAATCGGCCGAGTATTCGACCAGATGAAGCTTCTGGGGTGCGATTCCCCGCGCCAGGATCGCCTTCGTTATCACGCCCGTGCCGGCACCGAGTTCCAGCACCGGTCGGCCGGATGCGGTGTCGATGACGGAGGCCATGAGCTGGGAAACGGCGGCACTGGTCGGCAGGATGGCGCCCACGGCGCGGGGCGTCTCGATCCAGCCGCGCAGGAAGCGCAACTCGTCCTCGAAATGGCCGGCGAGGGTTCTGCGGACGGCTCTGACACTGCGCTGCATGCTCTGCTCTCCTGGCGAGGACGGTCTTCGACCGTGCGGATCCTTGCCTGCAGACTGTGTCCAAACGCGGTCCGGTTCACGGCGAAGGCGCGTGGAATGTCCGCCGTCAGTTCCCGAACGACTCGAAGAAGTCCTTCATGCGGTTGAAGAAACCGGTCGACTGCGGGCTGTTCTCGGTGGAGGACAGCTTGTCGAACTCCTCCAGCAGCTCGCGCTGCCGGCGTGACAGGTTCTGCGGCGTCTCCACCGAGACCTGGATGATCAGGTCGCCGACCATGTTCTGGCGCATGACCGGCATGCCCTTGCCCTTGACGCGGAACTTGCGGCCGTTCTGCGTCCCTTCGGGGATCTTCACGCGGGTCTGCGTGCCGTCGAGCGTCGCCACCTCGAACGAGCCGCCGAGCGCAGCCGTCGTCATCGAGATCGGCGCCGTGCAGTAGAGGTTCTCCGCTTCGCGCTGGAAGAACTCGTGCGGCGAAACGGAGAGGAAGATGTAGAGGTCGCCCGAGGGTCCGCCGCGCGTGCCCGCCTCCCCCTCGCCCGACAGGCGGATCCGCGTCCCGTCTTCGATGCCTGCCGGAATATTCACCGACAGCGTGCGCTCCTCGGTCACGCGTCCCTGGCCGTCGCACTTCGGGCAGGGGTCCTTGATGGTCTGGCCGCGGCCATGGCAGGCCGGGCAGGTGCGTTCGATGGAGAAGAAGCCGCCGGTCTGAGCGCGCACGCGGCCGGCACCGCCACACATCGAGCAGGTGACGGGCTGGGTTCCGGGCTTGGCCCCCGAGCCGGAGCACTCGCTGCACGTGATCGAACTGGGGACGTGGATCTGCGCCGTCTTGCCGTTGAAGGCTTCCTCCAGCGTGATCTCCATGTTGTAGCGCAGGTCGGCCCCGCGCTCCCGTCCGCCGGACGAGCGCCGCCGTCCGCCGCCCATCATCTCGCCGAAGATGTCCTCGAAGATGTCGGCAAATCCGCCGGCTCCGGCGAAGCCGGCACCCGCACCGCCCATCCCGCCGTTCTCGAAGGCGGCGTGTCCGAAACGATCGTAGGCGGCGCGCTTCTGGGGGTCCTTGAGCGTCTCGTAGGCTTCGTTGATTTCCTTGAAGCGCCGTTCCGCGTCGGCGTCGCCGGGATTGCGGTCCGGATGGCACTGCATGGCGAGCTTGCGGAATGCAGCTTTCAGGTCCTTTTCCGATGCGCTCTTCTCGACGCCCAGCGTCTCGTAGAAATCAGCCTTCATGGTGCTCGCGGATATTCCTGCTGCCTGTCGGGTTGGCCGGCGCGCCAGGGGCGCCTACCGCTGGCACCGATTTAGTAAAGCCGGCGGGCATGCGCCATAGCCGGTTCGCCACAGGACCGCCTTTTTTTGCCGACGGACCATCCGCCAAGGGCGATTCGCGATGCGTCCGTCACCTATCCGACCGGCTGCGGCGTACGCTGGGGGCTCGGGCGGTCCGGGGTCAGCCGTCCGACCATGTAGCGTCCGACCGGCCGCTCGAAGTATCGCTCGGAAACGACCGCCAGCGCGATCGTGACGGCACACGGCAGGAGGGCGTAGGCATAGAAGCCGATCGTCTCCGTCGGTGCGATCACCTTGCGCCACAGGACGGAGAAGAACACGGCCTCGACGACCGGATGCAGCAGGTAGATGCCGAGCGAGACCTTGCCGATGGGGTGCAGGAAGGCGAGGTAACGCGAAGCGTCTGGATCGTTTCGCTCGGCCAGGGCAGCGAAATACATGCCGGCTGCCAGCAAAGCGACGATCAGGGCCGCGTGCTGGCGCGTGGCCATGGCGGCAAGCGAAAGCGCAAACAGCGTCCACGCCGGCCAGTGCGCCGCCAGGCGAAAGCTGCTCCGGCGGACGGCGACGGACACGAGAGCGCCGATGGTGAAGTCGGCGAAGGCCCGGTAGGCGCCCCAGGTATCTGCGCGCAGCCAGCTCTCGAACGGGATCACCCCGCGTGCAACCGCGGCCTCCAGTGCAAGCACCAGACCACCGGCGAGGACGGCTATGCCGGCAGGACCACCGAGGCGATACGCCAGAACGACGAGCGGCAGGAGGAGGTAGCAGAACCATTCCGCCGAAAGACACCATGCCACGTAGTTGAACGTGAGTTGCTCGGTCAGGCCCCAGGCCTGGACGAGCAGCAGGTTCGCCGGAAGGACGCTCCAGGCATAGCGGCCGGGATCGTCCGTGCGGACGACCCCGAAATGGATCGCGAGCGCGACGCCGCAGAAGAAGAGCAGGGTGGCGAGGTAGAGCGGGTAGAAACGCGCGAGCCGCCGCACCAGGAAGGCGCGGTAACTTCCCGGCGCGCGGAGCAGGTCGTCGCCGTAGCGTTCCATGATCAGGTAGCCGGAGATCATGAAGAACATCTCCATCACGGCCAGAAGCCGATAGAGATAGGCGCCGATTTCCTCATGGCCGGGCGGGGCGAAACGCAGGAAATGCCACACCATGATCGAAAGCGCGGCGATCAGTCTCCATGTTTCGAAGATGCGATAGTGCATGGACGCCCGTCACCCCGCGCGACCGTTCGCGCTACCCACCCTCGATCAATAGGAGGCGGCGAAGGCGGGGTCGAGCTTAACCACCGGTTAAGCTTAACGCGTCGTGGTGGTCGCCACGCGCGCGTGTCGCGGCCAAAGAAAAAGGCCGGTGCCATGTCTGGCACCGGCCGTCACCGTCTGGACGGAGGACGATCTTCGATCAGGCCGACTTCTTCTTGTCGTCGTCGATCTCTTCGAAATCGGCGTCGACCACGTCCTCGCCGGCCTTCTGCGCGTCGGCCTTGGCGTCGGCCGCCGCAGCCTCGGCCTGGCTGGCCTCGTACATCGCCTGGCCGAGCTTCATCGACGCTTCGGTCAGCGCCGTGCTCCTCGACTGGATCTCCTCCAGGTTGTCGCCTTCGAGCGAGGTCTTCAGGGCAGCGATGGCGTTGGAAATCGCGGTGCGATCACCTTCGGACACCTTGTCGCCATAGTCCTTAAGCGACTTCTCGGCCGAATGGACCAGCGCCTCGCCCTGATTCTTCGCTTCCACGAGCGCGCGGCGCTTCTTGTCACCCTCGGCGTTCGCCTCGGCGTCCTTCACCATCTTCTCGATCTCGGAGTCGGACAGGCCGCCCGAGGCCTGGATGCGGATCTGGTGCTCCTTGCCGGTGCCCTTGTCCTTCGCCGAGACGTTGACAATGCCGTTGGCGTCGATGTCGAAGGTGACCTCGATCTGCGGCACGCCGCGCGGTGCCGGCGGAATGCCGACCAGATCGAACTGGCCGAGCATCTTGTTGTCGGCCGCCATCTCGCGCTCGCCCTGGAAGACCCGGATGGTCACCGCCGACTGCGAATCCTCGGCCGTGGAGAACACCTGGCTCTTCTTGGTCGGGATCGTCGTGTTGCGATCGATCAGCCGGGTGAAGACGCCGCCGAGCGTCTCGATGCCGAGCGACAGCGGGGTCACGTCGAGCAGCAGAACGTCCTTGACGTCGCCCTGCAGCACGCCGGCCTGGATGGCGGCACCCATGGCGACCACTTCGTCCGGATTGACGCCCTTGTGCGGGTCCTTGCCGAAGAACTGCTTCACCACTTCCTGGATCTTGGGCATGCGGGTCATGCCGCCGACCAGAACCACCTCGTCGATCTCGGCTGCCTTAACGCCGGCATCCTTGAGCGCGGCCTTGCAGGGCTCGATGGTGCGCTGAACCAGATCGTCCACCAGCGCCTCGAACTTCGCGCGGGTGAGCTTCATCGTCAGGTGCTTCGGTCCCGACGCGTCGGCGGTGATGAAGGGCAGGTTGATTTCGGTCTGGGCCGAGGACGACAGCTCGATCTTGGCCTTCTCGGCGGCTTCCTTGAGCCGCTGGAGGGCGAGCTTGTCGTTCTTCAGGTCGATGCCCTGTTCCTTCTTGAACTCCGCCGCCAGGTACTCGACCAGACGCATGTCGAAGTCTTCGCCGCCGAGGAAGGTGTCGCCGTTGGTCGACTTCACCTCGAACACGCCGTCGCCGATCTCGAGGATCGAGATGTCGAAGGTGCCGCCGCCGAGGTCGTAGACCGCGATCGTGCCCGCCTTCTTCTTGTCCAGGCCATAGGCCAGCGCGGCCGCCGTCGGCTCGTTGATGATGCGCAGAACCTCGAGGCCCGCGATCTTGCCGGCATCCTTGGTCGCCTGACGCTGGGCATCGTTGAAATAGGCCGGGACGGTGATGACCGCCTTCTCCACCTTCTCGCCGAGATAGGACTCCGCCGTCTCCTTCATCTTCTGAAGCGTCATCGCCGAGATCTGCGAGGGCGAGTACTTCGAACCCTGCGCTTCGACCCACGCATCGCCATTGTCCGCGCGAACGATCCTGTAGGGGACGAGCTTCTTGTCCTTCTCGGTGACCGGGTCGTCATAGCGGCGGCCGATCAGGCGCTTGACCGCGAAGATGGTTCCCTCGGGGTTGGTGACGGCCTGACGCTTCGCCGGCTGACCCACGAGACGCTCGTCGCCGTCGGTGAAGGCCACGATCGACGGCGTGGTGCGAGCACCTTCCGCATTCTCGATGACCTTGGCGTCCTTGCCGTCCATGACGGCGACGCAGGAATTGGTCGTTCCGAGGTCGATACCGATTACTTTAGCCATGTCTATGCTCTCCGCTTTAGCAGGCTGCCAGGACCCGTACCGGCGTTCCGCACGGCAGCCCCTGTTTTCAGGAATCTGCTCCGTCCCCATGCGCGATCGGCACGTCTTCGGAGCGTCGCGGCGTATATAAGTAGGGGAGTTTTCTCACGCAAGCGGGATGCCCCGGGCAGTTCTGCTTGTGTGTCATGCGCGACCCCTTTATATGTACGTTGCATATGTGCGGGCTGCCCGGGAAGCGCTTGATGCTGGACGATTCCGAAACGGCCCGGCTCGAAAACGCCTTCGGAGCGATGAGCCTCGCCTGCGTGGACAAGATGGAGCGGGCCTTTCTCGCCGCCGGCGGTCGTGGCCCCAGCGCAACGGCGGCCATCATCCGGATCGGTACCGAGCCGGGACTGTCGATCGAACGGCTGCGCCGGATGCTGGCGCTGTCGCACTCGGCGACGGTGCGGCTCGTCGACCAGCTCGCGGCCGCCGGCCTGGTGATGCGCGAGACCGCCGGCGCCGGCGCCGGCGCCGTCGACCGACGCGCGCGGGCCCTCGTCCTTACCGCCGAGGGCGAGGCGGCCTTCCAGCGCAGCCTTGCTGCGCGGCGCGACGTTCTCGCCCGCGCCACCCGGACCCTCACTCCAGAGGACAAGCGCCTCCTCGACGCCCTGATCGGCAAGATCCTGCCTGCACTGGTCGATCCCGGCGACGATTCGGACATCGTCTGCCGAATCTGCGACGAGGGGAGCTGCATTCCGGCGCGCTGCCCCATCGACCATCGCGAAATACCGGTGGGCTGAGCCGCCCCGCTTTCTCCGAGCCTATGGATTCGAGCGGTCCCTTCCCGTTGACGGATTGCGCTATTATATGTATGCTGCATGCATAATAACAATGGAGAGTCGTCGTGCACCGCCTCGCGCTACTGTGGTACTTCGGCGACCCGCTCGCGGTTCTGCGGCCCGTGCCGCCACGACATCGCAACGATCCGGAGGGTGGCGCCTGGCGCCTTGGTTGCCGCTCGGCTTCACCGGGCGTGGAGACCGGCCGGGGTCGGTGAGGGTGAGGCTGGCGCGCGATGCGGAAGGGCGTCACGGTGAACCCTCGGGCTCGGCAAGTGCTTCGGGGCACCCCATATCTTCCGACATGAACCACTCTCCGAGCATCGACCTGTTCGAGCAGCGCCGCCACCGCGTGCTGAACACCGTCCACACCTGGCTCCTCGGCGCCGGCAGCCTCGTCCTGCTCGCCGTCAGCGCCTATGCTTTTGCCGGCGCCACCGGCATTGTCTTCGCGCTGGTCTTCGGCGCGGTGACGATGGTCACGGCGCTGCGCGTGAGCCCTGCCATGGTGCTGTCGATGTACGACGCCCGTCCGGTCTCCAGCCGCGAGTTTCCGCTCGGCGCGGAACTGGTCGAGGAACTGTCGCGCCGTGCCGGCCTGCCTTCGGTGCCGAAGCTGCATGTCGTGCCGTCGGCGGTGATGAATGCCTTTGCCGTCGGCCGGCGCGACGATGCTGCCATCGCCGTCACCGACGCGCTGGTGCGCGCCATGAGCGCGCGCGAACTCGCCGGCGTGCTGGCCCACGAGATCAGCCACGTCGCCAACGAGGACGTGAAGGTGATGGCCTTCGCCGACATGGTCTCGCGCTTCACCTCCACCATGGCGACGGTCGGACTGTTCTCGCTGGTGCTCAATGCGCTCGGCTTCGCCGGAGGTTACGAGGCGCAGGTGCCCTGGTTGGCGGTGCTGGTGCTGATGGCCTCGCCGACCATCGGCGGCCTGCTGCAGCTCGCCCTGTCGCGCACCCGGGAGTTCGATGCCGATCTCGGCGCAGCGATCCTCACCGGCGACCCGGATGGACTCGCCTCGGCACTGGCGAAGCTGGAGCGTCAGCAGCGCGGACTCTGGGAGCGGCTGATGCTGCCGGGCGGGCGAACGCCCGACGCCTCCGTGCTGCGCAGCCATCCCGTCACGGAGGAGCGAATCGCGCGGCTGCAGACCCTGAAGACCGCCCGCGGCCTGACGGAGGCGACGCCGGTGGTGGAGGCGGTGGAGGGCGGGATGCGCCGCCGCCGGAGCTTCATCCCGGCTGTCGGACGCCACAGGCCCGTCGACTATCGCGCGATGGCGTCGCTGCTCGCCGCCGAGCATCCACTTTCGCCCGACCGGCGCGAAGGCCCCGCCCATCCCTCCTCGCTCGCCGTTCCCGATGGACGGCCGCGCATCCGCATCCGGCGCGGCGGCATCTGGTACTGACGTGGTCCGAATCGTCCCTCACACGATGCGCCGCGATGCGCAACGTCTTCTTTGATCGTCGGTCGTCGCGTGCGTGTGCGTACACTATTCGGGTCATGTTGGTTCGTTAGCAAACAATTAGGGCACCATTCATAAGGTCGGCGGCAGTGGGGTTTGCAGGGACGGACGGCGACGCGGCCAGGCAGGAGAATGCGCGGGCGCGCCGCAGGCGGGGCCAGCGAGGGGACCGGCATGAAGGTGATCGCAGCGTTGCGCCGGAACAAGGCGTACCGTCAGGCCGTGTTCCTCGTCTTAGCGGGTGTCGCCATCTGGATGAGCGCGCTCGCCGCCGACCTCTTCGACACGGTCGATCGCTTCATCCACGAGCACGAGGACTGGGAGATCGACGAGGTCTTCTTCGCCGTCATGCTGACCGGTCTCGGCGGGCTCATCTTCAGCGGCTGGCGGCTGCGTGACCTCTCCGAGGAGATCGAGCGCCGGGATCGCGCCGAACGGGATGTCGTCTGGATCGCGCGGCACGATCCTCTCACCCGTCTGCCCAATCGGCGCGGCCTGGAAGAACGGCTGCGTGAACTGGCCGCTGAGCCGCACGCGTCCCGACTGCTGGTCGCCTATGCGATCGATCTCGACGGCTTCAAGAAGCTGAACGACCTGTTCGGGCACCAGGCCGGCGACGAGGCCCTGGTGGCGGTCGCAGATCGTCTGCGGCACCTGTTCCCGCAGGAGGCGATCTTCCGTGTCGGCGGAGACGAATTCCTCGTCCTGCAGCACGTCGCCCGAACTCCCTGCGTGATGCACCTCGCCGAGGAAATCGTCGCGTCGCTCTCCGAACCCTACCTGCTCGGCGGGGTGACGGCCGACATGAGCGCCAGCGTCGGCGTCGCCACGGCGCCGGAAGACGCAGACGACGCGGCTTCGCTGATCAAGCTTGCCGACCTCGCCATGTACGCCGCCAAGCGTCTCCGCACCAGCCGCGTTGCGCGCTACGACGCGGCCATGGGCGAGGCCCAGACCCGCCGCAACCGGTTGGAACGCGACCTCCGTCAGGCGCTCAAGGACGGCGCGGTCGAGCCCCATTTCCAGCCTCTCGTCGACCTGCGGACACGCGAGATCGTCGGGTTCGAGGCCCTAGCGCGGTGGTGCACGCCCGACGGACGGACCGTCGCCCCGGACGAATTCATCCCGCTCGCCGAGGACACCGGTCTGATCACCGAGCTATCGGAGCAGATGCTGCGCAAGGCCTGCATCGCGGCGTCGGACTGGCCGCACCACGTCTCGCTCGCCTTCAACGTCTCGCCTGCGCAAATGACGGACAAGCTCCTCGGGCTGCGGATCCTGCGCATCCTCGGCGAGACCGGCCTCACGCCCGACAGGCTGGAGATCGAGGTCACCGAAAGCGCCATCATCCAGCATGTCGAGATGGCCGAGCTGGTGATTGCGGATCTCGTCGGGGCCGGCATTCGCATCGTCATCGACGATTTCGGCACCGGCTTCTCGAGCCTGGCTCAGTTGTCGCGCTTCCCCTTCGAGAAGATCAAGATCGACCGCAGCTTCGTCGGACGCTTCGAGGTGGAGGAGAAGCAGGAGATGATCGTGCAGGCGATCGTCGGGCTCGGCCGGCGGCTTGGCCTCACCACCACGGCCGAGGGGATCGAAAGCGAATCGCAGGCCGTATCGCTTCGCGCCATCGGCTGCGACCAGGGACAGGGCTTCCACTTCAGCCCGGCAGTTCCGGCAGCCGCCACGTCATCGCTGCTGCGCGAAGACCGGCGCCGTCGCGCCTGAGGGCCTCAGCCACCATATTCCAGCGCCCGCGCCAGCAGCGCTCCCGCATCGCCGTCGTGGCGGAAGCCGAGGCTCTCGGCGATGGCCGTGGTGAGCGGCGGATAGGACCCGTATTGCGCCTGCAGCACCGGATCGGGCGCGAAGGTCACGCGGTCACGCACGCCGGGGCCGAACCGTTCGGCGAGCGCCTCCACCACCTCGCCCATCGACAGCCGGAGGGCGGGCAAGGTGAAGGCGCGCCGTGCGTCCAGCCGTTCCCGCGGCAGCATCGCGGCGTGGATGAGGTTGTCCACGCAGCAAGCCCGCGACATCAGCCAGGATGTCGATTCGGGCGCGACCGGACAGACGAAGGGCTCGCCGGCCGCCAGGGTGGTGAAGATGTCGCTCATGTAAGCAGAATGGTGACCGCCCGGGCGCCGCGGCCGCGCCACGATGCCGGGAAGGCGCAGCGCAACCGCGTCCACCGTGCCGCGTCGGGCATGGTCGGTCAGAAGCGTCTCCATCATCAGCTTCTGCGCGCCGTAGCTGAGCGTCGGCAGCGGCAGCGTCTCGTCGGTCACCGCGTCGGCCGGAAGAGGCACGCCGAACACGGCGATGGTGGAGGAGAAGACGAACCGCGCCGGCCTCGCTTGCCGCGCCAGTCGCTCCACGAGAGCCAGGGTGGCCTGAGCGTTGACCCGCCAGCCGAGCGCGAAGTCTCCCTCGGAAGCCCCGCCGGGAACGGCCGCGAGGTGGAACACCACGTCGATCGGCTCGGCCGTGATCGCGTCGAGGAAATCCGGATCGCCGATGTCGCCGATCACCGGCCGGATGCCGAGCGGCAGGCTCTCCGGCGGCAGCGTCTCGTCGATGGCGACGATCTTCGCTTCGGGCGAGGTTCCGGCGAGCCCCTCGGCAGCCAGCCGCCGCACCAGTTCCCGTCCGATGAAGCCGCCCGCCCCGGTCACGACGATGCGCATGAGATCCTCCCGTGGAGACCGGCCGGCCAAGTCGAACCACCCGTTGTCCATCGAATACGGACGAGCCCCCATGCCGTCAACGTCGATCCGCAGCCTTCCGCTCGTGTCGGCGGCCGGGCGCGTGGTTTTCCCGGCGCCGCTGCAATCGGGACCTTCGGCGAGTTTCTGGCCTTCGAAGGTTGCAAGGCGCGCCGATCCGGGACACTCTGTTCTCGTTGCGGGGGGAGGACAGACACCGAAGTAGCCGTTGCCATCGGGAGGAAAACGATGAAGCACACATGGTTCGCCAGCGCGGCGTTGCTGGCTCTGGCCCTTGCCACACCGGCATCGGCACAGCTGAAATTCGCACCTGGCGAAGATGACCGCTTCAACTGGGAGGACTATGAGAACCTCCAGAAGATCGACCTGAAGGGCCAGACCCTGTCCGTCTTCGGCCCCTGGCGCGGCGAGGACGAGGCGCTGGTGCGCTCGGTGCTCGCCTACTTCTCGGAGGCGACGGGCGTCGATCTCACCTACTCCTCGTCGGAGAACTACGAGCAGCAGATCGTGATCGACACGCAGGCCGGCAGCCCGCCCAACGTTGCCGTTTTGCCGCAGCCCGGCCTGATCCAGGACCTGGCCTCCAAGGGGCTCCTGACGCCGCTCGGCGAGGATGCGGCCGCCTTCGTGCGCGACAATTACGGCGCAGGCCAATCCTGGGTCGATCTCGGTACGTTCCGGGGCGCCGACGGTGAAGAGCATTTCTACGGCTTCCCCTACAAGGCCGATCTGAAGTCCCTGGTCTGGTACGTGCCGGAGAATTTCGAGGAGGCCGGCTACGAGGTGCCGACCACCTGGGACGAGCTGATGGCGCTGCAGAAGCAGATCGTCGAGGACGGGGGAACGCCCTGGTGCATCGGCCTCGGATCGGGCGGCGCGACAGGCTGGCCGGCCACCGACTGGGTCGAGGACATCATGCTGCGCACGCAGCCGCCGGAAGTCTACGACCAGTGGACCTCGAACGGGATCCCCTTCACCGACGAGCGTGTCGTCGGCGCGATGCAGATCTTCGCCGACATCGCGACCGTTGGCGAGAACGTCTCGGGCGGAGCGGCGGCGGTCGCGGCGACCGATTTCCGCGACAGTCCCAAAGGCCTCTTCGATCTGCCGCCCAAGTGCTACATGCACCGACAGGCCTCCTTCATCTCCTCCTTCTTCCCGGACGGGACGGAAATCGGCCTCGACGCCGACTTCTTCTATCTGCCGGAGATGACGGACAAGAACCTCGGCAAGCCGGTGCTAGGCGGCGGAACGCTGTTCACCATCACCAGGGATTCGCCGGCGGCGCAGGCTTTCATCGATTTTCTGCAGACCCCGCTGGCGCATGAGATCTGGATGGCGCAGTCCGGCTTTCTGACGCCGCTCAAGACGGCCAATCCGGAAGCCTATGCCAACGAGGCGCTGAAGAAGCAGGGCGACATCCTCGTCAACGCCGACACCTTCCGCTTCGACGGTTCGGACCTGATGCCCGGCAAGATCGGCGCGGGCGCGTTCTGGACCGGCATGATCGATCTCGTCGGCGGCAAGCCGGCCGACCAGGTCGCAGCCGAGATCCAGAGCGCCTGGGACGCGATCAAGTAGAGCGGCGGCGGTGCCGTGACGGCGCGGGCGGGCCATCGGCCGGGCTCGTCGCCCGAACGGTCCGCACCGGCTGTCGCGATCGCACCGTCCGGGGAGGAGACATCATGGCAACCCAGATCCTGTCGGCGATCATCGTCATCATCGTCGGCGTCGGCGGCTGCGTGGCCTATTTCTGGGGCGCCAACCGCCTGCTCGAACTGGCGCTGCCGGCGCGGGGCGTGAGCGGTGAAGCCGCCATCGACAACCTCCGCCGGCAGGGCTTCATCCGGCCCTGGCTTTTCATCGGCCCGGCGCTGCTGATCCTGACGATCTACCTCATCTATCCCGTGGTGGAGACCTTCCGGCTGTCCTTCCTCGACCGCAGTGGCCAGGATTTCGTCGGGCTGGACAACTACCTCTGGGCGATCGGCGACCGCGAATTCCGCGCGTCCATCCTCAACAACCTGCTCTGGCTCGCGGTGGTACCCGCGATCTGCACCTTCTTCGGGCTGGTGATCGCCGTGCTCACCGACCGCATCTGGTGGGGCACCATCGCCAAGAGCCTGGTCTTCATGCCGCTCGCCATCTCCTTCGTCGGCGCCAGCGTGATCTGGAAGTTCATCTACGAGTACCGCGCCGCCGACCAGACCCAGATCGGCCTGCTCAACGCCCTCGTCACCTGGCTCGGCTTCGAGCCGCAGGTGTGGATCTCGATCCCCTTCTGGAACAATTTCTTCCTGATGGTCATCCTGGTCTGGATCCAGACCGGCTTCGCGATGGTGATCCTCTCGGCCGCGCTGCGCGGCATTCCCGACGAGACGATCGAGGCCGCGGTGATCGATGGTGCGAACGGCTTCCAGATCTTCTGGAAGATCATGATCCCGCAGATATGGGGCACCATCGCCGTGGTCTGGACCACGATCACCATCCTGGTGCTGAAGGTCTTCGACATCGTGCTGACCATGACCAACGGCCAGTGGAACACCCAGGTGCTGGCCAATCTCATGTTCGACTGGATGTTCCGCGGCGGCGGCGATTTCGGCCGGGGCGCCACCATCGCGATCGTCATCATGCTGGCCGTCATCCCGATCATGATCTGGAACATCCGCCAGGCCAACCGCGAAGCGGATGGAGGCTGAGATGGCAGGCAAGGCCGGACGAAGCTCTCTTGGCCGCTGGGGCGTGCATCTGGCGGTGCTGGCCATCGTCGTCGTCTGGACCCTGCCGACGCTGGGCATCCTGGTGAGTTCGCTGCGCGATCGCGACCAGATCATCGTGTCGGGCTGGTGGACGGCGCTGTCGGGCTCGGAGCAGACCGAGGCCGCCCGGCTCGGGGATGCCTCCACCCAGGTCGAGCGCGACGGGGGCTTCTTCATTGAGGGCCGGCTCTTCGGGGAGGGCGACACGCGCAACGTCGTGGCCTTCGGCACGCGTGCGACCGAACCGGATGCCTGGGATGCGGGTACGCAAGCCGATCTCGGCGACGGCGTGACCCTGACCGTCGCACCGGATTCGTCCTACGTCCTGTCATCGCCGGTCGCCTTCGAAGGCCGTCGCGGCCAGCGCGTCTACTTCTCCGCACTCTCGCCGCCGCGCTTCACGACCGAAAACTACGAGACCGTGCTCTTGTCGGAAGGCATCGGCCGATCCTTCATCAATTCGCTGACGGTGACGATCCCCGCCACGATCATCCCGATTCTCATTGCCGCCTTCGCTGCCTACGCGCTGGCCTGGATGCGCTTTCCCGGCCGCGCGATCCTCATCGCGGTGATCATCGGCCTGCTGGTCGTGCCCCTGCAGATGTCGCTGATTCCGCTCCTGAAGCTCTACAACGGCGTCGGCGCCTTCTTCGGCGTCCCGGCCAAGACCTATCTCGGCATCTGGCTCGCCCACACGGGCTTCGGCCTGCCCTTCGCGATCTTCCTGCTCAGGAGCTATATCGCCGGCCTGCCGCGCGAGATCATGGAATCGGCACGCATCGACGGGGCGTCCGACTTCGAGATTTTCGTCAGGATCGTGCTGCCGCTCTCCTTTCCCGTGCTCGCCTCCTTCGCCATCTTCCAGTTCCTGTGGGTCTGGAACGACCTTCTCGTGGCGATGGTGTTCCTCGGCACGGGCCGCGACCAGCTCGTGCTGACCGGCAAGCTCAACGCCCTGCTGGGCTCGCGCGGCGGCGACTGGGAGATCCTCACGACATCGGCCTTCGTCACCATCATCGTGCCGCTGATCGTGTTCTTCTCGCTGCAGCGCTACTTCGTCCGCGGCCTGCTGGCCGGCTCGGTCAAGGGCGGTTGAGGCGCGGCATGGCGATGATGCGACGGGAGTCGCCGGTTACGGCGGGAGCAGGAGGGCACCATGGCTGATCTTCACCTGAAGGACGTGCGCAAGGCCTATGGCGCCGTCGAGATCCTGCACGGAATCGATCTCGAGATCCGATCCGGGGAGTTCATCGTCTTCGTCGGGCCGTCCGGCTGCGGCAAGTCCACGCTGCTGCGCACCATCGCCGGCCTGGAGGACATCTCGTCGGGCACCCTCGAGATCGACGGGCAGGTGGTCAACGACGTACCGCCGTCGAAGCGCGGCATCGCCATGGTGTTCCAGTCCTACGCGCTCTACCCGCACATGACGGTCTACGACAATATGGCTTTCAGCATGAAGATCGCCCGCGCCGGTCGGGAAGAGATCGACAGGCGTGTGAGGAACGCCGCCGAGATCCTGCAGCTGACGAAATATCTCGACCGCCTGCCCAGGGCGCTTTCGGGCGGCCAGCGGCAGCGCGTCGCCATCGGGCGTGCCATCGTGCGCGATCCGAAGGTCTTCCTGTTCGACGAACCGCTATCGAACCTCGACGCGGCACTTCGCGTCGCCACCCGCATCGAGATCGCGAAGCTCAAGGAGAGCATGCCGAACACGACCATGATCTACGTCACCCACGATCAGGTCGAGGCGATGACGCTCGCCGACCGCATCGTGGTGCTGAAGGACGGCCACATCGAGCAGGTCGGCTCGCCGATGGAGCTCTACCGGCATCCGGGCAACCTCTTCGTCGCCCAGTTCATCGGCTCACCAGCCATGAACATCGTGCCTGCGACGATCGAGCAGGCGGGCTCGCGCACCGCCGTCTCCATCGCCGGGCACGGCGGCGTCACGGTGCCGGTGGCGACGCCGGCGGACGCGGCCGGCCGCGAGATCTCCTTCGGCGTGCGCCCGGAGGATCTGGTGGTGACGTCCGGCGAGGAATTCCTGTTCGAGGGCACCGTCGACTTCGTCGAACAACTCGGGGAGGTGCAGCTTGTCTACGTCGACCTCGGCCGCGAGGGCGTGCCGCTGGTCGCCAAGATGCCCGGCGGCGCCGAGGTCAAGCGCCGCTCGACCATCCGCCTGACGGCGGCGCCGGAGGATCTGCACATCTTCGGGGCGGACGGGCGGGCGTTCGCGCGGGCACGGGTGGAGGGAGCGTAGGGGGCGGCCGCATAGGCGGTCGGACCGTCGCATTGGCCTGACACGCCCCGCTCCGTCGCGCGCCCCTCTGCCCCCCCCACAAGGGGGGAGATCGGCGGTCGCGGCCGCCGTCGCCAACGTCCATCGGCGTAGAAGGAGCGCCGCCGCCGAAGCTGCCGATCTTCCCCCTCGTGGGGGAGATGTCCGGCAGGACAGAGGGGGGTATCGTCGAGCGCGACTCTCCGCGCCCGCCGTCCCTACACCTCTTCCCACCCGCCGCTCTCGCCCGCCCGGAAGATCGCGTCGATCACCTTCTGGTTCTTCACCGAGCTCTCCAGCGGGAACACGTCCACCTTCTCCCCGCGTGCGGCCTTCACGAAGGCCTCCGCCTGCAGCCGGTACTGCCTTGTGTCGGGGAAGCGGTAGACGGTGGCCTCCGTGTGGTTGTGGTTGTGAAGCGTCACCGTGTCGTCGCCATAGATGCGGGCGTTGAACGGCGTCGCCACCTCGATGAAGCCGGCCTCGCCGTGGAACACCATGCCCTGCCGCGCCGCCATCTGCGTCGAGACGTAGAAGGTCATGTCGAAATCGCCGCAGTCGGCGGTGACGTGCGAATAGATGTCCGTGCCGAAGGCCGGGTCGCGCTCGACGCGGGCGCGGATCTTCAGCGGCTCCCTGCCCGTCGACAGCCGCATCGCCACGGTCGGATAGACGCCGATGTCGGGCAGGCCGCCGCCGCCGAGTTCCGGCCGATTGCGCATGTTGACGGGATCGACGTTGAAATAGGTGAAGGCGCCCTGCACGTGGCGCAGCCGGCCGATCGCGCCGTCCGCGATCAGGTCGCGCACCTTGTGCCATTGCGGATGGTAGGCCACCATGAAGGCCTCGCAGACCAGCACGCGGTTCCGGTCGCGCGCGGCGATCACCGGGGCGATGTCTTCGGCGTTCAGCGCCAGCGGCTTCTCCACCAGCACGTGCTTGCCTGCATCGGCCGCCTTGATCGCCCATTCGACGTGCTCCGAGGTCGGCAACGGTATATAGACGCCGTCGACCGTGTCAGACGCCAGCATCTCCTCGTAGGAGCCGAAGGCATGCGGCGCGCCGATCCGCCCGGCCAGCGCCTGCGCGCGCGACAGGTCGCGGCTGGCGACGGCGGTGACGAGCCCGTTCTCGCTGTCGTTCAGCGCCGGGATGACGTGCTCGCGGCCGATCTTGGCGGTGGACAGGATACCCCAGCGAAACATTTTCTTTCCTCCTCGAAAAATATCGGGGCGACACTACTGCGTGACGGGCGAGGAGGGAACCGGGAAAGCAGTTACCAGGGTACGACCGTCAACTCCGGCCAAAGGGGAAGCGCCCGTGCCGCTTTGCTATCATGCGTGGCGCGGTTGTCGAGCACCCGGTTGGGCACCAGCCGGAACGAGAAGATGTCGTCGAGCCCGAAAGGTGCATGGAGGTTGAGGCGATCATCGGCGTCGAGCCGCACGCCGACCGAATGGGTCGTGCAGGCGAAGCGGTCGATGCCTTCCCGCGACGAGCCGAGCGGCGGGTAGGGCTGGCCGAAATGGCTCTCATACCAGAGATGCACTCGCGCCTGATTGCGGATTTCGACCGGCACCGGAAGCGCGGCGAAGGATGGCGCGGCACGGCGGATCACCGCGTCCTCCCCCTCCCACGACAGGTCGGCGGCATCGAAGTAGAACAGGTCGACGTCCTTGACGCCATGGCCGGAGAGCCGCCCCGTGAGCGTGTTCCGGACGGTATTGTAAAGCGCGCCCGAGACGATCCACCACTCCGGTAGGTCGAGGCCGCGGTATGGTCCGCCCCGTTCATCGACCCGGGATCGAGACGTCATGAAAACCTTGAGCATCCGCATCGACGACGACGTCAAGACGCGCTGGGACGAACTCGCCGAAGCGCACGGCCTCGACAGCCAGCGCCTCATGCGCGAGGCGATCGTCGAGAAGCTGGAGGAGTTGGAAGACCTTTACGTCGTGAAGGCTCGCACGACGGCGCCATTCCAGCCGGTGCCAAACGAAGAGGTCTGGCGGCGGCTCGGCCTTGAGGATTGAGTGGCATCCGGATGCGGTTGCAGACCTTGCGCGCATCGGGACCGCCGACCAGCGCCGAATCAAGGCGGCGCTGGACGATCTCCTCGCCGCGCCCGATGCGCGGCAGCGCCTCGTCCCCTATTCGGGCGATCTGAAAGGCCACTGGAAGCTGCGCGTCGGCGACTACCGGCTTGTCTGCCGTGTCGAGGACAGGAATGGCCAGCGCGTGCTCGTCATCTATCGCGCGCACCGAAGCCGCGCCTACGACAGTCGGAGCCTCAGGACCATCCTGCGGCGATCCGAAGATTGAGCCCGGCGCACATTGCGCCGGACACCGCCCTGCCCCCCTCACGCCTCCTGAATCGCCGACAGCTTCCACGCGCCGCCACGCTCGCGCACGAAGGTCCAGAGTTCGACCGTCTCGCTGGGCTCCTCCGAGCCGCCGGCGAGCGCGCCCGTGGCGCGGTCACGCAGCACGTCGACGGCCTCGTAGCGCAGCGCCGCGGTGGCATAGTCGCGGTCGTGTTCGCGCCATGCCTCGGCGATGTCGGCCTGCAGGAGATGCACGCCCGAGACCGCGTTCACCACGCCGCGCGTGGCGTTCTGGGCGAGTTCCTCGGAGAAGAACGACACCATCTCGGGCGTCGACAGCCGGCGCAGCGCTGCATGATCTTCGCGCGAGAAGGCCTCCTGCACCTCGGTCAGCCGCTGCTGGAACGTGTCGAGGTCGGCCTGATCGAGCCGGATGTGCTCGATCTCAGGCTCGCTTTCGACCTGGGCCGCCGCCCCGCCACCGATCGAGGGAACGGTGAAACCGCCAGCCCTGCGTGTGTCGCCGGAAGGCGCCGCGTCTCGCCGCGTCGGTTCGCGGCCGAAGCCGTGGCCGCCCGAGGGCGCGCCGCCGGCCATGGCCGGAGTCCGGCGCGAGCGGAAGAAGGCCATTGCCAGCCAGATCAAAGCTCCGACCAGCAGGAGCTGGATCAGGAAGCCGAGCGCGCCGGCCATGCCGCCGAAGCCGTAGCCGAGCAGCATGCCGAACAGGCCGCCGATCAGGATGCCGCGCATCAGCGACCCGCCGAGGCCGCCGCCGAACATCCCGGGCCGCTGCGGGCCGGCCGCCTGCTGCGCGCCCGTCTGCTGCTGGCGGGTGGCGCCCGGCGCCGGTGCCGGCGTCATCGAGCGCTCGACGGGTGCGGTCTGGGCCGGAGCGGTGCGGGTGGGAGGTGGCGCCTGGAAGGTGCGCGATCCGCGGCTGCCGAAGCTGCCGCCGCGCCGTGCCTCGGCGAAATCCGTCGAGACCAGCGTGAAGGACACGAAGAGCGCCGCGAAGAGGGCGAAGAAGGTGAGACCGCGCATGCGCAGCATGGAATGGGTTCCTCCATCTGCCCGCTCGTTGGTGGAATGCTCGGCGGGCCCGTTGAGTGTGCGATCCGACATCGCGACCGTGGGTGACGATCGCCAGAGGGGCCCGGCCCGCAGACGAGGATATGGTGCAGGGCGCATCAGGATGCAAGACGGCACCGCGCGCTGGCGTGGTTGCCCCGGCTCCACGCAGGGGTCCCGCGGCGGCGGTCAGATCATCTGCAGCGCCATCTTCCGGCGCGGCGGCGGGAACAGGCGATCCAGTTCGGCAAGATCGGCCGCCGACAGCACGAGGTCGGCGGCGGCGCGGTTGGCGCGGACATGCCGTTGCTGCGTGGCCTTGGGAATGGCGATGACGCCGGGACGCGACAGCACGAAGGCCAGCGCCACCTGCGCCGCCGTCGCGCCATGCCGCTCCGCGAGGGCAGAAAGCCGTCGGTCTGCCGCAAGGTCACCCTGCGCCACCGGTGAGTAAGCCATGATGGGAAGTCCGGCTGCCCGAGCCTGCGGCAGGAGGTCGAACTCGATGCCGCGTGTGGCGAGGTTGTAGAGCACCTGGTTGGTCTGCACGGCACTGCCAGCGGGCACGCCGGCGAGCTCGTCCATGTCGTCAGCGTCGAAGTTGCTGACGCCCCAGTGGCGGATCTTGCCTGCCGCCTTCAGCGCCTCGAAGGCCTCCACCGTTTCGGCCAGAGGTATGTTTCCGCGCCAGTGCAGCAGATAGAGGTCGATGCGATCCGTTCCCAGCCGCCGCAGGCTTGCCTCGCAGGCGCGCATCGTGGCCGTGCGGGAGGCGTTGGACGGAAGCACCTTCGAGACGAGGAACAGGTCGTCGCGCCTGCCGGCGATGGCTTCGGCAACGACCGTCTCGGCTCCGCCCGCGGCATACATCTCCGCGGTGTCGATCAGCGTCATGCCAAGGTCGATCCCGGTCCGAAGCGCCGACACCTCGGCGGACCGGCTGCCCTGGTCTTCTCCCATCATCCACGTTCCCTGGCCGAGCACGGGCAAGGTTTCTCCGCAGGGAAGGGTGGTTCGGGCGATCGGGGTCATGATGCAACTCCATCTGGCCAATCGAGGCGGGAGGGAGGTGATCCGCCGGCCCGACACCGAGGCTGGACGGGGTGCGGAACGCCGCAGCCGGGGGCGCGCGTCGCGCGCGCCCCCGGAAGAGCTCATTCGTCTTCGTCGTCGAACTCGTCGTCGAACTGGTCGACCATCACCAGGAAGACGACACTCGCGCCGTCCTCGTCCTCGTCATCCTCGTCCGCTTCGAGGCTGTCGTCGAAGAGGTCTTCCTCGTCCTCGGTCGCCGGGCGGATGGTGAAGGGCGACTTGCCGTTCCAAACCGGCTTGCCGTCGGTCGTGAACTCCGCGAGATCGGCCTTGAAATCCTCGCTGTCGAAGATTTCCCGGGCTTCAGCCTCGTCGGCATCGGTCATTGCGACGGCAACGCCGTCGATTTCGAGCGTGAACATGTCCTGGAACTCCTGTCGGCTGACTGCCAGCCTAACGCGCGGGAGCGCATCCGGCTCCCTTCTGCGCAGACCCTTCCTCCGAAGGCCGGGCTCTTGTCAATGGCCTGCGTGCGGACACTGGGGACGGCCGGAAGCCGGCAAACGTCGCCGCGGTGGCCGCGGCGACGTTTGCCTCATCCCCGCAGCACGCCGCCGGTCTGCTTCTTCACGTTCTCGACGATCCGGCCGGCGAGCGCCTCGAAATCCTCGTCGGTCAGCGTCTTGTCGACCGGCTGGATCGATACCTCGATGGCGATCGACTTGCGGCCCTCGCCGAGCGAGGCGCCTTCGAACACGTCGAACACCGTCACGCCGGTGATCAGCTTCCTGTCGGCCGCGAGCGCCGCCTTGGTCAGCGTGCCGGCCTCCACGGCCTTGTCCACCACGAAGGCGAAGTCGCGACGCACCGCCTGGAAGGGCGACAGATCCAGACGCGGCTTGGTGCGGGTGGCGCGCGCCTTCGGCTCCGGAACGGCGTCGACGTAAACCTCGAAGCCGCAGAGCGGCCCCGACACGTCGAGCGCCTCCAGCGTGCGCGGGTGGAACTCGCCGAAGGTGGCGAGCACCACCTTCGGGCCGAGCTTGATCGTGCCGGAGCGGCCGGGGTGATACCAGGCCGGTCCGCCGGGCTCGACCTGCAGCTTGTCCACCGGCGCGCCGCAGGCTTCCAGCGCGGCCAGCGCGTCTGCCTTGGCGTCGAACACACCGACGGCCGCCGCATGGCCGGACCAGGCGCGGCCGGAGCCGTCCACGCGCGCGGTGCCGCGGCGCACGCCGGCCGCCACGCGCCGCTGCTGGTTGGCGCCGTCGCCCTCGTAGGTGCCCGACACCTCGAACAGCGCCACGTCGGCGAAGCCGCGATCGGCATTGCGCTGCGCCGCCGCGAGCAGGCCGGGCAGCAGCGAGGGCCGCATGTCCGACATGTCGGCGGCGATCGGGTTGGCGAGCTTCAGCGCCTCCTGTCCGCCACCGAACAATTCGGCGTGCCTGGCGGGAATGAATGACCAGGTGACGGCCTCCATCATCCCGCGCACCGCGAGCGCCCGCCGCGCCGCGCGGGTGCGGACCTGCAGCGTGGTCAGGATGCGGCCGTTGACGGCGTCGTGCGACACCATCGGCTGCGGCGCGATCTTCTCGACGCCGTGGATGCGCATCACCTCCTCGACGAGATCCGCCTTGCCCTCCACGTCCGGCCGCCAGGACGGGACCGTCACCTCGAATGCGCCCTTGCGGCGAACGTTGCGCATGTTGTCGGCCGACAGGTAGCTCAGCGTCGAGCCGGCGTTGCGCGGACCGTCGGAGATATCCATGCCGAACACGTCGGCCACGCCGAAACCGAGTCGCTCCAGGATGTCGCGCGCCTCCTCGGCCGGCACCTCTATGCCGGTCAGCCGAGTCACTTCCGAAACCGGGAAGGCGATCGTCTTCGCGGTATGGCCCGCGTAGCCGACGACCCGCTCCGTCGATGCCTCGCCGCCGCAGAGATCCAGAACCATGCGGGTGGCGAGTTCCAGGCCTGCACCCATGAATTCGTGGTCGACGCCGCGCTCGAAGCGGTAGCGTGCATCGGTGATGATGCCGAGCTCGCGGCCGGTGCGCGCAATGTTGAGCGGATTCCAAAGCGCCGATTCGATCAGCACGTCGGTGGTGGTCTCGTCGCAGCCCGAATGCTCGCCGCCCATGATGCCGGCGATGGACTCAACGCCATTGTCGTCGGCGATGACGCACATTTCCGGTGTCAGCGTGTACTGGCGCCCGTCGAGCGCCAGCACTTTTTCGCCGTCGCGGGCGCGCCGCACCACGAGGTCGCCCTTCACCTTGGCGGCGTCGAAGACGTGCAGCGGCCGGCCGCGGTCGAAGGTGATGTAGTTTGTGATGTCCACCAGCGCGTTGATCGGGCGCAGGCCGATCGCCATCAGCCGCTGCTGCATCCACTTCGGCGACGGCCCGTTCCTGACGCCGCGCACCAGCCGCAGAGCGAAGCCGGGGCAGAGGTCGTCCGCTTCGATCGTCACCTTCACCGGGCAGTCGCCGGCACCGCCGACGGGCTCGACCGCGCCGGTCCTGAGCGTGCCGAGGCCTGCCGCTGCAAGGTCGCGCGCGATGCCGTGCACGCCGGTCGCGTCCGGCCGGTTGGGCGTCAGGTTGATCTCGATGACGGGATCGTCGAGCTTCGCCCAGGCGGCGAAGGACTGGCCCACCGGCGCGTCGTCCGGCAGGTCGATGATGCCGTCATGCTCGTCCGACAGCATCAGCTCGCGCTCCGAGCACATCATGCCTCGGCTCTCCACGCCGCGGATCTTGCCGACCGAGAGCGTCACGTCGATGCCGGGCACGTAGGTTCCCGGCGCGGCGAAGGCGCCGATCAGCCCGGCGCGCGCATTGGGCGCGCCGCACACCACCTGAATCGGCTGGCCAGCGCCGGTGTCCACCGTCAGAACCCGCAGTTTGTCGGCGTCGGGGTGTTTCTCAGCCGTCAGCACCTTGGCGATGACGAAGGGCTTCAGCGCCGCCTTGTCGTCGACATGCTCGACCTCGAGGCCGATCATCGTCAGCCGTTCGCAGATTTCGGCGAGGGACGCCTCGGTCTCGAGGTGATCCTTCAGCCAGGACAGGGTGAATTTCATTGCGGGGATCCTGATCTCTCCACGCTCGACCGCACCAGCCGCGGCAGGTCGTCGGGCATGTGCACGTAGCGCAGTTGTTCGCACACATAGGCGTGCAGGGTCGGTACATAGTCTTCCGGGCGGTCCATCGCGCCGAGCATGAACCAGATCTGGTTCTCCAGTCGTGCGTCGGCATAGGCAATGGGCGAGCCGCAGGTCGCGCAGAAGCTCCGGCTGGCCGCACCGTTCTCGAACAGGCGCGGGTCGCCGATGGTAAATCGCACGTTGTCGGCCGCAAAGCCGACGAAGGCGGAAACGGGCGCACCGGTGGCGCGGCGGCAGTCGGTGCAGTGGCAGTAGCTGATGTGGTGCGGCTCGTCGGAGGCCTCGAAGCGCACGGCTCCGCAGCGGCATCCGCCGGTGTGGGAAACGGTCACGATCGGTTCCGCCTGCATGGTCGTTCCGCTCCGCCGGAAGGCCTCGTTCCGGTCATGTCGTTCAGAGGCGTGCCGCCCGCGCTGCTTCTTTGCGCGTCCCGGCGCGCGGCCTTGTAGCGTGCCGGACCTGCGGCTTCAAGCAAATGAGGCCGACGGCCCGCCAGTCCGCCGTTTTCGGCCACGGTCCTGCCGCAGGACCGACAAACTAAATCGCATCGGCCGGGAACAGTTGGTGGATCGGGCAGTTTGCCAAGGGAGCAGCGTGCCGCGCCGGGGTGAAACGACCCGGGCCGCGGCGACCCCTCCCTCCGCGGGCGGTCAGCGCTCTCTCGCATCCCCAGAAGAACACTTCGAATCCAACGAGAGGACACGAGATGAAGAACCCAACGAAACTTCTCCTTGCTGCGGGCCTGATGTGCGGCACCGCTGCCCCGGCCGCCTTGGCACAGGAGGCCAACCAGAATGCAGCCGTCCAGGCCTGCCAGCGTCTGACGCAGATCGTGCAGGAGTACGACGGCCGCTTCCGCGACGAGTGGATCGATCGCGCCAATGACGTGATCTCCAGCGACGGGCGCCTCGAATGTGCGCAATATGTGGCGCAGGCCGAACAGGCGATCGACGAACTCGAGCGCCGCGACCGGATGGCTCAGCAGCAGGGCCAGGGCGGTCAGCTGCAGGCAGGAACCGGCCAGGCGTCCGCCGATCAGGCCGGCACGGCTGCGAACCAGAACCGTCAGGGGAATGCCGCTCAGGCCGACACGGACGTCGATGGCGGCCGCATCGTCGTGAGCCAGCCGGAGCCGCGTGTGCTCGTCGAGCAGGACGCTCCCGAGATCACCTACTCGCAGGATCCCGCGCAGGCCCGGGTCGAGCAGGCCGCACCGCAGATCATCGTGCGTCAGGCCGAGCCGACGGTGCGGGTCCAGATGCCGCGTCCGCAGATCACGATCACGCAGGCCGAGCCGGAGATCATCGTCCGCCTGCCGGAGCCGAACGTGACCGTGGACGTGCCGGAACCCCGGTTCAACGTCTCCCAGTCGCAGCCGGAGGTTCGCGTGAACCAGCCTGAGCCGGAGGTTTCGGTGCAGATGGAGCAGCCCGAGGTCAACGTCCAGGATCAGGACCAGGCCCAGGTGCAGGTCGAACGCGGCCAGGCCGTCGTCCGTCGCGAGGGCGCCGAACAGCAGGCCCGGGTACAGATCGAGCGCGCCCAGCCTCAGGTTCGCTACGAGCGCGCCGAGCCCAACATCGAGTTCGAGATGGAAGGTGAGCCGCAGGTGACCTACAACCGCACCGGCGAGCCGAACGTCCGCGTCGAGCGGATGGGCGATCAGGCGGCGAATCAGCAGGACGAGCAGTCCGGACGGGATCGTCAGTCGCAGGCAAACCAGCAGGCGATGCAGGATCAGCAGGACGATGATCGCACCGCCTCGATCCAGCGGGACCGGATACCGGAGCAGGCCTACGACGCTCTGCGCGGTGATGCCCGGATACAGGGCGCGGCGACCACCATCCGCGTCAGCGAGCTGGTTGACCGCCAGGTGGTGAACGCCCGCGGCGAGCAGCTCGGCCAGGTCGAGCGCGTCGTCGCCAATGGCAACCGCACCTATCTGATCCTTTCGGAAGGCGGCTTTCTGGGCATGGGCGAGCGGGAAGTCGCTCTGCCGCTGGACCGGGTCTCCTCCATCCGTGGTGACGAGCAGCTGGTCCTTCAGGGGCTGAGCGAGGAAGACCTCGAGGCCATGCCGCGCTGGAACGCCGGCAACAGCCAGGAGCTCGGCGAGAACGACGAGGTCGACATCTTCGAGTCCTGATCCCGTGTGGTCGGCTCGAGCCTGAAACATGCCGGAGGCCGTCCGCGGCCTCCGGTTCTCTTTGATGTCGGCTGCGACGCGAGAGGCGGTGCGGTGTGAAGGGAGGTCCGGATGGATTGGTCGCAGATGTTCTTCCAGGGGTGGGAAGGAATCGTCCGCACGATCGTCGTGGGCATGCTGGCCTACGCCTGCCTGGTGCTGTTCCTCCGCATCTCGGGCAAGCGCACCCTGGCGAAGCTCAACGCCTTCGATCTGGTCGTGACGGTCGCGCTCGGCTCCACCCTGTCTTCGATCCTGTTGCAGCAGTCCCTCGGCCTCGCCAGGGGCGCGACAGCGATCGGGCTGCTCATCCTGATGCAGTATCTCGTCACCTTCCTCTCCGTCCGGGCGAGCGGCTTTGCCCGCTTCGTCCGCTCCGAGCCGACGCTGCTCGCCCGCGATGGCCGTTTCTGCCGCGACACGATGCTCCGCCAGCGGATCACCGAGGAAGAGGTGACGAGTGCCGTTCGTTCGAATGGAGTTCGGGGGGTGGAGGCGACACGAGCCGTCATTCTCGAAAGCGATGGGACGATCAGCGTCATCTGACAAGCGTCCTTTCCGCTCGGACGGAAACCCCTTGGCCGGTATCGATGGAACCCGTCGCCCCCAGGCCTGTTGTTGCGATGATGAAACCCTCGCTTTCGCAAGGAAACACGCCGCTTCTGTCTGCCGGCAGCAACTGCTGGCGGGTGGCCCATGCCGACCGCGCGGCGCTCATCGTCGACGCGGCGGACTATTTCCGCGCAGTCAAGGATGCGTTCCTCAAGGCGCGCCATTCCATCTATCTGATAGGCTGGGACTTCGACACCCGCATCAGCTTCGAACCTGAAGGCGCGGAGCTGGAAGGGCCGAACCAGTTGGGACCATGTCTCCGCTGGCTGGTGAAACATCGGCCGGATCTCAACGTCTACATCCTGAAGTGGGACCTCGGTACACTCTTTGCCCTCGGACGCGGCACCACCCCTTTCGCGCTTCTCGGCTGGACGACGAATCGGCGGCTGCACTTCAAGCTGGACCGGATGCATCCGCCTGGTGCGGCGCACCACCAGAAGATCGTCGTCGTGGACGATGTCCTCGCCTTCTGTGGCGGCATCGACATGACCGCGGACCGTTGGGACACCCGTGAGCACCTCGACGAGGATCCCAGACGGGTGCGGCCGAGCGGGCGGTCCTACGGTCCGTGGCATGACGCGACTGCGGCCGTCGACGATGGCGCCGCTCGCGCACTGGGCGATCTTGCTCGGGAGCGCTGGCGGCGGGCGACCGGCGAGGAACTCGAACCACCGCCGCCGAGCCAGGCGGCGATCTGGCCGGCCCGCATCGAACCGACGTTCCGCAACGTGACGCTGGGCATCGCGCGAACCATGCCCGGGGACGACGATACCGATGACGTGCGGGAGGTCGAGCGGCTGACGCTCGACGCGGTGCGCGCCGCCCGACACACCATCTATTGCGAGAGCCAGTACTTCGCGTCGAGGGCCGTCGCAGAGGCCATCGCCTCCCGCCTCGTCGAGAAGGACGGCCCCGAGATCGTCATCATCAATCCCCTGTCGGCTGACGGTTTCCTCGAGGCCGAGGTGATGGATTCGTCGCGCGCGCAGATGTTCGATATCGTCCGGCAGGCGGACATGTACGAGCGGTTCCGCATCTTCACGCCAGTGGCCGAAGGGGGCCGACCGATCTACGTGCACGCCAAGATCCTCGTCGTCGACGACGTCCTGTTCAGGATCGGATCGTCCAACCTGAACAACCGGTCGATGGGATTCGACACGGAATGCGACCTCGTGATCGAAGCCGCGCCGGAGGACGCCGATCTGCGCCGGCGGATCGCAGACGTTGCGGACGATCTTCTGGCAGAGCATCTCGGCTGCGAACCGCAGGTCGTCCGGAAGGCCCGCCTCGACAGGAACGGGTCGCTTATCGCAGCCATCGATGCGTTGCGCGGCAGCGGACGCACGCTGCAGCCTTTCGAGCCCGCGCCGATCAACGCTGCCGAGGAGAAACTGGCCGAGAGCGATGCGCTCGATCCGGAACGGCCGCCGCGGCTCCTGAGATCCCTCCTGTCGTCCCTCCGCTCCCACGCCTCCAACTTTCGCTGAGGCGCGCCCGGGGCCTGACCGGGCGCCGGGGGGCGATCAATCGTCGAGCATTCGCCAGGTCAGCGCCAGCCCGCCCGCAAGGTAGGGCAATCCGCCCAGAACCGCCATCAGGGCTCCCCCCAGCCGCTGGTCGTCCAGCGGGTCGAACCCCCACGCACCCAGGCAGTAGGCGGGGTCGTAGAGAAGACCGGGTGCAAGCGACAGAAGCAGACCCAGCATGGCCATGTGCATGAAGGTGAAGAGCATGGCAAAGACGCTGACGCCGGCCATCGCACGGCTTCTGCCGGCAAGGGCGGTCACCCAGATCAGCAGGCCTGCACAGAAGAAGCTCGCCTGCTGGGCCACGAAGGCGGGAAGCCGCGCCGCCGCGGCCTCGTGCAGCACGGGTGCGTGCCAGCCCCAGACGACCAGCATCTCGAACAAGGAAGCGCCGAGCGCCCAGGCGACCGGATGACGGACCGCCCTGTCGCGCGATAGCCCGATCAACCCCAGCGCAATCAGCGGAGCGGCCACCACCGTGACCCCCAGGTGCAGGACCATGTGCGGGGAAAAGGCGCGACGCGCCATTTCGGGCAGCGGTCCGAGCCACAGCATCGCGAGCAGGAGTAGCCCGCTGCCGAGCAGGAGCCTCGCGCCGCGCTCCGAGACCATCGTCGCGCTCACGGGATGATCGGCGCGTGTCTGCCGGGTCATCCGGTTTTTTCCCCCACACGGGTGTCCTGTGTTGCGACCAAACGACATGCCGCAGGCAAAACGCTTTTGCGGATCAGGGCGATCTCGCGAAAGTGATGGGTTTTCGATTGCATCCCTATCAAATGACAATAGGGAGACGGCGGGAATCGTGCCCCTATGACGGGATCGGGTGAAATGAAGCCAGCGGACCAGAACCCGGATGCTTCCGGACTGCCGGAGGAGTTGCGGGCACTCCTGGAAGAGATCGAAGGGGAGCCTGTCCCGGAAAAGCTTCTGGATCTGGCCATCCGGCTCCAGGAGAAGCTTCGGGACCGGCGCGATGTTTCCAGTCCGGAACCGGCGGCCTGACTAGTCCCCGAAGCGGCCACGCGTGCGATCCATCCCTTCGTCGATCGCACGTTCGGCCTCGTCATCGGGAAGCGCTTCATCGGGGTACTGAAAAGGGTTGTCCTGCTCTTCCTCGAGCGACTGGAGACCCTCGATCTCCCCGCTTTCCCCGGTGACCTCCGCCGCAGGGAGGATCTGCGGCTCCACCTCCGTCGCGTCCTTCAACCGTGCGGCGGCCGCGTGCAGCAGCATGACCTTGGCTTTCGCGACGAGTTCCTGCTCGATCGTCGCGCCGCCATCGTGATGATGGGCGATGGTGACCGCCACCTCGTCGCCGCCTTCGCCAATGAAGCGGACGAGAGACACGTCCTCCGCCCCGGCGGCCGGCGTGATCCTGATGTCGATGATCTGCATGTTCGACCTCCTTGGTCCGGGTGCTAACGAAGCCGGACGTGATTCGTTCGCCGGGTGATGGGGAAGTCGTCGCGCCTGACCGGTTCTGTCGAACTCCGGACCGCCGGATGGAACAGGTCGCGGCGTGCGTGGTTCTGGAGCCGCAACCAGATGGAGCACCTGCCATGAGCGAAGCAAGGACGACCACCAGTCACGACGAAATCCGCGAATGGGCGGAAGCACGCGACGGTCACCCGGCGATGGTCGAAACGAAGGGGAAGGGTGGCATCCTGCGCATCGATTTCGGCGAGCCGGAAGATGGCCTCGAGCAGATCGAGTGGGACGAGTTCTTCCGGATATTCGAGGAGAATGATCTCGCCTTCCTTTGCCAGGACGAGGTGAAGGGAGGGAAGACCAGCCGGTTCAACAAGTTCGTCGCGCGCTGAAGCACGAAACACGGACACCCCGGCATACGTCGAACCGGCCTTCACGCAGGCCGGTTCTTTTTCTTCGCGGTTTCACCTCGTGCCGTCACGGCTGTCTGTTGCCGGCCGGCAGCGACCAGGCCATCACCGAGTCGCCGATGGGCGTCTCCATGAAATGGTGCCCGCCCGCCATGATGGCGACGTACTGGACACCATCGACGGCATAGGTGATCGGCGTGGCCTGCCCGCCCGCGGGAAGAACCGTGTCCCACAGCGTCTCTCCGGTTTCCACGTCGATCGCCTTGAACAGGTTGTCCGTGGTCGCGGCGATGAACATCAGGCCTCCGGCCGTGATGACGCCCCCGGCGTTGTTCGGCGTGCCGATCACGAAGGGCAGGCGCGACGGAATGCCGAAAGGACCATTCGAGCGGGCGGTACCGAAGGGTCGATCCCAGATCGTCTCGCCGGTGGCGAGGTCGATCGCCCGGATTCCGCCATAGGGCGGCTGCTTGCACATCATGCCGGTGAAGGGCACGCGCCAGCCGGCATTGACGTCGATGCCGTAGGGCACGCCGCCCTGCGGCGACAGGCTGTCCGGCGCGTCCGGATCGGTCTCCTCGGCCGCCGAGATCGGACGGACGCCGAGTTCCTCGATCCGCTCGCGTGGAACGAGCTGGTTGTAGTTCGGCATGTCGTTGTAGTTGGCGATGATCATCCCGCGCACCGGATCGACTGCGATGCCGCCCCAGTCGGAGCCGCCATTGTAGCCGGGGTACTGGATCCAGGGGCGATCCACGGAGGGGGGCGTGTAGATGCCGTCATAGTTCGCCCGGCGGAACTGGATGCGGCACCACAGCTGGTCGAGCGGCGACATGCCCCACATGTCGCGCTCGGTCAGGTCGCGCTTCGCCAGGGTGTGGTAGGCCGAAAACGGCTGTGTGGGAGAGAGATTCTCGGGTTCGACGCCTCCGGCGGGCACCGGCCGCTCCTCCACCGGGAAGAGCGTTTCGCCGGTCTCCCGGTTCAGCACGTACATGTCGCCCTGCTTCGACGGCAGCACGATCGCGGGCACGGTGCGGTCACCCGCCGGCAGATCGACGAGCGTGCCCTGCGAGCCGAGATCGTAGTCCCAGACATCGTAGCGCACGGTCTGGAAATGCCACGCCGGTTTGCCGGTGGTCACGTCCAGCGCCACCAGGGACGTGGCATATTCGTTCGAGAGATCACGGCGGTCCGCGCCGTAGTAGTCCACCGCCGAGTTGCCGAGCGGCAGGTAGACGAGGCCCAGCTCGTCGTCGCCGCTGGCGATCGTCCACATGTTGGGTGTGCCGCGCGTATAGGTCTCTCCTTCCGGCGGCAGGCCGTCGAGGTTCGGATTGGCGAGGTCCCACGCCCAGCGCAGTTCCCCCGTCACGGCATCGTAGCCCCTCACGACGCCTGAAGGGGCATCGCGGTGCTGGTTGTCGAGAACCTGGTGGCCGATGACGACGACCCCGCGAACGATGGTCGGTGGCGAGGTGACCGAGAAGAAGCCCGGCACCGAATCGCCGATCCCTTCGAGGAGGTTCACCTGTCCCTGTTCGCCGAAATCCTGGCAGGGCAGGCCGGTCTGTGCATCCACCGCCACGAGGCGAGCATCCAGGGTTCCCTCGATCACGCGCGTCGCACAGGCCTGTTCGGGCCTTTCGCCGGGGATGGCGTAATAGGCGACACCGCGGCAACTCGCGCTATAGGGGATTGCATCCGTCGATACTCCCGCGTCGAAGCGCCAGATTTCGCGGCCGGTATCGGCATCGAGCGCGATCAGGTCGTTCATGGCCGAGCAGAGATACATGGTGCCGTCGATGACGAGCGGTGTCGTTTCCGCTGCGTAGGCGCCTTCACTGCCGTCACCCTCCCGGGGCAGGGCGCCCGTATGATATTCCCACACCTGCTCCAGCTGCGAGACGTTCTCCTTCGTGATCTGGTCGAGCGGCGAATAGCGCTGGGCTTCGTGCGTGCCCCCGTAGGCAGGCCAGTTCTCGCCCGTTTCCAGCATCGTCATGGGGTCGCGCGCCGCCGCGGTCGCCTCTCCCTCGCCGGCACCGCCGACGGAATCCTCTGCTTCGCCCTCCACAGCATCCGTCGGGCCCGCCGTGTCGCCCGGCGCCGGCCCGGCCTGCCCCTCGGTTTCGTTCGTGGCGGGAGCGGCCGGCACGGCAGGAAGCGTACCCGAAGTGATCGGTGCCTGTTCCTGGGGATCGGCGGGAGCGATCGGCGAGGGCGTTCCCTCCTGGGCCTGATCGGGCGGTGGCAGCGGGCCGGTGTCGTCCTGCGCGGCGGCCGGAGCTGGGCCGCTCAATGGCCACGCGGCGGCGGCGGCGAGGCCCACGAGCATCGCTGCGGCTGCGCCGCGCACCCCCGCGTGATGGCGGTGCAGCCGCCGGTCCCGCTTGAACAGGACCGGCAGGCAGAGGAGCACGAGGATGAGAAGCACGGTCGGCGCCACGATGCGGGGCACCTGCGCCCACCAGTCGACCCCGACCTCCCAGAATGCCCAGATCAGCGTAGCGACCCAGGTCACGAGATAGGCCGATACCCCCGCCAGCGACTGGCGCGCGAGAAGCAGGCCGGACACGATGAGCCCGATGCCGGCGAAGAGGTAGTACCAGGAGCCGCCGAGCGTCGCGAGCCACGTTCCGCCCGCTGCGAGCACGAGGCCGAGCAGAGCGAGGACCACACCCAGGACGACGGTGTACCAGTAGCCGAACCCTCGTCCCGATGAAGTCTCGTGCCTGGCCATCGTCTTCTCCCTCGTCGCTACCCGGCAGTTTCGCCACCTCCCGGGCAGCAAGAAACCGTGATTGCCGGCACCGCTTTCCAGCGCCGGTCCATGGGCTCAACACCTCAAATGACAGATTGTTCCTGCGGCATCAGTCCTTGCCGCGGGTCGCGCCCTTGTTCATCTCGCTCTCGGCGCGAACCTCCTTGTCCATCTTCCGGAAGCTCTCTTTCACGCTGACGTCGGGGTCTCGCTTGCCTTCGGGCATGGCATGCCGCTGGTTGCGCACATTGCCCTGATCGTCGCCCTGCAGGCTGTTCCGCCCCATCCGGTCCTGCGCCAGGTCTACCTCGGAAAGGTCTGCGGGTTTGCGTTCCTTGCGTTCGTCGGCCATGTGCATCTCCTGTGGTTCTGAAGTCGAACGGCGGCGGACGTCGCGGGTTCCCTTCGTGCCGCTCCGGGCGTCGGGGCCGGCCGTGAGAGATCAGCGCGCCAGGAGCGCGACCGGTCGGTGCGCCAGGAGCGCGCGGAGCGTCAGGCCATCTGCGGAGTGGTTCCCTCCCGAGAGAATGTCGTGCAGGTGCACGCCGGAGATGCCGGGGGCGGGGGAGACCCGGGTATCGCCCCACCATGACGAAGGCACCCGACCCGTGCTGGGATCGATGCCGCCGAGCACCAGTCGAGACGCCACGGTGACTGCGATGCTCTCGCCGGCCTGCCGCGCGAAGGCCACCGCGTGGCGCGCGCGCGCGCCCTCGATCGCCAGCGGGATGTAGCGGCCGCTCGAGAAGAGATCCGGCCGCTGGCCGCGCCACCGGAGAACGGCCGCGATCAGGTCCTGTTTCTCCCGTTCGAAAGCGCTGGGCTGCGCCCCGGCGGCAGCTCCATCCGCATCCCGCTGATCAAGCCTGTCGGCGAGGGTCGAGAAATCGACAGGCTGACGGTTGTCCGGGTCGACGAGGCTGAAGTCGCCGCATTCGCTGCCCTGGTAGACGTCCGGCACCCCGGGCGCCGTCAGCTTGACCAGCGTCTGGCTCAGGCTGTTGATGCGCCCGGCGGCGGCAAAGGGGTGGAGGGTGGTGGTGAAGTCGTCGTGGAAGCTGCGATTGGCGGGATCGAGCAGCCGTTGCGCATAGGCCGCGACCGCCGCCTCGTAATCGGTCTGCTCGTCCGTCCAGGAGGTGCGGGTCTTGGCCTCGCGCAGGGATTTCTCCAGATAGGGAAGGAAACGAGTCTGGAGGGAGCCGAGTGCTTCCGCCGACGGCGTCAGCCCGTCACCCGGCCAGACGCCGGCCAGCGCCTGATAGACCAGCCATTCCGTCGCCGGCTCCGGCGCAGGGCCGTCAGGAAGCACGACGACGGCGTCACGGTGCAGGCCGCGCCAGCGGTCCACCGCCTCTCCCCACGCCGCGGGTGCTTCCGACAGGGCGTAGAGCCGCGCACGGGCGTCCTCGCCGCGCTTGGTATCGTGGGTCGCGGTCCCCAGCAGCGACTGGTCGCCGCGCTCGGCTGCGCGGCCGAGCCGCGCGTGGAACCGCGCGATGCTGCCGGACCGCCGAACGGGATCGCAGCCGACCTCGTTGACGGCGATCAGCCTGTTGTAGCGATAGAACACGGTATCCTCGACCGCCTTCGCCATCACCGGTCCCGACAGTTGCTGCAGTTTCTCGCGGAAGATCCGGGCCGTCTCTTCCGTTCCGGGCGTCACGTCGCCGACCAGCAGCCGCTCCACCAGTTCCACCGGCCGTCGCCGGCCGGCACCGAGTCTGTCGATCGCTTCCCGGGCGGCCCGATGCACGATGTCCCGATCCTGGGGAGCCATGCCGTCTCGCGTGCCGTAGGTGCGATAGACGCGGATGGCGACGATGACCGCCGCAATCGCTTCGCCGAACACCTCCTCCGCGATACGCTCTCCGGCCTGTGCGATCGTCTTGCTGGCAAGGCGGGCGAGCGTCGCGAGCTCGCCTGCGAAATTGTGGGTGAGCGTCCGCTGCCGCGCTGCCTGGATCATTGCCTCGGCGTCGGGCCTTTCGCCGAGCGTGCGTGCGTGCGCGTCATCGAGCGCCGTGGTCCCAGTCTCGTCGACGAAGAGGTCGACGAGACTGTCGATGAACTCGTAACCGGTCGTTCCGTCCACCGGCCAGTCCGGCGGCAGCGTCTCGTCCCCCTCGAGGATCTTCTCGACCACGAAGTACACATCCGGCCCGATGGCGGCCCGCAGCCGCTTCAGATAGCCGGCCGGGTCGGCGAGCCCGTCGACATGGTCGATCCGCAGTCCGTCCACCAGCCCCTTTTGCACCAGGTCCAGCACAAGCCGGTGGACGTCGTCGAACACCGCATCGTCTTCGACGCGAACGCCGACCAGTCCGGTGATCTCGAAGAAGCGCCGGTAGCTGAGATGTCGCCGCGCGTCCTTCCAGTACGTCAGCTGGTAGGGCTGTTGGCCGTGGACCCAGTCCACGAAGCCGGGATCGCGGGAGGCCGTCGCCATCTGGCCCGCGAATTCGTCAGCGTCCGACAGGAGAAGCTGCATCCGCTCATGGAAGGCCGTGCCACCGTCGGGTGTCGCCCGACCTGCCTCCTCCACGATCCTCCGCGCTGCTGCCGCAGGGAACTGCGCCAGAACGCTCTCGTAGCTCGCCGGATGCAGCGGAATCACCAGAGTGCCGAGTGCGAGCCCGATCCACCCGTTCGTCACGTCGATGCCCAGCCGTACCTCTCCGGCCTCCAGTGCTTCGGCATAGGGCCTGCCCAGCATCGGCAGCGTCAGCCGCTCGCTCCAGTCGACGTCGAAATGGCCCGACCATGGCGACTGCCGGCCCCATTCCACCACGCTCAGCCACCAGGGATTGGCGAGGTCCGCAGCCATGTGGTTCGGCACGATGTCGAGGATGAGGCCGATGTCCTGCGCGCGAAGCGCCTTCACCATGCGGTCGAAACCCTCTCTTCCGCCGAGGACCGGATCGAAGGCGCCGTGGTCGGCGACGTCGTAGCCGTGGGTGGAGCCCGGCGCTGCCGTGAAGATCGGCGAGGCATAGAGATGGCTGATGCCGAGACGGGCGAGGTAGGGCGCCAGCGCGGCCGCCCCGTCGAAGGTCATGCCGTTGCGGAACTGCAGGCGATAGGTCGCGCGGGGCAGCGTCATTGGGGTCGATGCCGTTTCTCGGCCGCTGGCCGTCAGGGTCTTGGGCGAATGGCGGCGAGCGCGCCGGTGATCCGGCCGAACCGCTCGTCCTGCGGAAGGTCCTCGAGCGGGACCGGACATTTGAACCGCCAGTTGGGATAGGCGTCGACGGTACCGGGCAGGTTCGTCGGTCGGTCGTCGCCGGAAAGATCCGCCAGTCGCGTTGCCGCCAGCTTGCAAGGCGTGAGCGCGATGAAGCGGTGCATGGCGGCTGCAAAGCCGGCCGGGAGATGGTCGCCGGGCTCTTCCGCTGCTGCGGCGTACCGTCTTGCCTCCTCCGGCGCCAGTGCATCGGACAGCTCGAGCGCCTCGACCAGCGCCATCCGTTCCGCCGCCCGCTCCTCCGTCTGGACGGCTGCCATCTCGGTATCGATGGCGCCGATGCCATGGCGCAGGCGAATGTCGTCGCCGCGCCACCAGGCCCGCAAAGGCGCGAGATCGTGTGTCGACAGGCAGGCGATCGCGAGTTCCGGATAGGCCTGGGCGGGCTTGAAGCGGAAGTCTTCCTTCTCGAAATAGGCGATGCGGTACGACAGGATGCCCCGGGAGGCCATTCGGTCGCGGAAACCCTCCGGCACGACACCCAAATCTTCGCCGATCACCAGCGAGCCGTGCTCGCGGGACAGCCGTGCGAGCACGTCCATCAATTCTCCCGTCGGATAGTCGACATAGGCGCCGTCGGCGGGCGCGTGACCTTCGGGAACGAAGAACAGCCGCTCGAGAGCCATCACATGATCGATCCGCAGCGCACCGCAGAACTGCATGGCAAGCTCCACCGGCTCTGCGAAAGCCGCGCATCCGGTGCTGGCGAGGGTCTTCGGCGACAGAGGCGTCAGGCCCCAGTCCTGGCCATGGGCACTGAAGTAGTCCGGCGGCGCGCCGACCGACTGGCCCACCACATAGGCGTCGCGGTCCGTCCACGTGGCAGATCCGTCCGGTGCCTCGCCGACTGCGAAGTCGAGGTAGAGGCCGATCCGCATGCCGGCGCTGCGAGCGATGGCCGCGGCCTTCTCCAACTGTGCCTCGCACAGCCACTGCAGCCAGCACTGGAAGCGAACCTCGTCGGCGTTGTCCCTGGCGAAGGCGGCGACGGCGGCGGAGCGCGGATCGGCGAAGGCCTCGGGCCAACCGCGCCAGCCGCAGCCGAAGCCCTGCGAGACCATTTCCTCGGAAATGGCCTCGAACAGGGCGTGCATCCGCAGCGCTTCGCCGCGACGGGCACAGTAGCGATCGAATGCCGCGGACGCGCCGCCGTCGTCTCGCCAGCCGTCGCGCGACCAGATCTGGCGCAGGGCAGTGATCTTGAGCGCCGCCACCTGCGTGTAGTCGACGGTGGGAAGCGCCGAGAGCGCGCGTGCCTTGGCCGCCACCGGGCCTGACGGCTGGTAACCGGCGACCGCGTCCACAGCGATGTACAGCGGGTTGAGAAATCGCCGGTTCGAAGGAGAAAACGGGCTGCAACGGTGTGGTTCGGCAAGGAACAGCGCGTGCAGCGGGTTGAGCCCGACGAAATCGGCCCCGGCCTCCGCAGCGATGTCGCAGAACGTAGCGAGATCTGCGAAGTCGCCGATCCCCCAGTTGCGGCGCGACCGCAACTCGTAGAGCTGCAGTGAAATGCCCCAGACGCGCGTGTCCGCCAGCCATTCGGGCATATGACAGCTGTGGCCGGAGGAACTGGACCAGGCGGAGCTCTCTGGCGCGGACTTCATGCTTGCCTTGATCTCCGGGATCGCTGGGAGGGCGCCTTCAGCCGATTGGGCATCTGCCGGCAAACCCTCCAGCGCCGCAAAGGTTCCACCTGCGGAGGAACCTCGATGGCCTCGCCACGTTGGAGTGACGACTGACCGCTGGCAGCGGGAGCAGTGCGGATGCCGCTTGTCTTCCCGTGGGCGGCGACAGGAGCGGGCGTGGACATACTGGACCGAGGAACGCACGACATCGGAGCACTGCCCGACTGGGCAGTCGTCCTCATCCTTTTCGGCGTCGCGTTTCTCCTGTCCTGGGCCTTCAGGGTCCTCATCGTGCGTCGGGGCCTGCGTTTCCTCGACCCGCAATCCCTGTTCGTTCGCACCGCGCTGCAGCGGGTCCGGGGGCCTGTCGGCCTCGCCCTTCTCATGGGCGCACTCGCATTGGCCGCCACGCTGTCGCCGCTGACAGAGCGCAGCGTCGACATCGTCCGCCACGTGCTTCTGATCGGCTTCATCCTGCTCGTCTCCTGGACGGCCCGGGTTGTGCTGGATCTCTGGCTGCGCGCCCATCTCAAGCGCTTCAGGATCGACACCGACGACAATCTGCTCGCCCGCAAGCACGTCACGCAGATGCGCATTCTGCTCAGGGTGGCGGACACGGCGATCATCGTCGTCGCGCTCGGTGCCGTCATGATGACCTTCGAAGGCATCCGCCAGTACGGCGTCAGCCTGCTCGCCTCGGCCGGCGCGGCAGGCATCGTCGTCGGCCTCGCCCTGCAGCCGGTGCTCAAGAACCTCTTCGCCGGCATCCAGCTTGCGATCACGCAGCCGATCCGGATCGACGATGCGGTGATCGTCGAGGGAGAGTGGGGCAATGTCGAGGAGATCACCTCCACCTACGTGGTGGTGCGGATCTGGGACCTGCGGCGGCTGATCGTGCCCCTGTCCTACTTCATCGAGAAACCCTTCCAGAACTGGACGCGGGAGGAGGCGAACCTCCTGGGCGTGGTGATGATCTACCTCGATTATCGCGCTCCGGTGGAGGCGATCCGCAGGGAGGTCGAGCGGATCGTCCGCGGGTCAAGGCTATGGGATGGAAACACGGTCGCCGTGCAGGTCACCGATTTCCGCGAGCAGGTGATGGAACTGCGCGTGCTCGCCAGTGCCCGGAATGCCGGTGACGCCTTCACCCTGCGCTGCATCGTCCGCGAGGCCATCGTCGCCTGGCTGCAGGAGAACCACCCGGAGGCGCTGCCGCACCTGCGCATCGTCGACGCGCAGAGCGAAACGGGACGCCCAACGCAACGGAGGACTTCGCATGAACACAGCCAATCTCCAGCTTGAGGGTCTGCTTCTCGCGGTCTCGGCGATAGCCGAGGCGCTGAAGGACAAGCACCTCCTGTCTGAGGCAGAGATCGATGCAGCGCTTGGAAGGGCGGAGGCGGTCGCCGGGTCGGATCCGGGCCGATCGGATCTGGTGTCGCCGGCGAACGTGGCCGCCGTGCTCTTTCCCATCCGCTTCCTGCGGGAGGCCAACGGGTCGAGCGGCGCGTCCTTCTCCCGATTGGCGGCGCAAGTGGCACGCAATGCAGGGTGAACTTCCGGGATCGCCGGCGCGCCACTGCCTGAACGGGTGAGGTCCACGGGCGGCCGCTTCGTCGCAGCCGCCCGTCGATGCGGTCTACATCCGCACCTTCGCGTTGTCGCCCATGTCGGGCCTCGAATCGCTCGCTGCGGCAACCAGCATCTTGGCGAAGCTGACGGCCCGGCCGGGTCCGTCCCAGTACTGGGCGTCTTTCGGCCGGACCTTCAGCACCCGTATGGCCGGATCTTCGGCGTCGTCCCACCACGCCTTGGCGGGTGTCGAGAAAAGCTCCTTGATCTTGCCGCGGTCGTTGCTGATCTCCGCATGCCCGCTCACGGACACGTAGCTGTTGGCTTTGGGATCCGCGAAGGCGAGGCAGACGGCGGGATCGCGGGCGATCTCGTCGTCCTTGTGGCTCGCCGCGTCGGTCAGGAAGTAGACCATCCGCTCGTCATGGTCGACATAGGCCGCCATCGGACGGGAACGTATGTCCTGTCCGTCCGCAGTGGCCAGCATGCACAGTCCAATGTTCTCCATCATGTCCCAGACATGTTTCGCGTCGCCTTGTTCGGCCATCTCGTCGTCTCCGCGGTTGGGGGTGGTTGGTGCCGGGAAACGGCTCGGCACTGCGTTTGTTCCTCCCATATCCACGCGCCCCATATCCACGCGCCCGAGGCGGGAACCATGTCCTCTGCGGCCCCGTTGGGCGGGCAACCCGAAAGCGGGTGAGCTGATACGCGAGGATCCAGGCATGAAACCGAAGCACCGTATTCCAGGCGCCATGATCGCGCTCGCCCTCCTGTTGCCGCTCGCGGCATGCGGGGAAGACGCGCCGACCGATGCTCCCGAATCCACCTTGCTGCCGAACCGCACCGAGGATCGTCTGATCGAAGGCGTGGGACCCCCGGAGCAGGTCGATACCGATCCGACGCCGCAGGCGACGACCGGTGGCGAGATTCCGGGCTATTCACCGGTGGACGAGGGTGAAGGCTCCGATACGACGGATGGCGCCGTCACCGACGAGCAGATGCCTGCGAACCGGACCGTACCCGGCGCCGACGATGCCGCGACGCCCGCGCCGGCTCCGTTGCCGGCGCAGTAGCGCCGATCGTCATCGCGGCGGCGCGTCGGTTGCAGCGGGCATCTCGTCCTCGCCCTCGACCGTTCCGCGCCGCTGCAACCAAAGGGTGACTACCCAGCAACCGATCGCCCATCCGGCCCCCACGCTCCAGCCCGCGAGCACGTCCGTCGGCCAGTGGACGCCGAGATAGACCCGGCTGATCCCGACGAGCACGACGATGAAGATCGCGCACCCGATCAGGTAGGAGCGGCTGCGCCAGCGCGGCTGGACGCGGGCCAGCATCGCCGCCAGCGTCAGATACACCGTGGCCGCCATCATGGAGTGGCCGCTCGGGAAGCTCGCGGTCGAGACGTAGGAGCCGTGCGGAACGAGGTCCGGCCGGGGCCGGTCGATGCCTGCCTTGATCATCTGGCTGATCAGGACGCCGCCCGCGACCGCCACCAGCACCGCCAGCGCCGCGCGTCGTTTCCGCACGAGAAGAAGATAGCCGCAGGCGCCGAGCGCGATCAGGGACAGAACACCGACGCCGCCGAGCGCGGTGAAGTCGCGCATCATCTCCTGCAGCCACGGCGGCCCCAGAGGATCGGCGTGATCCGCGGGATTGCGCAACAGAAGAAGCAGCGCCTCGTCGAGCGCGTCCGTACTCCCTTCCCGCACTTCGTCCGCCAGTTCGAGCAGGACCCAGACAGCGGCGGCCGGCACCATGAGGCCAAGGAGGATCGGCCATTCGCGGGCCGCCAACTGGTGCAGGCCGGAGAGACGGGAGAAGAGGCGTGAGGCGTGAGGCTTGGTCATCTCTCTGGAACAACGCTTTGCACTGCGGGTTCCACTACATCGAGAACCTCTGAAAGGAAGACAGGATGAGTCACACGAAGAGATCGGTCGCCCTCGCGCTGGTCCTCGCGCTGGGAGCCGGCCCCGCAGTGGCGGCCGCCGAGTGGGCCTTCGCCGATATCGATGCCGATGGGAGCGGGGAGGTGTCGCAGGACGAATTCGAGCAGGTAAGCCGCGCGGTCTTCCGCAGTTGGGATGCGGATGCGGACCAGAGGCTGAGCGACGACGAACTCTACCGGGGCATCTTCGTCTCCTGGGACACGGACCAGAACGGTTCGCTCGATGAGGAGGAATACGCGACGGGGTCCAGTACCTGGTTCGCCGACCCCGCGCCCTTTCAGAGCCTCGGCGGGAACGCGACCGTCTCTGCGGACGATTTCGTGCGCGTGATGAGCGAGACGGATGCGATCGAGGGCACCGGCCTCGAGGGGATGCAGTTCACGGAGTTCCACCTCGCTCTGTTCGGCCTCTACGACACCGGCGGCACCGGACGGATCAGCCGGGAGGACTACGCCGCCAAGAGCGGCAGCAAGCTGGTGGGCGGACCGGATACGGTCGGACTCACCGAGACCGGCTCCGGCTCCACGCTGACGTCCGGTCCCGACGGGGCCGCGGGCGAGGACGCCACCGCCGGCAATACGGCGACGCAGGTTCCAGACGGTGGCACCGGCGCGGAGTAGCAACGGGTGAAGTGATCGAAGGCCGGGGGCGTTTGCGGATCCGCCCTCCGGCTTTCGGTGGAAAGGCTCCCGGCGTCCAGCCGGGGGCCTTTCGCATGTCCGAACGAGGGGCGTGGGGCGTCAGGCGAGAACCGAAAAACGCGACGCGAGGTCGGCGCTCATGGCTGCGACCAGGTCGGGCGAGCGTTTCGCACGTTCTGTCGTGACTGGATATTCACCGAGAACCCGACCGGGCCGGGCCGACATCACGATGATCCTGTCGGCGAGCTGCACCGCCTCGCGCAAATTGTGCGTGACCATCAGGGCCGTCGTTGGCCGTGACTGCCAGACGTCGATGAGCAGCTTGCGCAGGTCGGACGCCGTCGCTTCGTCCAGGGATACGAACGGCTCGTCGAGCAGAAGCAGGCCGGGCTGGACGGCGAAGGCGCGCGCCAGCGCCGCCCGCCGCGCGAGTCCGAGCGAGAGTTCGCCGGGGTAGAAGTGCTCGAATCCGGCAAGGCCCATCCGGCTGAAGAGCTCGTCCAGCGGCCGTTCGCGCAGTTCCGCGGGCTGGGCGATACGGACGTTCTCCGTGACCGTCCGCCACGGCAGCAGACGGGGCTCCTGGAATGCGACGCCGATGCGCGCATCCCCGCCGACGCGTTCGACGCGTCCGTCGTAGTCGTGCTCCAGTCCGAGCAGGATGCGCAGGCATGTCGTCTTGCCGCAGCCGGACGGGCCGACGAGGCAGGCGAACTCGCCGTCGGCGATTGCGAACTGCAGGTCCTGGATGGCCAGCAAGGGCTGTCCGCCGCTTGTCCGGTAGGTTTTCGACGCAATCTCGATCTCAAGCATCCGATCGCCGCCAGCGTGTCGCATGCCGGTCGTACGGCCGCAGCAGAAGGACCTCCACCATGAGCATCACCGCCACGAAGGCGAGCGCGTAGGCGAGGATGGTGGCCACGTCGAACAACTGGAAATGCAAGTGGATCTGGAATCCGACTCCGTTCGACCGCCCGAGCAGTTCCACCACCAGCACGATCTTCCAGATCAGCGCGATCCCCGACCGGCTGGCGGCTGCGAGGTAAGGCTGCAGCTGGGGCAGCACCACGTTTCGGATCCGGCTGGAAAACGAGAAGCGGTAGACTGTGGCGAGTTCCGAATAGGTGCGGTCGAACGCACGCGCCCCTTCTCTCAGGGTCACGATGACGTTCGGAATCTTGTTCACGGCCACCGCGCCGATCGCCGCTGCCTCGTTCAGCCCGAACCAGACATAGGCCAGGACGATGACGACGAGCGCCGGCAGGTTGAGGAACAGCACCACCCAGGGATCGAACAGCCGGTCGAGACCCCTGTTCGTGCCGAGCGCGATGCCGATGCCGCTGCCGATGGAGAGTGCGAGCACGAAGGCTGCCGCCACGCGGGCGAGCGTGATGCCGAGGTGGCGGGCGAGATCGCCCGACATCGCTTCCCGCAGCAAGGCTTCCAGTACTGCGGGCGGAGCTGGAAAGACGCGCGGATCGGCCGGCAGCGCCAGAAGCCACCAGAGTGCCAGAAGCCCCACCAGCGATGAGGCGGTCCAGAAGATGGGAGATCGGCGGCGCACCGGCGGTCAGAAACCGCCGACGAGGCGCGGCCAGTAGGTGCCCGGCGCCATCGCGGCCGACCGGCCGACCAGTTTCTCTCCGCCGAGCTCGGCCAGCACGCCATGGAGCAGCCGGGCATCGGCCTCCTCCTCCGCGGCCGGCCGCCGGGGTATCCCGTCCCGGTATCGGTCGCGCAGGGCCAGAAGTTCCGCCCCTTCCGCACGAACCAGCGGCGCGAGACGCTCCCATGCGGCATCCGAAGAGGCGAGCAACGCCTTGGTGGCACGCGAAGCTTCCACGAAGCCCCGGGCCGCCTGCGGATGGGCATCTGCCCACCGCTCCGGGAACACCCAGCCGAGCGCCGAGACCGGACCGGATGCGCCGAGTGCGCGCGCAGCTTCATCCGCACCCACCAGCGATCGAAAGCCCTTCGCCTCCAGCCTTGCATTGTAGTGCCAGTAGTTCAGCACGGCATCGAGCTCGCCCTGCCTGGCCTTTTCGGAAAGCAGCGGCGGCGCGCCGTAGACGATGTCGTTCTCCGCCGCCAGGTCGACCCCGTGATCGCGCCTGGCCAGTCCCTGGATCAGCAGCCAGCTCTTGTCGAGTGGCCCGCCTGCCACTCCGAGCTTGCGGCCCTTCAGGTCGCCGAGCGAACGCAGAGCCGAGTCCTGCGGCACCATGATCGCGCCGACCGACGAGGAGTAGGGCACGAAGGTGTAGTCGGCGCCGTCGGTGCGCAGCCGCGACACCCACAGCCAGTCGGAGACGATCACGTCGACGTCCCCGGCCTGAAGCGCCACGTTGCTCGCGTCCTCCCCGGCGAAAGGCACGATCTCCACGTCGACGCCGGCCGAACGGTCGAGCCCCGCCTCCTTCATCGCATCGAGTTCCCAGTTCACGGTGCCGAACTTCAGCACGCCGACGCGCACCGTCTCCAGGGCCGAAGCCGCGCCGAGACTGGCCGAGAATACCAGGGCGGTCAGCAGGACGACGACCAGGCGGCCGTGCGATCTGAACGAGGGGATCATCGGGATACTCCTTGCGGCTGGTGCCGGTCGGCGGGGTGAAAGGCAGCCCCGCGAGAGGTTCTCTATGCCTGCTTGCTCCGTTGCTCCGCAACAGCGCGACGATCCGATCGTGCGCGCCGGCGCTCAGTCAGGCATGAGACGCAGCAGGCTCTCCGCCTGCGCGAGGTCTCCGGGGGTATTGACGTTGAAGAAGGGATCGATCGGCTCGACCGGCCAGTCCGCTCGCGCGATGGAATGCCTCTCCGTCCACGCGGCGACCTTGCGCAGGTTCTCCTCTTCCAGTGCCTGCCTGAGGTCGGTGCGCAGGGCCGGGGACCACAGCCCGGCCACGGGATGGGGCCGTCCGTCCGACGATGCCAGCGCCATCTCGGCGCCTGCGGACCGGCGAGCGGCAGAGAGTCGCTCGACGAGGTCGCGCGGCAGGAAAGGGCAGTCCCCGGGCACGGTAGCCACCAGAACCGCGTCGGGCCGGTTGGCGGACGCCCACTCGAGCGCGGCGAGAAGCCCGGCCAGCGGACCCGCGAAGCCCGCCACCGGATCTGCCACGACCGGCAGGCGGTAACTTTCCAGTCGCCGGGCGTCGCCGTTGGCGTTGATCACCACGGCGTCGCACTGCGGCGCGAACCGGTCCAGCACATGGTCGAGGATGCTTCGACCGCCGAGCAACTGCAACGGCTTGTCGCCGCCGCCCATCCGCCGCGACAGTCCGCCGGCGATGACGGCACCGACGATCGTCTCGCGGCGCATCAGTAGACGTAGATCTTCTGCAGCCCCTCGAAGCCCTTGAACGGCACCTCGGTGGCCACGCGCGGGGCGCAGCACAGGTGCTGGGCCACTTCGGCCGACGCCACCCTGTGCAGCGAAAGGTCCGAGGCGCAGGTCAGCAGCCGGGCGGCGTAGTTGATCGGACGACCGATCGCGGTGAAGTCGAGACGGTTCGCACCGCCGATGTTGCCATAGTGGAACCGGCCCGCATGCAGCGCCGAACGGAACGAGACCGTCCTGCCGAGTTCCGTTTCGGCCAGCCGCGCCTCGCCCTCCATGATGGTTCGGCTTGCCGCCTTGACGGCATCCGCCATCGTGCGATCTCCGCCATACGGAAAGATCGCGAAGAAACCGTCGCCGAGAAACTTCAGGATCTCGCCGCCGTTCGCCTCTACCGGCGGGACCATGATGTCGAACGCGTCGTTGAGGATCGCCACCATCTGCGGCCCTGACAGCGTGTTCGACAGCTGCGTGAAATCCTTCAGGTCCGTGAAGAGGATGGCGGCATCGATTTCCTCTCCGTCGCCGCGATGCACCCGACCCTGCAGGATCTGCTCTCCGCCGCCGCGTCCGATGTAGGTCGACAGGATGGAGGCTGCGTTCAGCCGCAGCAGGTAGGCTTCGGCAAGCCGTGCAAGCGGTCGACGCAGGACGTCGAGCGCGTCGATCTGTTCGAGCGAGAAGCCCAGCGGGTGCTTCGTCGACCAGGTCGAGGCGTGCGTTTCTCCCGTCGTGAAGATCAGGGGTTGTGCGAGATAGTCGGTGAACCCTTCGGCGCGCAGTTCGGCGAGGATCAGGAATTCGCTGAGCGCCTGCGGATCGGTCAGCCGCCGACGGATCGAGACGCCCTCCGTCGTGACGCGCGGGAGCGGATTCTGCCAGTATTCCTGCTGCGAGAAGATGTCGAGCTGGACCTCGTTCACTTCCACCCCGCCGGACTGCGTCCAGCGGAAGCGACGTGCCGCGATGTTGGGGTGCAGGGTGTTCATGAACAGCGCGAACCGGTCGACCGGCACGCCGGCTTCCACGACACGCCGGCAGATGGCGTCGATGATGGCGCTGGCGTCACCGCTCGGCCGCGCGCCGTCGATCATCCAGGCGACCAGCGCGTCGATCAGCAGGTGGTCGACCTCGCCGGGCAGCAACTGCGTCGCTTCTGGGGTGCGCAGGCGCGCCGGGAGGGTCATGGCGGATCTCGTGAGCGGTTCGCCGGCTGTTTAACACGCCGCGCTCGCGTGCGAACAGCCGCCGCAGTCGATGCACCGTTCACGAATTGCGGCGGTATGCCCGTCGCCGTCCTCTACGCGCCGGTGGGGCCGCCACGGAACCGGAATGCGGCGCCGTGAGTTCCACGAAGGAACGGCCGGGCTTCTTCCCGGTCCCTCGGCACCATTGCACGGAGATGATATTGGCCCACGAACCGGACCACCACACCGAAACCACAGGAACCCGCGCCCGTCAGGGGAGGCAGGGATTTCCCATTCTGCTCGTTCTCGTCATCGGCCTCGTGCTGGCGATGGGTGCATGGGCGCTGGCGGAAATGTATGGTGTCTGGATCGCGCCCGACGATCCGGTTGCCGAGGCGGAACACACGATCGACTGACATCCCGCGGTGCACGGACGAAGCGGCGAGCGGCTACGGCCGCTCGTCGAAGACGTCTCGCGTGCCGCGCGCCTGAGCAGCGCGTTCCGTGCGGCTCAGGCGCCGCTTCCGCATGAGCGCGAAGCCGATCAGGATGGCGATCAGCACCGGGCCGCCCGCTACCACCAGGAGCCAGAGGATGTTTTCCGTTTCCATGCGCGTGCTCCCTCGGTTGCCGTCGGCTGCTCAACGTTCCTTGTGTTCGAGGGTTCCAGCCCCAGGGCGAAGGTCGGGGTCCACTCCGGTCGCAGCCGCGCCGTCGCCCCGGCCGGCCGGGGGCGCGACGTCGGGGCCTTGTCCCGCAGGTGCCTCCATGCGGGTCTGTTTCCTTCGAGCCCGAAGGCTCTTCAGCCAGGACGGCAGCACCTCCGCGGCCATGCTCTTCCAGTAGGAACCCATCACGTTTTCTCCTGCAGCCCGCGTCTCTCCGGTCCTTCAGGAACAATCGGCCCGCCGCGCATGTTCCCCACGCGGGTGTTTCGCGCAAACGAAGAACAGGGAGATCGGACGATGGTTCACGAACCGGACGGCAAGACGGGAAAGCGACGTAACGACGAGGCGACGAAGGTCATCTCCGACACCGACGTTCCGCCCGGCGGATCCCTGGGCGTGCGTGGGATCAGGTCGGTTGACCTCGAACCGCGTTCGAACGGGGAAAACGACTGGCAGGATGAGCGACCGCCTCGCAAGCACGGGACGCCCGCGGCGCGACGTTAGGCCTTCGCGCCACGCCTGCAGACTCCATCAACAGGAACAACACCTCGCACGAAGGGTTTCCTTCCGACACCATTGTTGAAGGGAGATCCGGGTATGCCTGCAGACGAGCGAACGGAAGCCGGTCGAGGCCGCGAGGCGGACTGGCCATCTGAGATACCCGCACGGGGGTGGAAGGACGTTCTGTGGCGCGTCTACCAGCAGGTCCTCGAGGACCGCGTCACGCTGGTCGCTGCGGGCGCGGCCTTCTACCTGATGCTGGCCATCTTCCCGGCTCTTGGCGCCTTCGTGTCGATCTACGGCTTCGTGGCGGATCCGACTTCCATTGCCGGCCAGATCCAGTTCCTTCAGGGTGTTCTGCCGTCGGGGGGACTCGATCTGATCTACAGCCAGCTGGAGAGTCTGACCAGCCAGGATCCGAGCGCTCTCAGCATCGGGCTGGCAATTACGCTCGCCGTCTCGCTCTGGAGCGCCAACAACGGCGTCAAGACACTCTTCGAGGCGCTGAACATCGCCTATGAGGAGGAAGAGAAGCGCTCGTTCGTAAAGCTCAATCTCGTTGCATTCGCCTTCACCCTCGGCTTCATGGTCGCCATGATCGTGATGATCGCGGCGATCGGTGTCGTGCCCGCCGTTCTGGCCATCCTCAATCTCGGAGGCCTCTCCCAGATCGTCATCGCCGTGGGCCGGTGGGTCCTCGTGCTGGGGATGATGATCATCGGTATCTCGCTTCTCTACCGCTTCGGGCCGAGTCGCGAGCCTGCGAAATGGCGGTGGATCAACTGGGGGAGCATCATGGCGACGCTGGTCTGGTTGATGGCGTCGATCGGCTTCTCCTACTATCTGCAGAACTTCGCCGACTACAATGCCACCTATGGTTCGCTCGGCGCAGTCATCGGCTTCATGCTCTGGATCTGGCTCTCGGCGGTTATCCTGATCGTCGGCGCCGAGCTGAATGCCGAGATGGAGCACCAGACCGCACGCGACACGACGACCGGGGAGGAGCGGCCCATGGGCGAGCGTGGCGCCACGGTCGCCGACACGCTGGGCAAGCCGATGGCGGATTGAGTAACGCGGGACCGGTCCGGCGACTGCCGGATCGCGTCCGCCCGACCCGTCGACGAGAAAAGGGCGGGCTCCACGGAGGAGCCCGCCCTTTGTCGTGTCGATCGTCGCCTCTTCCGTCAGACCGTCTTGCCGCTGCCCGGAGCCGGCGAGACGCCGGCGGGCTTGTCGGACGTGCCGAACGGCCCGGTTCCGGAAGCGGGGGACGACGGCGTTCCGGAAGCCGAAGCGCCGGTCGTACCCGGTCCGGACGAAGCCGGCTTCCCGGTCTCGCCGGTCATCTCGCGAGCCTTCTCGCCCACTGCCTTGCCGGCGGCGGATGCGACGTGCCCGACCTTCTCGGCCAGAGGCGTGCCGTCGGAGGACGTGAGGCCCTCCTCGTCCGCCGACTTGCGTGCCGCGGCATAGCCTTCGGCCGCCACATCCTTGGCGCCCTCATAGCCGCGGCGCATCGCCCGCATCGCCTCGTCCTTCAGGTCGTCGCGGGTCTGGCCGAAGGTCTCGTCCTCGATCCGCGTCTTCGGCAGCATGGCGCCGATGGCCGCACCCAGCGCCAGGCCGAGGGCGCCGACGATCAGCGGCTCCCGGTCGAGCGCATCCATCAGGCCGTCGCGCGCCTGATTGGCGGCGCGTTCCGCACTGCGTCCCACCCTGCGTCCCGCCCGGGCGGCCTGTCGCCCCGCATCGGCAGCATAGTGGCCCGCCTCGGAGGCATAGGCGCCCGCGCGGCTGCCGGCCTGCCTGGCCGCGCCCGCGGCATTCGAGCCCAGCCGGGAAGCCGCTCCGGCGACGGAGCTCCCCGCATCGGAAACCCGGTGGGCCGCGCTTCCGGCACGCTCGGACCATGAGCTTTCGGGGTCCTTGCCGTCGTCGTGCGTCTCCAGATAGCCCAGACCGCCGGCGCCGGTCTGCGCGCCGGCGCCGCGAAGCGGGGAGTTGCCGATGACGTCGTCGTCGATGCCGGGCTCGGGATAGAAGGTGCTGTCGCCGTCGTACCCGAAGCCGTCGTCCGGATAGGGGTAGTACTCGCGGCGCACGGGCCGCGGCCCCGCGAAAAGCCAGGCGACGCCGGCACCGATCAGCGCGAGGCTGAGGGGATTGTCGCGGACCTGGCGGCCGAGATTGTTCACAGCGGCCGATCCGTTCGAGTCGCGCATGTAGTGGAAGACCTCGTCCACCAGCTGGCCCGGCGACATGCGGTCCCGGATCTGCTCGGCGGTTCCGGCCATGCGGGCGCGCACCTCCTCCGCGTGGCGTTCATGTTCGGTCGAAGTTGTCATCGCACCTGCTCCTTTGCAACGTCGATATCGCGGCGGACCTGCGCCATGGATTTTTCCGGTGCCAGTTCCGAAGGCGACATGTTCGTCGTGCCGCGGCGGACGAGCATGTAGCCGACGGCTGCCACGACCAGCCCGACGAGCAGCGAGGCCCAGCCGGCCCCGAGCCCGAGATTGGCGAGGGCGACCACCAGTGCCTGGAGAAGCACCAGGAGCGCCGCCAGCAGCATCACCACCCCGGCTGCGACTTCCATCGCGCCGGTGCCGGCCTTGCTCATCTTTTCCTGCATCTCGGCCCGCAGGAGGCGTGCCTCGGTGCGCACCAGTTCGGCCATCTGGTTGACGAGGTCCGTCACCAGCGTGCCGAGCGGTCGATGATCCTGATCCATGCTCATGTGAAGTCTCCAGTGCTTGTCGGCGCGCCGGCGGCGTCCCCTGCGGAATAGGGACGCGGGGAGGGTGCAGGCCGCGGCGGCTGCGGTGCGCGTGGGGTGGTGGACGCGGTGCGGTCGTGCTGGTGCTGGGCGGACGCGCCGGCGAACCGGCCGATGGCGATCCCGGCAAGGACGCTGGCAGCGATGAAGCTTACCGGGTTGCGGCGACCGAAGTCACGCACCGTGTCGAGCATTTCGCCGGCCGACGCGTTCTGCATGCTGCGCGACAGGCTCTCCAGACCTTCGGCGGCCTGGCCGACGAGGCCGGAGATCGGACCCATGTCCTTCTTGTCCAGTTCGTCGCGTGCGCTGCGGATCGCATCCGCAAAGGTCTTCAGCCCGTCTGCCGCCTGCCCCTTGAGGGCCTCGCTCCTTTCGCGAACCTCCTCCTTGGCATCCTCGGCCAGGGTGGTTGCCTGCTCCTTGAGCGCATCGCGACCCTTTTCGAACTGGCGGCCCGCGGCTTCCTGTTCCTGCCTGAGCCGCGCGCGCGCCGCGTCTGCGTCCGCTGCGGGGCTTGGTGTATTGCTGGTATGGTCAATCATCGATCGCTCTCCTTACGCCAGACCCAGAAGGGAAAGGACGGCCAGGACCACGACGATCAAACCGATGACATAAATGATGGAATGCATGGTACGTGATCTCCGTTATTGGCTGGTACTGCTACCTCACCAAAAACCTGCGGAGGCGACACCTGTTCCATGGCTGGCGCGAACTTTCGCCATTTCTTGGCCATCTTCCGACTTGCGCGCCGGATTGGTAAGTCAAGGCGCACGATTGCGTTCGAGGCGGCCCTGCGCCGCGTCCGCGGGTCCGTGCCGAACGCTGGGTGTCAGCTTGCCGCGCCGCCTTGTGCCTCCGCGGCTTCGAGCTCGTCGATGAAGCTCGACATCCAGATGCCGACGTCGCTTTCTTTCACGCGTTTCAGCAGGCTGGCGTGACGGTTCTGTCGCTCCTCCAGCGGCATTCGCAGCGCCAGTTCCATCTTCTCGCCCATCTCCTCGGTGTCGTGCGGATTGACGATCAGGGCATCGCCGAGTTCCTCCGCCGCGCCGGCGAACTGCGACAGCACCAGCACGCCCGGGTCGGCGGGATTCTGGGCGGCGACGTACTCCTTGGCGACGAGGTTCATCCCGTCCCGGAGCGGCGTTACCAGCCCGACCTCGCTCGACCGGAACATCGCGGCAAGGCGCGGCCTCGGCACGGGCCGATGGATGTAGCGGATCGGGACCCAGTCGATGTCGCCGAACTTGCCGTTGATGGAGCCGGCGAGGCCCTCCAGCTTCATGCGGATTTCCGAATAGGCGGTCACGTCCTCGCGGGTCGGCGGCGCGATCTGCAGGAACGTCACCGACTTCTCCAGTTCCGGGTGCAGGTAGAGCATGCGCGAAAAGGCTTCGAAACGTTCGGGGATGCCCTTCGAATAGTCGAGCCGGTCCACCCCGACGATCTGCCGCTGGCCCAGGATCGCCCGCCGCATATGATCGATGTTGATATCCTCGAAGGTCTTCTCCGCCAGTTCGGTGAACTGGGCCACGTCGATGCCGATCGGCAGGCGTATCGCCCGCACGGTGCGGCCGCCATGCATGATCACGCCGTCGGGACCCATCGAGTCAGGCATGTTCTCTTCGACATAGCGGTTGAAATTGTTGAGGTCGGTGGACGTCTGGAACCCGACCACGTCGTAGGAAAGCAGCGCCTCCACCAGATAGGCGTGGTTCGGCGAGGCCGCGAGGATGTCCGGCGGCGGAAAAGGGATGTGGAGGAAGAAGCCTGTCTTCTGGCGGCAGCCGAGTGCCCGCAGCCGTTCGGCGAACGGGATGAGGTGATAGTCGTGGACCCAGACCATGTCCCGTTGCTTGAGGAATGGCTTCAGCAGCGAGGCGAACTTGTCGTTCACCCGCATGTAGCCCTCGAAATATTGCGGACGGTAGTCCACGAGATCGATGCGATAGTGGAAGAGCGGCCACAGCACGCTGTTGGCATAGCCGATGTAGTACTGGCTGTAGTCCTCGACCGTCAGCGGCGAGGAGATCACGTCGACGTCGCCCACCCGGTCGACCCCGAGCTTCTCCGTCTCGTCCTCAAGCGTATTGCCGTCCCAGCCGAACCACACGCCGCCCCTGGCCTTCAAAGCGTCGGCAATGGCCACGGCAAGCCCGCCGGACTGGGTCGCCTTGCGCAGATCCGCGACCCGATTGGACACCACGACCAACCGGCTCATTCTTCCACGTCCCGCACGATGTCGCCCCTCTTTTCCTGTGTCCGCTTCACGACGCTAACTCCACCCGCCGTGTTCCGTTCCGGTCTGCGAACCGCTGGAGCCACGCGCGCAGGGCGGCGGGGTCCGCGATCCGGTGTGCCGCCGCGGTCTGTCCTTGCCCGACTTTCACGCCGATTCCCTGCCACTGCGGCAAGGCCCGGAACCCATCCTCGTCGGTGACGTCGTCGCCGAAGAAGATCGGCCGCCGACCGCGGAAGGGCTCCTCCGCCATGAAGTCCGCGATGAGATCGCCCTTGGTGCGGCCGCTGAGTTTCAGTTCGACGACCATCTTCCCCTCGAGCAGCGTCACGCCCGGAGAGGCGGCTGCCCGGGCCGCGGCACGGCATGTGCTCTCCAGGTCGGGCCGGCGGCGGTAGTGGAGGGCGACCGACAGGCGCTTGCGTTCGACGAGGAGACCATCATGGCGTCGCGCCACGTCCTCCAGTTCCGCGGCCAGCCGCTCGATGGCCGGTTCGTCGGCTTCAACCCTGTGGAGCCGGCCGGAAGAATCGCGCCGCTCGGATCCATGGGCGCCGCCGAGCGGCAGACGCAGGGGCGCCAGAAAACCATCGAGCGTGTCGATCTCGCGGCCCGAAACGATCGCGACCGCGCCCCCGGACAAGGCGAACAAGGCGTGGAGAGCGTGGCGGACCGTGGCGTCGATCGCGACGGCGGCCGGATCCTCGACGATCTCCGCGAGCGTGCCATCGAAGTCGAAGAAGAACGCCGTCTCCTCCGGCGGAAGGTTCAACTCGGTCAGGTCTTCAGGCAACTCTCCGCCACTCCTGTTGCGATGCGATTTGGCGCCTTCGTCGGAACATCCGGTCGGCGGGCGGGTTCTTGCCGAGTTCCGCAGGAGGTGCCGAATGCCGCGTTTCACATCTGAGGTCGTCCGCCACGGCGACGCCGCTGCGCCGCACTACTCCGTCCGCTTCCTGGGCGGCGACGGCGAGACGGTCACGGTGGAACTGCATCTTGCAAGTGCCGGCGGCGACCCTGACCGGCAGACCGTCCTCGACGCCGCCCGGGCGATCCTGGCGCGCCTTGTGGCCGATGCAGGCGACAGTCGCATCGATCAGCCGCGGAGCGGATCGGTGGGGTCGCCTTCCGCCGGTTTGAGCCGTGCCGCGTCGGAAACCGAGGCGGATACCCATGGATCCGACGGGCGCGATACCGGCACGGCGTGAGGGGATTGCTCCGCGCAGGCCGCGCCGGTTCGCTGTCTTGGTCAGGATCGATAGGCCCAGGATCGGAATACTGCCCCTGCCTCATCCGGACGAAGCGACACGCGCCTTTCGGCGCGGCCGAAGGCATCCGCAAGGCAACGGACGACGTCCTTCGCCTTGATCAGCGCCTCTGCCGGATTTGCATGCGCCTGAGCAGGATCGAGCATGATCGAGACAGTCGATCCATCTTCCGTAACGAAGCAGATCGGCGTGCCTTCACTCGGGCGTTCCCCCGTCGGGGGTTCGGCTGAAGGGCTGGTTTGTCCAGGCATCGGTTCCTCCTCGTGACGGCGCACTGCGCGCGATACGGGAACGCGTTCCCGTGGGACTTTGTTCCAGGGGTTGCGACGGAATTCCGGTTGCAGTGCCGGCCTTTGCACCGGGGCGCCGGGAACCTTTCGGGACCGTTGGGGTTGGGCAACGTCTGCCGGACGGAGGGTACTGTTTCATGAGCGCAATCGTTTCCCGCCCCATCGACCGCCTGGGCGTTGCAGAAGAATGCATCCCGGGGACACAGGCTTGCGGCGGTGCAGGCTGGATGTTCGTCCGCCGCACCCGTGCGGCATACCGGTCGAGGGGATGGTGACCTCGATGTCCAGATCCGCGCAACGTAAATCGCTTGGATCGTCGGCCAGGGGCGTCCGGAACGCGATGGACCCGCGTCTCCGTGATCTCGCTGACCGCCGCATTGCGATCGAGGGGATCGACCCGGAGATCGACGGAGGTCGGTTCCCGGCGAAGGCGGCACAGGGCCATCCGTTTCTGGTGGAGGCGGACGTCTTCGGCGAAGGGCACGACGTCGTGGACGCAGCCTTGCTGTGGCGTCGCAAGGGTTCGAACCAGTGGACGGAGGCGCCGCTCGAGTTCGACGTCAACGACCGCTGGCAAGGCAGGATCGAGTTTCCGGACATCGGCGATCACGAATACACCGTCATCGGCTGGCGCGATCTGTTTGCCGGCTGGCGCCGCGACGTGGAAAAGAAGCTCCAGGCCGGCCAGGCCGTCAGCCTCGAAGTGCTGGAGGGGGCAGCGCTCGTGCGGGAGGCCGCAGGTGAACCGCGCGATCCTGCCGGTGCGGAGGCGTTGCGTGAGCTGGCGGCCTCGCTCGAAGCGGAGGCGGATGAGGCGCGCCGCCTCGCGCTACTTCTGAGCGACGAGACCGCGAGCCGGATGAGGGCCTTCGCGCCGCGAAACAGCCTCACCTGGTACGAGCGCGTGCTCGACGTCATCGTCGATCGCGAGCGGGCTGTGTTCGGTGCCTGGTACGAGATGATGCCGCGGTCCCAATCCTCCGCGCCCGGGCGCCATGGAACCTTTGCGGACGTCATCGAGCGGCTTCCCTACGTGAAGGATCTCGGCTTCGACGTGCTTTACTTCACGCCGATCCACCCGATCGGCCGGATCAACCGAAAAGGTCCCAACAACACGCTCACCCCGACGGGCGCCGACCCGGGCAGCCCCTATGCGATCGGCTCGGACGAGGGCGGCCATGATGCCATCCATCCCGAACTCGGCACCATCGACGATTTCGATCGGCTGGTACGGGCGGCCGCCGCCCAGGGGATCGAGATCGCGCTCGATTTCGCGATCCAGTGCGCTCCCGACCATCCCTGGATCCGGGAGCATCCGGAATGGTTCGACTGGCGGCCCGACGGGACGATCAAGTTCGCCGAAAATCCGCCGAAGAAATACGAGGACATCGTCAACGTCCACTTCTATCGCGAATCCATACCGTCCCTGTGGGAGGCGCTCCGCGATGTCCTCCTCTACTGGATCGGTCATGGGGTGAAGATCTTCCGGGTCGACAACCCTCACACCAAGCCTTTCCCGTTCTGGGAGTGGGTGATCGGCGAGATCAGGAGCCGGCACCCCGACGTGATCTTCCTGTCCGAGGCGTTCACGCGACCCAAGGTGATGAAGCGCCTGGCCAAGGCCGGGTTCACCCAGTCCTACACCTACTACACCTGGCGCAACCTCGGTTGGGAGCTCGAACAGTATCTGACCGAACTGACCCGGGAAGAATGCCGTCACTACATGCGGCCGAACTTCTTCGCCAACACGCCCGACATCAATCCCTTCTATCTCCAGACCTCCGGACGACCGGGATTCCGCACGAGACTGCTCATGGCCGCGACGCTTGCCGGAAATTATGGCATCTACAACGGCTATGAGATCTGCGAGGCTGCCGCATTGCCGGGCAAGGAGGAATATCTGGATTCGGAGAAGTATCAGCTGCGCGACTGGGACCTCGACCGTCCCGGACACATCAAGGACGACATCCGTCTGGTGAACCGGTTGCGGCGGGAGCACCCGGCGCTGCGCGACTTCACGTCCCTGCGGTTCCACAGGACCACGAATGAGAACGTCCTGTCCTATTCGAAGGGCTCGCCTGAATCGGGCAGCTACCTCCTGTTCCACGTCAACCTGGACCCCCACAATCCGCATGACTTCGATTTCGAAGTCCCGCTCTGGGAGTTCGGTCTGCCGGACGATGGAGCCGTGGAGGTCCAGGATCTCGTGCACGGCAACAGCTTCGCCTGGTATGGCAAGAACCACAGGCTGACCCTCGACCCCCATGCCCGGCCCTATGCGGTCTGGCGCATCCTTGGACCGGTGAGCACTTGATGAAGAACGGCAACAACTCGATGGATGGCGCGATCGATCGCAGCCAGCAGGACTGGTATCGCGACGCAATCATCTACCAGGTCCATGTGAAGGCCTTCCAGGATTCCGATGGCGACGGGATGGGCGATTTCGCCGGCCTGATGAAGCGCCTCGACTACATCCAGGAACTGGGCGTAACCGCGATTTGGCTGCTGCCGTTCTACCCCTCGCCGCTGCGCGACGATGGCTACGACATCGCCGACTATCGTTCGATCAATCCGTCCTACGGCACCATGCGGGACTTTCGGGCCTTCGTGGCGGAGGCCCACCGGCGTGGGCTTCGGGTGATCACCGAACTCGTGATCAACCACACCTCCGACCAGCATCCGTGGTTCCAGAAGGCGCGGCAGGCCAGGCCGGGCTCCGCGGCGCGGGACTTCTACGTCTGGAGCGACACCGACGCCAAGTTCCCCGAGACCCGCATCATCTTCCTCGATACCGAGAAATCCAACTGGACCTGGGATCCGGTCGCCGGGGCCTTCTACTGGCATCGCTTCTACTCGCACCAGCCCGACCTAAACTTCGACAACCCGCGCGTCCTGCGGGAGGTGCTGAAGGTCATGCACATGTGGCTCGACATGGGGGTCGACGGCCTGCGGCTCGACGCGATTCCCTATCTGGTGGAACGCGAGGGCACCAACAACGAGAACCTGCCCGAGACGCATGAGGTCCTGAAGAAGATTCGCGCCGAACTCGACGCCCACTACACGGACCGGATGCTGCTGGCCGAGGCCAACCAGTGGCCGGAAGACACTCGGCCCTACTTCGGCGATGGCGACGAATGCCACATGGGATTCCACTTCCCGCTGATGCCCCGCATCTACATGGCGCTGGCGCAGGAAGACCGGTACCCGATCTCGGACATCATCCGGCAGACGCCGGAGATTCCGGAAGGCTGCCAGTGGGGCATCTTCCTGCGCAACCACGACGAGCTGACGCTCGAAATGGTGAGCGACCAGGAGCGCGACTATCTCTGGCGGACCTACGCGGAGGATCGCCGGGCCCGCATCAACCTCGGCATCCGCCGCCGGCTTGCGCCGCTCCTGCAGAACGACCGACGCAAGATCGAGCTCCTGAACTCGCTGCTGATGTCCATGCCGGGCACGCCGATCGTCTATTATGGCGACGAACTCGGCATGGGCGACAACTATTACCTCGGCGATCGCGACGGCGTCCGCACGCCGATGCAGTGGTCGCCCGATCTCAACGCCGGCTTCTCGCGGGCCAACCCGCAGCAGCTCTTCCTGCCGGTCATCATGGATCCGATCTATGGCTATCAGGCGGTCAACGCCGAGAGCCAGCAGCGGGACCCGTCTTCGCTGCTCAACTGGATGCGCAAGCTGATCCAGGTGCGCAAGCAGCACACCGCCTTCGGGCGCGGCACCATGACCCTGCTCTATCCGCGCAACCGCAAGATTCTCGCCTATGTTCGCGAGCATGGGGATGATCGCATCCTGTGCGTGGCGAACCTTTCGCGTCAGGCACAGGCCGTCGAACTCGATCTGTCGCGCTTCAAGGGGGCGGTGCCGATCGAACTCAACGGCCGCTCGCCCTTCCCGCCGATCGGCGACCTGCCCTATCTGTTCACCCTCCCGGCCTTCGGCTTCTACTGGCTGCTGCTGGCCGACGAGGCGGAGGCGCCGCGCTGGCACCAGCAGGTTCCCGAGATGCTCCCGGACTTCGTCACTCTCACCACGCGGGATGGTCGCGTCTCCACGGCGCTCACCGGCTCGGGCGGACGGCTGCTCGAATCCGAAACCCTGCCGCAGTTTCTTCGCTTGCAGCGCTGGTTCGCCGGCAAGGACCGGACGATCAGTTCGGCCACCCTCCAGCCGATCGCCGAGATCGAAGGCGGCCGTCACCTGCTGGCGGAATGCCGTGTCGACTTCGGCGGGGAGATCCAGCGCTACTTCATGCCGCTCTCCGCCCGCTGGGGTGAGGACAACATCGCCTTCGGCGCGCCGACCCTGTCCTATACGCTTGCCAAGCTCCGTCAGGGGCCGCGTCTCGGGGCCCTCGTCGATGCCGCCCATGACGACGGCTTCGGCCAGGCGGTGCTGGGCGCGATGAAGGACGGCAAGGACATCTCCGTTGCCGGCGGCACCGTCCGTTTCGACAACAACGGGCGCCCGGACGTCTATGCGGATGCGGGCACGGCGCGTCCGCTCGGCGTGGAACAGTCCAACGTCTCCGTTGCCTTCGGCGATTCCATCATCTTCAAGATCTACCGAAGGCTGCGCGACGGCGTCCAACCCGAGGTCGAGATGGCGCGCTTCCTCACCAATGTCGGCGGGTTCGCCCACATGCCGGCCTATCTCGGCTCGATCGAGCATCAGGCCGACGGCGCGGAACAGACGGTCCTGGCGACGGCCTTCGAGTTCGTGCGCAACCAGGGCGATGCCTGGGACATCCTTTCGGCCGCGCTCCAGCGCGACCTCGAGAATGAGGACATGATCTCGTCGCCCGCCTCGGCGAGCGACGGCGAGGAGGAGCCCTTCTTCTTCCCCCTCAATCTCGGCGGTCTGCTCGGCAGGCGCACCGCCGGACTGCACCGGGCGCTCGCCACCGATACCGACGACGAGGCATTCCGCGTGGAACCCACGTCGAAAACGGATGTCGAAGGCTGGGTCGCGGCCGCGCGTGCCGATCTGGACGAGGCGCTTCAAGCCCTGGAAGGGGCAGATCGCCACGGCGAAGCCGGCGAGATGATCGAAACCGTCCTGTCGCGGAGGAAGCACTTCGAGAAGCGGCTGACCGCCTGCCTGAAGCATGCGCCTGGCGGTGCCCGCTCGCGGGTCCATGGCGATTACCATCTCGGCCAGGTGCTGATCGCGGCGGACGATGTCGTCATCATCGACTTCGAGGGCGAACCGCGCCGAACCATCGAGGAGCGGCGCGCGAAGTCCTCTCCGCTCGTGGACGTCGCCGGCATGCTGCGGTCGATCGACTATCTCGCGGCCGATGTGGTGAGGCTGCGCGGACCTCTCGCGATCCCCGCGGATGAACGGGCTCGGGCGCGGGCGATGCGGTGGCGCAGGGAAACCAGCCTTGCGTTCCTCGACGCCTATCGCGAGGCGATCGCCGGCTGCCCCACCCATGTCGAGGACGAGAGCTTCCAGCGCGACCTGCTCGCCCTGTTCCAGATCCAGAAAGCGGCCTACGAGGTCAGCTACGAACTCGCCAACCGGCCGACCTGGGTCGACATCCCGCTGCGCGGGTTGCTCGATCTCCTCGAAGCCACGGGAGCCGAAGCATGATCATGGCGAATGCCAATCCGTCTGCCCCCTCCGACTCCGACATCCAGGCGGTCGTCGGGGCGCGTCACGGAAATCCCTTCGTCGTCCTGGGCATGCACGGCGGCGACGGCGCGCCCCTTGTCGTGAACGTCTTCGCTCCGGAGGCCGGTGAGGTTGCCGTCGTCGACCGCGCTACGGGCGCCGTGGCGGCTGTGCTCGAGCGTGTCCATTCCGATGGCTTCTTTTCCTCCACGCTCGACGGTCGGACCGGTCGGTTCGACTACCGTTTGCGGCTTGCCGCGGGCGAGCGCAGCTGGACGATCGACGACCCCTATTCCTTCGGCCCCATCCTCGGCGAACTGGATGAGCACCTGATGGGCGAGGGCCGGCACGCCGAACTCTACAAGCGCCTGGGCGCCCACCCGGCGGAGGTGAACGGCATCCGCGGGGCCGTCTTCTGCGTCTGGGCGCCGAACGCCCGTCGTGTCAGCGTGGTGGGTCCCTTCAACAACTGGGACGGCCGCCGCCACCCGATGCGCAAGCGGGTCGGCATTGGCGTCTGGGAGCTCTTCATCCCCGGGCTGGAGATCGGCACCACCTACAAGTACGAGGTGCTCGGCGTGCATGGGGATGTTCTGCCGCTCAAGGCCGATCCGGTCGGTTTTGCCGCGGAACAGCCGCCGGCCACAGCCTCGATCGTCTGCGGCCTGCCCCGCCACGAATGGGGCGATGGCGGCTGGATGAGCCAGCGCGAGGTCCGCCACGCGACCAACCAGCCTGTTTCGATTTACGAGGTCCACCTCGGCAGCTGGCGTCGAGGCGCCGCCAACGAGGTTCTGGACTACGATGCCCTGGCGGATCTTCTGATCCCCTACGTCCAGGAGATGGGCTTCACTCACGTCGAGTTCCTGCCCGTCAGCGAGCATCCGTTCACGGGCTCCTGGGGCTATCAGCCGATCGGACTGTTCGCGCCGACGAGCCGGTTCGGATCCCCGAAGGCCTTCGCGCAGATGGTCGACCGCCTGCACCAGGCCGGCATCGGCGTCATCGTCGACTGGGTGCCTGCGCACTTTCCGTCCGACCAGCATGGGCTCGCCCGTTTCGACGGCACTGCGCTCTATGAACACGAGGATCCGCGCCTCGGCTTCCACCAGGACTGGAACACCCTGATCTACAATTTCGGCCGGACGGAGGTTTCGAACTTTCTTCAGGCCAGCGCGCTCTACTGGCTCGACCAGTTCCACGTCGATGCCCTGCGCGTCGATGCCGTCGCCTCGATGCTCTATCTGGACTACAGCCGCAAGGACGGCGAGTGGATCCCCAATCGCCACGGCGGCAACGAGAACCTCGACGCCATCGCCTTCCTTCGCGAGACCAACCAGCGCATCCTCGAGCGCCACCCCGGTGCGCTGACCATCGCCGAGGAATCGACGGCCTGGCCGGGCGTGAGCAGGCCGGTCGCGGATGGAGGACTGGGCTTCGACTACAAATGGAACATGGGCTGGATGCACGACACGCTCGCCTATATGAGCCTCGATCCGATCCACCGGCGGCACCATCACCACCAGATGACCTTCGGCATGGTCTACGCCTATTCCGAGAAGTTCGTCCTGCCGATCAGCCATGACGAGGTGGTGCACGGCAAGGGCTCGCTTCTGGGCAAGATGCCGGGCGACCGCTGGCAGCGCTTCGCCAATCTCCGCGCCTACCTGTCCTTCATGTGGACCCATCCGGGCAAGAAGCTGCTCTTCATGGGCTGCGAGTTCGGTCAGGAGAGGGAGTGGAACCACGACCAGTCCCTCGACTGGCATCTGCTCGACGATCCCATGCACGCCGGCCTGAAGGCGCTGGTTCGTGACCTGAACGCGCTCTACAGGTCGAGCGCCGCGCTTCACGACCTCGACTGCGATCCGCAGGGGTTCGAATGGCTGGGCTCCGACGACGCCGAAAACAGCGTCTATTCCTTCGTCCGTCGCGGCCGCGGCGGCGAGCCCGTCGTCGTCGTCTGCAACATGACGCCCGTGCCGCGTCCGGGTTACCGGGTCGGTGCTCCGCAAGGGGGGAACTGGTTGGTTCGCCTCAACAGCGACGCGCAGCAATATGGCGGCTCGGGCAGTGGTACCACGGAACCTGTGATGGCCGGCGCCGTTTCTTGGCACGGCAGGCCACATTCGCTGGAGCTCGACCTGCCCCCGCTCGCAGTGGTGGTCCTCGCTCCAAGCCCCTAGGAGCAGCATGCGCCGCAACGGACAGATCAAGCCTGGCTCGCCCTTCCCGCTCGGGGCGCACTGGGACGGCTCGGGCGTCAATTTCGCCCTCTTTTCCGCCAATGCCACCAAGGTGGAACTCTGCCTCTTCGACGGCACCGGTCGCCGCGAGATCGAGCGGGTGCTACTGCCGGAATTCACGCACGAGGTCTGGCACGGATACCTGCCCGACGTGAGGCCCGGTCAGCTCTACGGCTATCGCGTGCACGGACCCTACGAGCCGTCCGCCGGGCATCGGTTCAACCCCAACAAGCTCCTGCTCGACCCTTACGCTCTCGAGCTGCGCGGCGAGATCCGCTGGCATGACGCCGTCTTCGGCTACCGGATCGGTCATCCCCGTGAGGATCTCTCCTTCGATCGCCGCGACTCGGCATTCGTCATGCCGAAATGCGTCGTCGTCGACCCGGCCGTCACCTGGGGCAACGACATGCGCCCCGGCCGCCCATGGGACGAGACGATCATCTATGAGGCACACGTGAAGGGCATGACGGCGCTCAACCAGGAGCTGCCCGAACAGTATCGCGGCACCTTTGCCGGCCTGGCGGATCCGCGCACCATCGATCACCTCGTCAAGCTCGGCGTCACGGCGATCGAACTGATGCCCACGCAGGCCTTCTTCGACGATCGCCATCTCATCGAGCGCGGTCTGTCCAACTACTGGGGCTACAACACCATCGGCTTCTTCGCACCGGCCACCCGGTTCATCGCACCCGGCGCCGGTATCCACGATTTCAAGCTGATGGTTCGCCGCCTGCACGAGGCCGGCATCGAGGTCATCCTCGACGTGGTCTACAATCACACCGCCGAAGGCAACCAGATGGGGCCGACGCTGTCGTTTCGCGGCATCGACAATGCCAGCTACTACCTCCTCGGCGACGATCCGCGCTACTACTTCGATACGACGGGCTGCGGCAACACCGTCAATCTGCGCAATCAGCGCGTGCTGCAGATGGTCATGGATTCGCTGCGCTACTGGGTGCAGGACTGCCATGTCGATGGCTTCCGCTTCGATCTCGCCAGCTCGCTCGGTCGCGACCGCGACAGCTTCGACCAGAACGCCGTCTTCCTCGACGCCGTGCGGCAGGATCCGGTCCTGTCGATGGTCAAGCTGATCGCGGAACCCTGGGATACCGGAAACGACGGCTACCAGCTCGGCAACTTCCCCCCGATGTGGGCAGAGTGGAACGACCAGTATCGCGACACCACGCGCGCCTTCTGGAAGGGCGACGACGGCATCGCCTCCGACCTCGCAGGCAGACTCCTCGGTTCTGCGGGCGACTTCGAGAAGCGTGGGCGCCGTCCGTGGGCGAGCGTCAACTTCGCGACTGCGCATGACGGTTTCACGCTGATGGACCTCGTCAGCTACAACGACAAGCACAACGAGGCCAATGGCGAGGAGAACCGCGACGGCCATTCTCACAACCTGTCGTGGAACTGCGGTGCTGAGGGCCCGACCGACGATCCGGAGATTCTCGATCTTCGAGACCGCATGCGACGCAATCTCGCCGCGACCGTGCTTCTGTCCCAGGGCACCCCGATGATCCTGATGGGCGACGAACTCGGCCGCAGCCAGGGCGGCAACAACAACTCCTACTGCCAGGACACGGAGATGAACTGGCTGAAGTGGGGAGAGGGGATCGACGAACGCGACCGGGCCTTCTTCGATTTCATGCGCAAGCTGATCGCGCTGCGTCTCGACCAGCCCCTCCTGCGCCAGCGCTTTTTCCTGCATGGCGAACCGCGGCCGAACGGCGCGAGCGGCGTTCGCTGGCTGCGCGCCGACGGCCAGCAGATGAGCGACGAGGACTGGCTCCAGCCGCACACGCGCGCCTTCGCCATGCTTCTGTTCACCGATGCCCGGAAGCTGCTGATCGTCTTCAACGCCCATTACGAGGACATCGACTTCGCCCTTCCGGAAGCCTATCCCTCGGGCTGGCGGCGGCTCCTCGACACTGCCGATCCGGATGTATCCGGCGATCCGGTGGCTGGTCCGGCGGCGGCGCGCGGCCGGACGCTGATGCTGCTGGAGACCAGGGCGTGACCGCGGCCCGGCGGCCCGATCCGTCCTCGCCTTCGTGGGGTGCAAAGGTCCTCGGCGGCGGCAGGGTGCGGTTCCGTCTCTGGGCGCCGGGTGTGAAGGCCCTAGCTCTCCGGCTCGGCGGCAGCGACCGGCCGATGCGGCGCGATGCCGATGGCTGGTTCGAGCTGGTGGCCGATGACGT